>NZ_JBHVSO010000001.1:0-1429797 GCF_042885155.1 Brevibacillus sp. NPDC058079
AGACCCCTCATAGACGATGAGGTTGATAGGTTCGGTGTGGAAGCGCGGTAACGCGTGGAGCTGACGAATACTAATCGGTCGAGGACTTATCCACAAATTCTTAGCAATCATGCATATCTAGTTTTGAAGGTGCATATAATCACGGAGAGTTACCCAAGAGGCCGAAGGGGACGGTTTGCTAAACCGTTAGTATGCGCAAGCGTAGCGAGGGTTCGAATCCCTCACTCTCCGCCTTTTTTATTTTGGCGGCGTAGCTCAGCTGGTTAGAGCGTTCGGTTCATACCCGAAAGGTCGGGGGTTCGATTCCCTCCACCGCTACCAAACTACATAAAAATATGGCGGTCGTGGCGAAGGGGTTAACGCACCGGATTGTGGCTCCGGCACTCGTGGGTTCAAGTCCCATCGATCGCCCCATAACAACATGGGAGTATAGCCAAGTGGTAAGGCACGGGTCTGCAAAACCCTTATCCCCGGTTCAAATCCGGGTACTCCCTCCATTTTAGTCCCAGTAGCTCAGCAGGATAGAGCAACGGCCTTCTAAGCCGTCGGTCGGGAGTTCGAATCTCTCCTGGGACGCCACGCCTTTTCAAAAGATAGCCTCCTTAAGACGTTGTGGCGTCCGCAGGAGGTTTTTTTCGTAGAAGATAACGCGTTTTTCAGGGTGCAAACAGAAGCAAGTGATAAGTCATATGGCCCATTTCAAAAAAATAGTAAAAAAACTTTCATCCACAACTGGAAATATTTTGTCTAATTTGTCATAAATTATGTAAAAAAATCACAGAATATGGCTCCCTTTCTATTCGGAAAATGTGACGAAACGATGATATTTTTGTAGAGAGACGTTTGCATTCTTTCAAAATTTTTGCGACATGTAACTTTCTTTTTCGACAAACGTATCTAATAGAGGACTGGACAAAAAAATGATAGTTTGACAGGAAAAATATGGGCTCCATTCAGTCGAAAACGATATTGACTTGCGAAAATTGATTGTGTATACTCAAAAACGTACTTCGTGTCAACAGAAAAACACGAGTGAAATCAGCGTTTATAGGCGGTCGTGGTGGAATTGGCAGACACACCATCTTGAGGGGGTGGCGGGGCGACCCGTGCGAGTTCGAGTCTCGCCGACCGCACCAATCCCGGAAACAATCAGGAAGAAATGGAAACGAGTGTTTGTATTTTTCTAAATAAACGGAGCCTTTTTCGACAAGGGCTTTTTTTTCTGCCAACTGCGAAGCACTGTCGAATAGAAAGAGAAAAAGGTGGGAAAGGTGATAGCAGTGCCTTGTTTTTTCCCACTTTTGGGTCATTGCTTATGAATCGCATTTGATGTAAACTGCCAATTGAGAGAAAAACAATAGAGAAATGTTGGAAAAACAACACTACCTAAATTCAGATCAGACCCAATCTGGTTTAGGTCGAGGAGAAGAACCCATGAGTGTAATTAGAGAGATCATTGAGGGATTATTCATCGGATTTACTTCTGCGGTGGGTGTAATCGGCACATACCAAACACTAGTTTCTTGTGCAGGCCTGTTCCGCAAAAAAGAGCAAGTAACAACTGAGCCGCAAAAGACGTTTGCTGTGCTCGTGGCAGCTCACAATGAGAGCGCCGTAATTGCTCCGCTTATTGAAAACCTGAAGAAACTCGACTATCCACGTGAAATGTACGACATCTTCGTCATTTGCGACAACTGTACAGATAACACGGCAGAAATTAGTCGGGCGCATGGTGCAATTGCATGTGAGCGTTTTGACACATCCAAGCGTGGGAAAGGCTACGGCATCGAATGGATGCTGGAGAACCTCTGGGCAAGACCTAAGCAGTATGACGCTGTCGTCATGTTTGATGCTGACAACTTGGTTGAGAAAAACTTCCTGAAAGTAATGAATGACCGTCTCAGCAAAGGGGCGCGTGTGATTCAAGGTTACCTCGACTCTAAGAACCCGTTTGATTCCTGGATTACGTTGTCCTATGCGGTTACCTACTGGTTTACAAACCGTATGTGGCAGCTGGCTCGTCACAATTTGGGACTGCCGAATACTTTGGGCGGAACTGGCTTGTGCATTGAGAGCAACCTGCTTAAAGAAATGGGCTGGGGAGCAACCAGTCTCACGGAAGACCTGGAATTTGCAACACGTTGTATTGAACGCGGTATTTACCCGACTTGGGCACATGACACCAAGGTCTGGGATGAAAAACCGATTGATTTAAAATCGTCAATGCGCCAGCGTTTGCGTTGGATGCAAGGGCATTACGATGTGGCAGGACGCTACATTCGAGCTGTTTTGTTTAATGGATTGAAGTCAAGAAAGCTGGGAATGCTTGACGCAGCCTTCTACCTCTTCCAACCGATGTATGTGCTGATGGTGACGATGATGTCGGTATTGTTCTTGGCAAGATTTTTTGATATCGGTACGCTGACAACAGTATCCACGATCTTGCCTACATGGCTGGTATACGGTTCTACTGCCGTGTTCTACCTGTTGCCGATCTTGGCCCTCTATTTGGATAAAGTTCCGTGGAAGGGGTATTTCGGGCTCCTCTTGCTACCATTCTTTTTCCTGACCTGGCTTCCGATTATGTTTTACGCGTTCTTTACGAAGAAAAACCAAGAGTGGAGTCATACCTCTCACACACGCGCGATTCGTATTGAGGAGATCCAGCAATAGTGACGTAAACAAGCAAAACCACAGGGGGAATTTTCACCTGTGGTTTTCCTATTATCTTAAAGTAGCGAGACCGTTGCCGAATTTGGTATAATGACGTGATCAAGCAAGTAGCGTTCGCCAACGGGATTAAGGCACCAGCGCCAGACGTAGCGGTGCCCATAGGAGGAAAACAGCAATGAAGCTCGCGACAGATATTCACAACAACGACGTCCCATTGTTGTGGGGCGATAAACGATACCATACATGGAATTATCATTTAAGAGGGACTTTTCACGAAAAGATTTTCAAGGTTCCATTGGATGGCGGTTTTAGTTGTCCGAATCGGGATGGGAAAGTGGCGACAGGCGGCTGCACGTTCTGCAGCGCGAGAGGATCTGGAGATTTTGCTGGTGACCGCAGGATGGATCTGGAAAGACAGTTTCATGATGTGAAAAACCGCATGCACGAGAAATGGCCGCAAGCCAAGTATTTGGGCTTCTTCCAAGCGTACACGAATACGTATGCACCTGTGGAGGAGCTGCGGGAGATGTACGAAGTTATCCTCCAACAAGAAGGTGTAGTCGGACTCTCCATTGCCACACGTCCTGACTGCCTGCCAGACGATGTTGTGGAGTATTTGGCTGAATTGAATGAGCGCACATATTTGTGGGTGGAGCTCGGTCTACAGACAGTCCATGAGCACACAGCCCAGTTAATTAATCGAGCCCACGATTATCAATGCTACGTGGATGCTGTAGAGAGGTTGCGCAAGCACAATATCCGTGTATGCTCTCATATCATCTACGGATTGCCAGGAGAGAGCCACGAAGAGATGATGCAGACGGCAGATGCTGTGGCACATCTGGATGTGCAGGGGATCAAGATACACCTGTTGCATCTGCTGCGCAAAACGCCGATGGTGAAGCAATACGAAGCAGGACTCCTGGAATTCCTGTCACAGGAAGAGTATACGAAGCTCGTTGTGGATACATTGGAAATTTTACCTCCAGAGATGATTGTTCATCGAATCACAGGTGACGGACCACCTGATCTCTTGATTGGACCGATGTGGAGTCGCAAAAAGTGGGAAGTTCTGAATGGCATTGATGCAGAACTGAAAACGCGGAATAGCTGGCAAGGAAAGTTTTTCGTGCCACGTACGTAAAGATGCAGCAACAAAAAGGGAGCCTTTTTAAGGGCTCCCTTCTTTTTTATAGATTGCGAATCAGATTTCTCGCACGCTTCGGGTAATTGGTGATCAGACCATCTACACCAAAGTCAATGGCTCGCTGGATTTGCCGACCAGTATTTACCGTCCAGCTCAAAACTTCAAAATGATGCTCCTTTGCTTGTTTGACCAAGTCTTCTGTCAATTGATCAAAAGGGACGTGCAATTGATCAGCTCGATAGCTGCGGGCTACTTCCCAAGGCTTGGCGAGTGGTCCAACATATAAGAGTCCCGTCGTTTGCGTGGCATCCAATTGCTTGATTCGTAAAAGGCTGTCGAAGTTAAACGTTGAAATAATGGTTCGCTCCGTTAGCTGATATCGCCTGATTTGTTCGATGACGAGCTCCTCTAAGTGGGGTTGATCCAGGAAAAAATTTTTCATCTCAATGATGAAGCGCAGTGGTGTGTCGACAAACGTCTGGAATACCTCCTGCAGGGTTGGAATGTGGGCTTTTGGTACTCGCATAGACGAGTCTTTATCCGCACGAAGCTGACGCAGTTCACGCAATGTGTAATTTCGCACCAATCCAGAACCATTGGTCGTACGCTCCAGGCTGTGGTCATGAATGACAGCCAGCTTATTATCACTGCTGAGCTGGACGTCCAATTCGATCCCATTGGCTCTTCTGCGGACGGCTGCTTGAAACGATTCCATCGTATTTTCCGGATACAGGCCGGAAGCGCCACGATGGCCATAGATAAGTGGGGGCACGAGGGCTTCCTCCCTTCTCGAGCGTGTGTCACCTACTACCATGATATGTAAAGGGCCCCTCGATACAACCTGACATGAGAGGCATCTCCAGGAGTCTATCCGATTACGACGAGTACGATGACCAAAAGGACAAAGAGGACAAGGATCAGGGCAAAATTGTTATTGCAGCTCACAAAAAACACCCTCCTTCTCGCACATGAAGCATCTACTATCATGGTATGAAGAACGAGTAAATATGACCCAACAATATGCCCACCTTGTGTTTTTTTGTGCATGAGGAACGCTTTTTTATACAGATTGGCAGATGACGGCCTTACTTGTTTTGCTACAATGAGAGGAGGAGTACTATAGGGGAGGATGAAGACGTGATAAATGTTGTAGGCGCACAGGACGCTGGCGACCTGATCATTGATCGGCAAAATCGCCGGGTAAAGCTGCACGTATATGAACCTTCACAAATCGAGCAGTGGGATCGGGTCATGAAGGAGCTGGCCGAAGAGTCAGAGGCAACAAAAGTCATTGTGTACGGGAAGAAACAAGATATTCCGCAATGGCAATCCCTGGGTTACGAGCTGGAGGGAACCATCGATGGTTTTTTTCAAGGGGATAACGCACAGATGCTCACCTGTTATCTGACGAAAGAGCGGGCTACCTCTGGTGCAGCAAAACTTGCCGAGGAAATTCTTACGCTGAGCCTGTCAAAAGCGGGGAGTACGATAGAGAAATCATTACCCGAGGGATACCACCTGCGTGAAGCAACGGAGGCAGATGCGAAGGAATTGGCGTGTTTGTATGGACTGGTATTTGCGACGTATCCTACACCGATGAACGATCCGTCCTACATTCGCAAAACCATGCAAGAAGGTACCATCTACTATGTCGTTGAATTTGAAGGCAAGATTGCATGTGCTGCGTCAGCTGAAGTATCCGAACGATTTGGTTCAGCGGAAATGACGGATTGCGCGACCCATCCAGACCATGCGGGGAAAGGTCTCCTCCAACCGCTGTTTATCGCGCTGGAACAAAGGATGGAGGAGGCGGGGATTTACTTTTTGTACACCTTGACCCGGGCACAATCTGCAGGAATGAATGTGACGGCTGCCAAAATGGGCTATGCATACCGCGGACGGCTAATTAACAATTGTACGATCTTTTCAGGTTATGAAGACATGAATATATGGGTAAAGCCACTTCGCCCCACGAGGGAATAACAGGCTACCTGTTTGTAGGATACAACTGCTGCTGCAGACGACGGGCCATCAGGGCCAACTGAAGCTGCCAGCGTTGATGAGCATCCTCCAGGCGGTAGCCTGTTTTTTCTTCAATTTGGGTCAACCGGTACTTGAGCGTATGTCGATGGATATACAAGGCTTGCGAGGTCTGTAGACCGTTTCCATTCTGGGCCAAATACACTTCAAGTGTTTCGAGAAGCTGTTGATTGTATTTCGTATCATAGCGAATTAATGGTTCCAGCAATGGGTTCCACAGGCGGAGCAAGCTTTCTTTTTCACGATGGTACGGAAATAAAAACTGATAGCCCTGCATATCCCGGTATCGCAAGATTTGCGGGGATTGGGCCAACAGTGGGTACGCTTGTAGAGCAAACATCGCTTCTTCGGAGGCACTGACGACGTTTGGCAATTGCTCACAGGGATTGCTCAAGGCGATCCGTAGGTCAAGTGTAGGGTGCAGCCCTCTCCAGCGGGAAGTGAGCTGTTCCAGCAAGCGCAGGCTCGTCTGATCATCCGGCAAAATAAACAAGAGGCAATGTGGCCGCTCGCGCAGCAAATAAGAGCGCTGATGACGATCGCTAAGCCTCCGCATCAACGTAATGACACTTTGATGCATGTCTCCGAGCATCGTCTGATCGGTTACCTCTACGCGAACAGCGACACAGAGATGATGTCCAGCAAGCGGGTACCCCAGCATGCGACAACGGCTCTCAAGCTCCGTATGGGTCATCTGTTGTCCGTTCAGCAGTTCCTCCACAAAATCCCCTTTTAACCGCCATTCCGTTGCGGCTACGGCTCTTTCTTTCACATATTCGAGTGCACATAAGGTAGCAGCATGCTGTAGAGCGACGTCATCGAGTTCTTTCCAGGCGTGTTCGGGCTTGGCTAATGTCAACGTGCCAAAATGCTCGCGATTGGCGCGAATCGGTACACGATGCGCGATTTCCTGGGACTGATCATGCGGCAGTGCTTCCGAACTGCCATGCTGTGTGACTTCAAAGCCTAATGCATCGACGAGCGACACGACGCCTTCCGTAAGTGCAGCGAGCTCGCCTGCGATGGCGGGAAGGCCTCCTTTGGACAGGGCAGCTTCAATTATTCGATTATGAATCGCCGAGGAATAGGCCAGCGTTTCAAATTGCCGATTCATGATCGGCTGCAAGATGGCTTTGGTTATGGTTGAAAAGTTTATCTCCGTGGGAATTTCAATCAATGGAAGTTGATAGTGATCCGCCAAAGTCAAAAACGTCTCGGGAATTTCCCGTAAATAAAAGCCCGTATGAATCGCAACGCCACTCAGCTTTTGCTTCGCCAACGAAGGAATAAAAGAAGCGAGCTTTTCCGTATGTTCAGCCAACCCAAAGCCGGTTGTAATCAAAAATTCGCCTTCCTGCAAGCGACTCGTATCCTCCAGCACCTCGACAATTGTCACCCAACGAATCGGATTGTCCAGTCCGCCTGCTCCTGCGATCAGCCTGGTGTGAACCATGTCCGGCAGTTGCAGCGCTTCTCTTATCGTGATGGTCATCAGGTATCTCCTCCAAAAGCCTCGGTAAAGGTTCTCTTATACAAAATGTACAAAAGATTTTGTCTCTTTTCCATGTTTTTTTGCCAGCACGTAGGATGGCTCTTGCGTGCTGGTCAGCTAGGATAGAGGTAGAGAATAAGCGAGGTGGCGACGAAAATGACAAAAAGCTATGTAATCAAGCCTGAATTGGGCAAAGAGTATCCAGTTATTTCTCACGGAAAAGGCATCTATCTTTACGATAAAGAGGGGAATCGTTACATCGACGGTTCCAGTGGAGCGGTGACGGCAAGCATTGGTCACGGTGTAGAAGAAGTGGCTGAGGCGATGTATGCACAAGCCAAGGAGGTTTCCTTCGTATACCGCTCACATTTTAGCAGCGATGCTGTGGAGAAGCTGGCTACAAAGCTGGCTGAGTGGGCACCAGGCTCACTGAACTGGACGTTTTTTGTCAGCAGCGGTTCGGAAGCAACAGAGACTGCACAAAAAATCGCGATTCAATATTGGCAGGAAAAAGGAAGACCAACGAAAAACCGGATTATCTCCCGCTGGATGAGCTATCACGGGATTACAATGGGTGCACTTTCGATGTCTGGACACGTCTTGCGCAGAAAGCGGTTCACCTCATTATTGGCTGACTATCCGGCAATCACAGGACCATATCCGTATCGCAAACCAGAAGACATGTCCCTCGAATCGTATGCGCTTGCGTGTGCAAACGAACTGGAGACCGCAATTTTGCGCGTCGGACCTGAGCAGGTAGCCGCATTCATCGCAGAACCGGTCATCGGGGCTTCTGGTGGAGCGGTCGTGCCACCAGATGGTTACTTCCAATGCATTCGCGAGATTTGCGACAAGTATGAGGTTCTGTTTATCGCAGACGAAGTGATGACAGGGGTAGGTCGCACGGGGAAAGCGTTTGGGATCGACCATTGGGGCGTCGTACCTGACCTGATGGCATTGGGCAAAGGCATGAGTGCCGGTTACACGCCTATGGCTGCTACGATTGTCTCTGACAAAATCATTGAGACCATTACAAAAGGCAGCGGCTCGATTATGGCAGGACATACGTATAGCGCCAATCCACAATCTGCTGCTGTTTCTCTCGCTGTCCTCGACTATGTGGAGAAGCATCAGCTAGTCGACAAAGCAGCAGAACAAGGAGCCTATTTGCTTGCAAGCCTAAAAGAACTGGCTAAGGAGCTCCCGTTGATCGGAGATGCACGTGGTCTTGGCATGCTGTGCGCGCTGGAATTTGTGAAAAACAAGCAGACAAAAGAACCGTTTGCGCTTTCGCAAGGAGTTGGCGTGAAGGTCATTGAAAAAGCATTTGAAAAAGGCTTGCTTATTTATCCTGCAATGGGCGGAATCGAAGGGGTGGCAGGAGACGCTGTCATCATCTCACCTCCACTGACCATTACTACGGAGCAAATCGATGAGCTGATATCTCTGCTGAAAGAAGCGGTGATAGCTGTTCAGCAAGAGCTCCAAGACAAGGCACTGATCGGATAGAAAAGGAGGAACGAGGATGACAAACCGATTTGAAAAGGTCGTCTCCCTGTCCGAAGCGCTCGCCCATTTTCGCGATGGGATGACGCTGTTGGCAGGGGGCTTCGGTGGGGTAGGAAACCCGCCTACTTTGATTCAGGGGATTTTGGATAGGGGCGTGCGCGATCTGACGCTGATCAGTAACGATACGGCTTTCCCGCATATCGGAATCGGCAAGCTGGTGACCGAAAAGCGCGTCAAAAAAGTGATAGCTTCTCATATTGGCTCAAATCCGAACGCAGGGGCCCAAATGACGGCTGGAGAGCTGGAAGTAGAGTTCTGCCCGCAGGGGATACTTGCAGAGCGTGTACGGGCAGGTGGAGTCGGTCTGGGAGGCATTCTATCGGATGTCGGCATCGGGACGATCGCGGAAAAAGGGAAGCAGAAGGTCGTTCTGGACGGAAAGGAATATCTATTGGAGACACCGCTCACTGCCGAAGTGGCTATCGTACATGCGAAAAAAGCGGATCGCTTTGGCAATTTAGTGTTTGATACAAGTGCACGCAATTTCAATCCGTTAGTGGCGATGGCGGGCGACATTACTATCGTGGAAGCGGATGAGATTGTCGAGGTAGGCATGATCGACCCGGAAGAAATCGTCACCCCGGGCGTTTTCGTGAACTTTATCGTCCAAAGTGAAGGGGTGAACTGGCAATGGGCATGGGAGAAGTAAAAGAAACAGAGAGCTATCGTGAGCGTATTGCCCGCCGCGCAGCATTGGAAATAGAAGACGGCATGATTATTAATCTGGGAATCGGTATTCCAACGCTAGTTGCGGATTTTATTCCAGCTGACAAACGGGTCATGTTTCACGCGGAGAACGGCATTCTCGGTACAGGACCAAGCCCTGCGAAAGGGGAGGAGAACGCCATGCTTTGCAATGCAGGTGGTTTTCCTGTCACGCTCGCCACAGGGGCATCCTTTTTCGACAGTGCGACTGCTTTTGCCATCATCCGCCGTGGGCTATTGGACATGACGATTTTAGGGGTCCTGGAAGTAAGCCAAAATGGTGACATTGCCAACTGGATCGTTCCAGGGAAACGTGTCCCAGGCATGGGAGGAGCAATGGAGCTGGCACAAAAGGCCAAGAAGGTCATGGTTGTGACCACGCATCTGGATAAAAACGGACGTTCGAAAATCGTTCGGGAATGCTCACTGCCGTTAACCGCGACCAAAGCTGCGGATTTGATCATCACGGACATGGCAGTAATGGAGGTCATGCCAGATGGGTTGTATCTACGAGAAGTCATGTATCCATACAGTGTAGCTGATGTGATTGGAGCAACGGAAGCCGAGCTCAAGATGGACGGAGAGGTTGGCGTTTTCCGCTAAGCAAAGACAAAAACCATGGAACGGGGGAAAAACATGGCAAACTGGCAGGTGCTTATTCGGGAGCAATTGGAAAAAGATCGCGAGGCCGCTGTTCAATTGCTACAGCAATGGGTAAAAAGCCCGAGCGTACAAGGAGAAGAGCAATCCATCCAGCAAAGCATTGCTGAGCTTTTGAGGCAGATGGGTCTGGATGTTGACTTATGGGTCATGGAAGGCGAAGAGCTGGTGTCACATCCGTATTTTGTCTCCCCGCGTACGACGTTTGAAGGTAGCCCGAATGTCGTCGGTGTGTGGAAGGGGCAAGGAGATGGGCGTTCCATCATTCTAAACGGACACGTGGATGTAGTTCCCGCGGGCGATCTGGCACAGTGGAGCGATGATCCGTTTAGCGGGAAGATTGAGGACGGCAAACTTTACGGACGCGGAGCAACCGACATGAAGGGTGGAAACTTATCTTCAATATTGGCGATCCAGGTTCTACAGAAGTTGGGTGTGCAACTGAAAGGCGACGTCATTTTTCAGAGCGTCGTAGAAGAAGAAAGTGGTGGTGCAGGAACATTAGCGACGATCATTCGCGGTTACAAGGCGGATGCTGCCCTGATTCCAGAGCCGACCAATATGAAAATTTTCCCGAAGCAGCAAGGCTCCATGTGGTTCAGATTGACTGTCAAAGGGCGTTCTGCTCACGGAGGGACCCGCTACGAGGGAGTCAGCGCCATCGAAAAGAGCATGCTCGTCGTTCAAGCAATTGGCCAATTGGAAAAAGAGCGTAACGATCGACTCGACGATCCGCTCTACGCCAAGCTGCCCATTCCGATCCCGATTAATCTGGGGGTGATTGAGGGTGGCAAGTGGCCTTCGTCTGTAGCTGACCTCGTCAAGCTGGAAGGAAGGATGGGGGTTGCCCCAGGAGAGCAGATGGACGATGCCAAAGCAGAAATGGCAGCAGCACTCAAAAAGCTGGCAGAGGTCGACCCGTGGTTTGCAGAACAGCCGGTTGAGCTGGAGTGGTTCGGAGCTCGCTGGGTTCCGGGAGCAGTGGAGCTAGATCATCCGTTGATGGATATTCTGCATGCGCAGTTTGAAGCTGTGACAGGAGATCGTGCCACTGTGGAAGCATCGCCTTGGGGAACAGATGGCGGGTTGTTGACTGCTTTGGCCAATACCCCAGCGATTGTTGTTGGACCTGGAGTCACACAGGTTGCACACTACCCGAATGAATACATCGTTTTGGATGAGGTATTCCGTTGTGCTGAGATCTTTGCGCTTACGTTACTCGAATGGTGCGGTGTGGCTGAAAGTGTGAAAGAGTAAAAAGATATCCAAATATTTCAAAAACACGACAGGAAGGCGCGCGCATGAGGGAGAATGATTGGAAGGTGAACTCCAATCAATGAGAGTGGGGATATGCCGATGAAAAAAACGTGCTTTATCGGGGGAGCGTGGGTGCCAGCCACTGATCATGCACCGCTACTCTCTCCATGTACGGGTCAAGAGATTGCACAAATTTCGCAAGCAGACTCATCATTGGTTGAAAAAGCAATTGCTGCGGCCCACGAAGCGACAACCGTCATGCGACGCCTTCCTGCCTATCAACGCGCCTTCCTGCTTGAAAAAATCTCGATATTGATGAATGAACGTTTGGAGGAAGCGGCGCGGATCATCGCAATAGAAGCGGGGAAACCAATCAAAACAGCCCGCGGTGAAGTGATTCGAACCATTCAGACGTATAAGTTTGCAGCAGAGGAAGCCAAACGCCTCCACGGAGAAACCGTACCACTCGATGCAGCTATCGGGGGAGAGGGACGCTTGGCTTATACCGTGCGTGAGCCACTGGGAGTCATCGGAGCCATTACACCCTTTAATTTTCCAATGAATCTCGTCGCCCATAAGGTCGGACCTGCTCTCGCTGCTGGCAATACCGTTGTTCTCAAGCCTGCATCGCAGACACCGCTTAGCGCATTGTTTCTCGCAGAGCTCGCAGAGCAAGCTGGTGTGCCTGCTGGCGCCCTCAATGTGATCACAGGCAGTGGAGCGAGTGTTGGCGATAAAATCGTGTCTGACCCGAGAGTCAGGGCGGTGACGTTTACAGGGAGCCCAAGTGTTGGGCTGGATATACGCAATCGAGCGGGTATGAAAAGAGTCACGCTCGAGCTGGGGTCGAATTCGGCAGTGATCGTTGATCGTGATGTGCAACTGAATGAAGTGATACCCCGATGCGTTTTTGGCGCCTTCGCCTACTCTGGACAGGTATGTATCTCTGTGCAAAGAATTTATGTGGTCAAAGAGATCTATCAAGATTTCGTCCAACGTTTTGTTGAACAAACACGAGCACTTCGCGGTGGTGAATCGCTCTCTGAGGACGCGGACTATTCCGCGATGATCAATCCGCGCGAAACAGAACGTGCGATGGAGTGGATTCATGAGGCGCTCCAGCAGGGGGCACTTCTGGAGTGTGGGGGACAGATCGTGGATCGGATGCTCCAACCTACGGTGTTGACCGGTGTCCCGGCAGATGCAAAAGTATCTTGTCAGGAAGTATTCGGCCCTGTCGTTCTAATTAATCCAGTGGAGTCCGTCCGGCAAGGCATTACGTTGGTCAATGATTCTCGCTATGGATTACAGGCTGGTGTCTATACCAACAATCTGTCGTTGGCTCTGGAAGCGGCAGAAGAGCTGCGCGTGGGCGGTGTGATGGTGAATGATATTCCGACTTTTCGCGTGGACCATATGCCCTACGGTGGCGTAAAGGAAAGCGGACTTGGTCGGGAAGGGGTCAAATACGCGATAGAAGAAATGACGGAATTGAAATTCGTTGCCATCAAGCGATAAAGGAAACGAATACGGGCTCTTGCAAAAAATAGTAGAGCTGTGATATAGTATGTATTGTTGAAATACGGAGGGATACCGAAGTGGTCATAACGGGGCGGTCTTGAAAACCGTTAGAGTGCAAGCTCACGCGGGTTCGAATCCTGCTCCCTCCGCCATAAATACAAATGAACCGACTCCAGTTAAGTAGCTGGGGTCTTTTTTATGGTCGAGAGCTTTGAGAGAAGTTGATGTTTCTTTTTTGTTAAAATATCAGAAAATAAAGAAAACTATTATATAATGGAGATGAGACTATAAGTGATGGGGGAATTTGCATGCTCGAAGCGCAAAGGGTTCGTAGAAATGCACTTGGCGATATTTTGCGAAGAAGTCGTGGACGAAATCCTGATAAGCCTGCCCTGTACTTTGAGGAAGAAGTATTGACTTACACGCAGCTTGATCAGCTTGCAAATAAGACGGCTCATACGCTTCTTTCAAAAGGCTTGCAAAAAGGGGAGCGGGTGGCAGTACTGTCACGCAACTCGATGGATTTTGCGATTCTGAACTTTGGGCTAGCGAAAGCAGGAGTCATCATGGTGCCAATCAACTTCATGTTGAATAAAGAAGATGTCGCCTATATTTTGGGGCATTCGGAAGTGAGTGCGTGCTTCGTTGCTCCCGAATTCCTGCAGCTCGCTCAAGACGGACTCCAATTAACTGGAATTTCCCCCAAGCTGCTTTCCCTCATGTCCAAACCAGCAGTACAAGCAGGGGAATGGTTGCCATTTCGCACGCTGATTGAAGCGGCAGACGACCAAGAGCCTGAAGTAGACATAGCGGACGATGATGTTGTGCAAATTTTGTATACCAGCGGAACGGAATCAAAGCCAAAGGGCGTTATGCTCACTCATAAAAGCATCATCTCTGAATATGTCAGCGCGATTATCGAAGGAGGGATGACGCAGGATGATGTGGCTGTTCACGCACTTCCCTTGTTCCATAGTGCGCAGCTTCATTGCTTTTTGGGACCGTACGTGTACCTTGGTGGGAGCGGAATTATTTTGGAACAGGCAACCCCTGCGTTATTGCTGCAGACGGTAGAGGCGTATAAGGCTACCCAGTTGTTTTGCCCGCCTACCGTGTGGATTGCTTTATTGCGTTCTCCCGATTTTGCCGCTCGTAATTTGAGTTCTTTGCAAAAGTGCTACTATGGTGCAGCGATCATGCCCGTAGAAGTGTTAAAAGAGCTCGGTCAACGCCTCCCGAACGCACAGTTTTACAATTTTTACGGACAGACGGAAGTGGCGCCATTGGCAACTGTTTTACAACCGAAGGATCAGATGAGAAAAGCGGGCTCTGCAGGCAAGCCAGCATTAAATGTGGAAACGAAAATCGTCGATGATGATGGAAATGAAGTCCCTCGTGGAAGTGTTGGTGAAATAGTTCACAGGACCAGCCATGCGATGCTGGGTTATTTCCGTGATGAGGAGAAGACACAGGCTGCCTTCCAGGGAGGGTGGTTTCACAGCGGGGATTTGGGCATCATGGATGACGAAGGCTATATCACCGTGGTTGATCGGAAAAAGGATATGATTAAATCGGGGGGAGAGAACGTAGCAAGCAGAGAGGTTGAGGAGCTTATTTATCAACATCCGAAAGTGTCCGAGGTTGCAGTGATCGGAGTTCCCCATCCGTACTGGATCGAAGCAGTGACGGCTGTCGTTGTGCCAAAAGCAGGTGAGTTACTGACTGCTGACGAGATGCTTGCTTTTTGCAAAGATCGTCTTTCCTCCTTCAAAGCACCCAAATATGTAGTGATTGCTGACAATCTTCCCAGAAACCCTAGCGGCAAAATTTTGAAAAGAGAGTTGCGCCTCCGATACGAAACGCTGACGACTTAGCCAATCGCAAGGTCCAAAGCGCAGAAAAACCCGCTCTGTGATGAAGCGGGCTTTTTGCTGCTGTGATTATTTTACGTTGGAAACTGTCGGACGATCGTCTTGAATGACTTCAAAACGATAGCCTTTTTCTTTCAAGTACGAAATGATTTCGGGGAGAGCTTCAGCCGTTGGTGACTTGGTGCTGGAATCATGCATCAAGACGACGATTTCTTTTTGTGACTTTACTTGCTGCTTTATATTTGCCAGTGTTTGAGCGGCTGTGTATTTATTGCTTCTTGCATCGCCGTTTGTTACATTCCAGTCGATAAACGTATAGCCACGTTGTTTCGCCTCTGCTTTGATCGCCTGCATGACTGTCTGCTGCTTGTTATAACGTTTGGGATCTTGATATTTCAAGCTGACGGTATTCGTGCTGCCACCTGGATAGCGGAATACTGTTGGTTTTACGCCGGTTGCTTTTTCAATCATTTGACTGCCTTTTTCCACGTCTGCAAAAAAGCTCTCCATGTTTTTGTAAACAAGCTGATAGTTATGGGAATACGAATGTCCTCCCACCGCATGTCCTTCGGCTACAATCCTTTTGAGAATAGCCTCATGACCAGCTACCTCACGGCCTACAATAAAGAAGGTGGCTTTGACCTGATGCGTTTTCAGCGTATCCAAAACGCGTGGAGTTACAGAAGAAGGTCCATCGTCAAAGGTTAAATAAGCGATCTTCTCAGAAGACTTCGGAGTCTGAGGGATCGGTTTTGTAGCTGGTTCAGGCTTCTTCTTTTGATTGGTCGTTCCATTATGATTGCCAGTCTGCGGTGGAGTCGGTGTTTCTGGCTTTTCTGGCTTGGATGGTTTCGGTTGTTCTGGTTTCTTTGGTTGTTCAGTCTGTCTTGGTTGTTTTGGTTGTTTCTGTTGAAGCGGCTGCATCGGGATATACGGTTCATCGCCATAGATCAAATATTTTTGCCGCAGCTCTACAAATTTCTTAAGATCCGTTTCATAGGAAGAAACAATCTCCTGCGGGGATTTACCTTGTTCGAGAAGCAGACCGATTTTGTTGGTACCCATCACTTTGTCGAACATGGAGATTTGCATACTCGTACTTTTTGGCATAGGGAATGGCTGTAATTGCTTGGCATAAGCCAGCGCGTAAATACCTGTTTTTGCCGGGTTAAACTGATGTAGATCGTTGATTTGAAGGCGTACGCCCCCAGCAGTTCCTTTATTCTCAGGAATAAAGATGACGCCAGGTAGAAGACTTCCATTTAACAGATCGGCGTACATGTGCGAATCTAGACCCTCTGCCCCGATCCAGGTGAAATGGTCGCCTTGACGAATGGGGGTACCCTCACCCAAACCAGTTGCCATATACCCGAAAACCGAGGTCAAGTTAGGGATGTGCGGAGAACTCGGAATCCAGGCTAAACCAGTCTGTTGATAAATCATGTTGCGTGAATACCCTTGCATCGGAATGACGGTAAGATCTACACCAATGGTACGGTTGAAAAACAATGCCAGCTCTCCGATGGTCATGCCATGTGCAAGCGGGAGAGTATCCACTCCAATAAAGGAGCGGTAAGGCAGTTCAACGACAGGCCCCTCGACAATTGCTCCGCCGAGAGGATTCGGTCGATCCAGTACCATTACTTCTTTTCCTTGTTCCTTTGCAGCTATCATGGCGTATTGCAAGGTAGATATGTATGTGTAGGTTCTCGATCCGATATCCTGCAAATCGACGAGTAGAATATCAATGTCTTTCAGCATTTCTGGTGTTGGCTTGCGTGTTGAGCCAGACAAGCCGTAGACCGGTATAGCGTAGACGGGATGAACAAAGCTCGTTACTTGTTTTCCTGCGACCGTGTTTCCGTCGAGGCCATGCTCAGGTGCATACAGAGCGGTTAAATGGACGGAGCGATCACGTCGTAACATGTCGATCGTGCTAACCATTTGACTATTGAGACCTGTTTGATTCGTAATCAGCCCGACTTTTTTGCCTTCAATGAGATGGTGGAACTGATTGAACAGCACATCACTTCCCAATTGGATAGCAGTCGTATTGGCGGAGCTTCCTACTGGAGGAATTAAAGTTAAGATAAGTGCCAGGATAAGGAAAGGGAGAAATTTGTTCATCATTCATTGCCTCTTTCAAGATAAAATACTGTCGCTTCTTGTCTATTGTAACGGTTTTGGAAAGCAAGATGGTTGCATTTTTGTAACAATTTGAAATTAGGTCAAAAGGAGGAGGAAAAAGTAACGTAAAAGAGGAGAGTTACTAGGAAAGAATGATCTTTTGAAAGGGAGACTACAGGAAAATCTTGAAACAGCCTTCATCCTATAGTAGATTAAGAATCGTGTGAACCTTTTTGGAAATGGAGTGAATGTTTTGCTAAAAAAAGTAACCTCATTACTGCTAGCGATCGCCTTGGTACCGATGGCAGCATTTTCTGCAGCGGCAGCACCTGTAGCGCCTAAAGCCGTACAGAATGCTGTTAAAGTGGAGTACAATAAAAAACAAATTGCGTTTCCTGACCAAGCACCTATTATCAGCCAGGGACGTACACTGGTTCCGATTCGTCCGATTGCAGAGAGTCTTGGATTTGAAGTGAAATGGAATGAACAAACCCGGACTGTTACCATCAACAAAGGGAAAGATAACATCAGATTGGTTGTTACTCAAAAAATTGCCAACAAAAATGGACAAACCATCAACCTCGACGTACCGGCACAGATTGTGAACAAGCGTACTATAGTACCTGTTCGTTTCATCGCGGAAGCTCTGAGCTACAAGGTGGATTGGGATCCGAAGACACAAACCGTATTGATTGCGGATAATGTGAACCCTAATCAAGTCGGCCAACAGGAAAAGCCAAAGGATCCGACGAAGCCTGCAACGGATGAGAAAAAGCCTGATCAGGTAGCTTTGATTGATAAAGAAAGCATTGAAGGAAAAACTGTCAATGTCTTAACAATTGGTCTGTACGGTGTAACAGGAAAGGTTGACCCTCAAGCATCGCTCGTAGTTGTTATGGAAGATCAGACGTATGAAGTTGACGTAAATTCAGATGGAACTTTTAATTTTGAAATGCACACGAATGACGGTATCCGTACTTTTACGCTAAAAGCAGAAAAAGCTGGTAAACAAGACGTATACGAAGGCGAATTTATTTCCAATGATTTAGGGGTTTAAAGTCTGAGTAAGAACGCCTCCTGCACATCACACTAAGTGCAAGGAGGTGTTTTTGTTGTGAGACGAATGAGTGGGGGTATCATTGCTGTGCTCCTGTTTGCTGGCTTGGTGACAGGGTGTTCGCCTAACAAAGAACAGGGCACCGAGGATCAGAACGGAAATAAGGCCAAATTTGAATCTCTCGGGATTAACATCCAGAACGATAACGTCGCTAGAGACAAAGGACCGGCAGCCATGATTAGCCAAAAGATGGTTCATCAGAGAGAGCCGCAGCTAGTGACTCACTTGGAAGGGCATGCGGAAAAGCTGCCCGGTGTAACCGATATCAAGGTGTTAGCGTACAAGGATAACTTGATTGTTGGTGTGCTGCCAGTCGATACACCGAAGCCTGACGAAGTCAATCCGCGGACGTCGATCCCGTATACGCCTGGGAAAATTGTGCGAGTCGATAATGGACATCCAGATTCGCTGCATAAACGTGTTGTGGATCGGATGAGATCACGCTTGCAGGCAGAAACTCGCTTCAACATCTTGTACGTGTCTACCAATCGCGCAGTTTATGACCGAATCGCAAATTTGCATTCACGAATTACGAACGGAGAGCACATCAGAGACGAAGAATTCCAAGTCCTGTTAAATGATATTGGACATACTGTTACTGGATATAACTTAGTGGATTGAATGAGCACCACCTGGACTCCCGGGTGGGCTTTTTGTCGGTTAAGGGCCAAATGGCAGGAGAATAGTTAGAAATGGGGAAATAGTCAAAGAAGAGCAGGAGAACGGCAAGGAGTGCACATATCATGATTCCAATCCACATCCCTATATCCAAAATAACTCCTCCAGGACAGAAGCCATACGTCTTACGGCGACCTACATTGGCGAAAAAATTACGCCTGTTGAAATATACGCAGCTTTGTCTCATTCATGCAGGGACAGGCTATGGCAAAACAACTTCTCTGGCTACATTTCTACATGATGAAGCACTGGCTGCGTCCTGGTATACCATTCAGGATGGAGACGATGCTCTTCTTGTGTTTGTCATCTGTCTCGTCGAAAGTGTTCGGCAGGTTCATCCTGATTTTGGACAGGTATTGCGAGAGCAGCTCATACGTATCACAGAGCAAAGTCCGGTGCACTCCATAGACAGTAAGGTACTGGTCGACTGGTTCGTCGGAGAATGTGTACAGCTCCAGGCGGACCACATACTTGTTTTGGACCATTACCAACGGATAGTTAATGGTAGTGACGTCGATCGATTTGTTCAACGGTTGGCCGAGGCTCTCCCACAAAAGGTCAAGCTGGTCATCTTAACGCGCTCTCGACCGAAATGGTCCAATCTCGACTTGTTGTCCGCAAGAGGAGAGTGTCTGGAACTTACAACAAATGACCTTTCTTTTACGCTGGAGGAGAGTGAAGTCTTTTATTCCGATCAATACGACATCACGTTGTCCGAAGACGATTGGGGCCGCGTGGAAGAGGTGGCACAAGGCTGGGTGATGGCGCTTCGCACTTTTGGTGAAATGGTAACGAGGGGGCAGACGGTTTCTGACAGTCTGCGTGAGTTATCGCGATTGCTGCATTTGCTGGAAGTGGAAGTCTGGACACAGCTGGATGCAGATATGCAGCGCTTCTTGATGGAGGCAGCGGTTCTCGAACAATTCGACATGGAGGACTGCAAGCAAATACTCGGGGAAGGATGCATCGAGCACCTATTGGAAGTACAGCGTTGTAATCTTTTTCTGCATGTCCAAACAGGATCTCATTATTCCTTTCATCCACTTTTCCAGCGTCTCCTCTCTAGCAAGCTGGCTGCGAATCAAACGACGTACGTGCATGTCAATCACAAGGCCGCAGGATGGTACAGACGTAAAGGGGACGAGGCAAAAGCTTTTGGGCGGTTGCGTCTCGTGGAGCAGTGGGAGGAGCTGGGAGAATGGTTATGCCAAGCATCGGAAAGATTGCTGCAAGAAGGGAAGCTGGACTTTTTATATGAGTGGATAACACTGTTACCTGAGCACATCAAGTGCGAACAGCATTGGCTGTTGTTTTATCAGGGCGAAGTAGAACGCTATCGCTGTCTATATGCGAAAGCCTTTTCTTCCTATGAGCAATTTTTGAAACAATGTGAACAAAAGCAAGATCAAATCGGATTGTGCCGAGGGCTGGAAGGGCAAGCACGCGTTCATCTCGACAGCGTACAAGGCGTCCGGGCAGAAGAACTGCTCAAGAGGGCGATTCAACTGTTGCCCCCATTTGAACAAGAGAATGAAATGGCACCGAGGCTATACCGCTTGCTGGCAGAAATTTATACGAATCGCGGAGATGCCAAACAGGCAGCAGCTTGGTATGAACGGAGTCAGGAATTAGAGCAGCAGACGGAGGTTGAGCTGGAATCGCGCCTGTTGTTCCGTACCGGCCGATTGCAGTCCTCCATTCAGCTCTTGGAGAGTAAGTGGCAGGTAGAACAGAGGAAGCATCCTCCGTTGACCAGATCGTATCGGGAAACCTCTTTGCTGCTATCTTTTGTGTACGCATTGAATGGCGAATGGGAGCGGGGGTGGGAATCTGCAGAAACTGCCATACAACTTGGACGTGCAGCGCATTCACCTTTCGTAGAGGCGAATGGCTATGTTCGAAAAGCCCATGCGGCCCTCATCAGTCAAACATTGCCTACGGATGAGATTCGCCAGCTTTATGAAAAGGGTTTGCAAATCATGGAGGAGCTTCAGTCGACACGCGGAAAGTCAGAAACGCTTTTGGGACTAACCTTGCTTCACGCAAGAGAAAAGGCACTCGACCAAGCCCTTCTGTATGGCAACAGGGGGATACAAGAGACAGAGGCAATGCGCGACGACTGGTTAGGCAGTCTGGTAAGGATGGCGATTGGAATTGCATACGCCAAATACGGTAAAGAAGAGGAAGCGTGGGCTACCTTTATCGATTGTGCCGACCGGCTTAGTCACTGTGGGGATAGCTACAGTGTCGTCATTTGCCAATTGTGGTTGAGCTTCTTGGCTTATCGCAAAAAACAATGGGATTTGTTCGTACCTGCGGTGACGCAAGCTCTGTCCTTGATGAAGTCTGGTGAATATCAATTCCTCCTGCAGAGACCTACTATGCTTACACCGCATGATGTACAGCAGCTTATGCCAATTTTGATTGAGGCAGAGCGCCGAAAGGTATCGCCCGATTACGTATCTCAGCTGTTAAATGATTTGGGCTTGCAAAACGTGACATTCCACCCCGGCTATACACTTCGTATTCAGACGCTGGGCGCGTTCCGTGTGTGGCTGGGAGAGCGGGAACTGAGCGAAAAGGCATGGCAGCGAGGGACGGCCAAGCTGTTGTTTCAGCTTTTATTGACGAAGAGACATCATTTGTTAGCCCGTGAAGAAATCATGAACCGACTATGGCCAGACAGTATCGAGGAAGCGGCAATCCGCGATTTTAAAGTGTCGCTGAATGCGTTGAACAAAGCCCTCGAGCCAGATCGTGCCGCCAGAACAGATACATTCTTCATTCAACGCCATGGCAGCTCCTACGGTTTCAATCTGGCATCGGGCTACCATATGGACGTTGAAGAGTTCGAGAAGCTCGTTACCCTGGGCTTGGCAGAATCAGACGGGCGTCAGGGCGCCATCCTTTTGGAAAAAGGGCTTGCGTATTACTTGGGGGACTACATGCCGGAATGCCGTTATGAGGATTGGTGTGTAGAAGAGCGTGAGAGGGTGCAGGCGCTTTTTTTACGCGGAGCAGAGAGGGTAGCCAAAATCATGCTAGAGGATGGGCAATTGGAAAAAACGATCCGCTGGTGTGAAGCGATTCTACGAGTGGATGATTGCTGGGAGGAATCGTACCGCTTACTTATGACTGCGTATTATCAGCAAAATAATCGGACACAGGCCATACGCTGGTACGAAAAATGTGTAGCAAAACTAAGGGAGAACCTCGGTGTCGCGCCAATGCCGGCAACCACGGAGACTTACTTTCAAATTATAGAGAAGTAAAAGATCGCCTACAAAGCGATCTTTTTTTTGTACATAGAAGTAATGGCTGCTTGACAAAACTAGGAAGTATTCGTAATATAATCTTTGTACTGACCAGTCAGTTCAAAAAATCGAAAGGGGACAGGAGTGATGGCACCATCAAAAAAAGATCAAATTGCGAACGGAGCTTTAACTGCATTTGCCCAATTGGGATATAGCGAAACGACCATGGATGCAATCGCAGAAATGGCGCAGGTGGCAAAAGGAACACTCTATTATCACTTTTCCACAAAGGAAGAGCTGTTTTTGTACGTGATAGAAAAAGGCGTGAAGATGCTGATTTACCATGTAGATAATGTCATGCAAAATGAAGAGCTTTCCTTGGAGGATCGCATTCTGAATGTGCTGGATGAGCATCTTCGCTTCTTTTCCGAGAATCAAGATTTGTGTTTCCTGTTGCTGAGTGCCTTCTCAGGAGATGGACAGCGCGATAGGATGGTTGGCAATCTGTTAGGTGGCTATTTCAGTACGATGGAGTCACACATGCTGGAGTTGCAACAGCAAGGGTATATCCGGGCAGATATCGAGATTCGTACACTCGCTTCCGCGTTGTTTGGCATGGTTGGGTTTACCGTACTTCGCAAGCAATTTCGCAAAGAGCCAGTGAACAGTGCCGCAGATAAACAGACACTTCGTTATATGCTTTCAGGAATGTTTCAAACCAAATAACGTCTAGAGAAACGTAAAACAAGAGGAGAAGACAGATGAACAAACGTGCATGGATCGGTGTAGGTAGCTTTGTAGTCGGCATTGCAGTACTTGGAACCGTATTGTTTGGTTCAAACGTGAGTAGTATGGCCGGTCAGAATACAACGAAATTAGCAGGTGTAATCGAAGGAACAGAGGTAGACCTCTCTTTTAAAATGGGCGGTTCCATCGAACAGCTCTCTCTAAAAGAAGGAGACGAAGTAAAGGCAGGGCAAGTAGTTGCCACGCTAAACAGCGCGGAGATTCTCGCGAAGAAAGAGCAGGCGGAAGCTGCTTACAAGCTCTCACTCGTCAAACTTGATCAGGCGAAAAAAGGAGTATCCGTGACGGATAACTCCAGCAGTGCCCAAGTCGACCAAGCAAAAGCAGCAGTCAACTCGGCGCAAGCGCAGCTTGACGCGAACAAAAATGGAGCGCGTTCAGAAGAAATTACGCAGCTCAAAGCGAAATTGCAAGCAGCACAAACTTCGAATCAAATTGCTGCGACGAATTTGGTACGAATGAAAAAATTAATGGCGGAAGGTGCCGTTCCTCAAGTGAAAGTGGAAGAGGCGCAGATGCAAGCAGATAAGGCGCAAGCGGAGTTTAAAGCAGCAGAAGAGCAGTTGAAAATGGCTCAAACTGGATCGCGCAAAGAGCAGGTCGATGCCGCACAAGCACAGCTGGATCAAGCAAAAGCTGCATACAACCAAGCTGTAGCTGGGAGAGGTCAAGTAGGTTTGAAGGAGCTGGATGTTAAATCCGCAGAAGCGAACGTGATGCAGGCAAAAGGTGCGTTGGCAGAAATGGAAGCCTATGTGAACAACACCAAGCTGTCAGCTCCAGTAGACGGTATTGTAAAATCAGTTGCTGTTCAAAAGGGAGAGCTGGTTTCGCAAGGCTTCACCGTTTTGACGATCCAAACGAAATCAGACAACTATGTCAAATTTTATGTGAATGAATACATGCTCGCGAATGTGAAAACAGGCGATCAAGTGAAATTGTTCGTCCCAGCCCTGAACAGAGAAGTAGACGCCAAAGTGGTTACTGTAGCTCCTGCTGCTGACTTTGCCGTTAAAAAAGCGACACAAGAACTCGGTGATCGAGACATTCGTTCCTTCCAGGTGAAGCTGCTGGTGTCCGATCCGGAATTGCGTCCAGGCTTGACGGTTGAGTGGCAACTTGAAGGAGCTGGTAATGGTGAATAGTTTCTCTCACCTGTTCTGGAGCGAATGGAAAAATCTTTTTGCAAACAAAACCATTCGGAATATTCTCTTCCTCGTTCCGCTGATTTATTTGACGATGTTCGGATTTCTGTACAGTGAGAAAAAAGTGATGGAGATCCCTACGGTGATGGTGGATGCCGATCAAACCGAATTGAGTCGTGAGCTCTATCGCGCCTTTGAGGTCGATCATACATTTCGGATCACGTCCATTGTAGGAACAGAAGAAGAAGCAATGAAATTGGTTGACAAGGGCGAAGCAAATATCGCCCTGATCATTCCAGCTGGATTAGAAAAGGATGTGAAGGCTGGGAGAGAGGCAGAGGTACTAACTGTTATCGACGGCAGTAACATCATGATCTCGAATACGGCAGTTCGAGCAGCGAATACAGCCATTAAGTCTGTATCGGCAGGAACCACGCTGAAGAAGATGGAAGCAATTGGGGGATGGGGAGAAAAAGGGAAAAACATGTTTACGGGTATCGACTATCGATACAGAGTGCTGTATAACCCGACCTTCAGCTATCTGTCCTTCATGGTATTCGGACTCGCAGGTACAGTGCTACAGCAAGTGCTGTTCCTCGGAATCGTATTGTCGGTTGCCCAACAAAAAGAAGAGGGTACCTGGAGGGATACACTCTCTCGCCATAGCTTCTTCGCGATCACCGCAAGCAAATTGTTGCCGTACTTTCTGGCAGGAACCCTCAATATGTTCCTAGCGTTTACACTGATGTTAAAAGGTTTTGATATCCCTTATTACGGAAGTACGTTCGATCTGATGCTACTGGCTACCATGTTTAACTTGGCGGTGTTGGCTATCGGTTATGCCATCTCCTTTGTGTCCAGCAGCCAACTCCAGGCTACTCAGATCGGGATGATGATTGCAGTACCTTCGTTCATGTTATCTGGCTATACTTGGCCACTCATGTCGATGCCGACCGGAATTGTCGCGATTGCAAAATCTTTGCCGCTGACGTATTTCCTGAATGGTGTCAGAGAAATCTTGACGAAGGGACATGGTCTGTCAGCTGTCATGAACGACTTTGTCGTTCTCGGCTTCATGACAATCATCGGGTTGTTCGCAGCCTATCTCATTTATTTGTTGCAGATAAGGAAAATTAAGGGAAAAGTTAGTGAGCAATCAGCGGTATAAATTGCAATTGCATAGTAGAAATTGGCTACGCTAAAGCTTTGGCGTAGCCTTATTTTGTGCGTTTATGATGCTCCATATCATCTTCTGAAGTAGTCTTCTTGCATAAAAATAACCCTTGTGTAATAAATAATCTTTCCTTTATACTTATTATAAAAAAGGCAGATTCTTCAACATTAGGGGGACTTTATGTCAGCGACTCATCTAAAGCAATTGTGCGAGGAGACGTACACCAAGTTGAAAAAGGTCAGCATGGAAGTGGAACGTTTTTTGAATCAGGTTACCCTAGCTGGTCTTGTATCCGCGTCAGGTGATCCTGAAGAATTTGAAACGTATTACCGTAACTATCTTTCCGACTTGCGCCACCTTTTGGTTTACTGCGAAAATGCATACGAAAGGCTGGGAGTATCGCTCCGACGCGCACGATTTCATGAGGAGTTTGCCGAGGAAGTATTGTATCAGGTATACCATACCTGTATAAATAACTTCTACTATCCCAAAGGTGAGGTTTACGAAGAAGATGGGCGGTTGGCCTATACGGGTCAGGACTGTATCATTTTTCGCAAGCAGGCGGTCCCTGAGTTGCAGCAGTTGACCTTGTCCTTATCGAGAGTATTCGAACCGATGCGTAATGATCTTCAATATTACGAGACAGACTATATCGCGAAAAAAAATATGCAAATAGAAAAAGCACAGGCCTAATAAGCCTGTGTTTTTCTATGGTTTCTCGATCGGGGATGAACCCTGATGGAAGTCCTATTATTTATAAAAGTGTAGCGTAATGGATAATGGCTATTTTCATTATGCTTCGAAGTAATCACTTTTCTCCTCATCAAAAGAGAGAGGAGAGTTCAAGAGAAAAAAACGAATTTCCTCAATGCTTAATCCCATTTTTCGTGCTGTAAGGATTAAATCGATCCATTCCTTATCCAGGAGATCTTTAGGAGACGGAGTGCTTTTCATGTTAGTTCCCCTTTTACCCTCCTTTTGTAAAAATAAATAAAATATCCAAAAAATGGTTGGAAAAAGATAGGTAAAAAGCTTATATCAGAAATGATACTTAATTCAGTTTCATATGTAAATCTAGTATTTGTGACTTTTGTTTTAAATTAATGCAAAAAATAATAAGCCACCACTATATCAGTGCTGGCAACAATGTTATTTATGTCGATTTAACCGCCATTTATTGTACTCCAAAAACTCCCGAAACTGTTCTTTACTTACCCCGGATTTCATAGCCTCTTCGATCAGCTTGTACCATTCTTCATCAACATTCTCGCTTGAAGGAACAACTTTTTCCTGAAGCAATGTGTCTACTGTCACATTTAATACTAGTGCGATTTTCTCAAGAAATTGAATAGAAGGATTTCGCTGAATGCCGCGCTCGATTGAGCTCAGATAAGACTTGGCGACACCAGCGCGATCAGCTAAATCAGAAAGAGAAAGGCCTTTGTCTATTCTAAGCTGCTGTATACGCGAGCCGATCATGTAATAGCCACCCCTTTAAATCTCTTCGTTTATTATAACGTCAATATAGCTGAAACACAACTTTTTGCGGGACTAGTCCTGTATCGTTTGGCTCATTTATTCGGTTTGTCCCTACTGACATTGCTAAAAAATTACCTTTCTACTAGATAAAATGAAGCGTCATTATGGCTAAGTATCTATAATTGCGACCGTTCTTTATAAGAAACGTAGTGTTCGTTATTAAGGTTGAGTAAAAACGAGATATTCAGACGATATTCTACAAAACAGTCGATTTTCGCTGTTTTTGGTCTATTTTTGGAGAAAATTGATATTTTACATTCCATAGCCCGTACAGGATACTAATTTCAAATCGTTCTTTATAAAGAACAAAACGAACGAAATGTTCTCTATAAAGAAAACTTCGAGCTTGAATGGCGCTTAACGCTGTCGACTTGAAATGGATAGGAATGTACAAAAAACTTACAAAAAAACTGGAGAGGAGAGATCCATTCTGCATGCCATTTTGTCAGAAGCAGTCACGGTAATCTGCCTGTTAATTGTAATAATTATACTATTTTTTATGGGTATCTTGGTGATTAAATCAAGGAACTTGTTGATAGAAAGGAGAACGCGCGTTTACCTGAGACAGTTTCAAGACTACTTCACGTATATCCAGTCTCATATGGACTCGCCTGAGAGGTTGAAACCGCCTTACTGGCAATTAAATCGCTTGGAAATGAGAGTTCTGCAACAAAAACTCACTGAATGGATCGAATCTCTTACAGGAAGCCACCGAAAGAAAATGATCACACTCTGTGAGGATACAGGGCTCGTCAAGCGAAACCTCCAAAGGCTGTATAGTCGCTTCCATTGGATAAGGATCGATGCGGCCTATCATGTAGGAACAATGCGATCCGAGGAAGCCGTACCAAGACTTCTGCAATTGCTGCAGACAAAAAAACTCGATCCCACTCATTTTATCATCGCGAGATCTATCACCAAGTGTGCAAGAAATCTGGACGATATAAGGAACATGCTGATGCTCCTTATAAAGCATCGAAAAAGCAATCATTTCCTTACAGTTGACATCATGAAAGAGACAGAGCTGGATTGTACACCATTATTGCTTGAATGTTTGCGAAGTACGGACAAGGATTTGAATAAAATCGCTTTAATTGGATGGTCTGCTCCTTTAACCGCGGAGATTGCCGATTTGGTATATCAGCAGATCGATTCGGAGGACAACGAAGTCCGCATCCAGTCAGTGAGGTTGCTGTTCGAATATGATGCTGTTTTGGCAACGGCATTGTTCGAGTCCTTGATGAAGACGAACGATACGGAAGTCTGTCAGAATACTGAAATTATTGAGATGTATGCCAGTTGCAGAAAGCAAATCAATGAGGATGAGCAGGCGGACAAGAAAAATCGTTATGTTTATGCCGTGTAACTATACCTGAAAGGAGATTGACATGAGGGACTTTTTGCAAGCATACGGGATCTTTGCTGTTTATTACGTAATCGTGATTGAGACGCTCTATTTAACGATTCTAAGCCTGTCCATCAAAAATATTTTTTCCATCATCAAAAGCTCCATGTATTCTCGCTTTCAGTCACTCTCTGGATCAGAGTACGTACCACAAATATCCATCCTCGTTCCTGCTTACAATGAGGAATTGACGATCATTGAAAACGTTCGTTCTCTTCTCGCGCTAGACTATCCCAAGTATGAAGTGGTTGTTATTAATGACGGTTCGAGAGATGAAACGTTGCAAGTTTTGTTGGATGAGTTCCAGTTAACCCGCACAGAGTATGCAGGGGGCTCCAAAGTATTGGAAACCTCCAACGTACGAGGCGTTTATTACAATACGCAATATCCCAATTTATATCTCATTGATAAGGAAAACGGAGGAAAAGCCGACTCGCTAAACGCCGGGATTAATCTTTCCCATTATCCATTGATTGCTTCCATCGATGCTGATTCGTTATTGGAAAAGGACGCGTTGATCCGCATCGCCAAGGTGTACATGGAAAACCCTGAAGAAACGGTCGCGATCGGCGGTATCGTCCGAATCGCAAACGGCTGTGAAATCGAGGACGGAATGATAAAGAAAGTCAATCTTCCTACCAAAATTTTGCCAATGTTCCAATGTGTCGAATACTTAAAGGCATTCCTAGGGGGGAGGGTTGGGTGGAGTTCAATCAACGGACTAATCATTGTGTCGGGTGCCTTTGGGGTATTTCGAAAAGATTTTGTTGTCAAAGCTGGTGGTTATCGAGGGGGATATCCTGGCGAGGACATGAACATCATCATCAAGCTTCATAAATATATGCTTGAAAATAAACTTCCGTATCGAGTGGCTTTTTGCCCCGATGCCGTTTGCTGGACTCAGGCTCCTGATACGCTGAAAATACTTGGCAGCCAGCGAAGAAGATGGGGACGCGGAAACCTAAAAAACATGCTGGAGTACGGCATTTATATAGTAGGCCGTCCTAAGTACAAAGTTATGGGGCTGATTACATTTCCCTATAACATCATTTTCGAAACGCTGAATCCTTATTTCAGGTTTACCGGCTTTTTGGCTCTGCTGGGATATACATTGATGGACATGACTCAATGGAGAATACTGGTTATCTATGCGCTGTTGAATCTCTTGTTTGGCGTGCTGCTCGGGATCGGCTCTCTGTTTATGGAAGAGTTGGCCTTCAAGCGTTATACAAGAGTTCGCGACAATCTCAAGATGTTGGCATTCCTCTTCTTCATGTTTCTTGGATATCAGCAGTTGGGAGTCATTTGGAGATTTTTGGGTCATATCGAGTTTATGCGCAACAATAACACATGGGGAACCATGACGAGAACAAGCTGGAAAACATAGAGAAACAGGGCACAGGAGGGAGATACCATGAGTCAGATTGCAAAAGCGTATTCGTTTCCTTTATTTCAAGCCTTTGAGCATGTGCTTACCTTCTATGAATCGAGTCAGTTGCCATGCGGGATTATTCTGGCTGTCACGAATGGAAGCAGTGAAGAAAAGATCCAAGATTTGAAAATGTCTTTGGCAAAAGCAGAGGGGTTTACGGATATCCATTGTTTTTACGACAAACAGAGCAGCATTCTAGGTATTCTCCTTGGCGACCAAATGCTAGGCAATACTCATTTCCATTCTCTCTTCATCAAGGAACAGCTACAGACCCAACATATGTTGGCAGGGCCAGTATTCATCGCCAGCTTCCCCGAACAGGGGGAATCAGCAGCACAAGTCCTAAGTGGTATGGTACAGGAGATTACTGCTGAAAAGGGAATCGCTGGTGATATTCACATATACAGCGGTAAAAGATCATCGGAAGCAAAGAGAAGTCTTTTGCTTGTTTCGCAAGATGAAACTGTGAATGAGTTTTTACGCATCTATTTACAAAGAAAAGGTTACTGCGTTTATTTGGCCGACAACGGGAGAGAAGCGTGGGAAAAATACAAGCGATTTTTACCAGACGCTGTTATCACCGATGTCAATTTGGCCATTGAAGACGGTTACCAGCTCATCAGCAAGATCAATACAGTTGAGCGTGGCACCAAAATCGTAGTATTAACCCACAAGCGGTTGGAAGACGACAAGAAAAGATCATTCGAGCTGGGAGTCTCAGATTATATAGCGAAGCCATTTTCACCCGTAGACTTAGAAGCACGAGTGAGAAGTCTATTGTCTTAAAAAACAGAGAAAAGGGAGGAAGAAAAATGAGCTACTTCACAAAATTGAAGCAAAAAATGGAATCAAAAACCGTAAAAGTTGGGGTAATTGGACTTGGGTACGTTGGTCTGCCCCTCGCAATGGAAATGGCCAAAAGCGGTTTCTCTGTTTATGGGATCGATTTGGATCAGCGAAAGGTAGAAAGCTTGCTCGCAGGCAGGTCATATATCCAGGATGTTCCTTGCGATGTGATCCAATCAAGCCTTTCTGCTCAGCGATTCTTCCCGACAACTGATTATAGGGTGCTCAAGGAGCTGGATGCCGTCAGCATATGTGTTCCAACGCCGCTCAGTGAAAATCAAGACCCGGATACCTCCTTTATTAAGGGAGTTGTCCGTGAAATTATCAAATACAAAAAGAAAAACCTTCTGATTACGCTTGAAAGCACAACTTACCCTGGAACGACAGAAGAATTGATCCAATGGGAGTTCGAAAAGCTGGGTCTGACCGTCGGACAGGATTTCTTCCTTTGCTTCTCTCCTGAGCGTGTAGATCCAGGCAACTATTCCTTTAACACACATAATACGCCAAAAGTAATTGGGGGAACCACGCCAAAGTGCTTGGAGTTGGGGGCCCTGCTGTATAGCAATTTGGTTACCAATGTAGTAACGGTTTCTTCCCCGAAAGTCGCTGAAATGTCTAAATTATTGGAAAATACATTCCGGAGTGTAAACATTGCTTTTATCAATGAAATGGCTATGATGTGCGACAAAATGGGCATCGATGTGTGGGAGGTTATCAAAGCTGCGTCAACGAAACCGTTTGGCTATATGCCGTTTTATCCAGGTCCTGGAATTGGGGGACATTGCATTCCGCTTGATCCGATGTACCTCTCCTGGAAGGCAAAGGGCTTCCGTTTTCATAGCAAATTTATCGAACTGGCACAATCGATTAACGACAATATGCCAGACTATGTGATCAATAAAACCGCACAGGTACTGAATCTTTATGCCAAATCAATCAAAAACTCGCGGATTCTCATTTTGGGGATGGCCTATAAGCCTGACATTGATGATCTGCGTGAATCCCCAGGCTTGCATATTTACGAGCTGTTCCAGGAAAACGGAGCACGTGTCGATTACTACGATCCTTATGCACAAAGCTTTGTCGACAAACGCGGGAACACCATTCGTTCCATTCCGCATGACTTGGAACAAATGAAAAATTACGATTGCATGGTACTCGTTACGAATCATAAGAGCTTTGACTACCAGAAGTTTGCTGATCTGGGTGTAGCCATCATTGATACACGAAATGCTTTTGACAGCATAACGGGTCAACACATATACAAGCTTGGAAATCCGGCAAGGATGCACATCGAGGAAGAACGAGTTGTACTCCTGGCTTAACTAGAAAACTTGCTGATGATTACGGAATAGGGAGGCAATCGTATGTGCGGTATCGTGGGATATATTGGTGAGGGACAAGCGCAACAAATCCTGACAAATGGTTTGCAGAAGTTGGAGTATCGCGGCTACGACTCGGCTGGTGTCGCAATATTTAACGGTGAAAAAATGGAGATTTGCAAATCGAAAGGAAGGCTGGCCGTTTTGGAAGAACGGCTCAACCAATCTCCTATTCAAGGTTGTTTGGGAATCGGACATACGCGTTGGGCCACTCACGGCCGTCCGTCAGATGAGAACTCACATCCGCATACGGATGAATCAGGAAAGTTTTCTGTTGTCCATAATGGTATTATCGAAAACTATCTGGAAATCAAACAGGAGCTTTTGGACCATGGGGTCACGTTTACATCCGAGACCGATACAGAAGTCATTGCTCATCTCATTGCTGTCCTATACGAAGGCGATCTCGTTACCGCAGTTCGAAATGCAGTGCTGCGTATGCGCGGAGCGTATGCTCTCGGTGTTGTTTGCGAGTACGAACCAGATAAAATGGTGGCAGTCCGATTGGCAAGTCCATTAATTATCGGGGTAGGCAAAGGCGAAAACTTCATTGGTTCCGACATCTCTGCGGTTCTTGAGCACACACGCGACATTGTCATCCTGGAAGACGGGGAAATGGCGGTTCTCAAGCAAGACAGCGTTTCTCTCATGAAAGTGGAAACTAGCGAACCGTTTCAGCGAGAGATGTTCCGTGTAGATTGGAATGTGGAACAGACGGAGAAGGACGGCTTTGAGCACTTCATGCTAAAAGAAATTTACGAGCAGCCAAATGCATTCCGTAACACACTGCTCAACCGGATTGACGAGGAAGGAAAGCAAATTGTATTGAAGGATTTTCAATTACAGCCTGAACAAATCAAGCGGTTTGAGAAAATATTCATCATAGCGTGCGGAACCGCATTTCATGCAGGGCTGATCGGCAAGAATGTGATCGAAGAATTGGCGAGGATACCCGTAGAGGTCGATGTCGCTTCAGAATTCAGATATCGACGCCCTATTATATCTGAAAAAACGCTGGTCATTGTCGTGAGTCAGTCGGGTGAGACAGCTGATACGCTGGCAGCGTTGCGGGAGAGTCAACGCCTGGGAGCCAAGGTCTTGGCCATCACCAATGTTCAAGGTAGCTCGATTGCCCGTGAAGCCGATTATGTGCTTGCTACCTTTGCCGGACCGGAAATTGCTGTCGCTTCAACGAAGGCGTACACCTCTCAGGTCATCGTTTTTTATCTGCTCGGATTGTATCTGGCTCAGGTGAGGGAGACGCTTACGACAACAGAACGGGAATTCATGATTGCCAATCTGCGACAACTGCCTGAGCAGGCTGAAAAGGCACTCCAACATGCGGATGATATTCGCGTCTATGCCGAGTCCATCAAAAATCATGCCAGCCTGTTCTTTATCGGTCGAGGTATTGATTATGCTGTGGCGCTGGAAGGGTCCTTGAAGCTGAAGGAAATTTCCTACCTGCACTCAGAGGCATACGCTGCAGGGGAATTGAAGCATGGAACGCTGGCTTTGATCGAAGAGGGGACACCTGTCATTGCCTTGGTGACACAAAAAGAGCTGGAAGAAAAAATGGTTAGCAATATTACAGAAGTGAAGGCACGAGGTGGGAATGTGTTAGCGATCACATTGGAAGGGAATGTTGAATTGCACAGAAATGTAGATGAAGTGTGCTTTGTGCCTGCGACATTGCCTGTGTTTACCCCCATCCTGTCCGTTATTCCGCTGCAGTTGATCTCTTATTACACTTCTCTGGCATTGGGCAATGATGTAGACAAGCCACGGAATCTTGCCAAAAGTGTAACCGTTGAATAAAAAAATATGATTTGAAAGAATCCCGGAACAGCCAGTTTATTGGAGAGAACGGGATTCTTTCCCCATTTTGACTTGTCGGATTTACATTAATTCCGTAAGGGGCTGAATTGTCCATGATGGATTCCACTGACCAAACTCTTGATCAAAAAACGTTGATAGAAATCATGCTTCAGGTTTACGAGAAAGGTCAACAGACAACGACAATGGGAACCAGAGATATTGTTGAGGATATTGTCAACAGAGTAAGGCCGTACTTCAAAGAAGCCAAATAAGTCGATCTGTTGGGAGGATCATATGAGTAGTCGTTATGCAATTGTATTGGCAGCGGGAAAAGGGACACGGATGAGGTCTACGCGGTGCAAAGTGCTCCATGAGGTTTGTGGAAAACCAATGATCCAGCATATTGTCGACCGATTACATGGCCTTGGCATCCATGAGATTATTTTGATTGTAGGGCATGGGGCCGAGCAAGTGAAAAAGCAGTTCGGTGCTTCTGTCCGCTATGCTTACCAGTCCGAGCAATTAGGAACTGCCCATGCAGTGATGATGGCGGCTGACCTCCTGCAAGACAAACAGGGGACAACGATCGTGTTGAGCGGGGATACACCATTGGTGAGGGAGAAAACGCTGGAGCAATTGCTTGCGCAGCATGAAACGCAACGTGCAGCTGCAACTGTCTTAACGGCACGAGTAGACGATCCTACAGGGTACGGGCGATTGATCCGCGACGCAAACGATCTTGTAAAACGGATCGTGGAGCATAAGGATGCAACAGCCGAAGAACGGCTCGTATGTGAAATCAATACAGGAATGTATTGTTTCGACAACCAAAAGCTGTTTCAAGCCATATCCCGAGTGAAAAATGATAATGCCCAGAAAGAGTATTACTTGCCTGACGTTTTGACTATTTTAAACGAGCAAGACGAGCGCATTGGGGCTTTCATGACCGATGATGCGGAAGAGGGGGGCGGCGTGAATGACAGAATCCAGCTGGCTTGCGCCGAGAGATTGCTCCGTATGCGAATCAATGAGGAGCATATGCAAAACGGGGTCACGCTCATTGATCCAACCTCCACTTATATTGATGCCGATGTGTGTATCGGACCTGATACGGTTATTCATCCGGGAACGTACCTCCGTGGGAAAACAACAATAGGATCCAATTGTGTCATCGGACCGAATGCAGACGTAAGTGATTGCGAAGTAGGGTGTAACGTAGAAATTCGTTATGCAAATGCATGTAACAGCATAATTCGTGACGGGGCATTGGTTGGCCCTTATGCCTATATTCGTCCAGGTTCAGATGTAGGTGAGGCGGCAAAGGTCGGAGATTTTGTCGAACTGAAAAATTCACGTCTCGGGAAAGGTGCAAAGGTTGCTCACCTCTCGTATATTGGTGATTCTGATATTGGTGAACATGTAAACGTAGGGTGCGGTACAATCACTGTCAACTACGATGGCGTCCGCAAGCATAAAACGATCGTTGGCGATCACGCCTTTATTGGTTGCAATGCCAATTTGATAGCTCCAGTTACCATCGGGGAGGGCGCTTATGTAGCGGCAGGCTCTACGATCACAGATGATGTTCCGAACGACGCTTTGGCCATCGCCAGAGAACGCCAAAGCATCAAAGAGCAGTATGCCAAACGGTTGATGGCAACCCGCACATAATCGTAGTCAGTAGGAGGATGTCTTATTTTTACAGACAGCATGGAACCAGAACAGAATCGATTAAGCAAAAAAAAGCTACTGCTTGGTTTTGTGATCATCATCATACTAGTCATCGCAATCATCGCTTATTTGTATAGGACTCCGCCGATCATCGCGACCTGGATTTGGAATACGCAGCTCATTGTCACAGAAAGAGAGGAAATCATCGCATTTGCCAAGCAACATGACGTCAATCTCATTTATTTGCATATTGATCAAGAAAATGTTGCCCATCAAGATTATCATTCCTTTATTAAGGCAGCAAATGCATCCGGCATTCGCGTGGATGCTCTTGCAGGAGATCCGGTCTGGTCTCTCGTTTCCAATCGAAAAAGTATTACCACCTTCTTAAACTGGGTTCAGACCTATAATAAATCAGCAGGGGAAGGTGAAAGATTTAGTGGCCTTCATCTCGATATTGAACCTCACGTACTACCCGAATGGAATGAGAACAAGGAAGTAATCAAAAACGAATGGGTAGCCAATATCGAGTACTTGTCCACGGAAATCAAAAAGGACCCGGCGTTGGAGTTAAGTGTCGATATTCCGTTTTGGATGTACGAGCTGTCGCTGGCAGACAAATCGGAAACTGTTAGCAAATGGCTGGTCAGCACGCTAGATCATGTAACGTTAATGGCCTATCGCGACAGGGTAGAGGGACCGAACGGGGTATTGGAAATTGTGAACCCGATCATGAACGAAGCGGACGATCAAAAAAACAAAGTGGTCGTTGGTCTTAACCTGCTGCAAAGCGCAGAGGGAGAAAACACCACCTTTTATGAGGAGGGGCATGGAGGATTGGAGGAGCAGCTGGCCGTTCTCGAAGATAACCTCGGAGAATTTGCAGGCTACGCCGGATACGCCATCCATGATTACGAGAAGTGGAGGGAACTGGTCAAAAAAAGCGAAGCACAAATGGAAGCAAGCAAAGCGTCAAAACCGATGCCTGTATTCGAAAGTGAAGGCAAAAAGCTCGTTGCCAAGGTAGATGGTGGGGATATTGTCCTCTATAACGGGCAGGGCTGGAAACCTGTGTTTTGGGCGGGAATCAATCTGGGTGCAACGACACCAGGACACTATCCTGGAGAGCTCTCCCCGACCCGCGAGGATTACTTGCGCTGGTTTTCGCAAATGAAGGAAATGAATAACAAAGTAATTCGCATTTATACGATTCTACCTCCGATCTTTTATGAGGCTTTACACGAGTTCAACCATAAACAGGAAGAGCCGTTGCTCCTGCTGCAAGGAATCTGGTCGCCGGATGAAGCGCTCGCGGGTGAAGATCGGAAAGGACGGGATGCATTTACTCCCGAAATAACCAAAGATTTTCGCCATGAGATTAAAGACGCTGTACAAGCAATCCATGGAGACGTGACACTCCCAGAGCGGTACGGTCGTGCCAGCGGTGAATATCGGACAGATGTGTCGCAATACTTGGTAGGGTGGATACTGGGTACCGAGTGGTATCCGTATACGGTACAGGTGACGAATGCATCTCATCCGGACATGCCTCCTTATCAGGGAAAATATATCAAGACAACGGAAAAAGCGTCTCCTTTTGAAAGCTGGCTAGCCTTCATGCTTGATTATTTGGCTGAGGAAGAGATGAAATATGGATGGCAGCATCCAGTATCGTTCACAAACTGGCTGACGACCGATCCGCTGTCGCACCCTAACGAGCCGCTACCGCAAGAGGATATGGTCTCGATCGACCCGATGAATCTGAAAGCATCGGTGGAATGGACAGCCGGTTACTTTGCCTCTTATCATGTCTATCCGTACTATCCGGACTTTTTGCGATATGAGGAGAAGTACCAAAAGTACCGGGATTCCAGCGGTAAGTTAGACCCATATGCGGGATACTTGCGTGATCTACGTGCCCACCATAAGGGAATCCCGTTGTTGGTTGCCGAATATGGTGTACCTAGCTCACGGGGAATGGCTCATTATGGGCCTGCTGGACGGAATCAAGGAATGCATACGGAACAAGAGCAGGGCGAGATGAATGCCGATATGCTGCGTAATATTTATGAAGAAGGTTATGATGGCGCACTTTTATTCGCATGGCAGGATGAATGGTTCAAATTTACCTGGAATACGATTGACCTGGAACTGCCTTGGGAACGGAGGGCGATGTGGAGCAATACGTTAACCAACGAGGAAAAATTCGGCGTCATCGCGGTGGAACCCGGTAGTTACGCGTCTGACCAGATCGTTCTCGATGGGAAAACAGCAGATTGGGAAAAAAGACTTCAGCGCGTCAAACGTGCTTATCCGGGATTTGATCTATCTGTTACTCACGATGAAGCGTACTTGTTTCTCATGCTAAAGAAGAGCGAAGGAGAGTGGGATTTCTCAAAGGACACGCTGGATATTGGCTTCGATACGCTAAGTGGTGGGAGTCGAACTGCGGATAAAGCACCAGGTATTACATTTTCCCAAGAGATCGAATTTTTGTTGCGAATGCAAGGGGAAAGCAATTCTCGCATTTTTGTCAATAGTGCCTATGATCAGCATAGTTGGCTATACGGGTACCTAAAGGGAATGCTGCCATGGGACGAGCGTTATGATCAAGCAGATAGCGGCATATTCTTGCCGTGGAAGCTGGCGCTCAACAAAGCATTGTATTTACCAGAAACGAAGAAAACAGTACCTTTCGAAGAGCTGGAAGTGGGCATCATGAAGCCAGGGATTTCTGATCCGCAAGATCCGGCGTACAACTCACTGGCAGATTGGTATGCAAAGGGCAATGTTTTGGAAATACGCATTCCTTGGATGCTTTTAGGGTATACTGACCCGAGCAGCAAACAGGTTTGGAAATATCCGTATGAGGCGAAAGGAACCGTACCAACCGAAAGTAAAGGTGTCGGAGTGGAAGTATTTGCACATTCCCATCAGAAGCCATTCTCGCGCGAAGCCTCCAAACCACTCTTGTACCAATGGGACAAATGGGATCTGCCAACGTACCATGAACGAAAAAAGCAAAGCTTTGAGATACTGCGCAAGGCTTATGAAGCATATGGTACACCAAAGTCTGAGTAACAAACAAAGGTGGTCAACAGCCACCTTTTTTCTATTCGTACCGCACCAAAAAGTATATAAAAAAAGGCGTACAAACCTTGGATCGGTACGTACGCCTTTTTGTCCATCGAAGTTTATCACTGAACTTATTGCCCACCAAAGCGCAGACGTTGAAAGAATTTATTAAGCAAGCCGCCGATAGTTTTTGGAGGTTGTTCTGATTTGACTCGCTCGGCCGGCTGGGCTTGGCGAAGAGCCTGGTTCACATTGATCATACCGTATCCGTATAACTGATCGTGCCCAGGAGCACCGAGGTCAGTCGAGGATTGTCTAATGAGATTCATCACGTCTTGGGAATTCATATTGGGATGAACGGAACGGATGAGCGAAGCGAGTGCAGCGACATGAGGGCACGCCATCGAGGTACCTGATAGCGAGGCATAGTCGCTAGAAATGTACGTGCTCGGAATATCGACCCCAGGAGCAGATACATCCACATAATCACCAAAGTTGGAAAAATCAGCGCGTTCTTTACGGTGATCGACAGCGGCAACGGCAAGGACTTCATCATAGGCAGCAGGAAAGCTAGGCTGATCGCTCGCATCGTTTCCGGAAGCAGCGACTAACACAACATTTTTATCAAAGGCATAGCGACATGCTTCCCGCAGAGCAGCAGAGGAGGTATAGTTACCTACACTCAAGTTGATGACATCCGCTCCGTTATCTGTCGCCCAATAAATGCCTTGTGCGATGTCCACGGCTGATCCCGAACCGTCTGCGCCAATGGCTTTGATCGGCATGAGCTTGCTATTCCAGGACATCCCGGCAATGCCATCTCCGTTATTCGTTTTCGCCGCTATGACACCTGATACGTGTGTACCATGACCATTATCATCCTCAGGTTTGCTACTGCCATCCAAAACGTTGTAGCCTTTGACTAGCTTACCAGCAAATTCCGGATGCTTCATATCCACACCTGTATCGACGACTGCAACGATGACATCACTGCTGCCTTCACTGACGTCCCAACTTTGCTCCATGCCGATCAGAGGTAGATTCCACTGGTATTCCTTGTAATACGTATCGTTTGGTTTCACGTTCGGGAGTAAGAGGTAATTCGGCTCGGCAAATACGGAGTCCGGATGTTCAGCCAGTTTTTTCATGAGCTGCTTGGTAGTCATGCTCTTTGATTTGATAATGAGAAATTTGTCAAAATCACGTTTGATCTTGGCATCCAAAGAAGAAACGAGCTGATCAATTTTTTCTTGCTTGGGGCGTGGTGAAAAGCGCACGACGACTTCATTTTCTACATAATGACTGCGGTCACGCTGGTTATGATGAAGCGTTTGAATATGGCTTTTTTTCTCCAGGTCACGACGGATGTCTTTCACCTGTTCAATGTAGTTAATGCGGGGAATTCTCGCTTGAACCGATGTCACGCGGGGATGAGGTTCGCGCATTTCCTGTTCTGCATTCTGATTCATCCGATACGGGACAACTACGAGACCGACCAAGGCAACAGCGGCAACAAAAGGCCAAACGCGCAAAAAAACTCACTCCCTCCAGTGCTGTTGTCTATAGCGTGCACATGAAGGGAGTGATTATGAAGGAAATAGCTTACAGTTAGCGTAACTAGATTAAACCAAGCTTTGCTAAACCATGTTGGATGCCACTGTCGTTTACGTGACGCGTAATCATATTGGCGAACGGCTTCAACTCTTCATGAGCATTTCCCATCGCTACCCCCATGCCAACATAGGAGAGCATCTCTTTGTCGTTCAATCCGTCTCCAAAGGCAACAGCATCCGCAGGAGTTAGTCCAAAATGTTTTAAGACGGCTTCAATTCCTTTTGCCTTGGAGCCGTTTGGGGGCAAAATATCCATGCAGTGTTCATGCCAACGAATGTAAGAGACGTCATGGAATTCACCCGTGTATCTCGATTCATCAGCGCCACAGTAGAGAAATGCTTGATAAATCGACGTTTCCTCCCAGTAGCGATGGCGATACGCTGGGGATTCCAGTCGCAACCAATCAAACGACTCGATGATATGTGGGTGGTCCGTGGCATTGGCATAGCAGTGATCTGCGCTCAAAAATACCATGGGGTGGGAATGACCCTCCGCCATTTGTTCGAGCTTTGCCAATGTATCTGTAGCAATTGGCGTGTGATGGATGATCTTCCCTTCGCTCTTCACATACGACCCGTTAAAGCCCACGAATGTCTCAATGCCCAATTGCTCAGCGATTGGCATCAAATGATAAGGAGCTCGACCGGTTGCGATCGCGACATGGACACCGTTTTGTTTTAATGTTTGTACGGCGTCCACCGTTGTTTGTGGAATGATGTGATCGGTGTTCAGTAAGGTTCCGTCAATGTCAAAAAAGACGATTTGATAAGCCACTTCTTATCCGCTCCTCTCCACGCTACCTCTAGTTGTTCTCTCTATATAGGTTTTGCACAAAAAAATAGGAAAAGGAATGCCGATGGGACACTCCTTCTCACTTCGCTATTAGAATACAGCTACTTCTGTCTCGCTGTCAAATACATGACATTTGGCAAGATCCATCGCTAGTTTTACCTTCATCTTTGGTTTTAGCGCTTCACGAGAATCCACGCGCGCTACCATCTGGGTATCCCCGATATTGTGGAAATAGACGTACAATTCGGAACCCATGTTTTCTACGACTTCAACTTCTGCTTCCAGTGAACTCTCAAATGGATTTGCTTCCATAAAAGAGGCGTCGCTGTAAATGTCCTCCGGGCGAATACCAAAAATAACCTGCTTATTTACATAACCTTTTTCCCGTAAAGTCTTGGCTTTATCTTCTGGGAAGCGTACATGAATATTTTGCGCATCAAAATAGAGCGCCCCGTCTTTCTCGGAAAGATTCCCTTTCACAAAGTTCATCGCAGGCGAGCCGATGAAGCTCGCTACAAACAGATTGACTGGATGATTGTAGATTTCAGTCGGGGTTGCCACCTGTTGGATAAGGCCGTCCTTCATGACGACGATTCGGTCTCCCATGGTCATGGCTTCCGTCTGATCGTGTGTCACATAAATAATCGTGGTATTCAAACGTTGATGCAGTTTCAAAATTTCCGTGCGCATTTGTACACGCAGCTTCGCATCGAGGTTGGACAATGGTTCATCCATCAAAAATACTTGCGGCTCACGCACGATCGCACGACCCAATGCGACACGCTGTCTTTGGCCCCCGGAGAGAGCTTTTGGCTTGCGGTCTAGTAAATGCGAAATATCGAGGATTCGAGCTGCATCTTGAATTCGCTTATCAATATCGGATTTGGAGAATTTGCGCAATTTCAGGCCGAAAGCCATATTTTCGTATACATTCATATGCGGGTAGAGTGCATAGCTTTGAAAAACCATGGCGATGTCGCGATCTTTGGGAGCCACATCGTTGACTCGACGATCACCTATGTATAGATCACCTTCCGAAATCTCTTCCAGACCTGCAATCATGCGCAGCGTGGTAGATTTTCCACAACCAGATGGTCCGACTAGAACGAGGAATTCGCGATCTTGAATTTCCAAGTGAAAATCGTCAACTGCCGTTACGCTGCTTCCATATCGTTTATAAATGTGGGAAAGACTTACTTTTGCCATGAAAAAGGCACCTCCTCGGGTTTGTGAAGAGAGCAAATTCTTGGATGACTGTAAGGGTAGGGTACCAATTCACTAGCAAGAAGAATATGGACAGTATATACGAAATGTTTTGTTAATTTTGACGAAAGAGAAGGTAGAGCTGCAGCATGACGGCATCAGGAAATAATCGCGGGTCTAAACCGGTTTGTTCCGTCAGCTTGTCCAATCGATACAACAGTGTATTCCGATGAAGGAAAAGCTGCCGTGCTGTATCGCTTACATTCAATTGTCTGGCGAACAACGTATCTAATGTTTCCAGTTGTTCATCTGTCATGTGTGGAACGGTTATGACAGCGGCCAACTCGTTAGCGATTGCGGCTGCTATTTCTTTGGGGAGAGAAGCTGCCCATCGTTCTAACGGATACGACCAGTCCCCAGCAACCATCATTTGTGGTCGATAGGATTGAAGGGCACGCGAGAGTGATACTTGTCGTAAAAGAGTGTCGCCCAATGCAAGTGGACTCGTGATTGGCGATCCGACAACAAGGCGAACGGGTTCCATCCATTCCATCGAAATCAGATCGTGTAAGCCAGATGCCCACTCCAAAAGCTCTGAAGCTGTTTTTTGATGATCGAGCATGGAGACAGGGACGATGAGAAGGGCATGTATTTGCGTCAACGGAATGAAATCGGGTACTCCTTCAAAAAAATCATGCAACAAGGGCTGCAAGGTATCCCATTCTCCCTTGCGATCTGGTCTGCATCGCTCTAATAAAAAGGAGACGCGGGCTTCTTTCCACGGCCATTTCGCTTCCAGCTGAGCAGGGATCGCTACAGGGGAGCCGGAGACAATGCCCGAAAGCCAATGGGATATCTGTTTGGGGAAGGGAAGCGTTGCTGGATCATTCACTTGAGGAAAAATCAGATCCAACAACACTCGGGCTGAAGTATGCCACGATGCCGTTTCAATAAGGATCATTGTCATTACACCGTTGCTCGAATGGATGGCAATTTGCTCCCAGCCTTTTTGTACCCAATCCTGCTGGACTTGTACTGCATCTGTTTGTGAGACTTGTACATATTCGATAGGTAAATTTGTCGCTTGTCGGATGTGCTCGACATCTCTCTTCCATTTTTCCACAAGGTGACCCCCATCTCGACACGAAAGTAAGGCTATTATATCTTAGTCGAGAGCGAGCGTGGCAGCTGTTTCTTGTAGAGCCGGAGCTGGAGCGGCCTTCTCGTTGAATGGAGCATCACTGCCCAGTACATGCAAAGTTATCTCGGGACGGGAACGCAGACGGATGTTTACCCCTGTTTGCCCCAGGCCCTCACTGATGTAAAAGGATCGACCATCCATCTCGTGGAGACCTTTAACGATATTCAGCTTAGGCAGCTTCCCCATCGTTGCGAGATGAAAGGGGCGAGGCCAATGGATCTGTCCGCCGTGAAAATGCCCTGACAACAAATAATCGTAAGCATACTCTTTCATGTGCAAAACTATATTAGGATCATGAGTTAAGACGAGCCTTGCTCCTGTCTCGGGTACACCGTAGAAAGACTTGTCCAGGTTGCTATGGCGTGTGCTGAAATCATCCACACCTACAATGTGCAGGGGCTGCCCCTTGTGATAGATGGTTTCATTTTCGTTGATAAGAACACGACAGCCAATTCGCTCCAACTCTGATTTCAACTGTGCGAGCTTGAAAGGGGTAAGAACGTAGTCGTGATTGCCAAAAACCACATAAGTTCCGAGTGCTGGCTGTAATTGCTGGAGACATTGCACAAAAGCAACTGCCTTCGGAATGTTTTTTTCACGGTCGAGCAAGTCGCCGGTAATCGCAATCAGGTCTACCTGACGCTGCGAGAAGTCATCGACAATACTCTGGGGCAGTACAGATAAGTTTTCCATGTGCAAATCAGACAAATGTAGGATCGAAACCGGCTCAAACTCATGCGGTTGTTGAAGGTGCCGGGATTTTTGCAAGGGTATCGCTACTTCTTTTATTTGAACATCAAATGTATTGCGATAGGCTCGAAAAAGCAACAAGGCGATAGCGCCAAGTAAAGTAAACCAGATCATCATGGTCAGCCATCTCCTTCACAGTAAGAGTACCGTCATTATACAAGAAAAAGTTCGCGATCGAATAAGTAGGTTCTGGCAGGAGGAATTATGCAAAAAATGTAGAAATATTATGAATGTTGCGTAGTGAGAAAAACGATATGTAGAGTGGGAGAGTGAAGACATGAACGTAGAGAAAATTCCAGCAACGGAAGGCACTTATAATCTGGAAAATTATGACGAAGCATATGCGAATTTTGATTGGGCGGATGTGGAGAAGCAATTCTCTTGGTATGAGACCGGGAAAGTGAACATGGTGTACGAAGCCATTGATCGACATCTCGCTACTGATCGGAAAGACAAAATCGCTTTGATGTACAGCAATGCGACGAGAGACGAGACTTATACTTTCGCGCAATTAAGCGAATTATCCAATAAATTCGGTAATGTCTTGCGGAATTTGGGCATTGTGAAAGGGGACCGCGTTTTCGTCTTTATGCCGCGTTCGCCGGAGCTTTATGTAAGCGTTTTAGGCACGATTAAGGTTGGCGCAATCGTAGGACCGCTGTTCGAAGCGTTCATGGAAGCGGCTGTGCGCGATCGCTTGGAAAATAGCGAAGCCGTTGCGATCGTTACGACACCTGCACTCTTGCCACGCATTCCGGTAAGTGACCTGCCTGCATTAAAACACGTGATTGTTGTAGGTGCAGAAGAGGAGCTAAAAGAAGGTCACATCCGTTTTGAAAAAGCGATGGAAGAAGCCTCCACTGAGCTGGAAATCGAATGGGTTGATCGTGAGGATGGCATGATCCTCCATTACACTTCAGGCTCAACGGGCAAGCCAAAGGGTGTTCTGCATGTTCACAATGCCATGATCCAGCACTACCAAACTGGGAAATGGATTCTCGACTTGCAAGAGGATGATATTTATTGGTGCACAGCAGACCCAGGCTGGGTAACGGGTACTTCTTACGGCATTTTTTCACCTTGGTTGAATGGAGCAACAATTGTCGTACGTGGCGGACGTTTCACTCCCGAAGACTGGTATAAAGTCATTGAGAAAAACAAAGTATCGATTTGGTTCAGTGCTCCGACTACGTTCCGCATGTTCATGGGGGCAGGGGATGAACTTGTCAAGCAATATGACTTATCCAGTCTGCGTCACGTCCTGAGCGTTGGCGAACCACTCAATCCGGAAGTCGTTCACTGGGGTATGCGCGTGTTTAATCAACGCATTCACGACAACTGGTGGATGACGGAAACAGGTGCTCAGCTGATTTCTAACTATCGCTGTATGGCGATCAAGCCTGGATCGATGGGTAAGCCGTTCCCAGGTATTTATGCAGCGATTATTGACGACCGTGGAAATGAGCTGCCGCCGAATCGAATGGGGAACCTGGCAATCCGTACAGGTTGGCCAGCCATGATGAGACAAATCTGGAACAACCCAGCGAAGTACGAAGAATACTTCAGCATCCCAGGCTGGTACGTGTCCGGGGATTCTGCATACAAGGATGAAGAAGGCTACTTCTGGTTCCAAGGCCGTATTGATGATGTGATCAATACTTCCGGTGAGCGAGTCGGTCCGTTTGAAGTAGAGAGCAAGCTCGTGGAGCATCCAGCGGTAGCGGAAGCGGGTGTCATCGGCAAACCGGATCCGGTTCGTGGTGAAATTATCAAAGCGTTCATCTCGCTGCGAGCTGGCTATGAGCCAAGTGAAGCGTTGATGGATGAAATTCGCAAGTTTGTGAAAGAAGGACTGGCTGCGCATGCTGCTCCTCGTGAAATTGAATTCCGCGACAAGTTGCCAAAAACGCGTTCCGGAAAAATCATGCGCCGTGTCTTGAAAGCATGGGAATTAGGTCTACCGACGGGTGACCTGTCTACCATGGAAGATTAATCACAAGAAAAACCATCTCTCGAAAATGTCGGGAGATGGTTTTTTTGTTAGGAATGGCTATGTTGTTTATGATCATGCGCATGGTCGTGGTTGTGATCATGGTCATGGTCGTGATCGTGAGAATCGGCTGTTGCCTGGCAATGTAAGCCACCGTGTGTAGTAGACGAGTTCTCAATCTGGATGGTAGCGTGTGTAATGCCGAATTCTTTTTCCAAAAGGGCCAATGCATCATTTAACACAGGGTAGCTAGGTAAGTCGTCCTCAACAACCAAATGGCATGTCAGGGAATCGAATCCGGAAGTAACCGTCCAAATATGGAGGTCATGCACTTTGCTAACTCCAGCTAGCTGACTGAGTCGTTCTTCGACTTTTGTCGTATCCAGCCGTGAAGGAGCGCCTTCCAGCAAAATATTGACGGATTCTTTCGTTACGCGCCATGCGCTCAGCATGATCAGGACAGCCACGACGATACTGATAATCGGGTCGGCAATGTACCAGCCAAAAGCCCACATCAGGATACCACCAATGATTGCACCGACAGAACCGAGAAGATCGCCGAGAACATGGAGATATGCACTGCGTACATTGACGTTGTTCTTGGTATCGCCACGCATGAGTACAATGGCGGCAGCAATATTTGCCAAGAGGCCAACTGTGGCGATGATGATCATGGAGCCGCTGGCAACCTCAGGCGGATTCCACATGCGTTGGAATCCTTCCCAGAAAATGAACAGGGAAATTAGTACAAGTGTAACACCATTGGTCAGTGCAGCTAAGATTTCAAAGCGCTTCAGCCCGAAGGTTCTCTTGGCAGAAGGTGGTCGTGCAGCGAAATGAACAGCGATTAAGCTCAATAGAAGCGCCAATGCATCGCTTAACATATGCCCAGCATCAGAGAGCAACGCCAAACTATTGGTGAGGAAGCCCCCGATGGTTTCTACAACCAAAAATACAGCAATGATGAGGAAAGAAATGAGAAGAGCTCGTTTACTGGCTCCTTTTCCATGGTGATGGTGATCGTGACCATCTCCATGATCGTGATGATGAAAGCTCATGATTGTGTCCTCCTTATAAAACGAATGATTTATAGATGCTCTGCTAAATAAAGCGCGTCATTCCCGACACCGCCCATTAGCGCTGATCCTCGCGTATGCTGCCAGGGCAGCCCGAGAAAGGATAGCCCAGGAACGTTTGTTATCCCTCGATTATGAATCGGTCGGCCATGGGAATCGAGCACATTGGGAACGTTTAGCCAATCGTAGTTCGGTCGAAAACCGGTAGCCCACAATATGTTGTTGACCGTTGCTTGTGTTCCATCTGCAAAAGTAGCGGTATTTCCGTTTACCTGTAGTGCTCGGGAAACCAATCGCAATGCTCCGGTTCTGGACAGTTCTTGGACCTGCTTTTTGTAACCGAATATCGGATCAGGTGATTGACTCAATTTTTGGCCAAGCCAGGTGGAGCGGGGGACATCAAGTAAACCGAATGTCCTCATGTAATCAAATATAGGTTTTCCAAAAATGAAGAGCGGCAAGTAAGAACGTGATTCTCCTTGAGAAAAAACAACGGGTCGATGAGCGGCAAGCTCTACTGCAATTTGTGCGCCAGAGTTGCCACTGCCTACGACGAGGACAGGACCGTCAATGAGCTGGCTTTCATTTTTGTACTGTGCCGTGTGCCATTGCCGAATGGTCGGGTCTAGGCTGTTTGCGATAGCCGGGATATAGGGTGTATGAAAGGGACCCGTAGCAATCACTACTTGGTTCGCGAAGAGCAAGCTGTCTTGTGTCCGAACCTGAAATCTAGATTCGGCATGGCTAAGTTCCAAAACGGTTGTTCTCAGCATGACTGGCAATTCGAAATGTTTCGCGTACATTTCCAGATAGTCTGCTGCATCGTCTTTGTTTGGGAGTGAATGCGGCTTTCCTGGGAAAGCGAGACCAGGTAGATGATTATATTGGCGTGGTGTAAAAAGCACGAGTGAATCGTACCGCTGCCGCCAACTATCCCCGATCCGTTTGTTTTGCTCCAAGATGACAAAACGGCGATTTTTACGCTTGAGTGCATATCCGAGAGCAAGTCCTGCCTGCCCTCCACCAATTATGATGACGTCATAGTCGTTCATGATTAGGGCCTTCTTTCGGTAAGGATTAACTAAATCATACCATATTCATTATCATATTCAAGTAATTGTTTGAATGTTTTTTGAGCATCAGCAAAAAAAGGCCGCCACTCATAGTGACGGACCTGTATGTAGCCAGTGGATTTACGGTTTTGATTGCTTCAATTCGGCAGCATGCTCAATTCCACACATGATTAAATGACGGACATGATCATCATCGAGTGAGTAATAGACGAGCTTGCCGTTTTTGCGGTAGCGGGCGAGACCCATATTTTTTAGCAACCGCAGATGGTGAGAGGTATTGGGGATCGAGCTATTGATGGTTGCAGCGACATCACAAACGCATAGCTCTCCTTCTAGTGCCAGCGCGTAAATGATTTTTGCTCGCGTATCGTCTGCGAGAGCCTTGAAGAGAGGGGCCACACCTTCCGTCTCCATCATTCTGGGCCGAAGCCTGTTTACTTTTTCTTCATCGATCGTCTGTACTTCACAAACCTCTAGATCAGTGGGAATGCGCTGAATGTCTTCGCTCACTTCATTCACCCCGAACGGTTCCATTTTTCACCATTATAAGACGGATACAGGGGGAAGGGAAGGCTGTACAACCTGTTCATCTTGCAAAAAAAAAGTAAAAGGATAAGAAGGAAATATAGATGCCTTTATATAAATAGGAATGATACCTATTTGCAAATAGAGAGGAGAGAACTCCCACTTGATTCTGAAGATCCGCCAATTCCTGGTTGAAATAATCGGGGCGCTCCTGCTTGGACTAAGTGTCGTTTGGTTAACCATGGGTAGAGAAAGCAGCTTGTTTTCCGGTTGGAGCATAGAGTGGTCCCCTTTGTGGCTTGATGTGAAAACCTTTTTCCTTAGTATTTGGTTGGAAGCAATCCCGTTTGTCCTCTTGGGTGTATTTTTTTCTGCATTTATCCAGACGTTTGTGACAGAAGAGCAGGTGAGGCGCTGGACACCGAAGCATCCACTCGTGGCCCTACCGTTTGCTGGGTTACTCGGGTTTTTGTTCCCTGTATGTGAATGTGCCATTATCCCTGTGGTTCGTCGCTTGATCCAAAAAGGGATGCCGCTTTCAGTTGGTATTGTTTTCTTATTGGCGGGACCGATTGTGAATCCCGTAGTTTTGTCATCGACCTATGTGGCTTTCGCCCGGCAGCCGGAAATGGCTCTCTACCGGGGCATTGCGGGATTTATTGTTGCCCTCATTGTGGGTATGCTTGTCTTCCTGTTTGTCAAAAAAAATCCGATACGGCTCGGCATGGAATCGCAAATCAGTCATGAAGCCGAACATGTAAAAGCGACGAGTGGAAAGCTTTCCTCGACATTTGCCCACGCGGTGGACGAATTTTTTGATATGGGGAAATATTTGTTGTTTGGTTCGTTTATCAGCGCGCTTCTACAGGTGTACATCAGCCGGGATACGCTCATGGACATTGGTCAAACACCGCTCACCTCTAATTTGGTCATGATGGGGATGGCGTATTTGTTTTCGCTTTGTTCAGAGGCAGATGCGTTTATCGCTGCTTCCTTTGCCAATACGTTCTCAAGCAGCTCGTTGCTTGCATTTCTGATTTTCGGTCCCATGCTCGATTTAAAAACAACGTTGATGCTATTTGGAACGTTTCGCTTTGGTTTTGTTGTCAAGCTGGTCGTAGTTATTACGCTTTTGGTAATTTGTGTAACCATGCTTATACCGATGTAAGGAGGAGAATATGGATCAGAACAAATTGAAGCGTCATCATGTCATGCGCAGTTTGATATTGGCGGGCATTACAGCGTTGTTGGCCTATTTGATCCTGTCGGAAACGCTCAGTCACTATCTCGCACCACGATTACACATGTTCAGCTATGTCACGCTCGTCATCCTGGCTCTGTTGACAATTGTCAGCATACGGCAAATTTTTGTAGGCAGTAGTGTTTACGATTGCGATTGTGAGGAGCAGCACAAAGTTCCGCGTACACCCATCGGCTCCCTTTTGGTTTATGGCTTGTTTGTGCTCCCAATTGTGATGGGATTTGTCATGCCGGATAAAATTCTTGGCAGTGATGTAGCTGAGAAGCGGGGAATCACGCTTCTCAGCAATGATGTACGAAAGCTGGCGGATGTTACGGCGAACGCGAATGCGAACGTGAATGCAACAGAGAATGTGAAGCAGACAGCAGAGGTAAAAGAAGATGCCGTGCCAAGCGTGGAACCACAGCCAGAGGCTACCAATCAAGTAGCAACACCCCCGGTACAAGCGACAAACGACGAACAATTGCGGCAGCGATTCTCGAACGGGGGATTTGGTGACTTTTACACAGATATCGCCGTCTTTTTACATAAACAGCCAGTGATTGAACTGAATGACAAAGTGTTCTTGGACGGACTCACCACAATGGAGCTATATGCAAAAGAATTTGCTGGGAAAGAGCTTGAGACGATGGGATTTGTTTATCGGCAGCCTGATTTTACGAAGCAGCAGTTTGTCGTAGCGCGTTTTTCCGTCACCTGCTGTACAGCAGATTCCAGTGTTTATGGCGTTTTGGTGGAAAAAGAGGACGCGAACAAATGGGCAAAAGATAGCTGGGTAAAAGTTCGCGGAAAGCTCGAGCTGCGTCAGGTAGATGGATACGACATGCTTGTTCTCCAAGCATCTCAGGTAGAAGCCGTTGCCGCACCGAAAGATCCTTATGTGTACTATAGCTTTGAAGCAGCACCAGACAGTTAAATGCGGGGGAAAACGAAATGATCGTGCGACTAGATTTACAGGAAGAACAAACGGTACAAAAACTTTGGAACATGCAGCAAAGAGCGTATCGTGTAGAGGCGGAGTTAATTGGAACGGAAGATATTCCACCCCTGCGAGAATCAGTAGAACAACTGAGGACTTGTGGAGAAACGTTTTTTGGCTACATAGAGGAAGGCGAGCTGGCAGGGGCGGTTTCTTTTTTGATCGAGGGACAAACGTTGGATATTCATCGGATGATTGTGGATCCTGTTCATTTTCGCAAGGGAATCGCGAGTCAATTACTTGCCTCTGTCCACGAGCATGGCTGCAGCAAGATCATCGTTGCTACTGGTTCCTTGAATGAACCGGCTGTTCGCTTGTATGAAAGACATGGATTTACCTTGACGGATCAAAAAGAAGTGAAGCCCGGTCTGAGGCTGTCTTTTTTCGAGAAAACGATTTATCCATCTTAAAGCGAAAGCCCACCCAAATAGTTGGGGAGGGATATAGTTGCACAAAATAACCCGGAGGACGGGCACTTTTTCAAGTGTCTGTTTCCGGGTTTTCATTCTTATGAAAGCATATTCTTACTTGGTATCATCTGTTTCTTTCTGTTGGTCTTCATAAAACCAGAGAGGATCATCGCAATCCTCATCACCATTGTAATTGATTAAGATTTCTTCACCCGCTTGAATGTCCGTATAGGCATAAAAATCAAACGTGTGGTTGTCGAAGTTAATCTCATACGTGGCATTTGGCGTGTAGGAGTGATTAAATAGCATGCCATACCCTAACAAGAAGGCTGTGTGATTGGCACCGTACTCAAATGCATAATCCGCGAGTAAGGTTTTCTCAATATGCTCATGCTCTTCGTTCAAATAGGGCAGCACGGGCGCTTCATGAATCAGATCGCCTTTTCGGATATCTTGTGTTGCAAATACACCTCTATTTAATTCTCCATTGCTTAGTTTGGAGGTCTTGACTTCGATCATGCGGATCACCTGCATTTCTTATGTCTGTGGAAAACGTATCTTTTTAAGGATGACAGTTGATCGAGCAGAAAGCAATGTTTTTTATTTTAAAACCAAATGATGGCGAACGGCATAAGCAGCGAGTTGGACGCGATTAGCCAATTGCAGCTTTTCAAGAATGTTTTTTAAGTGGTTTTTCACCGTGTTTTCTGCGATGATCAGCGCTTCGCTTATTTCCCGATTCGTTTTTCCGGCTCCCACGTACATGACAATCTCTCGCTCTCGCGGGGTCAGAACATCTGGTACCATTTCATCTGTAGCCTCTTCTTGACGGAAGCGGTACATGAGCCGAGTTGCCATTTCGCGAGTCAATTCACTGTCCTCGCCGAGCAAGGCATGCAAGTAGTTAATCCAGTCGTCAGGCTCTAAATTTTTCAGCAAGTATCCTTGGGCGCCGAACTGAATGGCCGTGATCAGGTCAGCAACGTCATCGGAGACGCTGAGAATGACAACCTTGATGTGCGGGTATGCTTTTTTGACCTCGCGGGTCGCTTCGAGTCCGCTCCATTTCGGCATGTTGATGTCCATGAGCACAAGGTCCGGTTGTATTTGTCCGCATAAGAGAAAAGCTTCCTCGCCATTTTGCGCTTCTCCGATGACTTCAAAAGAGGGATCGGGATCAAGCAGGCTGCGAATGGCCATACGAGCCATCGGGTGGTCGTCGGCGATCAATACACGGTAAGCGTTCATAGGGTTTTTCCTCCTGAATGAGAAGATAAGCGGATGATCGTACCGCCTGCCGGTCGTAACTGAATGTCGATGGAGGCGTTCAACTGGCGTGCTCGCTCGCGCATCATGGACAAACCGTATTTTTTCGCATCGGGAGAAGGGTTGGAAATCCCAATGCCATCGTCCTCAACGGCGAGAACCCAGCCAGTTGTTTCATCCGTCGTGAGGTGAATCCACGAATGCTTGGCCTGAGAATGCTTGCGAATATTGGCAAAAGCTTCTTGGATAATCCCGAACAGTTGTACTTCTGAGGTGGCAGTAAAAAAGCCATCTTTGACATGCAATTCGCTAACAACGTCGATTCCAGATAAAGCGCTCCATTGCGCCAGCCATTTCTCAAGGCGTTGATCCAGACTGCCTTCTTCTGGCAATGAGCGCAAGTTAAAAATGGCTTGGCGTACATGATTGTCGATGGCAGAAACAGCGACCCGTGCATCGTCCAAGTGTCCCTGCTTCAGCTTTACGTTGAGGAAGAACAGAGACTGCGCAATCCCGTCGTGTAATTCGCGGGCAAGGCGTTCACGTTCTTCATAAACAGCGCGACGAGCTTGTTCCTCGACAATTCGTGCATTCATTTGTTTAAGCGTGTGAAACATCCAGGTAGCGAATAAAAAAGAGAGAAAGAGCGTCAAGAGGGTAATGTACACATTCCCGGCTTCCATAGACATATAGGGCAGCAGAAAGTCGTGACGGATGAATTCAAAACCCCCGATGATGATGGTTGGAATCAAAAAGGTCAACCAATAAAAAATACGATAGGACATGCAGATGCCTCCTTGCATGACTGCTGGCAAACATTCCTTTAGTATACCGAATGGGACGAGCGGATGGTATACTCAGGTGAGAAAAGGTGGAAAGCAGGAGGGAATATCATGAGCACGATTGCGAAAGCATTGACGATAGCGGGTTCAGATAGCGGTGGGGGAGCTGGGATTCAGGCGGATCTGAAAACCTTTCATCAACTCGGTGTGTACGGAATGAGTGCGATCACAGCAATCACTGCACAAAATACATTAGGCGTAGCAGGAGTTTATCCGTTGCCGACAGAGGCAGTTGCACAGCAAATGCATGAGGTGCTACGTGATCTAGGCGCTGACGCGGCGAAAACGGGAATGCTATTTAACGCTGATATCATTCGTGCTGTTGCGGAAGAGGTAAAAGCATTTGGCCTGAAAAAGCTGGTGGTAGACCCAGTGATGATTGCCAAGGGAGGTTCAAAACTCCTGCTGGATGAGGCGATCGTTGCCTTGAAAACAGAGTTGCTGCCTCTTGCAGAAGTCGTCACACCTAACTTGCCGGAAGCAGAATGCTTGACTGGCATGAGAATCGAGACGACAGACGAGATGCGCGAAGGGGCGAAAGCGATACATGCGTTAGGCGCTCGCAATGTCCTGATGAAGGGGGGACATATGCAAGGGGACGTTGTCGTGGACATTTTGTTCGATGGTACGGCATTCCATGAATTGTCCCATGAGCGTATTCATACACGTCATACGCACGGCACGGGTTGTACGTTCTCAGCGGCTCTCACAGCAGAGTTAGCAAAAAATACACCGCTCATCACTGCGGTTGAAAAAGCGAATCGTTTTATCTTCGAAGCTATTAAGACAGCTCCGCAATTGGGTGGCGGGCATGGGCCGACCAATCACTGGGCGGTTGTAGACTAAGGTTATCAAATTAAGAATGCCCCACAGCGATGCCGTACAAGCAACCGCTGAAGGGGCATTTTTTATTTAACTTCAATAGAAAAAGTACCTTGAAGTCGTTCAGGATAGCTGGACAGAGGAAAGGAATAGGAAGTCGGCTTACCTATGTTTGTTTTTCGCTTGAATAGCATGGAATAGTTTTGAATGGATTCATCTTTCGTTGCAGATGAAGAACTCCCTTGCACATAATCATATTCATTTCCTAGGTCGTCCGTTATGTTATATCCAAGAGAGATATGAGAGTGATTATCTTGGGGCGGCACCTTTAAAGAGAAGTCCATACCCACGACATCATCGACTTGACGCAGCGCCGTTAGTTTCAGGCGATCATCCGGTACTTTTGTGAGTGTACCTGTCTTCGCATCAATCACGATTTGCAATTGATCTTTGTCTAAAGCACGAATGCCATCTGTTTTCAGGTAGAGCTTTTCGGGTTCCACAAAATAGATGCTCTCCAGATGATATATCCTTCCGTTTTCTCCGTTGTCACGAACAGGAACACCATTCCCCCAAAAAGCGAACGTTTGCCCTTTTTCATCCTCAAGTCTTAGCTTATCGAAGTCAAAGACATGTTTTTTATTGGCTGGGTCAAATCGGATACTCACTTCTGTCTGTGTAGGAAATACTGCAATTTGTTCAATCGTAAACCGTTGTCCGTCAACTGTTACTTCCTTCATCACCGGATACACTTTTTTCTCAAGAGTCTTGTACTTGCTTTTGTCGACCGCAAAGTCAATCGATAAAGGAGTCTCTTGTTTGATATGATCGATTTCCAGCGTGACCTTTGCTGTCATTGCATCCGGTATTACGGTTGCTTCGTTGATGATAATGTCGAGACGGTTTTGATTCACAAGGTCTTCGTTGCCCATGTTTGACCAAGAAACACCATACTCCCATTCCTTTCCTGTTTGGTCTAACAACTCGATCTTGTCCAGGGCTACTTTTTTATCAGTAAAAGGATGCTTTAGTGTATAGAAGAGGACCATCCGTTTTTCGTCGGCCAAAACTTGATCGATGGTAAACGTCACATCTCCCGTTGAACCACTGGCGCCAATATTTTGGACAAGATTGTGTTCTGCTGCCTTTTGCAAGCCTTTATCATCCCGAAGAAACTCAACGATCTTCTCCATCCCGGGAATGGAGCTGACATAAGCAGCAACAGCAGGTGAAAGTCGAACGGAAAAAATAAACACGAAAATGAACAAACAAGCAACCAGACTAGAACCAACGCGTACCCACCGATTGCGGCTCCGATTTTGACGCAGCTCTTTTGCTTGTTCCATCCCTCTTCGAATGTATTGATCAATCTCAGCGGGAACCATAAATGGACTCGCATTCTTTTTTTCATTATCACACATGCAGCTCACCAGCCTTTCCCGAGATCTTTGCGGAGTGCACCCAAAGCCTTGTGCAGCCATGTCTTGATGGTGCCTTCCGGATGACCGAGTACCTCTGCAATATCGCGTATCGTCCGATCTTCAAAATATTTCAAAATAATGATGTGGCGATAATTCGGACTGAGACGAGCGAGAGCCTCTTCGATTTGAATACGCTCGACATTTTGGTCGTCTATAGGAATACTTTCACGACTTTCGATGTCATCCTCCATGGGATCCAAGATGATCCGTTTTCGGCGCTTTTGCTCATCCAGACAAATATGAATAAGGATGCGAGTCAGCCATGTACGAAAATACGCAGGCTGTTTCAATCGTGCCAGCTTGAGATAGGAACGGCACGTCGCTTCCTGAATGGCTTCCAATGCATCTGTCTCGTTACGAAGAAAGGCGTAAGCGATTTTATACAGTTGTTCTTTATGAAGGCTGACGAGTTGAAAAAAGGCATCATCATCCCCATCTTTTGCGTACGAAACGAGCTGTTCCAGATTCACTTTTCCCCCTCCTCTAGCATTAGACGGCGCAGGTGCCAAAATGGTTTTCATAAATTGTCAGCCAAGCTGTTTTTTTTGAACCAATCACCTGTCCACTGCTTACTGTAAAAGAAAGAAGTGTGTAAGGATGGGGTGCAGGTGCATGTGGATCAAATGGGTTACGATTCATGAATCGTATGGCCTTCCGCGGATTGCTCAGGAATGTCGGCATTATTTAGAAATGAAAGGAATTCGAGTCAGGCTTTTGTCCAGACAGACCAAAAAAGCAGGACATGTCTATACACTGCAAGTACCACTAGCTCAACAGGAGCAAGCAAAGGCGCTGCTACGCGATTTTAAGAACACCCTGAAATAACGGACACAGCCATACTTCCCCTTACGTCCAGTCAAATGGCACGGGCATACTAGGTGAAGGGGGAATGATAGCTATGGGAACGACCCTGTTGGAAAGACCTGAAAAGAAGGAACAGAAAGGCAGCAAGCTATTTGTTCCGGATTATATTTTCGTCGAACCAAATGCACTGAATTATCCACTTGGCCAAGAGCTGTATCGCCGTTTTCAAACGGAAGGGATTCCAATGCAGATGACGACCAGTCATAATCAGGTCCGTGGCATCCCTGGAGATACAGAAGTGGAGAAATATCGCAATGCGAAGCGGACGTTGGTCATTGGTGTACGCAAAACATTGAAGTTCGAGACCTCCAAGCCTTCCGCAGAATATGCCATTCCACTGGCAACGGGATGTGCTGCCCACTGTCACTATTGCTATTTGAACACAAATATCGGGACAAAGCCGTATGTTCGGGTGTATGTCAATACAGATGAGATTCTTGCTCAGGCCGAGAAGTATATCCAAGAACGCCCGGGAGAGATCACTCGTTTTGAGGCAGCCTGTACATCCGATCCGGTTAGCATTGAGCATCTTACGGGCAATCTGAAACGAGCGATTGAGTTTATGGGCCAACAGGAGTTTGGGCGGTTGCGGTTCGTGACTAAGTTTCATCACGTGGACTCCTTGCTAGATGCTAAGCACAACAAGCATACCCGATTTCGCTTCAGCATGAATGCCGACTATGTCATCAAAAATTTTGAGCCAGGCACCTCCAGCTTTCATCAGCGACTGGAGGCCGCAGGGAAGGTAGCCAAGGCCGGTTATCCGCTCGGCTTTATTTTAGCGCCTTTATATTGGTTTGACGGATGGGAAGCGGGGTATACCGATTTGCTGGAAAGGCTCCGTTCGCAGTTGGTTCCCGAAGCGATGGAGGATTTGACGTTCGAGCTGATTCAGCATCGTTTTACCAAGATCGCTAAAAACTTAATCCTCCAGCGTTATCCGAAAACGAAGTTGGAGATGAAGGAAGAAGAGCGCAAGTACAAATGGGGGAAATACGGGAAAGGCAAGTATGTCTATCCCGACATCCAAGCAAAGGCGTTGCAGGCCCATTTGGAAAGTGAAATTGCCCGACTATTTCCACAGGCTCGCGTTGAATATTTTACGTAAGAACCAGACTGCTCTTGATGAAGAGCAGTTTTTCTTTTAGAAAAATGAATACCAAATGATACCAAACGACAGGATGCGAATGTTTTCGACAAACGTTTACATACGTGCTAGAATATGGAGTGCTCTCATTTTCTTGAAAGGAATCGAAGCATACATGAAGTCCATATTGATTACCGTTGAGGGACCTATTGGTATTGGGAAAACCTCTTTATCGCGGGAACTAAGCCGCGCATGCAACTTGCAGCTACTGGAAGAGATCGTCTACGAAAATCCGTTCCTGGGTAAATTTTATGAAAATATTGCCGAATGGAGCTTTCAACTCGAGATGTTTTTCCTCTGCAACCGTTACAAGCAGTTGCAGGATATTCATTCTCAGTTCCTGAATCAAGGTATTTCCGTTGTTTCTGATTACAATATTTTCAAAAATACGATTTTTGCCAAACGGACGTTACAAGGAGATAACCTGCCAAAGTACCTCAAAATTTATGATATCCTAACAGAGGATTTGCCTCAGGCCCATTTGGTGATCTACATGACAGCTTCGATTGAGACCGTGATGAAGCGGATTTCGATGCGCGATCGCGAAATGGAGCGCAGCATGGATGTCACCTATATGGAGAACCTGATTGCTGATTATAACGAGTTTATGGAAGCGTTTGAAAAGCATCATCCGGATACGCCTGTCATCAAATTCGACTGTGACGATTTGGATTTCGTACATAGACCAGAAGATTTGAAGGTTGTACTGGATCGAATTGCCCCACGGATCCAAGAGTTGATGGGACAAGAAGATTAGGGAACAAAGGAAAAGTAAGCATGGGGATAAGGAGTTGCGTACATGTCGAGGTTTCAAAACAGCACGCTTCGTGAAAAATACGGGATACCGAACAACGCAGTGATTACGATCGGAGGGACAGTAGGGGTAGGAAAATCCACCTTTACACATGCCTTGGCAGATCAGCTAGGATTTCGTGTATCTGTAGAGAAGGTTGACAATAACCCGTATTTGGGCCGTTACTATAACGATTTATCGCGTTGGGGTTTCCATTTGCAAATTTTCTTTTTGGCAGAACGCTTTAAGGAACAAAAACGGATGTTTGATTATGGCGGCGGTTTTGTCCAAGATCGCTCCATCTATGAGGATACCGGGATTTTTGCCCGCATGCTGTACGAGCAAGGCAACATGACAGAAGAAGATTACCGCACTTATACAGAACTTTTTGAAGCGATGGTCATGACGCCTTACTTCCCGCATCCGGATATTTTGATCTATTTAGAGGGAAGCTTCGATGATATTATTGACCGCGTAAAAGAGCGCGGGCGTCCGATGGAGCAACAAACGCCGGTGGATTACTGGCAGGATTTGTTTGGCCGCTATGATAGCTGGATTGCTTCCTTTACTTCCTGTCCGATTTTGCGGGTCAATATCAACGAATACGATGTTGTGGATGACCCATCTTCGGTAGAGAGCATTATTGCTCGGGCTGCTGAAAAAATTCGGCTTGGACGAGCTACCCGCTTTTCATCATAAAAAAACCTTTACAATAACAGAGCACCCCTACATTTTGCCGGTAAGAGGCGGAAGCAGGGGTGCTTTTCTTTTATTTGGTGCGATATCCTTCCAAGAGAAGAGTCATTGCTGCTGAAATTTCCTCAAGGGACTTTTCATGATCAGACGTCTCCGAAATCCAGAGCACCGCTTCATTCATCGCACCAGACAGCAAATGCGTCAGAGCATCGATGGAAACGGGACGAAGGTATCCTTGCTCCTGCATCGTTTGAAGCTGCTCCCTGAGATGCCTCATGGAGTTTTCCTCGTCCATCCGGCGCCACGTTTCCCACCCGATAACAGAAGGGCCATCGATAAGCAAAATCCGCTTGTTGCGATGTTCGACGGCCGAGGAGACAAAGGCCAAGCAACCCAAGATCAATTGTTGCCAAGGATCCTCACTTTTCGCAGCTTCAGCTTCTACGCGCTCACCGATTTCTTGTTGGACAGAAGCCAGTACTGCCTCAAATAATCCTTCTTTGCTCCCAAAGTTATGGTACAGTGCGCCACGGGTCACCCCGGCTTGCTTTACGATGTCTTCCATAGCGGCATCCGCGTAGCCTTGCCTGGAGAACATCTCTCTTGCTACTTCGATCAATTTTTGCATCGTCTGTTGTTTTTGCTCTGCTTTGGACATCTTCATACGGTACGATCTCCTTACTTATTTCATGCCAGATTATACAGGGTCAACATAACTTTCAGCAAATGCTTCAGAAGGCGGGATTACTGTTATGATATCGAGTAAAATGCCGTTCGGATCGGATGTAATAAAATGCCGCTGACCGAACTCTTCGTCTCTAATGTCGAGATGGAGAGGAAGACCTGCTTTCACAATAAGTCTCTCGTATTCAGCGTCAACATCATCGACTTCGAAATTAAGGATAAGACCACCATCTACTGGCTTTCGGAATCCTTGTGGAATTGTGTTGTGAGAAGGATCTAAGATGGCTAGCTCAAATGCCGGATTGCTGCTCTGATTTTGCAGGCTCACATACCAGTCTGCTTCGAAAACAATTTCAAATCCAAAGTGTTCACGATAAAACTTCGAGCTAGACTCAACTTGTTCTGTCAAGATGACAGGATAAAAGCTGTTCACTTTCATTACGGATCTCTCCCTCACGATTGGATGAGGTTAATTTAACATACATACAGTATGTATGTAAAGCGATTTCTATATTTTTCAACAAAGCTTTTGTACACTTTGCCATATGCAAATCGGCTCCGGATAAACCCCGCTGTGGTATAATAAGAACATCTTGGAATTAAAGGGGCTCAGACATGGCAGAAGAATGGTTTGAACGCAGCTTTCGCGAAGATTATGTGCTTGTGTATCGTCATAGGGACGATTCGGCAGCAGATGGAGAGATCGCTAATCTGTTGGAAAGATTGCCGGTAAAGGACACAGGACGCGTACTTGATCTTTGCTGCGGGAGCGGGCGTCATTCGCGTGCGCTGGCTCGCCGGGGCTATGAAGTAGTTGGTGTGGATTTGTCGCCTGTTCTCTTACAGTTGGCTGAGGAACAAAACACCTATCCACAGCTAAGTTTTGCCCGCTGTGACATGCGCGACATTCCGTTTCACGACGAATTTGATATCGTGGTGAATTTGTTTACCAGCTTTGGTTATTTCTCCACAGATGAAGAAAATGCTAACGTTATTCGTAACATGGCACAAGCACTCAAAACAAAAGGTGAAGTGGTCATCGATTTCTTAAATGCAGCGTACGTCATGGATAATCTCGTGTCGCACTCTACGAAGGAAGTCAGTGGAATGTTGATTAAAGAAGAACGCTGGATCCAGGATGGATTTGTGAAAAAGCGGATACTGATTTCCGACGAGTCTTCGAATGAACCGCGTGAGTATATGGAGCAGGTTCGCTTGTTTTCTGCCCAGCAAATGATTGCAATGCTGACAGAGGCGGGATTCGAAAAAATCCAAGTATTTGGAAATTATCGGTTTGACGAATATGTGGCGCATGAATCACCTCGTATGATTTTTTATGCCGTGAAGCAATAGGGAGCGGATAACCTGTACGTCTCGTGAATATGATGGTGTAACAACCATTCATCGGGTAAAGGGGGCATTGCGAAAATGAGCAAGCTGTCTTTGGAACAGGTCAAATTGTATCTGAGCAAGGTACCTGGCTGGAAGCTGGTAGAAGACCGAATGGCACTATCACGCACGTACCACTGTCGTGACTTTTCCACTGCGGTCAGTTTCGTTAACCGTGTGGCAGAGATGCTTGAGCATGACAATCAGCATGTGGAAATTCATCTGGCAGGGGGAACGGTTACGTTTACGTTAGCCACCCGCGAGGCAAAAGGTTTAACCGGCAAAGATTTTGCGTTAGCCCAGACCATTAGCAAAGTAAGCTAACAGGCAGAAGAGAAATAGCCGCTTCCCACAGCGAAGCGGTATTTCTTTTTGGCTTTTTAAGAGCTACTTTGTTATGATGGGCAGTATGAACCATTTCGGAGGGATTACAAGATGGACATTCAACAACACGAGCAATTGATTCAACTGTTGGCGGAGTATAAAAATCAAAAGGTTTCCGTGGCTTTTACCCAATGGGATACCGATAGCGAAGAAGAGGAAGAGGTAACACAATTTCAAGCTCAGCTCCTCGAAACCAAACTGACTGACAATGAATTTGAGGAAAAAGATCTCCTGCTCGTGTTTACGACAGTAGAGGGCGAAGAAATGGAAATCCTGATGGAAATTCCGGGTGATGAAGTAGATTTGGCTAGCTATGAGGAAGGCCATTTGCGCATTTTTGGAACAGAAGCGGAGATTGTTTTGCAAAAATGAAAACGAAGCGGGCTTTTCGTTATGTAGGCACGCCCGATCCCATGTCTGATAAAGAGGCGTACCACTGCGAAAAATATATAAAGAAAAACAAGCATTCCTTGGTGAGAGCGGGACAATATTTGGTTGATGTAACAGCCCTCCAAGCTTTGTTTCATTTGGACTGTTGGAATTGCAGGACGGTTCATCGTGAGACGTGTTGTGAGGGTGGACAACCATACGCAGTAGAAGAGTGGCAAATTCCAATCATGGAGGGGGAAATCCCCTCTATCTCTGCTGGACTCCAGGATGAGTCTGAACGCAATCATTGGCTTCTTCATGGGGTTTGGGATCGCAATGAGCCTCCAGGAACCATTCGCATGCGGCATGGTAATTGTCTTTTTTATCAAGAAAACAATGGGCGTTACGGCTGTGCGATCCATGCTTATGCCGAACAGGCTGGTCGTGAAGTTGAGCCTCTCAAGCCATTTAGCTGTCAACTGTATCCAATCGATTTGATTGAGACAGGGGAAGGGATCCTGCTAACGGCGGTTACCACCGAAACGTCTTCCTTTTCCAGATGGGGTACGGATTATTTGGAGCAGTTTTACTGTGCCAGTCCGGCCCGCCGAAAGCTTGCCACGCATATAGATGACAAGCTGTTTGCTTTAGACGGCTATCGCCCAGCCTATGAGTGGAATCTCCCTTTGTTACGTTACATTTTGCAAGATGATGCAGAGAGAATAGAAGGCATGCTTGCGACCAGCTATCAATTGGAACGTTAAATGCCTTGTGATATGATGAAGTATGCATCAAGTAGATTGATAAAGGAGCAACAGCGATGAACATCAAGACAACTCAAGAATCTCGTACAATTCAGGCATCACTGGTTCAGCCATCTGATACGAATTACCATGGGACTATTTTTGGTGGTACGATGATGGCTTATATAGATGAGGTAGCTGCAATCGCTGCGATGCGACATTCGCGTCGCCCTGTTGTGACAGCATCGATTGACTCGATTGACTTTCTTGCTCCCGTCAAAATGGGACATTCCATCTGCCTGGAAGCTTTTGTTTCGTCAACAGGCAGAACGTCTATGGAGATTTTCGTAAAAGTCATCTCGGAAAATCTCCAGACCGGCAAGCGCATTTTGACCGCGACATCTTTTCTCACCTTTGTTGCCCTAGATGAGGAAGGGAATCCGACTGATGTGCCAGCTATTGCCCCTGAAACAGAGGAAGAAGAGAGATTGATGGCAACTGCGGATGAGCGCAAGAAAATGCGCAAGGAACGAAAAGGGAATCTGCAAGATTTTGTGAGCCAATTGAACATCGAGAAAAGCATATAATTTTTTTTAGTCTACACCCTGAGCGAACATTCGTTCAGGGGATTCTCGTTTATCCATGATGAGGAGGAATCGGGCAATGAAGTACCGCAGATTAGGAAAAACCGACTTGAACGTATCCGTAATCGGTGTAGGTACCTGGCAATTTGGCGGGGAGTGGGGAATGGATTTCTCGCAAGAAGCTGTTGACCAGATTCTCGACAAAGCAAAGGATCTCGGGATCAACTTGATTGATACAGCGGAATGCTACGGAGATCATCTGTCCGAACAGCTTATCGGAGGATATTTGAAAAAAAGCCGCCGGGAAGACTGGATTGTGGCGACGAAATTCGGGCATCATTTTCATGACAAATTTTCTCGAACCAATCATTACGGAGCAGCTGAAGTTCAGCAACAATTGGAAAAATCGCTGGAAGCCTTGCAGACCGACTATATTGACTTGTACCAATTCCACTCGGGACCTGACGAGGCTTTTGACAATGATGACTTGTGGACTTACCTCGACAAACAGGTGCAAGCAGGAACGATCCGTCATCTCGGCCTCTCGATTGCGAAAAATGACAACATGCATCAAACATCCGCCGCTACTTCGGTGAATGCAAAGGCAATCCAAGTGGTGTACAATCGTTTGGATCAAAAGCCGGAAGAAGGTGTTTTTGCTTCTTGCCAGCAGCAAGATCTGGGTGTGTTGGCCCGCGTTCCGCTGGCGAGTGGTTATTTGAGCGGAAAGTATAAGCCGGGTTCTGTATTCGGTGGAAACGATGTGCGACACCGACACGATCAGGAGCATGTCAACAAGCTGCTGCTCCAAGTAGAAGAAATCAAGAAAAATGAAGTTCCAGAAGGAATGGATATGGCGCAGTGGGCATTGGCGTGGTGCCTCATGCATCCGGCTGTTACGACCGTGATCCCAGGCAGCAAGAGCCCAGCGCAGGTAGAGGCAAATGCCAAGGCAGCTGACTATGTGAGCGATGAGCATCCACAAGCGACGTCGAATTAAAGAGGATACGTGCCATGACAACTTCCAAAAAAACGGTAAGAACTTGCGCGAATGGTCATCCATACATGAAAAGCAGTGATTGTCCGACTTGTCCAATCTGTGAGCAAGAACGCAAACCGGACACGGGATTTCTTTCTCTGCTCTCGGCACCAGCAAGAAGGGCATTGGAACACAATGGGATCACTTCCTTGGAACAGCTCGCAACCTACAGCGAAAAAGAGATCCTGAAATATCATGGGATGGGGCCCGCATCTATGCCGAAACTTCGGACTGCATTGAAGGAAAAGGGATTGTCATTTAAGAGCGAATGATTGGGCACAGCGAATAAAAAAGGAGGAGCCGCGATAGGACAACGGCTTCTCCTTTTTCTTTTAATCCAAAAAGCGGGATCTGATCTGCGGGGTAGGAAGCATGCATTGTTCAGCTTTGCCCATCCACCGATAGCGATTTCTCGCGACCCAATCATAAATCGGATTGCGGACAGGTCTAGGGATGAGCCGAGCTACGTTTGACAACAGAGGCCATCCACCTTGAAGCTTGCGACCAACGTGCAAGATCGCATCCGATTTTGTATATAGCTGTCCGTTGGCGATAAAGACCACGGATGACAAGTCTTTTTCCTGATACTTGTAATGAGACAAAATTTCCTGTGCTCTCTCTGACTGTAAGGATGCAAAGTGAATGTGCCCATGCGGATCACGCTTCAAAATAAACTGTACAGCACCGTGGCACAGATGACAAACCCCATCAAACAGTAACAGGTACTCAGGATGGTCCAGTTCTCTGCCTGCTTTCATGAGACAGCCCTCCATACTTCAAGTGTTTTGCTCTAAATGCTTATCCTTAGCTCCATCATAACAGAGAAAGACAATGGTTCCTATACACGAACGATTATTCTGTCACAAACGCGAGAGTCCCTTGCTGGATCAGCTCTTCTGCCTTTACGAGATCAGGATGCATTTCGCGGTCTTCATACAGGCGGGGAATCACCCGGCGCAACTGCTCATAGGCTCGCGCTGTACCTGTCCCGAGATCTCCCGAGCCAAAATCGATAGCTTGTGCTGCTGCCAAATATTCAATGGCAAGCACCTTGGTGACATTCGATACGATCGTGCGAAGCTTGCGAGCAGAAGTCGTTCCCATGCTGACATGGTCCTCCTGATTGGCAGATGACGGAATCGAATCGACCGACGCGGGATGGCAGAGCACTTTGTTTTCAGAAACAATGGAAGCGGCTACATATTGCGTAATCATAAATCCAGAATGGAGTCCGCCATTTTCGGTTAAGAATCCGGGTAGACCACTTAGCTGTGGGTTGACGAGACGTTCTGTGCGTCTTTCGGAAATATTTGCCAGCTCAGCTATGGCAATGGCAAGAAAATCAGCTGCGAATGCCATTGGCTGACCATGGAAATTCCCGCCGGAGATGACGTCGCCTGTTTCTGTGAAAAGAATAGGGTTATCGGTGACGCTATTGCATTCGCGTGTTACCGTAGTCCATACATACTCCAGCGTATCACGAGTTGCACCATGCACTTGCGGGAGGCAACGAAGGCTGTATGGATCTTGGACGCGTAGCTCACCCTGCGCAGTTGTACGTTTGCTGCCGGATAAGTGCTGGAGCAAGCGCTTCGCTGACTCCTGCTGTCCTGGATGCGGGCGGACGAGATGGAGTTGGGGATCAAAGGCTTTTGGAATTCCACGCAGCGCTTCAATCGTCATCGCCGCAATCAATTCAGCGCTTTCAAGCAGAACTCGCGAATCATACAAGGCGAGGCAAAGCTGTGCAGTCATCGCCTGTGTACCGTTAATCAGAGCCAGACCTTCTTTAGCCTCCAGTCGAATAGGGGAAAGCCCTACTTCATTCAGTGCTTCTTTTCCGGATAGCCGCTTGCCATTGACGAACGCTTCACCTTTACCGAGCATGACCAGTACCATATGAGCGAGAGGGGCCAGGTCGCCGCTTGCACCAAGGGAACCTTGTTGAGGAATAATCGGATGAACCCCTCGATTGCATAGTTCTACAAGCTGAAGCAATGTTTCTTCTCGTATTCCCGAATAACCCTTTGCCAATGCATTGATGCGCAAAGCCATCATCGCACGGACAACTTCAACGGCATAAGGGTCGCCCATCCCGCAAGCATGACTCATAATCAAATTTTCTTGTAGCTTGCTTACGTTCTCGTCGTGGATCATGACATCGGAGAATTTTCCGAAGCCAGTGGTGATTCCGTATACGACTTCCTGCTGCGATACCATTCGCTCCACCATGGCACGTGAAGCACGAATACGATGCAATGCTTCTTCGGTCAATTGGACGTGGGTGGCGCTTCTTGCAATGGAAACAACATCTTCGATACGCAATTGATCCCCATCTACTTTTACAACGTTTACTTGCTGATTCATCTGTAATTTCCTCCTTTAGCAGAGCAGAGAACGAAAAGAGCGAGGGGTTAGGACATCATATCCTAACCCCTCGCTCGAGAGCATGTATGTGATTGGATGAAAACGTGTAAGCCTGCATTTGTCGCGGCATACGTTCTTCCTCACTTTCGTTCATGTGCAACTGTCTGATTATTTTAGCTATTGTTATCATTGTATCAAATGCCTACGTGCAGTCAAGATGATCTTGTCACGGCGGCTTCCCTAGAGAGCAAAAAACGGGCTTAGTCCATTTTTTCAAACTGGGCGAGAGTCGTCTCTCGAGTTGGATAAATGTCATACCATGTACTGTGTTATTTCATCCGAAAGGACGTGTAGAATTCCGTGGAAAAGCGACGTAAGATGCCGCCTATGCCTACCGCACTCCCAAGGCGTCCTAAAGAAATGCCGAAACCGCCTTCTTCAGCGATGCCATTGCCGTCTCCATCGATGCCGTCACCTATGAAGCCTTCTCCTGAAAAGCCCAAGTCGGAAAGTCCAATCAATCCGAATCATTCTATTCCTGCTCGCCCAATGCCGCAAAAACCGATCATGCCAGCTCCCAATTTGGCTAACCCGAACGTGCCAAACGTAATGCCGCCAAATCGGATGCCAGCGAATCCCATGCCACCAAATCTCAAGCCGTCCAATCCAATGCCTCCAAATCCGATGCCACCAAACCTCAAACCGTCGAATCCAATGCCAATGCCACCGAACCGGATGCCCGCAAACCCTATGCCTAACACTTTACCGAATGTAAGGCCAAATGAGAGCCCAAACATGATGCCAAATGTAAGACCCAATGTGCGACCAAACGTGCGACCAAACGTGCGACCGAATGAAAGTCCAAACATGAGACCAAATGTCAGACCGAACGTAAGGCCAAACGAAAGTCCAAACATGAGGCCAAATGTAAGGCCGAATGTCAGACCAAATGTCAGACCAAATGTCAGACCAAATGTGCGGCCGAATGAAAGTCCAAACATGATGCCAAATCTAAGACCGAATATTAGACCAAATATTAGACCAAATATTAGACCGAATGTCAGGCCGAATGCGCGACCGAATGAGAACATAGGAAGGGATCTGGAGATGTACTTGTTCAAATTCCAGTTCCATATGGACCGGATGCAGTACTTCCGCCACAAATGCGAGGAGCATGGTGAAAATCGCCGCAAATACATGGAATACCGCAGACATTACAAACACCATGAACGGAGAATGCATCATTATCATGACCGTTGTCAATTATGGAATGACGGTAGCAGTTCCTTTGGTCGGGGCTCATCATCTTCATCTTCGGGTGGCAGTAGCTCCTCGGTCGGATGCCATTGCGGACGTAGACGGGGTCATAGACGAGGGCGTGGCTGCGGATGTTCATTTTGAAGCACATGAGGAAGGACGCCAGCTAATTAAGCGGCGTCCTTTTCCAAACTCAATTCGTAAATGCCTCAACAGCGACTCCTTTTTTCTTTAACTCGCGCCTTAAAGTAAGCAAGGCATCATCTTTGTTTTTGCATTCCAATATGATGTCCACATTGTAATCCGCTAGCGCACTGACAAATGTAAGGAACGCGTCTGGGTCAATATCGTCTGCATGAGCGCGAAAGTCATTTGCTGACTTAGGCGAGGACATGTGCATTTTCGGTGTGCGCTCTCCCCAGGTTTGAATAATCCGGGGAAGGTATTCCGTCCAATCTTCGCCATCAGAATGGCAGGTATGGTGGTGAATATCGAGCACCATCGGCACACCGATCCGTTCGCATAGCTCCAGTACCTCGCGCATGGTAAAAGACATGTCGTCGTTTTCCACAACTAAACGACGTTTGACGTTTTCAGGAAGCTGCTCGAAGTTGGATGCAAAACGATCGAGAGAAGAGGCCTTGTCTTCGTATACTCCTCCCACGTGCGTCACCAAGACGGAATTATCGTCGAGCCCCAGTAAATCAAACACTTTTGCATGGTAGGAAAAATCGGCAATCGTCGATTCCAGCACAGAAGGCTTGTCGCTGTTCAATATGCTGTAATGTCCGGGATGAGCTGTCAAACGAATGCCATGATTGCGGATATAATTCCCTGCCTTTTGGAAGTCCCATGCGAATTCTTTTGCCCAATCCCATTCAGCTGCTACTGGATGAGTAGCCAGTGGAACAAATTCAGAAGGAAGTCGATACACAAAGATATGATTTTCTACATTATAAGCAAGCAAATCCATTAAATTGAAAAAGTTTACCTGCATAACTTGCCGCAGCTTTTTTAACCGAGCTTGGGGATCTAATTTATTTACTTGGGCAACCGTCGTTTTTTTGTTTGGATTGTTTTTCGTCTTTACACTGATGCAGGCATAGCCCATACGGATCAAGGAAATCTCCCTCCTTTGCAGCAGCATTCCTTTGTAGTATCTCCAAAACGGGAACGTCGTCGGCTTCTTGCCAGAGAATTATAAAACGGATAAGATGGGAGAATGTCACAGGCACGTCGATAAACAATCCCTAAAAGTGCGGACGTTCCTTGTGAGTAGACATCGGTAGAGGTTTTTGAAGGAGAATGCAATGAATAGTCTTGACCAATCCTATAGTATGACTCTGGTTTTTCTCTCCTATTTTATTTCAGCAATGGCGTCATACACAGCATTAGATCTAGGCGCACGTCTCCATTATGCAAAAGGCAGGGGACGTGTGTTTTGGTTATGTGCTGGAGCCGTCTCCATGGGGCTTGGTATTTGGGCTATGCATTTTGTTGCCATGCTTGCTTTGCATCTGCCGATTGCCGTCCAGTATGATAACCTGATTGTATTTTTCTCGATTGTTTTGGCGATTTTATCATCAGCGATCACATTATGGATTGTGAGCGAGCAGTCCATGTCCAAAACGAGGGTAGTAACAGGATCGGTTGTCATTGGGTCTGGTATCGCCGGAATGCATTATACAGGGATGGCAGCGATGATGATGAACGCCATTATTCTGTACGATTGGCGATGGTTTACCGTATCCATTTTTGTTGCCATCCTGGTTTCGATGGTAGCGTTGATTCTTACGTTTCAATTGCGTTCGGTGGACCCAGTAGAAGGTCTCTGGCGTAAAATTTTTGCAGGGCTGTTGATGGGGGCAGCCATTACCGGTATGCATTACACTGGTATGTACGCCACCACATTCATCGCTCACGAGCACATGACAATCGCAGTGATCTCACATGATGATTCGGGGCTGATTGCTACCATGATTGGCATTGTCATCGTGTTGATTCTGGTCGTTACATTGGCTTCTGTATACGTGGACAAGCAATTCGCAGGGAAGACCTTGCGCGTGCTAGAAAGTGATCAACGCTATAAATCGCTATTTGAGCACAATTACGACGGGGTGATCTTTTACTCGATCGATGGTAGCCAAAGCGTCATGAATCCTGCGGCGATGCGATTGACAAAGGAGCAGAGCTTGCCTCTCGAAAAATTAATGACGATGTGTGCTGCAACAGATGCCGAGCTCATATCGACACATTTTGCTAATGCAGTGCAAGGTCAGGCGCGTAACTACGAGATTACCTTGACCACGTGCGAGGGTCGTCAGCTTCATCTGAATATGACCCATACCCCCGTATTTGTCGATCAGCAGATTACGGGCGTATTTGTGATTGTGAGAGACATTACCAATAAGAAAGAATACGAGGCAAAAATCAATTATCTCGCTTTCCACGATTCGTTGACTGGTTTGCCGAATCGCCGTTTTGTTGAACAGCAACTGGATCAGGTGATCATGGAGGCACAAAAAACGGATCAGCAAGTATACGTGTTGTTTTTGGATCTCGACCATTTCAAGCTGGTAAACGATTCCTTGGGGCATGATTTTGGTGACCTGTTACTCCAGGAAGCCTCCTTGCGATTGCAGGATTGTGTGGGTGAAAGAGGAACGGTGAGCAGGCTTGGCGGAGACGAATTCATGGTGATTCTTACGGATGTCACGGAAAAAGAAGTATCTTCCATGGCGAATGAAATCAACCAAAGGATTGAACAGGCATTTTTTATCCATGGGCACGAGCTGTACATAACGACGAGTATCGGGATTTCTCGATATCCAGAGGATGGGCAAGACAGAAGTGTCTTGATGCGTAACGCAGATGCGGCGATGTATGCAGCCAAAGACAAAGGGAAGAACAGTTTCCACCTGTATGTACCGAATCTGGAGCAAGCAGTGAATGACAAAATGAAGATTCAAAATGAATTGAATCGCGCTTTGGCCAGGCAAGAATTTTTATTGCATTACCAGCCACAGGTAAGTGCCAAATCAGGCGCAATCGTTGGTGTAGAAGCGTTGATTCGTTGGGACCATCCTGAACGAGGCTTGCTTTTGCCAGACCAGTTCATCTCTGTAGCAGAAGAAACCGGGTTGATCGTACCGATTGGAGAATGGGTGCTACGAACGGCCTGCAAACAGAACAAGCAATGGCAAGAACAGGGACTCATGCCGCTTCGAGTAGCCGTTAATCTATCTGCGCGGCAATTCCTCAAACAAGACTTTACCCTGATGGTCGCTGAGATTCTGCACCAGACAGGGCTAGCACCGGAATACTTGGAGCTGGAAATCACAGAAAGCAGCATGATCGACGTCCAACGCGCCACACAGGCACTTAAGAAACTGAAGCAATTAGGGGTGCACGTTGCGATTGACGATTTTGGAACGGGCTACAGTTCTCTCTACTATCTGAAAGAATTTCCGTTAAATCGTTTGAAAATAGATCGCTCGTTTGTGCGCGATATGATCGAACAGCCTTCCAATCAGGCCATCGTGTCCACGATAATATCCATGGCGCATCATTTGCAACTGCATGTGATTGCGGAAGGGGTCGAGACGAAGGAAGAGCTTGCGTTTTTGCAAGAGCATCTGTGTGAAGAAGTGCAAGGCTATTTATTCAGCAGACCGTTACCGAGTGAAGACGTAGCGCTTTATTTGCAAGCCCAAAAAGGCGCGAGTTAAACAAGAGGAGCAGCTCACATGAGTTGCTCTTTTGTTTTGCATCGGCCAGCCAAATGAGGTGGTATAGCTGTCAAATTGTCACGTAAAATGTACTATTCCTGCGAACTTGTCAAGGAATTGCATCTAGGACGAAAGGAGGGAGAGTATGCTGGCTCTAGGTGTCGTCTTATTGCTGTTTACCATTGGAGTTGCGATTGCCATTGGGTATCGGGCAAACGAAAGCGTCCGGCAATTTGATGAAAGCGCGCATGAGAGCTTTATCGGTTCCCAAGCAGAGAGGGAGGGATAACGAAATGCAGCAGGAAAAAGAACAGCAATTGCTCGAGGACAAGAGAGACCTGAACAAGTTTGGTTATGCGCAGGAATTACTGAGGGATATGGGTGGCTTTTCGAACTTTGCGATCTCATTTTCGATTATCTCTATTTTGACAGGTGCAGTATCCTTGTACGGGCACGGATTACTGTATGGCGGTTCTGGCATGATGGGCTTCGGATGGACCTTGGTAGCGTTATTCGTCATCCTGATTGCAGCATCGATGTCTGAACTCGCATCTGCGATCCCTACAGCCGGAGCGTTGTATCACTGGGCAGCAATATTAGGTAGCAAACGGTGGGGCTGGTACACAGCGTGGATCAATCTCATCGGCCAAATCGGGATTGTCGCAGGCATTGACTATTCGTTCTCTTTGTTTGCGGACCCGCTGCTCGCGAGTGCGTTTGGTTATACCTCAACAGAAACGACGACGTTAATCCTGTTCGGGATCACACTCCTTTTGCACGGTACATTTAACCACATTGGAATTCGACTCGTTGCCCGGTTAAATGACTTCTCCGCTTGGTACCATATTGGCGTCGTCGTCATACTCGTCGGCAGCCTCGTCTTTTTCTCCCGTCATGATTTGCAACCACTTGATTACCTCTTTCAGGTCGGTCAAACTTTTTCAGACAAACCGTACGCGATTGCTTTTTTAATTGGGTTGTTACAAGCGCAGTGGACGTTTACTGGCTATGATGCATCGGCACATACGATTGAAGAAACGATTAACCCGCGGGTTCGTGCTGCTTGGGGGATTTATACGTCTGTGGCCTTTTCCTTTATTTTTGGATTCATCATGCTTGCTTTTGTCACCTTATCCATCAAAAACGCAGCGGCTGCGAGTGAAGCGGAAAATGCATTTATTTATGTGATTAGCGAGGCATTAGGCGGCACATTTGGTTCGGTCGTGCTGTGGCTGGTTACCTTTGCGATGTGGTTCTGTGGCTTGGCGTCCATTACTTCCTTTTCGCGAATGCTGTATGCGTTTTCACGCGACAAAGGAATGCCGTGGAGCCACCAGTGGGCAGCAATATCGACCAAGTACAGAACGCCGGCAAAAGCAATTTGGCTGGTTATCATTCTTTCTTTTGCGCTTGCCTTGTTCGATTACATCGTGAAAAGCATCAATCCGAACACGACGTATACGACCTTGGCATTTCTTACTGCGGTTAGTGTCGTTGGGCTTTATGTCGCCTACGGGATTCCGTTGTACCTCAAGCTCCGGGCGGAATCGCGAGGACTTTTTCAGCGGAAGCATTACGGTCCCTGGCATTTGGGGAACTGGAGTAAACCCATTAATGTGTTGAGCTTGATTTGGATCATTTTCATCTCGATTATGATGGTGATTCCACCCAATCAGACAGCTGGGTACGCCTTGATAGCCATGTTTTTGGTGCTTCTGATCATGGATTTGGCTTATTACAGGAAGCATTTCAAGGGCCCGCAAGCTGCGCTGGGCAATTCGGAGGAAGACATTAAGCGTCAGGAAGCGAAATTTCGGGACTCCTAATGGAAAAGAAGTTCCGTTTCAAGGAAAGTGAAGAGCCTCCCTTATGTCAGTATTGGCATAGGGGCTTTTTTTCGTTGAAGGCGATTTTGCATAACGAATGGCAGAGGACGAAAAGCTATCAGTAGGAAGGAAATAGCAATACATATGGGAGGAACGCGATGAAAAGAATGAGATGGATATTGCTTGCGATGGGAATCGTTCTGATGGCTCAAGCAATGACGAGTTTGGTTCCACAGGTGAGTGGGTATGACGGATATGCGCGTGAAGGAAATTCCTCGAATCGGTATGAAGTCGCGGGTATTACAAATGCAGGCGCATTTGAAGCCTTTTTTGGAAAACTTCAAGAAGCGGTCAAAAAAAATGACAAGACAGAAGTAGCCAAGCATATCAGGTATCCACTGCGTGTGAACAAAGACGGAAAAAGTCATTTTATCCGAGATGAGCAGCAATTTTTGGAAGAGTATGATCGAATCATCACGGAGAAGGTAAAGGAAGCTTTTTTACAGCAAAAGGTAACGGATACGTTTGTCAATTATCAAGGAGTGATGGTAGGGAATGGAGAAATGTGGCTGGGGCAATTTTCGAATCGCTTTGTCGTTTTTGCAGTAAATGTAGAATAGGGACAAGGGCTTTTCTCTAGAAAAGCTCCCAATCTAGCAGCATAAATGTTTTTATTGTTCCAAATAGTATATTTTACATGGACATTATCGATGGAAAATTCTAAAATAACAAATAAATAAACAGCTACAGATGTAGATTCGACAGTTTTGTCCTTGTGGAATGGACATTTGTTATTTTCATCGTTCCGTGATAGAATTCACAAAACGATATTTTTTTTAGTTAAACTTAACTGACTCGGAAAATGTTGAGGAAAAAAGCAGAAAAAGGAGTGATTGTGTGAGTTTGGAAACGAAGAAATGGGCGGATGAAGTAGCTGAGCAGGTAGTCTCATGGCGACGATATCTCCATCAGCATCCAGAATTGTCTTTTGAAGAGGAGAAGACGTCTCAATTTATTTACGAAACGTTAGAATCTTTCGGGAATTTGGAGCTTTCGCGGCCAACCAAAACGAGTGTGGTCGCTCGACTGATCGGATCACAGCCAGGAAAAGTTCTTGGCATTCGCGCTGATATTGATGCTCTCCCCATCCATGAAGAAAATGATGTGCCATATGCATCAGGAAAAGCTGGCGTGATGCACGCGTGCGGACATGACGGTCATACAGCGATGCTGTTGGGAGCCGCAAAAATTTTGTCCCAGTACAAGGATCAAATCAAAGGTGAGGTTCGTTTCTTCTTCCAGCATGCCGAGGAGCTGCCGCCGGGTGGGGCTGCTGAAATCGTAAGAGCTGGTGCAGCGGACGGACTGGATTCGATTATCGGCATTCATTTGGCATCGTACATGCCTGTCGGGAAATTTGGCGTACTGTACGGGGCACTTACTTCATCGACAGATCGCTTCGATATCAAGATTCAAGGAAAAGGCGGGCACTCCTCGCAACCGGAAGCATCGGTTGACCCGATCGTCATTGGGGCACAGGTTATTACTGGCCTACAACAAATTGTATCCCGCAACGTCAGTGCGTTGGACAAGGTCGTTATTTCGGTGACGATGCTGAATGCAGGGACAGCTTATAACATCATACCAGATTCGATGACACTGACGGGTTCCACGCGCTGCTTCGATGCGGAGATTCGCAAAAATATTCCAATGTGGATTGAACGAATTGTCAAAGGAATTACGGAAGCGCATGGCGCAAGTTATGAATTGACGTTCTCGCATGGCTACACATCAGTTGTCAACGACAAGCAGGTGACCAAGCTGATGGAGGATACGATCCGCGAGCGTTGGGGAGAAGAAGAGATTATTTACATTGATCCTTTGATGCCGGGTGAAGATTTCTCTGAGTATTTGAAAAAAGCTCCAGGCTGTTTTATTCAATTGGGCGCTGGCAATCCAGACAAAGGCTTTACGTATCCGCACCATCATCCACGCTTTGATTTTGATGAGGATGCAATGGTACGCGGCGTGGAATTGTTTGTTCGAGCAGCTCAAAAAGTCGTCATGGAGTAGAGCGAGATAGAATGAGGGGGAAGTTGTATGGCAGAGGCACGCGTCAATGAGTACAAGCTGCATTTTCTCGTACTGATTCTCGTCGCATTGACAGAATTTATCGGGACAAAGAAAATCAGTATTGGCATCGGGGTTATCGCTCTGTTTCCGATGCTCTACGCGCTCGTTTTAGGTGGGGCAATTAGCTGGCCTAAGTTTAAATTTTTGAGTGAAAAAGAAATGAACGTCGCAGCCAATATTTTGGGTGTTTCGTTTTTGATCTTTATTGCGAAGCTGGGAGCCAATATCGGTCCTGAGCTGCCTAAGCTGCTCGGTTCTGGTGTATCCTTGATCGTCCAAGAGATGGGACACATTGTAGGGACAATCGCATTTGGTCTACCAATCGCATTGTGGCTAGGTCTGAAGCGTGAAGCAATTGGGGCTACTTATTCTCTCGACCGTGAGCCAAACTTGGCAATCATTGTTGATAAGTTTGGAGCAAACTCTGCCGAAGCTCGCGGCGCGCTGGGTGTATATATTTGCGGAACCTTGTTTGGTGCCATTTATATGTCGATTCTTGCAAGTATTTTAGGAAGCAGCGGGGTGTTTCACCCGATTTCTCTGGCGATGGGAGCCGCAGTTGGTTCCGGTAGCATGATGGCAGCAGCAACAGGCTCATTGGCTGTTATTTTCCCGGAAGCGCAAAAAGACATTGCCTTTTATTCCGGAGCGGCAAACTTGATGATGAGTATCGTCGGAACGTACGTATGTATCTTCTTCTCCTTGCCGGTCACACAAAAGCTGTACGCATGGCTTGAGCCTATCATTGGACGCAAAGGCGCTTCTTCTGCAGCAGAAGGGGGGAGAAAAAGCGCATGAATCAGATCTTGACGATTTTTATCATTGGCTTCATTGCTCTCATTGGTAACTGGATCGGTTATAAAGTACCATTCATGGAATCTTTGCCAGGTATTTTGCTCTTGGCGGTCATTACGTTGATCGGAATGGGCTTCACTCGCATTCTCCCGTTCAAATCTCCCGTCATTGTATGGATCTCTTTGTTTGCGATGCTTGCGACCTCCCCGTTTTTTCCAGGGAACGAATATACGGCTGCTGCGATTGCCAAGATCAATCTGCTTGCATTGGCCACGCCGATTCTCGCGTATGCAGGTCTGTCACTCGGAAAAGACGTTCATCTATTCAAACAGCTTAGCTGGCGTATCGTAGTCGTGTCTCTCGTCGTCTTTACAGGTACGTTCCTATTCGCTACGTTGTTTGCAGAGATTGTATTCAAGATTCAAGGCAAATTTTAACGAAACTGTTTTTGTGTTAGGGCCTCCGTGTGCTTCCATATGCCATGGAGGTTCTTTTCACATACAACTGTGAGAGTCAGGAGTGGAGAGAGCATGATCATTGATGTGAGAAAGGTTACCTGGCAAAGAGATGAAACAACCATTTTGCGAGACATTGCCTGGCAAGTGCAAGACAGGGAGCATTGGTGTTTAGTTGGTTTAAACGGCTCTGGTAAAACCAGTCTGTTGAATATCATTTGTGGCTATGTGTGGCCGACAAAGGGGGAGGTCAGTGTATTAGGTAATCTTTACGGAACAGTCGACTTACGCGAGGTGCGTAAATCAATCGGCTGGGTAAGCACGGCGTTGATGGCACAGCTTCACGAGCATGAAACCGCACTCCGTGTCGTCTTGAGTGGACGGGAGGCAACCATCGGCTTGTATTCCGTTCCAGAGGAGGCGGACGTAGAGAAAGCGTCGGATTTACTCGATACATTTGGATGCCGTGCATTGAAAAACAGACGTTTTGCCGCTTTATCGCAAGGGGAGAGACAAAAAGTGCTGATTGCTCGTGCATTGATGGCTTCCCCTCGGTTACTCATCCTAGACGAGCCTTGCACTGGACTGGACTTGCTTTCAAGAGAACAGCTGTTGGCCATGATTGAACAAATCGCCAAACAGCCCAACGGGCCCACTCTTCTTTATGTCACCCATCACATTGAAGAAATTTTGCCTTGCTTCACGCATACCTTGCTGCTAAAAGCAGGGGAAGTAGACCAGGTTGGAAAAACAGATGAGGTCTTAACGGCTGAGCGTCTGACAAGCTTTTTCGGTGTACCTGTTCACATTCAACGCTCGCAAGGAAGATCTTGGGTAAGCTTAGGCGAAGAGGCGACTTTTTGATCGTGTAGGATAAGTTTGGGCACGAGTCAGCACGGTTGTGCATGATTGTGTATAATAGCAATAAGAAATGGTATCTGGGAGGAGAGGAGAGATGGAGGCATGAACAATGTGATTGCACCAATCACAGACTCCACCTGGGCGATCATCACCTATGAGGAAGCGTGGAATAGCTACGTGAACAGCTATGTGATCAAACAAGGGAATGCCTTTGTATTGATTGATTCTCACCAGCGCAAGCAACGCTCATTTTTTCAACAGGCGTTGGAAGAGATCGGGGTCAAGCCAGAGCGAACGGAATATGTCTACTTCACTCATCGACATGCTGATCATATTGGAAATGCCGATATGTTCCCTTCTCGAAACAATTGGATTCACCTCGAAGATTATTACGAACTGGACGATTTTTCACAGACGCTATTCGGCCATACGTTTACAGGGAGTGGGGGCGATCTGCCTTCACTGCGTTTCCGACAGCTTTCTTTTCATACAGAAGGCTCAGTTGCCTTCTTTGATCCCCAGTCGAAAATATGCTTTGTCGGCGATCATTTGTGCTTTGAAAACACAGAACTCGGCCAAATCGTTGGCGGAGAAGTGGACTGTCGGACAGCTTATCAAGAACACTTGAAGCAATGGGTAGCACGTGAACCGGAGCGAGCGATGGAGTTTACGGAGGGCTTGGAGATTTTGCAGGATTGGCCCATTGAGTATTTAGCGACTGGTCATGGCCCCATTCTTCAAGGCGAAATTAAGGTGTTTTTGCAAGAGTTGATTGCGATTGCCCGTTCGTAACGAAAAAAAGACTTGTGTGCCGCGTACTGCCGGCTTGCACAAGTCTTTTTGCATTACTTGCTGGAAGTTGTTGTTTCTTCTTCTTCCACTTCTTTTTCTTTTTCTAAATCTTTATCCAGGATTTGGACATTATGCTTCTTATACAATTCATCGATCCATTTATCTATATTTTTGCGTTTGTGTCTGTCTTTTACTTTTTCTGTCACTTGCGGGCGAACTTCTTCGAGTGTTCCCTCGAACTTATCTTTGTTTTTCTCATAGTATTCTTTGATTTGTTCTTCAGTGATCGGATTAGCCTTCTCGAACAGCTTGTCCCGCAGCATGACAGCACGCACGCCTTCACGGAGCTCTTGCTCAGTCATTTGCTTATCATCCAAATACTGTTGGAATCTCTCTGGTGATCCCATTTTTTCTTTAACTGGGTTCACACGCGCATCGAGTTCTTGATCAGTTACAGTGACTCCTTGTGCAGCGCCTTCCTGCTTGTACAGCTCCAAGGTGATGATATCAGCCATGACACGCTTACCAGCATCTTTTTTCAACTTGTCGTACATTTGTTCTTGAGTGATCGTCACATTACCTATTTTGGCAACAGGGTTATCCGCAGAGAAAGCAGAATCTTTTCCAGGTGTACAGCCCGCTACAGCGAGACCGAGTACAAGTGCTGAGGCAGCAAGTATAGATACATTGAATTTTTTCATGAAAAATACCTCACTTTCTTGATAGTAATACGACTGTGTATAGAGCAGCGTTACGGAGACCGGAAAATAAAAACCGCACACATAAAGCAATGTGCGGTCGTCAATCGATTAGCTGGCTTGTGTAGAGGCTTTTTTCCACTCTTCCAAGCGTTTTTCCAGTACGGTGTGATTCAGATGCAAAAGACTGGCTGATTTGTCCATCAATTGCTTCAGATGGGAGAGGGCTCGCTCGTAATTTCCTTTGGCAGCTTCAATCTCTGCCAAGCAGAAGAGCCTCCAGTCTTTTGCCGATCGTTTGCTTGCGATCAGCTGGTAAGCTTCTATCGCACTCTCTACTTCACCCAGGCGGGCGTGCGAGCATGCAATAAGAGCTAAGGAATCAGTCATTCCTTGATCACGCTGGTAAATACGAAACGCCACTTCCAATGATTCGTTGTATCGTTCGGATGAATAGTAAACGATCGCCAGGTTGTAAAACAAGTAGTGAATCATCGCTTGATTGAATAACGTTGGTCGTTCTTTGCAAACGTTGATTCCTTGAACGATATATTTTTCGGCCATTTCATAATTGCCAAGCATGATCTCATGGGTTGATTTATCCAGCATAGCGACAGCACGGGAACGGTTCTTCCGATAGGAAGCCTCCAGCCAGCGCAATCGAATATTCAAACGTCGTTTGAAAAGATTGGCCATGTACTGAAAGCGGAAGGGCCAGTGCAGGCGAATAAACATAACCAGCAGCACAGCCGCAATCCCTGCCAGCGTTGATGTCAAATTAAAACTCAAATACTCCACGTAGTGACACCCTCTCTATTTACGCTGCATCTATTACCCCATCTTAGCACAGAACCTGTCCGCATGACAGAGCATTACCGCTATTTCGTCAATGGCAAGATATTCTCTTTTTGGGGGGAAGAGAGTTGCTGCGTTTTGACATAATCGTCGGAAACGGTATAGAGCGTGTCGCCAATCGTGAGTATCCGTTTAATATTACTGGAGCTGTCGTACCAGCCTTCGCCTGCTTTCGCGACATCTTCCTTCGACAGATGGGTGATCTGATCTGTCAGTTGAAAACCTTTTTTCAGATCGAGCTGATATACATAGGCACCTTGGAAAGTAAAGTGGCCGTACTCGCGCATATCGTTTTTTGCTTTTTGTTCAGCCGTACGTTCGTGAACGGATACAGGGAAGGCTAGCAGATTTTTTTCTTTGGAGAACAGCAGAGCCTTGTGATTGCGCAACAGCTCGGAGTCCGTTCCTCTGTCCCCGATAACAGTCTTGAACTTTTCCTTCGGTTTGGTTACATCACTGACGTCAAAGAGGGCAATTTTCATCCCTTGGTAGTACGCCCAGTCTTTATCTGATTCTGCTTCTTTGCCAAAACCGATGATATGGTTTTCATCATACGGGTGTAAATAGTCGCTGTAACCTGGAATTTTGAGGGCACCTAGTACGCTTGGAGCAGAAGGCTTCTTCAGATCGAGAACGAACAGCGGGTCGACTTTTTTGAAGGTGACCATGTAGGCACGATCTCCCATGAAACGGACAGAGTAAATGCGTTCTCCTGGAGCGATGCCTTCCAGCTTGCCAAATACCTCGAGTTTGTTGTCCAGAACATACAAGTTGTTTTTTGACGTAAGCTCATCGTCTCGCCACATGTCACCGCTCGTGGTGGCAATTCGGAAATAACCGTCGTTTTCATCCATGGAAAACTGGTTCAGAATGCGTCCAGGCACCGACCCTTTTCCTGTATACCGAATGTCTCCCTTGTTCATGGCAAAACGGTAAATGGTTGTATCTGACTCAATGGGAGGTGCAATCAAAGGAGTTGTCACTCCTTTTTGCTTAACGGCTACTGGCTGGGCATTGTTCTGGGTGACTGCTACATACAGATTTTTGGTGGATGCATAGATGTTCTCGCCAGCACCAAGATACGTATTCAGTGACATCTTTTGTTTCGCGTCATCCAGATTCACGCCAGCGACGATCAAATATTCTGGACGAAAGTGATCCGGGAAGTAACGAATCTCGCTGTACGGAATGGTTTGGTATTGGTTATGATGGGCGCTGTCTTTATACGTTGGACCTGGCACTTCTGCTTTCTCTTGCATGATACGATACGTATCCATGTAATGGTTGGTTGTCACGTACAAGCTCGCGCCGATTTTGCGGGACGACATGTACTGGCCTTCCAGCTCCAATTGACGAATGAGCCGAGGTTGTTTTTTGTCCGTAATATCGTAGATCATGGTTTTCACGGACTGCATGCCTTGGAAACGGGGGATGCCTCTTTTGGAAGCAGGACCAGGAGGATAGGAGATCGTCTCATCCGCTTGCCCGATTACGATGAGTCTGCGTTCGTCTACATACATTTCTTGCGGTACGAATTTTCCATTGTCATAGCTGATACGGCTTGAGACCTTCATCTCGGTGGCTGGATACGCTTTGATGATGCGCACTTCATTTTGCGTGGATTGATAAAGATAAGTGCCGTCTGATTTTACGATATCTGCTTCATCGACGCCCTGCACTTGTGTGTTCGTTGTGGAAAAATCACCGCGAACAGAGCCGCTAGATGTGTCCGCTACTTTATTGGCTGTGCTGGGTGCTGCTACTGGCATAGCGGTACTCGTTTCCATGGTGGCGTAATGATAGCTGTCCAGGTCTGATGATTGGATGAGCTTTTTTAGCCTCGCATAGGAACCGACTACTGGCAACTCTTCTGTAGATGCGGCTTGAACGGTTGGCTCCGCGATTGTACCCGTCGTGAACAGGAAGGGTATAGCGGCCACCACCATCACGGATGCGAGAAGCCCGGCAAATGTTCTTTTCATTTTGATCCCCCTCATATCTGCTTCTTGCCAAAATTTGCTGTCGGTAGTAAGACGATGCATATTAACGGAATGTTTCACACACTCTTTGGGCAGCAATCTACGGACAGGTGGGGGAGCGTGTGCTATAATAATAGGCGGTTTATGCTACCATTTACACCACTACGTCAAAAGGGGCGTCATAGATGGAAAACTTGAAGCAAAGCATTCTGGAACTGATCACGGATACTTCTACGAATCTACCACCAGATGTGCGTCGTGCCGTCAATGCAGCTAAAGTGAACGAGGATCTTGGCACTCGTGCAGCGCTGTCTTTGTCTACGATTGCGCAAAACGTCGTCATGGCAGAAGAAAATGTTTCTCCGATCTGTCAAGATACGGGTATGCCTACATTCGAAGTGAAAACGCCGGTTGGAGTTAACCAACTGATCATTAAACAAGCAATCAAAGAAATGATTGCAGAAGCAACCAAAACAGGTAAGCTGCGTTCCAACTCTGTAGATTCCTTGACGGGTGCAAACACAGGGGACAACCTCGGACCAGGTACTCCTGTCATTCACTTCGAGCAATGGGAAGAGAATGAAATCGAAATCAAGCTGATTCTCAAAGGCGGCGGCTGTGAGAACAAGAACATCCAATACTCCCTGCCCTGTGAGCTCGAAGGCCTGGGCAAAGTGGGCCGCAACCTGGATGGCATTCGCAAGTGCATTCTGCACGCGGTATACCAAGCGCAAGGACAAGGCTGTAGTGCCGGCTTCATCGGCGTAGGAATCGGTGGCGATCGCACTTCCGGTTATGCACTGGCGAAGCATCAATTGTTCCGCAAAGTGGACGATGTCAATCCAATTGCTGATCTGGCTGCATTAGAAGACTACATCATGGAAACAGCAAACCAACTCGGAATCGGAACCATGGGCTTTGGCGGAAACGCTACCCTCTTGGGCTGTAAAATCGGCGTGGAAAACCGCCTGCCAGCGAGCTTCTTCGTATCCGTTGCATACAACTGCTGGGCATTCCGCCGTCAAGGAGTTCGCCTGAACCCGGATACTGGCGAAATCCTTCGTTATCTGTATAAAGATGAAGAAGTGGCGATGGACTTGACGCCAGTAGCAGCTTCGGACGAAACAGACGATGAACCTCGTGAAGTGGTTCTTCAAGCGCCGATCACGGAAGAACAAATCCGCAGCCTGAAAGTGGGCGATGTGGTTATCATCAACGGCGAAATGCACACAGGACGCGACGCGCTGCATAGCTACCTGATGGATCATGACTGTCCAGTGGACATGAATGGTGGCATCATCTACCATTGCGGTCCAGTAATGCTGAAGGATCAAGAGGGCGAATGGCATGTAAAAGCGGCTGGTCCGACTACCTCCATTCGTGAGGAGCCGTACCAAGGCGAAATCATCAAGAAATTCGGAATCCGTGCCGTTATCGGAAAAGGCGGAATGGGTGCGAAAACACTGAAAGCATTGAATGAGCATGGCGCTGTTTACCTCAATGCAATTGGTGGGGCAGCTCAATACTATGCACGCTGCATCAAAAAAGTAAACGGTGTTGACTTCATGGAATTCGGTATTCCAGAAGCAATGTGGCACTTGCAAGTGAACGGCTTCGCGGCTATCGTAACGATGGATGCGCACGGCAACAGCTTGCATGCGGATGTCGAGAAAACGTCCGCTGAGAAACTGGCTCAATTTGCTGCACCTGTATTTAAATAAGGTATAAAGGGAAAACCTCTGGCGCACTTATGTGTGGCCGGAGGTTTTTTATTTTTTACGAGGCAAAGAAACAGGGAGGAAAAGGTCGGATGCATGATGAACTTTCGAGGGACTAACTAGGATTGCGGACAGATGGATTTTCATTTTTGACAGGGGGGACAGGAATGAAATGGTTGATTGCTGATCGCGTCATTATCGGAGATGGAGAGCATGTAATCGAACAAGGCGCTGTTGGGATTGATGAGCGAGGAAAGATTGTAGCAATAGGGAAAGAATCGGAGCTTACGGATTCCATTTCGGAGGGAGAGGTAAAGCGGTACACCGGATGCTCCATTTTGCCAGGCTTGATCGATTTACATGTTCATATCGGGTATTGGTGGAGCAAACCAGACTCGGCTGAGTATCGCAACAACGATGGACTCGTGGCTTTACTTGCGACAGCGAACTTGAAAGAGGCACTTTCCTTGGGGGTCACGACGATTCGCGATGTAGCAGCACCGGATGGATTGTGCAGTACGCTGAAGATGGCAGCCAAGAACAAGTTCATTGTTTCCCCTCGTCTTTTTCAGGTAAACCAAGGGATTATTATGACCGGGGGGCACGGTTGGCAATTAGAGGGTGCCCTGCGAGAAGCAAATGGTCCGTGGGACGTGCGGACAGCTGTGCGTGAACAAGTGAGAGCTGGAGCGGACTGGATCAAGCTCATGACGAGCCATCGTACACCAACGCCGGAGTTCACACAAGAGGAGCTGGATGCGGCGGTTGATGAATCGCATCGCTTGGGACGGAAATGCTGTGTCCATGCCTCGACCCAACCTGCGATCCAGATGGCGATTGATGCGGGATTTGATACGATCGAGCACGCAACATTTATGACCGTCGAACAGGCAGAACAGATGAAAGAAAAAGGACTGGTATGGGTACCGACCATGATCACCTTTTTCCAGATTGCTGATTATTACAAACATATTTGGAATGAGCACCAACAGGCGAATCAAGGCATATTGAGCGAAGGGCTTATTGAGCAGGGAGCCTTTTTCATCGAATCGGAAAAGGCGTACCGGGAGAACTTCGTACAATTGATGAATACAGGCGTAAAGATCGCTACGGGTACGGATATCGTATTGGAAGGCTATCCGATTACCCCTGTGGCAGAAGAGATCAAGCTGATGGTGGAGCTGGGGATGGAGCCAATTCGTGCGATCCAGGCTGCTACCCAAAATGCTGCTGAGGTGCTGGACCAAGGGAGTAAGATCGGTACGTTAGCGCCAGGTTATTTTGCTGATTTGCTTGTGGTAAAAGGAGATCCATTACAAGAGATAGAGGTATTGAAGCAAGTAGAGGAAGTGTTTCTTGAGGGTGTGACTGTCTATTCAAAGTGTTGATGGGGCTGAGCCTTGCTCTTTCAGGTTTGTAACGGCGTTTGTACTGGGTGTTTGACTATTTTTTGCCAAAATGGGTATTGGTTTATTGCGCGTGTACCAGGGCGGGCATAGGTTAATAACGAATGATCACAGAAAAAAGGAGTGAGATTCGTGAACTATGTAGTCCGTTCGGGAGATACGCTGAACAGCATTGCGGCTCGTTTTGGTGTATCCGTTCAGGAATTGATCCGCGTGAATAATATCGCCTATCCCTACTACATTTACGTTGGTCAAAATTTGTACATTCCGATTACTCCGACACCAGCTCCTGGTGGAGATGTCGAGCGTCGTTTGAATCGACTGGAGAATCGAGTAGATGCGCTTCGCGAAGACTTTCGGAGGCTGGATAATCGAGTAGATCGGTTGGAGAACCGTGTCACTCGTCTGGAGCGGGCCATTACGCCGACACAACCTCCGCGCCCACGTCCGACCGGCACGCCTCGTCCACGCTAAGCAGCAGGATAGAGGGTCGAATATTTTTCCACACTTTGCAATTTCCTCTTCGCCCGATCCTGCATAAAGTGATACGAGAGGATTAAGAGGAGGTGCGGCCATGCTGGGGTTAAATGGAAAAAACGTCCGACACCATTTCATGGGCGTCTATGGAAAAGTGGTGCAGATTCGGGAACTGGTGGATGTGATCGACCAAGTTTTTGACTCTGTAAACAAAGTGGGCGACATAGGAAAGGCGATGCTTGGACCTCGTAAGGCAAGTGCCAAAAAGCTCGACAAGCTGAGATGAATGGCAAAACAAAAAAACCGCGTCCATAATGGAGGCGGTTTTTATTTATAATTCACTCATAATTCTTATGGGCAGACACTATCATCAGAATAACTCATCAGAAAGAAAAAGTCTACTCTTTTTCTAAAAAATCCCTTATATTTTTGGAGCTGTTATCAACTGACTTCAAAAAGGGGAGTGGGATGGAGATGGAAAAGGAAAAGCGCCGCGTAGGCTTGGTTACGGGTGGAGTGCTGATGGGGCTAATCTTGTCATCGTTGGATCAGACGATTGTATCAACAGCCATGCCGACAATTACCAAAGAGCTGGGAGGTCTATCGCTTTATAGCTGGGTGTTCGCCATTTATATGCTTACAGCGACCACGAGCATGCCCATCTATGGGAAAATGGCGGACTTGTTTGGACCAAGAAAAATGTATGTGATCGGTTTGTTTCTGTTTCTCGTGGGATCTCTCCTGTGCGGCATGGCGAATTCCATGACGAGTCTTATTGTAGCGAGAGGAGTTCAAGGGTTGGGCGCTGGGGCATTAATGCCGGTTGCTTTCATCATTGTGGGTGAACTGTATCCACCCGAAAAGAGAGGCAAATTTCAAGGCCTTTTCGGAGCTGTCTTTGCCATGACGAGTATACTCGGTCCCTCGTTGGGAGGAATTCTCGTGGAGCATCTGCCGTGGGGATGGATCTTCTTTATAAACCTTCCTATAGGTATCGCTGCGTTTTTGATTATTGCCCTAGTCTTTCGTGATCAGCGGCACTACGATAAGAAGCCTGTGATTGATTGGTATGGGGCGACTAGCTTGAGTACAGCCATCATTCTCATCCTGCTGTCCCTTGTTATGGAGGGGAGGGAATACAAGATCGGGTTAGGGGGAGTGGGTATCTTACTTCTCGGTTTGTTCATCTGGGTTGAAACGAAAGCAAAGGAACCCCTGCTTCCGCTTTCCCTATTTCGCATCCCGGCCATTGGCTATGGCAATCTCGTTGGATTCTTTGTGAGTGCCGCTTTGTTCGGTGCAATTGGATACATCCCTCTGTTCGTCCAAGGGGTACGCGGTGCGAGCCCCTCAGAAGCTGGATTCCTTTTAGTTCCTCTCATGCTGTCCGCAGCGATTTCTTCGACGGTTGGGGGAAGATGGATGGCAAAAGCTTCATTTCGGGCGATTCTGATTCCCAGCTTACTCATCATGGCGACAGGCTTTTTCCTTCTAAGCACGATGGATGTAGAGACAACCAACGCACAGCTCGTAAGCTACATGATTGTCACAGGTCTAGGCATGGGGGCAATCTATCCGGCACTCGGTACAGCAGCACACAGCGCTGTAAAACCGCAAGATCGGGGCGTTGCTATGTCGACATCGCAATTGTTTCGTTCCATTGGGGGGACGATTGGTATTAGTGTGTTTGGGACCATTGTAGAAGGGCGGATGCAGGGAGGAATGGTGCTTAGTGAAGCTATGCACGGCGTCTTTATCACTGGATTGATTCTGATTGGAATCAGTTTGATAGCCAGTGTCCTACTCGGCAATACTCGATTGCTCGACAAAGAACCCCGCCATTCGCATACATCAAATAGCGGGGTTCCCAAACAATAGAATCACGGTTTTTTATTCATACCTTCCATTGCCATCCGAACCATCTCTCTGACCATACTGCCGCCCAAGCGTCCTCCGATTCGACCAGCATCGTGAGAGGTTAATTGTCCATTGTAGCCGGGCTGCAACGGCACATGAATTTCTTCTGCGACCTCGAATTTGGCCTGCGCGGGATCAGCAACGTGTGCAACCTGCGCTTTTAGGGCGTCCAGTCCTTTTCTCGCCTCGGGGACGAGAGGGCGTTTGCGTCTGCTCATGGTAGATCACCTCACGCCCTAGTGTGCCCAATTAGACGAGTGCTTTGCGCAGAGTAAAATCAGTCTCCTGATAGTAAGTATTAGCAACGAGCAGGTTTGGTCCTGCACATCCAGCAGCGGGGCAGAAGCAATTGATTTTCTGATTCAGCGTGTGTTCCTGCCATTTTTCAAACATCGACTGGAGCTGATCGGTTTGAATATTGCCCAATGGCTCTACATCACCGAAATCGGTCACGATGACATCGCCTGTGAAAATGTTGATGTTAAGACGATTGCGACCATCTGGATCATTGCGAGTCGTCACATTTTTCGCAGAGCGCAGTCTGCTGATCAATTCCCTGTCTGCTGCTTCAGGACTACAAGCGAAAAACGGAAGCGTCCCGAAAAGCATCCACAAATCTTCATTGCGTACATCGAGCATCCGATGAATGGCTTGACGGAGCTCATCGAGTGAAAGTACATCCAGATCACGGGCAAAATCACTCGCGTACATCGGGTGTACCTCATGTCGCTTGCTTCCCATCTCCTGAATCTGACGGTGGAGCGTATCGAGCTTTGTCCATGTGCGATGATTCAGCATCGTTTCGGCTGAGACAAATACACCTGCTTCTGAGAGCTTGCGAACATTTTCCATCATCTCTTGAAACTGTGCTTCCGCTCTTTTGATTGAAACCGGCTGCCGTGCTTTTGCGTAAACAATATCATGGAATTCTTCGGGGGTAGACCAGTTCCATGAAATATGCATGACGTCGATGTAAGGCAGGATCAACTCATACCGAGAAAACGGCATGGACATGTTGGAGTTGATTTGCGTCCGCAGCCCACGATCTGCTGCATATTGTAGAATAGGCGCGATCACAGTTTTCACGGTGCGCTCGCTGTACATCGGTTCTCCGCCTGTTATACTGATAGTAAGCAGATCTTTTGCTTCATCGAGACGACGGAGTATGAGATCAACAGGGAGAGCGGGATCGTCTTTGTATCGCAATGTATCACCAACCGCGCAATGCTCACAGCGGAGATTGCACAGATTCGTTACAGTAAACTCGACGCTGGTAAGTTTATAGGCGGGGGGTGTAGCATTGAACAACGGCTCCCATGGATCGTGTAAAGGTGTTAGTGGTGTAGTTGGAACCATGCGGATCAATTGTGGAAACCTCCTTCATTCTGCGTACAACTCAACCTATTATAACGACATTAGGGCGGAAGGAGAATAGCTAACGAGATGATTATGGGGATGTCTTTTGGACGCGGTGTGCTTTTTCATGATCGAAATGTGCTGGCTTGCGCGGAAGTAAAAGACGGCGTGATTCATATGTGGGCGGAAAAAATCACATTGAAAACGATCGGGAAGCTCTGGTATCGAATATTTTTCTCCTTTCCGTGGTACTATCAATTGTTTCACCTCCTGCTTGCTGGTTATGTACTGGCAGCGATCGTGAAGCCTGACTGGGCCATCATCGATCCGATGTGGGTAGCTGTATACATCGCAGGCTTTCACTTCGTTTTTCCGAAAATGATGAAAAAATTTCACGGTGCAGAACATAAAGTATTTAGCTATGGGGGCAAGAAGTCGCTAGCAGCACTCAAAGAGATTCAACGGGCAAATATCGTGAATGACGGTTGCTCGACGAATCTGGTCGTGTGGTTTTTTACGGGGTTCATTTTGTCTGTATTCTTTTTACCCTTAGAATGGAGCGTCGCATGTGGGGTAGCAGGACTGCTTGTTGGCATGCTAGGGGATCGCTACGTGCGTAAATATTTTGGTTTTCTTTACAAGCTGTCGGCTTTCTTTCAAAAGTACAGCACGACTAAAGAACCGGATCGGCTTCATCTAGAGACAGCGATCCGCTCGTATATGCTTTTTGAGCACATTCGCAAGGTGGATCGATTGCAGAATGCTTCATAAGGAAAAAGCGGTGTTTCCACTATGGATACGCCGCTTTTTTTGTTCCATGCACAGGTCGGTAGCGTCATTGAATCCTGAAAAGTATTTTAGTAATATTTGCTCAACTCGATCCTTTTTCTTTGAAAAGGGATGGAGGAATATGAGATGAGGGGAGCTGAGTCGAGATGAGAAAAGAACAGGATGTAGGGGTGTACGAGCAAGTCGGAGTGGCAATGACATGCCGTTCCTATCAAGAGTATGTGGATATGTTTTCGCTCACGGACGAAATCTTGGCGATGGGACCGATCTTGGACGTCGGGGCAGGAGCGTCCTCCTTTACAGCGGAGGCATGTCAACAAGGACGAGAGGCAATGGCAGTCGATCCGCTTTATCGAATGAAGCCCGAAGAGATTTACACGAAGGGGAAGCGAGAGATCGAGGAATCGACGCAAAAGCTGGCTGGAATCGCACACACCCTTCATTGGGAATATTACGGCTCGCTTGGCCAGCATCAGCAAAACAGAGAAAGGTCACTGGAGCAATTCGTTGCCGCTTATCGTGCCGATAAAGGCATCGGTAAAAGATACGTCGCAGGCTTGCTACCGGAATTGCCTTTTGCAAACGATCAATTTTCACTGGTGCTTGGCAGTCATTTTTTGTTTTTGTACCAGCAACAGTTCGATGAGCAATTTCACCTGGACGCGATCAAGGAATTGTTGCGTGTTTGTCAGCCTGGCGGTCGAATCAAACTCTATCCATTAATCGGATTGGATACCAAACCATCTAGCATGCTGCCACAGCTCATGGAAGAAATACAACGGTTCGGCCACACAGCCAGTTTGCAGCCGACGAGCTTTCGGTTTCTAGTGGGCGCTACGCATTATTTGGAGATTCGCAAATCATAAAAAAACAGGGAGGATAGAAGGTGCCCATGCGCCTTCGACCTCCCTGTTCCTTTTCCTATTCCCGTTCTAGCGGGCTTTCTTCCAGTTGGCGATACATCTTGCCTTTATCCACATACGATTGGCGAATGCGTACGAATTCTTTCAAGTCAGCCTCGTTGAGTTCGCGTTTTACTTTCGCTGGATTTCCGACAACGAGCGAGCGAGGTGGCACCTTCATGCCTGGAGGAACGAGTGCACCCGCAGCGACCATCGCTTCTTCCCCGATTTCCGCACGATCCAAAACAATCGCGCCCATTCCGATCAATGCGCCGCGACGTACCACGCAGCTATGTAAAACGGCATTATGTCCAACGGTCACCTCGTCTTCGAGGATCAACGGGTTGTTCGGACTTTGATGCAGGGTGCTGTTGTCTTGCACACTGACGCGTTTTCCAATGACGGTCGGAGCGATGTCCCCACGGATCACAGTGTTGTACCAAATAGAAGAATCCTCGCCGATTTCGACATCGCCAGAAACGACGGAGCCTTTTGCCAGGAAAACAGTAGGGTGAATCTTCGGTTTGATGTTTTCAAATGATAAGAGCAGCATAGTATCCTCCTAATCAATGAGTAAGCGAGCAATCTGTTTGCATCGGGCGCGGATGGAAAATGGAGAAGCGACCAGTTGCAGGATCGCAGTCGATGACTGTCCCGGAAAGCTTGTCTATCTCATGCGTTTGATAAAAGAAATGAATCCCACTAATATCTTGGGCAATATCGTGTTTGTCCGCTTCCGTAATGGCGATGCTATATGTATAGCTACCACAACCCGTCGTAGTCGGGACGAGTCTGATTCCGAGCTGTTCAGCATCCGCTTCTTCCGCGATCATTTGTGCAAGACGTACTGCCGCAGTTGGAGTAATGGTTATCATCGTCATACCTCCTCGTAGCCATTCTATTGTACTACAAATGGACCTTCCAAATCCTGCTTGTTGACCATGTAGGAGGCATGTGATAGAGTAAATGTTACTGATTCTGATGTGCAGGAAATGTGGGTAGTCGCTGCCGCAATCGTTTCGACGATTGGCGGTAGAGGAAAGTCCAGGCTCGCCCAGGCTGAGATGCCTGGAGTGTTCGTACCTGGTGCAAGCCAGGGCAGTGAGGTGCAAGCCTTGCTGACGGCGTGGAAAGGGCTCTCTCTGAGGCCCGAGTACGCTGAAAGTGCCACAGAAACGTAGCTTTTCTGGCGACAGAAAAGATGGAACGCGGTAAACCCTGCGAGCGAGAAACCCAAATTAGGTAGGGGAACCGTCCTGAAGGAATCAAACGGAAAGGACGGATGGTATCTTCGGATGCCATAGATAGATGGCTACCGCTCTTGGTGCGAGGGATTGCCCCGCTTGAAGCACGGGAGAGACAGAACCTGGCTTATAGCATTTCCTGCTGGAATGAAACGTAAAACCACCTGAGATCTCAGGTGGTTTTTTTACGTTCTCCGAAATATCGTGAACCCGCTACCTATCAATGTTGAAGAACAGTGGAATGATTTACCGTGAACAAGCTATGAAACCTTTTCGGAAGTCTTGTCGTCTAAAAAGAGCAATCGGCCGAAGAAAACAGTTCTACTGCGGACAATTCCATCATTTCTTCAAATGGGAGTGTTTGCTGGAGAGAATGAACTGATAAAACTGTTACATTGATGGAGGGGTTTATTTTGCAAAAAGCAAAGAATAGAGCAAGCAAGGATTTTAAAAAATTATTAGCAACTGCGGTTCTGGCAGGTTCGCTTGCGTTACCGGGTACCGGATTGGCTGCTACGGCACTGCCATTCTCCGATATCGGAGGAAACGTAAACAAAGACGCGATTCTGAAATTGAATTATGCCGGTGTTTTAAAAGGATATACCGATGGCACGTTCAAGCCGAATAAAGAAGTGACAAGAGCAGAGTTCGCCAAAGTTGCGGTGCTGGCACTCGGGTACACAGATGCCCAAGCAAAGCTCTTGCAAGGAAAGACCGTTTTTAAAGACCTGCCTGCAGATCACTGGGCGACAGGCTATATCAATCTCGCTGTATCGCAAGGCATTATCAAGGGCTATCCGGATGGTACCTTCAAACCGAATCACAACGTAAAAATTGCGGAAGCGTTGACTGTCTACGTTCAGGGCTTGAAGATCGACGTTCGTCCATCAGCATCAAGCGAATGGTACATCCCGTACTTGCTGGAAGCGGACAGAGCAGGTATCTACGATGCAAAAGAAACACCGACAGCAGCAGCCCCGCGTGATACCGTCGCGAAGTATACTGATCGCTTTATGGAAACACCTGTATACGCAAACGGCGCATACTACGACAAAGATGGCAATGCAAAAGGAACCGATCAGAAGCTGCCAGTAGTAAAGGGCGCAGTTGCTTCGTATGACAAGTCTGGCAAAAAGCTGAAACTAGTCGGACAAAACAAAGAAATCGAAATTGCTGATTCCGCGCAAGTATACGGCAATCTGGTCGTAGGCGCGCAAGTAGAATACATCACGAAAAACGGCCGAGTGGCTTTCCTCACCGTTGTTACTTCTGATTCCGAAATCGTCGAAGGAATCGTGAAGACTGGCCTTAATTTTACAACAGCTGTAGGCGATGAGAAGAAATTCAAGGCAATCGTCAATGGAAGAGAAGTCGTTTTGGAAGTAGAAGATGGCGTAAATGTTAGCCGTTCTCACATCGGCCAAAAGTTTGTGGCAGTCGTTGGCGACAATGGCAAGATCAAGTCCATTACGATCAGCGACAACACGACAAAAGGAATTGTGGAAAAAGTATCTTCCGTGAGTGGTTCCAACTCGAAGAAAGAGCTGAGAGTAGACGGCACAACTTATGTTCTGGACTCCAAAGCAACGATCAAAGGCAAGGAGCATCCAGAGGCGAAAGCAACAAGTGCTTCGTTCTCTGACATCGAAAAAGATGACTTAGTCGAGCTGACACTTAATGTGGACGGCGAAGTATCCGAGCTTCTTTACACGAAGCTGAGCTACACGGATACGATTACCGTTGATACAGACAAAAACCGGATTCGCGTTGGCAGCGTTAATTACGAGGTGCATGAAGATACCGAGTTGTTTGTTGACGAGGACGAAGTAGATGAACTGGATGAGTTGGCGAGCGGCCAAATTGCAGTTCTTACGTTTGACAAGAATGGAAATCTGGTGAAAGTGGAGCAGGGTGTAGGTGCAGCTACGAACAAGCTGATCTCTGACACAACAGCGTATCAAGCAGGTAAGCTGGCAACTGTGAAAATCGACGGGAAAACCTACGACATCTTGACCAACGCGAAGCTGAAGGTCGATGGCGACTCCGTATCACCAACGACGATTAAAACAGATCAGTTTAATGACCACCGTATCCTTACGTGGAAATACAACGTCGGCACGAATGACATTGTAGAGCTGACTTTGGAAAAGCAAACCGTAAAAGGATACGTGACGAAAAAATCCGGTTCCAAAATTACCGTGAACGGGAAGGTGTATGAGCTCTTGTCCGGGGTTACTATTGACAGCGATGCAGCATCCAACGACAACGAGTACACACTGACACTCAACAACGCTGGCAAAGTAAAGGCAATTACAGGTGCGCCTAGGAAAGTAAGCGGCGTGGTTGATTCTGTTGAGGTTCGTAACGATGACGGCAAGGTGACTTCCGCGAAAGTAGAGATTAACGGCAAGACGTACGATGTAACGGATGAAGATGCGATTGAAGATGTCGATCAATTTGAATACGTGACATTGACCCTTGATCGGGACGGTGATGTCATTGCTGCTTCCGTCAGTGGAAAGCTGGCGAAGGAAAACGTGAGCTTCGTTGGAATTGAATCCCGTGTGAACAAAGACAAATACGTATTCTTCAATGATGAATCGACGAGCTTGAAGATGACAGAAGACGCGAAGATCAAATACTACAACGGTAATGACTTGAAAGAAAGCGATCTTTCCTCCAAGGACAAAGTGGATTTGTGGACAAATAATCAAGGTCATGTTTATGTTATCGTTGTAGCCAAACGATAAGAAATAGAAAAAGGCGATCTCTTGCTCGATTCGAGAAGGGGGTCGCCTTTTTGTTTGTTGGCATAGTCTTTAAAAAGTATTTAATTGAAAATCGTTTTCAATTAAAAGAAGATGTGATATATTCATATTGTTTCGCGCAAAACAAAAAAGAGGAGTGGTTTCAATGCAGGTCGATTATGAAGTGATTATTGTTGGTGGTGGACCAGTTGGAATGATGGTAGCTGCAGAGCTGGCGTTGGCTAAAGTGAAGGTGTGCGTACTTGAGCGCTTAAAGGAAACGACCCCGTATTCACGGGCGCTCACTGTACATCCGCGCACACTGGAAATCCTGGATATGCGCGGGTTGAAAGCGAAATTACTTGATAGAGGAAAGCCGATTTCTACGGCGCATTTTGCTGCGCTTGATACACGCTTGGATTTTTCTGTCTTAGACTCTTCCTCCAACTACACACTGATTATTCCCCAACATGATACGGAGAAGGTACTAGAGGAGTGGGCAAAAAATCTAGGGGTGGAAATACGCAGGGAAGAGGAGGTAGTGGCAGTCAACCAAGATCAGCACGGGGTTGAGGTAGAGGCTGTCGGGCCGAATGGAAAGGTTGTGCTGACGGCACTCTATGTGGTCGGTGCAGACGGCGCTGCCAGCATTGTCCGCAAGCAGGCAGGCATTCCGTTTATCGGTAAGAATGCGACTTTTACGGCTATGCAAGGGGATGTCGTTTTGAAAAATCCGCTGGAATCAGGAATTCCTTCCTACTTTAATGAGCAAGGTTTGGTCATGATTGTACCCTTGCCAGCAGGAATGCATCGGGTGGTGCTGATCGATCCGGAGCGAATGGCAGTGCCAAAGGAAGAACCAGTTACATTGGAGGAACTGCGTGCTAGTTTGCTGCGTATTCTTGGAGACGATTTAGGAATTTCCGATCCGTTTTGGATGACTCGTTTTGGCAATGCGGCCTTGCAAGCTCAGCGTTATCGAGAAGGACGGATTTTCCTGGTCGGAGATGCAGCGCATATTCATTTTCCAGCTGGAGGACAGGGGATGAACGTTGGCTTGCAAGAGGCAATCAACCTGGGGTGGAAGCTGGCGGCCCATTTAAAAGGCTGGGCACCGGATTGGCTGTTGGATAGCTATCATACAGAGCGTTTCCCCATCAATACCGCATTGCTAACGAATACACAGGTGCAATCGGTGCTTTTCGGTAGTTCGGAATTCTCTCCATCCGTCATAGCTTTGAGGAATATGCTGTCCAACCTGCTGCAAATACCCGAGGCAAATTATCGGCTGGCTACCCAAATCTCTGCGTTCAATGTCCAGTATGAACCGGATAGGGAGACGCAACCGCATGTATTGAATGGTCGACGTTTTACAGAGTTGAATCTGCGCCTGGAGAACGGTGAGTGCCAGAATACATACGAGCTTTTTCATTCTGGTTCATTCCTCTTGCTACATTTCGGCTCGGATGATCGATTGGACGATGCTTTCGATTGGTCGAAATACAAGCATGTCCATGTAGCTCGCGCTTCGCTTGCTAAGGGAGCTGCTGAATGGCATGACGTACATACTGCGTTGATTCGACCGGATGGATATGTCGCATGGGCGGTTTCCCAAGAGGAGTCTAATCCGATGGAAGCTATTCGAAAAGGAATCATCCACTGGTGCGGACATGATTGATTGAAACAAGATTGTTTCGTGCAAAACAAAATGAAATTGTTTTTCTCGAAACAATCCGTATATAATGGAGAGGAGATGGTAATCTAGGAGACATGATATGCAAAGTACAGAACTTTCCAAGCAGAGGATCATACAGCTTTACATTCAGCTAGTCACGCAGCAAGAGCTGCGTGAAAGCAAATTGACTGCGCGAATGGCAGAAGAGATGCAGAAGCTGGAATCCGAAATGGGGGTGAAGCTAAACCTTACCCTATCCGAAATTCATTTCATTGCCTGTATCGGCGATCATGGTCCCATCAATGTCACCACGATTTCGGAGAAAGTCAACTTAACGAAAGGGTCCATAACGCGGATCAGCAAAAAGTTATGGAAGCTTGATTTAATTAAAAGGCAACAGCTGGTTGATAATAAGAAAGAAGTATACTATCGGCTAACGGCAAAGGGACAAAAGCTGTATAAGATTCATAACCGGATGCATCAGGATATTGAACAGCGATTTATGAGCTTTCTAGATAAATACACACCGGAGCAATTAGCATTTTCCCGCGAACTGCTGGAGGACTTGCTGGATTGGGATTTCTAAAATCGTAGACAAAGGGGCGCCATCACACAGATGGTGTCCTTTTCATTGACTCGGGGTCCTCTTGACAACTGAAACGGTTTGTCTCGTTGATCTAGTAACATAGGTTCAAGAAACATAATTATGACTAAGAATAATTATATCAGTCGACTTTGTGTGAAAAATATGTCTGTGAACAGAACTCTCGCTAAGTAAAAAGCCGAATTACCCCACGGTAATCCGGCTTTTTTGCTTATTTAAATCTTAGGTTGAATTTTGCATTTCTCATAGGAAACCGCTCTTAGTTAGGTATACGTCTGTCTTTCCACTCGTCAACTTCTCTTGGATCGATGTCGAGAACTTCGCAAATATGTAGCGCAATCGTAACAGTGGGATTGGTAATCCCGTATTCTATGTTCTGATAATGTTTCAAGGATACGTTTATGATCCTGCTTACTTTTTCCTGGGATAATTTCTTTTCTATTCGGGCATCTTTTAGTTTCAATTCTTGGAAGCTCTCCTTGAATTTTTACTCATATGTTAACCTGTTAGCGAATTTTTGATGACCCATGATACTTGGCTAAATAAAATACACGTATTATACTTACTATTATTGCTAGGCATTTGCATTTTGATAACCTCTAAAAACTAAGATGAAAGTGGAATGAAAATTCATAGAAGGATGTGAACTCCATGCATGAGTAATATAATTGACGGATCATAAGTAAGTTCAAGGAGATTTGATGGTAAATATTTACAAATACTTGTAACGATTATAAAATGTGGGAAGTTAAGTGTTTCTTATGTACATGGCTAAGGGGGATTTCTTTTAGTATGGAAACAAGAAAAACAACACAAAAATCGATACGCTCTGAAATAGATACAAATATAAAAGAGAACGGATATACACTTAGTAAACTCGGCGAGTTAAGTGGTGTGAATCCTGGACATTTGAGTGAGATCCTAAATAGCAATCCACCACGTGCCATTACAATTGGTCAGCTTGACACGTTGGCTAAGGTCTTTAAAAAGGCTCCTGGTTGGTTGTACGAGTTATACCCGGAAGAGTGCATAGCTGAGGAAAAAATTTCGCGTCCACATTTGATCCCTTACTTGGTTCGATGTGCCGAGATCGGGCGTCAGGATTGTATTGATGTGGTTGTCTCAAGATTGCTAGAGAACCCTAAAAACGTTTCCATTCTCTTCACTGTTGCAGAGCAATTATTTCAAACTGATGGAAAGGCTATGTCAGTCCCTTTTTATCAGCTAGTGATTGAAGCTGAAAAAGATAGTCATTCGGATCACTTTCTGATAAGTCAATATCGGTTATTTCGTGCGTTACAAGGTACAAGTCCAGAAGACAACTGGAAAGCGATCATAAGGTTTGAACCCTATCGGAACAGATTGTCCGAAAATCACCAATTGGACGCGTTGCTACATTTAGCGAATGCGTGCTACATGTTGCAGAAGTGGAAAGATGTAGAAAAATATGCTGACGAATTACGGACCCTAGCTATTGCAGTCTATCAGGATCAACTACGCAAGAAAGAGAGCGGTAAAACGGTTGAAATGTTACACACGGAACGTCATCTAGTTGTGTACTATGGCCAAGGCTCCTTGTTAAAAGGAGTTGCTCTCACTATGCAAGAACAGTATGTAGAAGCGGAAAAACACGTGATCGAATATACTGATCTTACTTGGTTTGAACTGTTAGATGAGATAGGGCATAAAGAAGTAAAGAAATTCAATATATGGGGCAGGGCTAACTTATATGGGCTTAACTTGAAGAAGGGAAACGTGAGTATCCTATCAGAGTATGTTGCTTTCTTACAGGAACATCCAAATGAAATTCTCCCTGGGATGTTGACCATCATCGAAGCAGCCAATAAACATAATTTTTGTATAGATGAGCTACTACATCGTTATTCTGCTAATCTATCCAGCTTTCATGACCATCAGAACCCTATTAATTTGAGTCAGAATTTTCACTTTTGGGATCAAAAGACTGAATATGAATTTAGAAAAGGAAACACGTCACAAGCGATAGATCAGTTACTGCTGTGCCTGGATTTATCTGACAAAATGACCTATCACCAAGGATTTAAACGTTGTGTCACAAAGTTTTGGAAACACTTGCCACATGCAACAAATGAGCAAAAAGATCGCTATGAAGCCATTTTAGAAGGGAGAGTGTGAATATGAAGAGATTTTTTGTTTTGTTATCCATGGCTTTGAGTTTTGGGCTGTTTTCCAGTGTTGGCCAGGCTTCTATAGCCAGCGAAACGCCATCTATTTCTGCTGTTTCTCCTCCTCCAGTTATGCAATATCATCACGGCGTAGGAGGCTAAATAGAGTTTGATAAAGGGTTCGAAAAAGCATCCCCAACAAAAAAAGGGATGCTTTTTTTATTTTCCCATTTTTCTAAGAACAGTGAATTTGGGAAATTGCAGTATAGTTATAAATGTATCCATTGTAAAAAAAAGGGAGGTGATAAGTATAGGAGCATTTGCATATAGAAAGGGCGTTCCACCCATTCGTCAGGTTAATGGAACGCCCGCAGGAGGAGCAGATACAGCTCCTATAAGTAAATGTACCACGCTACCGTTAGATCGGGAAGGAGGAACTTATCACGATGTAGATCATTTGAAAAACATTGTGGAACAATTACGTGAACAACTGGTGCAATTGTTTTTGGAGAAGAATGATTTGTTGGATGATGAAGTCGTGGAATTAAGTCAGCAATTGGATCAGTACATCCTGGTAATTCAATCAAGAATGATTCAAAAATAAGAAAATAAGGTTTTATTTGGGTTTGGGTATTTAGAACCTTTTTTAGGAATATATGTTATGGTTGTTTTCTATTTAAAATTTCCAATACTATACAGGAGGGTAAAAAATGAATATTAAGAAACTTTCTTTCGCAACTCTCTTACTTAGCAGTTTAGTTGTATCTGGAGCTGGTTCCGCCTTCGCAGCATCTCAAGGTGAGATTATTAAAATAGGTAACCTAAAAATCGTTGAACGTGTATATGAGAACCCAGAAGAGTATGATTTTACAGATGCCCTTACGAAGAGTGATTCATCTAAGATTGGTCCCTTAGGCAATGATATGACTGGCAAAGTGTATGAAATGTCTAAGAAGGACCTATACAAATCAAAATCTTATGAAGCTGATATTGAGAATGATAGTAACGAAAACGATTCCATTTCAAGAAAGGTTACAAGAAAAACCTTTCTGACCGGTAAAATAGGTGCGTCAGCTGAGACGAAAGTCAACTGGAGGATAATAGAGGGGAAAGTGGGGATTAATGCAGAAGTTTCATTTGGAAAAGAAGACATTATAGAAACAACCCAAACTTGGGTCATACCAAAGCGTACGATGACAACCGTTGAATACGGATCAAAAGCAGTAAAAACCACTGGAAGCTTAGTCGAATATTTTCAAGGCAGAGTAGTAGATTCTAACTACGTTAACGTCAAATATTCGTACAAAGAGTATTATAGTAAAAAATCAATAGATCTATGATCCGACCTCTCCATATGCTTCTCCTTCTGTTCATAGTTCTTCTTAGTGGTTGTAGCGAGGGTAGTTCATCAGGAACAGTCCCTACAGATAAGTCATATGCAAGCGTCTACGATTATTTTGAACAAATTACAGGGGAGAATTTAAAAACATCCGTGCTACAGATAACAAAAAATAGTAATTCGGCAGAACTCACGTTACGAATCTTAATTTCGGACGATTTGAGAGAAAAAATGATGCATACGGAAAAACCCATTTACTTTTCGTTTGCAGATATGCCGGGTAACGAGACCATTAAAAATTTGCTTGCAGAGACTCCTTCACTCGTTCAAATTGATTTAAACAGTAATGAGAGTCGGTATACGATTACGCAACAGCTAAAGCTAAAAGAAAATTTGTCAGAAGCTGATAACCAGGCGCTATTGTCTCCTGCTAATTATCGACTTCAGGTTATAAACGAAGAAAAGCTCTCCGTAGCTAGTTTTATGGGTTTAGAATATTCGCTACTTCCTGAAGATAATCAGAAGTAGCAAATCGCTTGTTACGAATTGTACATCTTGTGGCAAACGTGGCCACACCCTACATGGTATTTTGGGGGTACCGCCAACCAAATGTGACATGGATGTAATAAAAAACTCGTTTTCCTGTACGCTAAGGAACTCGAGTTTTTTCATATTGCCGGTACCCATGGGAGTAGCATCCATTGTTCCCTGGAATACAGTGCTTGGAGTGAGCGATACAGGCGTTGACAGAACGAGGAGAATTGATCGATGACAATCTATTACAATCGTACGATTATTTCCGTTTCGTGAGGTGCCCCCTATTGTCCGAATCAATCCATTCTTGTCGCTTGAAAGCATCAGCATGTATTTACAGCGTGAACGATTCTTTATCTTAACGTACAGGATACCAGCGTTTTTTCTGTCATCCAGGGCTTAGCGTACAAAATCCGCATATTGTTGGCGGTACCCCTTATTGGAATACGGAGCTGATCCACTTCTTGCTACACAGTATGCCCCAGAACACCCATTCAAGTTATCTAGTCCGATCGCAGAAGCAAGAATGTTGGGGAATCGTGAAAATCAGTAACTTCTCATTCGCACAGGGGTAGTGCCTTCTTTTTTCAATCGATTATAATAACGTATAAAAGCTAGTTACCTGTTAGGAGAAAGAGGGAACCTCCATGGCTTATACGACCCAGGAAAGCGGTATTTTTCCAGCAGTCTGTTCACTTGATTGCCCGGACCAATGTGGATTACTCCTTCATAAAAAAGAGGGGAAAATCGTCAAAATTGAAGGGGACCCGAACCATCCGGTGACGAAGGGGAATATTTGCAACAAAGTCCGCAACATGACAGAGCGCATTTACGATCCCAAGCGACTCACGCATCCGTTGAAGCGTATTGGCAAAAAAGGGAGCGGGGAGTTTGTTCAAATCAGTTGGGAGGAAGCCATCACTACCATAACCGAACGCTGGCGTGCCTTGATCGACTCAGACGGTCCTGAGAGCATTTTGCCTTACAGCTTTTACGGAAACATGGGGCGGATTAGTGTTGAAGGTATGGACCGCCGTTTTTTCCATCGTATGGGGGCCAGTCAACTTGACCGTACGATATGCAACAGTGCAGGGGCTGTAGGGTACAGCTACACGATGGGCGGAGCCTTTGGAACAGATCCGGAAGACACCGTTCATTCCAAGCTATTCATCATGTGGGGGATCAATACGGTTAGCACCAACATGCATCAAGTGGTGTTTGCGGAACAGGCTCGAAAAAATGGGGCGAAGATCGTCGTGATTGATGTCCATAAAAATCAGACGGGTCGATGGGCTGATTGGTTTATCCCGATTTTACCCGGAACAGACACGGTTTTGGCTTTGGGCATCATGCATGTGCTTTTTGCAGAAAACTTGGTAGATTTAGCCTTTATGGAGAAGTATACGGTAGGACATGAAGAGCTCAGGGAGCATGTACGTACCTACGACCCTATTACCGTATCAGCCATTACGGGTGTCCCTGTCGACGATATTTACAAATTGGCGAGAATGTATGGAACCACATCCCCGTCCTTTATTCGCATTGGAAATGGCATTCAGCATCACGACAATGGTGGAATGTGTGTAAGGACGATTGCTTGTCTTCCGGCCCTGACAGGGCAGTGGCTTGTCAAAGGCGGTGGGGCCAATAAAGGGAATAAAGGTTTCCTGGAGCACAACAAGCTTGCCGTGCAGCGACCAGATTTGCTGGCCAATAAACAGACGAGAGTCATCAACATGAATGAACTTGGGAAAGCGCTGCTCGATACAGATCCACCGGTGAAATCACTCTTCGTCTATACGAGCAATCCAGCCATTGTCGCACCGGAAGGAAACAAAGTTCGGGAAGGCTTGGCGAGAGAGGACTTGTTCACGGTCGTACACGACTTATTTTTGACGGAGACGGCTCTTTATGCCGATATCGTTTTGCCAGCGACGTCTTCTTATGAAAATACTGATTTTTACACGTCGTATTGGCATCATTACATTCAACTTCAGCAACCAGTGATCGCCCCATTTGGAGAGAGCAAGTCCAACACGGATGTTTTCCGCTTGCTGGCTGCTGCCATGGGATATGACGAACCTGCTTTTCAAGACAGCGATGCAGAGATGGTCAGACAGGCGTTGGAGGGGCACGATAATCCTCATCTAGAAGGAATCACGTATGAAACTTTGGTCGAAAAACAATATGCCAAAGCCAATCTGGAACCTTTCTTTTTGGAACATCTCCCCACCCCAAGTGGCAAAATTGAGCTTTACTCGCAAGCAATGGCAATACGAGGGCTGCCTCCATTACCGACGTACACGCCATTAGTGAATGATGGGGATTTCCCGTATTTATTTGTCCCGGGACCCAATCACAATTATTTGAACTCCACGTTCTCGAATAATGAAAAACATAAGAAGATGGAAAAAATACCTCGTTTACACATGAATGTGGTGGATGCTAGTACTCTAGATATTAGTGATGGAGATACGGTCCGCATATGGAATGAGCGGGGAGAGTGTGAACTCGTGGCAGCTGTCGGCGAAAATGTTCTCACGGGTGTCGTCGTGAGCCAAGGCTTATGGGCAGACAACGAAGGGCCGAAGCATTATGTAAATGCCCTCACACCAGACCGAATCGCGGATATGGGTGGAGGAGCGACGTTTTTCTCTGGACGTGTTGATGTGGAAAAGATCATTCGATAAAAGCAGCGAGTGCCCTATTGTAGCAGGGCACTCGTTGTTCATGAAAAAGTGTCCCTACTGCACATGGCAGAGGGACACTTTCTCATGTTACTTACAGGACGAAGCTGACGACGACACCAGACAAAAGACTAACTAGCGTGGCACCGAATAACAGTTTTAACCCAAAGCGAGCAACCACATTGGATTGTTTCTCATTCAGTCCTTTCACCGCACCAGCGATAATGCCGATGGAGGAGAAGTTCGCGAACGAAACGAGGAAGACAGAGAGAATTCCTACTGTACGTGGGCTCAGTTCAGATACGACTTTGCCCAGCTCGATCATCGCCACAAACTCATTCGTTACGAGCTTTGTCGCCATGATACTACCAGCCGTCATCGCTTCCGCAAAAGGAATGCCCATCAGGATGGCAAAAGGAGCGAAGACGAAGCCGAGCATTTCTTGGAACGTCCAACCGAAAATCATGCCGAACAAGCTATTCACAGCCGCGATCAAGGCAACAAATCCGAGTAGCATAGCGCCAACGACTACTGCTACCTTGAAGCCGTCCATGATGTACTCAACGAGCATTTCAAAAAAGGACTGCTTTTCATTGCTTTGAATCTCCAGTAAATCTTCTTCTTCGTTCACTGTATAAGGGTTGATGATCGAAGCGATAATAAAGCCGCCAAACAGATTCAAGAACAGGGCTGTGACAACGTATTTCGGCTCAATCATCGTCATATACGCACCGACAATCGACATCGAAACAGTGGACATGGCTGACGCGCACAGCGTATACAGACGGTGTTCCGGCAAGGAGCCGAGCTGTTTTTTAACAGCGATGAATACTTCATTTTGGCCGACAATAGCGGAAGCAACAGCGTTATATGACTCCAGCTTACCCATGCCGTTAATTTTGCTCAGAACAAAGCCAATTGCCTTCATGATAATCGGCAAAATCTTGAAGTGCCGCAAAATACCGATGAGGACGGAAATGAAGACGATTGGGAGCAATACACCAAGGAAAAAGGACATTTGTCCGTCGTTTACCAGATTGCCAAATACGAAATTGATCCCTTCCGCTGCAAAAGCAAGAAGCTTTTCAAACGATTTGGAAATGGCTGAAACGAAAATAAACCCAAACTTGGTATGCAGAAGAAGAAAGGCAAGCAAAAATTGCAGAGCAATCATGACGATGATCGGTTTGTATTTGACCTGTTTACGTCCATTGCTCCCTAACAATGCTAACCCGATCACGATGAGTAAGCCAGCGATGGGAATGATGAAATTCATTACAACCTCCAAGAAATTAAATAGTGCTAAACTTAAAAGGCAAAAAAACGCACTTCCCGACAAGAGAAGTGAAAGCGGTTTATATTCTATCACCTCGATAATATGATTGCAATTTATATGTATGTTCAGAATTATTGTCCATAGCGTTTGGAACGCTGAAATCGGGCGTACTAGCATAAGCCCACCACCATACGGTTTATGGAGGAGGTGAAATCCTTGGATGAGTTGCAGAGGCTCAAGCAGTTTATCACTTCAGCAGAGCATGTCTGGACTCAGATCGCGAATTCGCCGAGAGGAAAGCCTGTATATACCGTAAACGGTGTGGATTACACGCCATTGCCCGAAAAATACAACACCAAACGAAAAATCTCCCGTATTTTCCGCCGGTATTGGGGGAAGCAATTGACGGAAGTGATGATTCGGAATCTCCATTTGCGGATGCTAAAAGGTAAGCTCTGTGTTCCTTATCGTGACATCCCACCTTTTCCTGCAACCGTGTTGTCGTTGCAGATAAAAGTGAATCTGCCGGATCATCGGACCGTGGCTGCGATACTGAGCGGGGGCGGGAAAAGAACAAGAGTGGACTACCGTTTGATCCGAGTCGGCGCAACCAAAACGTTCACGATCATGAAACGCTCAGGCGAGCAGTTTGATCTGAGATATCAATCTCTTGCTACCATACCCCTCAACCCGAAGGCACAACCCGTACGTAGAACCAAGCAACGGGGAAGAACCAAAAAGTAACGAAAAGCTCCTCAATTCCCCCGAATCATAAGGGACGAGGAGCTTTTGTAATATCGTTAGGCACGAATGGAAACACGGTATTCCCGCAGCCAATAATCCAGCTGGCCGAGATAGGCGAACAACTGGGGTGTACTCATGAGCTGACCGAAAAACGGAATGCTCGAAGCCTGTGCATCTGACTCGGCAATTTTTCGAATCGTTGGAACATCTACCAGTTGAAGCAGTGGAGAGGAAGAGTCGTTTACTATATCGAGCAGCCAAGAGCGAACGGCTTCCGTATAAGCGGGATTGTGTGTTTTCGGGTACGGGCTTTTCTTGCGATACAGCACTTCGTCCGGCAAGATTCCTTCCATGGCTTTTCGCAAAATTCCTTTTTCCCGATTCCCGTGCGTCTTCATATCCCATGGGATGTTCCAGACGTATTCCACGATGCGATGGTCACAGAACGGGACGCGCGCTTCCAGACTGGCCGCCATACTCATTCGGTCTTTGCGATCCAACAGCGTGTTCATGAACCACGTTATATTCAAATAAAACATTTCCCGTCGGCGAGCTTCAATGGGATCTTCGCCTGGAAGATGTGGGACTTCATCGAGAGATTCCTCATACCGCATGGCAACGTATTCCTCGGGTTTGACCCAATCACGAAGATCAGGGGATAGCCAGGAGGCACGTTCTTTCGTCGCTCTCGACCATGGAAACGTTCCGGCATTCAGCAGTTCCTCGCGATGAAACCACGGATACCCGCCAAATACTTCATCTGCGCATTCTCCAGAGAGGACGACGGTCGTCTCTTTTTTTATTTCGCGGCAAAACAGGTAAAGGGACGCATCCACATCAGCCATCCCCGGCAAGTCGCGGGCGAGTGTCGCTGTTTTCAGGGAATCAATCAAATCGTCTGTGTCAAACTCAATGGTGTGGTGCTGGGTTCCGAGAAACTTTGTAACGAGCTGCACATAAGGTTCATCCTCATTCGGTTGAAAAGTACTTGCCTTGAAATGTTTTCGGTTGTCTACGTAATCGATGGAGTAGCTGTGCAGGGTTCCACGGCCTGTTTTTTGAAAATGATCTGCCGCAACAGCTGTGATAATGCTCGAGTCTAACCCACCTGACAAGAGGGTCGAAACGGGCACATCCGCAACCAATTGGCGTTCAATCGAATCCGTGACTAACTCCCTGACACGTTCCGCAGTTGTCTCCAGGTCATCTGTATGTGGGTGGCTTTCGAGCTGCCAATAGCGTTTTTGCTTGACGCTATCACGCGTCACCAACAGATAGGAGCCGGGCCGAACCTCGTGTACGTTATGAAAAACACCATGGCCAGGCGTACGAGCGGGACTAATTCCGAAAACCTCAGCCAAGCCTTCACGAGAGAGCTCTGGTTTGACTTCGGGGTGAGCGAGCAAGGCTTTTAGCTCGGAGGACAGTAGAAATGAACTGCCTCTTTGCGCATAAAACAGCGGCTTAACCCCCATACGGTCACGGCCGACAAACAATCTTTGTTCGCGTTCGTCCCAGATCGCAAAAGCAAATATGCCGTTTAGCTTTGACAGACAATCTGGCCCCCACTCCAAATACGTGTGCAAAAGTACCTCCGTATCCGAGTGAGATTGAAAGGTATGTCCGCAAGCAAGCAGTTCTGCTCGCAAATCCTCGGTATTATACAATTCACCATTGTAAATCATGGTGCAGGCATGTTTGTTTTTGATAGCCGACATAGGCTGCTGTCCGCCAGCAGGGTCTACGACCACAAGGCGGCGATGACCGAGTGCCGCGCGAGGAGTCAGCCAAAAGCCTTCTGCATCAGGGCCTCGATCCTTGAGGCATTGGGTCATTTTTTGCAGCACATCACGTTCACCAGATAAGTCCTTTTCCCAATCAATCCATCCTACAATTCCACACATGGCATGATCACCCTTCTCCTGAAGCATTGCACACACAGCGTATGCAATCAGCCTAGCGAGGTTGTCTGTCCAGCAGGGAATTGCGGGTAATATGCGGAATTTATAGAAGATTTAAAATAAAGGAGGCTGCGGTGGACAATCTCACGTTATTGCTCATTGAAAGAATGGGCATTCTTTTGACGCTGGCATTTATTTTGACAAGGACACCATTATTTCGCCAGCTTTTAGACCGCGAATTGCACGTAGGGACGTCAATCGCCTTTTCCGTGATGTTCGGGTTGTTTGGGATTGCGGGTACATATGCAGGAGTGGTCGTGCAAGGGGATAGCTATCTTCCTGCATTTTGGATATTTCGCTTGTCATATGAAGAAATTATCGCGAATTCTACTTTGGTAGGAGTCGTTATTGGAGGTTTGCTAGGAGGACCTCTCGTTGGCCTGGGGGCAGGTGTCATTGCTGGGCTTCATGTCTTCCAATTGGGAGGATTCGCCGCAGCACCGATGGGCTTATCGATCCCGATCACGGGGGTGCTGGCAGGATACGTAGCGCGTTTTTTCTCGCAGGAGCGGGTTATTTCTCCGTCCAAAGCTATGTTCATCGGTATGTTCGCGCCCATTATACAGATGTCGCTTTTATTGATCATGGCAGCTCCGCCAGAATTGGCGCGAACCATGGTCAACGTGATTGGGATTCCGATGGTGCTGACGAATAGCGTTTCGATTGCGATTTTTACGACGATGATACGAGTTGCCTTGCAAGAGGCAGAACGTTCGGCTGCCATTGAGGCGGAGCGTTCCTTTACGATAGCGGAAAGAATTTTGCCACACCTGAAAAGGGGGCTTACACCGCAGACATCTCAGTCAGCAGCCCTCGTCTTACAAAAAGAAACGAAAGCAGCCGCCGTTGCTGTAACCGATCGAGAACGGCTCCTTGCGCACGTGGGAGTGGGGGCAGACCATCATCATCCAGGAGAAGCGCTCAATAGTGAGCTCGATAAGCGGGCTCTGTATAGCGGTGGAATTGACAAGGGATTGACGAGAGAGAGCATAGGGTGCAAGCGCAAAAATTGTAACCTGCATGCAGCGATTCTCGTGCCGATTAAAGAGGGGGACAGCGTCGTTGGACTGATCAAACTCTATTATCGGAGGCCGCAACAAATAGGAAAAGTTCAAGAAGCACTAGCAAAAGGGCTTGGCAACCTGATCTCCAATCAATTGACCCTATCTCTCACGGAGCAAATGAAAGGGTTAATGAAGGATGCAGAGTTGCGGATGCTACAGGCACAGATTCATCCTCACTTTTTGTTCAACACGTTGAATTCCATTGTGACCTTGATACGAATTGATCCGCAGCTAGCCCGGCATATGACCATTCAGCTTGGCGTGTTCATGCGATTCAACCTGAAGCTCACAGCGAGTCCGCTTGTCACCGTGAGACAGGAGTTGGATCACCTGCATGCTTATTTGGAAATTATCAAAATCAGATTTTCCGAGCAATTCGCCGTTCGCACCATCATTGATGGGGGGGTAGAGGAAGCCCTTATTCCTCCTGGCACGTTGCAGCCGTTATTTGAGAATTGCATTCAGCATGGTGTTCGCGACATCACGAACGGCGGTGAGATCATCCTCCATGTGAGACGGCAGGATGTGCACGTTGTTTTTCAAATCGAAGATAATGGCGAAGGCTTTCCCGACAACTTGCTGCCAGTTCTGGGAAAGGTGCCAATGGAGAGTAAGGAGGGCAACGGAATTGGCATCCATAATGTCAACCAACGTCTGATCAGCTTGTGCGGACAAGATGCCCAACTTCATTTTGCCAATAAACAAGAAGGCGGTAGTACGATTATCTTTACTATTCCGATTACAAAAGAGGTGAGTGCCTGATGCCAATACGCGTCATGATTGCAGAAGACGAGCGACTAGCACGCGAAGAACTGAGCTATTTACTGCTACAAGAAGGAGACGTAGAATTGCTGCCCTATGCCACTAACGGCCGAGAGCTGTTGGAAATGGTCGATGTGCACGAACCGGATGTCGTCTTCCTGGACATGAAAATGCCTGAGCTGGAAGGGGCGCAGGCAGCAAGAATGCTCGCTTCACGCAAGCAGCATCCCCTCATCGTTTTTTGTACCGCATATGAGGAATTTGCCATCGATGCGTTTAAGTTGTACGCCGTCGATTATTTGTTGAAGCCTACGGAGCCCAAGCGTCTGGTAGAAACGATGCAACGAATACGCGAGCGTCTAGTCAAGCCAAAAGTAGAGCCTGTCCAGACAAAACGAACCAAGCTGTTGGTAGAAGACAATAGTAGATTAGTGGTCATTGATCCAGCGACGATTGTCTATGCGGTGCGGGAGGAGCGGTATGTGCAAATCGTCACCCAAACGGCGACGTACTCGACGCGGATGACCCTGACACAACTGGCGGAAAAGCTTTTCGCATACGACTTTTTCCGTACCCACAAAAGCTATTTGGTCAATCTTCAATTCGTGAGCGAGCTCGAACCATGGTTCAACGGTGCCTACAATCTGATTTTGAAGGGAGAAGGAAGACCGCGTATTCCCGTATCTCGGACCTCCGCCAAGGATTTGCTCAAACGTCTCGAGGAGTAAGCCTGGTGATCCATCGTTTGCAGATCGTGGTTAAAAATCTGCCACTGACACACTCTCCCCGACATCTTACGCAGAAAAATACACGGTTAGAAAAGGATTCTCTACAATGTAGGAAGCGCTTACATTTCTGTAGATGAGGGGGAGGTTCCCATGGGCAAATCCGCTTCGGCAAAAAAAGCCGAGGATCAGAAGAAGCAAGCTGTTGATTATGCAGCGGTAATTCAGTCAGCCACTTTCAAAGAGCTCTTAAGAAGAAAAAAAGCGTTTATTTTGCCATCTTCTATTTTTTTCTTCGTGTTTTACTTTACCCTTCCAATTTTAACCTCCTACTTCACCGTACTGAACCAACCAGCTTTTGGAGCCATTTCGTGGGCGTGGGTATTTGCCTTTGCTCAGTTCGTCATGACATGGGGCCTCTGTATTCTGTACACCAGGCGGGCAGCGCAGTTTGATCAACTTGTTGAGAAAATCAAACAAGAGGCAGGTGGACGGGGCTAATGAACGTTACTGCATTTTTACTCTTTCTCGGCATTGTTCTTTTGACACTTGTCATCACCTTTTACGCTTCGAAAAAGACGAACACGACTAGTGAGTTTTATACCGCTGGAGGCGGCTTGACGGGTTGGCAAAACGGCCTCGCGATTGCGGGAGATTACATGTCCGCTGCTTCCTTTCTGGGAATTGCCGGGATGATTGCATTGAGCGGATTTGATGGCTTCTTCTACAGTATCGGTTTTCTTGTCGCGTATCTCGTTGTGCTCTACTTGGTAGCAGAGCCTTTGCGTAATTTAGGAAAATACACGATGGCAGATATGATAGCCGCGCGTTTTGACAATAAAAAGGTTCGTGGTGTCGCCGCTCTCAATTCGATTGCGATCTCGATTTTTTATATGATCGCGCAATTGGTCGGAGCAGGGGCCTTGATCAAGCTGCTCTTGGGGCTGGATTACACGACATCTGTATTGATCGTAGGGGCATTGATGACGATCTACGTCGTCTTCGGCGGGATGACGGCTACCTCGTGGGTGCAGATTGTCAAAGCGGTTTTGTTGATGATCGGAACATTCATCATCTCTATGATGGTTTTTGCCAAATTCGATTTTAATCTCTTGAAAATGTTCGAGCAAATGAAGACAGTGACACCATTGGGAGAGCAATTCCTCAATCCTGGCAACAAGTTTAAAGTGGGGCTCGATACCATTTCACTGAATCTCGCGCTGGTGCTCGGAACAGCTGGATTGCCGCATATTTTGATTCGTTTCTTCACCGTAAAAGATGCCACGACAGCTCGCAAATCAGTTGTGTACGCGACGTGGATCATTGGCGCCTTCTATGTCATGACGATCTTCCTCGGCTTCGGGGCGGCAGCCTTTGTAGGAGCGGGGAATATGGACCCCGCAGGTAACATGGGAGCTCCACTGCTTGCGCAAGCACTTGGCGGCAATTTCTTGTTCGCCTTTGTATCTGCGGTTGCCTTCGCTACCATTCTCGCGGTAGTGGCTGGGCTGGTGCTGACTGCGGCTTCTGCCTTTGCACACGACTTTTACGGACACGTATTACGCCAAGGAAAAGCAACAGAAAAGGAGCAAATGAAGATGGCCAAATGGGCGTCTGTCGGTGTCTCGATTGTCTCCATCTTGCTCGCCTTGTTTGCACAAAATCTGAACGTGGCTTTCCTTGTTGCGCTGGCTTTCGCAGTAGCGGCGAGTGCAAATCTACCAGTGATTTTGTTCACGATCTTCTGGAAAAGGTTCAATACGGCAGGAGCAATCAGCGGGATGCTCGTCGGTTTGTTCAGCTCTCTCATTCTCGTTGCGTTGAGTCCTAACGTTTGGAATCCTGTAGCTGGAAAAGCCATTTTGGTTGGCGAAGCGCTGTTCCCGTTGCCGAATCCGGGCATTGTCTCGATCCCGTTAGGGTTTTTGGCAGCATGGATCGGAACCTTGTTGTCTAGTTCTCGTGATGATAAGAAGTACGATGAAATTTTGGTGAAAGCGAATACAGGAATGAAAGATTCAGCGTAGAAACAGTAAACGTAGGAAGCTCATGCCACGAAGAGAAGGCTAGGGTTAACCCCTGGTCTTTTTTATTTATGCAAGAAGGGAGAGGTATTGTCCGTGACGACGATCATCTTTTTCCTTGCCGTCATTATCGGAACGATGGCCATCACTTATTCGGCTGCCAAACAGACGGGGACGACGAAAGACTTCTATGCAGCAGGAAATCGCTTGAACGGGTTACAAAATGGCATTGCCATCGCAGGCGATTACATGAGTGCTGCCTCGTTTTTGGGGATTGCGGGAACGATTGCGATGTACGGCTTTGACGGGTTCGTGTATGCGATTGGCTTTTTTGTCTCTTATCTGATTATTTTGTTTTTAGTTGCGGAGCCGTTGCATAATTTGGGGCGTTATACGTTGGCAGACGCGATTGCCGTCAGGTTTGACAGTCTTTGGCTGCGTGGCGTTGTTGCCTGTACGACTCTATTAATTACGATTTTTTACATGTTGGCGCAATTAGTTGGGGCAGGTGCCCTCATTCATTATTTATTGGGAGTGCGTTACGATACGGCTGTCTTGATTGTCGGGAGCCTGATGACATTTTACGTCGTGTTCGGCGGGATGGTGGCGACCTCCTGGGTTCAGATTATTAAAGCGATTTTGCTCCTGACAGGGACATTGATCCTAAGTCTGATCGTGTTTGCCCGTTTTGATTGGAGCTTCTCCGAAATGTTTTCACATGTGAGTACGATTACACCTCTGCAGGAACAGTTCTTACAGCCGGGTAATCAACTTCATGATCCGCTGGAAACGATCTCCCTGCATTTGGCCTTGATTCTCGGTACCGCCGGACTCCCCCATATTATCTCCCGGTTATTCACAGTCAAGGACGCAAAGACGACTCGAAATTCGATTTACACCGCTACCTGGGTCATCGGCGCTTTTTATTTGATGACGGTCTTTCTCGGATTCGGGGCGAGCACGTTTGTAGGCTACGAGGCATTGAAAAATGTGGGTTTCGGGGGGAATCTGACCGTCACGCTCTTGGCAGATGCTCTCGGTGGAGAGTTTTTGATGGCGTATATTGCTGCTGTTGCCTTCGCGACGATATTGGCAGTCGTGACAGGACTTGTGCTCTCTGCCTCTTCTGCGTTCGCGCATGATGTCTACAGTCATTTGATCAGACGAGGGGGCGCATCAGAAAAAGAACAGGTCACTATGGCAAAGCTTTCGTCAGTGGCAGTGGGCGTGATTTCCATTTGGCTGGCTATCGGTGCAGAAAAAATGAACGTGGCGATTCTCGTTGCGCTGACGTTTGCGGTAGCCGCATCATCCAATTTGCCACTGCTGTTGTTTACGTTGTATTGGAAGCGGTTTACCGTGAGAGGAGCGATTTGTGGCGTCCTGACAGGGTTAACGGCATCAGTAGTCCTTGTCATTTTAGGACCGACTGTTATGCATCCCCTCACCGGACTTATCCGTGCGGAGCCCCTTTTTCCACTGACGAATCCCGGATTGGTCTCCATACCACTCGGCTTTTTAGGTGCTGTGCTCGGGACACTATTGGATCGGCCTGATCCAGATGCCGAAATGAAGTACCAACGCGTACTGTTTCAGGCGTTGACAGGAATCCGAGTTCCACCTGCGAAGAAAACGGAACAAGAATCTGCATAAAGCCTCTCCACGTGCCCCACTCTAGGAGTAGAAGGAGGAGGGGTAAGTGGGTACGACGAAAGAGTCAGACGCATTATCACATGACCAGCCAGATGTCTATGAACGCGCAAGGCTGGCACTGGATGATCTGATTGAAGAGCTATGTGAAGCACTGGAAGAGGAAGATACCGAATCCTATAAGCGAAAAGGCTATGAGATGATCGGGAGCTACTTTCGAGAGCCGGTTAATACCGGGGAATTAACCTTGATTTATGCTGCGGTGCTTACCGATATCCTCTATAAGCTGGAGTTGACGCAGCAAGGGGAAAACGTAGCAATGGTCCGTGATCAGTACAGCATGATGAAAAAAGACGACTGAGTGGCGACCCCGTTTGAGGGTCGTTTTTTGATTCGCACGATCCCGCCCTGCATGTTTCATTGGGCAACCATTCATACTACGGGTAAACGACATCAAAATGGGTGATTGGTATGGAAAAGGTCGGGCTCGTTTTGCAGGGCGGGGGAAGCCGTGGGATTTATACCGCTGGCGTTCTGGATTACTTTATGGAGCAGGAGCTTTACATCCCGTATGTGATTGCCGTGTCAGCAGGTGCGTGCAATGGAGCGGCATACTTGGCGAGGCAACGCGGATTGGGCAAGATTTATCATACGAAATACATTCACGATCCCCGGTACTTTCACTATAAAAATTTGATCACGAAGCGCTCGTTGTTTGGCATGGATTTTATTTTCAATGAGATGCCATACAAGCTGGAGCCGTTCGCCTTTGATCGGTTTCACGAAGCGAAGGAACAGTTTGTCGTCGTCACAACGGATTGCGCGACAGGGGAAGCCGTTTACTTTACGAAAGCCGACTGTGAGGATATTTTCCATGTGATTCGGGCTTCGTGCAGTCTTCCGTTTCTATCACCCAAGGTTACGATCAACGGACGTAAGCTATGGGATGGAGGCATCGTGCATCCGGTACCTTTCATGAAGTCCATGCTTGATGGCAATCAAAAACATATTATTGTGCTGACTTCTTCTTGTCCGCCAAGTGAGTGGATGCGTCGGCTTTCGCGTGTCGAGCGTCTTTTTTCTAGAAGTATGAGCTTGTGTCAAGCATTCATTCGTCATTTTCGCATCTATTGCGAGGCAATTGAGCAGGTCAAAGAGATGCAGAAGGAAGGCAGAGCGTTTGTTATCGCACCACCAATGGGTACCTTTCTACGAGGCTTTGAACGTCAAGAGGAGAAGCTGGAGCATTTTTACAGACAAGGCTACCAGGATGCACGTACCCAATTTTCTGAGCTTTGTACTTGGCTTGGTCTTGGAAGGAACAGGTGAAAAATGAGGAGACAGCTGTCCCGTGGATGTTTTTTCGGCAAAATCATGCGAAACAGGTTTTTCCAAAGCAAAGATAGGGAAGAAGCATCAGGGGAGGATGGAATCAGGAGGAAATACCCTATGAAATATGTGAATGTAGACCTAGTAGAGCCAGGAGACGTTTTGGCTCGAAGCATTTATACAAGCGAGGGCTTGACGCTCTTGCATACAGGTGTCCAGCTGACTGTCGGAATGATTAATAAATTGCGGCGGTTTGGCGTCACGATGTTAAGCATCAAAGACCCGCTGCTCGATGAAGTGAAAGAGCAGGAGGTCGTCACAGAGACCACTCGGAAGGACGCAATCCGCAATCTGTCACAAGCGATTTCGTGTGTGCAGACTGGAAAAAATTTTGATGTCCGCGGTATTCAAAAATCAGTGGGAAGTATTATCGACGAAACTTTGAGAAATCGCCGCGTGCTCTTGAATCTGGGAGAAATTCGCACGACCGACAACGCTATGTACATTCATTCCTTGAATGTGTGCATGATGGCGACAGTAATGGGCGTAGGATTAGGCTATAATACGGCTCAATTAAAAGAGCTCGCCATCGGAGCCCTTTTACATGACATTGGAAAGCTGTCAGTCGACAAGGAAGCCCCAGCCTACAAAAAGAACAGCAAGACCAATCATCATACGTGGCTGGGCTTTGATCTGTTGCGAAAAAAACATGAGATGAGCATTGTCTCTGCACACGTTCCTTTGCAACATCATGAATGGGTGGATGGTAGTGGGCAGCCACGAGGATTGACTGGCGATGAGATTCATGATTTCGCCAAGATTGTTGCGATTTGTAACTACTATGATAATCTCATCTCTCCTTTTTCAGAGGAAGAAGAGACGTTACCTGCGTATGAGGCTTGCGAAAAAGTTATGGGGTTCGCGGAGAAGCGCTTTGACCATAAAATGGTCATTCACTTTTTGCGCTCGATTGCCTTGTACCCGACAGGAACCTCGCTGAAGCTGTCGACAGGAGAGATCGGTGTGATCATTGACCAAAATAGAGGCTTGCCTTCGCGCCCAGTCGTTCGGGTCATTCGAAGAGACCAGCAGGCGAATCGGCGGATGGTGGATGACCATGAGATCACGGACATTGATTTGAGTGAAAAGCCAACTATTTTTATCACTGCTGTCATGGACTAAGACATTGAAAGAATAGGACTCCCTATCAGGGAATATCCCTACCAAGATCAGGGAAAACCCCTACATACACGTAGGGCTCACAGGTCTACAATGGACTCAAGGCAGATGGGTACATAGAGCTACACCACATTTGCCAGATGAAAAAGAGGAAGGACGTGTCATTATGTCCCGTATTCTAGTCCCTGTCGATTTCTCTGCGCAGTCCATTCAGGCGGTCCGCTTCGCGCTGGCCTACGCCAAAAATAAGCATGATATCACATTGCTTCATGCCATTTCGCCGTTCCCTTCACGCAATGTTGTCAGAAGGTTGGGACGAGATGTCGTTGAAGATTTTCAATTGGATGAAGCAAGAGATGATCTGAAAAAATTCCTGGCGATCGTAGAAGAAGCCGGAATCTCGTATGAACTGGAGATTGAGTTCGGAGAGCCGCATGAAGTCATTGCGAAGCACGCAGCGAATGACTATGCTGCCATCGTAATGGGTACACATGGTTACGGTCGCATTACAGGCTTCCTGTTGCAAAGCGTCAGCTATCCGACACTACACGATGTCAAAGTCCCAGTCTTCCTCATTGCGGAGGAGACAGATGAGAGCCGCTTCCCTTGGAATAAAGTACTTATTGCAGTAGATGGCTCCGATCATTCGATGGAAGCTGCGAAAAAAGCCATCGAGATGGGGCAGCACCTACCGGATGTATCATATACACTCTTGTCCGTTGTCATCCCACCAGTCACATACGCAGGAGTGTATGGCGTAGGCTGGGATAACATGAATACCCTCGAAGGTTGGGGACGTGAAACGCTAAAACCTTGCGAGGAGATGCTTGAAGCTGCATCGCTTCCTTTTGAAAGCAAGGTCGTGGTTGGAGACCCAGCTACTGTGATCCGCCAGACGGCTGAAGAAATCGACGCAGGACTGGTTGTGCTCGGTCATCATGGCCAAGGTGCAGTTGCAGGTACGCTGCTTGGCAGTGTTACATTTAAAACGATTCATCGTACGAAAACACCACTCCTCATTGTGAAAACATAGCATTTTGCTAGAAAAAGCTGTCCGCTTAGTGGACAGCTTTTTTGCTTGGGCGCATTCTCTTATGATAGAGTTTGCGCTTGTTTTTGTTCGAGAAGATGGTTAGCTCCATCTTGTGTAACCTCTGCCGAATCCCACTTGATTCGAGTACATCCCCATGCAGCGAGCAGAAGGATTACAGATGCTATTAGAAAGACCATAATCAACGAAGTCATCTGCATGAGCGGACCTGCAACAAAGGAACCGATCATCATGAGTCCGACCATGAGCGGTGAAATCGTTCCATTTACCCGTCCGATATACGCTTCATCCACGAGCTTGATCATGAACATACTGATCACGATCTGTAAAAATGCCATCCCGATTCCGGTGAAAAAGCGCATCGCTGCGGTTAGGTATATCCATACAGAGAGAACTTCTACGGCGACGGAGAGAGCGAAGAATATCAATCCACCTGTAATGACCCAGCGACCATTCAGGCGTTCCAGATAAACAGAAGCCAAAATGCCGCCCAACAGCATACCCAATCCGTCTAACGCGTTAAACCATTGAATGGCTTCCTTGGAGAGTAAAAGACGATCCGTGATGACAAAAACTTCCAGCGAATTAATAAAACCCGAGGATAGCCCCAGACACGAAAAGGTAATGGCGAGCCCGCGCAAGGCTGGTCGCTTTTTTACATAGGCAAAACCTGCTTTAATCTCAGAAAGGAGAGTTCCATCTTCCTCTGGTGCGGTGGCAGATGAGGCAGGGAGTGTCAAGAGGATCAGTGCCGAGACGAAGAATAGGCCAGCCATCGTTAACAGGGAAGGGTAGATGCCCCAATGTTCAAAGAAAAAGGTTCCGACAATCGGGCCAACCAGTAGAAAAATAGAACCCGTACTTTGTGAAATAGACACAGCTGCTGCAACTTGCTCATCAGGAATATGACGCTTCATCATCTTGGCAGAAGAAGGCTGGGAGAACTGTGACACGACAGCCGAGATAAATGTCGCAAAGAATACAGCGATCCACATCCCTTGCCAGAGTAAATACACGATGACTAAAACAGAGAGGGCGCTCAACAGGTTCCCGGCTATCATCGTTCGCTTCGGATTCCAGCGATCAGCCAATGCTCCGCCAATAATCGAAAAAACCAAGATTGGCGCAAGTTCGATAGCGGTCAAAAGCGATACGGCAGTTGGATTGTTGCCGCTCGTCTCCATCACATAGTAGAGCAAGGCCATGTTACGAATCCATATACCGATATTTTCTAATGTATCACTGATAAAGACAGTGAGAAAAACTTTGTTTCCCCAAAGACCTTTCATAGGTCATTTCACTCCCGAAAAGTTATACCGAACGTCCGGTCTAATTAAAGGTGAAAAAAATGCTACTTGGCAACAATGCCATGCAGCAAAACGTCAATGCTCCTCTTCAGAAGAGCATGAAGACGTTCGTCTTCCATTTGATAACCTACGTTAATGATTCCGTTCATGAGCCCTTCCAATATCATCGCCATTTCTTCGGGATCGCATGGGGCGAACTCGCCTCGGTCGATTCCTTCTTGGAAGAGGGAAGTATAGAGGGTATACGTAGAACCGAGCATTTCCAGCACTTGTTCCAAAATGACTGGATCGGCGAGCTGGCTACCGGAGAACTCTTCGCCTGCTTTTTTTAAAGGGTGGGACAAAAAATCCTCCAAGAAAAAAGCAGCTAAGCCGTACAGCTTATCGATGGATGTCTCGAATTCTTTTTCTTTTTCCTGCCACAGATCTACCCATTCGTTGTACTGCTTTTCAAGCAAATACAGGAACAACTGCTCCTTGTTTTTGAAGTGATAATAGAGGCTGCCCTTACTCGCTCCAGTTGCTTGGCAAATGTCCTCAATGGAAGTGGCTGAATAGCCTTTCTGAGAAAATAACTCGGTGGCTTTCTCTACGATATGTTGTTTGGTTTTCTCCCCATCGAGACGACGCTTTGACATTTTTTAAAAACTCCTTCTTCTAGACTGAACGTTCGGTTTAGTTTTAAGTTTATTCGATCTGACAGGGAAGCGCAAGTGCTCGATTGAGAAGAAGGGTCAGAGGGAAAAATGATAGAGGTATTTCAAAAAGTCGTCTTTTGATCACGGAGTCGTCCTGAAAGTCTATTCGGCGTCGAAAGCGGCGTTCACCTTCAAAGTCCGGTGCTCATGTAGGTTTCCTACATTCCGCGCCTCCTTTTTCAGGTTCACACCACTTTCTTGGTGCTGAAAAGACGACTTTTTGAACAAGCAATGAAAGGAAGCGAGAGAAGGGCGGGATTGCCTTGGAAATCGGTTGTCATGTCAGTATTCGTCATGGGTACGAGGAGGCGGCGAGAACTGCCTACAAAGAAGGAGCGTTATCCTTTCAATTTTTCCCGAAAAACCCGCGAAGTTTAGGTGTCAAGCAATTCGATGCCCGGGATGCAGAGCGGTGTCGCGCCTTTTGTCAGCAAAACGGTATGCTGTCGATTGCTCATACGCCATACCCGGTGAATCTTTGCGTCGAGGAGCAGGAGCTATTCGCCGTCACAGTGGGCTCCGTACGAAATGACCTTGAAATTGCCGAAGCTTGTGGAGCGTTGGGCGTGGTCGTTCACTTTGGCCAGTATAAAGGCGCCGATGTTCTTACCGGTTACAAAATCATGATCCAGATGGTCAATCAAATACTGGATGGCTGGAATGGAAAGGCTCAGCTGTTAATCGAAAACAATGCCGGACAAGGCAACCGGATGGGCACGACACTCGAAGAGCTTACGCAGGTTCGACAATTGTTTGCTGAGCCACAGAAGGTAGGCTTTTGCCTGGATACGTGTCATGCATTTGCCAGCGGATTGTGGAAAGGGAATGATTGGGGGGAAGTAGCTGATCGGATGCGAGAGCTCGATTATTTTACGAGCTTGCGTGCCGTTCATCTGAACGATTCCGTTTATCCGAGTGGTTCCTTTCGAGACCGGCATGCCTCCATCGGAAAAGGGATGATCGGTGATGCAGCTATTGCCGCTTTTTTGCAAACACCCGAATTGCAAGGACTTCCCATCGTTCTGGAAACGGCGAGAGGCTCAGAAGGGGGACATAGCGAAGAAATCAAACATGTTCGTCTGCTCAGAGACAATTGGCAGGGCTGACCATGTTGTGGTAGAGTGTGAAATGATGTGTTCAACACGGGAGGGGTAGCTATGAAAAAGCGTATTAAGGTGACGATTGCGGATTTTACTCATCTTACAGAAAACTTGAACAACCCGGAAGAGCTCGCTCTGTACGAAGGGGCGAACGGAAATACATACGATGCTGAAATCGAGCATGATGGATATGCTATTGTGGATGTGACAGACGAGGATTACATCGAGCTGGCTCCGGGAGAGTATCAGCTGATGATCGAGGAGTGGACAAACGCCGGACAAATCGGTGAGTGGACACTACAAACCATGTCAGACCCAGCGGATGACAAAGCTTTGCTGTACCGCACAGTGGACAAGGCTGGAACAGAAATACAAGCACCACAATCACTGCCGAAGCAAGTCGTCGAGCTGGTTACCAATACGTGGTTCGGCAAAAAAGCAAAGAAGATTGAAGAGTAATCCAAGAATGAAAAGGAGCGCTATGAGATAGCGCTCCTTTTTTTTCTATTACTGATTTCTATGGCCTTCTGGATTTGTCTTACTTTGGTCAAGTTCATACTCCGTAACCTCTTTGGTTGTTTTCGACTATCGCTAAATAAATCATTTTTATCCGGTTCAATACTTTATTATTCAGTCTAAAACTTTATTGTCGCTGCACATTCGCTCCGGGTTTTCTTATTTGTTCATCCTCTATTTACATGAAATTAATCTTTAAAACAAAATACATTCATGTGTGGTTAATATTGCGATTTTATATTATTGATGTAGCGAATCGCAATCAAACGCACATGAATCGCAAATCGGAGGGGAACGAAGTGATAAGAATAACGGCTCTGAAAACAGTACTGGCAATGGGTTTAATGACAATTACCATTACGGGATGTGGAGGTCAACAAAATACTGCCACTCCAAATACGGCATCAGATGCAACAGCGGAACACCCAAGAAAAGAACTGTCGCTCGTAGAGATCACCAATCTGGCGAAAAAAGAAGGAAAAGTTGTGAGTTTAGGAATGCCAGACGGGTGGGCGAACTGGAAGGATACCTGGACTGATCTTGACAAGAAATATGGGTTGCAGCACACCGATACAGATATGTCTAGTGCAGAAGAAATCGCAAAATTTGAAGCTGAGAAGGATAATCCAACAGCGGATATTGGGGATGTCGGCATCTCATTTGGCCCTGTCGCAGTCGAAAAAGGGGTGACAATTCCATACAAAACATCCTATTGGAACGACATTCCTGACTGGGCAAAAGACGATCAGGGTCACTGGACAGTTGCTTATCAGGGAACGATCGCGGTTCTCACAGACAAGAAGCTTGTCAATAACCCACCTACATCATGGGATGATCTGCTAAAAGGCGACTATAAAGTAGTTATGGACGATGTTGCCGTATCGAATCAGGCACAAATGACCGTTTTGGCAGCCGCCATGGCACGCGGCGGAAATGAAGGAAATATCCAACCTGGTTTGGACTTTTTTGCGGAGTTGGCGAAGCAAGGCCGGCTAGCATCGATGGATGTAAAACCAACCAACCTAGAGAAAGGTGAAGTGCCAGTTGCGCTTTTGTGGGATTTTTCGGCTTTGGGGTACCGGGACAAAATCGATCCAAACCGTTACGAAGTATCGATTCTAAAAGAGGGCAGTGTTGTCAGCGGTTATACAACCATTATCAATAAATATGCGCCGCATCCGCATGCAGCGATGCTTGCCCGCGAGTACATTTTGAGTGATGAAGGTCAAATCAATTTGGCCAAAGGCTATGCTCGACCAATTCGAGTAAATGTAAAGTTGCCGGAAGATGTAATGAAAAAAATGATTCCGTCCGAGCAGTATCAAAATGCAAAGCCGATCAATGACTACAAAGTCTGGGCAGAAACAGCAAAACGGCTTCCTCAAATGTGGCAAGAACAGGTATTAGTCAACGTACAATAGGAGGATTTGATATGAACAAAGTGATTATGGTCGTGATTGACGGCTTGCAGCATAAAGTTGCCACTTCCCAAATGGGCTATGTAAACCATCTGGTTGAACTGAATAAAGCGGCTTCGTACAAAGTAAAGTCCGAACTGCCAAGTATGTCGAGACCTCTTTATGAGGTGCTGTTGACTGGTACCCCATCATCAGTTAATGGGATCACAAGTAATGACACGGTCCGGCTGTCTACCCAAAAGAGCCTGTTTCATCTGACAAAAGAATTTGGGATGCGCAATGCAGCAACCGCTTTTTATTGGGTAAGCGAGCTTTACAACCGGGCTCCATTTGACAAATTTGTTGATCGCCACCAGGCGGATGAGTCTAAGGTCATACAATACGGTTCGTTTTATTACGACGATTTCTATCCGGATTCTCACCTTCTGTTGGACGCTGAAGCTCTGCGCAGAAAACATGACCCTCACTTTCTCTATATCCATACCATGGGTGTTGACAATGCAGGACACCTATACGGATCAGATTCGAAACAGTATCGAAAATCTGCTATTAAAATGGACAGCTATTTAGCTGAGTTGATCCCTGTATGGTCGCAGGAAGGATACCAAATCGTCATTACGGCAGACCACGGGATGAATACGGATGGGGATCACGGTGGTACCGGTGGTGATGAGCGGGATGTTCCTTTGTTTATCATTGGTGAACGAGTGAAGCCGGGCTATCATGAGCAGGTGATCCCGCAGCTTGCAATGGCGCCATTTATTTGCCAGTTGCTTGGAATTTCTAAGTCTGAAGTGATGATCGATTATGATTTTTCAGGAATGATCGTTTAAATCTGAACCAATCACAGGAAGACCATTGCTAGAAGGGAATGGTCTTCCCCAATTAAAGCCAGGAGTTGTCCAAATGAAACAGAAGATAACGTGGTTCTCCGTGTTTGCACTACTGCCTTTTGTCGTGCTGATCATTACGTTTGAAATCGTGCCTCTCATCGGAATGATCCTCGACAGCTTTCAGTCTGATGATGCATACAGCTGGGATCATTATGTAACAGCTTTGACAAATCCCTATTATTTTAAAGGAATACTCAATAGTTTGCAGATATCCTTGTATTCCAGTCTGATTGGGATTGTAATTGCCCTGGTCACCTCTTATTCCATTACACAAATGCCAAAAAAGATTCAAACGATCATGATCACATTCTCTAATATGACATCCAATTTTTCCGGAATTCCACTTGCCTTTGCGTACATTATTTTACTTGGAAGCAGCGGGATATTTACCTTGTTATCCAAGGAACTAGGTTGGAATATACTCTCCTCCTTTGATTTATATAGCTGGAGTGGACTCGTAGCGGTGTACGTCTATTTTCAAATACCATTAGCGATACTGATGCTCTACCCGACATATTCTGGCATCCAAAAATCCTGGCGTGAATCTGCCGCTCTCTTGGGAGCTTCTCCATTGCAATTTTGGTGGCATATCGGACTTCCAGTGATTTTTCCAGGCGTTGTCGGTACGTTTAGTATCCTCTTTGCAAATGCAATGGGGGCGTATGCAACCGCCTATGCGTTAGTAGGAGGCAGTTATAATATCGTGCCGATACGTATCGGTGCTTTAGTAAGCGGAGATGCTATCAGCCAGCCCCATTTGGGAAGCGCGTTGGCTGTCATCTTGGGCTTGATGATGATTGGAGCGATGTGGTTTAACGAACGAATGATGCGTCGGGTTAGGAGAGATTTGCAATGAAAAAAGGATCAATCCACTATCTTGTCATCTTCGTGGTAGGGATGTATCTTTTCCTACCTTTGGCCGCAACATTTTTGTACTCGATATCCAATACGTGGGCGAATACGATCTTGCCTTCAGATTTTACGCTCTCATGGTACCAAGAGCTGTTTTCCGATCAGCGCTTTATCCTGGCGATGGGAAGAACCGTGCTGATCTGTATTCTGGCTCTATTCGTCAGCATGATTACTATGGTGATGGCTGTTTTTACGATCACCGTCTATTTTCCAAAATGGGAACGTTTTATCCAGGCGCTAGTGATGCTTCCGTATGCCATTCCAGGTGTGGTAGCTGCTGTGGGACTGATCAAAATGTATTCCAGCAAGCCGATTGTCCTGACGGGAACCGTATGGATCATCGTTGGAGCTTATTATGTGTTGATTTTGCCATACATGTATCAAGGGATTCGAAACAGCTTGAGAACGATTGATGTCAAGAGGCTGATCGAAGCCGCAGAGATTTTGGGGGCAAGTAAATGGAAAGCTTTCGTCAAAGCGATAGTGCCTAACATTATTCCAGGAATTCTTGTTTCGTCTCTATTATCTCTTTCGATTTTGTTCGGAGAATTTGTCTTGGCTAATATTCTCGTAGGCGGGCATTTTGAAACGATCCAAATCTATTTGATGAAACGCCTTAAAGAAAATGGGCATTTGTCCAGTGCGGTTGTGATAACGTATTTTGTGATCGTTCTGATCAGTTCGCTGGTGATGTTGAAGCTGGGATCAAGACTTCAAAATGGAAAGACAAAGGAGAAGGTGTCATGAGTTATGTACAGATTGAAAGGGTTGAAAAAAATTATGCTGGCACTACCGTGCTTCAGCAGGTCTCCCTTCAGATTGAAAAGGGTGAATTCATCACATTGCTTGGTCCGAGCGGATGCGGAAAGAGTACATTGCTCCGTTGCATTGCCGGATTGGAAACAGCAGACAGCGGAACGATCACAGTCAATGATACGAACATTACCAACCTCTCTCCCCAAAAGCGGAATGTCGGGATGGTATTTCAATCGTATGCATTGTTTCCCAATATGACGGTATTTGATAATATCGCCTTTGGATTGAAAATGCAAAAAATGGACAAGAACCAAACAGAAAGAAAAGTGCGTCAGGTAATTGAGCTGATTCATCTGTCAGAAAAAGAAAAAGCCTATCCGCACGAACTTTCCGGAGGACAGCAACAGCGCGTAGCGCTTGCGAGAGCGATCGTGACAGAACCAGATATATTGTTGCTGGATGAACCACTAAGCGCACTCGACGCAAAAATCCGCAAAAGCCTGCAAATGGAACTCAGAAACATTCAGAAGAATTTACAAATGACGATGATCTTTGTAACGCATGACCAAGAAGAAGCGATGACCATTTCAGATCGGATCTTTGTGATGGACCAAGGGGAGATTGTACAGAGTGGAATACCGGAGCATATTTATGCGTCTCCTAAAAACGAATTTGTAGCCCGCTTTATCGGCAGCTATAACGTATTAACTCACGAAGACATTTATCGATTAACGGGGGAGTCGCTTCAAGCAGGAACCTATGCTGTTAGGCCCGAAGTAATCGGATTATTTGACAGCAGTATTCCTTCCAAGATGAAAACATCAGGTTATTGGGTAAACGGATCTGTCATGAGTGTAACCATCAAAGGAAACGTACGTCGTTATGAAATTCAGGCGAATGATTGCTTGATACATGCTGACGAACTGAACGTGCCTCAAACCTCATCTTTAACAGTAGGCATGCAGGTTCAAGCCTGGATACCGGAAAAAGAGTGCATATTACTTTAACAGAAAGGTGAGTCCCGATGTCGATTCAGGCTGTAGAGAGAAAAAAAACCATTCTTGATCAGTTGCAATCTACTGGAAAGGTGAACGCATCTGAATTGTCTCGATTGTTTAATGTTTCCATGGAGACAATTCGTCGAGACCTTGATCTTCTGGAGAAGGAAGGTTTATTAAAACGCGTGCATGGTGGGGCGGTCAAAAGCAATTTTGAACTGGGAGAGCCTCCTTTTGTACAAAGGCAAAGTATTATGATCGAGTCCAAACAGCAAGTCGCAAAACGTGCGGTACAATTGATCCAAAATGGAGATACGATCGTACTTGGTGGCGGCACCACGATCGTGGAACTGGCGCATGCGATTCGCGGTCTGACGAACCTCAACATTTTAACGAATTCCCTCCCCACAGCTAATGTCTTATTGGATTCGTTGTACCAAGGAGTTTTCCACGGGAATGTAATCCTATTGGGAGGAGCGTTAAACGTGGATCAGCACTCAAGTGCAGGGACCATTTGCGAGAAAATGTTAGAGGTATTTCATGTAAACAAAGCCTTCATTTCTCCAGGTGGAATCTCTTTGAATGGTATTACAGAGTACGATCTCGAAGAGTCATCAATTTCCAGGAAGATGATCGAAGTGGCGAAGGAGGCTGTCATTCTCGTAGATCATTCAAAGCTCGGAATGGAAGCTTTTTGCAAGGTTTCACCTATACATGGGGTTGATGTGATTGTGTGTGATCAAGATATGCCTGCAGCATGGAAAAAGCAAATAGACAGCATTGAATGGATAACAGCAGGAAACGAACAAGAAGGTAATTCCGCAGCATCGTAAAGAGAGGCAGAAAGGTTGGGTGCATTAGAATTGGGTCAGATTAAAGGAATCCTTTTTGACAAGGATGGTACGTTACTGGATTTTCATGCTTTCTTTGTTCCAGTAGCCAGACAATTGGTTACTCAATTGCTTGATGATTTGGGATTATCAGATGATCGCCTGTTAGAACAAGAACTGTTGAAAGTGATCGGATTAAGGGAGACTCAGGTAGATCCAAAGGGAATTCTCGCCAGCGGTACATCCTGTGACATTTATGAAGCCTTTTCTGAATTGCTTCAGGATAAACATGTGAGGGCGGACCGACTGAAACAATTGGAGTCCTGGATTCCAGAAAAACTATATGAACTCACCAAATCAAGCGCTGCTCAAATAAAGCCGACTGCTGATTTGAAAAAACTGTTTGCACAGCTCCAGTCCATGGGAATGAAGGTAGGAATTGCAACGGCAGATGATTGGGAATCAACTGTTTACGGTTTGAAAAGCCTGGGAATTCATGATTATTTTGAATTCATTGGAACATCGGATCACTATGATAAAAAGCCGGATCCATGCATGCTTTATGCATTCTGTGAAAAACATCAGTTGGATACGACTGAAGTAGCTGTTGTCGGGGATACGGTAGTAGATCTTCTGCTTGCCCGAAATGGGACGGCTGGTCTTGCGGTTGGAGTGCTCTCCGGTGTAAGCGGAACACGTGAATTGGAAGAATTGGCCGATATCCTGTTGCACTCCGTTGGAGACATCGTTCGAGAAGATGGATGCTTGATATGGGAAAACAGCATCATTCGCTAAATGCGAGTGATGTTGTTTTTTAGGAGCTGTCGCTGGGGAGATGAACGTATGAATGGAAATTGGGTATACATTCTTGTCGCTGGTTTTTTTGAAGTGTTATGGGTAATTGGATTGAAACATTCATCGAACGGGTGGATGTGGCTAGGTACGATTGTAGCAATCTTCCTTAGCTTTGATTTTTTGATCCGTGCTTCCAAACAATTGCCACTGGGAACGGCCTATGCAGTCTTTACTGGCATTGGAACAATGGGAACAGTAGTGATAGAAATACTTATTTTCGGAGAGCCGTTCAAGTGGATAAAATTACTTTTGATTCTCATTCTGTTAGCAGGAATCGTCGGCTTAAAGGTAATCACCAAAGACATGGACACAAAAGGAGAAGCCGCATAATGGGATGGGCATATCTACTCTTGGCTGGTGTATGTGAAGTGGTGAGCGTAACCAGTATTCATCATGTAAATGTAGGTGGTGGCTGGAGGGCAAAGATTGTGTTGGTTAGTGGTTTTACGTTAAGTTTTTTACTCCTTTCCCTTGCCATGAAAACCATTCCGATGGGGACCGCGTACGCACTCTGGACTGGAATAGGGACAGTAGGCAGTACAATCGTATGCATGATAGGATACGGGGAATCAAGAGATTGGCGTCGAATGATCTGCATGAGTATGATTTTATTTGCAGCAGTCGGTTTAAAGATAGTATCTTGACATTTCGGAAGGAGAGAAGTATATGAGAGCAGATAAGCTGATCGCAGGAAAAACGATCAATCACTGGATTGCCGAGCATCCTCTGTTGGAAGATATCATTTCAACCAAAAAGGTTTTCTGGTCAAATCCATCTCATGGCTTACAAAAGGGAGATCCCTGTTCGTTGGGAGCAGAGGATGTAAAGGATGCAGAGGAGAGATTGTTGAGATTCGCGCCGTATCTCGCGAAGGTATTTCCGGAAACAAAAGGGACAAATGGAATCATAGAATCACCCATTATGCCAATTCCCAATATGCAAAGATACATGGCGGAACGTTACAAGCAAGAGACCCCAGGGAGATTATTGCTGAAGTGTGACAGCCATCTCCCCATCTCAGGATCAATTAAAGCCCGGGGCGGAATTTATGAAGTGCTGAAACACGCTGAAGATCTGGCATTTGCACATAACATGCTTACGATGGATGATTCCTATGAGATGATCGACTCGGAAAGGTTTAGGCAAATTTTCTCTCAGTATTCCATTGCTGTTGGCTCTACTGGGAACCTGGGGTTAAGCATAGGCATTATGGGTGCCAGAATGGGATTTAACGTGACCGTTCATATGTCAGCCGACGCAAAACAGTGGAAAAAAGACTTGCTTAGAAGCAAAGGCGTAACGGTTATTGAATATATGTCGGACTATAGCAAAGCAGTAGAGGAAGGAAGAAAACAGGCGGAAGAAGATCCAACCTGCTATTTTATTGACGATGAGAATTCAAAGCATCTTTTTTTAGGGTACGCCGTCGCAGCCGGAAGATTACGGAAACAATTGGATGAGTTAGGGGTCATTGTTGATGAGGAAAATCCACTGTTCGTGTATCTCCCATGTGGTGTAGGCGGGGGGCCAGGAGGCATCACGTTTGGATTAAAATTATTGTACAAGGATCATGTACATCCCTTCTTTGCTGAACCTACCCATTCCCCATGCATGTTGCTAGGTTTATTGACCGGAATGCATAACCAGGTCTGTGTGCATGACTTCGGTATAGATAACCGAACAGAAGCGGATGGCCTTGCAGTGGGCAGACCTTCACGCTTTGTCGGCAAGACCATGGAGTCCTTACTTAGTGGAATATATACGATTGATGACGATTCGTTGCATCTACTATTGCAAGCGCTGACTGATATCGAAAACATAAAGCTTGAACCGTCTGCCTTGGCAGGAATGCTAGGTCCCGTCAATCTGATTGGAACCGAAACAGGCAAACAATTTCTCGCAAAGAATCATCTGGATTCGAAAATGAATCAAAGTACACATATTATTTGGGCTACCGGTGGAAACATGGTACCGCCAGAAATAATGAAAGAATATTACGAGAAAGGGCTGCTTTTATCAAAGGGCAGCAGGTAAACTTTTTATTTTGCCCCAGTAATTCTGGCTGTACAGGATAAACTCCACTGTCGCAGGGGAGTCGGATTGGTAGTCGCAACCCGCCAGGTCGGGAAATTCTCGATAGCTATCTTAATAGATCCCGGGATATTGCAGCATTATACTAATTCTGATAAGGAGGATCTTCTTCCTAAGTTTTTTAAAAGGTATCGATGAACCAACAAAGCTGGTGAGAAGAAAAAGCGCAGGACTCGCAGACCTTGACAACGCCTACCCAGTCGGAACTTCAAAAAGGGGACCACGCTTGTCGAACACTTCTTCCTTGAGAATCTTCCGCCCGTAGGGTGGCTTTTGCTCGACGGTCCCCTTTTTGAAGTGGAGACGGACAGTCAATCTCTCTTGCGGGCGTGTCAGAGTCGAAGAGAACTGCGCTTTTTCTTCTCCTCCACTATGTTGACTCAGGCCTTTTCCAAGTTTCTCAATCACTCTTCCTCAAAATCCAGTTGAATCCCATACTTTTTAATCCGACGCATGAGAAGAGACTGGGTAATGCCGAGGGCCGCTGCTGTTTTGCGTGTCGTTTTGTGTGTGCGCAATGCTTGCAGAATAAATTCCATCTCAATTTTCTCCATCCGCTCGGTAAGAGAAAGAGAACCGAGTGAAAGAATCCCTTCCTCCAGCTCCCGAATACTCCGCAGTTCTTCTGGTAAATCGCTGACTTGGATTTCATCCAGCTTGGACGTGATGACGATCCGCTCTACCAAATTTTCCAACTCCCGCACATTCCCAGGCCATTCGTATTGATGCAAAACATCCAGCGCTTCCGGGGAAAAACGCCGTTTCTGGTTATGCTTGCTATTGAATCGCTGTAAATTATGGTGGAGTAACGGGAAAATATCGTCCTTTCTCTCCCGTAATGGCGGAACATTGATTGGCAAAATATTAAGGCGATAGTACAGGTCGTGTCTGAATTTGCCCAACCGCACGAGCTCCTGAAGATTGGCATTGGTTGCCGTTATGATGCGGATGTCAGCTGTGTATGTTTTGGTGCCGCCGATTGGCATAAACGTTTTGTTTTGCAGGAGCAGCAATAATTTCGATTGCAAGTGGTAGGGAAGCTCGCTGATTTCGTCCAAGAAAAGCGTCCCTTTGTCCGCCATTTTCACTAATCCGATTTTCCCCGAGTGACTCGCCCCCGTAAATGCCCCTTTGTGGTAGCCGAACAGCTCTGATTCGATCAAGGTTTCGGGAATGGCGCTACAGTTGACGTGGACGAACGGCCCGCTTCTTCGTCCGCTCAACTGGTGGATTTGCTCCGCAAGATAGCTTTTTCCTACGCCTGTTTCACCCGTAATAAACACAGTTGTGTCGACAGGGGCTGCTTTTTTCATTAATTCCAACAGGGCGAGATAGGAACGACTGTTGCCAATCATGGTTTGAGAAGAGCTCTGGCTCGCTTCCCACTTCATGAGCTGAATCTCTTCGCTGTACCGCTTAAGCAAAGCGACCGTCTCTTCCAGCTGCGAACTGGCACGGGCTGCCTCTGTGATATCACGTGAGTGGGAAACGATCAGCTCCGGTCTCCCATCCTCATCCGGGATGATATGCCCGGTCACCAGGAACTTCCCTTTACTATTGACGAGTTGAATGGTTGTGGTCGGTTTTCCCGTTTCTAAAACCAAGCGGGTAACTGAAGGACTGAAAATCCCCATTTCTTCGAGGTCGGATACGTTTTGCCCGATGAGTTCGGCTTTTGGTAGACCACACAGGTTTTCACTGGCATTGTTTAACCATAAAGTAGTTCCCTGCGCATCAGCAATGAATATGCCATCTGCCAGTGTGTTCAGGATGTCAATAAAACGATCAACAGAAGACAATGCTAGTATCTCCGCAGCTTTTTCCATGTTGAGTAGCTCCCCGGTTTTTCAACTGATTGTACAAGATGAAATTGATCGTTGTATAGTGAATCGAATTTAAAAATAATTGAGTCGAAATAGATTCAATAAAAAAGTTAGACTTTTCCTACTTTTCGATTCAAAAGTGAGTCTACTTCGACTCACCAAGAGAGGGTTGCTTTTAGCTTGATTGCGTTTTCTTGCCGTTTTGAGGCTTGGCACAAGAGTTGCTATTACATAGTTGGACGTAAGCGATTTACCCAAGAATAAGAGATAAGGAAGCATGCGATGTTATCAAAACTGGTGACGCACGAACAAGCAGTGGAGCATGTTTTAGATGGCACCCGGCTGATGTATGGCGGATTCGGCACGATTGGCTCCCCGGCGCACTTGATTGATGCGATCTTGCACAAAGGCGTGCAAAGCTTGACACTCATCGGAATTGATGCGGGGTATCCGGAACTCGGAATCGGAAAGCTGATCAGTCATGGACGGGTGAGGCAGCTGATAACCACACATATTGGCTCCAATCCCGAAGCAGGTCAACAAATGATGGACGGAATGCTGGAAGTGACATTTTGTCCACAAGGAATTTTCGCAGAAAAGATTCGGGCAGGAGGTGTTGGCATTCCGGGAATCGTTGTAGATGCGCATGTGAGAGGAGAGCGAATGGAAGGAGCAGAGCCGTTTGCCTTTGCCGGAAGAACTTGTCAGGTTGAAGCTGCTCTTACAGCGGAGGTAGGAATCGTCTATGCGAAACAGGCGGACACCTACGGTAATCTCGTTTATGACAAGGCGGCAAGAAATTTGAATCCACTAGTTGCGATGGCCGCAGATATCACGATCGCTGAGGTGGAGGAGATCGTTCCGGCAGGAGAGCTGGACCCGGATAAAATCGTGACGCCTGGCATTTTTGTGGATTATATCGTGGTAAGTGGCGGAGGGAACAGCTAATGGGGTTGGAAGTGGATCAGCGAAATATGGTTGCGTGGCGTGCAGCCAAAGAGGTCGCTCCCGGAATGGCAGTGAACTTGGGGATTGGGATACCTGAGCTCGTCGCTGATTTTATCCCGCATGAATGGCAAGTCATGTTTCACTCGGTGAATGGAATCTTGGGAGTCGGACCTACGCCGTTAAAGGGAGAAGAGGACCAGCATATTTCCAACGCAGGTGGAGCACCTGTTACCGTAGTACCGGGGGCATCGTATTTCGACAGCACCATAGCGTATGGCATGATCCGAAGAAGAAAGCTGGATGCAGCGTTTATCGGGGCTTTGCAGGTGAATCGCCGAGGAGATCTGGCAAACTGGATTGTTCCTGGCTCACGCGTTCATGGAATTGGTGGAGGAGCGGAGCTGGCCTACTACGCCAAAAAAGTAATCGTGCTCATGAGCCATGTCAATCAGGCAGGTGAGCCCAAAATTCGCAGGGAGTGCACATTGCCGCTGACGGCAAAGGGCTGCGTCGATCTCATTATCACCGAGAGGGCCGTTATCGAGGTCACGCAAAGAGGCTTGCTTTTGACAGAGGTAATGTACCCGTACACCTTGGAAAATGTCATTACGAATACCGGAGCACCGCTAATGATTTCAGAAAATTTACAAATGGTAGAGTAATGAAAAATGTAAGCGTGAACAAAAAGAATTGGGGGATGGAACAGATGAAAAAAACAATGAAAACAATCGCAGGAGTCGTATTCTCGTTGTCACTACTTGTAAGCGGATGTAGCCAAGGCGCTTCCACTAACAGTGCGGGAGGTCAAGCGGGTGGGGCAACTGCTGGAAATGCATCGTCCATGACAAAAGAGGCAGGGGTATTTGTATACGCGGCTTCCGGTGAATATCAGCCATTCAGCTACTTCAAGGATGGTCAATTGACTGGATTTGATGTCGAGATCGGCAATGAGATCGCCAAGCGCTTGGGTCTTGAGCCAAAGCCAGTCACATCGCCTTTTTCCGGCATTATCGCAGGGGTAAAGGAAGGACGCTACGATGCGGCGATTGCTAGCCATGTGATCACAGAAGAGCGGAAGCAGCAGGTTGATTTCGCAGACCCGTACTACTTGTCCGGTGGTCAACTGTTCGTTCGCCCCGATGGGACCATTAGCACGCTGGAAGGATTGAAAGGCAAAGAAGTGGCAGTTGCACTCGGCACTACACATGAAAAGATGGCGCGGGAGTATACGGATAACATCAAAACGTATGACAGCGATGTAACGGCTCTGCGTGCTTTGGAGCAGGGAAAACATGATGTCGTGATTACAGATAGCGTCGTAGGGGAGCTTGCCATTGGGCAAGGCTTGAAGCTCAAGAAAAGCGGGACGCCACTTTCAGAAGTCCAGCATGGAATCGCAGTGCGCAAAGGAAATACGGAATTGCTGAACAAGATCAACGAAGTGCTCAAGCAAATGGTGGAAGATGGTACCTACCTCAAATTGAGCGAAAAGTACTTTAATCGTGACATCAGCAAAGCCGAATAGTGAGTTTGGTATGACAAGTATATTCCATTACGAGTGAGGGGTGGCATCAAGTGCCGAGTTTTGCCCATCTGACAGAAGAGTTTTTCCGAACATTGCCGTTTTTTTGGAAGCCGTTACTGCTGACGTTTCAGCTGACGGTCGCATCTGTTATCGTTGGATCGATTATCGGATTGTTTGTGGCCTTGTTAAAGGTATCCAAGCTTCCCATTGCACGTTTTGTAGCCAATGCGTACATCATGATCATTCGCGGTACGCCGCTGATCGTGCAAATTTTCGTCTTGTATTTCGGCTTTTACAAAATCATTGACCTCGGTCAATTTTGGTCGGCAGCGCTCGCCCTGGCGATTCACAGCGGAGCCTATATCGCAGAGATTTTCCGGGGCTCTATTCAGTCGATTGATAAAGGACAAATGGAGGCAGGTCTGTCTTTGGGCATGTCCGCTCGTCAGACCATGCGTCGGATCATTTTGCCGCAAGCGATGAAACGATCGATCCCGCCGCTTGGCAACCAGTTTATTTTGTCTTTGAAGGAATCGTCTCTGGCCGCTTTCATTGCCATGGATGAATTGTTCTCACTGGCCCGTCGCTTGTCAGCGGAAACCTTTGATGAAATGACGTACTTTTTGATTGTGGCGCTTTATTACTTGATTATTGTCATGGTGTTTACGTATGTGGTCCACATCATGGAGAAGCGTCTGGCCAAAGGAGAGGCGTAAAGCGGAGGGGAAAGACGATGGAAAAGCAAAGAGAAATGATACGCGTGCAAAATTTGAAGAAAAGCTTCGGAAAAGTGGAAGTTCTCAAGGATGTTACCCTGCAAGTCGGAAAGGGCGAGGTTGTCGTCTTGATCGGTGCTAGTGGATCTGGGAAAAGCACATTGATTCGATGCATTAATTTTCTGGAGATCAAGGATGGCGGAGAGATCTATATCGAAGGAAAAAGCATCGACTCGAAAAAGGATGACTTGACCAAAGTACGGCAAAAGGTAGGCATGGTGTTCCAGCACTTCAATCTGTTTCCGCATAAAACGGTTCTGGAAAACATCATGGAGGCACCGCTGATTGCCAAGAAAGCGGACAAGGAAGAAACGAAGCAGGAAGCACTCCGGCTGCTGCAAAAGGTAGGTCTTTCTGAAAAAGCGGACGCCTACCCGTCCAGCCTCTCCGGTGGACAAAAGCAACGCGTGGCCATTGCTCGTTCGCTGGCGATGAAGCCCGAGATCATGCTCTTCGACGAACCAACCTCAGCACTTGATCCGGAGCTGGTAGGGGAAGTGCTGGAGACAATGAAGCAGCTCGCGCAAGAAGGGATGACGATGATTATTGTGACGCATGAAATGGGGTTCGCCAAGGAAGTGGCCGATTGGGTTGCGTTTATGAATCAAGGCAAGATCATCGAGATGGCTAGACCCCAAGAAATTTTCAACAATCCGAAAGAAGAGCGCACCAGAGAATTTTTGAACCGTGTATTGTAATGGCAGAAAACGAAAGGGAGCTGTGGCATGAGAGACGTGGTCATAGTAGCGGGTGTGCGCAGTGCAGTGGGTGCATTCGGGAAAAGCCTGCGTGACGTACCGGCAACAGAGCTGGGGCGGCAAGTATTGGAAGGCTTGATGAATAAAGTTGATTTGCCGAAGGAACAAGTCAATGAAGTGATTTTTGGTAATGGATACGTACATGGGGGAGGACTCAATGCTGCACGTATCAGCTCGCAGCTAGCGGGATTTCCACGCAATGTCTATGGTCACATCGTCATCAAAGCGTGTGGCTCAGGATTGAAGGCGATTGGCAACGGTGCGCTAGCCATAGCAGCAGGTCAAGAGGACGTGGTGATTGCGGGCGGAGTAGAGTCCATGAGCAGTGTTCCCTATCTCGTGAAGAACCGCTGGGGCAGCAAATTCGGCAATTTGTCTATGGAGGACGCTCTCTTATCCGATGGATTGATCTGCTCGCTGACCGGTGAGCATATGGGGATGACGGCAGAACGGCTGGCTGTACAGTACGGTATTTCCCGTGAGGAGCAGGATCGTTATGCCTATGAGAGTCACGTAAGAGCAGCAGCAGCAATCGAAGCGGGCACGTTTGAGAGTGAGATCGTACCGATTGAAATCAAGGATCGCAAAGGCACCCGTGTTTTTGCGCAGGATGAATCCGTGCGCCCTGATATCAAGTTGGAAGAGCTGGCTAAGCTGAAAAGTGTTTTTCAAAAAGAGGGAACCATCACTGCCGGAAATGCGTGTCCGATGAATGACGGTGCAGCCGCTGTATTGATGATGTCTCGTGAAAAGGCGGAGGAAGCGGGATTGACTCCGCTCGTGAAAATAAAGGCTTTTGCCAGCGCAGGAGTCGAACCTGACGTGATGGGGATCGGACCAGTTCCCGCCACGCAAAAGGTATTGGAGAAAGCGGGATTGACACAGGATGACATTGGACTCATCGAATTGAACGAGGCATTTGCCGCCCAGGCATTGTCTGTAATCAAAAGCTTGGAGCTGGACACGAGCAAGGTGAATGTCAATGGAGGCGCGATTGCCTTAGGTCACCCTGTGGGAGCAACTGGAGCCAAACTGACTGTGACGTTGATGAACGAAATGATGCGCAGACGCGAGAAGTATGGCATGGTGACGTTGTGCATGGCAGGTGGCATGGGGATGTCTGTGATCTATGAAAACTTGACGATGTAAACTTCTCATGTGCAAATGAAAAAGCCCCGAACGTGGATATGTCGGGGCTTTTTGCCATGAAAGAGTGAGCGCTTATTAGGGGACCTATTGTTCGTGTAAGTATTTTCGCAATGTGGCTGCTACTTCTGTTGGGTTTTCTAGCTGTACAATGACATGCTGATATTTGACATGTCCCTCTACTTCTAGGATCAACAACGAATCAGTCTGGGTAAAAGAAAGGAAGTACCATTCATTTCTATGCTGAAAGCTTCCTTCGTAAATGTTCAAAGGTCCAAAGGACGTCCCTGGCAAGCGCAACATCCATTTTGGCGGAATAAAAGAACCGACCTCGACATGCTTGATCGATTGATAAGGTAACGTGATCGTGCTCTTCAAGGCTAAGAGCGTATGCAAGCCAGTGAGACGCAAAGTAAAATCCGTCTTGCCGAAATGTACACTTCTTCCCATCGTTGCTCACCTCTTTTATCTGCCTTCGTTCCATTATCTCACAGAGGAATGATGATGACACGGGACAATCAAAAAAGCCGGCACTTCCCCACAAGGAAGGCAACCGGCTTTTCGTATTCTTACTTACATTTCTTCTGGAGCAGCTAGACCGAGCAGACGCAGACCTTCCTTCAGCACAGCAACGACTGCTGCTACGAGCTGGAGACGGGATGCTTTCACATCTTCTTCCTCAGCCAGGATGCGTACATTCGCATAGAACTTGTTGAACGTTTGCGCCAGGTCGATCACATACTTGCCGATTTGCGACGGATCGAAGTTATCGGCAGCACGTTCGATTACCTCTGGGAACGCGTTCAAGAGGGTAATCACTGCCCAAGCCTCTTTGCTGTCGAGTGCGCCGGAAGCCAGGTTCACTGTCGTTGCTGGCTGGTAGCCACCTCTGCGCAGCAGGGAGCATGCACGAGCGTGTGCGTATTGTACGTATGGTCCTGTTTCACCTTCGAAGGTCAGCATCTCTTCCCAGGAGAAGTTGACATCATTCAGGCGGAAGTTTTTCAAGTCATGGAAAATTACTGCGCCTACCCCGACTTGACGAGCCACTTCTTCTTTATTGGACAGCGTAGGGTTTTTCTCTTCGATGACTTTTTGGACATCAGAAATGGCTTGTGCCAACACTTCTTCCAAGAGAACAACCTTCCCTTTACGCGTGGACATTTTCTTGCCGTCCTTGAGCATCATGCCGAATGGAATGTGGTGCATATTTGCAGACCATGCATAGCCCATTTTTTCCAACACTTTATAGAGCTGCTGGAAGTGGAGGCGTTGCTCGTTTCCTACGACATAGAGTGCTTTTGCAAAATCGTACGATTCGTGGCGGAAGAGGGCAGCAGCCAAATCACGCGTTGCGTACAGGGTAGCGCCGTCTGATTTTTTGATCAGGCATGGCGGCATATTGTATTCATCGAGGTTCACGACCATTGCACCGTCGGATTCAGTCAAGAGACCTTTTTCCTCGAGCAACGTAACAACGCGATCCATTTTGTCGTTGTAGAATGCTTCACCGTGCGTGGAGTCGAAGGCTACGTTCATCAGGTCGTAGATCTTCATGAATTCTTTGAGGGACTCATCACGGAACCATTTCCACAGATGTTGTGCTTCTTCGTCGCCATCCTCGAGCTTTTTGAACCATTCCCGGCCTTGGTCTTCCAAGGTAGAATCGTTCTCGACTTCTTCGTGGAAGCGAACGTATAGGCTGAGCAGCTCCTTGATCGGTTCTGCTTTTACCTTTGCTTCGTCACCCCAGAGGCGATATGCAACGATCAGTTTACCGAACTGCGTTCCCCAGTCACCCAAGTGATTGATGCGCACTGGCTCGTAGCCTTGCTTTTCCATGGTGTTGGCAATCGCGTTCCCGATTACAGTAGAGCGCAGGTGACCCATGGAAAACGGCTTCGCGATATTCGGGGAGGAGAGGTCGATTGGTACTTTGCGTCCTTGACCGACATTGCTGCTTCCATATGTGCTGCCTTGAGTAAGGATTGTTCCGATTACTTGCTCTGCCACATTTTCTTGATCCAGGAACAGGTTCACGTATGGACCAACTGCTTGCGATTCGCGCAAGGGTGCACCGGAGAGCTGTTCAGCCAGCTCTGCTGCGATCATCGGTGGAGCTTTGCGCAATGCTTTTGCCAATTGGAAGCATGGGAAGGCAACATCGCCCATCGCAGGGTTTGGTGGTGTTTCCAGCATGCCGTATACGGCTTCTTTTGTCAGTGTGTCTACGCCCATCGAGGAGAGCGTAGCGGCAATCTTTTCAGCGACTTGGTGTTTGTAGCTCATTTAAATTTCTACTCCTTTCAAATAAAAAAACCTCTACGTCTCCTGTGAAAAAGAGACGAGAGGTTATACTCCCGCGGTGCCACTCTTGTTGTTTTTCCCTTCCATCGAACAGGAAGGCAAAAACCGCTTGATCTGCTGTAACGGGCAGTCCCGGCATAGCCCTACACGATCCGTTGCCCATAATGGCTGGCGTAGGATGTTCAGGTCGCATCTCCGAGGGGCGCTTCCTCACATGGTTTGGCATCGGGCTCACACCGTCCCCGACTCGCTACAGCCTCGCACAAGGAGTACTTTCCTCATCAACGATTCGTTTGTTTCTCTAGAATTATAGCTGTATTAACCGTCAGGATGCAACTCACTGTTCCGGTTTTTTCAAAATCTTATCTAATTCCGCGAAATACTGCTTGGTCAGCTCTTCCCTTTCTTCCGCGCTGAGGTTATCCGCGTTCATCATTTGCTCTTTGTACTGTTCCAGCTTTTCGAGCATAGCCAGCTCGGCAGCAGCGGCCTCGTCCAGATCGTAATTTTCAGATGGATCGAACGGGATCAATCGATTGTCGTTACCACTGCGCAAATAAGCGGAGCGCCAGTTTTCAGGGAACTGGTACGCTTGCTCGCCAAACATAATCCCTAAAATATCGTCGGATTCAATCGGCAGGAAGTGATCGTAATCGTCTCTTCTGCCTCCCTCGGATAAGTTAATGTGGGACAAAAAATAGTGGAGATAATGTTCGCCGGTTTCGGTATTCTTAACGATGGAATAGGTTTCAAATTCGGATTTGGATAGTTCTTTTATGGTCTCCAAACAGGACAGAAATTTGTCTTTTTCTCGTGCTTGCAAGTCATCCATGTCATCTCGTTCCTTTCGCTCTACAATAAGCCTCATGATAGCAAAAGCAATGTGCGCTGACAATGAAAGCAACGCAACGGAGTGTAGCAGTGGAAGAAGGGAAAAGGATTATGGAAAAAATAATTGGATAATCTTGTCACAAAAATAAGTCAGCTGGATCAAATACATATCAACACGTAACAAGGAGGTGAACAGCGCGTGAATGCAAGTGCCAAAAGTAGCGAAGCGGATTGGACGCTGCAACTGACCAACGAGGAGAAGCTGACGAGACTCATGAGCGAGTACGGAGACAACATCGTGCAGCTCGCCTACTTGATCGTCAAGGATCGGGGAATCGCGGAAGACATTACCCAGGAAGTGTTCCTAAAGGCGTATCGGGGTCTGGATCAGTTCCGCCATCAGAGTAGCGTGAAAACGTGGCTTTACCGAATCGCGATCAACGAGTCCCGCAAATATTTGCGTTCGTGGTCCTTTCGCCAGATTTTTTCTACATACCTCTCCAAAGAGGAAGCACCCCCGGAGAAGGCCGACACCGCAAACGTTGAAGCGGCAGTCATCGGACGAATGAGCAAGGTACAGATAGCGGAGCAGGTGATGAAGCTCTCGCCGCTGTACCGAAAAGTCATGATACTTCATTACTATGAAGATTTGTCGATAAGAGAGATTGCGCAAGTGCTGGATATTTCAGAAGATGCCGTACGAACCCAATTGTCACGGGCCCGAAAACATTTTAAGGCATTGTGTGAAAAGGAGGGATTGGAATGGATGTAGATAAGCAAATGCGTGAAGCAGTACGGAGCGCAAGTGAGGAATCAGTGGAGGAAGTGAGGTTTACAAAAGAGATGGAATTACGGATCAGAGGTGCGATTGCACAGAATAAACACAAGAATCGAAACCGAATTTTTGTAGCTGGCTCGCTGGCAGCGTGCTTGGCGGTAACTGCTGTGGGCATGCACCAACAAGGCTGGTTTCCACAGTTGCCAAATGGCAAAAATGTAACGAATGCGATTGTTACAACTGCTACGAAAACAAACAATAAAGAGGCAAATCCGAACAGTGTAAAGGTGTCGCCGGAGGAGGCAATTTTACCATTGAAAAAGGCGATCCCAGCCTTGAGTAAGATGACAATAAGAGTGGATCGTACAAGCTATGGATTCAGTAATCTAACGTTATTGGAAGGCGATAATGCTCGTGCCAAGGTTGCATATGATATACAGACAGGACAAATTGAGAGCTTTACAATTGATGGTGATCGAGGAGAACAGAAGGAAGAGAAATTGCCATCAGCCAAGACTGCGGAGAAAGCAGCAAGCGCATTTCTTCAAGCTTTTTTGGGGGAGGAAAGTAAGACCTATCAGCTCGTCGAGACTCAGATCTATACGGACGAGTATAAGGTAAAAGGCCCATGGATGAGCGTGAATTATCAACGTATGGAAAACGGCCAGCGAGTTCCGTTCGACGTATTGTCAGTTGGAATTGACCAGCATGAGCAAGTCACATTTTTCGGGCGATTGAACAAGAGTGAACAAGCCTTTTTCACCAAGCTGACAGATGCCGTGCCCGATTTGAACCCCTCCCTTCTTCTGTTGGATAAAGAGAAGAACCACGATGGCATGTTAGTAATCTTGGGGAAAATGAACAAGGAGGGGCATCAGGTTTCTCTTGCGATCTATGGAAATGGTCAAGCACTGGAATCGTATATGCTTCTGTATAGGGATGAAAAGGAAGCAGCGAGCCGGAAAGAAGCAGAAGGAGCAAAAGCCTTGGAGCAAGAGCGACAGTTTCTGAACAAACTGCTCGGGGCTGATAGCGAGAACTATCGGTTGTTGGACGCCAACAATCCAGGATTGTACTTGCGATACTATAACGGGCTGCCAGTGTTGTCTGATGAAATAAGCATAGTAACAACTGACTCTGGCCATGTCCAATATTTCAGGAAGGAGCCCGTATCATTCGAGCCGTCACGATATCCAGATGTATCGACTGCTGTGTCAGAAGAGGTAGCCATCAAAGAGCTGAGTGAGCATATGAAGCTTCGATACGTGCAGAATCCGAGAATACGGCCAGAATCAAAACAAGGAGAGAAGTGGCAGCCTATTCTGGAGTACACGCCAGCTGTTTCCTTCATGCAACGAGGACGTGAAGATGGTACGGAGTGGCATATCGACGCGACCAGTGGCAAGATTGTGTATGGAACGGGAGATAACGGGCTTGCCTATGATCAGTTGAATACGAAGAAAGCACATCCAATCGAATCTCCGAAAGAATACGTCAAGGTTCGCTCCAAGGATGAGGCAAAAGCACTGCTGCAAGCAGAGTTCGGCGTACAGGTAGAAGGCTTGACCTACAGAGAGAGTGAACGTGAGCGCGATGGACGCAAGGAATACGTCTGGTATGATAAAAATGACAAGTATATCGGCGTAGAAGTTATCGCAGAAACAGGCAGTGTCGTCGGGCTGGGAACACCGCGTTCCAATGCTGCAGTGACAGTCAAACGCCAGCAAGCGGAAGAGGCTGCATTCGCCTTTCTGCATAAATACGTCGATCCAGGTGTAAAAGAAGTACAATTGGCACAAGTTATACAGCCAGGCGAAGCGAGTCCTGTGTCATCGGGCGAATGGGAATTCAGATTTTTCCTGAGCAAGGATGGCATTCCTGTACAGGATCGCGAGCAAAAAGCGGCTTATTCGGTAACGGTCGATCCGTCTACGGGCAAAGTGACAAAGTTTGATAACTACAGAGAGACGCACGAGTTGGTGGAGCTTCCAGCATCCGACAAGATCATCTCGAAAGACAAGGCTGTTGAGGAGTATTTACGCGTCATGCCTTTGAAGCTGGTCTATTTGATGAAAGATGTGGATGGGCAAAAATTACCTCAACCGAAGCTGGCGTATGTGCCGTGGAGTGAGGAAAAGCTTGCGAACAAATTTATGGCCCTTGATGCCGTGACAGGCAAGATCATCGCCGACTAAAACGAAAAAAAGGCTATCCCGCAGCCATTCCTGATGGCTTTTGGGATAGCCTTTCTTAAACACTTATCTAACAGTCGTCACACGAGCACCCGATAATAACCAACAGGATAAACAGCACGAGCACGATTGCGAAGCAGTCACCGAAGAATCCGTTCCCGCAGAAAGATGTACTCATCTTTGTTTCCCCTCCTTTCCGTTATACTCCAGTCTATACACGAATGCCGATATTGGACTGGGCGGATGCCCAGCTTAGGCAAAAATGGGCGCGTAAGAGAAGAGGCTTAGTAAAAAATAGACAATTCACAATTGACGGGGAGACAAAGGGGGTGTTAAGATACTTGCAAACATTCAAGACATTTCACAATACAACTAAATGACAAGTGTACGACTCTTATCCAGAGAGGCAGAGGGACTGGCCTGATGAAGCCTCGGCAACCGGTAAAAATCCGGTGCCAATTCCAGCAAAGCTACGTGCTTTGAAAGATAAGAGGATGTCTCAGGCGTTTTCGTATCTGCTGACAAATCCTCTTCTTTCAAAGAAGAGGATTTTTTGATTTTATTTACCTAATGACAGAGAATAAGCCGATGCAAGGGAGAAAAGGGGCACGTCAATGAAACCAACTTTTCGCGAACAGCTTTCCCGGAAAATTCTGATTCTGGACGGTGCAATGGGCACCATGCTTCAACAGGCGAACCTGACTGCTGATGATTTCGGCGGTGAAGCCTATGATGGCTGTAATGAACTCTTGAACCTGACCAGACCAGATGTGATCCGTTCCATTCATGAGAAATATTTAGAGGCGGGAGCAGACATCGTCGAAACAAATACGTTTGGTGCTGCTTCCATCGTTTTAGCCGAGTACGATGTGCCAGAGAAAGACCTTGAGATCAATATAGCGGCAGCACGCTTGGCCAGAGAAGCGGTGGATGCCTATTCCACGGAGGAGTGGCCGCGTTTTGTAGCAGGTGCAATGGGACCTACGACCAAAACCCTTTCGTTGACAGGCGGTGTCACTTTTGAAGAACTGGTCGAGGCGTATTATCGTCAGGCAAAAGGTCTGATTCTCGGTGGCTCCGATGTTCTTCTTTTGGAAACCTCGCAAGATACGTTGAACGTTAAGGCCGGTGGAATTGGGATTCGCAAAGCTTTTGAAGAGCTTGGACAGGAGATCCCGGTGATGCTGTCAGGTACGATTGAGCCGATGGGCACGACGCTTGCTGGCCAAAACATCGAGGCGTTTTACATCTCCTTGGAACATATAAAGCCAGTCTCTATTGGTCTGAACTGTGCGACAGGACCAGAGTTCATGCGTGATCATCTGCGGACATTGTCGGGAATTGCCCAATGTGCGGTCAGCTGTTATCCGAACGCAGGCTTGCCAGATGAGAACGGTCATTACCATGAAACGCCACAAGGACTTGCCTCGAAAATGCTGGCGTTCGCTGAACAAGGCTGGATAAACGTCGCTGGCGGTTGCTGCGGAACAACGCCTGACCATATTCAAGCGATGGCAGAAGCATTGAAAGACTGCAAGCCTCGCAGTGCAGCTGTAGAACCGCTGAGCGCGGTCTCCGGGATCGAGGTCGTTTACGTCGAAGATGACAATCGTCCCCTGCTAGTAGGGGAGAGGACCAATGTCATCGGTTCCAAAAAATTCCGTGAAATGATTGCAGCTGGTCACTATGAAGAAGCATCTGATATTGCCCGGGCACAAGTAAAGCGCGGCGCACATGTCATCGATATATGCTTGGCTGATCCCGACCGTGATGAATACGAAGATATGGAAAAATTCCTACAGTTCATCGTGAAAAAAGTAAAAGCGCCCCTCATGATCGACTCGACAGATGCCAAGGTTATGGAGCTGGGACTTCGCTACTCGCAAGGGAAGGCCATTCTCAACTCGATCAACCTGGAAGACGGGTTGGAGCGATTTGAGGAAGTCGTTCCGCTTATTCACAAGTTCGGTGCCTCCGTTGTCGTTGGAACGATTGAGGAAGCGGGTATGGCTATCACTCGCGAAAAGAAGCTGGAGGTCGCGCAACGCTCGTACGACATTCTTGTCAACCAGTATGGAATAAAGCCACAGGATATTATTTTCGATCCACTCGTCTTTCCAGTAGGGACGGGGGATGAACAATACATCGGCTCTGCATTGGAAACCGTAGAAGGAATTCGTTTGATCAAACAAGCAATGCCTGCTTGCAAGACAATCCTGGGTGTCAGTAACGTTTCCTTCGGCTTGCCTGCTGCAGGTCGGGAAGTGCTGAATGCGGTCTTCTTGTACCACACCACTCTCGCAGGGCTTGATTACGCCATCGTCAACACGGAAAAGCTGGAGCGCTACGCTTCGATTCCAGAAGACGAGAGAAAGCTGGCAGAAGCTCTTCTATTCGAGACAAATGATGAGACATTGGCGGCCTTCACCGAATTTTATCGCCAAAAGAAAAAGGAAGTCAGTGTGGAAGTCTCCTCGCTAACGCTCGAAGAACGCTTGGCCCGTTATGTAGTCGAAGGCTCCAAGGATGGTCTAGTGGAAGACTTGAAGCTGGCTCTGGATAAATACGTACCGCTCGAGATCATCAACGGTCCGTTGATGACTGGGATGGAAGAGGTCGGTCGCCTGTTCAACGGCAACCAGCTGATCGTGGCAGAAGTATTGCAGAGCGCAGAAGTTATGAAGGCATCCGTATCGTTTTTAGAGCCATTCATGGAAAAAAGCGATGCCGCTGCCAAGGGGAAAATCTTGCTGGCGACAGTCAAGGGCGATGTACACGACATCGGAAAAAACCTCGTGGAAATTATTTTGTCAAACAACGGCTACAATGTCGTGAACCTGGGGATCAAGGTACCGCCAGAGCAACTGATTGCCGCATGCAGAGAAGAAAAGCCGGATGCCATCGGTCTCTCTGGACTCTTGGTGAAATCCGCGCAACAAATGGTCATTACTGCACAAGACCTGCGTGAGGCAGGCATTGATATCCCGATGATGGTTGGCGGTGCGGCGTTAACGCGCAAGTTCACATCGAACCGGATCGCACCGGAATACCGTGGAATTGTTTTATACGCAAAAGATGCCATGGATGGTCTGGACCTCGTGAATCGTCTACAAAATCCGGATGAACGTGATCGCTTGGTAGAAGAACAGCAGCATCTGCTGGAAGCAGTTGCAACCGCTCAGCCTGTTGTTGAGGAGAAAAAAGCACCAGTGCCTGCTCGCTCAGCCATCAGCAGAACCGTTCCGATCCATCTGCCGCCCGATTGTGAACGACATGTTTTGCGACAATATCCGCTCAGCCATTTGCAGCCGTATTTGAACCTGCGGATGCTCCTCGGAAAACACCTCGGTGTTCGCGGAAATGTAGATAGATTGATAGAGGCAGGCGACGACAAGGTACTGGAACTGTACGGCATTGTGGAAGAGCTATTAAATGAAGCGAAGCAAAAAGGAACCATTACGACACACGGTGTGTATCAGTTCTTCCCGGCTCAGTCAGATGGCAACGAAATTTTGGTCTATGATCCAAAAGACCACAGCAAGCTGCTGGAGCGCTTTTCGTTCCCGCGTCAGCTGGAAGAACCTCATCTTTGCCTGTCCGACTTCCTGCGACCAGTGGAGAGCAAGGAAATGGATTATGTCGGATTCCTGACCGTAACGGCTGGGGGAGGGATTCGCGAAAAATCTACAGAGTTAAAAGAGCGTGGTGACTACTTGCGCTCCCATGTCCTCCAAGCCTTGGCATTGGAGCTGGCAGAGGCATTTGCTGAGCGAATTCACCACGTCATGCGCGACGTGTGGGGTATACCCGATCCGGTTGAGATGACGATGCTCGAGCGCTTCGGTGCTAGATATCAGGGCATTCGTGTATCCTTCGGTTACCCTGCTTGCCCGAATCTGGAAGATCAGGCGCAGTTATTCCGTCTGTTGCGTCCAGAGGATATCGGCGTTCAGCTGACAGAGGGCTTCATGATGGAGCCAGAAGCTTCCGTATCGGCGATGGTTTTTGCTCACCCTGAAGCACGTTATTTCAACGCAGGTCCATCTATTTTTGAAGTTTAAAGATAAATGAATATGGGAGAGAAGGGATTGAGTTGACGACGAGAAAGAAAGATTTACGAGCCTATTTGAAAGACAACCTTCTAGTCGGAGATGGAGCGATGGCGACCCAGCTGCACGGGCTGGGCGTCCCAGTTGGTGTCAGCTTTGAGGAGCTGTGTTTATCCAACCCTCGTTTGGTACATGAAGTTCATACGTCCTACTATCAGGCCGGTGCACGTTTCCTAGAGACAAATACGTATTCTGCCAACCGCGATGCATTGAGCCGTTACGGTCTAGAGCATAAGGTTGCGCGGATTAATCGGCTCGCAGTCGCCATTGCACGGGAAGCTGCTCAGGATGATGCTTATGTAGCTGGGAGCATTGGATCGATTTTGGCTGGACGGGTGAAGAAAAAGGTTTTGGATGAATACCGTGACCAATATGAGGAACAGGCGATTGCTCTATTGCATGCTGGCGTAGATGGACTGATTCTGGAGACGTTCGTGGACTTGGAGGAGCTGCTTCTGGCGATCGAGGTAATCCGCCCGCTCACAGATGTACCTGTAATCGCGCAGTTAGCTACTTTGGAAGTAGGGCGCACACGTGATGGCTACGATCTGACAGATGCTTTTTCCAAGCTGAAAGCCGCAGGTGCTGACGTGATCGGACTAAACTGTCGCCTTGGTCCCGCTGAATTACTTCGTTCGTTTGAAAATACAGTAATTCCAGAAGATGCACTCTTATCCGTATTCCCAAATGCGGGTCGTCTGGGGATGACTGACGGAGAATACGCTTTTAAATCATCACCTGAATATTTTGGACAGAGTGCGCTTCGCTTACGTGAGCAGGGGGTACGGTTGATTGGCGGATGCTGCGGAACTACGCCTGCACATGTGAAGGCGATTGCAGATGCACTTGAGTCACTTGAGCCGCAAGCGCGTGTGAATCCAACCATCGTAGCTGGAGATCGTCCTTCGGTTTCTGTGCAGAACACGAGGGAGAGGGAGAAACCAAGCATTGTCGAGCGTGTAAAAACGGCAACGACGCTCATTGTTGAATTTGATCCTCCGCGTGATCTGGATGCAGACCAGTTTCTCCACGGATGCTGCGAGCTGCACAAAGCAGGAGCAGACGCCATTACGTTGGCGGATAACTCGTTGGCGACAGTGCGTATGAGCAACATGGCTCTCGGGGCCCTCATGAAGAGCAGACATGGAATCGATCCGCTCTTGCACATTGCTTGCCGGGACCGCAATCTCATTGGACAGCAATCGCATTTAATGGGGCTGCACGCATTGGGGATTGACCAAATATTGGTAATTACTGGCGATCCATCGCGCTTTGGTGACTTGCCAGGTGCCAGCTCGGTATTTGATGTGACCTCGTTTGATCTGATTCGCATGGTGAAGCAGTTGAACGAAGGTGTTTCGTTCTCAGGACGTCCGTTAAAGCAAAAAGCCCAGTTTATTGTGGGCGCAGCCTTTAATCCGAATGTCCGAAATATGGATGCTGCCGTTGCCCGCTTGGAAAAGAAGGTCGAGGCAGGTGCGGACTATATTATGACACAGCCTGTGTACGATGCAGAGTCCATTCGGAATGTGTACGAGGCGACGAAGCACATCGGCATTCCTGTCTTTATCGGGATCATGCCGCTGACTAGCTCGCGCAATGCGGAGTTCCTGCATAATGAAGTGCCGGGAATCAAGCTGTCGACAGAGGCTCTCGAACGGATGAAAAAGGTACAGGGAGAAGCCGCCCGACAGGAAGGAATCGCAATCGCGAAGGAATTGGTCGACACGGCCGTTCGTTACTTCAATGGTATCTATCTGATTACACCTTTCAATTATTACGAGATGGCGGCAGAGCTCATTCACTATACGCGTCAGCAAAGCTCATTGGTGAAGCTGGCCCGGACTTAACGGTATACGCCAGTTAAATAGGGAAGGCCTATGTGTATAGACAGGCTATAGCCTTGTGTCTAATATACATGGGCCTTCATTTCGTCTAACATAAAGGCGGTCTTGAGAGCTTCCCGATTGCAAAACTGTTGAATCTCAGCAAGGCTCATCTGGGCGTACAGCTTTTTGCGTAAAAAACGTTCAATGATATGCGGGAAAGCGAGATCGACAAAGAGCAAATGCAGTTGCTCAATCGATAGGGGATTTTCTTGGAGATAGCCACGCATTATATGAGAGAACAATTCCTCGTTCCACTGTTCATTTTTTCGCATAGCAAGGGATAGAACACGGGCAATGTCTTTGGACGGAAAATCGTAACGAACGTCATCCCAGTCAATGATCGCAATTCTTTGATTACTGACGAGCAAATTCCCATTGTTAAAATCGCCGTGACAGAGAAAGTGGTTGCTCAGGAGTTCTTTTTTCCATTTCGAGAAGTATGGAGCGGATATCAAGTGTTCCTTGGCTGTGATCCCGGCTTGTTTAAAAAAAGGAAGGTATTCCGCGATCGCAGTGTATTTTTGATCAGTCTTCCCGGCATGTCGAAGCTCCCACTTCTCAAGGGCAGCTAAATCTGTCTTGTATTCCACGGACCATTTTTCTGCGCCATTGTAAAGGTTGCCATGCTTGGAGGAAAAACCGAGTGACCTCACATGAAATTTGCCTAATACCGTGCCGATCCGTTCCATTCGAAAAGGGGAATTATACGCAATATTTGGCCAGGATAGCCTTCGGTGGAGAACGAAAAGATTTTCATTATGAGTTATGTAACGCTTATTATTTTTGGTTCGTTGAATGTCGGGGATGAGTACGCCATTTTGGCGCAAATGCGCTTCTGCATTCAGAATGAAATGTAAACGTTCCTTTTGCAGAGGGAAAGCCTTTCCGATGAATTTGCCATTGGTTGTTTCCAAGTAAATGACGAGTGATTTGGAAGTATCCCGAATGGTTTTGTGATGCAGAACAGTCATGTCGTATCTGTTCTGGATTTTTTTGATGAGATCGTCCACTGCTGATGCCCCTCCTTGCGTACAGAGCTACAAGTATTGTACGGAAGAAGAGGAGTGGTTGACACTGAAGGATCTACTCAGCAGGCAAGGGAAGCGGGTGCCAATTCATCTCGCGTAAAAAATGACTTAGCTCAGTAAACTTGGCGATTCGTTCCTCACGTGTAAAAGATGCGTTAGCCCCACTGGTAGACGGGACGACAAACACATAGCTGCCAGACCAATCTTCTGTCCCAAAGTACCTGATTGGCTGCAGCCCCAGTGAAATTGCTTCTTTTTTTTGTCCGGTCGCGTGACGAAAAGCAGTAATGCCGTTAAAACAAATGACACGAGGCCGGTAAGTCTGAATCATTTGGACGAACTGTTCTGCACCTGTGGCATAATCCTCGTTACGAAGGTCTGTTGCGGAGCGGGTAGGGCGTGAGACCAGATCGGTAATACCATAGTTGTAGTCTAAGAGGGTAGCGGTTTCCTCGGGCAAGAGCTTGTGAGGTGTCAGGCCGCCTTCGTACAATCCGCGCCAAAACAGGTTGGCTGGATTGGCGTAGTGGAAACCCGTCGTAGCCGATATACGTCCTGGATTGATACCGCAAAATAAAACCGCCAAATCGCGGCGAATGTATGTGGGTAACCATTTTTCTGTGAACTCTACCAAAGCGAACCCCTCCTGTTTACCACATTGTAGCACATCAGTGAGCGCTTTCAGAAAGGAGCAAAAAAAGCTGCCAGATTCGGCAGCTTCAGGTTATATTGGATCAAGTATTGGATCTTATAACTGGGGAAGCGGATACGGCAGCACTTGCTGTGGCTCATTGAACGTGAATTGCTCCATTTCATTCCGGACGTATCTTTTCGTCTCAAATGGAACGACTTCTTGTTCTTCATTACCCCACAACCAATTCGACAGCATTTGTATCATAAGGATACCCTCCACTTTGTGGAAATGTTTTACATGTTCATCATACTCCAGTTGAGGGCATTTTTGGTTGGGCAGGTGTGAATAAGGCGTGAAGAAATCGTGGATAGAAAGTGAACAAAAATAAAGCGGTTTCACAGGGCTTCGAAAAAAAGCGAAAAGAAATCCGCCTGTACGAACGGACTCTTTTCGCTTTTTTGCCATGTCATATTTATGGATTGGTGGACCACAGTCCAGCGGATTTCACAAAGATGCGTTTGTTCAGCTTCAGCTGGCTAACCACGAACTCAGCAATATCCTCAGGTTGCATGGTCTTTTCAGGATTTCCGTCGGTCAGACCCAAGTCAATTGCCATATCGGTTGCTACTGTGCTAGGCGTAAGCGCTGTTACGCGAATGTTGTGTTTGCGCACTTCGAGAGCCAACGATTCAGTCAGACCAAGAACACCAAACTTGGATGCACTATACGCGCTGGTGACAGGAGCTCCTTTTTGTCCAGCAGTGGAGGAGATGTTGATAATGTCACCGGAGTTTTGGTCAATCATGCCAGGGAGTACAGCGCGAGTCACGTAATACACGCCCATCAGATTGACTTGGATGATTTGTTCCCATTCGCTCGTTTCCAGCTCTAGGAATTTACCGAATTTAGCGACGCCTGCATTGTTGAGCAGGATATCAATTTGACCCAGTTCATTTTTGATAGAGGTAACAGCTGTCGTGACGTCGTCATAGTTGGAAACGTCTGCTGTCGCAATCGCGACCTTTACGCCGTATGCTTCTACTTCCTTGGCTACTTGCTTCAAATTTTCCTCAGAGCGAGCCAAGAGGCCGAGATTCACACCTTCCTTTGCCAAAGCAATTGCAGTAGCGCGACCAATGCCTTTACCTGCTCCTGTAATGATTGCGGTTTTTCCTTTTAGATCGATAGCCAATCGATAACACTCCTTTTTCAAGACAATAGGAATCTCATGTATATTATGCAGTGTACTAGCATTTATCCGCGGGGGGAAGGATGCACTTTTATGTACGTAGGTTACGAAAGGTAACTGTTTAAAATGAAAATGTCCTCCCTGAGCAGGGAGAACATTGGATAGCAAAGGTATAACTGCTTACAGCTTGTATACGTCTGTGTATTTTTTCTCCAGGTAATTCATCAAGTAAGTCGCATTGGTGCCTTCGCCTGTAATCGCTTGTACGAGTTCGCGAGGGCTCTTCATTTTGCCGTACTGATGGATTTTTTCCTTGAGCCATTCACGAATCGGAGCGAAATCGCCTTTTGCGATCAGCTCTTCGTAGCCGTTGATCTCATTTTCCATAACGTGGACGAATTGTGCCGCATACACATTACCCAGCGAGTAAGTAGGGAAGTAACCGATCATTCCGCCTGACCAGTGTACATCCTGAAGCACACCCAGTGCATCTGTCGGTGGCTCAACACCGAGGTATTCTTTCATTTTTTCATTCCAGATTTTTGGCAGATCAGCCACTTGAATGGTTTGATTGATCAAGCCTTTCTCGATTTCGTAGCGGATCATGACATGCAGGTTGTACGTCAACTCATCTGCTTCAGTCCGGATAAAGGAAGGAGTAACAGCGTTAACCGCACGATGCAAATCTTCTACAGACACACCTTCGAATTGGGTAGGGAACGCTTTTTGCAAGTCAGCGAAAAAGTGATTCCAGAACGGCAGACTGCGTCCGACCATGTTTTCCCAGTAGCGGGATTGGGATTCGTGAATCCCCATGGAGGTACCATCGCACAGTGGAGTGAACAGCAGGTCTGGATTGATGTTCTGCTCGTACATCGCGTGGCCAGCCTCGTGAATACAACTGAAGAGCGCAGAATTGAAATCATTTTCAGCGTAGCGCGTCGTAATGCGGACATCACCCGGATTGAAGGTGGTGCAGAATGGATGCGCACTGCGATCCATGCGGCCAGACTTGAAGTCGTACCCGATTTTCTCGAGGATATAACGGCTGAATGCTTCTTGGTCTGCTACTGGGAAGTTTTTCGTCAAGAAGGATGTGTCTGGCTTGTTCGGGGAGTCGGCGATCGCTTTTACCAGCTTGACCGTTTTCTCGCGCAAGGTGGCGAAGATCGGATCGAGCTGATCGACAGTCATACCAGGCTCATACATGTCCAAGAGGGTGTTGTACTTGTTTTTGCCGTCATGACCCCAATACTCGATGAACTCGAGCTGGAAGTTCACGATTTTCTCGAGGTACGGCTGGAACATGGAAAAGTCGTTGTTGGCACGAGCTTCTTCCCACACCGTTTCAGCCTTGGCGGTCAGCACGACGTACTCCTGATGCCTGTCAGCAGGAATTTTCTTGTTGCGGTCATATTCCTTTTTGCATTCCAGCACACTATGACGGGTAATTTCATCCAATGTTTCGAGGACAGATGGCTCACTCAGCTCTGTCAAAAGCGCTTCCATTTCTTTAGACGTCGCTAGCTTGAATTGCTCACCAGCCAAAGTCCCGATGATTTCAGAACGGGCATCCATTCCATTGCGAGGAGCTTGTGTAGCCTTGTCCCAATAAAGAACGTTCAGCGCTTGCGTGTAGCTGGTTATTTTCTTCACATAGTCACGGAATTCGGCCGCACGTGTTTCCACAGTCGTTGACATAGGGTTCCTCCTGTAAATTTGTCATATTCTGGTAATTAATATGTAAGTCATGCAGTCAAAAAAATTTTACTACTGAATATTATAACGGTTTAATGAAAAATTACTAGGTGGATGCGACAAGCATTTGTCGGTATAATCGTAGAGGAAACGAAAGTGTTACTTATTTGCGATGACAGGAGAATGAAGATGAGTCAATCCAATCCCCAATGGGAAAATGAGATAGCAAAACGCCGTACCTTCGCCATCATCTCCCACCCGGATGCGGGTAAAACGACAATGACGGAAAAGTTGCTCTACTACGGCGGAGCCATCCGTGAAGCAGGGGTGGTCAAGGGGCGCAAAAATTCCAAGCATGCCACTTCTGACTGGATGGAGATCGAGAAAAAGCGTGGAATCTCCGTTACGTCCAGTGCGATGGATTTCGAATACAATGGTCACCACATCAACATTTTGGACACACCTGGTCACCAAGACTTCAGTGAGGATACGTACCGCACGCTGACTGCTGCAGACGCTGCTGTGATGATTATCGACGTAGCAAAAGGGGTAGAGGCACAGACGATCAAGCTGTTCAAGGTCTGTCGCATGCGTGGTATTCCGATCTTTACGTTCGTGAACAAGCTGGACCGTCACGGTAAAGATCCATTCGAGCTCTTGGAAGAAATTGAGCGCGTATTGGGTATTCGCTCTTATCCGATGAACTGGCCGATTGGGATGGGCAGCTATTTCAGCGGCGTATTTGACCGCATGAAGTCTCGTGTCGAGCTGTATCAAAACAATACACAGCACGAGGATATCTCCTTTTTCCCTGTAGAGGGAGCAGAAGACCCGCTGATCGGTGATCGTGTCGGTCAAGAACTGTGGCAGCAATTGCAGGACGAAATCTCCCTGCTGGATGTTGCGGGAGATGAATACGATCCTGAACTGATCAACAAAGGGCAACTGACGCCTGTTTTCTTCGGTAGTGCCATCAACAACTTCGGTGTACAAACATTCCTGGACAACTTCCTGCAAATGGCGCCAGCACCTTCTGCGAAGAAGAGTACAGAAGGATTGATCGATCCGTATACGAACGATTTCTCCGGCTTCATCTTCAAAATCCAAGCCAATATGAATCCAGCTCACCGAGATCGCATCGCTTTCTTGCGTATTTGCTCCGGCAAGTTTGAGCGAGGAATGTCAGTCAAGCACGTCCGTCTTGGCAAAGACATCAAATTGGCGCAGCCGGTACAGTTTATGGCACAGGACCGCGAAATAGTCGATGAATCGTTCGCGGGAGATGTCATCGGTCTTTTTGACCCGGGCATTTTCCAGATCGGCGATACACTCTGCGTCGGAAAATCGTTTGAGTACGAAGAAATGCCGCACTTCTCGCCAGAGTTTTTCTCCAAGGTGATGGTGAAAGACGCGATGAAGCACAAGCAATTCCAAAAAGGGATCATGCAGTTGACCGAGGAAGGCACAGTGCAGTTATTCCGTACCCATCCGATGGAAGAGCTGATTCTTGGCGTGGTAGGTGTGCTGCAGTTCGAGGTACTGGAATACCGTTTGAAAGCCGAGTACGGGGTAGACATCATGTTGACTCGTATGCCGTATCAAATCGCTCGCTGGCTCGAAGGGGAGAAAGCAGACCTCGATGCTGTGAAGAACAGAACCGTAAGTGACCGTTATGGCCGTCCGGTTATGCTGTTTGAGAGCGAGTACCAGTTGCGTGTCGCGATGGATAAGTACTCGAATATCAAGTTCCATGACAGTTCTCTTGGTTTGAAATCCGTTCATTCTTAATTGAAAAGGGAATTACAGGGCCTCCCAATCACGGTGAGGCCCTCTTTATCCCTCATGAGGAGGCAATCCGATGCAAATTTTGTTGATTCGCCATGGACAATCCGAAGCAGACATTTTGAATGTACATGAAGGCAAGGCAGATTTTCCTTTGACAGAAGAAGGGCGTGAACAGGCACGGCGCATGGCAGCGCGCGTTTTGGAGCAGTTTCCTCCAGATTTTATTTGGGCGAGCACACTCAAGCGAGCCAGTGAGACCGCTTCTATTTTGGCTGACACAGTAGGTTGTCCCGTTCAGTACATACCCGAGCTGCAAGAGCACAATAATGGAGATCTGGCAGGCAAGCCCTTAGAGGAAGTCGCGTTTCCTTGGGGAATCTTGCCGCACGAAAAGTTGGGCGGAGATGGCGAGAGCAAGATCGAATTCCGCGCACGCGGCGAGCAAATCTATTCCGCAATCAGACATCTCAGCACTTCCTATAAAAGAATTGCGATTGTTTCCCACGGCGGCATGATCTCCAGAATCATCGAAAGCTTCTTGCAGCTGCCTGTCTTGCACGACATTTACTTTGGCACAGGCGACACAGGTATCCACTTGTTGGAGTATAACGAATACGGACGTCTGATCCATTTCACCAATTCCATCACTCATTTGGACAGCATGGACTAGAACTCGATGGCAAAAAACTTGACCTCCTTCGTATCATTTGGAAGGGTAACCATCCCTTGTTCTTGTAGGCCGATTTTCTTTAGAAGATTGGCAGAAGATGCATTATCGGGGTTGGTGATTGCTACGATGCGCTTTAAGCCGACAACTTCTTTTGCGTGGGCAAGAACGGCAGAGGCTGCCTCATATGCGTAGCCTTTGCCCCAGTATGCGGGCAGAAAGGCAAAGCCGATATCAACATCCTCCAACGACTCTCTCTTGATCAGTCCACATAAACCGATCGGAACATTTCCTTCCTTTCGTTCTGTCAAATACAGACCAAAGCCAAGACTCTCGTACATCGCGACAGCGCCATTCAAAATATAGTTGCGGGCGTCTTCCGTCGAACGAAGACCACGATCGCCAATAAATCGAATCCAAGAAGGCTCATTCATCAGTTTCAAGACAAAATCAGCGTCTTCGGCAGTTTGCCAGCGGAGGATGAGACGATCTGTTTCCAGTACTTTCAAAGGAACGACACCAGCCTTTTCTTTTATCATTTATCCGATGATTTGCAGCTCTTTGGGAAAAGACGTCAATACTTCTACGCCATCCTTCGTGACGAGCACATTGTCTTCAATGCGGATGCCACCGATCTGCGTGTTATAAATGCCTGGTTCAATCGTGAAAACCATGCCTGGAATGAGTTCTCCTACTGCCTGGCTGTGAACGTACGGGGCCTCATGAAGCTCCAATCCGATTCCGTGCCCTACCCGATTGATGAAAAATTCTCCATAGCCCCGGTCCGAAATGACAGCTCGAGCAGCTAGGTCAACCTCTGCGATCAGAGCCCCTGGTCGAACGGCTTGTATCCCGGCCAAATTCGCTTGCAAGACCGTATCGTACATGTCTAGCAATTCTGCACCAAGTTGACCGACAGCAAAAGTACGAGTCAGGTCCGATACATACCCATCGACGTATACCCCTGCGTCAATCAACAAAACTTCTCCCGCCTGAATTACACGATCACCTGGGTCACCATGGGGCAGTGCTGCTTTTTCTCCAGCGAGTACAATCGTTGAAAAGGAAGGGCCTTGGGCTTTTAGCTTTTTCATCTGGTATTCCAGCTCTGCTACGACGTCCAGTTCCGTCATCCCTACGGATATCAGAGGGAGCGTACGGCGTAGGGATTCCTCCATCACCCAAATAGCTCGCTTGATAGTAGCGATTTCAGATTCATCCTTAGCCACGCGTATATTGCACAGCAATTCTCCGAGATCCACTGCTTCTGTAGCGTGCACCACCGATATGAGCGCCTCATATGTTTTCGCTGTCAAATGGTTCTTCTCCACACCAATGTGAGAGAGGGGAGTCGGCAGCAAATGCTGAAGCACAGTCAGCGCATCCTGTGAATCGTCATGCGTGTAAATCATAATAGCAGGACAAGCCTCCCGTGCTTTTTCACCGTCCAGCAGTGGAACGAAGAGGAAGGGGGACTCGCCTCTCACCAAAACGAGGCCCATAAAACGTTCATGTGGCTCTGACAAAAATCCGGTAAAATAGTACACGTTTTTGGGGTGCGTAATGATCAATGCGTCCAGTTTCCTGCTTTCCATATACGCGTGTAGCTTTTCCAGTCTTTCTTGCATTTAAATCACCCTTTTATATTGGTAGATAATGCGGAAAGGACACGTTGCGTTAGGCTCTAAAAATGACAGGCGTCAAAACGGACAGAATCTCGGCTTCTTCAACAGTGGAAGGATTGTACCACGTATGAAGGAGAGAGGAAGGGAAGTGGATCGTGTCTCCTTGCTCGAGATGGTATTCCGTTTCGTCGACGATGATGGTGACACATCCTTTTACAACGTAGTAAAACTCTTCACCGGGATGCTGAAAGGCGACATGCTTCGTCTGTCCGGGTGGCAACACGTTGAGGAGGGGCTCAAGCGCCCTGTCGGGGAAATTCCCACCGATTCGAACGTACTTCACAGGTGAACCTTCAATCTGCAATGTTTTACGCTTTTCAATGGGTGTGTGGTATATGACATCATTTTCTACTTCAAAGAAATACGTAATGGAGACACCCAGGCATTCCGCAATTTTTTGCAGAGAAGTAATCGCGAGTGAACTGTTACCACGCTCTACTTGTGATAAGAAACTGACAGAGAATCCTGATTTCTCACTTAAGTCCTTTAAAGTAAGCTCCTGCTGTATACGAAGCGCTCGTATTTTTTTGTAAACGTGCTCCAAAAAGTCACCTCCTAATCAAAAACAATTACGGTAATACAGTAAATATTACGGCAATACAAAAATAATTGCTATATTTATTCTGAATCTTCCCTCTCCTTTTCTTATCCTACTTGTACCATTCCCTTCATATACTGGGACAAAGACAGGCCGTTAGAGAGGAAGGGAATACTTTGAGGGCTCTCCTGTTAGTGGTTTTGTTTCTTGTTGCCTTTGACATGCACGCGCAGACGCCTCTTCTTGCGCCGTATTTAAACGTATTGGGTGTATCCGCTGCGATGATCGGCTTCGTGCTCGGCGGTTATGCGATCAGTAATTTGACAGGCAACCTGCTCGCTGGCCCTTTTCTCGATCGCTATCCGAAAAAATGGTTTATCGCAGGTGGATTGATTTTGGCTGGGGTGATGCTGATTGGCCAAGGCATCGTGCAAAATACCGCTGGTTTCTTTACCTTTCGACTGATGCTCGGGTTTTTGATGGCGTTTGTATCTCCTGCTTGTTCTGCCTTGCTCGGAGAAACAGGGAAGACGGCACTTGAGCAGGGCGAAATCATGGGTAAAAAGGGATTGGTCCTTACCTCGGCAGGTATCGTATCCCCGGCAGTCGGTAGCTTTTTGGCAGTGCAGTTCGGCTATGGTCAATCATTCGTGATTCTTGGCTACATGATGATCATTGCTGGTGTTTTCGCTTGGATGATGCTGCCGGCTAGAGTAGAGGGAAGCACGCCGTCCACGCCACGGATCAAAGGTGGAGGCAAGCAGAGCCTTACCGCCATCCTGGAAAATCGAATGCTGTACCCTGCGTTTCTTGGGGGATTTGCGATCATTTACGCTCAAGGAACGATCATCTACGAAGTACCCTTGCTCATCCAAAAACAAGGGCTGTCCCCGGCCGTTACGGGCATATTGTTCAGCTTGAAAGGGTTGGGGGCACTTGCTATTCTGTGCCAGTTTTGGCTGCATCGCGTTCCCGTTGAGACGAGAACGTTTGCTGGTTTGGGCGTACTTAGTCTTCTTCTGTATGCCCTGGCAATCGGGCTGGCAATTCCGATTCATGTGATGATGTTTTTCTTCGGTGCGTGCTTTGGGATGCTATTTCCGGCTTTTGCGACCATTTTGACGGTACATTCCCCCCGAGAGCAATATGGTAGCGTGTTTAGTATTTACTCAGCGGTATTGTCGATCGGAGCGGTATTGAGCCCAGTATTGGCAGGCTTGCTGGGGAATTGGCACCATTCCTACTTCATTGCGTTTTTTGTAACAGCTGGCGTGTGTCTGATCGGGGGACTGCATCGATTCTTGTTAAGCGGGGTTCCGCGATAAAGCTGCAAGACGGATAGACGAAGGACTTTCTGCTTAGAAGCAGGAGGTCTTTTTTCGTTTCCATAAACAAAAAGTTGAGCATCGTGCCATAATCCGCTATAATACCCATTGTGATTTTGATAATTATTCTCAACGGAAATGTAGTCGAGTTGGCAATTGTCGCTGCTTGATGGCATGACGCAGATGGAGGAACACACCAATGAAGAAAACAGCCAAACTTTTGATAGCCAGTGTCGTATTGGCAAGCCTAGTTACAATCGTGAGCGCTTGCTCTGGCCAGCCGAATACTGCGAATCCAGGGACACAAACTGGCGATAGTCAAACGGCGACACCATCAGCTGAAGCTCCACGGGTATTGAAGGATGCGATGGGAAATGAAGTAACAGTCCCAGCCCAACCGCAGCGCGTGATCGCTTCTTACTTGGAGGATCATTTAGTCGCATTGGGAGTGAAGCCGGTTGCCCAATGGTCAGTAGGGAACAGCGAGGTACAAGGCTACCTGCAAAAGGAGCTGGCGGGTATTCCAGCGATTCCTTATGATCTGCCACCAGAAGTCGTGATGAGCCATAGTCCTGACCTGATTATTTTGGATAGCGCGACCTTGATCCAAGGCGACAAGTATAGTCAGTACGAAAAAATTGCGCCAACCTATACAATCGGAAAAGAAAAGAACAGCGATTGGCGTAAAGAGCTCCTGACAGTAGGGGAAGTTCTCAACAAGGGAGAAGAAGCGAAGAAAGTGCTGGCAGATTATGAGACATTTGCAGCCGAGTCCAAACAAAAGTTGCAGCAAGCGATTGGGGAAAAATCAGCGGCAGCACTGTGGATGACGGGGAAAAATGTGTACGTAGCACGTCAGGACTTGTCTAGCGGTGATGTGCTCTACAAGGACCTTGGGTTTAAGGCTCCTACCATCGTTCAGGAAATCTCCAAGTCAGGAGAAGCAAACTGGAACGCGATTTCCATGGAGAAATTGGCTGAACTCGATGCCGAGTACTTGTTTATCGTAAACAGTAATCGAACTGCTGTGGAACAGCTGCAAAAGGATCCAGTATGGGCGAATATTCCTGCTGTGAAGAATGGAAATGCCTATACATTTGCGAAAGATTCCAGCTGGCTGTACACAGGTGTCATTGCCAACCGCCAAATGATCGAGAATGTACTCGGCAACGTAATGAAATAAGAGAGAAAGCCTATCCACCCTTTGACGTTTCGTAGGAAGAGTGGATAGGCTTTTTACGTGTGTTTCTTTCTATCATGGGACTGGGATCTTCTGGATTTTACGTGTTTCAATTCCGCCACGATAATAAAGCTCACGATAACAAGTAAAAACCACGAGCTGATTTTACTGAGATGCACGAGCTCCCAGCCTGCTTTTTGATTCGGATAATTCCAAGCGCCGAGGAACGTCGCTATATTTTCCGCAATCCAAATGAAAAAACCGATCAAAAAGTAACCAAGAGGGATGGGCATGAAAAATCGCTCGTTCGCGACGCTAAAATAAACACGGGTTTTCCAGAAGACAATGAAAATAGCTGCCATCAGCACCCAACGCAAATCCCAAATATAATGGTGGGTGAAAAAGTTCAAATAGATCATTGCGCCCAAAATTGTGGCGATAATCTGATTCGGCCAGCCAGAGAGTGTGACCTCAAGTCGGCGCCACGCTTGACATAAGTAGCTCGCGACACTGGCGTACATGAACCCACTGTAAAGAGGAACGCCAAACACCTTGCTGTACGCATCCTCAGGATAGCTCCAAGATCCCATATGCACCTTGAATATTTCCAAGCACAGCCCGATCACGTGAAAGACCGTGATGACCTTCAATTCGTCCCGAGACTCCAAGCCACTTTTCACCATGAAGATTTGGAAGAGTAGGCAGAGCAAAAGCAGGAGGTCATACCTCGGCAAACCAGGAATGGTGACGAACTTGGATAAGGCGAGCGAAGCAAAAATAAAGACTGGAAACAAGCAAGACATGGCTTCTTGATAGCCGAAATGAAGCAATAAACGAATATATCGTATCATTTGTCTGTCCTTTACGTTCTGAAAGTAGTTTCAGAGGGCTAATCCGTAAGCACAAACCGCACAAGTCTATTAATCGCGGAAGGCAGCACGCTTACGTGGCCCTCATCTTCGAATTTGATGTAGCTCACTTGAACACCTTTGGTAGCGAGTGGTTCCATGCGCTCGACGACCCGTTGTGCACCCTCGACCATGAAGGAGAGCTCATCACCGCCAACAATGACAAGAAGCTTTAGTTCGTGATCCCCTTTCCATTGGGCGGTGAAGCGCTCTTGCTCCCTCAATACCTCGTCGTTGCCCCACCAGACGGAAGGGCTGCCTGATACGACGTGAGAAAAGAGCTTCGGACGCGAGAACATCGTATACAGTGTGAAATGTCCGCCCAAGGAGTGGCCGAAAATCGCCTGTTTGTTCGGATTTACTTGCCACTCGGAAGAAATAGCTGGCATCAGCTGTTGTTCAAGGAAATCGAGGAACCGATCAACTCCACCATGCTCTGGCCAAGGCTGCCCATTTGGTCGGTCAGGAAGCGTAGCTGCGTCCACAGGCATGGTCAGATCGTAACAACGGCGGTCCATGTCAAATGGTAGACGTGATGGATAGCCGATTCCTACAACAATGGCTGGGTTGAAGCCCTTGGGCTTACGGGTTTGCACCTTCACTGTCTCGGCAATCGTTCCAAACATCGCATCGCCATCCACGGCATAAATAACCGCATACCCTTCAGGAGGGGCCTCAGCTTCTGGTATCGCAATCATAATCCGATAGTCACGACCTTGGCTTGATTGCAGTGTCCACTCTACACAATTACGAGGGGAGTAGCCATTTTTCTCTATGATTCTCATTTTGCAATCAATCCTTTCACATCGTCAATGACTTTCATATGTGCGATCAGGCCGCCACTTAACCAGTGATCTCCCTCTACTTTAAACGTACGACCGTTCTTCACAGCCTCCATGCTTTTCCAAACAGGACTCTCAGTCAAATCCTTCTCGAACGCATCCCCCGTACCAGCGTCATTGATGAGGAAAATATAGTCCGCATCCAAATCAGGTAAGCTCTCTAGTGATAAATTAATGTCACCGCCGAATACAACTTGGCTCGGCAAAAAGCCTATCTCATTGGTAAGTACGTATCCACTGAAGAAATCGTACTTGATGAAGAACATCCCTCTGTCATTGAAGCGAATAATCGCTGCTTTTTTGCCTTGGATATGAGGGGCCAGCACCTTTTTGGCTGAATCGACATGCTCCTTATATTTCTGCAAAGCTTCTTCAGCTTCCGCCGACTTGCCCAACAGATCGCCTACCACGCGTACGGAAGATTCAAGATCAGCATTTGCTTGCTTGAACACATACGTCGGAGCAATCATCTTATATTTATCGTATACGCCGCTTTCGATATGGTTGGCATTGTGCAAGAGGATGAGATCTGGCTCATGGGCCATAACCGCTTCCGGCTCTGGAGGCAACCCACCTGCGAAGGTAATGGACGGCACATCTTTTAGCTTATCTTGCAAATACATTTTTGGTCTTGAGCCAGATGACCACTGTACGACCGGAGCAACGCCTAGTGCGACCAAAGTATCTTCCAGATTGGGAGCGAATATTTTGGCAGGTGCGGCAGGCAATGTCACCTCGTTACCCATTTCATCTTTTAGTATTCGCGGGTAGGCAGGTTGGTCAGTAGAGCTCTTTGCCGATCCTTCGGCACTCCCAGTCGCGGACGAATCGACCTTCTGCGTCACAGACTCATTGCTTGCATTGTTCCCGCAGCCTGCTGCAAGTCCAGCAACGAGCATCGTCGTGGTCAGCATTAGCGCAAGGCTAGTTTTCTTTGTCATACTAGTGGAATCCCCTCTCGATGATAATGTTTCTCACTGGAAAACATTATAATTCACGCGAGAAAGGGGCTCCATGGACAACACCTTGAATTGCATTTGGACTTTTCCCCGTTACCATCAGCACCATTTCATCCAGCATTCGGTTCATGGCAACAGGTGAATACTCGTACCACGGATTAGAAGGCAAGGAGTAGAGGTATCCATTTTGTACAGCGCGAAGTTCTCTCCAAAGCGAATGATGCTGCAGCGTCAGCCAGCTTAGACGTGTCGACTCATCCAGACAAACGAACAACAGGATTCGCTCCGGGTCTAAGCTCGCAAGCTGCTCGAGCGTGATGGGCTGATTGCAAGGTTTCATTTCCTTTTCCACAAGAGAAAGCTGCAAATCATCGTACAGAAGTTCCTTCATTCCTTTGTTGTTGTAGAGATGGATGCCATTCCGATAAAGTCGAATGATCGCAAATTTATCTTGCTTGAGCACGGACTGCAGGTCTGCGCGAACGGCAGCAGCCTTCGCTTCATAAAAAGCGATCCAGGAGTCACAAGAAGTTTCTTTGCCCGTGTAGTTGGCCACTTCACGTAATTGCTCTCTCCAGCCAGATGATTGGAGGGTCAAGACGTCTATGCCATGTGCGGACAAGCGTAGCCTAGTAGTTTCGGGAAGTTCTATGTGGCTAATGACAACGTCCGGTTTGGCAGCCAGAAGCATCATTTCCTGATCGTCATCGTTCCATGGTGTTTCGACCGCTTTTAGATGAACCGCAATTCGTTGCTGAAACTGCTGATAGTAATAGGGGGTCCACTTCGCATCCAAAGGAGCAGCGACTGGTAAAATTCCTAATACCATTAGATGACCCAGCAGGGAAGGGGAGAAGACGGCAACTTTGCGCTCGGAAGCTCTTTCATACACGGATGGGGACACTCCCACTTCCTTTTTGAACTTCCGACTAAAGTAAAACTCATCGCTATACCCGATTGTTTTCGCAATATCCCGCAGCTTCATATCCGTCTCGCGTAACAATCGTTTGGCGTGATTAATACGCAGACTCGTTACATAGTCCATGACACTTTGTCCGTAAGCCTTTTTGAACGAATCGCCAAAATAGCTCGGACTCAAGTTCGCCATCGCTGCCAACGTAGTTACGTTTAACGGACGATCGAAGTTACAGATCATATAGGCACGAACCTCGTGGAGTGACATATGACGTCTAGGCTCGTATTCTTCATTTTGCTTCATGAATCCATCCACCTTTTCAGGCAAGTGCAAAACTTTGTGATAATGATAATTATTATCTATGAATAAAAGCAAAAATGATAGAGGAAGAGAAAAATTAAGGCGACCACTCCCCAGTATCGTAGGGAAGTGATCGCCCGCCAATTCATTTTTGGAATTACTCTTCGCCGGTAGCTACTGGATTATCTGGATACGAGCTCCAGTCACTCCAGCTGCCCAGATACAATTTCACATCTGATCGACCAGCAGCATGGAAAGCGAGCAAATTGGAGCAAGCCGTCACGCCTGAGCCGCAATAGACAATCAATTCTTTATCAGCGTAAGGGGCGAGACGCTTTTGCAGCTCGTCTGCTGGAAGCATCGTCTGATCACCAGCGAGGTTGTCCTTATAAAAGAAATTGTGCGCCCCGGGAATGTGACCTGCTTTTGCGTCGATTGGTTCGTTCTCGCCGCGGTAGCGTTCTGGCGCACGAGAATCGAGCAATACAGTGTGCTCGCTGCGTTGTTTGACACCTTCTATGTCAACCAGCATGTCGTGGCGGACATAGGGGACGAACACTCGAGGTTGTACAGTAGGTACTTCTGCTGTTATCTCATAGCCAGCCTTTTTCCAAGCAGCGTATCCGCCATCGAGTACAGCTACCTGATCGTGACCAAGGTATCGCAGCAGCCACCATAGACGTCCTGCCATCGCCATTTCCTGATCATCGTAGGCGATGACAGTCGTGGTGGCATCGATTCCCGCATTTGAAAAATGGGCAGCCAGCAGATCCGTGTCTGGTAGAGGATGACGTCCACCATGCTCCCTTTTGGAGCCAGAAAGGTCACGGCTCAGATGAAAGTAGAGGGCTCCCGGGATATGGTCCTTCGTGTATTCCTCTGCACCTGCTTCAGAAGCACTTAAAGCAAAACGACAATCGACGATCACCAAATTTTCATCGTTCAGATGATCCTTGAGCCATTGAGGTGTGACAAGTGCTTGCATGAATCTCCCTACTTTCGCTTTTTTTTCTTCATCATAGCAGATGGCAATCCAATCAGGTACAATAATTACGGTAAGGTAGTTAGGAGAGAGGAGAAGAGAGGAGAAGAGAGATGAAGCGTTTCATTCGCTATTTTTTAGAGGGGCTATTGTTTGTCATTCCTTTGGCAGTGACGATTTATATTTTGTACTGGATTTTCACGACTGTGGATAATTGGTTCTACCTGCTGGTCCACAAGTGGTTTAATCTCCAAATTCCAGGACTAGGCTTCCTCTTGACCATACTCGGCATCACGATTGTAGGTTTCCTTGCATCCAATGTGCTGACACGCGGAGTACTTTCGCTCGTGTCCACTGTTTTCGAGAAAGTGCCGTTTATCAAACTCATTTATACATCCATCAAGGATTTGATCGGAGCGTTTGTAGGGGAGAAGAAGAGCTTCGACAAGCCGGTGCTCGTGACGCTATCCAAGGATGGAAATGCGAAGGCAATGGGGTTTATTACAAAGGAAAGCCTCGATTCTTTCGGTCTGACAGACCATGTAGCGGTCTATCTGCCCCAGTCGTACAATTTTGCAGGAAATCTCCTGTTGTTCCCGAGCGATCAGGTACTGCTGCTTGATACGGAAAGCTCAGAAGTCATGGCATTCCTGGTATCGGGTGGAGTATCCGGAGGTCCGCAAAACGTAAACAAAAAAAGCAGCGATGCGTAAATAATACAAACCTCCAGCGCCACGAGTCTTGTGGTTTTGGAGGTTTGTTGCTTGTTTCTTGGGAACTTCTTTCGTGTTCTCTCCATTCAATCCTGTAGTTACTATAGCGATCGTTGTCAGAGGTGGTATTCATATATACTTTGAACCACACCACTGTAACTTGCACCAACTACGACTTTTCCACATAAAAAAGACACTCAAACGAGTTTGAGTGCCTTCTCATTTTAATTATGTTAGCTGCTAAAAAATCCACTATGGCTGGAATATTTACGACGGTAGTGACGATGACCGTATGTTCGATGCCCCATCTTCCAAAAAGGGCGATATCGGTAATCACTGCTGCTGTACTTGTGATAGCCACGTCCGGTCATTTTCCACAAGAACCGGGCGCCTTTCTTAAAGAGGACCGCCACAATGACAATCGCAACGATCAATATAACGAAACCGATCCCCAAAATCGTGAGTAGGACTGACATCCACATCGTCTCCTTACCAAAAAGGTCTTACCCTTTTTTACGGATGACTCCACAGGAAGTTTCAATTATCCCTCTGCATTCAAATATTTTTCATAGGGAGTGTAGTCGATTTCTTTGGATTGCAGGTGGGCAATGAGCCATTTGTGGTCCCGCTTGGGGGTTGCTACGATGTAGCCCTTTACAATCAAATCTGTTGTAATGGTGGTTGCTTTCTCTTCCAGCGCGATCTGGCCGATTTTCGCTGCAATAGAACGTCTCGCAACATCACGAAACAACTGTGGCACAGGATCAACTAATTCATTGAGCAAGGTCAGACCCTCATCTGTCCAGAGTGAACGTGTCTGATCAATGTAATGATCTTGCCAATCCAAGTCGGATTTTCCGTCTTGCTTGGGCATGGACTTGAGAAATTTGCGGAACATGAAATACCCGCCAATGGCCATAAGACTTACGAGAACGATGGTCCAACCAACGATAAACAGGGAAAACCCTGTAGACATTTCACCCATACCTTGTACACCTCATTACGAATATCCATTCACTAGTAAAAATTGTACCTTATTTTGGTTCGAGCAACAAACTTTTTGTGCATTTTCCTATCCTTGGGGTTTGCTCTTCCCAAGAACACATACAATTTAGTATGATTAGAATTAATCTTTATTGGGAGTTGACGCTCATGTTCAAGCTTGGACAACGCGTCGTCATTGTTGCCGACTCCTTCGAGCAAGGTTTGCCTTTGGGTGAATACGGTTACCTGATTGCTCGTGACCGCAATCCGGACAGCGCATTTTCCTGGGTTTTACGCATTCCGAAAATTGATAAGCAAATCGCCGTTGTAGAAGAGGATATCGCCTTGGAGGAGCAGTTGCTGGAGGAAGAAGCAAATCGCATCTCGCATGAGGCTTTACTTGATTTTGCATTGGCGACAAGGAACGAAGCACTGTTTCGACAACTGATGGGCATGGAAGATGCAGAAGAGGCAAATGACGAACCCGCGAAGGAATCAATGGAGGAATTTATCCGTAAAGTAAATATCAAAGCATGGATCTAATTGGCGGTTTTCCTTGTGTGGAGAATCGTTCTTCTTCTTTGGAAATATCTTGTCCCTTTAACAATCATTTGAAACTTTTGTGAGGAAATGAAAGCGAGGCTGTTTCATGTCTGAATTTGTGACGTTTACCAATGAGTTCGGTCAAACCATCGATATGTCCCGAGAGGACTACCAGAAAAAAATAATTCCGCAAAATCTGGATAAGTACTGGGATGAAAAAGATAAGCTTCGCGATTTTGCGATGGAGTTGGTGAAGGGTCAATTTCATGAGCAAGCCGCTGTCGCTGCCGACAGGCTTCTCGAATTATACGGTCCAATCGAGTCTGCTCTCATTTTCCGTGCAGTCGTTCATATGCAGGCGAGAGAATTTGAAAGCGCTAAAAAAATCCTGACAGATTGTCTGGAACGATTCCCGTCCTCGGGCACGGCATGCACCAATTTGGCAAAAATCTTCGCGTTTGAGGGAGATGAGCCAAAAGCGTTCGAGACCCTACATACAGGCCTTCACAAAGACCCGAATCAAGAAAATGGCTTGAACATGTTTGTCGAGAGCTTCTTGCAAAGAGGGAAAAAGGATGAGCTGAAAGGGCAGCTAGAGGCGCTGGCAAGTAAAGAAGGCGCATGGAGACCACAATTGCAGCTGGCGCGTGTTGCGTTGAATGAGGAGGATCTCCTGAATGCAATGAAATGGTACACGGTAGCGATTGAAGGAGCGAAAGATCGCTTTGAGGTCGTCATGACTGTGACAGGTGAATTGGGACAAGCGGGTTATGTCTATCAGTTGATTCAGATTTGTGAAAAGTTCTGGACGCCACATTTCCCGTATCCGTATGCAGGCTTCAACTATGCCAACGCTCTGTTGGCGACCGATCAAATGGAAAAGGCAATTGTCATCCTGCGAAACATGCAAGAGCATTTGCCAGATAACTACAAGCCTATGGTCGATCACTTCCTGAATCGAGTACCTGGAGCGCACGAAGTGGAAGCAACCGCCCAACAGAAAGTCGTCGAGAGCCAAATGGACGATCCGACGACGAAGAAGAGCAAGTGGAAGTTTTGGAAGTAAATCGATAGTTGTAGCGCCCGGCATTTCGCTGTCGGGCGCTTTTCTGTAAAAAGGGGGGGGCTGTGCGATGCTGCATCATGTAGAAGTGTATGTCTCCAATCTGGCACGCTCAAAAGATTTTTGGGGCTGGTTGTTGGAGGGGGGACTGGGCTATACGCGATATCAAGAATGGGCCAGTGGGGTAAGCTGGAAACAGAACGGTACCTATCTGGTTTTTGTCCAGGCAGAAGAGCGATTCCTTGACATTTCGTATCACCGTTGTCGTGTCGGTTTAAATCATCTGGCATTTTACGCACGGGATCGAGAGCATGTGGAAAAGCTGCGGGAGGAAGCTGCTCGTCGCGGTATCTCTTTGCTCTATCAGGATCGGCATCCGCATGCTGGAGGCGAGGGACATTATGCTTTGTTTTTCGAGGACCCAGATCGAATTAAGGTCGAGATCGTCGCCCCCTAACCTCTCCAAAACGTATTGCTCCATGAAAAAACGGTGCAATCATCCCCGGTAGATGGTTGGCACCGTTTTTTAGAAGCCATCTATTTGAACTGGCTGGTGAGCCGCCGCTCTATATAGGCTACGCCTTGATACATCAGGGTAGCGATAACCGCGATAATGGCTAAGCTCATCATGACCAGGGTGAAATTAAATACTTGGAAGCCATATATGATCAAATACCCCAAGCCTTGCTGGGATACGAGAAACTCTCCGACGATGACGCCCACCCATGAAAGTCCGACATTCACCTTCAGCGTAGCGAGAAGGGTTGGGATGGTAGCTGGCAAAATGACGAGCGTGAAGATTTGCCGCTTGCTACCCCCGAGTGTTTGCACGACTTTGACGTAGTTTTGATTGACTTCCTTGAAGCTGGTGTAGACGTTGATTGTGGTGATGATGACCGAGATCGCGCACCCCATCGCTATGACGGAGAGCAAACCTGGACCAAAGCCGACGATAAAAACCGGACCGAGGGCTACTTTTGGCATACTGTTGGCAATCACCAGATAAGGCTCTAGTACGCGGGAGAGAAAAGGGGACCACCATATGATCGTTGCCATGACGGTTCCCAGAATCGTTCCTAAGAGAAAGCCGATAATCGTTTCCCATACGGTCAAGCCGACATGCGGGAGAAGACTGCCATCTTGCAGCTGCAACCAAAATTGAGCCCAAATCTTGGAGGGATAGCTGAAGATGAGTGCATTAATGGTGTTTGTTCGAGCCAAGAGCTCCCATAAACCGAGAAAAACGAGAAAGAGGAACAGTTGTGTGGAAAAGACGGAAAAGCTCATACGCTTTTCTAACTGTAAGTAGCGACGATGGACAGATTCAATTTCCTTTGGCTGCATCAGACACTACCTCCATCTCTTTCCACACGCGATGGAACAAGTCTTGGAATCCATCATGATTTCTGGCATCGAATGGCAGAGCATCCCGGATCGGGTTGGGTACGACAATCTCGCTGTTGATGCGTCCCGGGTTGCGAGAAAAGATATAGACGCGATCGCCCATCGCGATCGATTCGGAGAGATCATGTGTCACAAGCACTGCCGTTTTCTTATGCCGACGCAGCGTCGAAAAAATCAAGTCTTCGAGCTTGAGTTTGGTTTGGTAGTCCAATGCCGAAAATGGTTCGTCAAGCAACAGTACATCAGGTTGACAGGCGAGTGTACGGACGAGTGCAACCCGTTGCCGCATGCCGCCTGATAGCTGCAGGGGAGAGGATTTGCGTACATCAGACAGTTCCATCTCATCCAGCAGATGCAGGGCGTACTCCTCTGTTTCCTTGGAACGGATGCTTTGGATTTCGAGTCCGAGAAACACGTTGTCTTCGATGGACCGCCAATTGAACAAATAATCTTGCTGAAGCATGTACCCAACTTGCCTAGACGTTCCGTTGACTTCTCTTCCGTCGATCCACACCTTGCCTGCTGTCGGCTTCTCAAGCCCTGCAATGAGTGAGAGCAGCGTCGTCTTTCCACAACCGCTGGGACCAACCAGACAAATGAACTCGCCTTCCTCCACGCGCAGGTTAATGTCTTGGACCGCCATGAACGCCCTGGTCGTGGATAAATAAAGATGGGTCACGTGGCCGAGTTCTATTTTTGCCGGCGTAGAAGAAATCTGCTTCATGACGGCCTATTTCCCTTCCTTGGATTGGGTAGCAAAAGTGGTGTTTACCAGCTTGGTGTAATCAGCGCGTTGCTTTAATTCACCAGCGGAATCCATAATATCTTGTAACTGATTCCATTCCTTTTCGTCCAGAATGGGATCCGTCGCATAGGAGCCTTGTTCCAGGTAACGCTGTACAGCGGTTTCCAGAATCTTTGGATCGATTTGCTCGAAGTACTTGCCAATCACATCAGCTGTTTCTTTTGCACTGTGGCTGGCAACCCACTGTTGCCCTTTGTAGACCGCATTGGTAAACTTTTGGATAGCTGCTGCGTTGCTGTCGATATAGCTTTGTTTTGTCATGAAGACGGTGTATGGAACGGTTCCGCTCTCTTTGCCAAAAGAGGCGACGACATGGCCGATTCCTTCCTGTTCAAAGCGGGAGGCTTCCGGTTCAAACAGCTGTACATACGCTCCGGTACCAGATGCGAAGGAAGACGCAATATTTTTGAATTCGATATTCTGAATGAGTTCCAGGTCGCCTTGCGGATTGATATTGTGCTTTTTGAGTACATACTCTCCGACCATTTGCGGCATACCGCCTTTACGTTGACCCAAGAAGACACTGCCCTTTAGCTTGTCGAAAGTAAAGTCATCCATTTTGTTGCGGGAGACGAGGAAGGTACCGTCCGTCTGCGTGAGCTGCGCAAAGTTGACAACTGGATCGGCAGCACCTTGCTGAGAGACGTAGATGCTGGTCTCGGAGCCGACGAGCGCGACCTCGATGCCGCCAGATAACAGAGCCGACATCACTTTATCTCCGCCGGGTATGGTTGAGAGCTCCACTTCCAAACCTTCTTCCTTGAAAAATCCTTTTTCAAGTGCGACATATTGAGGGGCGTAAAACAAAGAACGAGTCACTTCACCAATTCTTATTTTTTCGGGAGTGCTGGAGCAGCCAGTCAAGACGGCCGTCATAACGAGAAAAGCGGCCAGCCCCAGCGCCAAAAATCGTTTCATGATTAGGAGTCCCTCCTTGCTAGGCTTTGTATGTTGTAGGCTATGCGCCCAGACAAAAAAGGGTGAATGCCTAGAGATAGAGACAGGCACATGATGAGGGAAGGCCACAAAGGAGATGGACATAGCGTGATCGTTACATTCTTAGGCACCGGATCAGGTGCACCCACTACGCGAAGAAATGTGAGTGGTATCGGATTGCGATTTTTACAGGCAGGTAAATGGTGGTTGTTTGATTGCGGAGAGGGGACTCAGCATCAACTACTACGAGCACCGATGAAAATTAGTCAATTGGATAAAATCTTTATCACTCATTTGCACGGGGATCATCTGTACGGTCTGATCGGACTGCTTGCGAGCCGGTCTTTGCGCAATACCGAACCGACTCCGTTAGAGCTGTATGGACCACCGGGGCTCGACCAATATTTTCGAGCTATCATGGAGGCAAGTCCAGTTCATTTGCAATATCCTTTGGAAATAAAAATCGTTAGTGAGGGCGTAATCTACGAGGACGAAGAGATCGTGGTGAGCTGTCGATTGGCGAAACATCGTGTGCCTTCGTTTGCTTATGCCGTGATGGAAAAGGAAAAGACAGGAGCATTTCAAGTAGAACTGGCAAAGCAGGCCGGTGTGCCGTCAGGGCCGTTATTTGGAGCCTTGAAGAGAGGAGAACAGGTCACACTCGAGGATGGTCGAGTGCTGGACGGGAAGGACTTCGTTGGAGAGCCGCAGCCAGGACGCAAAATCGTCTTCAGTGGAGATACGGAGCCGAGCCAAGCGGTTGTGGAGCTGGCAACAGGGGCAGATTTGCTTGTCCACGAAGCGACCTACGCCCATCATGACAAGGAGTTGGCGACCAGAAGCGGGCATTCCACAGCACGCGAGGCGGCTCAAATTGCCAAAGACGCGGGTGTGAAAGAACTATGCCTGACTCACTTTAGTCCACGTTATGAAGATGAAGACGGAGATTTTTCGATGGAGGATCTGTTGGCAGAAGCGCAGCAAATTTTCCCGGCGACCCAACTGGCTGATGATCTTGGCAGCATTTCTGTAAAGCGAGAGAGAAACGATGGGAGAAAGCCATAATCCCTGCTATAATGAATGATCACGATGGAGGAGGTGGGGGAGCATGAAGCGGATTACTTTTACTACACCAGAAGAACTCATTCAACATTGTCAGTCGGAAGAGGTCAGCCTCGTCGTCGAATATCGAGACGATGTGAACAAGCAACGCCAGGTCATTTTGACGGGAGAGCAGCTTGTAGAGGCACAGACCTACCTGAACTTCTCCAAATCGGAAGCGTATTACCGGAAGGACGGGCTTTTTTACGAAGTCATTGCAGGCTGGAAGTAAACCACATCGTCAGGAGATGAAAGAGACGTGTCTGGCAGAGGGTTCAACAGGTCGATCACAGTTCGCTACATGATGTTTGTACTGGGCTTGTTCGTTGGTGCATTCGGTACAGTACTGGCCATTAAAGCAAACCTCGGCGTAGCACCTTGGGAAACCTTTCACATTGGCCTGCAAAAAACATTTGGATTAACGATTGGCCTGTGGTCTCAGATCGTAGGAGTCGTTGTCATTTTCGCCACTTATTTGGTGGCAAAAATAAAGCCTAATTTTGGAATGTTCTTAAATATGATTTGCTTTGGCGTTTTTCTCGATCTTATCTTATGGTTAGATTTTATTCCTGAGCTGCAATCTATTTGGGCGAGGCTCTTGATGTTTCTCGCAGGTGTCGTTGTTTTGGCTGTCGGGATCGGGATGTATTTATCTCCTTCTCTTGGGGCAGGACCGCGCGACAGCTTCATGCTGGCGATGAACGAGCGTCTTGGCTGGAGTATCCAGCGAGTCCGACTGATCATAGAAGTAACCGTACTGCTTGCAGGTGCTGCTTTGGGTGGACCTGTGTCAATCGGCACGATACTGATAGCGCTGTTAACGGGACCGATGATTCAACGTACGATTCCGTTTTGGCGTCAAGTCATGAAAAAGCAGTATGGATTGCCAGAACCAGTTGAAAGACAAGCGAGCTAATCTCCTTTCCATTTGCCAGTAACTGTGTAAAAAACCAGGAAAAACAGTCTTGTATAGGCGATGGTCCAATCATTCTTGAGCATTCGCACATACAGTATGACTAGTTGCTGGCAAAGGAGGGAAAGCGAATGAGTCTGTTCAACGGAGGATTTGACGACTTTGCTTTAATACTGGTGTTGTTCGTATTGCTCGTTATCGTTGCATGCTCTTGCGACTAACGAAAACACAGGGTATTAGCTTCGCCAGGAGGGAGAGCGATTTTTCGCTCTCTCTTTTGTTTTGCAAAAAAAGCTTCGCCAAAGAGTGGCGAAGCCAAGGGGAGACATATCTTATCCGAGGCGATCATGCACTTGTTTTTTTACACTGGACATTTGCTGGTCGGATAAGTTGACACCGACCGCCTTGCTGACTTTTTTAATCAGCTCGCTTAATTTCTTGTCATCCTTCAAGTCTTTCATGGAGAAGTTTTTTGCCAACGATCGGACATCACCCATCGTCCATTTTTTCTTGCTTTTCTTGTTGATGGACTTCAGTATGTCACGTGGACTGCCCTTCGCTTTGAGCTTGACTTTTGCCTTTGCTTTTCCTTTTGCTTTTGCCATGATGCTTCGCTCCTTTCAAAGGAATACGCCTGCCATATGCAGTTATATGGAAAAGCAAGGGAGTTCGCTTGGACAGATTCAGGCCGCTATTCGCCTATTTTGCTCAACGTTGTGCAATGGCCCAAACCCATAGGGGGAGCCGTGACATAGGATGAGTCAGAACGACGCATGACAGGAGGCTAGTGGGTTGAAAATTGTCAGCTTTCATCGGGATACGCCGTTTACCGAGATACTGTCAGATTTGAAAACCAAGGTTCTGACCAAAACCGAGAGACTTCCATGGCGATGCTATGATGACCTTTCTTGCTTGTGTGTCAAACAAAAGATTTTTGAGCAGCATGAGGAGCTTTTTCGAAGGTATAAAGCGATGGTGGAAGAGAACATTACCGTAAGCGTCCATGCGCAAGGGGTGGATGAAATCCCGTGGGGCGTGCAATATGTGGGGGCACAGAGATTGTGGCGAAAGGGGCGTGGAGCAGGCGTCAAGGTCGCTGTCATCGATACGGGAATCTCCCGCGATCATTTTGATTTGAAGGATCAAATAAAGGGTGGCATCCAGCTAGTGCGCGGCAAACAAAATGGACACGGGACGCATGTCGCAGGGATCATCGTAGCTGAGATGAACCAAAGAGGAATTGTCGGAGTTTCTCCAGAGGCCCATTTATATGACGTCCGTGCTTTTGATCATGAGGGTCAATCATCTTTGTCGACCATTTTGCAGGCCCTGCAATGGTCAATTGCCAATAAGATGGATGTTGTCAACATGAGCTTTGGCATGCCCCAATATAGCGAAGCAATGGCGAGAGCAGTTGGTCGGGCCCATCAGCAGGGAATCGTATTGGTAGCATCTGCAGGCAATGGAGGGGGAGAAGCGGAGTATCCAGCGCGGTACGATGGTGTCTTAGGGGTTAGTGCGATTGATCAAATGGGAAAATTGGCATCGTTCAGTGCGAGAGGCAAGGGCGTAAATATGAAGGCACCCGGGGTTGATATTTTGTCTACGTGGCCGGGGAATCAGTTTAAAAAGCTGAACGGCACTTCGATGGCTGCCCCGCATGTAGCAGGGCTGAAGGCGTTAGAAATTGGTCGCAAGCGAAAAAAAGCATAGGGTTCCTAAAAAAATCAGCTCCGAGGCTAATGAAGCCAAGGAGCTGTTGCTTTTTATAAACGAATTATTGATGGATTTTGGTGTCATGGTCTTGCTGGACACGGAACCATATATTAAGATCGTTAATAACACTAGCCAACTCGTGGATCTCGCTGTTCAATTCACAAGATCTTACGAAATTTTCTTCTTCGGACATTTGTTTGGTTTTCTCAATGATGACCTTCTCTACCCGGTATATTTTATCCGGAATGGTCGCGCGGATTTCTTCCCATTCCAGCAACATGTCCGCTCTTTCTACCTTCGAATAATCTTCCCATTCCAGATGCAGTACGGGAAGTCGTATACCTAGCCGTTCATCATGGATAAATTGATAGCGCAAAGGTGAACTCACTCCTCTCCACCTCCATCATACCAAAAATGAATCGGTACGGGGAGAGAAATGCACACGAAAGGAGAAACCATGTCAAAAGGACGTGTTCTTATCGATGCGGATGCCTGTCCGCGCCAGGCACTCTTAACTGCCCAAGCATTGTGCAAGGAGCTCAACTGGATTTGTTTGACCTTTGCCAGTTATAATCATCAAATCGGCAACGCAAATCATGTAACGGTAGATGCCGGCCCACAAGCAGTAGATATGAAGCTGGCGAACGAAACGAGTTCAGGGGATGTCGTGGTGACGCAGGATATTGGTCTGGCAGCGCTGATTCTTGGGAAGAGAGCCCATGCCCTGACACCACACGGGATGGTTTTTGACCCAGAACGGATTACGTTTCATTTGGAAGAACGAAATGAAAAAGCGAGATATCGGCGCGGGGGAGGTCGTACGAAGGGGCCTGCTGCTCGCACGCGTGAAGATGATCAGCGATTTGCTGAGTCCTTGCGCTTTTTGATGGAAAGAGGAGATCAACAATGAATCAGACAACGAGAAAAAATGGATATGTACGCGGAGCTCTTTGGTTTGCGGTACTTGCCACAATCATGTTTGCCCTCTACGTAGCAGGGAAAGTGGCAGGTATGGATCAAGCAGCTATCGCATTTGCGGAGTCGATTCGCTCGGATGCGGGGACTGCTTTTTTCCGATTGGTAACCAATCTTGGCGGAGGAATGTTCCTTGTACCTGTAGCGGTGATCATGTTCGTTGTCCTATACATAAAGAAATATCGTGTGGAGGCAATGTTTGTTCTGATTTCCCTCGGTGCCAGTGAAGTTGCGAATGAGCTTTTAAAGCGGTTCTTTGAGAGACCTAGACCGAGTGGCGTCAATCTGATTGAGCTGCCGGAGTCCTTTTCGTTTCCGAGTGGTCATGCGATGATTGGACCAGCCTTTTATTGCATAGTTGCGTTTTGGATTGCCCAATGGTTTGCGGAGAAAAGATGGTCGTCGCTCGTACAGCCTGCGGTTTTTATTTTCGTAGCATTGCTCGCGTTCAGCCGTGTGTACTTGGGTGTTCATTATTTAAGTGATGTGCTTACCGGCTTTTTCCTGTCGATGTGCTGGTATTTTCTTCTTCGTCTTGGCTATGAAGAATGGATGGGGAGACGAAGCACGGTCGTCGACCCCATACCGCATTCCAGGTAATCAGCAAACTAGGTGGAATATCCTAATTCACTCATTAAACTCAGCCATTTTTCTACGCTGGGTTTATTTTTTTTGTCCTTCGGCAGGACGATGTACGCCGATCGTTTAGGAGGCTTATTACCTGTTATGATCAGTTCCTTCAAGGTACCCGCCGCAAGCTCCGCTTTGACGGTAGAGCGCGTCAACAAGCTCACGCCGAGACCTTCTTTGATCAGGTCGATGGCGAGCTCCGCTTTGTCTACTGTCAGCTTGGGTACGTAATTACGCGGCAGTGTCTGTCTAATCCACTCGTTAAAAGGAGGGCCCCAATTCATGTACAACAGCGGCAGATTGCGCAGCTCGCGCGAATCGACGTGTGTAGATGCGGCAATGGGGCTCTCAGGACAGCATACCAAGACAATTTCATCATCCCACGTTGGAATAACGTCAAAGTTGGGCAAGGATGGGGGAACGTACACGATTCCGATTTGAATCACGTTGTCCAGCAAATACTGGATGACATCGGACGAGTGCCCTGTCTTTGTGCTGATCGCAATTTGTGGATATCGATAGTGGTACTCTTTCAAGATCGGCTCGAGGGTGGAAGTCCAGATCGCGTTTAAGCTACCGATCGATAAATAGTCTTCATAAGGCTGGAGTGAAGCGACTTCATTTAGGGCTTCATGGGATAGTTTGAGGATTCTCTCTGCATACGGTAAAAGAGTTAAGCCCGCTTGGGTAATCTCCACACTTCTTTTATCACGAATGAAAAGAGGTTTGCCAACTTTTTCTTCCAGTTGCTTGATTCGCATTGTCACCGTAGACTGGACTAAGTGGAGCATTTCCGCAGCCTTGGTGAAATTTTTCGTTTGGGCCAATGTGTAGAAAGCGCGTAATTGTTCGAAGTCCATACAGTTGGAATCCCTCTTATCTAAATATTTGATTACCATATACAAAAATGTTCGTTTCCCAAATTATACCCTGTTCGCTAAGCTGGGGATATCCTTATTTCATGCGGGCTATCGGGAGAGCGAGGGGTATTGGGATGAAGTGGGAATGGTGGCGAGAAACGCCCTTTTCAGTGAAGCTCTTGTTAAGCACATCTTTTATGATGAATATGGGCTTTTATGCATTAATCCCGTATCTCACTTTGTATTTGACGGGTAGCATCGGCTGGACACTGGCGATGGCAGGGATAGTCCTGAGTGTTAGACAGTTCTCCCAGCAAGGTCTTGCTTTTATAGGCGGTGTGATCGCGGATGCCTTCGGATACAAAGGGGCGATGTTCCTCGGATTAGGCGTACGTGCTGTTGGTTTTGCGATGTTCGCTTTTTGTACCGAGACATGGCACTTTTTTGTTGCCGCGATTCTTTCCGGATTGGGTGGGGCGTTGTTTGAGCCTGCTTGCTCTGCTGCCTATGCGATTATTACACCTGAGGCCATCCGAAAAGAAGTATTCTCCCTTCGCAATGTGCTTGGCAATATTGCGGTTGTCGGTTCCCAAATCGTGGGGACAGCACTCTCGGCTATTGATTTTACGTACATTTCGTTGTTTGCAGGGGCCGTCTTCGGAGTGAATACAATCGTGATTTTCTTTTTATTCCCACCGATTCGCGCCACAAATACGCGGCATAGTATATGGGAAAGTATGTCCACGGTAGTGAAGGACAAGCTGTTTGTACGATATACCTTTATTTTGATGGGGTATTATTATTTGAATATGCAGGTGTTTTTAACGATTCCGCTGTTTGTTGAAAATGTTACGCATAGCAAGGTGAATGTAGGAATCGTGCTTTCTGCGCTCTCGCTGTTTGTAATCTTATTTCAAATGAAAGTGACACAATTGCTGGAGAGTTATCAGCAAAGGCTTACCTTAATTGGCATCGGGACGTTGTTTATGAGTGTGGGACTATTTTTGTTCACGTTTGCCGATTCATTGTGGCTCATTCTCTTGGATGTGTTCCTTTTTGCACTGGGTACCATGATTGCTGTTCCGAATCTGGTCGATGTCGTTCCTCGTTTTGCTCCCAAGGACTTGGTGGGCGCCTATTACGGCTTCAACGGGTATTCGATTGCCATCGGGGGTTCATTCGGACAAATAGCAGGAGGATGGGTGTACGATGTAGGGCTGCGCTTGCAAACGCCGTGGCTGCCGTGGACCATTTGTTTGGTCATCGGGTTTTGGGTGGCCTGGATGCTGCATCGCATGGAACAACAAACCGGACAAATCGGGAATGATCTTAAGAAAATAGCTCGCTCATAAATATTTTTAGGCGAAATGAAACATTTTCCATCGTTCAAACGTATATAACGATAGAGATGATTGGCGCAAGAAAGTGAGGGAATTTTTATGGAAGATATGAAAAAGCTAAAGCGCATGTTGCTGGTAACGAGTTCCCTTGGATTTGCAGTTTTTGCCATGGTAGTCGTTACGGAAATTGTCCGAATCTCATTGTAGTATTGCCAAGCCTATCGCATCACATATAAAACATGAAAAGCTTGCAGTCCCTTCTTGAAGAGGGGGCAGCAAGCTTTTCTTTTTGAATTACGCTTCGATTTTCTTTTTAAAATGGAATTGATACACGCATATCGCAATGATCATGAACGGAACTCCGCAGTACAAGGCGATGCGCTGCTCTGGATCGAATGCCAAACTCACGAGAACAAGCAAGTTCAGGATCAAGGAAATCAAAGGCAGTATAGGGTACAAAGGTGTACGGAACTTCAGGTCCTCCAACTTGCCTCCATTTTTCAGGTAATGGCGACGGAAAGCCAGCTGCGAAGCAGAGATGGAGATCCAACCCACCTGTGCGCCGAGACCAGCGATTGACAACAGTACCATGAACACCGTATCTTCTGCAAAAATACCGGACAGAAGAGACAAGAGAGCAATTGCAAACGTAATCAACAAAGCGTTCATCGGAATCCCTTTTCCATTTACGGCCCCAAGCTTTTTCGAAGCCATTCCTTCTTTGGACAGGGAGTAAAGCATACGAGTTGCTGCGTACAAACCAGAGTTAGCCACAGACAGAAGTGCTGTCAAGACAACGAAGTTCATGATGTCAGCGGCATAAGGAATTCCAATACTGTCAAATACGGCGACAAACGGACTTTCAATTACACCCGCCTGTTGGTGTGGAATCATCCCTGCCACGATAGCAATCGCCAGAATGAAGAAAACGAGTGTACGCCAAACCGTCGTACGAATGGCCTTCGGAATCGTCTGCTCTGGATTCTCACTTTCTCCAGCGGCAATCCCGATCAGCTCGGTACCTTGGAAGGAGAAGTTCACGGTGATCATCGTCATCAGCAAGCCTGTGATTCCAAAGGGGAGAAGCGGGCTTTCTGTAAAGTTGGTGAGCATTGGCGCAGGCTGACCGTTTTTCAGGTCGATGAAGCCAAACATCGCGGCTCCACCCAAGATGATGAACAAGATGATAGCGCTTACTTTAATACTGGAAAACCAGAACTCAGATTCACCGAACGCTCGAGCAGATAAAGCATTTAATAAGAAGAGCACTACACCAAAGATCGCGCACCACATCCAAACAGGTGAGTCAGGGAACCAACGTTGCATCAGCAATCCTGATGACAACAACTCTAAAGCAACGGTCACGGCCCAACCAAGCCAATACAACCAGCCTACACCAAACCCAAGTGCTGGGCTAACAAAGCGGGTCATATATGTTTGGAACGAACCGGCCACTGGCATGGCAACTGTCAGCTCGCCCAGACATAGCATAGTCAGGTACATGATAAAGCCGCCGACTAAATAGGAGAGAATGGCACCAACTGGTCCTGCCTGACTAATTGTATAACCTGATCCGAGGAATAACCCGGTTCCGATTACGCCGCCAAGAGAAATCATAAAGAGGTGTCTGCTGTTCATTGTGCGTTTCAATTGATTGTGCTGTTCCATGTTGCTTGTGGACATATAACCCTCTCCTTCACGCGAGTATGTTAAATGGATGTATGCGTTTTCAGGCGCGATAGCGATATATGCTCTGCAAGAATGATACCAAACGAAATACTTTATGAAAATATTATTTTTGAGGTATATACTGGCAAAAAGCGCAAAATGTTTCGGCAGTTGATGCAAAATAATTAAAAAAACGCCAAATCTCTTGGCGTTTATTAAAAAAGATAAGGTGAAAACTGGACTGATAGAAAACATCTAATGAGATGACCAGCAATTATTAAAAGGTAACGATGAACCAACAAAACTAGTGAGAAGAAAAAGTGCAGGGCTCGTAGACCTTGACAATGCCTACCCAGTCGGAACTTCAAAAAGGGGACCACGCTTGTCGAACACTTCTTCCTCGAGAAACTTTCGCCCGTACGGTGGCTTTGGCTCGACGGTCCCCTTTTGGAAATGGAGACGGACAGTGATTCCCACTTGCGGGCGTGTCAGAGTCGAAGAGAACTGTGCTTTTTCTTCTCCTCCACTACGTTGACTCAAACCAGAATGCTCTTAAAAGGTACTCTTTATCCCTTAATCCCCAGCTTACGCAAACGATATTGCAAGCTCTGACGACTAATTTGCAATTCCTTGGCTGCTCGTGAAATATTTCCGTTATAGCGTTCCACAACATGGTGAATATATGCTGTTTCAAATTCTTGCATGGTTTCCTTCAATGGCTTTCCTTCATCCACAAAAGGCAATGTATGAGGGGAGGGTTGCTCGATCGTTACGGAAGCGGCTGGCGTACGACGCAAAAAGTGCAAAGGCAAGTGTTCATAGCGGATGGTTGATTCGTCAATCATCAGATTCATGGCCCCCTCAATCAAGTGTTGAAGTTCTCGCACATTCCCAGGCCAGTCATGCTGGATAAAAAATTGCAGAACCTCGTCACTGATGCCTCTTACTTCCATTTGGAACAGCTCATTGTATTTCTCGATAAAATGGCTGACCAGCATCGAAATATCTTCCTTACGTTCCCGAAGCGGGGGGAGAAATAACGTGACGACGCCGAGTCGATAGTACAAGTCTTTTCGCAAATGCGAATTGGCGATTGCCTCAACAGGATCTTCATTGATAGCGGCAATGATTCGCACATCGATCGACCGATCCTTTGTGTCACCAATACGTCTAATCGACTTCTCTTGCAGAGCACGCAACAATTTTGCCTGGAGTGGCATACTAAGCGAGTTGATTTCATCGAGAAAAAGTGTTCCGCCTTCCGCTTGCTCAAACAATCCAGGTCGCTCCACTGCGCCGGTAAATGCTCCGCGAGCAGTTCCAAACAAAAGCCCTTCGATCAGGCTATCCGGAAGCGCAGCGCAGTTTTGTGAAATAAGGGGACCAGAAGCACGCAGACTGGCATTATGAATGCTTTGCACGAACAGCTCTTTCCCGGCACCAGTTTCACCGACTACCAATACGGATGAGGAGGTGCGTGCTGCGCGTTTGGCATTCTCTATGACATCGAGAATAGGACCGCTTCTCCCGATAATGTGCTCGAATGTGTAGCGTGACCCGTTTTTTTGCAGCAGGTTTTCTCTGATCAATCGTTCCATTTTGGTAACATCATTTGCGATTTCCATTGCGCCGATGATCTTGCCTTTTTCAATGATGGGGTACGTATGGTTAATGGTTGAAATTTCTTTTTGCTTGTCATTGAAATACGTTTGGCGTGTATTGCGAATGCTATTTCCGGTACGCAAGCATGTGAGCAAGGTACTTTCCTGTCCAGACGGGAACTGAAAAACCTCTGCTAAAGGTTTGTGCAAAACGTTTTGTCTGGTCATCGATTCCAGCTCGGTCATTTTGGAATTGTAGACAATCGTCGTTCCGTCCGAATCGATGACATGTACACCTTCATTCATTCTGTCCAAAATATGTTCATAAATGCGCAAGAGAGTGTCAGCTGAAGAATTATGCGTAGAAGACGACACCGTGGTCACCAGCCTTTCCTTATGAGGGTATCATAGCATAAAGGGAATGAGTGCAAAAACATTATGCACTGCAAAGGAATATGAATGCGAGATGCAAAATTTTTTTGCTTGTCTGATCGGATTGGACCGACTTTGTGGGGTTTTCCTATTTGGCATCGTTCTTGCTAGATAATTTTAGCAAGTGATCTTGAAGGAGGCTAACGACATGAGTAAAACAAACGTGGTTATTGAACAAACAGAAAAATTTGGTGCGCACAACTATCATCCGCTACCGATCGTTATTTCCAAAGCAGAAGGCGTATGGGTACACGATCCGGAAGGCAATAAATATCTGGATATGCTGAGTGCATATTCTGCGCTGAACCAAGGGCATCGTCATCCACGTATCATCCAAGCTCTGAAAGATCAAGCAGATAAAGTAACGCTCACTTCCCGAGCTTTTTACAATGACCAACTGGGTGAATTTTACGAAAAGCTCTCTGCCGTGACAGGAAAAGAAATGATCCTGCCAATGAACACTGGTGCAGAAGCAGTAGAGACAGCACTCAAAGCGGTTCGTCGCTGGGCTTATGACGTGAAAAAAGTACCAGAGAACCAAGCAGAAATCATCGTATGTGAAGGCAACTTCCATGGTCGTACTGTCACAGTAACTTCCTTCTCTTCTGCAGAAGAGTACAGACGTGGCTTTGGACCATTCACGCCTGGTTTCAAAATCATTCCTTATGGCGATATCGAAGCGCTTAAGCAAGCGATTACACCGAATACAGCAGCATTCATGCTGGAGCCAATCCAAGGGGAAGCAGGCATCATCATTCCGCAGGAGGGCTACTTGAAGCAAGCACAAGAGGTATGTAAAGCAAACAATGTACTCTTGGTCAGCGATGAGATTCAAACGGGCTTCGGTCGCACAGGTAAAATGTTTGCCAGCGATTGGGAAGATGTAGTACCAGACATGTACGTCATGGGGAAAGCTCTTGGCGGTGGCGTGTTCCCAATCTCCGCAGTAGCAGCAGATAAAGAAATCTTGAGCGTGTTTGAGCCAGGCTCCCACGGTTCTACCTTTGGCGGAAATCCACTAGGATGTGCAGTTGCTGTTGCAGCTATGGATGTATTGGCTGACGAAGGTCTTGTACAGCGCTCCCTGGAAATGGGCGCATACTTCATGGAGAAATTGAAAGAAATCAACAACCCAATCATCAAGGAAATTCGCGGTCGCGGTCTGTTCATTGGTTTGGAGCTGACAACAGCGGCTCGTCCATATTGCGAAAAACTAAAAGAACTGGGACTCCTGTGCAAAGAAACACATGAGACAACCATTCGCTTTGCACCGCCACTCGTCATCAGCAAAGAAGATCTGGATTGGGCAATTGATCGCATCAAGCAAGTTCTGCACGTGACAGAAGCTGCAAACGCATAATAGCAACGACAAAAGCCATCCTGTACAGGGTGGCTTTTTTTCTTGAGGGTTCTTTATGACAGAATAGTCACATCATTCGTTCGACAATTTTCGACTGACTGTGGATAAATGGAAGAAAACATCCACAAAGGAAATGCTTGGATACTTATAAGTTACACACAATTTACCCACATGTTACCAACAAGATGTCCACATTGCTTGTGGATATCCGAACGATTGTTCGATACAAATGCATCTGTTACAATGGGCTCATATGAGAGATGGAGGTGAGCAAAGGTGAAATACTTAAGTGACCAAATGTTGATAGAAGTATATCATCGAGCTGTCGACCTTCAACTAGATGCAGCTTTTATCGAATTGCTTCGCGAAGAACTACAGCATCGGAATATCCGTATCACGCAGTTCAGCGCCTAAGAGCAAAATTATCACACATACGTAACATATGGCAAAAGCCATCCTCTTTTATCGAAGGAGGATGGCTTTTGTTATCTTACGCTTACTTGGTAATAAACTCCAAAGCGGTAATTCCTTTGATCGGTGCTTCATTTGCCAGCAACACTTCCGGCAAATATAAGTACACAGGACCATCTTCTTTAATAGGCTTGCCGTCTTTGGAGAATTGTAGGATGGCTCTTCTTGCCTCAGCAAGTGGAAGAACGATTGCTTCCTGATCCCCGCGGTGAAGACGGACATGAGTCACCTCTGGTAGGGGCTCAGCGTTTGTAATGAAGGGATCGAGACGGATTCCGTAATCGCCTTCGAGCACTTTACGTTCTTCTGCTAAGCTTTTTCGTTCGGAAGGAAGCGTAGCCCCCTCGCGCAATTCCTTATCCCACTGCGTCCCCGTGCCAGCCAAATACTTTGCTTGTGTAGCTAGCGAGCTATCATCTTCGCCCGAGTATGTTTTCAGATCGAATTTGCGTTCATCAAAAACCCAAACGGTTGGATCCAATGTAATGGGGAAAGCAATAGCCCCTTTGAACACGATAACATCAGACATACGTCATTCCTCCGTGATCATTCGTAGTCAATCTCTATATTACTATAGACTCGCAAATGACAGCAATTATCCAAAAAGCGAAAATTTCATAAAATAGTCTAAAAATTATTGACATGCATTTTGTAGATTATATAATCATATTAGAAAGTTATTATGTGAGAGTGAACTTTGCCTATGATATTTGAGTTCCTACTAAAAAGTTGGGGTCAGATAAAAGGCATTGTGTACAAGCCTTTCGATTCTTGGAAAGGCTTTCACGAAAAAAGGGAAGCTCACTTCGTCTTTCTCCCGCTGAACCATCAACGGCGATGAGCGCTAGAGAAGGAAGACCACATCATTCATCCCGAGGATGGTTGCAAAGCCGCAGAAACATTCAGGGAATTCAAACGACTTAGGGGGCGAAACTATGGCGAAAGGCACGAATGTGCAAGCAGATCTGATGAAGCAAAAAGGTATCCTAAAATGGATTGAAACGGTAGGGAATAAGCTCCCGCATCCATTTGTATTGTTCATTATTTTGTGTGGTGTATTGATGGTAGTCTCAGCAATCCTCGCAGCCATGGACTTTTCGGTTATGCATCCTGCTAAAGGCGAAGAGGTTGCGGTTAAGAGTTTGCTTAGCGTCGAAGGTATTCACTGGATTTTAACGAGTATGCTGAAAAACTTTATTGAATTTCCAGCACTTGGTCTCGTTCTGGCGATGACGCTTGGAATTGGACTGGCAGAAAAAATCGGTCTTTTGACGACTGTTCTACGCAAAATGATGGCAGGCATTCCGGCATCGGTTGTCAGTTATGCAATTGTCTTTGTCGGTATATTAGGAAATCTTGCTTCTGATGCAGCCATGGTTATTATTCCTCCGCTTGGCGGTCTTGTGTTCTTGGCAATGGGGCGTCACCCGATTGCAGGTTTTGCAGCTGGTATGGCTGGTGTATCCTCCGGTTTTACAGCGAACTTTTTCATTGCCGGTACAGATGCTCTCTTGGCAGGGATCAGTACCGAAGTAGCGAAAACGATTGATCCGAATGCAATGGTTACACCAGTAGATAACTGGTTCTTCATGTCAGCTTCCGTTGTCATCCTCGCTTTTATTGGTGGATGGATTACCGATAAAATTATCGAACCACGCCTTGGCACGTATCACGGCGATCGAAACGTACAATTCGAAGAAGTAACTCCTCAAGAAAACAAAGCACTGCGTAAAGCGGGTATCGCAGCGTTGATTTTCGTAGTCATTGTAGGATTGCTGGTCGTTCCAGAAGGTTCACTGTTGCGTGATCCAAAGACAGGTGACTTCTTGACATCACCGTTTTTGAAAGGGATCATTCCCATCATCCTGTTGTTCTTCGTGACCGTATCGTTTGTATACGGTAGAGCAATGGGACTGATTAAAACATCGAAGGACATTCCGCATTACATGTCCGAAGCAATCAAGGATATGTCCGGCTTTATTGTGTTAGCGTTTACAGCAGCGCAGTTCATCGCGTTCTTTAACTGGAGCAACATTGGTATTTTGATGGCTGTCAATGGCGCAGAAGTCATGACAAACATGGGCTTGACGGGCTTGCCGATCATTATTGCCTTTACACTTTTCACGGGTATCTGTAGCTTGTTTATCACGAGTGGTTCAGCGCTGTGGGCGATCCTGGCACCTGTATTCATGCCAATGCTGATGCTGTTAGATTACAATCCGGCGTTTATCCAAGTCGCTTATCGGATTGCGGACTCTGCAACCAATACGATCTCACCTGTGAATCCGTACATCCCGCTCTTCCTGGCTTTCTATCAGAAGTATAATAAGAATGCAGGAATGGGAACGATTTTCTCTACCATGACTCCGTATGCAATCGTTTTCCTGGTGGTTTGGATCTTGCAATTGACAGTGTGGTACTTCCTGGATCTCCCATTTGGTCCTGGCGTATACGCTCGTTAATCTATTCTTTAGTAAGAAGAGAGTCGCTCATCAGGGCGGCTCTTTTTTTCGTACACCAGAAGCTTGGACAATTGGAAAAAGACGGTTTATGCTGTGTGTATGTATGTGAAGGGAATAAGGGAGGGAACGAAAGTGTACGATTTTGATCAGCGCATCGAACGCAGAGGGACAGATAGTGTCAAATGGGAGATTCAGAATCCAAAAGTGAATGGTGAAGGAATGCTTCCGCTGTGGGTAGCGGATATGGATTTTGCTTGCGCTCCTGAAATCACAGAGGCACTGATCAAACGAGCGAGTCACCCGATATACGGATACACTTTAAAGTCAAATGCCCTTTACCAGAGCTTGAAAGAGTGGATACACAAGCGATTTGGTGTAGAGGTAGAAGTGAGTTGGATGACAGGGATACCTGGAGTTGTTCCCGGCATTCACGTAGCGGTAGAGGCGTATACAGCCCCGGGAGACGGTGTCTTGATCCAGACGCCTGTGTACCATCCTTTTTATCATGCAGTCGAAAATCGCGGACGTCATGTCGTTACCAGCCCACTATTGGAGCGTGACGGCCGTTATGAAATGAATTGGGATGATCTCGCACAAAAGCTGAGCGACCCGCGGGTGAAGCTCATGCTGCTCTGCACACCGCACAATCCGATCGGGCGAGTATGGACCAGAGAAGAGCTGGAGCGCTTGGGAAGGTTGTGTGTAGAAAATGGCGTGCTTGTGGTTGCCGATGAGATTCATTCGGATTTGGTCTATGAGCCGAATGTTCATACGCCTTACTATTCGCTGGCACCGGAATTAGCCAATCAGAGCGTTACCTTTCTATCAGCCGCCAAAACGTTTAATTTAGCTGGTCTGTATACTTCCTATTTGATGACAGAAAATCCGCAGTTATTGCGGAACTTCTCCATTACAGCGTCCAAAATGGGCTATGAGAATCTGAATCTGTTTGGGATGGAAGCAACGATCGCAGCCTACCAACATGGAGAAGCATGGCTGGAAGAACTGTTGATCTATTTACGTAAGAATGCAGCCTATGTGCATGAGTTTTTATCGACTCGTATTCCTGGGGTATCCATGGCCATTCCAGAAGCGACATACTTGGGGTGGATGGATTTTAGACAGCTAGGACGTAGTCAGGCGGAGTTGAACAAGCTCATTCGCGAGGAAGCAAAGCTTGGCTTACACGATGGCACCACGTTTGGGCCGGATGGTGCAGGGTTTATGCGAATCAATTTTGCTTGCCCGAGATCGATTCTAGTCGAAGCGATGGAAAGATTGGAGCACGCCGTGCAGAAGTAGGGATAATTTGACATGTCCCATGTAGAAACCTACAATCGAATCTGTATACATCGACGTAATAGACTGAGGGGTTTTTCGATGGATTTGAAACAAGCGTCCGAACAATTGGAGCAAGTACGCAACCAATCACTTAAGTATACAAACAAGGGGAGTGTTGCTTCCTACATCCCTGAATTGGCAAAAGTCGATCCACATCAATTGGGAGTGGCTGTATGCTTGCCCGATGGGACGATCCTTTCTGCTGGTGATGCAGATGTGCCTTTCTCGATGCAAAGTATCTCCAAGATATTCTCTCTGATCGTCGCCTTATGCCAGAACGGGAAGGAACACGTGTTTCGGCATGTGGGGAAAGAACCAACTGGAGACCCGTTTAATTCGATTATTAAGCTCGAGACGACCGAATCCCATAAACCACTGAACCCGATGATCAATGCAGGAGCCATTGCGGTTGCGGGCATGATTCGCGGTGCCAACGTGGACGAACGGCTAGATGCTGTGATGGCATTAATGCGGAAAATGACGGGGAATCCTCATCTTTCTATCAATCAAGCTGTTTATTGTTCTGAAAAGAAAACGGCTGATCGCAATCGTGCCCTCGCTTGGTTTCTAAAGGACAGCGGCATTCTGGAAACGGATGTAGAAGAGACGCTTGATCTGTATTTTCGCCATTGCTCGATAGAAGTGACAGCGAAGGAAGTAGCTACACTAGGGATGGTGCTAGCAGCAGACGGAATTCTCGTGAATACAGGTGAGCGAGTGATTCCAGAAGAAGTAGCGCGAATCTGCAAGACCTTCATGGTGACTTGTGGGATGTACAATGCCTCTGGTGAGTTCGCGATTGACGTAGGAATCCCCGCGAAAAGTGGGGTTGCAGGCGGTATTATGGCAACAGTGCCACATCGTATGGGGATTGGTGTGTTCGGTCCATCTTTGGATGATAAAGGAAATTCAGTAGCTGGTGTCAAGCTGTTGGAGCTGCTTTCAAAAGAGTGGAAGCTTGGTATCTTTTAGCTTCTTGCAGTTGATCTGTCTTCTCCCCTTTTCAAATGGCCCAGAATCGCGTACTATGTATGATAAGGATGGAGGCAAACGGAGGGATAGGTTTTGACAGAAATTAAGGTTCCCGATCTGGAACAAAAAGCGCTAGCGTTGCTTCAAGCAGACGCCGACAAAATTTACAAGCTGATCGACGTACAGATGGAAAACCTGACCATGCCGCAGTGCCCACTGTATGAAGAAGTGCTGGATACCCAAATGTTCGGGCTTTCTCGTGAAGTAGAGTACGCGGTCCGCTTAGGACTGATTAGCGAAGACATTGGTCGAGAAATTATGGGTTCATTGGAACGTAAATTGGCCCATCTTCATGAACTGTTTAATCAAAAGTAAGGCGAGGAGAGCGGCGATTATCCTCGCTTTTCATTTTGTTGAATGAAAAAGTACTTGCCTATTTCGTATATTTATATTAAATTAAAGTCTATAATTTTTTATTAATTTTGAAATGCAATGACGGAGACTAGTATGCGGAATCACCGCTTGTCAGGGAGAAGCTGCCTTAGACTGAAAGCAGCTTTGAAGCGCGCCCCGTAGAATTCCCTCCTGAGCAGCCCTCTTAATGGCTTTTTGCCTAGTAGGAGGAATCGGGTCATTCCCGTTATCAATGATGGAGAGAAGTGCGTAGGGAATCTGTATCCCGTGCACTTAATCAGGGTGGTACCGCGAATAACTCGTCCCTTTTTTGGACGGGTTTTTTTTATTTTCGCAAGACGCCCAACAATCGAATTATAGAAACAAGCAAGGAAAGAGACTAGTAAACGGACCTGCTACATGACAGGGAAGGCTGCCATAGACTGAGAGCAGCCTGATGTAAGCCCCGTAGAATTCACTCTTGAGCTGACCTCTGAACGCAGGCGCCGCCAGTAGGAGAGTCCGGGTCATTCCCGTTATTAATGACGAAGCGAGGCATCGCCAATTGGGGATGTCTAAGTAGGGTGGTACCGCGAGAAATAATAACTCGTCCCTTTTTGGGGCGGGTTTTTTTGTATCCATTTTTGAGCATAAAAGAATATCTTTGGAGGTTGAAAACTATGAAACAAGCCGAACAATGGACGAGCAGGCTCGGCTTCATCTTGGCAGCAGCAGGCTCGGCAATTGGACTGGGGGCCATTTGGAAATTTCCTTATATGGTTGGAACGAGCGGTGGTGGAGCGTTCTTTCTGCTATTCATCATCTTTACGCTAGCAATTGGTCTTCCGCTGTTGCTAGGAGAATTCACAATCGGACGCAGTACACAAAAAGAGGCGATCAGTGCGTATAAAACAATTGCGCCTGGGTCACTCTGGCATTGGATTGGTCGCCTTGGAGTGATCACCTGCTTCTTGCTCTTGTCCTTTTACAGTGTGGTGGGAGGCTGGATTCTTAGTTATCTTCTTCGCGGGTTTACTGGTCAATTGCAAGGGCCAGCTTATGATAAAGTATTTGGTGACGTTATCGGTGATCCTGTTGGTGCAGTAGTTGCCCAGTTGGTTTTCATGCTCATTACCGCATGGGTAGTAGCGAGAGGCGTACAGAGTGGAATTGAGTCTGCTAACAAGTACATGATGCCTGGTTTGTTCCTTTTATTCATGGTATTGATGGTTCGTTCCTTGACGTTGGATGGGGCTATGGAGGGCGTTTCCTTCTTTCTGAGTCCTGATTTTTCCAAGCTGACTGCTGAATCGATCCTGTACGCATTGGGTCAATCCTTTTTCGCGCTGAGCGTCGGGGTGTCCGTCATGGTCACGTACAGCTCGTACCTTGCCAAAAACGAAAGTCTGGTTCGTTCTGCTGGATCGATTGTCAGTTTGAATCTGCTCGTATCGCTGTTTGCTGGTTTGGCGATATTCCCTGCAGTCTTCTCCCTTGGAGTAGAACCAACAGCAGGACCAGGATTACTGTTTATCGTACTGCCTTCTGTGTTTGAACAAATTGCCTTCGGTAGCATTTTTCTGTTAATCTTTTTGGCTCTTTTCCTTTTCGCTACATTGACTTCGGCTTTTTCGATGCTGGAAATTATCGTGGCTTCTCTTGCAAAGGGGGACGAAACGAAGCGTAAACGTCTCGCTTGGGTGATTGGTCTGTTGATTTTTATCGTTGGTGTTCCGTCGGCTTTGTCATTCGGCGTATGGAGCGAGGTTACGCTGTTCGGCAAATCTATCTTTGATGCGATGGACTTTTTGGTCAGTAATATCTTGATGCCATTGGGAGCGCTGCTCATTGCGATCTTTGTTCCGCTGAAAATGAAGCGTGAGACCTTGATCAACGAGCTGGAGGCACATACTACTCTGGGCAAACGCATGTTTATCATTTGGCTGCTCCTGATTAAATATGTAGCACCTATCGCGATTCTCGCCGTTTTCCTGCAAATGCTGGGTATCTGGTAACAAAACGAAAGGCTTCGCCACAGAGGATGGCGAAGCCTTTGTTTTGTTCCTGAGCCCTACGCGAAGAAAAAGACTGTACCCAAAATAACATACACCGTCAAGAGAAGTACGCCTTCAAACCAGTTCGTGGCGCCATCCCGCGTGATGGAAATGGTAATAAAGGTAGCAACTCCGATCGCAGCCAATTCAAAGGTAGTGAACACGATGTCCATAGGATTGCCTAGCAAGAGACTGATGATGACGAGAGTAGGGGCTACGAACAAGGCAATCTGCAAGCTGGAGCCGATCGCGATTTCGACTGCTGCACCGATGCGTCCTTTTAGTGCCAAAAGCAAGGCAGCGCTGTGCTCTGCGGCATTCCCGATGATCGCAATGACAAAAGCCCCGACGAATAACTCCGACCACCCTAACGATTCGGAGACATGCTGTACACCCTCTACCAGCCATTCCGAGACAACGGCAACGAAAAAAGTGGAGACAGCAAGCATCAAGAGTGAGACACCCTTTGACCAAACCGCATCACTTTCTTGTGGCTCGATATCCGATAAAAAATCGCTGTGTGTAATCATTGAAAAGATGAGCCACAAAATGTAGGCAATGATGAGCAGGCTGGCGATGACGATGCTGATGATCTCCACCTTGATCATAGGCAAATCGAACATGAAGACGGCCGGTATGAACAAAGCGACGATCGCAAGTGTCATCAGCGAAGCATTGTGACTTGCCAGTCTGCTATTGAAGGTTTGTTCCTTGTACTTGAGACCGCCCAGTAACGTACTCAAGCCAAGAACCAACAGCATATTTCCGATGATCGCACCCGTAATAGAGGCTTTGACCATATCGAACAAGCCTTCTTTCACCAGAAAAAAGGCAATAATGAGTTCTGCGGCATTTCCGAAGGTAGCGTTAAGAAAGCCGCCGATTCGGTCCCCAGCATAATGGGCGACGCTCTCTGTCGATTTTCCGAGCCAAGCCGCCAAAAAAATGATGGCAAGAGAAGCCGTGACGAATTGGAACATTTCATTTCCAGAAAAATAGTGGGCGAAAAGAGCTAACAGCATGCTCCCGCCTACTAATGAAAAAAAGAGTTTCAAGTTCATTTCATCACCTCAGCAGTTTTTACTCATCCCTAAAACCTCATAGGTATAGAGTTCCTGTTCTGGACAAAACTAACCATGAACAAGAAAAGTGAGGTGTTTTTTATGACCCAGCCTTTGTTATGCCCGACATGTAAATCGAATCGGATGAGGTTCACTGTCATCGAGCAGACCCCTCGCTATATAAGACTCGACCCACAGTCAGGCGAAGTCGTAGCAGAACTCCATCAAGAACAGCTCGATATGTTTCACCAGCCGTACAAAGGTGAGAACTACATGATACAATGTGGAGTTTGTGGGACCACAGAACCGGAAGAGCGATTCGTCAAAATGGCCCAGCATATGCAATCACAGCGTTCGAAATGAGACTCGAAAAGGAAAACAGGCACGCAGCTTACGACTGTCGTGCCTGTTTTTTATGGAATGCTAGCGACAAAAAATGTGTCTGCCGATCTTTTTGATTTGAGGGCGGCTCCAAATCCAACCGGATGTAGCTGTATCCGGGTTGAAATAATAAATGGCTCCGTCTGATGGGTCCCAACCTTTGAGCGCATCATTCACTGCTTTTTTTGCCTGCTCGTTCGGTGCTAGCCAAATTTGACCATCCGCCACGGCTGTAAAGGCACGCGGTTCGAAGATAACCCCCGCGGGTGTATTGGGAAAGGCTGCGTTCTTCGTCCGGTTTAGAATGACAGCCGCCACTGCCACTTGGCCGATGTAAGGCTCTCCACGCGATTCTCCGTAAACAGCATTCGCCATCAAACGCAGGTCATTCTCCGATATTCCGGCTGCGTGATAAGTAGGCTTAGAGGGCTTAGGAGGCGTAGAAGGCTTCGATGGTGCAGGGGTTGCGGTTTGTGGCGCCCCGAGATCAGAAGCAGTGGGCTTATAATTTTTCGTTGCGTTATACAGCTTTACTTTTGTCTGCGCTCCGAGGACACCGTCTATGGTTAAGCCAAACTCATACTGAAAGTTACGCAACGCCCAATAAGAACGCCACCCGAATACGCCGTCTACTTTTCCCGTATAAAAACCAAGGTGCTTCAAGCGATACTGCATCTCACGCACGTCTGAGCCTTCTGCCCCTACTTTGACGATCTGCTTACTGAATGCATCTGAGCGCAACGGAGATACCATAACCGCAGTCGTAACCAGAAGTGCGAATACTACTACAGCTAGCAGCCATTTGACAGGCTGTTTCATTTCTTACCCTCCTTCGGGTATGGATTTGAATATCAGTTGAATATTGTTAGGTTCTCCAACTTCCGTCATTTTGGCCTTAGTAAAATATTGGAGAATGCGTAGACTACGAGTAATGTATTTGCACTTTAGTACTGGAAGGGGAAGATTTTGATGCAGGTCGCGCAATATTTGACGGAACAATTGATCAGATGGGGAGTAAAACGAATATACGGGGTGGCAGGTGACGGAATCTTTGCGTGGCTGGATCAGATCGCGAAGCAATCCGGCATTCAATATATTGCTTGCAAGCATGAATCTGCTGCGGCCATGATGGCAAGTGCGGAAGCAAAACTGACGGGAAATCCGGCTGTTTGTACCGCGACGATGGGGCCGGGTTTCGTCAATCTGCTGAATGGACTTGCAGATGCGCATACAGATCGCGCACCTGTCATTGCGATTACGGGTCAAGTGGAGACATACAAGCTGGGTGGCGCGTACAAACAGTTTATCTCACAAGAAGACATGATACGTCCCATCAGTTTTTATTCGACGACGATTACGCATCCAGATGCAATCCAGAGTGTTTTGCACAAAGCATTTGTAACGTCTATGCAGCAAAAGGGCGTGAGCCATCTCTCCATTTGCAAAGACGTCTTTACGCAAACGACTTCAGATGCTGTTCTTCCAGCACTTCCACGTATTCCACATGCCATTTATCCAGATCGGATGGAGATCGAACTCGCTTGCGAGCAGGTTGTGAAGGCGCAAAAGCCTCTCATACTGCTTGGTATCGGTGCCCGCAAGTCGGCGGATTCGTGTGTAAAGCTAGCGGAACAGCTAGGGGCAGGCGTGTTGCTGTCGCTCGGAGCAAAAGGGGCGGTAGATGAATCTCATCCACTTGTGATCGGCGGATGGGGAGAGGGGGGCAGTGAAACAGCTTTACATGCCTTAGCGGAAGCCGATTTGTTGCTGATTTTGGGAGCGAGCTGGTTCCCGCGCGCTTTTTTGCCAAAGAAACTGTCCGTCATTCAAGTAGATCATCAGCCTGGGTCGATACATGCACATCCCTACCTCCAGTCTGTCACTGCTGAATTGGACGATGTCCTGCCTATCTGGATGAGACGCTTGCAATCGCGCAGGATGGACGATGCGTGGCAGGAACAGATCAAGCGGTGGCATGAAGAGTTTGGCGAGGAGACAGAGCAAGCGGTCATTCAACAAGCGAGTGAACAAGTAAAACCACAAACCTTGATGAATACGCTTGGGGGCGTGGTCAATGAAGATGCGATTATCGTCCTAGATACGGGTGAGCACACGATCTGGTTTAATCGGGCGTTCCGTGGGAAAAAACAGACCCCACTCTTCTCCGGGAAGTGGCGAACGATGGGATTTGGGTTGCCTGCGGCTGTGGCTGCAAAGCTAACCTATCCGGAGAAGCAGGTCGTCTGCGTAGCTGGAGATGGGGGATTGCAAATGAATCTGGCAGAACTTATGACAGTGGCAGAGCTCCAACTTCCGATTGTGATTCTCGTGGTGAACAATGGGACATTAGGATTGGAAGAGGTCAAAATGAGTCAGGCGGGCTTGATCCCTTTTGGAGTAAAATTGCATAATCCAGATTTTCAACAATTGGCGAATGCTTGCGGAATCAGTGGTAAGGTCGTCAAAGAGGTACATGCTTTAGAGCCGGTATTGCGGGAGGCGTTTGCTGCAGATCAGTTGACACTCGTCGACATTCATTGCACGTCTCCGACACTAACGGAGAGAAAAAAACAAATTTCCTTCCAAGCCCAAGCATGATTTGTTTATAATGAAAGAAAAGGGAAATGAAACCAGTGGGTGAAGTACGAAACGGGCGAAGAGGAGGACGTCCTGATGGCTGACAGGCTTGGCGAAATCAGAGTAGCAGATCAGGTGATCGCGATCATTGCTGGTGTTGCTGTAGAAGATGTGTTGGAAGTCACAGTTCGTTCAGGCGGAATCTATCAAGATTTGGCGAAAAAGCTGAATGGCGGCGCGAAAGGCATTACCGTATCCGTAATAGACGACAGAGTCACCATTGACATGCGTGTGTCCGTCCGTTATGGGGCGCAGATCCATCACGTCTGTCACGTCCTACAGGAAAAAGTAAAAGAAGCAGTGGAAACATTGACTGGTCTTTATGTGGAAGCCGTGAATGTACGGGTGGAAACAATCGAGCTCCTTCGAAATGAGTAAGAAAAAAGGGATACTGGACGCATCCGGTATCCCTTTTGTTTCTTACATGGCATAGGGTTGTTTTTGTAATTGCTCTTCTACCTTTTGGCGACTGACTTCCCGCGAAATACTGAGCAAAAAGCCAGTGGCGAGCAGACATACGAGTAAAGAGGAACCACCATAACTGATAAACGGCAAAGGTACACCTGTCAATGGAATCAAACCCGTTACTCCGCCAATGTTTAGGATAGCCTGAATGGCGAACATGCTGACAACACCGATTCCTGCCAGACTGGCAAAGGTATCCTTTACGCGCAGACAAATATGGATACCGCGCAGTAGGAAAAGCAAGAAGATCAAGAGGAACACAGAGGCACCGATAAAACCAAGCTCTTCAGTCATAATTGAGAAAATAAAATCGGTATGCCTCTCGGGCAGATACAAATATTTTTGAATGCTTTTTCCAAAGCCTGTCCCAGTCAGACCGCCATGTGCAATTGCAATCCAGGATTGAATGATGTTGTAGCCAGTGCCATCCATATCACTCCACGGATCGAGATAGGAGTAGATCCGATTCAAGGCATGGGGCTTTGCTGTAATGTATACCAATAGTGCAACAGTCACAGTTGGTGCACCGAGACCGACTAGATGACGGATTTTGGCCCCACCACAGATCATGACAATCAAAGCGCATCCGAGCAAGATGGCGGCAGAACCGAGGTCGGGTTGGACTACAATCAGCATAAAAAACAGCCCAGTTACCATCAGTGGCGGCATCAAACCAGATTTCAACTTTTGTATCCCATTGCCTTTTTTGGAGATGATCGCTGCCAAGTACAGAATAAGACCAAGCTTGGCAAACTCCGCAGGCTGTAAGGTTGCAGAACCGATTTCAAACCACGATCGTGCTCCGTTAACTTGCTTACCAATCCCTGGAACAAGTACCAGGAGCAAAGAAAAGAAGCTGACGAGCGCAATCAATAAGAAATTTCTCTTATAAAAGGAGAAGGGAATGTTCATGGCCACCAGCATCCCAACGACACCAAGCAGCAAGAAAACCGATTGACGCTTCACGAAATAAAGCTCATCTCCGCCACAATAATCACAGCCGCCGCTTGTAAAACTGGTCAACGCGAAAATGGAGCTGGAGCTGAGCACCATGGTTATCCCAAACCCAACAAGTAGGGCGGTCAAAAACAGGAGCAAGAAGTCAGGTACGCCCCTCGTCTTCATAAAAATACCCCCCTCTACGTGAAACAGAGAGGGGATTCCTCTCTGTACACCGTGCCAATTCATTTTTTAGTGTGAGGACAGCTTTTCGCCCAGCATTTGCAGCTTTAATTTCGCTGTTTTTACAACGGAGTCTGGCATTGGGTAATCGTAATCCAGACCGTGTGGGAAAAGATGTTTGCCCATATAAGGATCTTCGAGCTTCAGGACAGCGTGCGTATCCTCAAGTTTGCCTTCTGTCACGTTCGCTTCGATGCGCAGGTAGAAGACAGTGCCTTTATCTTGGATTTTATAATCGTATGTAGCATGCTTGTAATCCCAGGCGCCGCGATCAAAGCCGAGTTCGCTCATGTAATGTTCCAGATCGGCGAAAAAGACTTCTTTCGTGCCAATCCCCGTGTCCTTAATGACCATTCTTTTTCCTCCTAAAAATGGGTGAGATATTCACTTATTAATCATAGTCTGTTTTTGGAAGAAGCGCAATATATCATACTCTTTCTTGCGCATGAAACGATAGCTGAGAGGACAAACTACAATCGTTGATTAGCAAAAGGAGGAGAATACAAATGGCGAAGCTGGAAAATCGCACACTGCGCGAAATTATGACAAAAGATGTCGCTACTGTGACGCTTAAGGATAATGTGTATGAAGTGGCTTGCAAAATGCGCGATTGGAATGTAGGGGTCATTCCGGTGGTGGATGAAAAAGATGATGTAATCGGGATCATTACGGACCGCGATATCGTCATTCGTGGCTTGGCTGAAAAGCATGAAGGCTCGACCGCCACAGAGGTCGTCATGACACGAGACATTATTCTTGGGGAACCTGGAACGACTGTCGATGAAGCGGCTAGGATCATGGCCCAGCATCAAATTCGTCGTCTGCCTGTTGTCGAATCTGGCAAGCTGGTCGGAATTGTGGCGTTGGCAGATATGGCTGTTCGTCAGTTTCACCAAGATGAGGCGAGTGACGCTCTCCAGCAAATTTCTGAGCCGGCGAGACATTAATAAGATAGAAGATAGAAACGAGCTGTCGGAAAGAATCCGGCAGCTTTTTTTCTTTCGTTCTGTACATTCACGCTGCGTCAAGGTTTATGATAAGGAAAGAATGATACAGGGAGAGAGTTCCATGCAAATCAAAGACATGGCCCATCGCTTGCAAATAACCCCGCGTGCGATTCGATATTATGAAGAAAAAGGGTTAATCAAGCCATCGAAAGCAGATGCGTCCGGGTATCGCCAGTTCACAGAGGAAGATGTCTGGAGGCTGCAAACCATCATTACACTCCGCGAGGTCGGGATGGCGGTAGAAGACATTCGGGAGCTCCTGATTCAAATGAAAGATCAGGAAGGAAGTCTTCTCCATTATTTAGAGCTGCAGCGCTCGTTTATGTATACAAGGTGGGTAGAAATGAGCAAGGTCATCCAAACGACAGAAGCGATGATTGAGCGGATAAAGGGTAGAGAATCGATTGATCCAGGAGAGCTGTTTACACTGGCAGAAGCGAACAAGCGATTGAAGCAGACAAGAGATAACTGGGTGGATCGATGGAATTTTAATGAATGGGCGGACCGCTACGACGAATGGGCACATGGCGGGAATGGTCATGAATCATACGAAAACGTACTAGATGAGGTCGTTGCGACAGTTGCGGTCAAACCGGGGGAGTGTGGTCTGGATGCTGGAACGGGTACAGGAAACCTCGCAGGGCGTCTCGTGAACAAAGGAGCTAGGATGAGCGGGTTCGACCAATCTCCGCAAATGCTGAAGCAATGCAGAGCGAAACACCCGGAGGTCGAGACGAAGCTGGGAACCTTTTTCGCGTTTCCGTTTTTAGAAAACCGATTTGACTTTGTGGCTACGAGTTACGCCTTGCACCATTTGACGGATGATCAGAAGCAGCTCGCCTTGGCGGAATGTCGTCGTGTGTTAAAACCAGGGGGGCGGTTGGTCATTGCCGATTTGATGTTTGTGGATCAGACGCATAGACAAGCTCATCTTGATGCCCTAGCGGAGGCAGGTCATACGAGAATGATAGCAGATATTCAGGACCGCTGTTATGCCGATCGCTCTCGATTGCTACAGGAGCTTGCCAATCTTGGTTTTACGAATGAAGTAAGACAGCTAGGTACCTTTACGCATTTGATCTTGTCTACTTGTAAGATTTGAACACGCATTTCACTTTTGGGCTCTTCCAACTACTGGCACGCGTCTAGCCTTTTGCATAGGCTGTAGCGAGAAGGAAAGGAGGACTCCACCATGGGTCTGCTCGACGGTTTTTTTGATCGCGAAAACGAGGAATTTATATGGATTATTATTGTCGTGGTCGTCCTGTTGTTCTTGTTTAGCGCTGATCGTGACTAAAATCTGGACGTATAGACAAAACGACCTTGCGTGAAGGTCGTTTTTTTCGTTAGGAAAAAAGGACTTCTATCTTGAACATTTGTACTTTTTTCTCTTCTATTGACCTGCGCTGGCAAATCCACTACGCTGGAAAACAATGCAACGTAGAAGAGGAGAACGAAGTCTATGAAACGATTAACCATATATCTGTTCGCACTGGTTCTTTTGCTATCGGCATGTGGATCGTCCGGCCAGCCAGAAGCTAACGGTGAGATAGATGCTGTGATCAAACGAGTGGTTGATGGCGATACATTCGAGCTGGACAGCGGAGAAAAAGTCCGTATGATTGGCGTAGATACCCCAGAGACAGTGAAACTCAACCATCCAGTCGAACCGTATGGGAAAGAAGCGAGCAATTACTCCAAGGAGCTTTTAACTGGCAAAAAGGTCAAGCTGAAGTTCGATGTAGAGCCCTATGACAAATACAAGCGTTTGCTTGCTTACGTATATTTGGAAGACGGCACCTTCGTCAATGAAAAGCTCGTTCGTGACGGCTACGCCCGGATCATGACAATCCCACCGAATGTAGCCCAAGCAGAGCTGTTCCTGGCAGCAGAGCGGGAGGCGCGGGAGCAGAATCGCGGACTGTGGGCTTTAGAAGGGCAGCAGACAGAGGCTCCTAAGGAAAAAGCCAAGCCCAAAAAACAGTCCAATAACAATACCGCCGCAGACACCGCGCCACCAGAAGGCAAGACCATCAAGGGCAATATTAACAGCAAAGGCGAGAAAATCTACCACGTTCCAGGCTCCGCTAGCTACGAGCAAACAAACGCGGAGATGTGGTTTGCGACGGAGGAAGAAGCGCAGCAAGCAGGCTTTCGGGCGCCAAAACGATAAGATATGCAAGAAAAAGTAGCAGCATAAATGGATAGGTAAGCCTCGTCCGCCTTGGCAGTCGGGGCTTTTTCATTGTCGAAAAGAATTCCAAAAATGTTACAGAACGATGTTGTATGATAAAAAGGTCAAAAGACCTATAGAAAATGCCGTTACATAAGAGGAAGGGATTATAAAATAACTTACATAGTTCACAGAATGAAGGAATAATTCGTAGAATTACGATGGAGGAAACAACTATTATGAAGTTGACGGTAAGGAAAAAGTTATTTTTAGGATTTTTGGCAGTGTTATTACTTTTAGTGGCAGTAGCAGGGATTGGTTTTTCTCAGATTTCTTCCATCGATTCCCGTTATGGGAGGATGATTGAAGACCGAGTTAACAAGGAGATGTTGTCCAAGGACATTATTGCAAGTGTCAGTGAACGACAAAAGTATGCACGCGGATATGTCATTGTAGGCGATGATAGCTACCTGACGGGGTATTCAAAAGCAAATGACCGTTATAAAGAGCTTACAGCAGAAATGTTCAATTTGGGCATGACTTCTGAAGGGCAAAAACTCGTAACAGAGATGAATGAGCTACATGCCCAACACGAGGAAATTATTGATCGGGTTGTAGTCTTAAAACAACAAAACAAGGTAGAAGAGTACACGCGCTTGGTCAGAGATGAATGTACGCCAGTCGGCGAATTGTTCATTCAAAAAGCCCAAGAATTTGTTGCTCTCGAACAGAAGCTATTGGAACAAGATATTGCCGAGCTGGATAGCGGTATTCAATCTACGAAGCTCCTGGTTGTCTTGCTTAGCTTACTTGCTCTTCTCACAGGAGCAGGTATCGCCTTCATGATTGGACGTGCCATTTCTCAGCCCGTTTTACTGATCACGAATGCAGCCGAACAAATTGCCGCAGGGAACTTGGCCTCAGCAGAAATTCAAATCAAGAATCGCGACGAAATCGGTGATCTGGCCCGCCATTTTTCCCAAATGAAGCATAATCTGCAAGATTTATTAGCACGAGTCTCCTTCCATTCACAACAAGTAGCCGCCTCCTCCGAGGAATTGACAGCCAGCTCCGAATTAACACGTCAGACAGCAGAGAACGTATCCCAATCGATCCAAGGTATTGCAGCAGGTGCTGAGCAGCAAGTAAATGATGCAGAGAATGCCACACAGATTGCCGTGAGCATCTCGCAAGTTATGCAGCAAGTATCAATGAGCATGGATCATGCGATCAGCTCATCCATTGAAGCGAACAAAACAGCAACCGAAGGCAATGAAGTGGTTGCCCAATCAATCGAACAAATGAATGAGATTAATCAAAGAGTGAGCTCTTCTACCGAAGTGGTCAATATGCTCGGCGAAAAATCCAAAGAAGTCGGTTCAATCGTTTCGATTATTACGGAAATCGCGAGTCAAACGAATTTATTGGCGTTAAACGCAGCGATTGAAGCGGCGAGAGCGGGAGAACAGGGAAGAGGATTCGCAGTTGTAGCAGATGAAGTTCGCAAATTAGCAGAACAGTCCGCGCAAGCAGCTTCGCAGATCGCTTCTATCATCGGGGATATTCAAAGAGATACGGAAAAGGCGATTCACGTCATGAGTCAAGGGGACGTAGCAGTTAAAGAAGGAGTCATCATGATCGAACAAGCTGGGGTTGCCTTCTATAAAATTTTGGGGGTAGTAGACGAAGTCTCGAAAAGAACACAAGAAATGTCAGGACAAATCAATGAAGCCAATAACGGAACTGTTTCCGTAGTGGAATTTATAGAGGGAATTGCGCATGTTTCAAGAATGGCAGCGGAAAACACGCAAAGCGTAGTTGCTTCTGTACAAGAACAAACAGCTTCTATGGAACAGATTACAACCGCTTCCAGTACACTCGCCGAAATGGCAGAAGAGCTGCAGCATTCCATTCGTAAGTTTCAATTGTAATGCGAGAACAGGCGGGGGTGCCATGTGTTTAATCAAATCAGAGATGTAAAGTATGCATTATCTGCATTGGAAGAGTCATCAGTTATTTCGATAACAGATGAAAAAGGAATCATCACCTACGTCAATCACAACTTCTGTCAAGTATCCAAGTTTAGTAGAGAGGAATTAATCGGAGAGAACCATAACATCGTCGATTCCGGTTTCCATCCGCGAGACTATTTTAAATCGCTATGGGATACCATCAGCCGAGGAAAAGTATGGAAAGGCGAGATGAAAAATCGGGCGAAGGACGGTACGGAATATTGGCTTAGCATGACGTTAGTACCGTTCATGAACGACAGTGGATTCCTTTATCAGTACGTGGCAATCGGGACGGACATCACGAAACGAAAGCAGATGGAAGAGTCTCTTTCAAAGACAATGAAGGACTTGCACGATATCAAAAATGCACTGGATGAATCTTCGATTGTAGCGATTACAGACGATAAAGGCGTCATTACTTATGTAAATGACAAGTTTTGTGAAATCTCCAGATACGAAGTGGATGAATTGGTTGGAAATACACATCGGGTCATTAACTCTCGCTATCATTCCAAGTCGTTTTTTAAATTGATGTGGGAAACGATCAAGCAAGGACGTGTCTGGAAGGGCGAAGTGAAGAATCGAGCCAAAAACGGTAATGAATACTGGATGAATACGACCATCGTTCCATTTCTAGACGACCGGGGAGTTCCGTATCAATATGTTTCGATTCGTACGGATATTACCGACCGCATTGAAGCAGAGGCAGCTTTGGCAGAAGCATTGCAGAACGATTTTCGCCGGACGGTTCAAAACTTGCAAAACTGTGTGTTCAAGATCGTGACAGATCCAAAAGGGAACATCACCTATACCTTGTGTGAAGGGAAGATTGCGGAAGAGCTCGGGCTAACGTCTGAGAGGATGTTGAGAAAAACGTCGTATGAAATCTTTCCTTATGAGGTAGCGGAGCAAATGGAAAGCTCTTTTCGCAGAGCTTTTGCTGGCGAGCCCGTTACCTTCGAACTGAAACTATCCGGAAATGATTATTACATTACGTTGTCACCTATTGAGGAAAACGGAGAAATCGTGGAAATGGTAGGCTCCATGATTGACATCACCGAGAGAAAAAAGGCCGAAGAAACGATTCGCTACATGGCCCATTACGATTCCTTAACCAACCTGCCTAATCGAACGCTTTTTCATGAAAAACTGGCAGAGGCCATGCTCAAAGCAAAGCAAAAAGATGAGAAAATCGGCGTCATGTTCATCGATTTGGATCGATTCAAAAACATAAATGATACGCTGGGTCACTCCATAGGGGATGTCCTTTTACAAGCAGTAGCAAATCGTCTCATCGGTTGTTTGCGAAAAGAAGATTCTGTTTCTCGACTAGGCGGAGATGAGTTCGCCATCTTTCTCACAGGTGTCACACACAAAGAGGTTGGTGAAATTGCGCAGCGAATCATCACGAGCATGTCCGAATCGATTACGTTGGACCATATCGAAATCTTTATAACACCAAGTATCGGCATCAGCATGTTTCCGGAGGATGGAGACGATATTGAAGCGCTGTTGAAGCATGCAGACGCTGCCATGTATTTGGCAAAAGAGCAAGGGAAAAATAATTATCAATTTTTCTCGGAGGAGCTGCATCAGGTTTTAGCCAAAAAGCTACAGCTTGAAAGAGAGCTGCGAAAAGCTTTGGATGAGAAACAATTTACGCTGCACTACCAACCGAAGATTCAATTGCAAACGGGCCAGATTATTGGCATGGAGGCGTTGATTCGTTGGGAACATCCAGACCTTGGTCTCATCCCACCTATTCAATTTATCCCGATCGCAGAAGAAACAGGCTTAATCGTACCGCTTGGGGAATGGGTAATGCGAACGGCTTGCCAACAGACAAGAGTGTGGCAGAAAGCAGGCTTTACGCAGCTGGCGGTTGCGGTGAATATATCCTTACGCCAATTTATGCAAAACAATCTCATTGAGATGATTACCTCGATCCTTGAAGAAACAGGCTTATCTCCGCAATACTTGGAGCTGGAAATCACGGAAAGCATGGCGCTAAATGTAGACTATACGATTCGGATTTTGAATCGCTTGAAAGGTCTTGGGATTAGCATCAGTATCGATGATTTCGGGACGGGCTACAGTTCTTTGAGCTATCTAAGTCAATTTCCGATCGATCGGCTCAAAATCGACCAATCCTTTGTCCGGAATTTGAATCCACGGAATCAAGCGATTATTAAAACGATCATCCATATGGCACACAACATGAAAATTGCTGTTATTGCAGAGGGTGTAGAAACACAAGAACATGTTGATTTTCTAAAGGAACAAATGTGTAATGAAGTCCAAGGGTACTTCTACAGTAAACCGCTGCCCATGAAAGAAATCGATTCCTACTTGCAGGTAAATCGTTATGGTGAATCAGGCAGCATGGTTTAAGTGAAACCATCCAGATTAACAAAAGGAAAGTGGTGAAGGAGCTTGGATCACCAGATACATGGGACGTACGACAATTTCCTTGTGATACTATCTTATTTAATCGCGGTTGCAGCTTCTTTTTCTGCTCTCAACCTGGCAGCCAGAGTGAGTACAAGTAAGGGGAAGCATCAGCTACTCTGGTTAATTTTTGGTGCCACAACGATGGGGCTTGGAATATGGTCCATGCATTTTGTCGGAATGCTGGCACTTACCCTCCCTATTAAGGTTCTGTATGACATGGAGTATGTCATCCTATCTGTCATTCTTGCTATTTTTGTCTCAAGCATAGCCTTGTTTACCGTCACGAAAAGCAACCTCAATGCACGACAGTTAGGTATCGCGGGAATTTTGATGGCCGCAGGAATATCTGGAATGCACTACGTTGGAATGGCCGCGATGATTATCGAAATTACATACGATATGTGGATCGTCATTTTATCTATTATCATTGCAGCGACTGCTTCGGCAGCGGCACTTTGGCTCTTGTTTTACTTTCGCCGCGATCAGTCGAAATACGCGTATTTATACAAATTGGGCAGTTCACTCATTATGGGAGCTGCAATAGCGGGTATGCATTACACTGGGATGGTTGCAGCGCATTTCTACGTAACGGAACTGCCGACAACCGAGGTGGAAACGCAAATCGAACCGGAGACCTTGGCCTATATCATTGTCTTAGCCACTTTTTTACTGATCGGCATTACATTGTTTGGATTGTTTATTAACAAACGACTCTCGCAAAAAGATACGGTCATTCAGGAAAATGAAAGCTGGTATCGCTCCCTTTATAAAAATAATGAGTACGGCATTATTTCCTTAGATACAGGTGGATGTATTATCAAAATGAACCCAGCTGTCACGAAGATTGGTGGTCTGAGTGAGGAAGAATTCATGAATCAACATGTATCCAAAATTGGCATGCATATTGTTGAGGAGAAAAGGGACATCACTAAAGATTCTTTTGCCCAGTCGTTTCAGCCCATTCGTAATAATTTTGAGACGACCATCCTTCATCCGAACGGAAATCGCGTAGAGCTGAGTGTACTCAATGTCCCGGTTGAGATTGAGGGAGAAGTGGTGGGGAATCACATCATTGTGAAGGATATTACCGAAGAGAATCGCGTGAAAGAAAAAATCAGATATTTGGCTTATCACGATGAGCTGACCGACTTACCGAACCGAAGAAAGTTTAATCAAGTCCTTCATCAATCCATTGAAAAAAGTAGCCAAGATTCATCGAGCTTTGCCGTCATGGTTATCGACATCGATCGGTTCAAAATGATCAATGATTCCTTGGGACACTCCTACGGCGATATCTTTTTGCAGGGGGTCAGCGACAGAATCGTAAAAAATGCGGAAGGGTACCACGCAACAATTGCCCGGATGGGTGGAGATGAATTTACCATCCTCTGCGAAACAGGAACGGACCGACGGGAAGCAGAGAGTTTAGCGGATAAGATCATTGAAGCATTGAAACAGCCATTCTCGCTAAAAGACAGTGAATTTTACATATCAGCAAGTATTGGAACGGCGATATTCCCAGACCACGGAACGGATGCTGGCGCGCTGCTCAAAAAAGCGGATACGGCCATGTACGAGGTGAAAAAACAGGGGAAAAATGGTCACCTGTTCTATACACCCGATTTTGATGTCCAATTGCTAGAAAATATTGAAATAGAAAGCGATCTCAGAAAAGCAATTGAACGTAACGAGCTGGTAGTGTATTACCAACCTCAATTTCATGCGGAAAGTAATCGCATGATCGGAGTGGAGGCGCTCGTCAGGTGGAATCATCCGACCAAAGGGATGCTTTCACCAGGAGTGTTTATCCCTATTGCTGAAGAGACAGGGTTGATCTATGAGATCGGTACATGGGTGCTTCGCGAGGCGTGCAGGCAAATGAAGCATTGGCATGATGAAGGGGGACCGTTGATCCCCGTATCCGTCAACTTGTCCTCCCATCAATTTCACCAACGGAACCTCGTCCAGTACATCAAAAATATCCTCGAGGAAACCAAGCTTGCCCCGCACTTTTTAGAACTGGAAATCACGGAGAGCATGATGATGGACCCGGCTGTATCGATCAGTATCCTGCATGAGTTAAACAAAATCGGAACGAGAATCAGTCTGGATGATTTTGGAACCGGTTACAGCTCTTTGAGCTATTTGAAAAAGTTCCCGATCCACAAACTAAAAATTGACCGCTCCTTCATAACAGACCTGTCTCGAAATGATAACGATAAAGCCATTGTGGCCACCATTATTTCGATGGCGAAGCATCTGAAATTGGATGTGATTGCAGAAGGTATTGAAACGAAGGATCAATTAGACATTTTGACAGAAAATCATTGCAAGGAAATTCAAGGGTACTATTATAGTCGCCCATTATCTGCCAATGAGGTGGAGCACGTGTTTTTTGCTCCCATCAGAAATCATCTCAGCCAAGAAGCGTAAGGAAAACTCCCTGTCTTTTATAGATGGGGAGCTTTTTTGTATGTACACAGCAGGAAAATGTAAAATTGGGTATTGCATACCCTACAGGGGTATCGTAAAATGTAATCAAGTAAAGCTTCCCAAAAACAAAGGAGGATGTAAAATGAATGTCACTTTGAACGTACAAGGAATGTCCTGCAATCACTGCGTTATCTCCATAGAAGGTGCACTTCAAAAACTAGACGGGGTTAGCAAAGCAACGGTAAGCCTTGCTGACAATCAGGTAAGCGTGACTTTTGATGAATCCGTTGTTTCGCTGGACAATGTGAAAGAGACCATTGAAGATCAAGGATACGATGTCGTTTAAGGAAAGGTTGCGGGAAAGGCTGTGATTGTAGAATTGCAGTCTTTCTTATAGCTTGCAGTTAACCGAAAATTAAAAATTCAAATGCGTAGGAGGAATGCCTTTTGAAGCGTGTACAGTTTGCCGTAAGTCCAGAAATTCGTGTCGGCGGTTCTGTGTTTACCCCAACAGATATGGTGGCGATCGGTCAAATCGTTGGCGAGGATGCACAAATTGAACTTTCAACCTTTCAGCAGCTTATTGTCGAGATGAATGAAGAGAAGGCTGAGAATGCGAAAAAAGCGCTGCGTGAAAAAGGCTTATGCGTGTACGAAACGGGCTCTGTTGTGAAGAATTTGTCTGTCTGTTCTTTTTGCAAAGGAGCAGAGATTGAAGGGCTAGAGGCAGCGAGAAATTTGAATGATACGATCGCAGGGATGGTCGTTCCTTTTACGGTGAGAGTCGGTTATACGGGCTGCCCAAATGCCTGTGGAGAGCCGTTGGTAAAAGATATCGGGATCGTCAAGCGAAAAGAAACCTTTGAAATTTACGTCGGAGGCCAATCGAAAACAATGGAGGCCAAAACAGCCGAGCTCCTGGTCGAGCAGGTGAAGGAAGAACAATTATCCTCCATCGTCCAAAGCATCATTACGTTGTATCAGACGCAAGGGAAAAAGAGAGAGAAGTTTTTCAAGTTTGTCGAGCGATATGGATTGGAAAATGTCCGAAAAGAATTGGGGCTGTCTTCCTGACAGATATGTGAATATGGAACTTGCTACATTTTGAAAATTTGGATTATAATCGAAGCGTATGTTTGCTAGGATGATTAGAGGAGGAATCTCATTGTCAAGTGCAGAATTGAACGTTGTACAGTCTTGTCATACATCAGATCGAAACAGTCATCATTCAGAAAAAACCAAGCAAAACTTGCAGGCGCGCCTCAATCGGATTGAGGGACAGATTCGCGGGATTAAAGGCATGGTGGAGAAGGATGCTTATTGTGATGATGTCTTGAATCAAATTGCTGCGGTACAATCTGCCTTAAATTCAGTGGGACGTATCCTTTTGGAAGGACATATGAAATCCTGTGTGATTGAACGCATCCAAGAAGGGGACAGCGCAGTCATTGACGAGCTGTTAACCACGATGAATAAGCTGATGAAATAAAAAGCTTCAGAAATGAAGCTTTTTTATTATTGCGAAATATAGGTTAGTGGGGTATAGTATTTTCAAGTCAGAATATTTTCATAATACAGAAAATATCAATCAAACAGGATGACAAGGGAGATGAAAAAATGGGCAAGAAAATGTTGCTGTTAGGTGTGTACGGCATGGAAGTGGTGGAGTGTGGCGGTGCTCTTGCCATTAACGTGAACAATGGAGGGGAATCGTACGCCTCGATCATACTGTCTAGCGAAAAATCACGCCCGCAAGTTACAGAGGCGGCAGCGGTATTGGGGGTTCAAATGTATTTTCCCGGCTTTCAATCCGGTTATGTTGATGTCAGTCCGGAGTCCAAGAAAAAGCTCGTACAGATTATCCGGGAAGTGAAGCCAGATATTATCATTACGCAGGACCCGGAACATTCTTTTCACGACTTGGACCCAGACCGTAGGCAGGCCATGATTTTAATCTTAGAAAGTATCGCATTGGCAAGTCGGGAGTTTGCTTTAGATGAAATGCCTGGCTTGGAGGCACATCCGATCCCGGCGCTCTATTACATGACTCCGCATCAACCCAACTGTGTCGTTGATATTTCGTCAGTGTGGGAACAGAAAAATCGAGCGATGGATGTCTTGCACAGTCAGATGGAGTTCAGTGGCCGACATTTTGAAGAAGCGATAGATGCGAAGGCAATGGAGGCTATCGTCCCTGGGTTTTCCGCGTTGCCCTCTGACTACGAAAAGGGAAGAGCAGTGCACAAGGTACTCGATCAAGCCATTCACGTCTATCACGGTTTGGCAACACATGGTCATTTTACATTAGCAGAAGCATATAAACGTGATGGGAACTTTCATTTGAAAGAACTGATCAACTAATAGGAGAGAGATGTCGGATGAAGCATAATCGAATCGGGATCATATGGCTGCTCATCGCTCTGGTTTCCGCGTTGTTCGCTATTCCGGCTGGTGCCGAGAATCACAGGGAGGTGAAGCTTGGGATCACACAGGATGAACGCTCCTTGAATCTATACACATACAATACCGGCTTTCCTGGACTCGAGCTGGTTAATCTTCTTTACGACCCGCTATTTATCCTCGATAAAAGCAACAAACCCATTCCTTGGCTGGTCAAAGAATTCACGGTATCCGGCGACGGCAAGCAATACAAAATGATCTTGCATGACCAAATCTTGTGGCAGGACGGAAAGCCTTTGACCTCAGAGGATGTGAAGTTCACCTACGAATACTTGTTGAAATATAAAAAATCCCGCTTTACAACCCCAGCTGCACTCGTGAAAAGCATTCAAACACCCGACCCAACCACCGTAATCATGGAGCTTGAGAAGCCTGAACCAGATTTCTTCATTCAACCTCTCGCTGATTTGCCAATTCTCCCGAAACATATTTGGAGCTCTGTGACGGATCCTGATAACTTCAACAATTCCTTGGGGAGCGGTCCTTTCATTTTAGAGGATTACAAAAAGGATCAATTCTATAAGCTGAAAGCGAACCCGCAGTACTTTAAAGGCAAACCGGAAATCGATACGTTAGTCATCCCCATCATCGCAGAAGCTAACGCCATGTTTACAGCACTCGCGGCCGGGCAGCTGGATGTCATCAGTCGCAGAGTCCAACCGGAACTCGTCAAAGAGTTTGAAAGCAATCCGTCAATTAAAGTGGAAAGAGGCCCCGGTTTTGCTACAACGTTACTCCAATTCAACGCCGAAAAGTTCCCGATGTCCGATCAAAAATTTCGCCAAGCGATTAGTCTTGCTATCGACCCGCAATACTTGGTAGATACGGTTTTGCTCGGCTTTGGCACAAAAGGAAGTCCCGGCTTTATTCATCCAGCTACTTCTTCTTACAACAAGGCAGTCGTACATAAGACCGATGTTGAACAAGCCAAATCCATTCTTGAACAAGCAGGCTATAAAGACACGAACAATGATGGCTTGCGAGAGGCGCCAGATGGCAAAAAGCTCGAACTCGTCAATCTAGTCCAATCAAACAACCCTTCTAGCATACGCTCTGCTGAAATCATTGCCGGATGGATGAAAACGATCGGGATTGATATGAAAGTTCGACCGATGGACCCCGATACCGTGATTAGTCTTGTCTGGCCCGAATATGATGTCACCAAAGGCCGGAATTATGACATGACGATGTTTGGCTGGTCGACTACGATGCAGCTGTTCCCTGCCAGATTGATTGATTTGTTCCACTCCGATCTAGCTGGCAAAGGAGGAACCAATATTGGCGGATTCAAAAGTGCAGAGTTTGACAAGCTGGCTGAACAGTTCGATGCCACATTGGAACCGGAAAAACGCCTACAGATTATCAATCAGATGCAAGAGCAGGTAGCCAAAGATTATCCGATCGTCCCTCTGTACTATGCTGAGGAAATTGGTGCGTACAATCCCGCTAAATACGACGGGTGGGTATTCCAGGATGGGAAAGGCATCATCAACAAGCTCTCCTTTGTTTCCAATGGCGAAAAAGCGGCTGTGACAACGGAACAGCCAGCAGCAACACCTGCAAGCACAACGCCTGCTACTGCTACAGAAAGTGCTACATCTGTATCCACAGAAGCACAGGCGAATGCGAATACGGGAAAAGGCACGACCTCGATCGTGACCATTCTCATTATTATCGTTGTCGTAGCGGGTGGATGGTATTTGCTCAGCAGAAGAAAAACGAAGAGCGAACGGTAAGCATGTTGACAGCTTCCTCTGCAGTAATGCTCCTAAAGGTTATTGCGGGGGAACCATTTGTTCCTGTTGATTATCGAAAGAAGAGGTGTACTCATGACCCGATTTCTAACAGGCAAGGTCACTCAATATATTTTCGTTATTTTTATTATGCTGACATTGAACTTCCTCCTCCCTCGTTTGATGCCAGGCAGTCCCCTCGCGTATATAGCGGGAGAAGACATCATGCTCATGACGACGGAAGAGAAGGAGGCCATATTAGAGGCGCACGGATTGAATAAATCACTCTTGGAGCAATACGTCATCTATTTGGGAAATATGGCGACGATGGATTTCGGCTATTCCTACCAACAAAAGATGCCGATAACGGAGTTGATTTCAGAGCGGTTGCCGTGGACGATGCTGTTAACTGGATTGAACTTAGTGATTTCTACCTTGTTAGGCGTCATTTTTGGGACGATATCTGCCTGGAAATGGGGGAAAAGAAGCGATGTTAGTCTCTTAACGATTTTTATGTTTTTAAGCGCGATGCCGTCCTTCTGGCTGGGCATGATTCTGGTAGCGATTTTTGCCGCACAATGGGGGCTGTTTCCCATCTTTGGCGCGCAGACGGCATGGAGCAATTTGACTGGCTTAGATCGCGTTACCGACATTGCCCATCATCTCGTTTTACCTCTGGTGACACTCGTATTGATCACCGTTACGACAACCTATATGACGATGCGCTATTCGATGCTGAACGTGCTGGGCGAGGACTACATTATGATGGCCAGAGCCAAAGGCGTAAAAGAAAAAATGATCAAATACCGTCATGCGATGCGGAATGCGTTACTCCCGGTAGCTACGGTTTTTATGCTCAGTCTCGGTAATATTTTTGGAGGGGCAACGGTGATTGAAACCGTGTTTGCCTACCCAGGCATCGGCAGGCTGATGTTTGAGGCCGTCTTAAGCAGGGACTATCCGGTGATACAGGCTGCTTTTCTTATCATTACACTGAGCGTAGTCATCGCCAACTTCCTAGCGGACATCTTATACCCGATTCTCGATCCAAAGGTGGGAAGGAACAATGGATAAAGGCAAATGGCTGCAGTACTGGACCATTTTTCAATCTAGCCGACTCGGGGCGATTGGTATCATCATCCTACTTTTGTTTGTAATTGTTGCGCTAGCGGCACCACTCCTAGCACCTTTTGACCCGGACGAACGTGTAGCTGCGCCATTTCTTCCGCCAGGCGGAGATTATGTACTCGGAACCAATGACGTTGGACAAGACATCTTTAGCGAGCTCCTGTACGGCTCGCGCATTTCATTGACGATCGGTATTTTAGCTGCGTTGTTTTCTATCTTGCTCGGTTCTCTTGTGGGGATCGTTGCCGGATACTTCGGGGGAAAAATCGATTCTGCTTTAATGAGACTGGTAGATTTGGTACTCGTTGTGCCTTTTTTGCCTTTGATGATTTTGCTCGCCGCGTTTATCGGTCCGAGCTTTTGGAATCTCATTTTCGTCATTACCGTATTGACCTGGGCATCTCCTGCTAGGGTGGTTCGCTCACAGGTCCTTACGATAAAAACGAAAGGGTTCGTGGAGGCTGCACGATCAATTGGCAGCAGCGTTTCTACCGTGATGTTCCGTCATATTTTGCCGGGAGTCGTACCGATCGCCTTATCACAATTCATCATGGCCGCGAGCAACGCCATCTTGCTGGAAGCTTCCCTTAGTTTCCTAGGGCTGGGCGACCCTTTGAATAAAAGCTGGGGAACGACCCTGTATTATGCACAGGCCAGAAGTGCTTTCCTGACGGATGCATGGCTATGGTGGATCTTGCCACCAGGTGTGTTAATTACGGCGCTGGTTATCGGGTTTGCTTTTGCTGGCTACTCGCTGGAACAAATCTTTAATCCTCGGCTGCGGAAAGGGTGACTAGCCATGAATAAAGTTCTCGTCGTCGAAAATTTGCACACACACTTTTTTACGGCAAATGGTGTAGTAGAAGCCGTTGAGGATGTCAGCTTTCACCTGGAAAAGGGGGAAATGCTCGGGCTGATCGGAGAGTCTGGCTGCGGGAAGTCCACCGTGATTCAGTCCATTCTGCGATTACTCGAATACCCGGGGAAGGTCATGAGCGGGAAAGCCATGCTGGGTGGAGTCGACTTGTTGCAGGCGCCAGCAGAGCAGATCGAGAAGCTTCGCTGGAAATCAATTTCTGTTATTCCCCAAAGCGCGATGAATGCCTTAAATCCTGTATTTACGGTCGGGGAACAAATTATGGAAGCGATTCTGTTACACGAAAAAATGACGATGGAGGAAGCGATTCGACGAACAGAGCAGCTATTGGAAATGGTCGGGATTCCCAAGCAAAGGCGCAAGTCGTACCCACATGAATTCAGCGGAGGAATGAAACAGCGTGTAGCCATAGCGATGGCGCTAGCCTGTAATCCGCAGGTCGTCATCTCAGATGAATCGACGACCGGACTGGATGTTTTGACCCAAGCGCAAGTCATCGCGATTTTGAAAGATCTACAACGATCTATGGACTTGTCTATTATTCTTATCTCTCACGATCTGCCGATGGTGACAGCCATCTGTGAAAGGATTGCCATTATGTATGCGGGCAAGATTGTGGAATGTGGGATAACGGAACAATTGATTACGAACCCAAGGCACCCGTACTCACAAGGTTTGCTCGCTGCCACTCCCGATATTAATGACCCCGAGAAAGAATGCCGTTCGATTCCGGGGACAGTGCCGCTGCTCATTAACCCGCCAAAAGGGTGCAGATTTCATACGAGATGCCAACATGTGCAAGACAAATGCAAGGTAGATTCACCTCCAATAAGAGAAGTGCATGAAGGGCATTTTGTATCCTGTTTTGTAGGAGGGTAAGACATGGCAATCACACAAAAGTCGCAATCCAACGATGATTTGGTGACGGTGCAAAATCTGGTCAAACGCTTTGAAAAGAAGCAGGGAGCGTTTTTTCGCAGCAAAAAGACGACGGTCTATGCAGTAAACAATGTGAATTTCTCCATTAAAAAGGGGGAGATTCTCGGGATCATCGGGGAGAGCGGGTGTGGGAAAACAACGACTGCTCGAATGATTATGCGGCTTACAAAAGAATCATCCGGTCAAATTCTTTTTGATGGGCAAGATTTGTGTCGATTAGGGGAACGGGCAGTGAGGGGAATTCGGCAAGAGATGCAAATGATTTTTCAAGACCCGTACGATTCATTGAATCCAGGAATGACTATTCTTGAAATTTTAATGGAGCCGCTCCATGCCCATAAAAAAGCGAGTACCTTTGAAGAGAAGAGGGAGAAAGTGCTTCAAATTCTCAACCATATCGAGTTAAGACCTGCCGAAAGCTATTTGCAGCGATATCCGCATCAGCTAAGCGGGGGACAGCGGCAAAGAATTGCAATCGCTCGAGCGCTCATTTTAAAACCAAAGTTCGTTGCGGCTGATGAGCCGACCTCCATGTTGGATGTGTCGGTCAGAATGGGCGTTTTGCAGCTATTAAAATCATTGAAGGAAGAAATGGGTCTGACGATGCTGTTTATTACCCATGATCTGTCGACGGCTGCCTACATGTGTGATCGGATAGCTGTTATGTATCAAGGGAATATCGTCGAGATCGGACCGACTCATGAGATTCTGTATCATCCCTCTCACCCTTACACACGTGCACTCGTAGCCGTGGTATCCGATCTTAATCATTTTCTCAAACACAGGCAAGAGCTGATAGTAGATGGGGAAGTGCAGAATGAAGGAATCCAAAGAGGATGTCCCTTCCTTGTCCGCTGCCCCCATCAGGTTGACCACTGCCGGAATATGGTACCTATGCTAGAGCGAATCTCATCCGACCACTATGTTTCATGTATCCATCACCAGGGGGAATATGAGAGCGCAAAGGCTACCAACAGGCATGCGAACTAGAAAATGGGTGAGCCCTCTCGACAGTAGTCAGAGGGTTTTCTCGTTCGTTTTGTCCTATTTTGTTGGCGTAGGACATACTTTACAATGTGGGGAATATACTCGGGGGTGGTATCTTGAGCGCGGTGTATCAGGTCCTGATCTACGTCGGTTTCGCTTACGTTTGCTTCACATGGTTTATATGGCGACGAAAGCAGGGAATCGATCATATGCAAGGCATGATGAGCACGATGTCTGTCAGTATGATGATTGGCTTGATTGGAGGGTTGATCCTCGGCGATGTTTACAGGGGAGACCTTTATGTATCCACCATGTGGGGAATGCTGGCAGGTGGACTGTCTGGTTTTCTGCTAGGAGTTCCATTGTCGATCCTGAGTATTGTAGAAGGAATCTTATCAGGCGTCATGGGCGGGATGATGGGCGCCATGCTGGGAGAGATGGTCCCTAGTGAAAAAGTAGAGCCTCTCCTGTTTGTTTTCGTCATGCTCTATACCGTATGTATGCTGCTCGTAGCCAAGCTGATTGATTTTAATAAAAAAGAAACGAAGTGGTCCTCCATTTTTCATCATCCTGCCGCTCCAGCTGTGTTGCTGCTTGCCGTCTTCTTCTGGTTTCAATCATTACCGTTTCCATCCCCGGCTCTTTATGCAGGCGATCGCGCGACAGAAATCAACCTCACAGCCGTCGACTTTTCCTATAAACCGAACCAATTTACCGTGAAAAAAAATACGGAGATCAAAGTCGTTTTTCAAAATGATGGCAGTGTAGAGCACGATATAGAGGTTGTGTCTCATGGAAAAATTATAACGATTTCAGAATCAAGCACGGAACATCAGCATGGAGCAATGGCTGATGGCGTGGTTCATTTGCACGCCAAACCGGGAGAGTCTGTTGAAACAGTGTGGAAGGCATTGGAGGAAGGAATCTATGAATTTTATTGTACGATCCCTGGACACAAAGAAAGCGGCATGATGGGACGCTTGCAAGTGACGGGATGAAGCAAAGGAGAGGCGAATCATGCCTTTCTTTTTTTCTTCATAGTTTCCTCACAACCTTTTTGTAAAATAAAAGAAAAGAAAAGGAAGCCCCACTCGGAGGAGAAGCATGGATTGGTATTCGTACTTGTATCAATATGGAGCATGGATCAGCAAGCCCTTTTCCGATTTGTATTACGGAATGGGTGAACAAGCACCGTTGATTGGAGCGTTGTTGCTCGGGATCGTTGGGGCGTTTGCACCGTGCCAGTTATCAGGGAATGTGGCTGCATTTACAGTGTTCGGGAAGAATGTCGTCGTCAAAGGTGGCTTTCGTAGTCATGTATGGACGTTCATCCTTGGCAAAGCAGTCGTGTATTCCGCTTTGGGAGCAATCGTATTTGCGTTTGGCGAACAACTCTCTACACAAGCGATTCCATTGTTTCAGTGGGCGAGAAAATTACTAGCACCGATGTTTATTTTGATTGGATTGTTCTTAATCGGATGGATTCGACTGCCATTTCTACATACGCAATCAATTGAGGAAAAAATCAAGCGTTTTTCGGAGCGATTTGAGGGAAAGACACAATCCTTTTGGCTTGGCGTTGCCTTTTCCCTCGGGTTTTGTCCGACGATGTTCTGGCTCTATTTTGGACTGACGATGCCTATGATGTTCACGAGCTCGTTCGGCCCGATCATTCCGACTGTATTTGCACTTGGCACGGCGCTACCGCTACTCATCGTTTTACTGCTGCTTGCCGTTGCAAGTGATAGCCCTTCTCTCATGAAGAACACAAGGAAATGGGGGGCGGTAACGCAAAAATTGGCTGGTATCGTGTTTGTCCTACTCGGTATTTCGGACTTCATGGCATTTTGGTAAGGCTGCAACAAAATAAAATACGAAAAGGTGGATCGGATGAAAAAGATATGGATAACGAGTGCTCTGGTGGTCGTGCTCGCTATGGTAGCGTTCGTATTTTGGAATACCAAACAATCATTGCAAATCATAGATTCAGAACAGTTGGCGCAATGGATGACGGGTGAAAAAGATATGGTGATTGTGGATTTGCGCGAGCCTGAATTGTTTGAAGAGGGAAGAGTCCCCAATGCCATTAATATTCCTTTTGCAGAGATTAATGAGAAATACAGGAGCATCCCCACAGACAAGAAAGTCGTCTTCGTCTGTCATACCGGAAGGATGGGAGTGGAGAGCGGAAACCTTCTGCTAGAAAATGGCTACAAAGATGTTGCGAATCTGGACGGTGGCATGGCGAAATGGACTGGACAGGTGGAATTGTAGTGTTAACCGCTTTCCTTTTACAGAGGAGAGCGGTTTCTTCGTGTTGGGGTATCAATCACGCCTACTGGGTGGGCTGCATAGTGTAGTCATGAAGGAATAGACAATGCAAGTTGGAGGAGGATATTGGCATTGCATTCGCAAACACGCGACTACTATCCGTATGTAGGTCCTTATGATCCTTGTCCGCCGATTCGGGTGAAGACGTACCAGGTGCCCGCTCAGCTGTTCATGACGTTTCAGCCGGAGAACTTACCACAATACAGCCCGATGGAAGCGTTGAAATTAGGTACGTTATGGCCGGCACTTTTTAGCCCCTATGATCCCAGACTGAGTCATTTGGGGAGGGAGCACTCATGACAGCTGAAAATAGATTTGGCGATGAACAATATTACGCATTGCTTGAACAGCTGCAAGCGATCGACTTTGTACTGGTAGAGCTCAGCCTTTATTTAGATACGCATCCCACCGATCAGAATGCGCTTCACCAGTTTAATGATTTAACGGAGCAGCGCTGGGTTTTCGCGAACGAATATGAGAAATTGTACGGGCCTTTGCAAAATCTTGGTCGCAGCTATTCAGGGTATCCGTGGCAGTGGAATGATGATCCATGGCCTTGGCAAGTTTAGAAGAGAGGGATAACGAAACCGATGTGGATTTATGAAAAAAAACTGCAGTATCCGGTTCGTGTCAGTAAGTGCGATGTAAGAATGGCGAAGTATTTGATTGAGCAATATGGAGGGGCGGATGGAGAGCTGGCAGCCGCTCTGCGCTATATGAACCAGCGGTATACGATCCCGAATAAAGTCGTAGGGTTATTAACGGATATCGCTACCGAAGAGTTTGCGCATCTCGAAATGATTGCCACGATGGTGTATAAGCTGACCAAAGACGCGACTGTCGAAGAGTTGAAGGAAGCGGGACTGGGTGACCATTACGCCAATCATGATCGGGCGCTCTTTTACAACAATGCCAGTGGTGTGCCGTGGACGGCAGCCTATATTGCTGCCAAGGGCGATCCAATCGCGGATTTGTATGAGGATATCGCTGCTGAAGAAAAAGCCCGCGCGACGTATCAATGGCTGATTGACATGACGGATGATGTTGATTTGCAGGACAGCTTGAAGTTTTTGCGAGAGCGGGAAGTCGTTCACTCTATGCGTTTTCGCGAGGCTGTAGAGATTTTGAAGGAAGAGCGGGATGCGAAGAAGATATTTTGAGGGAAAAAAAGAGAGCTGATGGGCTCTCTTTTTTCTAATTTAGTCTATCGCATAGCTGGCGAAGGTTATTGAAGTCGTTAATCTTTGCTATAATCGTATGGGATCACTATAATGGATTTCTGCCCCCATTTATGAACAAAAATAACCTCACAGTTTAACATTTCTGCAACTTCTCGTAACGGGACCACAAGAATGGTATTATTGTGCAGCTTGGCTTTTGCCGATGTAGTAACAGGGTAATTATTGATTATGAATCGATTACTTCCTGCTGGAATGGTAATCCAAATTGCGCTTCCCGGGTAGGTCTCTCGTGTGATTGTTGCGGACTGAGTTGAATCGTCCCATTGAAGAGTAGCACCAAGAGCATCCGCTAAGTCGCGAAGCGGCACATATGTGACATCATTTTCAACCAAGATTAGATCATTAAGCTTTTTATTATTAACTGTCACACTCAGGGCTGTATCTTTATAAGGTGCTGAGTTCTCATGCGTAAAAGAAAACTTTATCGTGAATATATCTTGAAAGCTATTAAACTTAGAATTGATAAAATTCATTGGTATTTGAAAGGATACGCGGGCGAATTGCCCCGGTTCTAGCCGCAATGATGAATTGATAACAGCGTGATTTGTTTCAGAATAGAAGTGTACCATTCCATTTTGAGCGGTTAATGATATTCCCGAGTATTTAAAATTTGAGGCTGTTGCCTCTCCGTGATTAATTAAAATGGTCTTGATGGAGAGATTGTCCCCGGACGGCCCAAATGTTATTGCTCCTGGTACGATGTCAGGTCTGAGTTCAGCTTTTTTTCCTAATGTAAATGTATACGTTGGTTTTAGATAAGCACCCTCGATTTGTGTGGGATTTGTAACGGAAGGAACAAGATCAAAGTCTACCATTTCGAAAAAGTCATAACCACTAGTGCCGGCTTCGAGATTATATCGTTCAATGTATTTAGGTTTCGTACTGATTTTTTGACCCTGCTTATTGAGCAAATCAATGCTTCCTTTAAGTTCAATTATTTCATAAGGACTAAGATTTCCCCAATTCAAGTATCCTTGTGCATAGTGACTTCCATCCGGCTTAGTTACAAATTTTACTTCCGTAAATTCGAACAGTAAAGGATTCTTCTCCAAAGATGCCAAGGAAACTGGAACCGAAGCAAAGAAAATAATAAAGGTCAAAGCAAGGCACGTAAAAAGTCTCACCATTTTCACCATTCCGAATCACCCCAAGGTTGAAAATATCATGTTGGGAGAAGATAATTGTGTTGCTACATATCAGGGATGTACGGAACAACTATGATGGATCTTCGTCCCCATTTATGTTCAAAATCAACATAACCATACATCATTTCCACTACATCTTGTAGAGGTACGACCAGAACGGTGTTATTATGCAGCTTTGCTTTTGCAGATGCAGTGGTTGGGTACCCATTATGTACAAATCGATTACTTCCAACTGGGATGATTATCTTATTTTCCCCTTGCCAGGTGTCCTCTTCAATGAGTGTTGCGGTCTGCGTAGAGTCGTCCCATTGAATAGTAGCACCAAGAATATCGGCTAACTCGCGAAGTGAAACATAAGTGACATCATTTTCAACAAAGGTTTGTTGTAATAGCTTTTTATTATTTACTGTCACACTCAGCGCAGCGGTGTCTATATAAGGTGCAGAGTTCTCGTGCGTATAAGTTATACTGACATCATCAATTTCTTCAAACTTTCCAACGTTAGAATTGATAAAATCTAGTGGTATATCAAATGATGCGTATACATATTGCCCCGGCTCTAAACGTAATGACGAATTGACAACTGGGTGGGTCGTTTCGGAGTAGAAATGAACGAGTCCTTTTTTGTCCGTAATGGAGACCCCAGAGTATATAAAATTAGTAGCGGTTGCCTCTCCCTGATTAAGTAAAAAGGTCCTGAAGTAAAATTTTTCCTGGTCCATTCCATGATATTGTTTTCCAAAAATGACGTTCGGTTTGAGTTCAGCTTTCTTCCCTAATGTAAACGTATAAGTCGGCTTTAAATAAGCACCCTCGATCTGAGCAGGATGGGTAACGAAAGGAGCAAGATCAAAGTTTACAATATCGAAAAGCCCTAAATCGTTATTTCCTGCTTCCAAATGATAACTGTCAATGTCTTTAGGAGTAGCTCCGATTTTTTGCCCTTTACCATTGACCAAATCAACGCTTCCTTTAAGGTCATGGATTTCATAGGGACTGACATTTCCCCATCTCATATAACCCTGTGCATAGTGACTTCCATCAGAACTTGTTATGAATTTTAATTCGGTTAATTCAAACTGCAAAGGATTCTTCTCCAATGATGCATAGGACACTGGAACCGAAGCAAAGAAAATAAAAAAGATGGCAAGAAGGCACGTAAAAAGTCTAACCATTTTCCCCATTTCAAATCACCCCAAGATTGAAAATATCATGTTAGAAAAGCCTCCAGGAAAGAAGGCTTTTCCCTACTCATCTGTAAAGATTATTCGGAACGACGATGATGGTTTTCTGACCCCCTTTATGTTCAAAAACAACATAGTAATCCAGCATTTCTACAATATCTCGTAAAGGTACAACCAGGGTGGTGTTATTGTACAGCTTCGCTTTTCCCGACACAGTAGTTTCGCGACCTTCATCAATAAAGCGATCACTGCCAACCGGTATGACTATTTTTCTATCGTATTCCATGAAGTTGTCTCTCAGGATGAGCGTTGCCGTTTGGGTAGGATCATTCCACTGGATAGAAGCACCAATAATGCCGGCTAACTCGCGAAGGGAAACATAAGTGACATCATTTTCAACAAAGGTTTGTTGCACAAGCTTTTTATTATTTACGGTCACAAGCACTGCTGAGTCGTCTTTATAAGGAGCAGCGTTATCGTGGATAAAGTCTATACTAATTTTTTTGATGTCTTTCAAGTTCTTAAACCTAGAATCGATAAAATCATAGGGGAGTTCAAATTTTGCTTCTACAAACTGTCCCGGCTCTAGCTTTAACGACGAATTGATAACAGTATGGCTAGTTTCGGGGTAGAAGTGAACCCTTCCGTTTCTGTCTGTAAATGAGAGGCCTGAGTATTTAAAATTTGTAGCGGTTGCTTCACCTTGATTAAGGAATAGGGCATAAATAAAAAAATTGGTTTCCTCTGATCCTCCATAAATCATTGAATCTCTAATGACATTTGCTTTGAGTTCTGCCCCTTCAGACACTGGAACCGAAGCAAAGAAAATAAAAAAGATGGCAAGAAGGCACGTAAAAAGTCTAACCATTTTCCCCATTTCAAATCACCCCAAGATTGAAAATATCATGCTAGAAAAGCCCTCCAGAAAGAAGGCCTTTTCCTCATACATCCATAATAATCGGCAGGATCATGGGTCTGCGCTTTGTTTTGGCATATACGAATTTCCCAATCGATTCCCGCATTCCTTGCTTCAAGCGGTTCCACTGACTCACATTCGCTTCCTGTAAATTGGTGATCACCTCGGATGCAAGGCGAGTCGCTTCTTCCAACAGACCCTCTGATTCCGGGGCATGAATGAATCCGCGAGAAATAAGGTCAGGACCCGACAAAATCTTGCCGTCGGTTTTACTGCGCGTCACAACGATCACGAGAATGCCATCTTCCGAAAGATGTTTGCGATCCCGTAATATTCCATTCCCTACATCACCGATTCCTAAACCATCCACCAAGGTATTTCCGGCAGGGATTTTTCTTTCCTGCACAGCCACACCATCCTGAATATCCACGACATCTCCGTTATTTACAATGAAAGTGGACTCGAAATCAACGCCGACGGATTCAGCCAATAGACGATGCTGATGGAGCATCCGATACTCACCGTGAATGGGGATAAAATATTGTGGCTTCATGAGAGTGAGCATGAGCTTCAATTCTTCTTGGAAGCCGTGGCCGGACACATGCAAGCCAGTCCCAGAGCCATATATAACGTTGGCACCCATAATAAACAAGTTGTCGACGATGCGCGCTACATTCCGTTCGTTCCCTGGAATCGGGGAAGAAGAGAGAATGACGGTATCGCCGCGTTCTACTTTAACGTGCCGATACCCGGAGGTCGACAACCGGGATAAAGCTGCCATCGGTTCGCCTTGGCTTCCCGTGCATAGAACAGCGACACGGGCTGGATCGAGCTCGCTCACTTCTTCTATTTCCACCAACATGCCTTCTGGTATAAGTAAATAGCCTTGTTCCGATGCGATTTTGACTACATTGACCATACTTCGGCCCAGCAAAGCTAGCTTTCGATTCGTCGCTTCTACGGCATCAATGACTTGTTGCAGGCGGTATACATTGGAAGCGAACGTCGAGACAAATATTTTCTGCTGTGCCTTACTGAATGCTTCTAACAGACGATCGCCCACGTTCTTTTCTGATGGAGTAAAGCCTGGGCGCTCCGCATTGGTACTCTCCGACAACAAGGCCAATACACCTTTCTGCCCGATTTCAGCCATTCTGTGCAAATCGGGGGATTGCTTATGCACCGGCGTTAAATCAAATTTAAAATCACCCGTATGCACTATAGAGCCTGCTTTTGTCTCAAACACGACACCCAAGCAATCAGGAATGCTATGGTTCGTTTGAAAAAAGCTAATCGTGAGCGAACCTAATGAAATAGTAGAGTGACGATCGATGGAGATGAGGGTGGTCTGATGAAGCAAATCATGCTCCTTCAGCTTCAATTCGATAAGTCCTAACGTTAAGCGGGTACCGTAAACAGGGACGTTTAATTGTCTTAAAAAATAGGGAATGCCCCCGATGTGATCCTCATGCCCATGCGTGACAATCAAGGCTCGGACTTTTTCCTGATTTTCCAGCAGATAACTAATGTCCGGTATGATCAGATCAATTCCTAAATAACTCTCATCCGGGAACTTCGAGCCACAATCGATGAGAACAATTTCATCCCCGCATTGAATCCCGTACATGTTTTTGCCGATTTCATATACTCCTCCTAATGCAAAAATAGAAAGAGTTTCATTCCATGCATTCATACGCAGTCACTGACCTCCCCAAAGCATCTTATGGTTACTCTTACCTATTAGAAAGCTGAGTATGTATGGATAGCTGGTTAGATCATAAGGCAAAAATGGATGAATGAACCAATCAGGAGTCGGGCACACTGGGGTAAGACTCATTTTGGAAGGGAGCAGCTCCGGTGAAAACCAAACGATTTCTTTTCCGCTTGTTTCTATTGATTGCCATTGCGGCTGGTGTGGAATGGTTTGTGTACGCGAACCAACAAGCGCAAAGCGAAGTGGTAGCAGACGAGTCGCACGCTCATCATGCAGCGCCGACACTCGCTGTGACGCATACCCTTGAGAAAGATGATTTGCAGCTCAAATTGGCCGTTACGAACTTCTCTTTTTCCCTCGAAAACATGGGGAAAGAAAACAAGCACGGAGAAGGCCATGTTCATCTGTACCTCGACGGCAAAAAGATCGCTAAAGTATTTGAGCCTAGCTATGTCATGAAGGATATCCCGGCTGGGAAACATGAGGTCAAGGTAGAATTGGCTCATAATAATCACGAGTCGTATGGTGTTGCAGAGAGCTTTTCCATTGAGGTAAAGCCCTGATAAGTAAGGGTAACTGTTGGGAAAAGGAAAAAAGCCGACTTCGATACGCCTTGTGGCTTTCGAACTGTCGGCTTTTTTCATGGATAGACTAGCGCATATGCACACTGACTTTTGCTTGCTGGTCTGGCAGGGCAATCACCAGAGTCGGATAGCTGATGACTTGCGTTTTCATCGAACCTGGAGCTGGTGATTGTACCCGAACGTGTACGGCAAAGGCATGAGGGCCTGTCCGCTTGACTTGGTCCGCCACTAAACGATATCCTCCTGTAGGGCGCTGTCCTGCACCCACGACTACATAGGATTTTCCATTGGCACGAACAATAGTATGACCGCCATTTTTTCGAACTTTCTTCAAAGCTTCCTGCACAGCCGGCGGATAGGGAGCAGCAACGGCCTCGTAAGCAGCATCTGCTTGTACAGCCTCTTTCGCCACAGGCTCAGATACGGTAGGATGTTGAGGTGACAAGACTTGTGTACCTGTTACAGCTAAGGTTGCTGTTAAGAGTAAGCTAGGAAATACATGCAACATCAAGATCCCTCCAATAGGTAAAAGTAATGAATCGAACATCATATAGACTGAGGTGACAGGCGTGCGTGTGAAGGATTCGCTGGAATACCTGTCCGAATCAACGCGACAAGCGATTCTACATGAACAGACCAAACGATATCAGATTGCCGAAGAGCAAGATTTAACAGCTAGATTATTGGACCCCGTTTTTATTGGGCAAGTATGGGAAGAGGCAGATGAGCTGGAACGAGCCGTTATCCGGCTTTTCGTAACCAAAGCGACGAGAGGCTTTTTTAGCAAACGAACCTGGGAACGCGAAACGGCAAAAGAGCACAGACATCTGTCAGTCGGCTTGACGAAATTGCGACGGCTTGGACTGATCTTGACTGTACGGAAAATGTGGAGTGAGATCGGCTATTTGATGCCACAAGAGGTTCGAGAGCAGTTGACGAATCAAATGCTGCCGGAAGCCTCTCAGGCTTTTGTTTCTCTTTCAAAAACGCTCCCTTATTATATATCAGCAGGCAGAGGGATACAGCTGGATCTTTTTGGGCTTCTGCTGTTTATTCGAGACAACCAAATTCCCATTACGCAAAAAGGAAGCATTCATCGCAGGATGTCGCAAAAAATGCTGCCGCTGCTCTCGTTTACAGACGAGCATGTAAAAGGAATCGTGATTCCACCGCTCGATCAGGAACAAAGAGAGGGCTTATCCTTGACCGTTGTCCTTGATATCGCGCTCAGACTAGGCTTGGTGCATAGGGAAGAGCGAGAACTCGTACTCGATCTCAATCGAACGAAGCAATGGCTGCATCAACGGCCGCTCGTACGTTGGGAAGAGATGTACCAACTCGTGATGGAACAATTTTTGCCGCATGGTGACTGGTGGGAATTTTTCATTCAATTGATGAGACAGGTTCCTGTCGAGCAGTGGTGTTCCATCCATGAGCAATTGCGCATGCTAAAAGAAGCAGGATTCCCTTTGCCCGATAATGCAGAGGAGCGCATTGTGGAGCAATGGATGCATTTGCTGTTAGGCTTAGGATGGATTCAGCTCGGGATGGACGAGGAACGTGGGATTTATTGGCGTTGGAGCAGCTTGCCGCGATTATCGTCAGAGGAAGGCTGGTTTGTGGACCCTTCAGGTGCCATTACAATTCCTCCGCTTGTCCCATTGCTGGATGTATGGGAGATCAGCCGGTTTTGCCAGCTCCAATTTGATGGGCAATTGATTCGGGGTGAATTACAAGCAAGGCTGTTGCAAACGTATTTGTCTCAAGGAGGGACGGAGGAGCAAGTCATCGAAAAGCTCCGTGCCTCCTGTGTTTATCCGTTGCCTGAGAGCTTGATTGAGGTTGTGAGCCAATGGGCTAGAACAGCAAGGCAGATTCAAATGGAGCCGTACTTCCTCGTTCGGACAGCACATGCTGGATTTCTGGAGGAATGGCGCGAAATTCCTGACTTTCGCCCATTTCTTACCCAAGTGATATCGCCGACTGCGTTTTTGATTCCGTACTCGCAGGAAAAAGAACTGATCCGTTTACTTCGTCACTTCGGTTATGAGCCGCAAGTGCTGTCACATGTTGCTAGTGCAAGCAAAGAGCTCCAGCCGTGCCAAAACAGTCAAGCCGGGAATAAGGGCTTGCTTCTCATCGAACGGCCTTGGGACGGTTATGCTATAGAAAACACGTTACCTGAGCAAAATGAGCAAATCGCAGCACTACCCAAAATGTGGACGAAGCATTTCCAATCGTATCATCCACAGTCCATGCGGGATTTGTTTAAGCGTGCAATAGAACTGAAGCTGGAAGTCGAGATCCAGCAAAGCGGAAAAGAAAAGCTGCGAGGGCTACCGACAGAAGTACGCCTGGAAATGGGGTATTGGATGGTTACGATTGCCGGACAGAGCGGCAAACATTATTACCGTCTCGACAACATTGAGCGAGTGCGCATTGTAGTGCCTGAATATCTGTACTAAGGGTGTGCATCATGATACAATCAGGAATGACGTAAAGTTTTCAAGCTTTACGGCGAAAGGAGGTCTCGCTTTATGGAAACATTGGAAGCTGTGGATATGTCACAGTTGATCATGGAGTCTCATGAGCTGTCCACGATGATTAACCAATCGCGCGAGGTCTCGGGGTATCTGGAGGCCAAACGCCAAATGGAAGCAGATGAGGAAGTGCAACGTCTGCTCGTCGTGTTCGAGGCTAAGAAGGAACAGTACGAAGATGTGCAACGGTTCGGGAAGTATCACCCGGATTACAATCATATATCCAAAGAAGTACGGGAACTGAAGCGCAGCATTGAACTGAGGGATTCCGTACAGGCATTCAAGAGAGCAGAGGATGCTCTGGATGAGCTCTTATATCAGGTGAGTAGAACCATTGCTCATTCCGTATCGGATACGATCAAGGTGCCGAGCAACAATCCATTCTTAGAGGCGCAGGGTAGTGGCTGCGGGACAGGCGGAAGCTGCGGCTGCAGTGTGAAAAAGCCATCGTAATTTACGCTGTTCCCGATTCATTTTGGCGCAGCAGAAAGCAGTCTTCACAAAGATTGCCACAGCAAAATTGCTTTTCGTCAGGTACGCGAAAGCGGAAGCGATACACATGCTGCGCGTGATCAGAACGCACGTAAATGCATTCTGGCTTTAATTTGGTATCAGTGGTCAGGCGCTCTCCTGTTTCCATGAGCTGCTTTGTCAGCATAGGAGCAGGGAGCGTACTGCATACATAGAAAAAAAGCTGGCCTGCATATGTACGCCAACTGCTATGGGTCACTATTTTTTCGCGGTGAAGCGCTTCCTCGAATTGATGATAAAACGTAGCCAGCATAGACCACGATTCCTTTCTATAATAAGCTTTCACCAGTAAGTATACCACGATTGGGAAGGAGACCGACGGCAAAACATGAGAGAGCGACGTCTGGGGGTCGCCGTGTGGGTGAAAAACACGCGTGCCGCCAAAAATTTACGCAAATTTGGCACCATTCATTACATCTCCAAACGCTTAAATTACGTTTCGATGTATGTGGATGCCAATTTGTTGGATGAAACGATTCGCATTATGGAAAAGCTACACTTTGTAACGAAAATTGAACGTTCCCATCGCCATGAGATCCCGGTAGAGTACAACAATGCCAGACCGGATAAGGCAAAGGAATACGATTATAAACAAGAGAAGAACCAGGTAATGGCACTAGCAGAGACCTTGCAGACAGAAGAAAGCAGCCAAGCAACCGTTGGTTCGACATAAGTTGTTCATAAGCTGCCATTTTTCGGCAGCTTTTTTGCTTTTGTTAAACTGGCGTACATGGTATGCTAAAGTGGAAGAAAACGAGAAGCCACGCGCATGAATGCGTTTTCAAAAGATAGATTAGTGAAAGAAGGGTGAGCATACATGATTCATCTGGATATTAACTGCGATATGGCAGAGGGCTTCAGCAGAGGTCGACAATCAGAGGATTTGGGGATTATGAAATGGATCACCTCCGTTAATATTGCTTGCGGATTGCATGCAGGGGATCCCCATATTATTTGCAGAACAATCGAAGCTGCACTCAAGCATGATGTGAAAATCGGGGCACATCCCGGTTATGCAGATATTCAAGGCTTCGGACGTCGCTCGATGAACTTGTCTGTTAATGAAGTGTATGAGCTAGTGCTGTATCAAATTGCAGCATTGGCTGGGACTACAAAAGCACTCGGTGGGGAGCTGCACCATGTGAAATTGCATGGTGCGCTGTATAACGAAGCGGCTGAACGCCCAGAGCTCGCCGAAGCGGTTGTCCAAGCCATTGCGGATATTGATGAAGAACTGATCCTCTATGCACTGTCTGGCAGCAAGCTTGTAGAGGCAGGCTTGGAACACGGGCTTCAGGTGGCAGAGGAAGTATTTGCAGAGCGGGCTTATTTGCCGAATGGTCGATTGGCCCCGCGTGAGTTGGAAGGAAGCGTGCTGATCAGCAAGGAAGAACGTATGGAGCAGACACGTCAGCTCGTTTTAAAACAAAGAGTAATGACGGTCAATGGCGAGCACATTGACTTGGCGGCCGATACCCTTTGTGTCCATCACGAGAGCCATGACGTACTGCAATTCCTTGTCGAAGTACATAAGTGGGCAAAGCAAAACGATGTGAAAATTGAACCAATCACAGCTCGATAGTAAAAAGCCATCCAGCAATGCCATCCCATTATCGGGAAATGGACGTTGCTGAATGGCTTTTTTCATTTTTCCGTTCCTTGATTGTGCCGTTATCGATCAGGAAAATGACATCTGCGAGCTTCTCGGCCTCTTCACGATCATGGGTGACCAGCAGAAACGGGATGTTCCATATGGCGTGAAGGCGAAGCAACTCATCCTGGCATTGTTTACGCGTATCTGCGTCCAGCGCCGATAAAGGCTCATCAAGGAGCAGGATGTCTGGTTCAGTAGCAAGTGCACGTACGAGTGCCACCCGTTGTTTTTGTCCTCCGGATAACTGGTGAGGATATTTTTGCAGCAGATGATCGATGCCCACTGTGGACAACAATGGGGCTAAATTGAGCTCATGTCCTTTTTTCAAGCCGTATCGAACATTTTGGTCGACCGTCATGTGAGGGAACAGTGCATAATCTTGAAATAAATACCCGATGTTGCGTTTTTGTACGGGAAGCGGCTTCTGTCCTTCGCGATAAAAAACGTTCTCGTCTAATTGGATCACGCCGGTATCAGGATGAACCAGACCTGCAATACTGTTCAATATCGTTGTTTTGCCAGAGCCGGATGGTCCGAACAGCACGACAATTTCCTTCTGTACCGAAAAGGACACATCCAAAATAAAATCAGGCAAACGCTTCTGTATGTGGACAAAGAGCATTTACCAATCACCTGCCTTACTTTTGATTGGCGTACCTGCGCACGTTACGACGACTCCACCAATTCAGCCAGAGAGTCGTACCCATACCCAAGGAAACAATAATGATGACCCAAAACAATGCCTTATCCATTTGACCAGCCTCAACAGCAAAATAAATGGCGACGGGAATCGTATCGGTTTTCCCAGGGATGTACCCTGCGAGCATTAGCGTAGCGCCAAACTCCCCTAAACCACGGGCAAAAGAAAGAACAAACCCAGCCAACAGGCCAGGCCAAGCCAATGGAAAGGTAACGGTCCAGAATAATCGCCATTCGGAAGCGCCCATCGTGCGTGCCGCATTCTCCAAACGACGATCCACTCCTGTAAAGGCAGCGACTGCACTCTGATACATCAACGGAAAGGAAACGACAATCGAGGCAATAACGGCTCCTGTTAGCGTAAAGACGACGGTGATATTGAACCATTCATGCAGAAGCTGGCCGAGAAAGCCGTTTTTTCCGAAAAGCATCAACAAGCCGAAGCCAACAACAGTGGGAGGGAGAACAAGCGGAAGCAAAAAGAAGGACTCCAGCACATTCTTCCCCCAAAAATCCTTTTGTGTCATCCATCTTGCAGAAATCATCCCAAGGACAAATACAAAGGAGGTGGAGAGCGCAGCTACTTTAAGGGATAGCATCAAAGGAGTAAGATTGGTTTCGATCACGCTTGCCACCTCCAATTCGATTCGATTGGTTTATTTATTGAAACCCGTACTTCTGTAAGATCGCTTTTCCTTTGTCGCTTGTCAAGTAGGCAAGAAAAGCTTTTGCTGCATCTGGGTTCTTCGATGCGCTGACAACAGCACCAGGATAAACGATAGGCTTGTGCCATTCAGGCTTGGCTGTCGCCAATACCTTTACATTTTTCGAAGCTGCGGCATCACTGGAGTAGACAATACCGACTTCCGCGTTACCGGATTCTACGAAGGTCAAAACTTGGCGAACATCGCTGCCAAATACCATTTGTGCCGAAAGAGAATCCCACATTTTCAGCGTATCCAAAGTTTCTTTCGCATATCGTCCAGCAGGGACTGTCTCAGGCTCACCGACGGCAATATGCTTGATTGCTGTGTTGCTCAGCTCTTCAAAAGAAGTGATTGCGACAGCACTTGTGTTACCTGCAATGAGAACAAGCGAGTTTTTCGTGAAGTCTTGACGTGTGTCTTTGGCGATCAGTTGCTGTTCCTCTAGACCGTCCATGTCTTTTTTACTAGCCGACAAAAATACATCAGACGGAGCGCCTTGCGTAATTTGTGTGGCGAGTTTGCCCGAGCCTCCGAAGTTAAAGGTGAGGGTCGTTCCTGGGTGTTCCGTTTCATATTGGGTTTTCAACTCATTCAAGGCATCCGTCAAGCTAGCAGCAGCAGAAATCATCAGTTCTACCTTTGCTGTTTCGGTTTTGGCTGGCTCACTCGCTTGTGGTGCTGTTTGCGTTGTCGAGCAAGCAGTGAGCATCAAGCAAAATGCCGTCAATAGGGCTAACCAGTGCTTCTTCATAAAAAAAGACCTCCATAATTATATTTAGTTATAATTAATTATAACTGGACATAACTAGATTATATGGATTCGTAATGAATAATCAATTGCGATTTTACGACACTTGTTTGACAATAGAGCAAAGGAGATAACGGAGGCGGAACATGAGTCAACAAAATTCTTATACCACCGAAGAAATAGCAAAAATTCTACGTATTTCTAAGCTGACGGTCTACGATCTGATTAAAAAAGGAGAGTTGCCCGCTTATCGCGTCGGTCGGCAAATGCGCGTAGATGAAAGCGATCTAGAAGCGTACAAGGCGAAGGCAAAGGGAGAATACAGACAAGCCTCAGCCGTTAGCATTCCTCAGACAGGACAAGCTCAGCAATTGACACGACATGAGCAGGCTGGTACAGGCCGCAATATCATTATCAGCGGGCAGGATGTGAGCTTGGACCTACTGGCGGGGCATTTGGAGAAAAAGGATGCGGCATACCGACCGCTTCGCTCGTACGTGGGATCTCTAAACAGCCTCGTAGCGATGTATACGGGTAAGGCAGATATCGTCAGCACGCACTTGTACGATGGGGATACCAATGAATACAATGTCCCGTATATTCGTCGTATTTTGTGTGGGCATCGATTTGTTGTCATTAATATGTTGTCACGTTGGGCTGGATTCTACGTCCAGGCAGGCAATCCGAAACAGATCAAGGCATGGAGCGATTTTACGAAGCCGGGCATTCGCATGGTCAATCGGGAAAAAGGGTCCGGTGCACGCACGCTGATTGAAGAGCAGTTTCGACTGGCAAAAATAGCGGGGAGTGACGTAAGTGGCTATGAACGGGAAGAGTCCAATCACCTGGCAGTCGCAGGGGTAGTAGCACGGCGCGAAGCAGACGTAGGGGTGGGCATTGAAAAGGCAGCTTCACTCGTTGGCGTAGAGTTTGTCCCAACTGTGCGTGAGCGATATGACCTAGTCTTGTTGAAAAATAAGGACAATGAACCGCTCATTCAGGCCGTTCTTGATGTTCTCGGATCGCGTCCGTTTCAAAAGGAATTGGAAGCGGTCGGGGGCTATGATCTTAGCCAAACAGGAAAAATTATGTACGAAACGTGGTAAACGCTAAAGAAAGCTGCCAATCATTACGATACAATGAGTGGCGGCTTTTTTATTTCACCTAGGAAAGACCATTGTCAAATAAGGCGTTTTCTCTACAGAATCTCCTGAATTTCTACTCAGTTTGACATATATTTGCTACAATGAAACAAAAACACTTAGCGCCTGCCGCCGGGCGGTTTATTATATGGGGGCTGTCATGAAATCACTACATAAAACGAGCTTGCTAGTATGTGTGACGATCCTCGTTTTTTTTGGCTCAGTTGGGGTCGTCGCGTATTGGCCAGCCATTTCACAAATCATTGCCATGAATCAATCACCTGAGGAGGAGCAAAAGTTCGTCGATCCATTTTCATATGATCCCCCTCTGCCGTCTTATGTAAAGGATTTGAACCCTGTATATAAGATTCAAGCTGAATTACATACGTCCGAAGCGAAAATAACCGGAAACATGACCTTGGAGTTCGACAACCCGAAAACTCCAGATGTACGACTGTATATTTACGACTACCTTTGGAACAAAATGACGGTGAAGTCGATTCGCTACAAGGACAAGCCGCTTTCTTTTGAACGTGGTCAATCGCTGGTGAAAATGGCAAATCCTCTTGGTAAGGAGCTTCGTGGGGCCCTAATCATTGAATTTGAGAACCCGGTTCCACGTAGGGGCACACGTTTTGGGGTCAAAGACGATATATGGACGTTGACGACATGGTACCCGATGCTCGGGGCACAAAATCAAAAAGGTGTTTGGTACGACCCACCGCAACGCGTTGATTTTGGTGATCCATTCGTTTACCACTATGGAGATTACGATGTGTCGTTTACCTCTCCACAAGGCTACAAATGGGTCAGTTCATGGGGCAGAGGACAAACGAAGTCAATCGGTGGCAGTAAGCAACAAGTCCATTATCAAGCAAAAAATCTGTTGAACTTTGGACTGGTCGGAAGTCCGCTTTATCATATCGAAACGATTCAATTTGCTCCGAATTTAACGGTTGACATTGCTTCCGTTGATAAAGGAAACATAGAAAGAATCAAGACCATTGCCCAATCGGTATTTCCTACTTTCATCGACATGTACGGTCCGTTGCCGTATCCGCACGTGGCGATTGCGGAAACAAGTACAGGAACGACGTACGCCATGGAATACGCGAATCTCGCCGTATTCAAAAGAGACATGCATTACAACAATCTGATCGATCATTGGCTGCCACATGAGGTAGGGCATCTTTGGTGGTATAACAGTGTGGCTACATTGGAGTCCACGCATGGGTGGCTTGATGAGGGGCTGGTGGAGATCGGCGTGTCTCATTACTTACAGAAGCGTTATGGTGCCCAATCAGCTACGACTTTGTTAGATGAGTACAACCGGGATGTCAAACGTTTGCAAGAGCGTTATCCAAATGGAAAGCTGGACAAGCCATTGCAGAAGTTTGCCACCGAAGAAGAGTTTAAGCTGACCTGGTATTCCCGAGGAGCACTCCTGTTTGACAATCTGCGGCGCAAAATTGGTGACGATGCCTATAAGCGATTCTTGCAGCGCGTCCAACAAAATTATCATGGTAGTGTCATTGGTGCAGAGCATCTCGATCAGGCGCTTGGGCAAACTTTGCAAGGGGAAGCGAAATATTTCACCCTGTATACCAATAGTGCAAATAAGAATGGCTTTGGTGCAGTGCAACTGGAGCCCTATATCACTACGATCATCAATAACATGAGCTTTTATCCATCGATTCCGGCTCGGGTCACCCAAAATACGGTGTATATTCCGTTGCGTGAGCTCGGTGAAAAAATGGGATTAGCGATTAGCTGGGACGACAAGAAACAAATGATCCGCGTAAAAGGAAATGGGCGCGAAGTATTTATAAAGGAACGGGAGCGCTTTGCTGACGTAGATGGGAAGCGGATGGATTTAGGTAGCCCGTTAATCGAAATCAAAGAACGTACGATGGTTCCACTGTCCTTTTTTGAAAAAGCATTAGGATATGAAACAGCGTACAATCAACAACAAAAAACGGTGAAGATCAATACATACTGAACGATTGGAAAGGCGGCAAAAACAAAATGATGAACCTGGTGTTGGTCGGATTTATGGGAACAGGAAAAACCACGGTTGGCGCCGCACTCGCTGCCTCTTTGGGAATGAAGCATACGGACTTGGATGATGCGATTGTGGAAAGTGAAGGTCGCAGCATTCCAGAAATCTTCACTGATCAAGGAGAAGCGTATTTCCGAGACGTCGAGACGAAACGTCTTGCACAATTACTGGCAGCAGGGCCTCAGGTACTAACAACTGGCGGAGGAGCTGTATTACGAAAGCAAAACGTAGAGATGATGATGGAGCATGGCATCGTAATCGCACTGCATGCCACGGAAGAGGAACTCATCAAGCGTTTGGAAAAGGATACAGGCCGGCCCTTGTTGGCAGGAGGAGTAGCGACAAGGGTAAAAACCTTAATGGCGGAGCGCGCAGGTGTATACGATTTCGCGCCGATTCAGGTGGATACGACAGGAAAGAGCCTTTCCGATATTGTGATGGAAATTACGAGCCAAGTGGTTGAAAGAACGCAGGACGGGGAACAATAGAGGGGACAGCGCTTGCGCCGTGGTTTGAATCCGCGAGTAAGAAGGAGGTCAAGTGCGATGTCCTTTCAGGAATATTTAAAGTACCTGACGAAACTGTTTGTTCAGTACGTGGATACTCCAAAAGATGAACGCCGTTTGCGTAAGACTCCACGCGAGTCCTGGTCGTCACGCTGGTTTGGTGCCATTCCCATGTCCATTCGACTGTTGTGGCGCAAATAAAATTCGTAAACCTATCATGGACGGAGGGTGCATATGGCGAGAGTAGCGGTAGAAAATTCCCTGTCTGAAGTGTGCGAGATGCTGCGTCAAAATGGTTACGAAGTTGTTGATTTAGGCAACTGGCAGCAGGTGGTAGACGCGATTGTCATTACAGGCCAGGATATCAACGTGCTAGGTGATCAAAACAAAACGATTACAGGAGCACCCGTCATTAATGCAGAGGGAATGACGGTCAATGAAGTTTTTCATGCCGTTCATGAACGTCTCTCTCCTACGGAACATCGGTGAATAGAAAACGTAAAAAACAAGCTCTCCAACCGGTTATTCGGCAGGAGAGCTTGTTTCGTTTACGAAAAATCGTCCGACACGATGTGCATACGAATACGGGACAAAGCGCAGGCCCTCATCCCATACGCCCACATAAGCATTTTGGTCGTTCCATATATGCAGGGACCCCACGACAAAGGGTGCTAAAACCTGTGACTGATGAATCGGGACGGCTAATGTTACCGGCGAGGTATAATCTTGCTGCCACAATTGGTTCCAGGACACGTCTGTGTCTGTTGTACTCATTTGGCTGACCCACCCGATATGATCAAAAGGATCAGCCTCGGCTGCGCTTAAAATTCTCATTTGAGTCAGGCGTTGTCCATTTTGTATGAGCTGCTCGCCTGCAAAGGCATCGACAGCGGGCTCACTAATTTGAAAGGAAGTGGGATACATTTCTCCCGTTTTTGCATTGACCATTTGTGTATCTGACTTCTGGGTGATCAGCCAGTAGGAAGCGAACCCGTCATAAACTGGCTCTGCCGCGATTTCTTTCGGAGCAAAAGCGTCATCGAACAAGATGTACTCCCCGACACCGTATTCCAGCAGAACAAATTTCTCATGGGAATTGGAATTAGGTGCTTCTCCTATCACCAAATACCCTACTTGCTTGTCCGCTTTTTTTATACTTACCAGCCATTGATGCTGCCCTGCACCAAGTGTTTGCACGTCCGTTTTTGCGTCCTGCCATTGCTTGAATTGAGGGTCTCGGCTTGCGATTGCATCCATCCATTCTCGAATTTGTGCTTGGAATTGCTGGTCCCAGCTAGCTTCGTCTTGCGCAAAAGCTGGTAAGGAGAGCAGCATCAGAGACAAAAGAGCAGCGATAAAAGGAAGAAATCGTCTGGTCACAACTATGCACCACCTTTTGTAAAGGCTTAACCTATTCCTATTGTAACCAGCTGTGACAAAAAGATTTGTTGCAACGTGTCTTTTCTGTTTCACATTTTCTCGTTGATCTTTTACATGATTCGCCCTGATGCGGGGAGATGTCGCATGCTTTTTGCTTTTGAAGACCGCATGAGCGGAGGAACGGAAGATAAATAGAACAAGCCGCCGTTGATGAACGAAACCTCGATCCGCGGCTCGTATTGCCATGCCAGCTCGTCTTTTCGGCGTTGTCTTTCCTCATCTGGCGTGCTCTTTTTCCATTCTGCTTGATTAATCTCTTCGCGTGAAGTGGTTTGGATTCCATTTGCACGTAAAAAGTCGAGGATTCGTCCGCCAGAAGCCCGGTATTCGTCAAAAGATATTGGCTGTTCGACAGGAGTTGGTCCATCTGGATCAGCTTCGGAGTGCAGGGCTTCTTGCTCGAGTGACGACTGAGCTTCTGGCTGTTCTGCTTCTTCCCCGGTTTCGTCTACGTTTGTTTGCTCATTTTCTGGTTCGCGCCGTGCCAGCTCTTCATAGTACACTTCCAAGATGGCCATTTCTTCGCTCAAACGTGTGCGCGCTTCCTCTGCCCATTGCTGATCTGCTTGTTCCAATGTATGTTCGACTTCCTGTTGTGCCATTTGGAGGGCTTCCTGTATGGTTACCTTTCGATCTAACGTGTAATAGTAGTCAGGGATCGCAGGGGTCAAGGAAAGTGAAAATAAAAACGAAGTGAAATCCGTCACCATCCGTGGCTGATGCAAATTAATCCCTAGGTACAATAAAATGTCACGTCGCTTGTCACAGAGCAGAGAAACCTTCAAGTTCATCCCGAGCCAAGGCACGAGAGGGGTTGAACGACGCTTGCCGGCATTGCCTAAAAGGCCCCCTTGTTGTTCGTACATACAGACAAAGCTGCCATGCTTTTTGGTTGAAGCGAAAATTTGTTGCATGCGTGCAGCCCCTAGATGCAGATGCTCGGATCGCAAACCCTCAGGCATGCAATCTGGATGAAAAGTAAAGGTGAGCACTAATGGCTGATAAGCTAAATTCATCTTATCCACCCAGCTCCAGTAAAAAGGGCGATTGCCGATATCTTTGTCCACCTCGACAGGTAGTTTGACTGTGAAATAATCTGGGTGAGACTCGACGATATGGGCAGAAAAAGTCGCCAAGTAGCGCTCGACAAACTGTCTGACCTGCTGTTGCTGCATCAGGAGACCTCATTTCTTTTTCGTATCCAACAAGAGTTATTGTTCAGCCGCCTCAGAAAGCGGGACAGCATCATTTGTTATTTTGCTTGCCCGAATCGCGTATCCAATGTTATCGAGCTTCAGCGCCATTTCTTTGGAGGAGCGGGAATCCATAATGATTTGAATCAGATTATCTTCCAAGGAATGATTTAAATTCAGACGTTCCACAATATCATCGAGTTCACCGATGACCATTTCAAAGAGGTCGATTTTTTCATAGAGCAGCTTGAGAATATGCTCCTCGATCGTTCCTGTTGTCGATAAATTGTAAATGTGCACATCCCTTTTTTGTCCGAGACGATGGACGCGACCGATTCGTTGCTCCACTCGCATGGGATTCCAAGGCATGTCGTAATTGATCACCTGATTGCAGAACTGCAAATTGATGCCTTCGCCGCCTGCTTCCGTCGCGATCAGGACTTGTGCACGATTTTGGAAAAGATCCGTCATCCAGTCCTTTTTGCTGCGCTTAAAGCCGCCGCGGAAGGGGACAGAAGTAATGCCGTGGTCGTGCAAATACTTTTGTAGATAGTTTTGTGTTGCCCGATACTCTGTAAAAATGATCACTTTGTCGTTGATTTGTTGAATGAGCTCAACCGTTTTGGCAGCCTTGGAATGCGTCTCAATTTGTTTGATCATCTCGACTAGCTCAAGAATTTGTGCGCGCAGGGGAGAGTCCTCGCCGGTGCGCTGGTGCATGTTATACAGCGTCATGAACGCAGCTTCCTTACTGGAGCAGACCTCGCGCTGCAAGGTAATCAGAGCGAGAGAGTTGAAGCCGCCAACCCCAAATCCTGTTTGGTATTGCTCGCGGACGAAGCGGGTCACACCTTCGTACAAGGTCAATTCCTCAGGAGAAAGGTCAATCGGAATCGACTGAACGCGGCGACTGGTGAATTGAATACCACCGTCACTTCGTTTGTTGCGAATCATGACCTTTTCAATTTCTTCCCGTAATTTCTCGCTATTTTTGGATTGGCGTTTGCCCTCAACGTAATTGGTAGAGAAGGTGGAAGTATGGCCGAGGTGACCTGGCTTTAACAAATTGATGAGGTTGTACAGCTCGTCCATCTCGTTTTGAATAGGAGTTGCGGTAAGGAGCAGGCAATATTTTTTGCGGATTTCTTTGACGAACTGATAGTTGCGTGTCCGTTTATTTTTGAGTTTATGGGCCTCGTCGATGATGAGCATGTCGTAATCGATGTCGAGGACGTGACGCCTGTGAGGATCTCGTTTTGCTGTGTCAATTGATGCGACAACGACTTCGTGCTGCCGCCACATATATTCTTTTTTTTGCGCGACTGCTGCAATGCCGAATTTTTGATGAAGCTCTTTTGTCCATTGAATGACGAGAGAGGCCGGAACCAGGACGAGAATTTTTTTAGCCAAGCCGCGGACCATATACTCCTTCATGATCAAACCTGCTTCGATCGTCTTTCCCAGACCGACCTCATCTGCGAGAATGGCTCGTCCGCGCATCTCTAGCAGGACACGTTTCGCCGTTTCCAACTGGTGTGGAAATGGTGACAAGAGTGGAAGGTATTTCAGACATTGCAACTGATCAAATTCGTGAACAGCCATCGCTTCCTCGGCTTCCAATGAGAGCTTGAACAGCTCCCACTTATCCCAGGGACCATCTTCTTGCATGCGGTCTGTAAGCGGATTGATCCAACTCGTATCAAATGAAATAGGAACATTCGGCATATAAGATACTCCTTTACATAGCTCTGCCATAACTTTCAAGGTTAATGTCTAAAAACTGAACATTTATCTATTGTCAATGTGTTTTGTTAAGTTTTTCTGAATCTGACTGTTAATTTGTATATTTTCAACTTCGGACTCTCATGGTAGGATAAAGAGGTAGTACATCCATTAGTATGGAAATGATAGCAAAAACTTATGTATGACCATGAAACAACCGCGAATGAAGGTAGTAGGGAGAGACTGCTTGAACGTTTTGCAGCGCCGAAGGAGCAAGCCGGTAACGGTGAATCTCTCAGGCAAAAGTACCTCTACTGGACGCAACTCTGGAGAGAGCTCACACGAGCCACCAAAGGGGAAACTTGCAAGTGGGGAAGGAAGTAATCCCCATGTGATACGCAAGGTAACTCTCAGGTACCAAGGACAGAGGAGGAGAAATGGGCACCATTATTTTGGTGTACCCGTTTTTCCCCCTCTGTTTTGTTTTGGATCTTATTGTTCACAGGAGGTGCCACATGTCCAATTTGAAACGTACGCCACTATTTGATTCTTATGCAAAGTATGGCGCGAAAACCATCGACTTCGGTGGTTGGGATCTGCCGGTGCAGTTTACAAGCATTGGTCAAGAGCATGAAGCTGTTCGGACAAAAGCTGGTCTATTTGATGTTTCCCATATGGGAGAAGTGGACGTAAAAGGGGAAAATGCTCTTTCTTATCTCCAGCGTGTGACTACGAATGACGTGTCCAAGCTGGCAGTCGGACAGGCGCAGTACAGTGTGCTTTGCTACCCAGATGGGGGTACGGTAGACGATCTGCTTGTTTACAAGTATGCAGATGATCATTACTTGCTCGTCATCAACGCGGGGAATATCGACAAAGACTATGCGTGGCTAGAAGAACATCTGATTCCAGGCGTAACGATTGAGAATATTTCGCCACAAACAGCACAAATCGCGATTCAAGGTCCTTTGGCTGAATCCATTTTGCAAAAGCTGACGACTACAGACTTGTCTCAAATCGGCTTTTTCCGTTTTGAGCGTGATGTGCAAGTGAGCGGTATTCCGGCATTGGTCTCCCGCACTGGCTATACTGGCGAAGATGGCTTCGAGATTTATTTGGATGCCGATCGTGCAGCAGAGCTGTGGGACATCTTACTGGATGCCGGAAAAGAAGAAGGTCTTTTGCCGTGCGGTCTCGGTGCACGCGATACGCTTCGTTTTGAATCCAAGCTGCCACTGTACGGACAAGAGCTTAGCAAAGACATCACTCCGATCGAAGCGGGCATTGGCTTTGCTGTCAAGGTAGACAAAGAAGTGCCGTTCATCGGTCAAGACGTGCTGAAGGCACAAAAAGAAAACGGTGCCCCACGCAAGCTGGTAGGGATCGAAATGATCGACCGTGGGATTCCGCGCACGCATTACCCCGTTTATGTAGGGGAAGAGCTCATTGGCGAAGTGACGACGGGAACACAATCTCCAACCTTGAAGAAGAACGTCGGTCTCGCTCTCGTAAAAACAGAGCATACTGCGTTAGGTACACAAGTAGAGGTAGAAATTCGCGGAAAACGTCTGAAAGCAGAAGTCGTTGCCGCTCCATTTTATAAACGCCCAAAAAACTAAGCGATACACCACATACATCCTTTTAGAGGAGGACAACGTCCGTGAAATACCGCTACCTGCCCCAAACTGATCAGGACAAGCGCGAAATGCTGGAAACCCTCGGCATTTCGAGTGTAGAAGAACTGTTTGCTGATATTCCGGAAGAAGTACGCTTCAAAGGTGCATTGAATATTCCAGAAGCACTTTCCGAGCCAGATTTGGTGAAGTATTTTACACACCTCGCAAATAAAAACGTAAACTTCAGCACGCATGTTAATTTTCTAGGCGCGGGTGTTTATCAACATTACACACCGAGCACAGTCAATCACATGTTGCTCCGCGGTGAATTCTTTACCGCTTATACACCTTACCAGCCAGAAATCAGCCAAGGTGAGCTGCAAGCTATTTTTGAGTTCCAAACGATGGTATGTGAGCTGACTGGCATGGAGGTAGCTAACTCCTCGATGTATGACGGCGCGACTTCTTTGGCAGAGGCAGCGATGATGGCTGCGGGTCACACTGGCAAAAAGCGCGTAATCGTTTCTCGCGCTGTCCATCCGGAAGCGCGTGGTGTTTTGAAAACATATGCGTATGGACAAAATGTTGAGCTGGTTGAAGTAGGTATCAACAGCGACGGCGTTACGGATACAGCGGCTCTGGAAGCGCTTGTTGATGAAAACACAGCAGCGGTCATCGTGCAGTATCCGAACTTCTTCGGAAATGTAGAGGACTTGGGAGCGATTGAACCAATTGCGCACGGAAAAGGCGCACTGTTGATCACATCCTCCAATCCGCTTGCTCTAGGTGTACTGGAGGCGCCGGGCAAATTAGGCGCAGATATCGTAGTGGGCGACATGCAGCCATTCGGTATCCCAGCATCCTTTGGCGGACCACATTGCGGATATTTTGCTACTACATCCAAACTGATGCGCAAAATGCCAGGTCGTATCGTCGGTCAAACGAAGGACGAGAATGGCAAACGCGGCTTCGTATTGACGCTGCAAGCGCGTGAACAACATATTCGTCGTGAAAAAGCGACTTCCAATATCTGCTCGAACCAAGCGCTGCTCGCATTGGCTGCTTCCATTGCCATGACAGCACTCGGCAAGCAGGGTGTACAAGAAATGGCGATGATGAACCTGCAAAAAGCTCATTACGCCAAAAATGCCCTGCAAGCAAAGGGCTTGGAGATCGTATTCACTTCACCGTTCTTCAACGAGTTTGTGGTGAAGCTGAACAAACCAGTTGCAGAAGTGAACAATGGGCTGCTGGCTGCTGGAATGATCGGGGGCTATGATCTCGGTCTCGACTATCCAGAGTTTGCGAATCATACCTTGCTTGCAGTAACCGAGCTACGTACCAAAGAAGAAATCGACACATTGGCGGCTGAATTGGAGGCGATCACACGTGCGTAACGACCAGGAGAAAGCACTGATCTTTGAAATGAGCAAACCAGGCCGTGTGGGCTACAATTTGCCGGCATTGGATGTTCCAGAAGTAGAAGTAGCAAGTCTTTTGCCAAAGCACCTCATCCGCGAAACGCCGGCTGAGCTGCCAGAAGTATCTGAGCTGCAATTGGTTCGTCACTATACCGAACTGTCTCGTCGCAACCACGGGGTAGACAATGGCTTCTATCCGCTCGGTTCTTGCACGATGAAATACAACCCGAAAATCAACGAGGACGTTGCCCGTTACGCAGGCTTCGCGCAGACACATCCGTATCAACCAGAAGAAACCGTACAGGGCGCTTTGGAGCTGTTGTACAACCTGCAAGAAGAACTGGGTGAAATTACAGGCATGGACGCAGTTACCCTGCAACCAGCTGCTGGTGCTGCGGGTGAGTGGACAGGCCTGATGATGATCCGCGCTTACCACGAGAGCCGTGGGGAAGCGCATCGTACCAAAGTAATCGTGCCGAACTCCGCACACGGTACGAACCCGGCATCTGCTGCTGTAGCTGGCTTGGATACCGTAACGATTGCATCTGACGATCGTGGATTGGTTGACATTCAAGCACTGCGTGATGCAGTAGGACCAGACACGGCTGCTTTGATGCTGACGAACCCGAACACACTGGGATTGTTTGAAGAAGATATCGTAGAAATGGCGAAAATCGTCCATGAAGCTGGCGGCCTCTTGTACTACGATGGTGCCAATGCAAACGCGATTTTGGGAATTGCCCGTCCAGGAGACATGGGCTTCGACGTAGTGCATCTGAACTTGCACAAAACGTTTACAGGGCCTCACGGCGGTGGTGGTCCAGGTGCAGGTCCGGTCGGTGTGAAAAAAATTCTCGAGCCCTTCCTGCCTACACCAATCGTAGCGAAAAAGGAAGACGGCAGCTTCTACTGGGACAGCAATCGTCCGGCTTCCATCGGTCGCGTAAAAGGCTACAACGGAAACTTCGGTATTCTAGTTCGTGCATACAGCTATATCCGTACCATGGGTCCAGAAGGCTTGCTGCAAGTTTCTCAAAATGCGGTGCTCTCCGCCAACTACATGATGCGTCGTCTGGCAACGGCTTATCATCTGCCATTTGATCGCGTCTGCAAGCATGAGTTCGTCCTGTCTGGTGTAATCCAGAAGAAGCTGGGCGTACGCACGCTCGATATCGCAAAACGCTTGCTCGACTTCGGCTACCACCCGCCAACGATCTACTTCCCATTGATCGTGGACGAGTGCCTCATGATCGAACCGACTGAAACCGAGACAAAAGAAACGCTCGATGAGTTCATCGACGTCATGCTCCAAATTGCCCGCGAGTGTGAGGAAACGCCAGAAATCGTTCAGGAAGCTCCTCATACTACTGTGGTCAAACGTTTGGATGAAGCGACAGCGGCAAGAAAGCCAATTCTGCGTTATCAACCGCAAGCATAATTCTAGATTCCAGGAAAAGTCGCCTGTTGTTACGGGCGGCTTTTCTTTCGGATTGGTGCTATCATGAGGGAGGAAGAGGCAGGGGAGGGTTCGAACCGAATGAAGAGAAGGATTGTGTTTACCGGTGGTGGTTCGGCAGGACATGTCACTGTGAATCTTGCGCTCATCCCCCACTTTATCAAGCTGGGTTGGGAAGTCGCCTACATTGGTTCTGCGACAGGAATTGAACGAGAGCTAGTCGCCAACCATCCGGATGTTCGCTATATTGGCATTTCTTCAGGAAAATTGCGACGTTACTTTGATTGGAAAAACGTAAGTGACCCGCTGCGAGTCCTCAAAGGCATTTGGCAAGCTTCTCACTTTCTCGGTAAGTGGAAGCCGGATGTGATTTTTTCCAAAGGGGGCTTCGTCTCCGTGCCGGTCGTATTTGGGGGGTGGGTAAACCGCCTTCCGGTAGTCATCCACGAATCAGATCTGACACCCGGTCTTGCAAATAGGCTGGCTGTCCCTTTTTCCAGCAAGGTGTGCGTAACATTTCCAGATACGCTTTCGAAAGTGCCGAAAAACAAAGGGATTCACGTAGGTGCAGTTGTGCGAGATGAGCTGAAGCAGGGGAGAAGAGAAGCGGGCTTGTTATCCTGCTCCTTTTCTACAAAGAAACCTGTCATGCTTGTCATGGGTGGAAGCCTGGGAGCACGGAGAATAAACGAGGCGGTACGCCATTCGCTTACTGCTTTGCTCGAACATTTTTCCATTGTACATATTTGCGGCAAAAATCAAGTGGATGAAACGATTCAGGTGGCAGGCTACAAGCAATTCGAGTATGTACAGGAGGAATTGCCCGATTTGCTGGCGATGGCTGATCTTGTCGTATCACGAGCAGGCTCCAATGCGATTTATGAGTTTTTAGCCCTGCAAAAGCCGATGCTCTTGATACCGTTGTCCCGTGAAGCAAGTCGGGGTGATCAGATACTAAATGCACAGTCTTTTAAAAGGCAGGGCTTGTGTCATGTTTTGCTCGAAGAAGAGCTAACGGCTGATCGCTTTTTTCAAGCGGTGAATGACTTGCAAAACAACAGGGAGTCCATCTTGCAGCGAATGCGGGAAGAGAATGCGAAGAAAACAGATTCATTGGCGCAGGTCTTGGCCATTTTACAGGAAACAGCTCGCCCCAATTAGCCCATCAGAAGCTTGCCGTCCTTCATGCCAGAAGCGTACAATGAAGGCGTTGTGAATGAGGAGGTACATAGATGGAACAGTGGCGCTATATCGTGACGGAAGCAATGTCACCCGCGATGAATATGGCAGTAGATGAAGCAATTTTGCAGTTACACAGTGAGGGCAAGGTTCCGCCGACCGTTCGTTTTTACACGTGGGACCCCGCGACACTATCGATTGGTTATTTCCAAAAGGCCATCAAGGAAATCAACCTGGAGGAAGTTCAAAATAGAGGACTGGGCTTTGTTCGCAGAGCGACGGGAGGGCGTGCTGTTCTCCACGATCAGGAGCTGACATACAGTGTCATCGTATCCGAAGACCATCCGAAAATGCCTTCGAGTGTGACGGAAGCCTATAAAATCATTAGCTTGGGACTGCTGCACGGATTCCAAAACCTTGGACTCTCGGCGGAAATGGTCTCTTTGGCGAGTGAAGAGGAGAAGGAAAAGTACAATTCGCCAGGGTCATCGGCTTGCTTCGATTCGCCCTCTTGGTATGAGCTCGTGGTAGAGGGGAAAAAAGTAGCGGGAAGCGCTCAGACCCGACAAAAGGGCGTTATTCTTCAGCACGGCTCTATTCTGCTTGATATGGACGTAGATTTGCTATTCTCGCTCTTGCATTTCCCATCGGAGCGGGTAAAACAACGGATGATCGATAGTTTCCGACAAAAAGCAGTGACGATCAACGAAGTAAGCCCACGGCCAATCAGTCTGCAAGAATCCATCGAGGCGTTCTCGAAAGGCTTTGCATCTGGATTGGAAGTGGAGCTGATCCCTTCAACGCTTACGGATGAAGAACTCGCGTTGGCAGAGGAACTCGTTAAGACGCGCTATGCCACAGACGAATGGAATCTGCGTCGTTAAAAAAAGAGTAGCTCTCTCGGATGTATGTGCATACCGGGAGAGCTTTTTTTCATTACACGAGTATGTCCAGTGAAAATAATGTTTTAGACTGAGAAAATATCACCTTTTTTGTAACGTGTCGTTACTCTGTTTGTACTTGGAGTTCGGTTATAAAGTCTTTATTGTTTGAAGAAGCATAATTATTCGGAAGCGAAACTTCGTATACATGATTCTCTTTTGAAAAGCCTAATGACTTCGTTCATGGATTGACGAACACCAAAATGTGGAAATGTCACTTTCAATGTATCGGGTTCTTCATCCACAGACATTACATAATCAGTAGCTGTGCCTTTCGTTGGGAGGAATGGATTTTCGATTCCAATTTTTTTCGTGACCAACAGAATATCGTTATAGTCCTTCAATGTATAGCGGAGGTTGTCAACATACGAGGATGGGTTGTAAGCCATTGTTTATAGACTCGTGCGAGAATGATGAAATTGGAGAAAGGAAAGATTCTGTATTTTGGTTGTTTAGGCGGAACAACGGGCTATATGTTACGGCATAAGATGAAATGGGTAATTAAACGAATTCGAAGAGTGACAGGAACCATATTATAAACCTTTTGTTTTTGATCGATTTTTAATACGATAAATACTATTGAATATAATTACTAAATAACGGTCCCGAGCTAATACCGAATGCGTTGGGAGAACACCTTACTTCATCTGTTGTAAGCATCGATGACAATGGTGAAATTCTGGTCGGCCAAATTGCAAAAGAGCGTCTCATTACCCATCCCTATGTAACTGCAGCAGCCTTCAAACGGTATATGGGTACAGAAAAGCTGTTTTATGTTGGGGCAGTATTCATTTTCTCCTGAAGAGCTTTCCTCTTTCGTCCTGAAAGCCTTGAAGGCAGATGCTGAAGCATTTTTTGGATATGAGGTTACGGAAGCGGTGATTAGCGTTCCGGCTTATTTTAATGACTCTCAGCGAAAGGCAACCAAGCGTGCTGCCGAATTAGCCGGGTTAAAAGTAGAGAGGCTCATCAGTGAACCTACTGCCGCTGCGATCGCGTATGGACTTCATCAAGAAAAGTCCGATACCAAATTCCTGGTCTTTGATTTGGGTGGAGGAACCTTCGACGTTTCTATACTCGAATTTTTTGAAGGAGTCATGGAGGTCAAATCGATAGCAGGAGATAACTATCTTGGTGGCGAGGACTTCACCGAGATACTCGCTGCCTATTTTGTTGAAAAAACAGGGATGGATTCTGAGGCTCTAGATGCCAAGGCACACTCTGCCATTGTCAAACAGGCGGAACTTTGTAAACGGATGTATGCCCTTATAGGCTTGGAACCGATATTGTGAAAAGAACGGCAAGCGGCTTTGAGGATGGACATTATCTGCCGATCATTGAACGTAACACGCCCATACCTGTGGGCAAAGTAAAGCGTCTGTATACAGTCAATGATAATCAGACTACGATTCTCACCGAAATATACCAGGGGGAGAGCCGCCGTGTCGAGAACAACATCAAACTGGGGGAGCTCAAAGTAGAGGTGGGATTTTGGAGGTTGAAGTTACTATAGTCAGTACTGGCTTGAAAAAGAACATGATTATCGAGAAAAACCCAGGAAGCCTGTCACCTGAGGAGATCGAAGCTCGCCTTAACGAATTGAAAGATATTAAAATCCATCCGCGTGACAGGGTCGAAAATAGACTGTTGCTTGCTCGGGGTGAACGGATGTATGAAGAATCCCTTGGGGACAAACGCACAGAAAATGCATATTTACTGGAAAAGTTGGAAGCTGTGTTAGCCAGACAAGATCAGCAACTGATAAAAAAGGCAACTTTAGCGTTTAAAAAACAACTGGATCATTTAGAAGGGTGGTTCGACTACTAATGGGTGTGTGGGAAGTACTGGGGATTGAACCCACAGAAGATATTCAATCGATTAAAAAAGCCTACTCCCAAAAACTGAAGGTTCACCACCCAGAGGATGATCCGGAAGGCTATCAAAGGCTAAGAGAAGCATATGACTATGCAGTGAAGGCTGCGAAAAAGGGAACCATCAAAGAAACTGGCCCGTCGTTCAGCGATGAAAACAACCTCCATATCTGGCCCAATCCTCCCAACACGGTCGAGCTAACAGTTGAAACAATAGACCGACCAGAAGAGATTGACCCAGTAGATGAATTCATGGAACAAGTTGAAGAGGTGTATTCTGATTTCTCTTCCCGTATCAGCCATGAACAATGGTCAAAGCTATTAAATAAAGATATTGTCTGGAATGTAAGGCTCAAAGAAATAGTAGAAGTAGCATTATTGGATTTCTTGCATGAACATCGGTTTCTCCCTAAAAGAGTTTGGGAATTCATCGAATACTGTTTTCGTTGGCGTGAACTAGCAACAGAAGATCCGGATGATCGAATGGAGCATTTCACCGAAGAGTTTTACCATTTTTATTGTAGACAATTGGATGAACCTGCTCTTCGTTATACCTTTATACAGCATGTAGCCAATTTAGACTACGATGTGTTTCTGAACAAGCGGGAGACGGCATATCAGGCACTTAAGGAAAACAATCTGGAACTGGCAGGTCAATCGCTTGATGAAGCATATGCGATGTATTCAGATGATCCTGACTTGCTTCGGCTACAGGGTGAATACTTCCTTCGAATGGGTGAAAAGGAGTCTGCTCTTGCTGCAATGGAACACGGAATCCGTATTTATCTAGATGACATCGATTGGTATCTGATTCGATCGCGGATATGGTATGAAACCCATCAATTCATAGAAGCAAAAGACGAATGTCTGTACATCCTCTCACATATGCCTACCAATATGGGTACCCTGCGTCTGTTGGGGAAATGCCTCATTCAACTTGGTGAGTTAGAGAAGGCAGAGGAGAACTACTTGAAGATATTGGAGAGTTTTCCGAATGATATTGATGCCATAACCAGCCTTGCACATATCCGTTATGAGATGGTGGAGCGGGCCAAGAGGAGGCCCTTTTTCACCAGAAGATCAGTCATAAAGAGATTGTATAAAAAGCTTGGGAAGCCAAATTTTTTTGGCAGTGTGAAACTGTTTTGGATGCAGTTGCCCAAAGTAGGTGTCGTATTCTCTCTATCCTTAATTCTTTTTCTACATGTTTTGTTATCTAATTCTTTCATCAATGATAACGGATTAACACCTATCTCCTATCTAAAAAATAGGATTCATCCTGTAGAACTATCTTCCACTGAGGTGCTGAATCAACTGGATTATTCTGATATCGCCCAAATAAAGCTTCCCAGTGTTCATTTTCTAGGAATAACAGAGTATCAAGCAAAAGCCCAAACCGGTGCTATCAGTACTCGATATAATTCTTCCTACAGTAAGCAACGTAATTGGGCTCGAAGCATTCTCCCCACAGGATGGTTTTATGTTGCTAAGCTTGATAACTCATCAATCGTTTTATTGGTCTCAGATGCCAATCAAGCAGTGCACATACAAAAAAGTAATTTCATTGATTCGCCAGGAACAATCGTGAAAATGCCGCAAGAGTTACCTGAGTATGTAGGGGAAGTTTTGCAGATTACAGACTTTGGATCCAAATACAAAGATTCCAAATTTGTTGTCGATAAACTAATTGTTGTACATAATGTCACGAATGAAGTTCCCGTTAAAGCAGTGATTTATTCCGTATTGTTACTAGTTCTCTATGCATTTTTGCTTCGACTGTTTGTCAGAACCTACAAAACGGTCCGATTCTAATAAGGAGGAACCGATGGCACCCACCGTTCTTACATATAATCAGAAGGGTCACAGATTATTTCTGCGAGCTCTTTCGTCTGTTTGCTTTAGCAAAAGTGGAGCCTACTATTATGCGTTATATCATGAAAATTTAAGTAGACGAACGTGCCTATTTCTTCTTAAGGAAAAACAGATTACAGATAAGACCGCACTAATTGATACAATAAAATGGCTCATATCGGAAGGGAAGAGGGAAGAATTCAATCGTCTCCGTCATTTCTTATTTACTTTTTCCGAATCAGAACGAACGGCATACATTCAAGCGTTACCCGAGGACCATCAATCGAAATCTCAGTTGATTCTTGTCGATTACTATTCGAGATGTCTACCTTCAGAGGGGATTGCTGCTCATGACTATGCTTGGTGTGTCCTTTTATCCAGAGCTGGTTTGAAACTGGGTTACTTGCAAAAGGATCAGGCAATCGAATATATGTTGAGTGCTGCAAGACTGGCACAACAAGCGTATTCCGGATGGAGTGAATATATTGCCGGTTTTGTGGCAGGAATTGACTTTTTAATTCCGGATACGTCTTTCCAAACTGCTAAAGAAAATCGAGGTTTCTACACCAAGCTGCTCGCCTCTAGGCACAGTCCCATGCGTCAAGTTGATTGGAACGTAGCTCTCAACAGTAATAAATGATCTGACCTTCGTGAAATATCAGTCCTCAATCGTACCAAGAAGATGTAGGGCTGGCTTGATTTTGAGTAAACCAAACAAATGTTCACAACATAGAGTGGTTACCAACACGTCCTCGTCGATTAACACGAGGGCGTGTTTTTAAATAGAAGTATGGGATTATATAGAAATATTGGAATAATATGTGACACAAATAATTGCCCATCCGTCTTACCATTGGTAAGGTCAAACAGAACCTATCCACAAATCTGAACACTTTTTGGAGGTGCCCAATGAAACTCAATCCATCCATGATGTCGGTTATAACGGCGTGCTTACTTGCCTCTGCACCTGCATGGACTACTCATCAACCAACTGTACAAGCAGCAAGCGATGTGAAAAAGGAAGAGACTCAAAAAAATGATTATTCCCAAGATGTTCAGAATTCTCTGGACAAGCTGTTTGAGGCGATTCCAGAGTTGAAAGGGTATCGACTAATAGATAAATATCATGAGGAAGATAGCTTTCGCGGTTATCCGTCACCGATCTGGAGCTTGAACTTCACCAACATGCCAAAAACAGATGAAAAAGAAGAGTATGACGCATACTCATCCGTTAGCCTTGAGCTGGATGCGCATACGGGCCGACTGCTTTTCATGGATATCCAAAATCCAGCATGGGCTTCAGCCGATTATCCGGAAGAAAAGCTTGCCAGAGACAAGGCTTCAATTTTTATCAAGGACTTATTCGGTATGGAAGCAAAACAGCTGAAGGCCGAACAAAAACTCGGCAGAGGAAAAGCAGGATCAGGTGACGGGAAAGGCAACAAGCTGGAATGGGCTCGCTCCACGGTGAAATACCACTCTCTCATCAATGACCTCCCTCTGTCCAACAACTCTATCTCCGTATCCGTTGATGATGCTGGCCATATTATTCGCTATGAAGCGTATGATTTCATCAATCCTAGCAAAGTGAACTGGCCTGATCCGAAAAAAGCGATAACACTTGAGGAAGCAAGCAAAATCTATAAGGACAAGCTTAAGATGGACCTGGTATACGTATCGGAGCAGCCGATTTCCTATGCTCAAAATGGAAAACTGGCAGAAAAGAAACCGATGCTTATTTATCAACTGAATACCATTGGTTGCATCGATGCTCTAACCGGCAAAGTCATCGGGGAAGAAGCCGAACTGGCAGGGGAGGGTGTTCGTGTAAAAGGAGAAGGGAAAAGCATCAAAATAGCTTCCCGCGAACAAGGAGAGAAATGGCTGAAAACACAGTTTGGTATTGATGTTTCAGGTGCGGCCTTTGAATACGATGATCACAAGGACAATCTTTTAGAAGGACTTCAGACAATCGAATCCTATCGTTGGATGAATGATTCAAATAAAGGTACGCCTGCATTTGAGCTGGTTAGCCTCACGACAGATGAACAAAGTGATCGGCTCATCGACTTCGATCTGAATTTGCCAGACCAACGAAAAACAGAGCAGAAAATCAGTGTAGAGGAAGCGAAGAAAAAAGCGATCGCAGCACTCGTACCTTATCTTGACCCTGCGTTAACGGAGCTATCGCTTATCGTAGAGACTCCAGAAGAAGATATTCCGGAGTGGGTAGACAAGAACAAGCTGGATAAGGAAGAGGATAATGCGTATTCATTCACTTTCCTCGGAAAACGCAACGGGGTCGAAGTATCTGACGAGACTTATATGGTGGGTGTAGACAAGGCAACGGGTACGATTACAGAGTTAAACCTCCACCCTCTCAACCCGCGCATTACCCTTCCAGATTCCAAGAAGATTGTAAGTGCAGCAGAAGCAAAAGAAACGATCCAACAAGAAATTGACCTTGAACTGGTCTACGTGTGGGAGCAGTATGATGGTCAAAGAGCTCCCGAACCGCAGTTGGTCTATCAGCGCAAATGGAAGAATGGCTATAGCTTTATCGATGCTTCGACAGGGGAGCTCGTCAAGGTGTCCCGCCAATAAATGACGTAACAGCCGATTTGCTCTCGCAGCAATATCGGCTGTTTTTTGATGCGCCTAGCATGGGCGTCGTTGTTCACTGAAAAGTCCAGTCCTAGTATTTCAAGTCACCTCAATTAATGGAAAGCTGTTTGAATTGTCAGCTTACCGAGGGAAAGTTCTCCTCATAGTCAACACTGCCAGTAGGTGCAGCTATTCTCGTCAATTCGCTGGTCTTCAAAAGCTTTACGAAAGTTACCATGAGAAAATGGAGGTTAGAGGTCAGACTGCTCATCCATTATTTCAATTTTTAACAGAGCAAGTGCCATTTCAAGGTTTCGATACTCAGACCTCGGACGGTCAATGGATGCAGAGCTTTCTGCAAGAAAAGTATCCTGACATATACGCTGGTGTTGAGATCAAGTGGAATTTCACAAAGTTTTTGATCGAACGGAACGGTCATGTATACGGAAGATACGAAACAACCATGGAACCATTGGAAATAGTGCCAGTAATTAAATCACTGCTTTTAAAGTAAATGAATATTTTCGGCCATTCTATTAAACATCCCTGTAAAGGCTAAGAAATGGCCTTTGCCAAAAAAAGAGGTTGAACTAACGAAGACGTTAGTACATTCATAGGCCGAAACAGCAGCGGCAGTCTAAGACTTTATTTTTCACATCTTAGTCCGCCACTGTTTCTTTTATTGAACCAGTCTTAAACTTATTTTGCGAAGGCTGCCCAATTTATATTTGAAAAACCGCGTTAGATCAATAACTCCAGACTAAAACTTTATTTTCATTACACAAGAACACTTGTGTTGATATGCTGTTCAAACAAGTCTTGTAGCGTAAGAACGACAGGTCCTGGTTGTCCGTTGCCGACAGCGACGCCATCTACCGAGATGAGCGGCATGATTTCTGCGGTGGTGCTGGTGAGGAATACTTCATCGGCTTGTTTCAAGAAAGCCATGTCGAATGCTTTTTCGTGTACAGTGATGCCGTTGTCCCGAGCCAAATCAATGACCGCTTGGCGGGTAATTCCGTGCAGGATCAGATTGTCAGCCTGATGTGTATACAGCTCGCCATTTTTTACAACGAACAAATTGGAAGAGCTGCACTCTGTGATGACGCCGTTGCGGTGCAAAATCGATTCTTGGGCACCTGCATCCTTTGCGTATTGTTTGACCAGAACAGCCCCTAGCAGATTGAGCGTTTTGATATCGCAACGCAGCCAGCGGATATCTTCAATGAGCTGAGCGGTCCAGCCTTTTTTCATATCGGCGACAGGGCGGTCCTTGCGACGGACAAAGCCCATGATCACAGGCTTGATACCAGACGGAATATCGTGTACACGCGGAGAGGCGCCACGAGATACTTGCAGGTAAAGGCTGGCGTCATCATTCTCCGTGATGTTGTTTTTGGCGATCAGCTGATTCGCTAAGTCTGTCAGCTCTTCTGCGCTCCAAGGGAGCTCCATTTTTATTTCTTTGGCACTTCGAAACAGACGGGTAAGGTGTCCATCCCATTGATACATGCGCCCCTTATAAATGCGTACTACCTCATATATGCCATCCCCAAAGTTATATCCGCGGTCTTCTGGATGAACTGCGACTTGCCCGTCTTCTACCCATTTGCCATCAACATACAGCATGGTACTTCCCCCTCAATGGATTCCAATCCGTTTCTTTCAAACGGTTTTTTGTTGATTCCACCTTAGCAAAAGGGAAGGACATAGGTCAATTTGAAAGTCGCCTTTTCTTTATCAATAATTTTACGGAGTAAAGCACCTTTCTATTAAGAATTCATATGGAGGGAAGTCGCTCGAAAAATCGATGTTTTGGGCAGAAGAAAGCGAAAGCTGTCCAGGGATGGCGCAGGATGAAGTTATTTGACTAACTATTCTGACTAGACTCGGTTTGTCGTAACCGCCCATAATATAAGCAAAGAGCGAAGGAAAGGGAGACTGCCATGCGATCTGTCCGTCATTATGCGCTATGTGCCTTGCTAGTCTGTGGAACGATATTGCCGATACCTTCCCTTTCACATCGTGCTCATGCAGAGGAAACGCAAGATTGGATCGATAATGAACGATTGTACAGCCATGTCGAGCAATTGGCGAGAACAGCCCGTCCACCTGCTACTGAAGCGGAATTTGCGGCAGCTGTCTATGTAGAAAATACACTTCGATCTTATGGGTACAAGACCAAGCTCGATCCGTTTTCTTATTATACGTACCGAAAGCCTACTACTCTATCACTGACGATGGAAGAATGGCAGGGTCAAAAATGGGCAGTAAGTGGATTTGCTTTTGGGATCAATGGAACCGCGACAGCAGATGTGGTGGATGCAGGCTTGGGAAGAGCGGTTGATTTTGCGGATGAGGCATCACGGGGAAAGATTGCTTTGGTCAAGCGAGGCGAGATTCCGTTCGGAGAAAAAGTACGTCAAGCAGCCGCTGCCGGAGCCGTTGCTCTTATCATCTGGAATGATCGAGAGGAAGGATGGAATGCTTCACTGGGTGAACCCTTGGATATCGCTGTTCCTGTAATCGCTTTGTCTAAGGCGGATGGCACGAAGCTCCAAAAACGCATCATGGACAAGCGGCCCGTAAAGGGAACCGTCAAGGTAGAAGGAGCCGCAACCACCAAGCAAACCTCGTATAATATCGTGGCAAGCCGAAAGCCCAATCAAAATGACACTGGGCAGGTCGTGATGGTATCTGCTCACCATGATTCCGCTGGGTTATCGGTTGGGGCAAATCACAATGGCTCCGGTGTAGCGGCCTTGCTTGAGATAGCGCGTAATATGGCTGACAAGCCGATTGATACGGAAGTGAGGTTCATAAGCTTTGGCGCGGTTACATCGGGAAGCAGAGGCCCGATTGCTTATGCGAATGTCTTATCAGCCAAAGAGCGACAAGCCATGATAGCAGCCTTCTATGTTGATGGGGTAGGCAGTCAAAAGGCAGAGCTCGTAGCAACGAATTCGCTGGGCAACGAAAATCTGCCAATCCAACTCCTGAGAGCAGCGGGGGTGTCTCCTTCCAACAAGGATGGGAAGCGTGAACGAAACGGTGCAGCAGGCTCTTTAGCCACCGCAGGAATTCCTACGGCACTTGTGACGAGTGCAGGGACGGGACAAGCAACAGATGACTCCTTGGAGCAAATGGATTGGGAACAAATCACAACGGCGACAAAGGCGGTCCTTTCAGCAATTCACAAAATTACGGAACAAACAACGCCAGCTTATCCGCTGGGTTCTCCAAATGGGGGACAGCTAAGAGCGGAGAGTGAGGCTTTGCAGTAAACGTCTCCTTCGGGGGACGTTTTTCATATGTGATAAAATGAGAGAGAGTAAGAAATATTGAATTGGCTCCTATAATGCGAAAAAAAGTGGCCAAGATTCTGTCTTGACCACAGGGGCTACGAGTAAACGATCAGGTCAATTCTGATGCTTCCAAACATACCAGCCCATTACGAACATGCCACAATAGGTTGCTGCACTGGCGATTGCAGACATACTCCACGGAACAATGAGTGTGAGGAGAGCGAATACAAATACGGTAAGCAGCATGACGACAATCAGTGGCAGCATTTGTAGATGTTGACGTGTCGCAATGGGATGTGTCAGCGAGTAGAGTAGGGCTGCGACAATGACTCCACCATGTACAAGTGAGAGGATAGCGAGAAGCCAATCGCCACCCGTCATCATTTGAACCAAAATTTGTTTGATAGGCAGTACAGAGGCGTGGGCATCATGCCAGTGGGCAAGAAGGATAGCTTGACCTAACATTGTGAACAAAAGGAAGATTCCAGCTCCGATGATTGCCCCCAGCCGAACAGATCGCTCATGGGACGCACGCACTGCCAGAGGTAGAGTCGTGGCCAAGCTGATAAGAAAATGCAAGGCAAGGAAAAATACGGCGTGAATCAGCCAGTTCACATTCAGTTGATAACCCAAGCTCGGGATTGGCACATGGGTTTGTGCGCTGAAAATCAATCCGAATAATAATAAACCGATGGATAGAGATATGGCTGTTGCAGTGACAATCCATCTCCAACGATTTATGATAAAGAAGATGGCTGCAATGGTCAGAAGGATGAACCATAGGGGAGAGAGCTCCTCCAAGAGGAAATCTGCCTGTTGGCCAAGCATGACTCCTGTATAGCCCAATAGCAGAATGTGGGTGATGACAGATAGGCTAGAAGCGAATGCTTCGCCACACAATACGTAGTACAGCTCGTACAGGGAGCGTATTTGCTTGCGATGGCAAAAGGTCAACAGCTGGACGCCGAACCAGCCGAGGCCAAGAGCCGCAAGTGCAATGCCTATTGTTCCCCAGGAACCGAAATAAGTAAAAAAGCGTAACCACTCATATCCACCCAAGTAGAATCCACCTAACGCAGACCCTGCAAAAAGCACGGCGATATGCCAAGCGACTTTGTCCATAGGCATCATCCTCACTTGCAACTTGGTACAAGTGTATGAAACGAACAGGTCTGTTCAGAACAGATGATATTAAATAAACATAAATGTTTACAAATTATACTTAATGGAATATAATGATGATCATACCAGTATTTAGATTATCGATGGGGTGAAACCATGAAAATTGTAGGAATAGCCGGAAGCATGAATGCCAATTCTACGACAAAACAAGCGATTCATATTGTACTCGAAGCAGCGAAGGCTGCAGGTGCCGATGTTGAAATGATTCATCTCGCGGACTGGAAGCTGCCGCTGTATGATGATCGTGATGATACCAGTACGTACCCTGAAATTGTCCATCAATTTGTCAAAGCGGTTTCTGAAGCGGATGGATTTGTGATCGGTTCGCCTGAATACCATGGCACAATGACAGGTGCTTTGAAAAACGCCATTGACTTCCTGGAAGGGCGCATTTTGCGTGACAAGCAGGTTGCCATTATTGGGGTCGCTGGGGGAAGCATGGGTGCTACGAACACGGTCAACACCTTGCAGTTAATCATGCGCAACCTGCATGCATGGCCGTTGCCATCTAGCCCTTCCATCCCAAGTGCTTACAATGCCTTTACACCAGAAGGCAAGCTGAAGGATGAGCGTCTACAGGCGCGTATGGAGCAGTTGGGTCAACAACTCGTACAATATGTCCAAATGATGAATCCAACACCAGAAAAACAGCTGAGATAGGTACTTTTCTCTTGCAAATGCTTCTCATTACGCGGTATCATATTTCTACGTGCCTTTTTTGGCTAGATGAAATAACGGTTTGGAAATGAGGGGTTCACAATGCCGCCGACGCCGAGTATGGAAGACTATTTGGAACGCATTTACAACTTAATTGAAGAAAAGGGCTATGCTCGTGTCTCCGATATTGCTGAAGCGTTGGAAGTACATCCCTCTTCGGTCACGAAAATGGTTCAGAAGCTAGACAAAGACAAGTATCTCGTTTATGAAAAATACCGTGGGCTTGTCTTGACGCCAAAAGGGAAGAAAATCGGAAAACGCCTAGTGGACCGTCACAGTCTTTTGGAAGAATTTATGCGGATCATTGGCTTGGATGAAGAGCATATTTATCAGGATGTGGAAGGAATCGAGCACCACCTGAGCTGGGAATCGATTACATGCCTGGAGTATCTGGTTCAGTACTTCGAGGCAGATCCAAAACGTATAGAAGAGCTTCGTAACATTCGTTTGTTAGATGAGCAAAAAGAGGAATAGTCTATATCTTTATCGTATTATAGCGCAAGCCAACCTGGCTTGCGTTTTTCTTTGTGGTAATGGAAAAGCTGTCGTCTTATACATGGAAAATGGGGAGGAATTTTAGGGAGGGGAAACAAGGTGAAAGCGGATGCGGTCTTTGAAGGTGGCGGCGTTAAAGGAATCGCTTTTATTGGTGCCTTGCGAGTCATGGAGGAGAATGGATACACCTGGGAAAGGCTCGCTGGTACATCGGCAGGCTCCATTGTTGCAGCTTTACTCGGCGCAGGCTATTCTAGCCATGAGTTGAAACCGATCTTTGAAGAGCTGGATTACCTTCACTTTCTCAAGCGCTCAGGGCTGGGCAGGCTCCCTCTCATTGGACCAATCTATGAACTAGTCGTGCGGGAAGGGATTTATCGAGCAGATCGAATCGAGTTGTTCATAGAGGAGTTGTTACTACGAAAAGGAGTACGAACATTCGGAGATCTTCCGCCTGGTAAGCTGAAAGTTGTCGCATCTGATGTCACTGACGGAAAAATGCTTATATTACCTGACGATTTGGCACGGTATGGTGTAGAACCCGATGATTTTCCTGTGGCACGAGCCGTTCGTATGTCTTCCTCGATTCCGTTCTTTTTTCAGCCTGCAAAGCTGCCAAGTGCTGGACATGTGCACTACATCGTCGATGGCGCATTATTGAGCAACTACCCGGTGTGGTTATTTGATGTACCGGGGACTCCCCGGTGGCCGACGATTGGTTTTCGCCTGAGTGATGATCAAGACAAGAGAGAAGCGACTAGCATCAACGGTCTTTTTTCCTTCTCTCGGGGATTACTGGCGACCATGCTCGATGCCCATGACCGTTTGTTTGTGGAAAAGGCAAAAGCCGTTCGGACGATTTTTATTCATACATTAGGGGTGAGGACTACCCAATTTCAGCTGTCAAAAGAAATGCGGCAACAATTGTTTGAGTCAGGGGAGGCAGCGGCTCACAAATTTTTGGCGCAATGGGATTTTGAAGATTATGTCAAAGTGTTTCGCAATAGCTCTCCGAAAATACTGGTCTAATAAAAAACAGGTTGCCGATTCAGGCAACCTGTTTTTGTTTTCAGTGGGAGATATTATTTTGCGATTTTTCGTCTTGTTTCTCTTTTTGCTTCCCTTTACTGCCTTCGATCACACGAAACGGATGATCTTTTCTCGGGGTAGTCGACTGCTTTTTCACTGCTTGCCGGGCAATGGAGGGCTTTGGTTTCACCTTGACCTTTGGCTGTCTAGGTTTGCCTGCGTCTTGTGAAAAGAAGGAGCCGGTTTGTAAATAGTTGCGAACGACCAAGAAAAGTACAACGGATAATCCCAAGATGATAATCGTACTGACAGGATCATTGATGAGTGTTATCAAAAATCCGTAAATCGCCAATACGATCACTATCAGAATCACTGGTGGAATACGGCGTAACATAGGGCTTCACCTCTATGGGAATAAAAATGCCTCACGTTATCCGGTCGTAACCATTCTTTCCTGCACGTGCTTCTGATCAAGCTCCCGCATCTTTTGGAAGGAAGCGATGGCTACCTCGACTTGGCTGTCATCTGGTTCACGAGTTGTGATCTTTTGCAACCACAATCCTGGATAACCAAGGTAACGTAGGACTGGTACATCACGGAGCTTGTTTGTCCACTGCAAAACCTCATAAGAGACGCCGATTACCAGTGGCAAAAGAACAATGCGTTGTACGACCCTCTCCGTCAGGGAGTCATAACTGAACAGTGAGTAAATCACTACACCGACGAACACAGAGAAAATGAGAAAACTGCTCCCGCAACGATAATGCAGAGCGGAAAATTTTTGTACATTAGCTACTGTTAATTCTACCCCGGATTCGAATGCGTTAATCACCTTATGCTCGGCTCCGTGGTATTGAAAAAGCCTTTTAATCAACGGAGCTTGTGCAATCGCTGTAATGTAACCGAGGAGGAGCAAGATTTTAAATCCGCCTTCAGCCAACGTTTGAGGAACGCCATCTGGTACCCATTTTCCGAGTAAAAAGTCGGCCAGGAAAACGGGAACGAGTGTAAATACGAATTTCCCGAACAGGAAGGAAAGTACCCCGACGACAGCAACACCTAAAATCATCGTGAGCTTCGATGGACTTTCGGAAACTTCTTCTCCAGACTCCATACTGTATTGTTCAGAGGCGAAGTTGAGATGTTTGGCCCCATTGGCGCTGGCTTCGACCAAACCAACAATCCCACGCACAAACGGAATCTTTTTCAGCGTAGTAATCCATTTATATTCCGATCGTGGGGATTCAAAATACTCAATTTCATGATTTTTTTTGCGAACAGCCGTAACAGTCATGGTTTTGCCACCGAACATAACTCCTTCGATGACGGCCTGACCGCCGTAGCTAGGTACGTTTTGTTGCGCCAATACAATCACCATCCTTACCACTATATTAACGGAAATGGCGACTTGAAGCTACAAGGAGTTCGCACTTTTCCAACAAATGTAAAGCGAAAGTGAAAAACTTAGAGGAAGAGCATACTAGAGAACAGAGGTGATGGAAATGGAAGTAAGCAAAACAGGACGGAAGCACAAGCAAGCACGCGTATCCCATACAGAAGAAGGTAGGCAAGGGAGTAAAAGAATCTCCACTTCGAAGATTTTGGAGGTCGCATTCTGGGGAACTATCATTTGGGGGCTCGTTCGTTTGATGGCTCACTTTTTGAACATGACCCCGTACGGAGTCGGAGCCTTTGCACGTCCTTTTATCAGCATCGAGGACGAAAATACGTTTGCGAGCGTGTGCCTTGGTGGTATCGTATTGTTCGTTGAAACAGTCGTTTCTTCATTTGTGTTCAGCTTGCTTTTTAGCCGTATCCGTGCGTGGTGGCTGGGACTCGTCTACGGGGCGGTTATGTTAGGGATAGCGGGTTTCTTCTTTCATATCGGAAATTGGGAGGTTGCCACTCTAAGTACGGAAGGCGCTTGGTATTTGACGTTTGGCTTGTTCATTGGGATGACAATCATACTCGAGCAGTCGGACGAGCATCATGCATGGAATGAGTCCACAAGGTAGGAGGAATTCTCCGTTCCTTGTCAAAATGGATGTAACAATGTTCGAAATGTTGCATAGATGAATGCCCACTATGGAACGAGGACGGCTTGTGGTAAAATGTTTCATTAGTAAGAAAACGACTATCGATGCCTCTTCAAAGCGGAGGGACCGCGTTTTTGCGGTTAGTTTTGCCGAAGTTATGCTGGAAGCGTACGCTGAGGCACTTCGTCATGCGCTCCAGAATTCATAAGCATGTCGCTTATAAATTCTTACACGGAAAACAACTTTTTTCGAAGACTGTAGATTATGGGGGGAGGAATGGTCGATGACTTCCGTCTTGTTGCTGAACGGTCCCAACCTGAATTTATTGGGGACAAGGGAGCCGGATGTTTACGGAAGGGAAACGCTGGAGGATGTGGTGACAATCCTGACGGGTGTTATGGATGAGCTGGGCGGAAAGCTTGAGCATCTCCAATCGAATCACGAAGGTGTCCTCATCGACGCGATTCATCAGGCGAGAGGTGTCCATGACGGTATCTTGATCAACCCAGGGGCATTCACACATTACAGCTATGCAATCCGAGACGCTTTGGCCAGTGTGGCACTGCCAACGATTGAAGTACATATTTCCAATATTCATGCACGGGAACCATTTCGCCATCACTCAGTCATCGCTCCTATCGCGATTGGACAAGTTGTCGGATTGGGGATCGATGGATATGAATGGGCACTAAGAGCGCTCGTCCGTAAAATCGAAAAAAAATAATAGCATTCAAAAAGGGGAAAAGGCTGCCATGAAACAACGTCTGCATAAATTGCGCGAGGCGCTTACACAAGTTGGAGCAGAGGCATTTATTACCGAAAAAACAGAGAATCGCTTCTACTTGAGTGGTTTCACCGGATCAACGGGATGGGTGATTGTCACCGAAACAGAGGCGTTTCTCGTCACTGACTTCCGCTATGTGGAACAAGCGCAAGAACAAGCACCTGATTTTACGGTGGTAAATAACGAGAGAAAAGCAGTTGAAGCGATGGCAAAGCTCCTGCAAGAAAAAGGGATTAAGCGTTTGGCATTCGAGAGCAGCGTGTCCTTTAGCACCTATCAGGAATGGAACAAAGGATTTGACGGAGTAGAGCTGGTGTCAACAAGCGGTCTGCTTGAAAAAATCCGCATGTTTAAAGACGAATCCGAGATGGTTATTATTCGTGAAGCGGTTCGTATCGCGGAAGCAGCATTTACGCATATTCAAGGCTACATCAAACCAGGCGTGCGTGAATCCGATGTTGCTTTGGAATTGGAATTCTTCATGCGTAAACAAGGAGCGACAGGCTCTGCCTTTGATATGATCGTAGCGTCAGGTGTGCGCGGTGCTCTGCCACATGGACGAGCTTCCGAGAAAGTGATTCAGGCAGGGGAAATGGTTACGCTCGACTTCGGAGCTGCATACCAGGGCTACAATTCCGATATCACACGCACGTTGTCTGTGGGAGAGCCGGACCCGAAAATGCGCGAAATCTACGAAATCGTTCTGCGTGCACAGCTCGCAGGTTTAGAAGCACTGAAGCCAGGTGTATCCGCAAAAGACGCTGACGCAGCAACGAGAGATATCATCACAGCAGCAGGCTATGGCGATGCCTATGGACATAGCGCAGGTCACGGTCTCGGACTGGAAGTTCACGAGCTGCCAGGGCTGTCGACTGTAAGTACCTTCGTATTAGAGCCAGGTATGCTCGTAACGATGGAGCCAGGCATTTACGTAACAGGCCTTGGTGGCGTTCGGATCGAAGACGATGTGTGGATTACAGCTGATGGTCATGAGAACCTGAACAAGTCCACGAAAGAGTTGCTCATTTTGCCTGTGTAATTTATACTTATTCTGTTATTGATTGATTTGGGAGGACTACCATGATCTCTGTAAACGATTTTCGTACCGGTTTGACAATCGAAGTGGATGGCAATATTTTTACCGTGCTAGAATTCCAACACGTAAAACCAGGTAAAGGTGCGGCATTCGTTCGCTCCAAACTGCGCAATCTGCGTAGCGGCAACACGACAGAAATGACCTTCCGCGGCGGCGAAAAAGTAAACCCTGCTCGGATTGAATCCAGCACGATGCAGTACCTGTATGCTAGTGGCGATGAATACACTTTCATGAATACTGAAACATACGAGCAAATGACGTTCACTCAAAAGCAAATCGAGCGTGAACTGCGTTTCCTCAAGGAAAACATGAACGTGCAAATCATGCAGTACAACGGAGAAACAATCGGTATTCAATTGCCGAATACTGTTGAACTCGTTGTAACAGAATGTGAGCCAGGTGTAAAAGGTGACACTGCTTCTAACGTAACAAAGAAAGCAACCTTGGAAACTGGCTTCGTAGTAAACGTTCCTCTCTTCGTAGAAGAAGGAGAGCGTCTGATCATCGATACTCGTACGGAAGCATACGTTTCCCGCGCGTAAAAGTACGGATTGCAAGAAAAAGCTGTGCCCAAATGGGTGCAGCTTTTTTTATTTGCTTCACCAATTGATGCGGTATTGTAAAAATTATGCAATTGCACTACATTAAGTGGACGGAGAAATAGTAGGGTGGAGGGGTATGGCTTTGAGAACGGAACAAGAAATGATGAGCATGCTGATCGATTTCGCCACGAAGGATGATCGAATCCGCTTGGTAACCTTGGAAGGGTCGCGTACGAACAAAAATATACCCGCTGATCCATTCCAAGATTATGATATTTCGTATTTTGTGACAGAGATGGATTCTTTTAAGGAAAATGATCAATGGCTCGATGTTTTTGGGAATCGGATCATGATGCAAAAACCAGAGGATATGGAGCTTTTTCCGTCCGAGCTAGGGAATTGGTTTTCCTATCTCATGCTATTTGACGATGGAAATAAAGTAGATCTGACGCTGATTCCGATAGACGAGACAAAGCCGTATTTTGCAGATAGCGACGGCCTGGTTGAGGTTTTGCTGGATAAGGACGAGCTTATCAAACACGAGGTGCTCCCTTCCGATCATCAATATTGGATCAAGAAGCCAACTGCTAGAGAGTTTGATGACTGCTGCAATGAATTTTGGATGGTCTCTACTTACGTTGTCAAAGGTCTAGCGAGAAAAGAAATCCTTTTTGCGATTGACCATCTCAACGAAATCGCCCGACCGAATTTGCTCCGCATGATGGCTTGGCAAACCGGATGTGAGAAAGGATTTACCTTTAGTGTCGGGAAAAATTATAAATTTATTGATCGCTATCTTCCAAAAGAAGATTGGGAAGCGCTACTATCCACTTATCGCCAAAATGGCTACGTAGACATGTGGGAATCGTTATTCACTTGCTACGAGCTATTTCGAAAGTACTCCAAAGCGGTGGCAGATAGTCTCGAATATCCGTATCCAGATTACGATGAAGCCATTACCAAGTATGCGGAAAATATCTACCATTCATGGAAGTGATGGATGGAACTCGACCGCCTTATTCAAGGGCGGTTTTCTTATGTTGTCGATCACTTCTTCTTTGAGATTCTTCCGCCCGTAGGGTGGCTTTGGCTCGACGGTCCCCTTTTTTAAGTGGAGACGGCCAGTGAATCCCCCCTGCTGGCGTGTCAGAGTCGAAGAGAACTGTGCTTTTTCTTCTCCTCCACAATGCTGACTCAAACTTTTTTTAAAAAATGCACTCATTTCTGGAAAGAAAATACAAAATGATCCGTTAATCCATATGAGCCTGCCAAAACGAACGCTGCGCAGCGAACTTTTTTGAAATGGGAGGATTTCCTTTGCAGGATGATTGGTTGCTCATACAACAGGTACAAAAAGGGAATCGGGATGCCTACGCGCACCTGGTCGACAAGTACAAAGAACGAGTATACAGCTATCTGTATCGAATGACGGGGCAGCAGCAGGATGCCCAAGACCTGACACAAGAGGCTTTTATCAAAGCGTACTGTCAACTGGATAAATATAAGCCGACAGATGCTTTTTTGGCCTGGCTGTATCGGATTGCGTCCAACCTGTGTATAGACGCGTGGCGCAAGAACAAGCACTACGCCAAAACACCTTTGGAAGAGACCAGATTGATTGAATCCGAAACACCCGAAAAAGCTTATTTGGAAAAAGAAAAGCAAGATACCTTGCAGCAGCAAATCATGGCGCTGGGTGAGGAATACCGCATTGTGTTTCTGCTGAAATACATGGAGCAGCAAAGCTACAAGGAGATTAGCGAGAGTTTGCACATTCCGGTGACAACCGTGCAAATGCGCATCCATCATGCCAAGAAAAAGCTCCGGGCAAGTATTACGCAAGAAATGTCAGGAGGTGCTGCTATCTATGAATTGCTCCAAAACTGAAGAATTGCGCAAGTACTTGGCTGGAGACCTGACCACAGAAGCAGCGAGACTGCTGGAACAACATGTCGAAGCGTGCATGCTTTGCCAAAAGGTAATGATGGAGGAAGCTGACAGCGATGAGGAGTACCAAGTCCTGCAAGTTCCAAGCGCGTTGCCAGCAGATTTTACAGCCCAAGTGATGACAGCATTAGAGACAGTGCGAACTCCTACTCCTAAACCAAATTGGAAAAAGAGGAGTGTAAACATTTTGAAGAAAACAGCGATAGCCGTAGCGAGTGTGACTGCGATCATTACGTTTGGGTCCATAGTGTCCCCAACTTTTGCGAGCTATGTAAATAGTGTGATCCAGTCCATCCAAGGCATTGACAACGGAATGAAGCAAGCTGCCGAAAAAGGCTATGCCAAAGCAATCAATAAGAGCGCAACCGATCAGGGAATGACACTGACCGTGCAAGAAGTGGTTGCTGATCCGGTGAGAATGGCAATCTTCGCCCAAGCAGTCGATCAAAATGGCAAGCGCATTCCGTTTGACCCGGAAAAAATCGAGGTTTCGCTTACGTATAAAACAAAATCAGGTGAAGAGCTCAATCCAGATGGAGGAGGCTATCACTTCGGAGAAGAGGGTGAATACCTAGTCATCAGCCATGATATCTTCCAATTTCTGAGAGACAGAAAGACTCAACTGGATGAAATGATAGTCGGCGTGGACGTGACGATGCTGAATGGAAAAGAAGGTAGCTGGAAGCTGGAGTTTCCAGTCGATTTGAAAAAGGCGAGAGCAGCGGCAAATCAAACAACGATTGAGAAAAATTTCATGACCCCGCATGGAATTAAGCTGGCTTTGCACAACATTAAGACTGTGCCTAGTGTCAGTTTGATTGAATTGGAAACAGCGTGGACGGAAGAGCGAGCGAAGCAAGTTCAAAAAATAAAAGAAGAAAATGGATGGGTCGTAAAGCAAGATGCACCAGGTGTGTTCACAGATGCAGAGCGCGTGGAGAGATATTTCGTAGACATCGGATTGGCCTATGAAATCGTGGATGAAAAAGGAAAAGTAGTAGCAGGATGGGATGATGCTATTTACGGGGATCAACTCAATCAAATTCGCAAAAACACGGTATCTCCCTCTTACCGAGGGCAACTGCATGATGAGGGGAAACGATATACGAAGTGGAATGGCATAACGCCTTTGGCTGATGACCAAACTTATACATTCAGGCTGCACTCCCTGTACTTATTTGAACCGGCGAAGTTTCAAGTGACCATTCCGGTTGATAAGCTGATGAAGGAAAAGGTGACTGTAACGAATAACGACAGCGTGTACACCTTTACGGGCTTTACCTTAAAAACGACGGAGGGCGAGGAAAAAATCGGGGACCATACCTACAGCGGTAAAGGTGCCATCATCCCGTTCACGGCTGTTCTTCCTGAAGGTATCATCATGAATTTGGTATGGAGCGCGCAAGATGACGCCAAGCAAGACTACCGATTGCTCATGAAAGAAACATTCAAGAGAGACAAGGATGGGCGTGTACATGTCAGTGGAACCTTCTTTATCCGTGATCTAGAAAAGCAACCGAAAGAGCTGAGCCTGAAGCATTTGATGCAATGGCGTCAATACCAAGGGATGAATTGGGAAGTCCCATTTAAAACGTCTAGCAAACGGTAAGCCAATCAGAAAAGATAAATCCCCCTCCTGCACAAAGAGGGGGATTTCCTGTTTTTATTTACTCATAAACCATTCCCATAGCTTCAACACAAAGGCGGTAATCCCGGCAGCCATCAACGGTCCAACGGGAATCCCACGGAAAAATACAATCCCAATAATGGAACCAATCACCAATCCGACGATCATGTGCGGCTCAGACCGCAGCAAATCGAGTCCTTTTCCATTCATCCAGGTGGCAATGGCCCCACCAGCCAGTGCGGTTAAGCCGACAACCGTAGTAAAGAGAGGTGTGACGTCTTTCCACGATATTTTTTCGCTGGCGAATGGAACCAGTACGGAAATGGTCAAAAAAAGCAGGCCGAGCTCCAATCCGCGACGCTCTACCGTTGGGAAAAAACGCTCCAGTGCCGTTAGCTTCAACACCAACAATATACTCGCCGCAGTAGCAATAATCGGTGAGCGCCCAATAAGACCGATAACGATCAGGATGACGAGCATCACTTCTCCAGACATCATTGGCATCATAACCCCTGTCCCTGTTCTCCTTTCACATTATGAGACAAGGTGTGGGAGTATGCGTTTCTCCTTGATATAAGGAACGATTTGATACTGATCCACTTGAGCACAGTACCGTATATCGCTTGCGTGATGATGCTGGACGAGCCTTTTTCCTGTTGTTGTGTGGGGTAACAGCTCGCTCAGTTTCCCTGCGTAGTAAAGGTAGCTCGCTTTTAGAACTTCACCCAGATCACAAATTTGGATGCTCGGTAACGATTGTTGTGTCTGGGCAATCATCAAGCCGGCAGCCAGACCGTCTTCCAGAGCGAATTCCGACCGGGTACCTGCACAGTACAGCGTAATATCGAGATGATACGAAAGAGCGTGTCGCACGCATGCCGTGGCATTTAAGAAGCAGCCAATCAAGAGAGCAGAGGCACGTTCTGCTTTTTGGATCGCGCGAGTCCCGTTCGTCGTGGTGAGAATAAGCTGGCTCCCCGTTTTCCCCAGAGCTGCGATTTCAGTTGGTGAGTTGTTGCAGTCGAATTCCGGGATTTTCTTACAGTGGCGTTCACCAGCCAAAACACAGTCGTTGGCGCGCAGCGAGTTCGCTTGCCCAATGGTTTCGACCGGGATGACGCTACGAAATCCATTGCCTAAAGCGGTGACAATCGTACTGGAGGCACGAAGCACATCGATGACGATGACAACATGATTGCTGATCTGTTCAAAACGAATTTCTTCCACGGTCGGCACCACTTCTATTCGCACGGATAAAACCTCCCTCTATCCATGAGTAGGGCAGTATCGCCGCGCAATCCTCGCCGTAGCGTCTCCACAGAGAATACATCTGTATAGGCAATGTTTCCGAGATTAACTTCGCTGCCAATAGCTTTGATGAAGCAGACCTGTTGATCTTTTTGTGGGGCTTCCCAGATTAGGCGGGAGGCTTTTTCTTTGGCCGCCGCGACAATGTCTAAAACGAAGGAATCGTCTATATTGCCGTCCCCGTCACAAACGCCAACGGTCCCACTCTCTCTCGCTTCCACAATAACGTGACTGGCACCATTGTGCAGGTCGAAGCTAAGTGTCTCCAGCAATTCCTCTCGACTAGTGCGATAATCGGCAGTTTTTTTCCCAACTTCCGTGTAGACCACCAGATCATTGTCTAACGCGTAATTGATGGCTTCCTGACGTTGTGAGAAGGATAAAGGGAACGTTCCATCAGATATCTCGACCGCAGTAAAACCGAGAGAGCGAATCAGCTTCATATAATCCGCAATCGTATTATGACGGATGGCAATTTCAAAAAAAGTTCCTCCTGGCATGATGTGTACGCCATTTTGTTTTGCGAGGGTCAATTTTTGGTTGAGTATTTCGAGGGGGTACAGAGCGATGGTGCCAAAACCGAGTTTGTATAGATCGATATAGGGAGCAGCCAGCGCTAACAAGTCGGAATAAGCGGTAAGTCCAAGGCCTTTGTCAATGACCATGGTTAAGCCCTTCGCCCGGGGCTTCTCTCGGATTTGCCCGGACGGGTTTGCCCAGCTGTCAGGCAAAAACGATTGATCACACTCTACCATCGGCAAGTTCCTCATTTCTTCTAGGCGTATGGTTCAGTGTATGCCCAGTAGAGGGGAGGAGTGAGGGCAAAAGCCTATAGAGGTCATGCAAAAAGTGCTGAAATGATGTGGTACAGGCATAGAGTGAAAGGAGGGGAGGACGAGACGGTATGTTGGAAAAAGCAATTATGGGTATGGCGGCGCTTAGGGTCTTCTCAGGCAGTATCGAGATCATTGCAGCTCTGCTCATTTTGAAAGTGAACCAGGTCGAAAAAGCTCTGCTCATTAATTCGGGTCTTGCGATTGTCGGGCCAATCATCTTAATCACTACTACAACAATCGGTTTATTAGGCATGTCGGATCGGGTTAGCTTTGCCAAAATTGCCTGGATTCTGGTGGGGATCTCCTGCATCTTGATTGGGGTCCGCAAGTAGTTACCCATTTCCTTCCATTGGTAAATGCAATCACGATGGGGAACGATAGGTGGGAGAGATTGGATGGGAGGGAATGTGGATGCCAGAAGCATTGGCGAATCGAATCGCATACTTGCAAGGGTTGGCAGATGGGTTGGAAGTGGGGGAGAAGAGCCCCGAAGGAAAAATTATGGTAGAGATGATTGAGATTCTAAATGAGGTGCAGGGTCAGATACGAGAGCTTCACGCGCGAGTGGAAGAGGCAGAGGATTATGTGGAGGCCTTGGATGAAGACTTAGAGGACATTGAGCTCTACCTTTTTGAAGATGATGATGACTTGTACGAAACCGTTGTCGATTGTGAGGATGATGACGATGAGTACGCGGCTTTCTACGATTTAGATGATGATGAAGACGCACAACTGTACGAAGGACAAGTAGATCCCCATCTCGATACGACCTACGAATTCGCATGCCCTAGCTGCCAGAAAGAAATCTATCTGCACGAGGGCGAAGATGAGGAAGGTTTCAGACACTATGTAATAGAGCCGGTGGATAACAAGAAAACGGATAATCGGTGATCCCAATAGGAAAAGCTTGCACTCGCGTTCTAGCACGAGAGCAAGCTATTTTTTTTGCATAAATCTCGTCCACCTCTGCATAGGATGGAGGTAAGTCAAAGTGGACAAAGGCAGAATGCTGCAAAAGGAGGGTACCTGATGAATGAGATCTTGATGATATTGCCAGCAACTTTACGTACGATTTTGACGGCCCTTCCTATCGCGGTAAGAGAGAATCTGGAAGAGATTCGGCTTCGGCAAAACCAGCCGCTAGAAGTCCGGTTTGGCCAACAATCTAGCTATGTGACACCGTCGGGGCAAATCACCTCGATACCCGCGCAAGGTTGGCTGTTTTCAGCAGAAGAGGCTGCAAAGCTCTTAAACCAGGTCAGCCAGCATTCTCTCTATGCCTTGGAAGAAGAGTTGAAAAGGGGTTACATCACGGTGGTTGGCGGTCATCGCATTGGCATTGCGGGGAAAGTGGTGCTGGACAAAGGTGAAGTGAAGGGAATCAGAGATGTGACCAGCTTCAACATCCGGATTGCCCGCGAGAAAAAAGGCGCGGCCAGGAAGGTCATGCCGTATTTGTTTGAGGATGGCAAATTGCTGAACACGCTGCTCATCTCCCCACCCCAGTGCGGGAAGACAACCTTGTTGCGTGATATGGCGAGAACCATCAGCTACGGGAGCGAGTGGTCTTCAAGTCGCAAGGTAGGAATTGTGGACGAGCGTTCTGAGTTGGCGGGATGCTTACAAGGAGTTCCTCAACGAGACGTCGGTCCGCGAACGGATGTGCTGGACGCTTGCCCAAAAGCTGCAGGGATGATGATGATGATTCGCTCCATGTCTCCTGATGTTCTGATTGTGGACGAGGTGGGAAGAGCGGAGGATGGCGACGCAGTCTGGGAAGCGATTCATGCAGGTGTAGCCGTCATTTGCTCAGCGCATGGAGCGAGCGTCAAGGAAGTAGCAGAACGCCCCATGCTGGGCAAGCTGATTCGATATGGAGCCTTTTCCCGCTATATCGTACTCAGCCGCGAAAAAGGCGTTGGAACGATTCAGGCCATCTACGATCAAAGCATGAACCTGGTTGAAAGGGAGAAGGTTGCATGGTCAAGTTGATGGGAGCCGTACTCATCCTGTTTTCAGCGTCGATGGTTGGTTGGCAGATCGGCAAGTATTACGCGAATCGTCCCGTTCAGCTTCGGGCTCTGCTCGTTGCTCTGCAAATGCTCGAAACGGAAATCGTGTTTGGGATGACCCCATTGCAGCGGGCGTTTGTGAAGGTCGGTCATCGCGTCTCCGAAGAGGTAGGGAAAGTATTTCTTCTGGCTGCTGAATTCCTGCAGACCGAAAAGGCGCATTCGGCTGAGGAAGCGTTGCAACAGGCAATGAATAGACTCTGGACTCAAACCGCCTTGCGCAGACAAGAACGAGAGGTGCTAGAGAGTCTAGGTCAGGTACTCGGATCATCCGATCGGGAAGACCAGCAAAAGCATTTGCGCCTAGCTGTCACCCACCTGCGAGGGCTGGAAGAGGAGGCTCGTGCAGAACAGGAAAAGTACGAAAAAATGTACAAGAGTTTGGGCTTTTTAGGTGGACTCTTGGTCGTCATCCTGATGTTCTAAAGGCGAGGTGTTCACAGTGGATTTTGATTTGACACCTGTTTTCCAGATAGGAGCAGTAGGGTTCATAACAGCCATCCTGCATACAGTCCTGAAGCAGGCGGGCAAGGAAGATATTGCGCATTGGGCAACTCTGGTCGGATTCATCATTGTCCTGTACATGGTGTCCCATTACATCGGCGATCTGTTCTCCGAGGTAAAACGCGTCTTCCTGTTCAACTGAGGAGGGGCTCCAGATGGAGATTGTACAAATTGTCGGACTAGGACTGGTGGCTACGATTCTCGCGCTAGTCATTAAGGAACAGAAGCCGATGTTCGCCTTTTTGTTGGCGATCGCGAGCGGAGTCATCATCTTTTACTTTCTCGTCGGAAAAATAGCAGATGTCATTCGGGTTTTGGAAAGATTAGCGGTTCAAGCAGACTTGAACCTTGTGTTTCTGGAAACGATTTTAAAAATCATCGGAATTGCCTACATTGCTGAATTCGGTGCACAGATGACCCGAGATGCTGGACAAGGTGCCATAGCTTCGAAAATCGAGCTCGCTGGAAAAGTCCTCATACTGGTTATGGCTGTACCGATCATCCAAATCATTATCGAAACAGTGATCGACTTGTTGCCGGCATAAGGGAGGTGGGATGTCCATGGCACACACTTGCAAGCTGATCCTGTTCTTGTTCTTGCTTCTTGCCTTGTTTCCAGTTGCCGTGTCTGCTGCTATGACACCCGCTGTTGCACCCGCAGCCGGTCCGATCAATCAAATCGTGCAACAACAGGTCGATCACTTGCAGCTAGACCGAGTCGAAAAGTATTGGCATCAGTTGCAGCGCGACTATAAAGGGTACTTGCCTGACTTGAAATCGGAAGGCTTTATCCAAATCCTCATGCAGCAAGGTGACTTCAGTATTTCAGGAGTCCTGCAAGGAATGGGCAAATTCATCTTTCATGAGATTTTGATGAATGGCAAGCTGCTTAGCTCCATCATTATCATTACGGTCTTCGCGATGATTCTCGAAACGATGCAGAACGCCTTTGAACGCAATGCGGTATCGACAGTGGCGTACTCGATTACTTATCTCGTCTTGATGGTACTTGCGATCAACAGCTTTCATGTCGCCATTACCTATGCCAAAGATGCAATCGCGAACATGTCTGATTTCATGCTGGCCATGATCCCACTTGTCATCGCGCTGCTTGCTTCGGTAGGAAATCTGGCATCCGCCACTATGTTTCACCCGCTGATTATCTTCATGATCAACACCAGTGGCATGATGATCTCTTACGTCGTGTTTCCGCTACTGTTTCTCTCTGCGATGCTCTCTATCGTCAGCCTGTTTTCAGAGAGGTACAAAGTCACACAGTTAGCGACCTTGCTTCGCAATATTGCAATGGGTGTCCTTGGCTCATTTCTGACGATCTTTCTCGCCATTATTTCCATACAGGGAGCGACTTCAGCCGTTGCGGACGGGGTCACGCTCCGAACAGCGAAATACATTACGGGCAATTTCATCCCGATAGTAGGTCGTGTGTTCTCCGATGCGGCAGATACCGTACTCAACGCCTCGCTACTGGTCAAAAATGCCGTCGGCTTGGCAGGAGTTTTGATCCTGATCATGCTATGCGCGTTTCCGGCTTTGAAGATACTGGTACTGGCTCTGATCTACAATCTGTCATCTGCCGTACTCCAACCGCTTGGAAACAGCCCAATCATCAGTGCATTAGGTACGATTGGGAAAAGTCTTTTGTTCGTCTTCGCTGCTTTGGCGACAGTCGGCTTGATGTTCTTTCTGGCGATTACGATCATTATTGCAGCGGGCAACATCTCCATGATGGTTCGGTAGGTGATGAGATGACTTGGTTAACCCTGTGGTTGAAAAAAATTATCTTGCTCGTCCTTTTGGCTGCCTTCCTCGATCTGATCCTGCCCAATACGACACTGCAACGCTACGTAAAAATGGTGATGGGCTTGATTCTCTTGTTGACGATCATTTCTCCCGTGTTTAGTCTGTTTAGCCTCTCGCAGGAAGATTTGGCCTTTCGTCTGGATCGCTACCAACAAGAGCTGAACAAGCCTGCTTCGGCAGAGTGGAAACGCATCACTGACAAGCTGCTCGGTCAACAAAACCAACAGATGACCGCTTACGTCCAGTCACAGGTAGCGTCCTCAGTAAAAGCCAGTGTCAAAGAGCAGTACGGCGTAACTGTCGAAGATGTCACGATTACCGTTAATCAGCAAAATCCAGAACAACCAACCCTTGAGCGAATCGAGCTGGTAGTCGGTGACGCGAACAAGGAAGAGCAAAAAGGGCAGAGCACGATTGAACCGATTAAACCTGTCCAGCCTGTTGAGATTACGATTGGCGAACCCATTGACATACAACCTGATCCCAAATCAGATATTGCAGCAACAGCTCACCATGACAACCCGCTTTACGCGCAAATCACAAACGATGTCGCTAAAGAGTGGGGGCTTTCGAAGAGTCAGGTCGTTATCAAAGACGAATCGAGAGAAAGAGAGAAACAGTAGCGGATACAGTCAGTGAAACGAGGTGAAAACAATGAAGCAATTGTGGGAAAAGCTGAAAAGTATGTTCATGAAGCAACAAGGCGAGACGATGCAGGAAGAAAAGAAAATCGTAGTGGGGAGCAAGGGTAAAAACCCAAAACTGAAGCCGCTGCATTATTTCATCGTCATATTGGGAATAGGCGTTGCCATTATGATTTTGACGGATTTCCTCAGAGTGGAAAAAGATCAGCCACTCGGATTTGGAGATATAGGGAGTGAGGCGCCAGGTCCTCCTGGAGGCGATTCAACTTCCCAGGTGCTAGGAGGATCACCGACTACCGACATTATTGCCGAATATGAAAACATTTACGAGACGCAGCTGCGCGATATCCTCGCTTCTGTTGTCGGCGTCGGCGAAGTAGAGGTCATGGTCAATCTGGAATCAACACCAGAGCTGGTTGTGGAAAAAAATCGCAACATTCGTTCCTCAACCAATCAGGAAATGGACAAAGAAAAGGCAACCCGCAATCAAAATGACCAGTCACGAGATGAGCAGGTCGTTATCGTGCAAGGCGGCAAGCAAGATGCCCCCGTTGTTGTGAAGACGCTGAAGCCGAAAGTACGCGGGGTCCTGGTAGTGGCTAAAGGGGCCGATAACATCCAGGTTAAAGCGTGGATCACTGAAGCCGTTCAAAAGGTTTTGGATGTTCCCGCTTATAAAATATCCATTTTGCCCAAAAAAGGGTAGGAGGTAATGGCGAATGATTCTAAGAAAGCAAACGGTATGGTTGTTGACAATGCTTGCTGTCATGGTTGTGCTCTCCGGCTATTACTTGGTGAAGGGGCCGCAAGAACAGGTCCCAACATCAGGACAAGAGCAAGCCGTCCAGAAGCAAGAGCAAATTTCTGGCGTGGTTGTTGAATCCAAGCAAGTAGATCACGCCTCACAAGCAACTCCTGTCGATCAAGCTCCAAAGGCAGCTCCGGTAGACGAAAAAACTGGCACGAAGGAAGCCAAAACTCCTGCTGCACCAGAAGCGAAGCCAGCTGCAACGAACACGGTCGTCCCAGTAGCAGAAACGGCGAGTGAAATCTTCCAAGGTTACAAAATGAAACGTGAAGCCATGCTGGCGCAACAAAAAGACGAACAGCTCGCAATTGTAAACAGTACGGATTCCTCTCCGCAAGCAGTAGCAGAAGCAATGGCCAAGTTTGAAGAACTGTCTAACATGGAAAGCGCTACGATGACTGCAGAAGAAATGCTCAAGGCGAGTGGCTATCAGGATGCGGTCGTTACTGTCCAAAATGACAAGGCGACAGTCATTGTACAAAAAGATAAATTGAGCGCCAACGAGGTCGTGGAAATCATTGCAAACGTGAAGCAGCACTTGAATATCCCGGCGACAAACATTAACGTACAATACAAGTCATCCTAATAAAAGCTGCGGTACTTTCTCGTTATAAGGGATAGGAGAAACGGGCATGATGGTAAGGATTTTCTCGCTTCTGTTAGAAAAGAAGCGGGGAAATCCTTTCTTGACGTGGTATAGGCAACAGGCTACCATGGATTTATGGTTTGCCAAAAGGATACATAATGGACTCCCCGAACCTCTATTGAAAGAAAAGAAGGAGTGCTTGTTCGTAATGAAAATGCATGAAATCCGCGAAATCATTAAGTTAATTGATCAATCATCCATTCAAGAATTTAACTTGGAAACAGAAGGTGCCAAGGTGTCTCTGAAAAAATCCAATGGTACGGAAACGATTGTCGTCACGCAACCAGCGGTTCAAGCTCCTGTTGCAGCACCAGTAGCACATATCTCGGCTCAGCCAGTTGTTGCGGCAGCGCCAGTCGTAGCAGAAGTTCCAAAAGCAGCTGCTGTACAAGCATCGGATGACGCAAATCTCCACAAGATCGTATCTCCAATGGTAGGGACTTTCTATAGCGCACCAGAACCAGGCAAGCCGCCTTACGTACAAGCTGGTGACAAAGTGAATGCGAGCAAGGTTGTTTGCATCGTAGAAGCTATGAAACTCTTTAACGAAATCGAAGCAGAAGTAAGCGGCGAGATCGTGAAAGTGCTCGTAGAAGACGGTCAATTGGTTGAGTATGGCCAAGCATTGTTTTTGGTAAAGCCAGAATAAGGTGGGGGAGAGCGGAATGTTTCAAAAAGTATTGATTGCCAATCGCGGGGAGATTGCCGTGCGTATTATCCGGGCATGCCGCGAGCTGGGCATTCGTACGGTCGCCGTCTACTCCGAAGCGGATCGTGAAGCGCTTCATGTGAAGCTGGCCGACGAAGCTTACTGTATTGGTCCAAAGGCATCCAAGGAAAGCTATTTGAATATAGCAAACATCATGAGTGTAGCGACCAAGGTAGGGGCAGACGCCATCCATCCTGGTTATGGCTTCTTGGCAGAAAACGCAGACTTTGCCGAGATCTGTACAGCCTGCAACATTACCTTTATCGGTCCAGACCCAGAAGCAATTGTGAAGATGGGTGACAAGTCCACAGCTAAGGATACGATGAAAACGGCAGGTGTACCTACTGTACCAGGTACGGAAGGACTGATCGAAGATGTGGCTGACGCTGTAGTCACCGCAAACGAGATTGGCTATCCTGTCATGGTCAAAGCGACAGCGGGTGGCGGCGGACGCGGAATGCGCGTAGCCGTTGACGACGAAGATTTGGAAAAAGCGATCCGTCAGGCGCAAAACGAGGCGAAAACGGCTTTTGGCAATCCAGGGGTTTACTTGGAGAAGTTCGTAGAAGGCCCACGCCATGTGGAAATTCAAATCATGGCAGACAAGCATGGCAATGCCGTATACCTGGGTGAGCGCGACTGCTCCATCCAACGTCGTCACCAAAAGCTGATCGAGGAAGCTCCATCTCCAGCATTGAGTGAAGAGTTGCGTCGACAAATGGGTGAAGCTGCTGTTGCGGCGGCAAAATCCGTTTCCTATCACGGTGCGGGCACTGTCGAGTTTTTGCTGGACAAACACGGACAGTTCTACTTCATGGAAATGAATACACGTATTCAGGTTGAGCATCCGGTAACCGAGCTGGTGACTGGCTTTGATCTGATCAAGGAGCAGCTGACCGTAGCGGCAGGCCAACCTTTGTCCTTTACGCAAGAGGATATCCAAATGGATGGCTGGGCTATTGAATGCCGCATTAATGCTGAGAATCCTGCGAAAAACTTCATGCCTTCGCCAGGTCGTATCACGGAATATTTGGCGCCAGGCGGCTTTGGCGTGCGCGTAGACAGTGCAGCGTATGCGGGATATTCCATTCCGCCATACTACGACTCTATGATCGCCAAGCTGATTGTGTGGGGCAAGGATCGTAACGAAGCGATTGACCGTATGAAACGTGCCTTGAGCGAATTCGTCGTAGAGGGTATTACGACAACGATTCCATTCCATTTGAAGGTATTGGAGCACGAAGTATTTGTCAGCGGGAATTTCGATACGAAATTCTTGGAAACCTACGACTTGAACCTGAATGAAGAGTAAGTAGGGCTGATTTGTAAAAATACGGTGTGCTTGGTATAATGAATTACAAATTAGAGGGAGGTGCGAAGCATGGAAGAGTTTACTTCAGATTTAGATAGAACAGAACTTGGTAAGGTCCAGATCGCTCCCGAAGTGTTGGAAGTGATCGCCGGCATGGCTGCATCCGAAGTAGAAGGTGTGGCGCAAATGAGCGGCGGTTTCGTAGGAGAAATAGCTGAACGTTTAGGCCGTAAAAATATAGCACGTGGTGTGCGTGTAGAGGTTGGTTCCCGCGAAGCAGCGGTGGATGTTTCGATCATTGTCAAATACGGACATCGCATCCCGGAAGTCGCTCGAAATATTCAAGATAGTGTACGCAATACGATTGAGAGCATGACAGGTCTTTCGGTAGTTGAAGTAAACGTACATATCGTTGATGTTGAGTTAAAAGCTGAAGAAAAAGCACCGGCACCTGTACCGGTTGAAGAACACCAGCGCGTGCGCTAACAAGCAGCGGATGGATGCCCCCTACGAACAGGGGGCATTTTCCTCATTTGAAAACGTGATTTTGTTTAGGCTTTCAGCGTAAATTCATGGAGTTTTCCGGAACGTGCCGTGTTTGTCTTCTTTTTCAAACATGGCTGAAAGGAGAGGTGCTTGTGAACTTGTTTGACCGCTTTATCTTGACGATTTATAGCTTTGCGCTCATTGTTTTGTCTTGCATCGCGATAGCAGCGACCAGCGGATTGATCTCGCAAGATTTTTTCCGTCCATACGTGGATCAGATGCTGGCGGGTACGAACATCACCTATCTCGTTGTCGCGATTATTTTCCTCGTAGTCAGCCTTCGCTTCTTTTTCAGTTCTTTCCGCTCTAACAAGCCTAAAGTAGAACGGGGAATCCGTCAGCACAGTGATTTGGGTGAGGTCAACATTACGATTCAAACGATCCAGACCATTGCAGAACGTGCAGCCCGCCGAGTTAAAGGAGTGCGCGATATGAAAACGACAGTGAAAGCACTCGAGAGCGGCAATATTATCACCCTGCGTGTTTCGGTAGATGGAGAAACGCCATTGCCTGAACTGACACAGAAGCTACAAGCTGACGTGAAGGAGCAAGTTGAGGGGATTGCTGGTGTTGTCATTTCTGAGGTGACCATTGTCGTGACGGAAGTAGCTCAGCAGGAAAACTACTCGGCTCGTAAACGGGTGGAATAGAAGGTGAAGTAAATGGTGCGGGAGTTAATGTGGGAACACAAGGGGAAGCTAATGGGGGTTTTTGCCGGACTTTTTTTAGGCATCATCTACCTTCTCGTGGGATTTTGGGATACACTGGTTTTTGTTGTGTTTGTCGGGACCGGTTATTATATTGGTCGCAAGCTCGATCATAAGGAAGACTTGCGTGAAATACTCGACAAGATTTTGCCAGGCAAGTTTCGGTGACATAAGAAAAGTCCGAGCTCATTTTAATTAGTAGGTGAATGAATGGTATGAAACGAAGAACAGCACGAGAAAAAGCAGTCCAATGTCTTTTCCAAATTGATATGGCTGAGGTTCCGCTAACGGATGCGGTTGCCCTCGTCATGGAAGAATCCGAGGAAAATGCACAGTATTTGCGTTATCTCCTCGATGGTGTATTGAATAACTTGACTGAGATTGATTCGGAAATCAAGAAGTATCTGCGCGGATGGCAATTGGAACGCATCGCCAATGTAGATCGCGCTATTCTTCGTCTGGCTTTTTACGAGATCATGTTTGAGCAAGACACTCCTGACAAAGTCGTGATGAACGAAGCGATTGAGATCGCGAAGCTCTTTAGCGACGAGACGTCCCACCGATACATTAACGGTGTGTTGTCGAGCTTCTTGCAATCGCGTGAAACTAAGCAGGCGTAATAGGTAGGAGATACAAGCATGAGTAAGGTAATGTTGGGAATCGACACGAGCAATTACCGGACATCACTGTGCTTGGCTGAGGAAGACGGCCGAATTGTCGCAGAAGCAAAACGCCTTCTGAAAGTAAAGGAGGGCAAGCGCGGACTGCAACAATCCGAAGCCGTCTTTCAGCATGTGATGAACCTGCCGGAATTAAGTGAAGAAATGAAGTGGAAGGATTACGAGATTGCAGCGATTTGCGTGAGCGAGAAGCCGCGTCCGCAAGACGGATCGTATATGCCTGTATTTAAGGTAGGAGAGGGCTTGGCGAAATCGTTGGCAACTTATTTGCGGGTTCCCCTTCACTTGACGACTCATCAAGAGGGACATATAGCGGCGGGGGAATATACCGCTGAGGTGCGTCCGACAGAGGATCGCTTTTTGGCTGTGCATTTGTCTGGAGGCACCAGCGAGTTGTTGTTGTGCGAGCGTCACGCAGCCGGTTACGTCATTGAGAAAATCGGTGGGACAATCGATCTGCACGCTGGGCAACTAGTTGATCGGATTGGTGTAGCACTCGGTATGTCCTTTCCAGCAGGTCCTGCGTTGGAGCAGTTAGCCAAGGACTCAACAGGTGCGTTTCGGATTTCTTCGGCGGTTGACGGGCTTTCCTTTAGTTTTTCTGGTCCAGAAGCTTCGCTTTTGCGTGAAGTGGAGAGAGGAAGTACGAGTCCTGCTGAGATTGCGCGAGCGACAGAGCAATGTATTGCCAATACACTAGAGAAGTCCTTACGTCATGCAGTAGAGCAAGGTTACCCGAAGGATATCTTGATTGTTGGAGGAGTAGCTGCTAATTATTACATACGTGAGCGGCTAATCAAACGCCTGGAACACCCTGCCGTGAAGGCAAAGCTGTACTTCTGTGACCCCGTTTACTCCGGTGATAATGCCTATGGAGTCGCTATGTTGGGGTGGATGAAGCAAAAGGCGAACATTAAATAAATGCGAACTTTTTATAATTCGGCTTTACAGCTGAGGGGGAAATCGGTACACTTAACGTATCGACGTTGATAAAGGAGGCATTTTCTCCATGGCTGCAACCATTCTCCAGGGAAAAGAAGTAGCACAGAGTATTCGGGCCGAATTGGCGAACGAAGTAGCTGAATTGAAAAAGCAAGGGATCGTACCGGGATTGACCGTTGTCATTGTGGGAGACGACCCGGCTTCTCACTCCTATGTGCGTGGTAAAGCAAAAGGCTGCGAGGAAGTCGGTATTTCATCTGAGATCATCATGAAGCACGCTGACATCACAGAGGAAGAGTTGTTGGTGATCATTCAACAGTTGAACGAAAATCCGAACGTTAATGGGATTTTGGTTCAGCTTCCTCTTCCTGCTCATATTTCAGAGCATGCGGTAATTGAAGCCATTGCTCCTGAAAAAGATGTGGATGGTTTCCATCCGATTAGCATAGGAAACATGGTATTGGGAAATGATACGATGCTTCCTTGCACGCCGCACGGGATTATTGAATTGATCAAGCGCACAGGCACCCCAATGGCAGGCAAACATGCAGTGGTGATCGGACGCAGCAACATCGTTGGTAAGCCGGTCTCATTGCTACTGCAACAGGAAAATGCTACGGTAACCATGTGTCATTCTCGCACGCAAAATCTCGAGGAATACACCCAAAAGGCAGACATCCTCGTCGTTGCAACCGGTAGGGCTCATATGATCGGCAAGGAGCATGTCAAACCGGGCGCTGTCGTCATTGACGTTGGTGTGAACCGCATCGAAACGGGTAAGTTGGTTGGAGATGTCAAGTTCGACGAGGTCAAAGAAGTGGCTAGCTATTTAACCCCAGTTCCAGGCGGTGTTGGCCCGATGACGATTACCATGCTGCTGAAAAATACCGTTGCGGCAGCGAAAAAGCAAGCAAAACAATAGAAGAAAATCGGCAACTTATTATAGAATGGATAAGGCATAAGCTTTATCCATTCTTTTGCATAGTCCTTGTTACATGCACGGCAAAGCCAAGTTTTTTGTAAAGGAGGGGCCGCATGGCATTACAAGATATCTTATCCGTCACTGATCTCAATCGTTATATTAAGCTGGTGCTGGAAAAGGAACCCCACCTGCAAGATATATGGGTGAGAGGGGAAATCTCCAATTTTACCCACCATTCCAGTGGTCATATGTATTTCACGCTAAAGGACAAGCAGTCACGCATCAAAGTCGTCATGTTTGCGAGTTATAACCGCTTCCTGCGTTTCTTGCCCAAAGATGGAGCAAAAGCGATTGTGCGCGGGTCCATTTCTGCATACGAACGGGACGGCGCGTATCAGTTTTACGCCAAAGAGATGCAGCCAGATGGTCTCGGCTCGCTTTATTTAGCATTTGAGCAGCTAAAAGAAAAATTAGCTCAAGAAGGGTTGTTTGCAGCAGAGAGGAAGCGAATGCTCCCGCGTTTTCCCAAACGTGTCGGTGTCGTTACTTCTCCGACAGGAGCAGCCATCCGAGATATTTGCACGACGATTCGCAGACGGTATCCGCAAGCAGAGATCGTACTTTCACCAGCTGTTGTCCAAGGTGCGGATGCACCTGCATCGATTGTCTCCGCTATTCGGATTCTAAACGATCAGCCTGACATTGATGTTCTCATCGTAGGGCGCGGTGGTGGTTCCATTGAGGAGCTGTGGGCGTTTAATGATGAAAACGTAGCGAGGGCAATTGCTGCATCACTCATCCCTGTTATCTCTGCGGTTGGACACGAAACGGATGTGACGATCGCCGATTTCGTAGCAGATGTCCGGGCAGCTACGCCGACAGCCGCAGCTGAATTGGCAGTACCGCATTATTTGGAATGGGTCGAGAGAGTGCGGCAGCTCGAAATACGGATGCATCGAGCAGTGCGTGGTACCATGACAGAGAAGAGAAGCCGTTTGACACGCTTGAGCAATTCGTATGCGATGCGCCAACCGGAGCGGAGGCTGGAGGAAGCCGCAGAACGATTGGATCGGGCACATTTGCGGATGCGTCAATCGATGAAGCATTTGCTAGAAAGAAGACGCGAACGCTATACGAGATTAGACGAACAAATCAAGCGCTATCGCCTCGCCGATCAAATCGGGGATAAAAGAAAAAATCTGTCTAAACTCCGCGCCACCCTGGACGAACGGATGCGGGGACGTCTCAACCATAAAAGAATGGCATTCGCAGCTCGCATAGCTACTTTGGAAGCACTGAGTCCGTTGAAGGTCATGCAGCGTGGATTCTCACTTGTATACACAAATGACAGACTCGTAAAATCGGTGGAACAGTTTGCCCCTGGCGATGAGATCATGGTACGATTAAGTGATGGCAGTGCGACTGCGCGTGTGGAAAAAGTGAACCGGGAGGAGGAGAAGAAGAGTGGCTCGCAAGAAAACAGAACAAGAGACTGATATGCAGTTCGAGGACGCGATGAAGCGTCTGGAAGAAGTCGTCAATCGACTCGAGGAAGGAGATATTCCCCTCGAAGAAGCGATTACGCTATATCAGGAAGGAGTAACTCTTTCCAGAATTTGTGGTCAAAAGCTGGATGCAATCGAAGCGAAGATTACCCAGTTGGTGGAAGAAGACGGACAGGTAAAGCAGAAGGCTTTTCGCGTGGAAGGAGAATAATGATCGGCGTGCATACATTCGAGAGTTATTTGGTGGAAAAGACTGCCTATATAGAACAAAGACTCCTGCCAGCCCTTGAGCAGCAAGGAGTTCCGGAAAACTTGTACGAATCCATGAAGTATTCGCTCATGGCAGGCGGAAAAAGGTTGCGTCCCATGCTGGTGTTGGCGGTCCTAGAAGCACTGGACAAGCCGATTGAACGGGGTGTGGCTTTTTCGGCTGCCTTGGAAATGATACATACGTACTCCTTGATTCACGATGACCTCCCTGCGATGGACGACGATGATCTTCGTCGCGGAAAACCGACCAATCACAAAGTATTCGGTGAAGCAACAGCCATTCTCGCAGGAGATGCCTTGCTGACTAGAGCGTTCGCATACATTGCAGAAGCTTACATGGATCACGCTGATGTTTCAGCGGCTACTACCGTGAAACTGATTGCGGAGCTGGGAAAACGTGCAGGAGCAACTGGTATGGTCGGCGGACAGATGGCTGATATCGAAGGGGAGAGCAAGCGCCTTAACCTGGACCAGCTCGAATTTATCCATCGTCACAAAACGGGTGATCTCTTGATCGCAGCCTTGCGCGGGGGAGGCTACCTCGCAGAAGCATCCGAAGGTCAAATGGAAGCGTTGACACGCTATGGTGTTTGCATTGGTCTCGCTTTTCAAATTCAGGATGACATCTTGAATGTGGAAGGAGATGCCCAAGAGCTGGGGAAAGCAGTTGGCAGTGATGCAGATCGGGAAAAGGCGACGTACCCATCGCTGCTTGGTCTAGCCGAATCGAAGGCGCGTCTTGACGAATTAATTGCGGAGGCAAAAGCAGCGCTTACAGATGCGGGAATCGAGAATTCTGCACTCAGCCCTTTGGCCGACTACGTGCGTGATCGCAATAAATAAGTGAAAGCTGGCAACCCATATGGGAAATGCCAGCTTTTTTCGTACCTACCTATTACAAGCTTTTATCGTTAATGCTATTTAAAAATTGTTCAATCTCGCCAATCACCGATGGTATGCTGTCGTCCTCAAATGGAGAATACAGCTTCGCCACTTGTACCAACTCGAGGAACGATTTGCTTCCGCCTTCGCGGCAAAGTGTCAAATAATCTTCCCAAGCTTGCTTCGGCTCAGATTGAGCCCGTTTCCAAAATTGGAACGCGCAAATCTGAGCAAGTGTGTAGTCGATGTAATAGAAGGGGCTTTGAAAAATATGCGTTTGTTGCTGCCAGAAACCGCCCTCCTCAAGATACTCATTCTGTGCGTAATTGCGATCGGGGAGGTACTTGCGCTCAATTTCACGCCAAGCACGTTTACGCTCTGACGGGGTCATATCTGGGTTCTCGTAGACAACATGCTGGAACTCATCAACAGAAACGCCGTACGGAATGAACTGGAGTCCGCTACTCAGATGAGAGAATTTGTATTTGTCCGTATCTTCCTTGAAAAAATGCTCCATCCATGGCCACGTCAAAAACTCCATGCTCATCGAATGTATTTCACACGCCTCATAGGTTGGGAAATGATATTCAGGGACCTCAAAATCTCTACTTACATACACCTGAAACGCATGTCCTGCCTCGTGTGTAAGTACGTCGATATCACCAGATGTACCGTTAAAATTGGCGAAAATAAAGGGGAGCCTGTATTGGCTGATGTATTCACAGTAGCCGCCTGTAGCCTTTCCTTTTTTGCTCAATAGATCTAAACAGTCATTGTCCAGCATGAAGTTGTAAAATTCGTCCGTTTCAGGTGCCAACTCGGCATACATCTTTTTCCCGTTATCAACAATCCATTCCGGCGGGCCTTTCGGACTTGGATTCCCTGTAGCGAAATCAAAGGAAAGATCGTAATACTCAAGTGTATCGACACCAATGCGTTGGCGCTGACGTTCAACGAGCTTTGACGCTACTGGAACGATGTGCTCAAGCACTTGCTTACGGAAATTGGCTACCATTTCTGCGTTGTAATCGGTACGGTTCATACGTGCATAGGCTAGCTCCACAAAGCTATTGAAGCCGAGTTTTTTGGCGATGCGTGTGCGTACCTTGACGAGCTGATCGTAAATGCGATCAAATTCGTCCGTATGTTGCCGCATATACTCATACTTCGCTTCATTAGCACGTTTGCGCGTGTCTCTATCTTTCGCGATTGTAAAAGGAATCATCTCTGAAAGATTTCGCTCTTCTCCTTCAAACATGATTTTGGCAGAAGCTTTCAGTGCGACATATTGACTGGCCAAACGGTTTTCTTCCTGCAAATCAGAAATGACTTCTGGCGAAAATGTACGGAGTGTGCTTTCAGCGATGCGAAACAGCTGTGCACCCCATTTTTCTTCCAAGTCAGCACGGAAGGAAGAATCGACGATCGCCTGATAGTAGCGGGAAACGATTCCGGTATACAAAGGAGTTGCTTCATCCCAATAATCCTGCTCTGCTTTGTAGAAAGGATCTTCTGTATTGATCGTGTGGCGGATTTGTGCGACATTCCGCGCAGATTCCACTTCTTGTCGCAGTTTGTTCAATTGAGCCATGATTGTATCTTGCTCGGAGAAGGTTGCAGCATGTTGAAACGCTTCCAATAATTGCGTGAATTGTCCTTCAACTTTGTCCATATCCATGCGCTCATACTGAATTTGTGAGAACTTCACGGACGTCCACCTCTTTTGTTCGGAGTATGTATTCAAAATCATCTTACCAGAAAATGCAAGATAGCGCCTTCATATTCGTATATGTTGATGAAAAGTGGTGTTTTTATTAAGAAACCGTTATAATGAATCAAGCTGAAAATAAGCGGAATCGGCTATAGCAATAAGGAAAGCCGGGTTTTCTAGTGGCTTGATTGATATGCAGCATGCACAATCGCCGGAGAACGAACAGTGGAAAGTGAGGAATACCAATGCTGCTTACTACTATAAATGATCCTCAAGACTTGAAAAAGTGCACGCAACCGCAGCTACATACATTGGCATCCGAGATCCGTCAGTTTCTAATCGAGACGCTATCGAAAACAGGTGGTCATCTCGCGCCGAATCTGGGAGTCGTCGAGCTGACACTAGCGCTGCACTATGTTTTTGACAGTCCCAAGGACAAGCTGATCTGGGATGTCGGACATCAAGCATACGTACATAAAATGCTGACAGGACGCCGGGAGATGTTTCCGACCTTGCGTCAGTATAAAGGTCTGTGTGGGTTCCCAAAAATGGTGGAAAGCCCGCATGACGTCTGGGAAACCGGGCATAGCAGTACGTCGTTGTCTGCCGCAATGGGGATGGCGACTGCGCGGGATTTGAAAAAAGAAAAGAACCATGTCATTGCTGTGATCGGAGACGGTGCGCTGACAGGCGGTATGGCTCTGGAGGCCTTGAACCATATTGGTCATGAGCGTAAGAATGTCATCGTTGTGTTAAATGATAACGAAATGTCCATCGCGCCAAACGTTGGGGCCTTGCACAACTATTTGGGGAAAATTCGCTCGACGGAGAACTATCAATGGGCGAAGGATGAAGTCGAAGGATTGTTGAAATCCATTCCGGCTGTAGGGGGCAAATTGGCTCACATGGCTGAGCGCTTCAAGGACAGCATGAAATATTTGCTCGTATCTGGCGTTCTCTTCGAGGAGCTAGGCTTTACGTATATTGGCCCAATAGACGGACATAACATGGAGCTTTTGCTCGATACATTGAAGACAGCCAAGCATACAAAAGGCCCGGTTTTGATTCATGCCATCACGAAAAAAGGTCTAGGCTATGCGCCAGCTGAAGCTGACTCAGTCAAGTGGCATGGTATCGGTACGTATAAAATCGAGTCAGGTGATACACCGAAATCTGCACCAACGTATACGTCTGTTTTTGCAGATACGATGATGAAGCTCGCAGATGAAGACAATTCGATCGTGGCTGTTACCCCTGCGATGCCAGCGGGCTCAGGCTTGATCCCCTTTGGACAGAAGTACCCTGACAGACTGTTTGACGTTGGGATTGCAGAGCAGCATGCATGTACATTTGCGGCAGGATTAGCAACACAAGGCTTGAAGCCGGTCTTTGCGATTTATTCGACCTTCTTGCAAAGAGCTTATGATCAGCTAATCCACGATGTCGCACGCCAAAAGCTCAATGTAATTTTTGCCGTTGACCGTGCTGGGCTCGTCGGAGCAGACGGGGAGACACACCAGGGTATGTACGATGTGGCATTCATGCGTATCATTCCAAATATGGTCATTATGGCACCGAAGGATGAAAATGAGCTGCGTCATATGATGAAGACAGCAGTAGAATATAAAGATGGTCCGATCTCTTATCGTTATCCACGATTGCCGATTCGTGGCGTCAAAATGGATGACGATCTGCAAGTGCTGCCAATCGGAAAAGCAGAGATTGTACGCGAAGGCAAACACGTGGCGATCCTTTCGTTCGGGCATGTATTCGAAATTGCTGAGGCGGCTGTCAATCAGCTTCAAGACGAAGGAATCAAGCCGATGCTGGTCAATGCACGTTTTTGCAAGCCTTTGGACGAAGAGCTTTTGTTCCGTCTGGCAAAGGAAGGCTACGATATCGTTACGGTCGAAGAAGGCTGTGAAATGGGCGGATTCGGCAGTGCTGTCATTGAATGCTACAATCGCGCAGGCTATCACGGCATGAATGTACAGGTAGTCGCGGTACCTGATTATTTTGTTGAGCATGGAAGTGTGAAAGAACAACGGCAAGAGGTAGGGCTGACAGCTGATAATATCGCTGCTCGTGTTCGATCCTTGATGCCAATTTCGAAGGGCGTAGTGGAAGCATGAGTGTGAGAAAAGAACGGGTTGATGTTCTCTTGGTCGAAAGAGGCCATTATGAGACCAGAGAAAAAGCAAAAGCAGCCGTAATGGCAGGCCTAGTGCAAGTAGCTGGCGAGCGCTGTGACAAGCCGGGAACCAAATTTGCCGAGGATGTTGCGATTACGGTGAAGGGCGAGGTACACCCGTATGTGAGTCGGGGTGGCCTCAAGTTAGAAAAAGCATTGCGTGTCTTTGAAATCGACATGAAGGATCGTGTCATGATGGACATCGGGGCCTCCACTGGCGGATTTACGGACTGTGCGCTACAAAACGGTGCGCGACTTGTATACGCCATTGATGTCGGGTACGGACAGCTCGCGTGGAGCTTGCGACAGGATGAACGAGTGGTCGTCATGGAACGGACGAATTTCCGTCATATGGACCCGGAAGCCTTTGAACATGAACGCCCTAACTCGGCATCGATTGACGTATCGTTTATTTCGCTGCGATTGATCTTGCCGGTGCTGTACCGTTTTCTGCTCGAGGGCGGTGACGTCGTTGCGCTGGTCAAGCCTCAATTTGAAGCAGGCAAGGATAGAGTCGGAAAGAATGGAATCGTCCGTGATCCAGAAGTACACGAGAGCGTACTGACTGACATCGGTCAATTTGCCAGCGGATTGGGTTTCGCGCTAAAAGGCTTGGATTACTCTCCCATTACAGGGGGAGAAGGAAACATTGAATTTGTTATGCATGCCCAGAAAAGTGAGGGCGGCATGGATTCGGAAGCTTGGTTGCAATGCGTATCAGAGGTTGTTGCGTCTGCTCATGCGAATTTGAAATAGGATAAAAAACCAAAGCCTCGGGAGTTTTGTCACAATCGAGGCTTTTTATTTATGCATGTGAAGTTGTATACTTGTATATGAGGTTGTTCAAGAAGGATTTCCAACCAACCAGTTTTGGGGTGGACCACGTGAAGAAAATTGGAATCATAGCGAACAAAGGAAAACCCGAAGCACGTATCGTTGCACGGGAACTGCTGTATTTACTTGAGGACAGAGGGGCGCAGGTATTCCTGGATGAACATGTCGCATCAGATGTAGGGCATCCAGAACTGGGCGCTTCTGTAGAAGAGATGGGGATGCAGGCGGATTTGGTTTGTGTATTAGGGGGCGATGGCACTCTACTCAGAATTGCTCGCCAGCTTGCCGGTCACTCTATCCCGATCTTTGGAATTAATTTAGGCACGTTGGGCTTTTTGTCGGAAGCGGAACCGGAGCATCTGCCTCAGGCTGTAGACAATCTCCTTTCTGGAAAGTACGACATTGAAAAAAGAGCGATGCTGGAAGCTTGTTTGGTGCGAAAAGGAACCACACTGGGGACATACACAGCCATGAATGATATTGGGATTGCAAAAGGGTCATTTTGCCGGATCATTCAATGTGCAGTCTTTCTGGATGATGAGTACGTCGCGACGTTCAGCGGAGATGGTGTCATTGTCTCTACACCAACAGGATCAACGGCATACTCGCTTTCTGCGGGCGGTCCAATAGTGGCGCCCAATGTGGACATGCTATTACTGACGCCAGTGGCTCCTCATTCCTTGACGGCCCGGCCATTGGTACTGTCAGGCAATCAAACGATCCGGGTCGAAGTGGATGCCATTCATCAAGAGATGGGACTGTCCATTGACGGGCAGTTTGGTTATCGACTAGAGGGCGGCGATCAGATTTACATTAAAAAGTCACCGTGTGTTACCCCGCTGATTAAGTGGAAAAAAGGTGGCTTTTTCGAAGCAATACGAACGAAATTACAAGGGGAATGGGAGTAATCCATATGAACAAAGGGCAACGACATATTCGTATTCGGGATATCATCAGCAATCAAGAGGTGGAAACACAGGATGAGCTGGTGGACCGCTTGCGGACTGCTGGCTTTAACGTGACGCAAGCGACTGTATCCCGAGACATCAAGGAACTACACTTGGTAAAAGTTCCGCTCCCTGATGGACGATATAAGTATTCAATGCCTGCTGAACAAAAATTCAATCCACTGCAAAAGCTGAAACGCATGCTTGTGGATTCCTTTATTAGCATTGACCAAGCTGATCATTTTATTGTACTGAAGACACTTTCGGGACATGCAAATGCGGTAGCTGAACTGATTGACAACCTTCCATGGGAAGAAATCATGGGGACAATCAGTGGCGACAACACCATCCTGATTATTTGCCGTTCCAAAGAAAATACCAATGAAGTGACGAAACGCTTAATGGAAATGTTGTAGAAGGTGGTCGCTTGCGATGCTAGTGGAACTCTCGATCCGAAATTTTGCCATCATCAAATCAGTGACGGTCTCTTTCCAAAAAGGCTTAAACATCCTGACAGGGGAGACTGGTGCTGGTAAATCCATCATTATCGATGCGCTTGGACTGCTATTAGGAGGCCGGGCTTCGGCTGATTTTGTACGTTACGGTGAGCCTCGTGCAGAAGTGGAAGGGCTATTTGAATTGCCGCCTGGTCATCCTGGACTTGACGTTTGTAAGAATGTCGGTGTCCAGATTGAGCAAGACGGAATGCTCGTGGTACGACGAGATATATCGAATCAAGGGAAGAGCATTATTCGAATCAACGGCCAGCTCGTGACTCTCGCTATGCTGCGTGAGTTAGGGCCATGGCTGGTTACGGTGCATGGACAACACGATACGCATATGCTGATGCAGTCAGACAAGCATATCAATTGGCTCGATGCATATGGGGAAAGTGCATTGGGATCTGCGAAGCAAGAGTACGGCACCCTGTATGCTACTTACCGCAAAACAAAGCAAGATCTGGAGCGTATGGCACGTAATGATCGTGAGCTGGTACAGCGTATGGATCTATTGCAATATCAGCTCGATGAAATTGAGGCGGCAACCCTCACGCCTGGTGAAGACGAGAAGCTCTTGCAGCAGCGGAAAAAGTGGATGAACATTGAAAAAGTTTATTCAACGATTCAAGATGCATATCGCGCCTTGCATGGTGACCAAAAGGGCATGGATTGGTTAGGACATGCGATGGGAGAGCTCGAGCGTGGTGTGAACTACGAAGAACAGCTCGTTCCGATTTTGGAAACGGTCCAATCGGCATACTATCAGATAGAAGATGTGGTACATAACCTTCGTCAATTGTCGTATCAAATGGATTTTGAACCGGAGCAGTTGGCAGAAGTAGAACGCCGTCTTGATCAGATTCAGTCGTTAAAACGCAAGTATGGCAAAAGTGTAGACGACATTTTGGAGTACGCTGCCACGATTCAGGATGAATTGGATGATATGCATCACTACGAAGACCGCCTCCAGCAGGTGGAAAAGCAATTGCAGGAGTTTGCAGCCGATTTGGCAGTGGAGGCATTGGAGTTGTCGGTCATTCGTTCCGAATGCGCAGGGAAACTCGCACAAGAAATCGAGCAGCAGCTAAAAGAACTGCACATGGAGCGTGCTCGTTTTGCCATTGATGTCAGACAGACGCCGGATGATGACGGGGTAGAAATTGACGGAATCAAGCGATTTGTAGATGCAAACGGAATGGATCAGATCGAGTTTTTAATCTCACCTAACCCGGGTGAGCCATTGCGTCCCTTGGCGAAGATTGCTTCCGGCGGGGAGCTGTCTCGCGTCATGCTGGCCATTAAAACAATTTTGGCGGGTACTGATCAAGTGGAGACCCTTATTTTTGATGAAGTCGACACGGGAGTAAGCGGAAGAGCCGCTCAAGCGATTGCAGAAAAGCTCGCCCGAGTCGCTGGGCAGCGCCAAGTCCTGTGCATTACGCACTTGCCACAGGTAGCATCCATGGCAGACGCGCATTTTCTGATCAAAAAGGAAATGAGCGAGAATGAAACAGAGACGCGGGTGAATCGTTTGTCTGATGATGAACGGGTATCAGAGCTGGCTCGTATGCTAAGCGGGGCAGAGGTAACAGCAAAAACAGAAGAACATGCGCGCGAGATGATCCTTCTCGGCCGTGAACGAAAGACTGTCAGCTAATTTAAGTTGGCAGTCTTTTTTTCGTTTATAAAAGTGCTGCAATAGACTCGCCAAGGGCTTGGTGATGCCTGGTTTTCTAATGTTCAGAGTGGGTTATTTTCCTGACATAATCCGCTTCGCTGGTGGCAACATTAAAGGTACACAAGGTGGAGGTGTCCCTCATGACCGCTTGCGGTCAATCAAAACGGACCTGACCGTTTTGTTTTGTAGGTGTAGGTAGGGAACGGTAGGAGTGATTACTGGTGATCCGACAAAACAAAAGAAAATGGATGGGAAGTCTCCTTCTCCTCATCACGGCGCTTGTCGTGAGTTCCACCCCGTTCCGCGATCTGTCCTCCTTTCCCCGTGAATTGCGTTTGATGGAAGGGTCCCTCGAACAACTGCGGGTCTCTGTGCCGGTAATGGGCACGCTAATCAATAGCAATCCTGATATTTTGCACGTTAACGGGACAGAGGCGCGAGAGGTATCCGTTGATTTGAGCAGGCCTATGTCCGTTGAACCGCGTAGGGCTGGGGAAGCCCAATTGCAGGTGAAGTGGCATAACATTCCGCTGACTGCTGTAAAAGTAAATGTATTGCCAGATCTGCGGTTGTACCCTGGTGGACAGTCAATCGGGGTGAAGCTGCAAACAGCGGGTGTTTTGGTTGTCGGTCATCATTTAGTTGACGATGGTAAAAACAAGTTTTCTCCAGGTGAACAGGCAGGTATACACGTCGGTGACATGATTATCAAAATGAACGACATGTACATCAATGACATGAACGACGTAAAGAAATTGATTAACGAAACGGGGAAAAAGAATCATTCCGTTCAATTGCTTGTCGTTCGTGGCAAGGAAAAGCTTTCGCTCACTTTGCATCCGGCAAAAGACAAAAAAGACAGTGAATATCGCATGGGTCTCTATATTCGGGATTCAGCGGCAGGAGTAGGGACACTAACCTTTTTTGATCCGAATTCCAAAGCGTACGGGGCATTAGGGCACGTCATTTCCGACGTTGATACTGGTCAAGCCATTGTCGTAGGAGATGGCCAGATCGTGCAAGCAAGTGTCACATCGATTGAAAAAGGACAAAGTGGCAACCCAGGGGAGAAATTTGCACGTTTCTACAATGAAAGTGAAGTTCTCGGAAATATAACCAAAAACACCCCTTTTGGCATTTTCGGCAAAATGAAGGATGAGCCCAAACGCAGCTATTACCAGGAGCCGTTACCAATCGCTCTTGCTGAGCAGGTAGAGGAAGGACCAGCCAAAATTCTTACTGTCGTGGAAGGTCAGAAGGTAGAAGAGTTCGATATTGAGATCGCAAACGTGGTCAAGCAGCATTTTCCTGCAACCAAAGGGATGATTATTAAAGTCACGGACAAACGCCTTTTGGAAAAGACAGGTGGCATCGTACAGGGAATGAGCGGCAGTCCCATCATTCAAAAAGGCAAGATCGTCGGTGCCGTCACGCATGTGTTTGTCAATGATCCTACTTCGGGATACGGCTGCTACATTGAATGGATGCTTCAGGATGCTGGTGTGAATGTGCGAGGTACTGCCGAATCTCGAACCAATACAACCAAAGCTGCTTGAATGAAGTGCCGTCACGCGAACGAAGCGAGGCGGCTTTTTCGATTTTTGCAGTCCTTTGACGAATCGATTAGAAATGTAAGGATTCTTTGTCGAAATATCAGTTAAATCATTCAATCTTTCGTCATTGGCAGGAATGGAATTTGCTTTGTCGAATAATTTTTGTAGAGAAAAGATGGTATGGACTAATCCTTTTAGATTTGTTACCTCTAGAACGCCACCTTCTTTCCAAAAGACCGTCCATTGTTAGGAGGAACGACCTTGAGCAAGATTGAAGTGTTGTTGGCAGATGATAACCGTGAATTTGTAAATCTGTTGGAAGAGTACATCAGTAGCCAGTATGACATGAATGTTGTGGGTGTTGCTTACAACGGCAATGAGGTAGTTCGACTGCTGCAGGAACGTGTACCCGATGTATTAATTTTGGATATCATCATGCCACATCTGGATGGCTTGGCTGTTTTGGAGCAAATTCAGGCCATGCGCTTAAGTCCTCAACCTAAAATTATTATGTTGACTGCTTTCGGGCAGGAAGAGATTACGAAGAAAGCAGTAGAGCTGGGAGCAGCATACTACATTTTGAAACCGTTTGATATGGAGGTGCTGGCTCAGCGCATCCGTCAGATCATTACAACCAAACCAGCCTCTTCTTTTGTTTCTTCTGTAAAACCACAAGCTACCTTGCAAATCCGCGGACGCAATTTGGACGCGAGCATCACAAGCATCATTCATGAGATTGGAGTTCCTGCTCATATCAAAGGCTATTTGTATTTGCGGGAAGCGATCACAATGGTATACAACGATGTTGAGCTGCTCGGTTCGATTACCAAAGTCCTGTACCCGGACATTGCCAAGAAATTCAATACAACCGCAAGTCGGGTAGAACGTGCCATCCGTCATGCGATTGAAGTAGCGTGGTCCCGTGGTAATTTGGACTCCATCTCCAGCTTGTTTGGTTATACGATTTCCAACACCAAGGCGAAGCCGACCAACAGTGAGTTTATTGCCATGGTGGCGGACAAGCTGCGGATTGAGGCGAAGATTAGCTAGGATCGCGTCATTAGTTGAGACGAGTTTAACCGAATGCACATTCGAAAGCAACGTTGCCCGAATTGGGTGGCGTTTCTTTTTATTTGTACTAACGCTTTAGTCTGACAAAGTGCATAAGCATAGTAAGTACATCTGATCGTGTAGGTACTTGAAAGCATATTCGAGGAAGTATGTATAAGGGGCAACAGTATATGAAGAACTGCCCCTATTTATCTTAGTGTGATTCAGTCTCCTCCGTAAATTTCTTGACAATCTACAAACTCTTCCGCACACCTTTGGTTACACAAGACGTTTTCATAGCCAGTCATGAAGGAACAACGCCTTTCACACCGTTTTCGTTCCATGACGCATATGTCAAAGTTTGAAAACCAGCGATACGGATAAGGTGGATAAGGATCGTATGGATTCGGATACCTGTCGTACTGTACATGTCGAATGGTTCTCTTATTACCCTTTCGTTTCATGTCTTCACTCCCTCGTGAAAGTAACGCACCTTTTGTAGTAAATGACTATATGGCCCGTCCTGATTGGACGAATCGACTAAACGTTTCACCCAAATACACGCGCGGCGCCGTAATGGTACCGCGCTTTTCGCGTTATCTCAACGAAAGGAGCTCGAACATGCCCGTTTATATCGGAACGCGAATACTCACGAGCACACAGGCGGATGCAGACGTTATCGTCCCACTTCTCTTAGAATAAATTAACAAAAAATGGTTTTCATCATCTATAATTATATTCTAAACAGAATAAAAACGAGGTGCAAAATGGAAAATCCAACAGAACAATGCTCAAAATGTGGGTGTAAAGAGATTGGGGAAGGGAGGCAGTCTGGGCATGCGGGAGTATTACCCATAGGCAAGATTTTTCCGCTTAGTTCTGCGATCATTCATAGAATCTGTACAAATTGTGGCTATGTTATCGAGAGTTATGTTGAAAACCCAACTAAATATAAAGGTTAATACTGATCATTATTTCAATCGGAGATAAAAATAAATGAGCAAACTATTGTCCTACAAAGAAATTAGTATTCGTTCTTCTACATCACCAATTGAGTTTAAGAGGGCTGGTTATCGTCAAAGGTATCTAACCATTGAGGGAAAAGATATCGCCAATACAGGTATAGGTTGTGAAACCTGTCTTTTTTATGCCGACGCTTCAGGAATGGATATGAAAAACTCAACAAAAATATCCAACAAACTAAATCAAGGGATAATTACACTGGACCAAGAATTCATGTCTGATTTATCCTGTCTCATTCCCAATGGTCATTACATTAAAAAGTTTGCGGCAGATAAAGCCCATAAAGCAATTACCCTATTATCCTTTTTATCGATTGAAGAGTCATTCGCTAATATGGAACAATTAGAAAAACTATTCCAAGTTTTAACCTGATGAATGGACTAATGAACTTAGATGTCTCTCTGGGCAAGAGGTAAGCCAAGGTATTTTACCCCTGGCTTTGATTATCATTACACAATTTTACTTAATAGAATCACTGAGGTCATTTAGATGTTTCTGTAGTAGGTGGTTGCTTGGGGGTTGCTGCGGGAGCATTTTTATATTCAAATTGTATTTCGGAGGTACTACTCAATCCGGTTTGTTCCATGCCTTTACTCGTCAAGGCAATTCTGCCAAATGCCGTAACAGTGGGGGGAATCATTCCATCTGGTTTGATAATTGACACAGAAATGGAGTTAACTTCCTCTTTCTTGTCTTTTGCTAAGGTCCGAGTATTTTCCACGAGAGCACGTAATTCCTTTTCATCATTCGACTCGGTTGACAAAGCAACGAACCACGTTCCAGTACCTTCGTCAAATCGATCAATGGCTAATACATAGGTAGGTAACGGTACTTCAGGTGTGTTTGCAGTTTCACTACAGGCTGGAAGGATTAGTGCTAGTGCAAGTATTAAGGCTAGTCTTAATTTCAATCTGCAACTCTCCTAATTATATTTTTAATGATTTTACCAAAGTTAGTAAATTTATACTATAACTAAAAAAGTACTCTTTCCGGAGGAACTGAACCCATGTGTCTGGAATTATTCGTCATGATAAAAGAAACACCGGGATTTGAACCTAAGCCGCTACTTTCCCCTTATGTTTTGACAGGCAAACTGTCACGGGAAAAAAGCCCTTATTTTTTCAAGCATTTTCCGAAAAAACAGGCTTGGTGGGTGACAACCGAAGAGGGTTGCGCTTGCAGATTTAGCATTTCCAAGCATCCTGATAAAGTAAAACTCGGGATGTATCCAGAAGAGGAGAGGCATCGTTATTATCAAAAATACGTAGAGGACTATCAAAAAAGCATGGACAGAATGATGCATCTACGTGCTTGGTGCGAGGAGCTGCTTGATCACGATAAGACGCAGGTAGAACTGTATGGTCTATGTATAGGTGAGAAATTCACGAAAAGAGAACCAATTTACTCGACGATTGTGGACCTCTTTTCACCCAAAAAATTTCGTTTAGGCGAGAAACATTACATCCTGACAAAATGAACCACTTGATAAGAAACTGCTACAGTCCCTTGCGAGATTTTGATCCAACTATGTAAAATAGAAAAGCATACGATACAAATACATACTACTAAGAGCGAGGCAGGTGCTGTGAAAGTGCGCAATTTGGATGAAATTCTCGCATTTAACCATGAATTTGTGGCGAACCAAGAATATGAAAAGTACCAAACCACCAAGTTTCCTGATAAACGATTGGTCGTGTTGTCTTGTATGGATACCCGTTTGGTTGAATTGCTGCCGAAAGCCATGAACATGCGCAATGGGGATATCAAGCACGTAAAAAGCGCCGGCGCAATCGTGTCCCATCCTTTTGGGAGTATCATGCGTAGTATTCTTATTGCGATCTACGAATTGAATGCCGAAGAAGTGATGGTCGTCGGGCATTATGACTGCGGGATGAGCGCGATCGACAGCAAACGCACGATGGAGAAGATGCTGGAGCGAGGAGTCTCGGCTCAAACGTTTTCCACGCTTCAACATGCAGGGATTAACTTACATAAATGGCTGCACGGATTCGATCGAGTAGAAGAAAGTGTGAAAAATAGCGTAGAAACGATTAAAAATCACCCGCTCCTCCCACCGAATGTGGAGGTACATGGCTTACTCATTGACCCGGTGACGGGAAGACTGGACGTTGTCGTGAATGGGTATGAGCGAATGAAAGACAGTGAATGATCCTAACCTTGCTCCCCTTTCAAGGAAAACATTTCTCCACAAACTCACGAAATGGGTAGGGGGATTGATTGGTCTCGGTATAGCGACTGGCGTGTACGGTCATCTATGGGAACGAAAAGCGCTAGATATCGTGCGATTGTCCATCACGATACCGGGATTGCCAGAAAGCTTTAAGGGGACAAAGCTCATTCATTTCAGTGATGTCCATCTCGGTCATTATTTTGAACCGAAAGAGTTGGAGTCGGTTATTGCCTTGATCCAGAGCGAAAAACCAGATTTGATTTGCTTCACAGGGGATATCGTAGATGAAGTGACGCGACCTCTATTCGCCGCCGTTCCCCTTTTCAATCAGCTCCTAGCTCCATTAGGCAAATTCGCCGTTTTGGGCAACCACGATTATCGAGCTGGTGAACAACAAAAAGTTCGGGATGGATTAGTCGCGTCTGGATTCGAAGTGTTGGATAATCGGCATGTGGTTGTACACAAAGATGGCCAGCAGTTATACATGGCGGGAGTGGATGACCTTTTCTATGGTGTACCTGATCTTCCAAGGGCGCTAGAAAATATCCCGCCGGAGGGCAGTGTTATCTTGTTGGTGCATGAGCCTGATTTTGCTGATATTGCGTCAGAGCACCCTGTACATCTCCAACTGTCCGGCCACAGCCATGGCGGACAAGTGCGCTTGCCTTTCATTGGTCATCTTTTGGCGCCGCAATACGGTCGTAAATATGTACAAGGACTGTATCAGGTAGGTAGCATGGCTGTGTACACCACCAGAGGGTTGGGTACGACGATCTTGCCTGTTCGTTTATTTTGCCGCCCGGAGCTTACGGTACTCACACTCCATTGAACTTTTGTTAATAATGTTCCTTGATCCATTGGACGAATTGCTGGAAAGCATCGTCCTCTTTTTTTGGATGCAGGTAGGCGATGAGTGTGGGGCGCACTAATTCGCCGTTTGCGATATCGTAGGCGATCAATCTTCCGGTCGCTAGCTCTTGTTGTATGGTTCTTTCCGGCAGGATCGTAATCCCTAGCTGCCGTTCGACCATTTTTTTAACAGCATTGAAGCTGTCCAATTCCATAATAATATTCGGAAAAACTCCCTGCTGTGCCAAATAGCGGTCAATCCGTTGGCGATAAGGAGCGGTGTGATTCCCGAACACAATCATTTCCTCGGTTCCCCATGCCTGAAAACCTGGAAACCCGCTTGCCCAAGGATGGTTGGGCGCCATGACGAGCAGGAGCCGATCGCTGGGAAGGAATTCTTGATGGATGTGCGGATGATACATTTCACTCCCGAGAAAAGCAATATCGGCCGTTCCCGTTAGCAGAGCGCTGAGGGACTCCTCGTACAACGTAGAGCGGACGTAGCAGGTAAAGCCCGGATGAGCAATCCGGTACTCTCCAATCAGTCGTGGCAGCTCATAGGCGACAAAAGCTTTTCCTGCGACGATGTTCATCGATTGGCGTTGTTCTTTCTCTTGGATAAAGGAGCGCATTTGCTCCACGATATTCGTCGCAACCGGTAGTAACCGACGTCCTTCGCCTGTAAGACTCACTCCAGAAGCGGTGCGAACAAAAAGCGCAGTCCCAACCTGGCGCTCTAACTGCTTCAATCGATGCGTCAATGTTGATTGCGCCAAAAATAATGCCTGTGCAGCGCGATTAATCGATCCATGACGAGCAATCGTTAAAAATACCTCAAGACTTTCTCGATCCATTGTGAGTTGCCTCCTATTCAAATTCTCGATAGCTAGTTATCTGTATTCTATAACAAGGATGACAAACATTGGAATATGATGTAGGCAGGAGGTGTTCCCGATGAAGAATGAGGAGATCAAACAAGCTGTTCAAGCGCAATTTGGAAAAAATGCAGCGCAATACGTGCAAAGCAAAACGCATGCAAATGGCAGCGACCTGGAACTGATGGTGGAGTGGATGCAGCCAGCAGAGAAGTGGCGGGCACTGGATATCGCCACAGGCGGTGGGCACGTAGCGAGGACATTGGCTCCACATGTGAGCTTGGTCGTCGCCACGGATTTGACTCGCTCGATGCTCATGGCGGCGTCTGCGGCCAATGATACAGCACTTGTCCATAATGTGATGTATGTCCAGGCTGATGCAGAATCTCTCCCGTTTCTCGATGAATCATTTGAGATGGTCACATGCCGAATCGCGGCTCATCATTTTCCCGATCCGGCGGCTTTTGTTCGTGAGGTGAGTCGCGTGCTGACCCCTGGAGGGTTGTTTCTCTTCATCGACAACATTTCACCTGAGGAGTCGTCACTCTCGGCATTCATAAATGAAGTAGAGAAAACACGCGATCCCAGTCATGTTCGCTGTCTTTCCGTAAGTGAATGGCGCGCTTTGTTTGAAGTGAATGGCTTGATTACACAAAAGCAGCAGGAACGCAAAAAAAGGTTTGAATTTATACCATGGGTTCAGCGCACTTCCGAATCATCTGAGCAGGAAGCGGCCGTAGAAAAAATGCTGCTGAACGCTACAGACGAACAAAAGGAATATCTTGGGCTTACCACAAACGAAGGCAGAGTAATGACCCATCAGATTGACGAATGGATGGTTCTTTGCAAAAAAAGAGGAGGAAATGAAGACGATGACAACAAAGCATGAATGGATTGGACTTGACCATGTACAATTAGCAGCACCAGCAGGAACGGAGGACGTAGCGCGCAAGTTTTTCGGTGAGCTTTTAGGAATGCCGGAGGTTCCAAAGCCAGAGAAGCTGCTTGTTCGAGGTGGTGTATGGTTCAAATGTGGCGCCCAAATGATTCATATTGGCGTAGAGGAAGGATTCATTCCTGCGAAAAAAGCACATCCGGCGTTCCTTGTGCAAAACATTGGTTCACTGATGGAGCATTTGCAAGCAAATGGGGTATCTTTTCGAATTGACGAAGAAATTCCTCACCTTATCCGCTTTTTCACAGAGGACCCATTTGGAAACCGACTGGAGTTCATGGAGGCGAAACAGGAATGACAATTGATTTTCACACTGAGAAAAACCAGTTGAGCTATACAGGGAGAACCGCTGACGACTCGTGGAGACAGACGATCCTCTCACTTGTCAATCCGGTGGGCAAAAATGTCGTGGACATCGGTTGTGGCGGTGGAATTTACAGTAAGGCTTGGTCTGGGCTAGGCGCTGCTTCTGTCACGGGCATTGACTTTTCCCACGTGATGGTAGAAGCGGCGAGAGAGCAATGCGCTGACGATCCGAAGATTTCGTTTGCACAGGGGGATGCCCGCGCAACAGGCTTGCCGAGTCAGTGTGCGGATATTGTATTCGCTCGCGCCTTGATCCATCATTTCCCGGAGCAAGACTTGCAGAAATTCTTTAAAGAAGTGATCAGGCTATTGGCACCTGGCGGAATTTGCCTGATCCAAGATCGGACGATGGACGATGTCAAAATGCCAGCCTCGCCGACTCATTTTCGCGGTTATTTCTTTACCCGATACCCGCGCTTGCTAACGATAGAACAGACGCGTAGACCGGATGATACAACGGTGCAGAACACCATGAAGCTCGCGGGGCTTGACCAGGTGAACAAGACAACGCTATGGGAGACAAGACGTGAATACGATAGCTGGTCTGAATTGGAAGCTGACTTACTTTCAAGAAAAGGCCGCTCCATTCTGCATGAATTGTCTGATGCGGAACTGAAGGACCTTGTTCACACCATCCATGATCACGTAGTCAGTGAAGAAAAATGGAATGAGCAAGATTGCTGGAGTATATGGATAGGCAACGCAACTTGTGGCACAATAAAAGGGAAATAATTGTGAAACTTTTTGTTCACAAATTTGGATATGCTTGTCTCATAATACGTGAAGCTATATAATGGAATTGCCATTGTATTCCGGTTTGCGTCATCATGGTGAAGGAGTTGTCGTTTATGAAAATCGTTTTATTTGACATCCTGATGTTTATCTTCACATTCTTTATTGCTTGGGGCTGTTTGAGTTCCATCAAAGCGAAAAACACATTTGCAATCTTATTTGGCTTTGTATCTTTGATGGTTTTCCTGTTCGCAGATGGTTTAATCATTTACTACCTGGTCAAAGGTGCGTAGATTAAACTGAAAACGCTTCGCTAAAAGAGGTTGTGCATTTGATGCACAGCCTCTTTTTTTTTTTTGCATTGTGCAAGGAAATATTTAGCATACTAAAAGCGGAGGTGGAAACGTGGGCAAACAAAAAGGTTCTACAGCACATTCATACACGGCTGTCGTAGCAGCTGATCTGAAGACGAAGCAGTTGTGCAAACGTCTCCACTCCCATCATATCGCCATCATTGATCATCCGGACGTTGATGAGATAGCAGCACAGTCCTTGTTGGAAAGAGGGGTAAAAGTCGTCCTCAACCTTTCGCCATTCATGACGGGGCAATATCCGGCTGAAGGAGCTCGCCAACTTTTAACAAACGGTGTCACACTCTATGAGGTACTGGATGTAGATGTGTCGGATTCGTTCATGGAATGGATCGAAGGCAAGTATGCAACGATACGCGAAGAAAAACTGTACATCCTATTGGAAGAGAAGTGGGTCCAAGTATGTAGGCTGCAGCAGGTGACAGTTCCCTCTATTTTGAACCGATGGCATGAAGCGCAGGATAAGTTGGATGACACACTCTCTTCGTTTATCGACAATACACTTTTGTACGCCAGCAAGGAAAAAGACCTATTTTTAAAACCACTTTGCCATGTGCGATTACATACAAAAATGGAACAGCGACATGTCGTTGTCGTCGTTCGCGGAAAACATTACAGAGAGGATTTACTGACGCTATCTTCCTACATTCAGGAATATCGACCTGTTTTGATCGGGGTCGATGGCGGTGCAGATGCCCTCATGGAAGCAGGGTATCGTCCAGACCTGATTGTGGGAGATATGGACAGCGTCTCGGACAGAGCACTTCAAAGTGGAGCTGAGATCGTCGTACATGCTTTTGTGGATGGGACAGCACCTGGAACGATTCGCGTAAAAGCACTCGGTTTGCCTTATCATGTCTTGCCAGCGCCTGGTACGAGTGAAGATGTGGCGATGCTGTTAGCGTACGAAAAGGAGGCAGAACTGATCGTCACGATCGGTGCCCATACCAATATGATTGATTTTCTGGAAAAAGGCCGCAAAGGTATGGCGAGCACGTTATTGGTCCGCACGAAGATTGGGACAAAGCTAATTGATGCCAAAGGAGTCAGTCATCTCTATCGGCCGAGCGAGTCATGGAAGCTGTGGGGTTGGTGTTTAGTTGCTATGCTTCTCCCTGTTTCAGCCGCGCTCATCATTAATCCGATCGCCCGTCATGCTGTACAGATGATTTGGACCCAGTGGCGAACATGGACTTTATGAACAACGCACTTTCATGGAGGTAGACATGATACCCTTCCGCTATCATTTGATTTCACTGGCTGCCATATTTGTCGCACTTGGGGTAGGTATCTTGTTAGGAGGGACGGCAGGCCATTCATGGATAACGCAAGGAACAAAAGGCATTCTTTCCAATATGGAAGCAAAGTACGATCGCGCTCTCAAAAGCAACCATGAATTAAGACAGCAAATGAATCGATTGCTCAAGGAAGTTGCTCGCAGCAACCAAGAAGTCGTCCAACTCATGAGCGTACGCTATGTGGATGAACTTGCAGGAAGCAAGCTGTATGTTTGGCAGGAGGATGGCAACGTTGCTGAACAGATTAAGCAACTGATGCATTCAGTAGGCATGGAAGTGGTTTCATATCGCGAGGGAAACAGTTGGGAAGATGGGGTGCTTTTGGTGGTAGCTAGGCAAGCCCCGCTTTGGTTACGGGAAAAACGAGTGAATTCCTGGATACAGGTCGTAGAAGTGCCTGACTCTCCTGCAAAACAATGGGCACTTTTGGAGCAAGTGCAAAATAGATTGCCTGAGAGGAAGGGCTCGCGTGAAAAAAGTTAGCGTCGTCATCCCAGCGTTCAACGAACAGGCTTCCATTGGTGATACACTCCGTGCCATCCGTGAACGCTTTTTTTGTGATGAACTAATCGTTGTTGATGATGGCAGTAAAGATGAGACGGCACACATCGCAAGCAAGTGGGCCGATATGGTGATTCGAGCGCCGCGCAATCAAGGGAAAGGTGCAGCTGTTCAACTGGGCTGGAAGTGCGCTAGTGGGGATGTGATCATGCTTCTAGACGGTGATTTGCGAGACAGCGCAGCAGAAGCCGCACATTTGCTAACGCCGGTGCTACAAGATGTCTGTGATATGGCGATAGCTGTTCTTCCACCTCCGCAAGTGAAAGCAGGTTTCGGATTAGCAAAAGGCTTGGCTCATCAAGGCATCCGGGTGTTGACCGGTTTTGAAGCAAAAGCCCCTTTGTCGGGACAACGGGCAATACGTCGCGAGCTTCTTAACCGATTGGGCAGTCAGGATAAAGGATTTGGTATAGAGGTGGGTCTCACTGTCGATGCCTTGCGGGCAGGGTATCGTGTAGCAGAGGTCCCTGTCTTTTTTTCGCATCGTGAAACGAAAAACGATTGGGCAGGCTTCTGTCATCGCGGGAAAGAGTTTGTCGCGATAAGCCGAACGCTATGCTGGAAATGGTGGGAGGGGCAGGAGTGGAAACGAAAATCATGATGCTCATGATGCTCGTCGCGGTCGTTATTCCGCTGATGCTTGAACGTCCGCTGTATAAAATCGGCATACAAAAGCTCAAAGCCCTAGGGATGAATCGATTCAATTACAATGCAGAGCCAGTACTGACAGCGGGGGGGCTCATCCTCGTATGTACGAGTGCTATAACCGGGATAGTGCTGATCGGACTACTTTTGCTCAGAGGGGCCAAAAGCGAGCTTCTCCTGAACGGCTTTTTATTTCTAACAGGTATGATTACAATGGCCTTTTGGGGATGGCGTGATGACCGCGCATCAGATCGGGATGCAAAAGGATTTCGTGGACATTTCGGTGTGTTTTGGCGAGAGAGGCGAATGACCAGTGGCATGTGGAAGCTGATAGGCGGGACAAGCACGGCTTTTTGTCTTTCCTTCACTCTTTCGAACTCGTTAGGGGCCGGTATTGTTTCCTTTGGTCTACTTGCACTCTCGCCTAATATCGTTAACTTGTTTGATTTGCGGCCTGCACGGGCGATCAAAGTGTTTTGGTGCCTGACTGTACTGGCAGGGGCTTTTGGCATATGGACATTAGGAGCCAGTGCGGCGATGGCAAACTGGATTTTTTTGATCCCTGTTTTCATGGTAAGCATGCTCATGTTTCCCCATGACGCTAGCGGCAAAATCATGCTCGGAGATACAGGGTCGAATACCTTGGGTTTTGCAGTAGGCTTTTCCTTTGTCATCGGGACATCGATTTATGTACAGACGATTATGCTCGTGCTTTTCCTGTGTCTTCAGGTTGCGGCAGAATTTTGCTCGTTTTCCCGCGTCATCGAACAGGTCGGCTGGCTCCGTCGACTCGATCAATGGGGGAGGGCTACAGAAGCAGAAAATAAAAAAAACCAGACTGGCTCGTCCGGTTTGGTCTAGTCCTCGTCATCAGGTTCAGGAACCATGAAACGGGGCTGTACGCGATTTTTTTTGCGTTCGTGGTGGAGAATAAATCCGGCGATAAACCATACAGGGATGGCGAAAGCCAGTATACCTAGAATGAGTTTTCCCCATAAAAATCCAACATCCGGAGAGGCAGAGTAGAAGAATGCGTCACGGATTAACTTGATTCCGTACATGGCGATTGCCGCCGGAATTACCATAATTAAGAGTGCAATGATTTTCTGAAATACCAAGGGTTTTTCACCCCTTTCTCCAATGCGTAAACGAACTACAACTTCTACAGTACGGTCTTTTCATCATATCGGATGCGAACAGCCTTGTCCACCGTACCTGTTGCACACGAACGAGCGCACGTTAGGGAAGAACGCCTGTCCATCAACGGTTTGTTGGAGTACAATGGTAACGAGTAAGATCGTAAAGAGGTTGTTCAAAAAGTGAGGGGTCTCTCGCATGCACAAGCTGCTCATCGTTGGTGCGGGACGTGGTGGAACAGCACTCCTGCGGATGCTAAACCAGATGGACCGATTACAAGTCGTTGCTGTTGTCGATCAACGGCCAGACGCCCCAGGCATACTACTGGCCCAATCATTGGGGATTCGCGTCGATCAAGATTATCGGCCTTATTTGGATGAGGATCTGGATGTCATTTTAGAAGCTACAGGGGACCTGGGGGAGTATGAGCATCTCAGGCAATTAAAGAAAGATAAGACAGTGCTCATCCCAGGAACGTTTACGAGAATCGTCATGAAATTGATTCGGGAACGCGATAAGCTGATTGCGGTCTTGATGCAAAATCAGCGGGAGCGGGAAACGATGTTGAATTCTACGCATGACGCGATTATCGGGGTCAATCGCCAAGGAGTTATTACGTTGTTCAACAAAGCCGCAGAGCGATTGATGGGCATCGAGGCGAGTGAAGTGCTGGATACAAAAGTTTCGGAGCGTATACCGAACACTCGGTTACATATTGTATTAAAGACAGGCTCTCCCGAATTGAATCAGGAGCAGGTTTTGCCGAATCAGACGCGGATTATTACAAACCGTGTGCCTGTTCGCAATGATCGAGGAGAAGTTGTCGGAGCTGTTGCCATTTTCCGTGATATTACAGAAATCATGGCGTTGGCAGAAGAAGTGACGAACTTGAAAGATTTGCAGAGCATGCTGCAAGCGATTATTCAATCATCGGACGAAGCAATATCAGTCGTTGACCAATACGGGAATGGACTTTTGATCAACCCGGCCTACACGAGGCTTACGGGTTTTTCGCAAGACGACATTATCGGGAAACCAGCGACGGTAGATATTTCTGAAGGCGATAGCATGCACATGCAAGTCTTGAAAACGAAGAAGGCAGTGAGAGGCGCCCCCATGAAATTGGGACCAAAGCGCAAGGACGTCGTGGTCAATGTTGCACCTGTTCTGGTCGATGGGGAGCTGAAAGGCAGCGTGGGCGTCATTCACGATGTCTCCGAATTCAAGCGCCTGTCAGAAGAGCTGGAGAAAGCTCGTCGTATCATCCGCAATCTGGAGGCAAAATATAGCTTTGCAGACATTATCGGCTATAGCGAGTCCATGCAGCAAGCGATCGAGCAAGCCAAAAAAGCGGCGTCAACACCAGCAACGGTCCTTCTCCGTGGGGAATCGGGAACGGGGAAAGAACTGTTTGCCCACGCTATACATAATGCAAGTGAACGAAAATACAACCAATTTATCCGGGTCAATTGTGCAGCGATCTCAGAGAGCCTGCTGGAGAGTGAGCTTTTCGGTTACGAAGAAGGTGCGTTTACAGGTGCGCGTCGAGGAGGCAAGCGGGGGCTGTTTGAGGAGGCCAGCGGTGGAACAATCTTTTTGGACGAGATCGGCGAACTGTCCATGAGCATGCAGGTCATGCTTTTGCGCGTCCTGCAGGAGCGAGAGGTCGTGCGAGTCGGTGGAACGAAGCCGATCAACATCGATGTTCGCGTCATTGCGGCTACTCATGTGAATCTGGAGGCTGCGATCGGAGCGGGACGTTTCCGTGAAGACTTGTACTATCGTCTCCACGTCGTGCCGATTCATATCCCTCCACTCAGACAGCGTTTGGAAGATATTAAACCGATTGCTATGCACCTGCTACGAAAAGCCAATGTGGAGTACGGTAGAAATGTAGAAGAGCTGCATGAAGAAACATTGCAGATGCTTCTGTCCTATCACTGGCCAGGAAATGTGCGCGAGCTAGAAAATGTACTGGGCAGGGCGATGATTCATATGCGGATCAACGAGCGAATCATTATGCCGGAACATTTACCCCCACTGGAAAGAAGAATCGTTTCGACCAAAAAGGAAGAGACCCAGCATGAGGGTTCCACTGGTACCACGTTAAAAGAAGCGGTGGAGAAGGCAGAACGTCAGCACATATTGCGGGAACTGGCAGCAGCCAAAGGCAATCGCACCCTTGCAGCAAAACGCCTCGGAATCGCGATTCGCAGTTTGTACTACAAGATGGAAAAATTGGGCATCATGGATGTGCAGGAAGAGTAACGAAGTGATCGTGCAAAATATTGCACGCAAATCTTTGCGCGTATATGCAAAAAAATGCAGACTTGACGTCGGGATACTCATTCCACGTTCTTGTAAATAAAGCGCTTTCATGAGTTTGATTTTATTGGCATGACTTTTGCATATACCTCTTGACGGGAAATTCTCCAAATGGAGCCCACTGTTACGCCAGCTTACTTAAGCGGAAAACGAAAGATACTAGGGAGGTTTCTTCAGTGAACATCTTTGACTACATGCAAAAGTACGATTACGAGCAATTGGTATTTTGCCAAGACGAAAATTCCGGTTTGAAAGCAATCATTTGCATTCATGATACGACATTAGGACCAGCACTCGGCGGTACGCGCATGTGGCCGTATAAAACAGAAGAAGAGGCGATTGTGGACGTACTCCGTCTCGGTCGTGGGATGACTTACAAAAACGCTGCAGCTGGACTGAACATCGGTGGTGGTAAAGCAGTCATCATCGGTGATCCGCGCGAGCATAAGAGCGAAGAGCTGTTCCGTGCTTTCGGTCGCTATATTCAAGGGCTGAATGGCCGTTACATCACAGCTGAGGATGTAGGCACAACGGTAGCAGACATGGATATGATCCACTTGGAAACAGATTTCGTCACAGGTGTTTCTCCAGCATTCGGTTCCAGTGGCAACCCATCCCCTGTCACAGCTTACGGTGTCTACCGCGGAATGAAAGCTTCTGCTAAATTGGCGTTTGGTTCCGACTCTCTCTCCGGACGAGTGATTGCTGTACAAGGTGTAGGAAACGTAGCGTACAACCTGTGCCGCCATCTGCATGAAGAAGGCGCGCATTTGATCGTAACGGACATCAATCAAGAAAACGTAGATCGCGCAGTGAACGATTTCGGTGCGAAAGCAGTAGGCGTTAACGAGATCTTTGGCGTAGAGTGCGATATCTTCTCTCCTTGCGCATTGGGTGCAATCATCAACGATGACACCATTCCACTCTTCAAAGCAAAAGTGATTGCAGGGGCAGCTAACAACCAGCTGAAAGAAGAGAGACACGGCGACCAAATTCACGAGTTGGGTATGATCTACGCGCCTGACTACGTGATCAATGCTGGTGGTGTAATCAATGTGGCAGATGAGCTGCAAGGCTACAACCGCGAGCGTGCACTGAAAAAAGTAGAAACAATCTATGACAGCATCCTGAAAATTTACGAAATCGCTGAACGTGATGGCATGGCTTCCTACAAAGCTGCTGACCGCATGGCGGAAGAGCGCATTGCAAGTGTTGCAAGATCACGTAATACTTTCCTGCAAAACGGCAAGACTGTTTACAAGCGCTAATCTTGTTTCTTCTATAAAGTTCATACTCCTGTCCGCTCTTCAATGGAGGGCGGTCAGGAATACATAAACGTTTTTCTTTGAATATTCATATTCTCGTAAATACGCAGGTTAGCTTTCCGAATGAAAGGAGAGATCGTGGTGTCTCAAGAGTTTGATCTAGTCGTCCTCGGGGGAGGTACCGGCGGTTATGTAGCGGCAATCCGCGCTTCCCAGTTGGGAATGAAGGTAGCAATCGTGGAAAAAGAAAAGCTCGGTGGTACTTGCTTACACCGTGGTTGCATCCCATCTAAAGCGCTATTGCGCAGTGCAGAAGTATTCTCCACCCTGAAGGAAGCTGACAAATACGGAGTCTCGGCAGGTACTGTAGGCTATGACTTCACAAAAATACAAGAGCGAAAGCAAGGCATTATCGACCAACTTCACAAAGGGATTCAATACTTGATGAAAAAAGGCAGCATTACTGTCTTTGAAGGCTTTGGAAGAGTCATGGGGCCTTCCATTTTTTCTCCGCAGGCAGGTGCTGTGCGCATTGAAAAGGAAAACGGGGATCAAGAAATGATCGTTCCACGGTTCCTTTTGCTGGCAACAGGTTCTCGTCCACGCACACTTCCAGGTTTGGTCATCGACGGATCTTATGTGGTAACAAGCGATGAAGCGTTGCAGTGGGAGCAATTACCTGCTTCAGTTGTCATCGTTGGTGGCGGTGTCATCGGGATTGAGTGGGCTTCCATGCTCAATGATTTCGCTGTGGAAGTAACTGTTGTGGAGTACGCCGACCGTATTTTGCCGTTTGAGGATGAAGAAGTGAGCAAGGAATTGGCTCGTCTTTTGAAAAAGCGGAAAGTCAACATCGTGACGGGAGCAAAGGTGCTGCCTGAATCGTTGGAAAAAGGGGAAGGCAAAGTATCTATTCAGGCGGAAGTCAAGGATGGGGTCCAAACCTTCGAAGCCGAAAAGGTACTCGTATCAGTAGGACGCCAAGCGAATGTAGAAAACATCGGCTTGGAAGCAACCGAAATCAAAGTCGAGCGTGGCGTAGTCGTGGTTAATGAATTTTTCCAGACCGCAGAGTCTCATATTTATGCGATTGGTGACGTTATTGGCGGTCTGCAATTGGCGCATGTTGCTTCGCATGAAGGAATACTTGCGGTAGAGCACATGGCTAGACTAAACCCGCACCCGATGGATTACACCAAGGTTCCGAAATGTACGTATAGCCGACCTGAAGTCGCAAATGTCGGACTCACTGAAAAAGAAGCAAAAGAACAAGGCTACGATGTGAAAATCGGCAAGTTCAGCTTTAAGCCATTAGGTAAAGCTCTGATCCACGGTGAGAATGACGGCTTTGTGAAGTTGGTCGTTGATGCCAAGACCAATGATTTGTTAGGGGTTCACATGATCGGTACACATGTGACAGATATGATTTCTGAAGCGGGCTTGGCTCGTGTACTGGATGCGACTCCGTGGGAGATCGGCCAGACGATTCACCCGCATCCATCCTTATCAGAAGCAATCATGGAGGCAGCGCAGGCTGTCGACGGAAAAGCGATACACAATTAGCAAGGAGGGAATGTAACGATGACAACCAAGCGACATGAGCAAGTGGGATTGACCGATGCGCAAGTCCTTGACATGTATTATTACATGCTATTGGCCAGAAAAATTGACGAGCGCCAATGGCTGTTGAATCGTGCGGGCAAAGTACCGTTCGTGATTTCCTGCCAGGGTCAGGAAGCAGCTCAGGTGGGGGCAGCTTTTGCGATGGAAAAAGACAGGGATTTCTTTTGCCCTTACTATCGCGATCTTGGTTTGGTGCTAGTCTTTGGTCAAACAGCCCGTGATTGCATGCTGTCCGCATTTGCAAAGGCAGAAGATCCGAATAGCGGTGGAAGACAGATGCCAGGTCACTTCGGTGGCAAAAAGTACAATATTTTGACGGGTTCAAGCCCTGTGACGACCCAAGTGCCACACGCAGTGGGTATGGCTTTGGCAGGTAGAATGAAGCAAAAAGATTTTGTTGTGTATGCATCGTTCGGGGAAGGCTCCAGCAACCAAGGTGACTTCCACGAAGGTGCGAACTTTGCGGGTGTCCACAAGCTCCCGGTTATCTTTTTCTGCGAAAACAACAAATACGCGATCTCTGTACCACTGAAAAAGCAGTTGGCTTGTGAAAGTGTAGCAGACCGTGCGATTGGTTACGGTTTCCCAGGAGTCAGTGTAGACGGAAACGATCCAATTGAAGTATATCGTGTCATGAAAGAAGCGGTTGAACGTGCTCGCAGTGGTCAAGGGCCGACGCTGATCGAAGCCGTTATGTATCGCCTTGTTCCGCACTCCAGCGACGATGACGACCGTGTGTATCGGACGAGAGAAGAAGTGGAAGAAGCGAAGAAAAAGGACCCGCTGATTGTTTTCGCTGAGTATTTAAGAGAGATCGGACTCTTGGATGAACCTAAGGAAGCAGATATGCTTGCTCGCGTACAGCTGGAAGTGGATGAAGCCACTGAATATGCAGAAAACGCGCCATATCCAACACCAGAATCGACTATGACATACGTATACGGGGAATAAGGGGGGATCTTTTATGGCAGTCATTTCTTTTATTGATGCAATAACAATGGCGATGCGTGAAGAAATGCGTCGCGATTCCAATGTGTTTATCCTCGGGGAAGACGTTGGCGTACGCGGTGGGGTTTTCCGTGCGACAAACGGGTTGATTGAAGAGTTTGGCGAGGAGCGCGTGATTGATACGCCACTGGCTGAATCCGCTATTGTCGGTGTAGGGATTGGGGCGGCAGCTTACGGTATGCGTCCAATCGCGGAGATCCAGTTTGCGGACTTCATCATGCCAGCTGTGAACCAAATTGTCAGTGAGGCGGCGAAAATGCGCTATCGTTCGAACAACGACTGGCATTGCCCGATTACGATTCGTGCCCCATTCGGCGGCGGGGTTCACGGTGCACTGTACCACTCGCAATCTGTGGAAGCGATGTTCACAAACACCCCTGGTTTGAAAGTAGTGGCACCTTCGACCCCTTACGATGCAAAAGGTCTTCTGAAAGCTGCCATCCGCGATGAAGATCCTGTGCTCTTTTTCGAGCACAAGCGTTGCTATCGTTTGATCAAAGGCGAAGTGCCTGAGGACGACTATGTGCTGCCGATTGGCAAAGCGGACGTCAAGCGAGAGGGTACAGACATCACGGTCATCTCCTACGGCTTGACTCTGCACTTCGCACTGCAAGCTGCGGAAAAGCTCGCACAAGAAGGCATCAGCGCGCATGTTCTCGATTTGCGCACACTGTATCCGTTGGACAAAGAAGCGATTGTAGAAGCGGCTTCGAAGACAGGCAAAGTATTGATCGTACACGAGGACAACAAAGAAGGCGGCGTTGGCGGTGAGGTAGCTGCCATTGTAGCGGAGCATTGCCTGTTCGATTTGGATGCACCGATTAAACGGCTTTGCGGTCCAGATGTACCGGCTATGCCATACAGCCCGCCGATGGAAAAATACTTTATGCTGAACCCGGAAAAAGTATTGGAAGCAATGCGCGAGCTGGCCAACTTTTAAGGCGAGGAGGACCAAGGATCATGGCAACGAAAGTACTTATGCCCCAGCTCGGAGAGAGCGTAACCGAGGGCACTATCAGCAAATGGTTGGTCAATGTAGGCGACACGGTCAAGAAATACGACTCGCTGGCTGAAGTGACGACGGATAAAGTAAACGCAGAGGTTCCTTCTACCGTTTCAGGACGCGTTACTGAGATCGTCGTGCCAGAAGGTGAGACGGTTGCTGTCGGCACATTGATCCTATATATAGAAGAAAGTGGTGCAGAAGGTGGAGCTGCAGCGCCTGCTAGCACGACGGAAACTACGGCTCCACAAGCACCTGCAACTGAGCAGCCAAAGGTAGCGACGCCGGCTGTATCCATTCAGCAAGCACCAGTCGTCGATGGACCAAAACAACGTTATTCACCTGCTGTTGTCATGCTATCACAGCAACATGGCATTGATTTGTCCCGCGTTGTAGGGACTGGGGCAGGCGGTCGTATTACTCGCAAAGATGTCCAAGCGATTATCGACGCGGGCGGCCAAAAACCAGCTGAGACTGTGAAAGAAACGATCGCGCAGGCTCCCGTGGCAGCAGTCGAACAAACTACTGTCGTTTCAACACCTGCTCCAGCAGCTTCAACTCCTGCTGTTTCTGTAGATATTCCGGTTGCAACCGGTGATCAAGTTGTACCTGTAACGTCTATTCGTCGTACGATTGCAAACCGGATGGTACAGAGCAAGCATGAAGCTCCACATGCTTGGACGATGGTCGAAGTAGACGTGACTAATCTCGTTAACTTCCGCAATCAGGCAAAAGGCGAATTTGCGAAAAAAGAAGGGCTCAACCTCACGTTCCTGCCGTTCTTTATCAAAGCGGTCGTGGAAGCGTTGAAAGAGTACCCGATGATCAATTCGACATGGGCACATGACAAAATCATTGTGAAAAAGGACATCAACATCTCCATCGCAGTAGCCACGGAAGAGGCTCTCTATGTTCCTGTCATCAAGCATGCTGACCAAAAATCCATTCTTGGCATTGCCAAGGCAGTCGATGATCTGGCAGCACGCACCCGTGCAGGGAAATTGACGATGGATGACATGACAGGCGGGACCTTTACGGTTAACAACACAGGCTCCTTTGGCTCTGTTTTGTCCCAGCCGATTATCAATGCTCCGCAAGCTGCGATTCTTAGTGTCGAGTCCATTGTGAAACGCCCTGTCGTCATTAACGACATGATCGCAGTGCGTTCGATGGTCAATCTGTGCATGTCCTTGGATCATCGCGTGCTGGATGGTCTGATTTGTGGACGATTCCTGCAGAGCGTGAAGCAAAAGCTTGAGAATGTAGGACCAGATACCAAGCTGTATTAGGGTGTCGAAAAACCAGGTCAAGTAAAGACCTGGTTTTTTTCATAAAAGAATTTCAAAAAAATTTTCCAAATCGATCATTACGTATGTAACTTTTTCCGAGACATCTTCGTCTTACCAATTGGAGCCAGTAAGTCTCATAAATGATCTAGAAGAGATTCCCACCAGATAGCATTTGTGGTAGACTGGTAGCGTCCTGCTAGAGAGATTTTCCAGATTAACGGTAAATATGGGAGGAAAAACATGGAGAAAAGTAAAAAAGCACTACCAATAGTGCTGGCATCAGCGCTGGCCGCTACACCTTTTGTTGCAGTACCACAAGCATATGCTATTGAAAAATTGGATGTATCAGCTGACAACGATGGTGCCGGGAAAGAAAGTGACTATGATATTAAATTCACGCTAGAAGAAGACCTGTCGAGCGGAGATACCATCACGGTTGAATTCGACGGTGATTTCGATGTGGATGATAAAATCAGTAAGAAAGATATTGACGGTATAGATGTCAAAAAAGTTGAAGTGGATGACAATGAAGTAATTATCACGGTGGATGAGGATTTTGATGAAGGAGAAAAAATCTCGTTTACCATTAAAAGTGGGATCACAAATCCTGATGATAAGGGTACATATGATGTAAGCGTAGAAACCGAAAATGAGAGCTCTGACACAGACGAAGTTGAGATCAAAAAAAGCAGCTCCAGCAGCGGTAGCAAGTCCAAAAACGATTACAGCGTTACTTTGAGCAGCAAAGCAGCAGGCGAAAAAGTAAGCCTCAAACTCGGCAAAATTTCTCTGAAAGGTAGCGATGAGCTGGAGACGAACTCCACCATTACCGTCACTTTCCCAGAGAAAGGTATGCTGCCTTCGAGCATTGATGAAGACGATGTAAAAGTAAACGGTACTACAGCGAAATCCGTCAGTATTAGCGGTAGCTCAGTAGACATCAAGATTCCGAGTGGCGCAGACTCAGATGATTACATCACGCTGGAATTTGACAAATCTGCTGGCATTGAAAATCCTAGCTCCGGCGACAAATATGTTTTCAAAGTGAAATACGATGGTACGACATATGAGTCAGATGAATTCGAAATTACGAAAAACGGCTCCAGCAATAGTAGCGCTTCCGACAGCTTTACGGTAAATCTGTCTGATCCAGGTGTAGGAGCTCGCGCTAGCTACACCTTTGATGCTGACTTCGGCAGCAAAGAGTTGAAAGAAGATGGAGAACTGATTCTTGAGTTCCCGTCCTCTGATATGGTACCGGGCATTGTGACAGCATCTGACTTCTTGCTCAATGGGAAATCAGCGAGGAAAGCAACTGCAATCGGGAACAGAATTGCCTTGGTTGCACCAACCGGCTTCAAAGCGACTAGCAAAGTGAAGGTTGAAGTTACTTACGGAGCGTGGATTTCGAATCCAAAAACGGCAGGAAGCTACAAGTTGAAGGCTACTGTTTCCGGAAGAACTTTGGAATCCAAGTCCTTCAGCATCGGCGGTTCTTCGGTGAACCCGACGCCAACTAACCCAACTAACCCAACCAACCCGACAGTACCTGTACCAAATACAACTACGAACAATAGCACCGCAACCATCGCATTGACACAAAATGCACTTGGCAAGCAAACGGGTGTAAATGTGGCAATCAAGGGATTGGGTGTTGGTTTGCAAAAGCAACGCGATTTCATTGAGATCGTATTCCCGGTAGGCTACAAGGTACCAGCTTACATCGCGCCAGCTAACATCTCTGTGAATGGTGTAGGAGCGAATTTCGTTGCGGTTCGTGGACAAAACGTTCTGATTTATCCGTCTCAGGATGTTCCTGCGGCAACGAACGCTAATATCGTGATCAATCCAGCGGCGAACATCGTAAACCCTGCTGTGAAAAACACATATAGCATCAGCGTATTTACTTCCGAAGAAAGAGGCTTGCTGTTTGCTCGTGCTGTTGGTGTAGGTATGGCTTCCCCGGCTCAACAAAAGCCTGTAACGCCAACGCCACAACAGCCGCAACAACCATCGACAGCTATTCCAGCAAACTCGGCTTCCTTTAAAGTAAATGCAGCAAACTTCAGCCTGCATGGCAAAACGTATCCGCTCTCTGTAGCTCCTTACATTGATGGAAATACGACCATGGTTCCAGCCCAATTCTTTAAAGAAGCACTGGCACTGACTACGCAATGGAACAATACAAGTGTTGCTGTTATCAGTGGAACCAAAGTTGTGAAGTTTACAGTTGGGTCGAAAACAGCAAAAGTAGGCAAAACGGAAATCCAACTGCCAACACCTGTTGTCCTCAAAAACGGCATGCCAATGATTCCAATCCGTACCGTTACGGATAATCTTGGTTACAAAGTTGGCTGGGATGCGAAAACTTCCAGCGTATACGTTTATAAATAAAAACTAGCTGGGACAAATGAAAAACCCCTTTCCGCATTTCGGTCGGAAAGGGGTTTTCATTGTTTATCATCACTCGTTTATTGAAAGTAAAAAAACGTGGGAACGATGAGTGAGAGTATTAGAATACCGATCAGGATTTTTGCAAAGAGCGATTGGTGTCTCATTCTAATCAAACCTCCTTTCAAGGTAGAGGAAATTATCAGGTGATTCTGTAAGTGGCTGTGCTAGAATGAAGAAAAGGATATCATTGGCTTTCTTTTTTCGCCCATGCTGAAATTGTACCGAAATGTAGCCAATGAGACAACCACTTACAAAAGGATGATGATTCGTGAGCGCACCGAAAAAAATTGCCCATATCGGCATTGCGGTAAAAAGCTTGGAAAAGACGCTTCCCTTTTATACCGAGCAATTGGGATTGGAGTTGGTTGGAACCGAAATCGTAGAGAGCGAACAAGTACAAGTGGCATTTTTAAAGATCGGGGAAAGTCATATTGAATTATTAGAACCGTTGAGTGATGAGAGTCCGATAGCAAAATTTATGGAAAAACGCGGTGAAGGCATTCATCACATTGCTTTTGATGTAGATGACGTTACGGGTCGTCTAGCCACATTAAAAGAGCAAGGTGTACCTCTTATTCACGAGGTCCCAAAAGCGGGTGCACACGATGCGTTGATTGGATTTTTGCATCCGAAGGCAGCGAATGGCGTTTTGTATGAGCTATGCCAATATCCGAAAGAATCATAGGCGTTTACGTAGTAGAAAAAATTTTTTTGCGGTATACTGGAACTTGTGAATATGTACCAAAATCGGGCAGTACGATCAGGAGGTAACGAGTGTGAGTACGATCAACCAAGAGCGTTTGTTAAATGAATTTTTAGAGCTCGTCCAAATTGACAGTGAAACGAAGAACGAAGCAGAGATCAACAAGGTGCTCAAAGAAAAACTGATTGCGATGGGCTTTACCGTAGAAGAGGATGACGCAGCAGCGAAAACCGGACACGGTGCCAACAATCTGATCGCAACCTTGGAGGGAACTGGAAAAGGTCCAGTTATCCTGTTTAGTAGTCATATGGATACGGTTGTACCAGGAAACGGAATCAAGCCACAAATTCGCGATGGCTTCATTTATTCCGATGGAACGACGATCCTCGGTGCGGATGACAAAGCAGGAATCGCAGCGATCTTTGAAGGCATTCGCAGCATGAAAGAGCAAAACTTGCCACATCCAACGATCCAAGTCGTATTGACAGTGGGAGAAGAGTCAGGACTTGTAGGCTCCCGCGCAATGGATTCTAGTCTGCTGAAAGCAGAAATGGGCTTCATCCTCGATTCGGAAGGTCCAGTTGGAAAAATTACAGTTGCTGGTGCTGGACAATATCGCATCGTAACCAAAATCCACGGCAAAGCAGCGCATGCAGGTGTGAATCCAGAGGATGGCATCAGTGCTATATCGGTCGCTAGTAAAGCAATTTCCCGTATGCCACTGGGTCGTATCGATGCGGACACAACTGCAAACATCGGTCGTTTTGAAGGCGGAAAAGCGTACAATATCGTAACGGATTATGTGGAAATTTGGTCCGAGGCTCGCAGCTTGGTTATGGACAAGCTGGAAGCGCAAGTGAAGAAAATGACGACAGCATTTGAAGAAGTGGCAGCCGAGATGGGTGCGACTTGCGAAAATGACGTTATTTTTATGTACCATGGCTACAAATTCAACGAAGAAACGCCTGTTGTACAAAAAGCGATTGCAGCAGTTAAACGTGTAGACCGCAATCCTGAGCTGGTTGCAAGCGGCGGCGGAAGCGACGGTAACGTATTTAACGGCTACAACGTGCCAAGCGTAAACTTTGCCATCGGCTATGAAGAAATCCATACGAAAAACGAGCGTATGCCAATCGCTGAACTGAACAAAGCGGCAGAGCTGGTGCTTGCTGTTATTGCAGAAGTACAAGAATAACCAAAGAGGGTCGGAATCTCCATGCGAGGGGTTCCGGCCTTTTTGTTCGTTCGCTTACTCGTTTGCATGATTGAGACAACCACTGTTTATCATAGACTGAATAGAAAGCTTGGGGACGAGGCAGGACTGAAAGGGGGAAGCTGCGTGCTCCGTTTGGCGGTGGGGACGGTCCAAAAAGTTCTGGAAAAGCAACCAGGGATGCAGATACTCGAAGTCCGGACAGAATCGGTTGCTGGATACAAAATGGAGAGAGTGTTGTCTTTTTTGCAGGAGGATTATAAAAGTGGCGATTTACTTTTGATCAATACAACCGCTGTTCGACTTGAATTGGGGACAGGCGGGTATCATTTTGTTGTAGGAAAGGTTACCCAACCAGAGGAAACTGATGTCCTTCCGAATGAGTGGGGGCATGTCATGAAAATGCGCTATTCGCCATGGCAGCTCGCGGTTGATTCGGTAGAAGAACAGACCAGCCCGTACCACCCTTTGTTTGTGCAAGAAGATTTATCCTTGGAAGGTACCCCTGTTTTGATTGGCGAACTGCACAGTCTTCTGCCTGTTGCAGTCCTTGCTTTGCATAAAAAAAATCCAAATGCCCGTATCGTATATGTCATGCCAGACGGCGCATCTTTGCCGATTGCCTTGAGCCAGCACGTCCATCAATTAAAAGCAACTGGGAGCTTGGCTGCGACAGTGACGACAGGTCATGCGTGGGGCGGAGATCGCGAGTCGTTGACGATTCATAGTGGCTTACTGGCAGCACGCCATGTAGAGCATGCCGATATCATTGTTTGTATGCTGGGACCTGGGGTAGCAGGTACGGGTACACCTTATGGCTTCTCGGGAATTCAGTTAGCTGAGGTCATTCATGCCGTATCCACTCTCGGAGGAACGCCCTTTTTTATTCCCAGAATCAGCTTTGCAGACCCACGTACCAGGCATTATGGTGTCAGTCATCATACTGTATCGATAGTAAACAGATTTGCTCTCTGTCCTGCTCTGGTTACAATCCCGATTTTCGAGGATGAAAGAGATGAAGTCCTTTCACGGCAAATGAAAACAATAGAAGTTGCGGGGAAGCATATTTTCATAAAGGGAAAAGTCCCGGACCAGTCAGAGCTGGCAGCACTGGAAAAGGGGTATGGCTTGTCCTTTTCTACGATGGGTCGAAATTGGCAAGAGGACCCTGCACCTTTTCAGACGGCATGGATGGCTGCCGATTTTGTGGCAAACAGTCTGGACTACATCGTCCACACCGTTAACGGCGCCCCGCATTCGCCCGCTTCATTAAATAATCTTGAAGCGTTAGGTCTTTATTTGACCAGGAACGAAGTGCAGCCTTGATCTCCCAAGCTTTCCCGACCATACGCAATTGCTTTTCGCTAACATATGTTTTCATACATGATCTCCTCCGATACAATAAGGTGGACAAGCTCTATGCTCCCAACTTATGGAGGGAATCGAGGATTTAGAACGACTTCATGAAAAAAGGATGATGACGACAGTGAATAAATATGATCACTTATATGAAAAAACCATTTCCAGTCAACCGATTTATGACGGAAGAATTATTAAGGTCAAGGTGGATGAAGTGCTTCTGCCCAATGGCAACACAGCCAAGCGAGAAATCGTGAATCATCAAGGGGCGGTTGCCGTATTGCCGATCACAGATGATAACAAAATGGTTGTGGTTCGACAGTTCCGCAAGCCGTTGGAGCGTACGATCGTGGAAATCCCAGCAGGAAAGCTGGAGCCAGGGGAAGAGCCGCTTGCATGTGCAATGCGTGAGCTGGAGGAAGAGACGGGTTACGTTGCGAGTCAGTACACACCGCTCAGCTCTTTTTATACATCGCCAGGCTTCGCGGATGAAATATTACATGTTTTTGTGGCCACTGGTTTGAAAAAAGGAGAAAGCAAGCCGGACGAGGATGAGTTCGTAGACGTGCTAGAAGTGACACTGGAAGAGGCGCATGCCCTGCATCAAAGTGGAGAAATTCGTGATGCCAAGACAGTCGTAGCATTGTTTGCTTGGGAAAACAAAATGCTGCGTGAACGTGGCTAGTACCATGCTTACTTCGTATTTTTGCGACATGCATATTCACATCGGTGGTACGTGGACGGGTAAACCTGTGAAAATAACGGCTTCTCGTCAAATGACACTCACCAAAATTTTGGAGGAAGCCTCAAATAAAAAAGGGATGGATGTCATCGGGATTATTGATGCACATTCGCCGGAGGTTCAGGATGAGCTGGTAGATCTGTTGGAAAAGGGATTAGCCACTGAACTGGTGGATGGAGGAATTTCCTACAAAGATACCTTGCTAATCTTGGGGTGCGAAGTAGAAATCAAGGAGCTGGGGCGTGGTGCAGCTCATTTTCTCGTTTATCTGCCGAAGCTACAAGAAATGAAGCAATTTACTGCGTGGCTGTCAGAACGCTGCAAAAATGTGCAGTTAAGTTCTCAGCGTATCTACACAACACTTAGGGAATTACAAGCCTGTGTCGATCAATTGCAGGGCCTCTTGATCCCCGCACATATTTTTACGCCGCATAAAGGGTTATATGGGAGCTGTACGGATTCGATGGCGGAAGCGCTCGATCCTTCGCTCATCTATGCGGTTGAGCTGGGATTGAGTGCGAATACCATGATGGCGGACCGCATTTCCGAGCTGCATGACAAAACCTTTCTCACCAACTCAGATGCCCATTCTCTGGCGAAGATAGGCCGGGAATATCAAGCGATATATATGCTAGAGCGCTCCTTCGCAGAGTGGGTGAAAGCAATTAAGCGGATCGGTGGAAGAGGGGTTCATGTGAATTACGGTCTGCATCCCGAGCTTGGCAAGTATCATCAGACGGCATGCCAAGGGTGCCAGTCTTTACTAGCTGCGGATGCCTCAGGCAAATGTCCGGAATGCGGCTTCCAACGAATTGTGCGAGGAGTTGCAGCGCGCATTGATCAGCTGGCGGATGTAGAGGCCGGCCAGCATCCGGTGTTCCGTCCTTCTTATATCGAGCAAATCCCGTTGGAATTCATTCCGGGAATCGGTCCGAAATTGTTGGACAAGCTGTATCGATCGTTTGGTACACAGATGAACGTATTGCATCGCGTGAACGAAGAAGAGCTCACCCATGTTGTCGGAGAGAAAATCGCTTCGCTTATCGTGCGAGCACGAGAGGGAAAGCTATCAGTCCAAAAAGGAGGCGCCGGTACCTACGGCAAGATCGTCCCGCTGTAGGTTGTCATAGGGGAGAACTCGTCCGCATAAGCTGTACAGTAATCAGCCAAGCGGGAGGCGACGAAGCGTGCGTTCACGAGTCGGACAAACTATCCAATCCTATGCGAGAGAACATCAGTCACTCTACTGGTTCACGATCGTCCTGTTTACGATGGGCATTATTTTCGGAGCCGTCCTCGTCAATTCACTGCCATTGTCACAGAAGCAGGAGCTGTACGGTTTTCTGCAATATTTTTTCAACAGTCTTGGCAGTGATGGAATCCCTGAGACCAGTGCCCATTTTCAGCAGGCGTTTGGTCATTATGCCAAAACCATAGCGATCATGTGGGTGCTAGGATTATCCATTATTGGGTTGCCTATGATTTTGTTGATGCTCTTTTTAAAAGGAGTCGTGGTTGGTTTCACCGTCGGTTTTTTGGTGAGTCAACTCCAATGGCAAGGCGTAACATTTGCCATGGTGGGTGTACTTCCACAAAATTTATTAGTCGTCCCTGCCCTTTTTATTGTAGGTGTCAGCGGAATTTCGTTTTCTCTTCGACTCATACGAACGAGAGTGCTAAGCAAAAGGGATGTCATCATGCCGCATTTTATGGGCTATACCGTTCTTGTTCTTAGCATGCTGGCGGTATTGACGATTGCAGCCTTGTTTGAAACCTTCATTTCCCCTAGGCTGATGCAGCTTGTGCTTAATTAAGAATAATTCTCAGGTAAGAACTTATGCATTTGACTTATTCAATGCCCCTCTACTATAATAGGAACAGGTTTCATGCGAGCGGGGAGGGGCATTAATGTTGGAAGAAAAATTAGAGAAAATTAAGCAGCAGTTGCATTCACAGAACTACAAGCTGACGCCACAGCGTGAAGCCACTGTTCGCGTGTTGTTGGAGAATGAAGAAGATCACTTGAGTGCGGAAGATGTTTACTTGTTGGTGAAGGATAAAGCACCGGAAATCGGGCTTGCTACCGTATACAGGACATTAGAGCTGTTGAGCGAACTGAAGATCCTTCATAAAATGAATTTTGGCGATGGCGTAGCTCGTTACGATCTTCGTGATGATAATGCTGCCTATCACCATCATCACCTCATTTGCCTCAATTGTGGTACGGTGGATGAAATTTTTGAAGATCTGCTTGTCACAGCAGAAGAGAAAGTCAAGAATGTTTACAACTTTTATATTACCGACCACCGATTGACCTTCTACGGGATCTGCAATCGTTGTGTAGATAAAGTAAACGTGGAGGACTTCAAATAAAGTCGACTTCTCTGGGAACGGAGAAGTTTTTCTTTTTTCCTTGGGAGCTTTTGTAATGGCAGACCTATTCCTGTGGAATCCTAAAAGAGGATCGATTCGAATGGAGCAAGGGACAAGTGCATATAAATGAAAGAAAGTCTGTAAGGAGGCTCACGGATGAAGGTCTCTTATCGCCGCTTGATGGAGGGTCTTCGTTTCTTGCTTCTTTTCATTACCTGCACTTTGCTCTCCTACGGCATCATTACCTTGCTGGCGGACAAATTTCTTCCGGCAAACCCTTATCAGGAACCACATGGGAATGCGGTGAAGGTAGTAAAAGTCATCAATACCTCTCAGGCACAGGATTTTGACGGATATGTCGCACGGCTACAGCTCTTTTTTCTAACAGGAGAGTAATGCAAGTTTGAGTTTTTTATCTGGAGAAGCAGGAGTTTCTTTTTCTTTGTGGAAAGCAATACAAGATACTTATCAGCTGAAGGGGACAGCTTCATGGACAGTCTGATTGATCAGTTTATTCATTTCCTGACTGTGGAGAAAGGGTTATCGAGAAATACCCTGGAATCCTATCAACGGGATATGGTGGCCTTTACCTCGTACTTACAGGAGCAAGGTGTTGCTCGAATAGAGGATTCTACTCGGACGCACATCATTGGATACTTGCTTGTTTTACGGGAAAAAGGACGTGCAACAGCAACTCTTTCTCGCAATATGGCATCGATACGAGCGTTTTATCAGTTTCTCATTCGGGATAAATACATAGACAAAGATCCATCCATTCACCTAGAAACACCGAAGATCGAGAAACGCTTGCCGAAAGTGCTCTCTGTTGAGGAAGTGGAACGTCTTTTGGAAAGTCCTCCTGTCAATCATCCTGCCGGGCTGCGAGACAAAGCGATGCTTGAGCTTCTATATGCGACAGGCATTCGGGTCTCGGAGTTAGTCAATCTGGATTGTGCTGATGTGAATCTGGATATGGGTTTTGTCAAATGCTTGGGAAAAGGATCAAAAGAGCGAATCATTCCGTTAGGCTCGGTTGCCATTCAAATGGTACGCCACTATTTGCAGGCAGGGCGCCCCAAGCTGGTAAAAGGAACTGGCGATAATGCATTATTTCTGAATCACTTGGGCAAACAAATTACACGGCAAGGTTTTTGGAAAATTATTAAACGATATGCCCAAAAATCAAACATCCGTGCAGAGATTACACCCCATACACTTCGCCACTCTTTTGCCACTCACTTACTGGAAAATGGAGCCGATTTGCGCTCTGTTCAAGAGATGCTTGGGCATGCTGATATTTCAACCACCCAGATTTACACACATGTGACCAGAACGCGGATTAAGGACATCTATGCCAAGACGCATCCGCGAGCATGAGTATGAAAAAACGATCGACTCCGCCTGATTGTCGGGCGGAGAAAAATTTTCTGAATCAGGTCAGACGTCTGACGACTTGATTATAGAATTCGAATGACTGGTAAACAGGAGGCGTTAAGATGCAGTATTCACGAGTTTTTTTGATCGTCATGGACAGCGTAGGGATTGGCGAACAACCTGATGCGCCTAAGTTCAATGATGCAGGAGCAAACACCTTAGGTCATATTGCGGAACGAGTTGCAGGATTTTCGTTGCCTAACTTGCAAAAATTAGGTTTGGGAAATATAGCACCACTCCAGAACGTTGCGCCAGTAGCAACCCCTATGGCCCATTACGGGAAAATGCAGGAAATCTCCATGGGGAAAGATACGACGACTGGTCATTGGGAAATCATGGGTCTGCATGTGTCTACTCCGTTTAACACCTATCCAGATGGATTTCCACAAGAGCTGATCTCAGAATTTGAGCAACGTATTGGCCGCAAGGTGCTCGGGAACAAGGTCGCTTCTGGGACGGACATTCTCGACGAGCTTGGCGAAGAGCATATGAATACGGGTGCAGTCATTGTCTATACATCTGCGGACAGTGTATTCCAGGTGGCAGCACATGAAGAGGTTGTTCCGCTTGAAGAGCTATACCATATTTGCGAGGTAGCTCGTGAGTTGACGCTTCGTGATGAGTTTGCGGTTACTCGTGTCATTGCGCGTCCATTTGTTGGACAGCCAGGCAATTTTAGCCGTACAGCAAATCGTCACGATTATTCCGTGAAGCCATTTGCTCCGACAGTCATGAATCGTCTGCAAGATGCTGACCTTGCTTCTATTGCCATTGGCAAAATCAGCGACATCTACGCAGAAGAGGGCGTTACCGAATCTATCCGAACCAAAGATAACATGGACGGTGTAGATCAAATTCTTGGCACGATGAAACAATCTTTCACGGGTCTTTCTTTTGTCAACTTGGTGGACTTCGATGCGAAGTTCGGTCATCGCCGCGATCCAGAAGGATATGGTCAGGCTTTGATGGAGTTCGACGCTCGTATTCCAGAGCTTTTGGAAGCGCTACAAGAAAATGATTTGCTGGTAATCACGGCAGACCATGGTAACGATCCTGTACACCATGGCAGTGACCATACGAGAGAATATGTTCCGTTGATTGTGTATCACAAGGGTATTCAAGCTGGAGAACATTTGGGCATCCGTGAAACATTTGCAGACTTGGGTGCGACCATCGCAGACAATTTTGGGGTAACTGCTCCAGTGATTGGGAAAAGCTTCCTCAATCATTTATAAAGGTTAAGTAAAAATAAACATTTATATAATAGAAGAAACACAAAAAAAGGAGAGAGTTGAATTGGCAAATTTCCATGACGCAGTAGCATATATCGAACCGAAACTAACAGAAAAACCAACCATTGGTCTCGTACTCGGATCAGGGCTGGGTGTTTTGGCGGATGAGATCGAAAATCCGGTGATCATCCCTTATCATGAAATTCCTGGCTTCACTGTGTCCACCGTTGTCGGCCACAAAGGACAACTCGTGATTGGCAAGCTGCAAGGCAAGCAAGTCGTTGCGATGCAAGGTCGTTTCCACTTTTATGAGGGACATGGTCTGGATGCTGTTGTTTTCCCAATTCGTGTCATGAAGCTGCTCGGCGTAGAAACCATTATTGTGACCAATGCGGCTGGCGGAATTAACGAAGGCTACAATCCAGGGGACCTCATGCTGATTTCTGATCACATCAATATGACGTTCCGCAATCCATTGATCGGTGCAAACGATGAACAATTGGGAGCACGTTTCCCAGATATGTCTGAGGCTTATTCCAAACAGCTCCGCAAGCTGGCTCATGAAGTTGCGTCCGAGCAAGGAATCCAGCTCCGTGAAGGTGTATACGCAGGTCTGCTAGGTCCTACCTATGAAACTCCAGCTGAAATCCGCATGCTTCGTCTGTTGGGTGGGGATGCTGTAGGGATGTCCACTGTACCAGAAGTAATCGTGGCACGACACATGGGTGTTAAGGTGCTTGGTATTTCGTGCATTAGCAACATGGCAGCAGGTATTTTGGAACAGCCTCTGTCCCATGATGAAGTAATGGAAACAACAGAAAAGGTAAAATCTCAATTCCTGGCTCTGGTAAACGGTATCGTAGCCAAGATGTAAGTAACGGATTCGGAGGGATTAACAATGCGTATGGTCGATATGATCGCCAAAAAACGTGATGGCGGAGAACTGACAACAGAAGAGATTCAATTTCTGGTGACAGGCTATACAGATGGAAGTATTCCTGACTACCAAATGTCCGCGTGGGCAATGGCAGTCTTTTTCCGTGGCATGACTGCGAGAGAGACAGGAGATCTAACCTTGGCAATGGCAGGGTCAGGCGAACAGCTTGACCTGTCTTCCCTGCAAGGAATTAAGGTAGACAAGCACAGTACAGGCGGAGTAGGGGACAAGACTACTCTAGTTGTTGCGCCATTGGTCGCGGCAGCGGGTATTCCTGTGGCAAAAATGTCTGGAAGAGGCCTTGGATACTCAGGAGGCACCATCGACAAGTTGGAGTCCTTCGCGGGATTCGAAGTAGAACGCACACGCGAGCAATTTTTGCAGCAGGTGCGTGATATTGGCGTGTCCGTAATTGGGCAGTCTGGCAACCTGACACCTGCAGACAAGAAGCTGTATGCTCTGCGTGACGTGACAGCTACTGTAGAGGCTGTGCCGTTGATTGCAAGCTCCATCATGTCCAAGAAGATTGCCGCTGGAGCAGATGCCATCCTGCTTGACGTAAAAGTAGGGAAGGGCGCTTTCATGAAAAGCATTGAAGAGGCAGAAACATTAGCAAATGCGATGGTTGCAATCGGTAGTCAAGTAGGACGTAAAACGGTGGCGGTCATCAGCGATATGAACCAGCCGCTTGGCTTTGCTGTGGGCAATGCACTGGAAGTGAAAGAAGCGGTGGAGACACTTGCAGGTAAGGGTCCTCGCGATTTGACCGAGCTGGTATTGGCTATTGGCTCCCGCATGCTTGTCATGGGTGGGCTTGTTACTGATGTGGAAGAAGGTCGTAAGAAGCTAGAAGACCTGATGGCTTCCGGAAAAGCAGTGGATAAACTGGCGGAAATGGTAGAGGCTCAAGGCGGCAATAAGCAGGACGTCTATGATTTGGCTCGTCTGCCGCAAGCAAAGATCATTCATACGGTTACAGCCGAACAGGACGGCTTTGTAAGCGCGATTGATGCGGAAGCGATCGGTCATGCTTCTGTTGTCCTGGGTGCTGGCAGATTGACAAAAGAAATGCCAATTGACTTGGCAGTAGGCCTTATTCTGCACAAAAAACGCGGGGATCAGGTGAAGGCTGGAGAAGTTTTGGTCACGATCCATGCCAACGAAGACCATCTTCTGCAAAATGCGTTGAAAGAAATGGAAGGTGCCTTCCAAATTTCGACGGCAATCGATGGAGAACAACCGTTGATCTATAAAATTATCGAAGCATAGAACGTCCGGATATTAGTTGATCAATCAAATAAAACAAGGCGTGCACAGCACATGCGCACGCCTTGTTTTATGAGTAAAAATACAGTTTCTCGAAAAAATATTGTTGATTAAATCTAGCTTTTCATATTCAATAGAAAGATATAAGTCGTTTTTTATTATATAAAAAATATTTTACTGTTCGGATTGACTTTATAAAGTTTTATAATTCTACTTGTCAAATTTCGTTGACACCGCTATCATTTCCGATTACTTTTATTGTATTAGACTGTTTGTAAAAGATTATTGCGAAATTCGTAAAAAAATGATGGAGGTTCCCAGAAAATCGTATTTATGAAAAAGCTGGACCATGTCGACAGACAGATTCTGCAAATCCTCCATGAAGATGGGCGTATCCCATATACAGAAATCGCCCATCAACTAGGCGTGAGCGAAGGAACAATTCGATCGCGCATCACTCGTCTTTTGCAAGACGGAGTCTTCCAATTCGTAATTCAACCCGATCCAGAGAAATTAGGATTACATGTGCAGGTTATCATCGGGTTAACCACAAAGCTAGGTTTGCAGAAAGAAGTGGCAGAAAAATTAAGCAAATTTTCTGCAGTACGTTTTGTAGGCGCTTATAGCGGTAAGCACGACTTGATTATCCAAGCGTGTTTCCATAGTAATGATGAGCTGATCACCTTTGTTAATGAACGACTCTCTCAAATTGAAGGAATTGCGGCTGCGGACGTTTCACTGGAACTGAAGCAGTACAAAGACACCTTCTCTTTCGTTCAAGACGACGAGGTGACCCTGCAATGAAAGGGGTTGATGCCTTCCAGCCGAAGTCAAGCAGCTTCGCGTAGTTTTCATTTTTTTTCGTCCTTTATTTTCAGAAAAAAGACAAAAAAGAAAAACGTACTGGGGGTTATTGCGTTGAAAAAGAATATGTTTGCACTTGTGAGCTCGATTGCTGTATTAGGAACCGCCCTGGCAGGGTGCGGAGGAGGTCAACCAACTGCCGCTCCACCGTCAGGAGAAACACCTGCAACAACAGCACCTTCACAGCCTGCAACTCCAGCTGCTGAGAAGAAGCCACAAGTTTTAAAAATGAACCTGCACTCCGAGCCACCTACAACTGATCCAGGCCTCGCAGAGGACACGACTTCAGGCGCGATTATCTTGGCAACCTTTGATGGCTTGACCCGCATTGGTACCGACGACAAGCCGCATGAAGCTGCTGCTGAGAGCTATACCGTCTCTGATGATAAGCTAACTTACACATTTAAAATCAGAGAAGGGAAATGGAGCAATGGTGATCCTGTAACAGCACATGACTTTGAATATGCTTGGAAGCGTGCTCTCGATCCAAAAACAGCTTCCAACTACGCATATCAGCTGTACTACGTGAAGAATGGTGAAAAAGCAAACAAGGGCGAAGCAAAGCTTGATGAAGTAGGCGTGAAGGCACTAGACGATAAGACACTGGAAGTTAAGCTCGAGAATCCGACTCCATACTTCCTGGAATTGCTCGCATTCCGTACCTACTTCCCAGTTAACAAAAAAGTAATTGATGCAAATCCGAAGTGGGCAGGCGATGCAAGTTCGCACGTCGGTAACGGACCTTTCAAAATCGAATCTTGGGAGCACAAGAGCAAGATGGTGCTCGTGAAGAACGAGAATTACTGGGATAAAGACAATGTAAAGCTCGACAAAATCGAATTCTCCATGGTAGAAGACGAAAATACAGAGCTCTCCATGTTCGAAAATGGCGAAATCGACTGGGCTGGCGCACCTATGAGTGCTTTGCCAACAGATGCGATTCCAGCATTGAAAGAGCAAGGCAAGATTCAAACGAATCCAATTGCTGGTACGTACTGGTACAAGTTCAATACCGAAAAGCCGCCATTTAATAACATTAAAGTGAGAAAAGCATTTGCTTACTCGATTGATCGCCAAGGCTTGATCGACAACATTCTCCAAACGGGTCAAATCCCGGCAACAGGCGCTGTTCCTCCATCCATGGTGCTGAATCCAAATGGCTATTTCAAAGACAAAGATCTAGAAAATGCGAAAAAGCTTTTGGAAGAGGGACTGAAAGAGGTTGGTTTGAGCAAGCTGCCACCGATTACCTTGTCCTACAATACATCTGAGGCTCACAAGAAGATTGCTGAGGCCATCCAAGACCAATGGAAGAAAAATCTCGGTGTAGATGTGAAACTCGAGAATAAAGAATGGAAAGTTTACCTGGAGGATATGCATGAGGGTAACTTCCAGATTGGACGGATGGGCTGGCTGGGTGACTTCAATGACCCAATCAACTTCTTGGAGCTCTACAAGGATAAAATGGGTGGAAACAACGATACACGTTGGGAAAATGCAAAATATAAAGAGTTGTTGAACCAATCCGCTCAGGAGCCAGACCTCGAGAAACGTAAGAAAATTTTGGCAGATGCAGAACAAATCCTGATGGATGAAATGCCAATCATGCCAATTTACTTCTATACGCAATCTTGGGTACAGAAGCCAGAAGTGAAAGGCGTTCACCAAACTGGCCTGGGTGACGTGGATTGGAAAGGCGCATACATCGAGTAATTTCATAACGAAGGAAACGGGATTTGCGGCAGAGGGTATATGGTTGCGCATATACTCTCTGCCATGCAAGCCCTTCCCATAAATACCAGCTGGCATGATTGCCAGCAAAGAGAAAATAGAGAGAGAAGCTTTTCTGCAAGAGATCTAAGGGTTATTTACACAGCCGATTTTTACACTGTGTCGGCAGCGTTCCGCAGTGTAAACATGGGACGTGAAAGCAATCAAAAATCTACCAAGGGGGTAAGTTAGTTGATCCGTTATCTCGGTAAGCGCATCATTTTTATGCTCATCTCGCTCTTCTTAATTGTAACGGCCACCTTCTTCATCATGAAAGCAGTACCAGGTGGTCCATTTACATCCGAGAAGCAGGTCCCGCCGGAAATTAAGGCAGCACTAGAGGCAAAGTACAAGCTGAACCTGCCGTTGCACGAACAATACTTCGAATATTTGAAGGGTGTAGCAACATGGGAGCTCGGTCCATCGTTTACGGAGAAATCTTCAACTGTTAACGACATGATTAATCGTGGTTTCCCAGTTTCTGCTCACTTGGGAGCACAAGCTTTATTGCTCGCTATTTTTGGTGGGATTACGCTAGGGGTTATCGCAGCGCTAAACCATAATAAATGGCAAGACTATTCCGCGATGGTCATCGCCGTTTTGGGATTATCGGTACCAAGCTTTATTTTGGCGTCCTTTTACCAATACATTTTCGCTATTAATTTGGGCTGGTTTCCAATCGCGAAATGGGAAGGATTCGAATACACCATCCTTCCATCATTGGCACTCGCCGCATCACCGATGGCATTTATCGCGCGTTTGACGCGTTCCAATATGATTGAAGTTATGGGTCAAGATTACATCAAAACAGCAAAAGCAAAAGGGCTGCACACTTTTACCATTACAGTAAAACACGCAATCCGTAATGCGCTATTGCCAGTTGTTACTTACCTGGGTCCACTGATTGCTGGTATTTTGACAGGGGCATTCGTTATTGAACGTATTTTCGGTGTTCCTGGTCTTGGTCGCGAATTCGTTTTGTCTATTACAAACCGCGACTATACGGTAATCATGGGTACGACCGTGTTCTACTCCATGATCCTGGTTGTGATGATTCTGATTGTTGACATCGCATACACCTTGGTAGACCCACGGATCAAACTTTCGGACGCAGGAAAGGAGTAATGACACGTGCAAAACTTGACTAAAGAACATTTCGAGCCAATTTCCGTTGACCTTCGTCAAGCTGAAGCAATTAAGCGCCCAAGTCTCTCTTTTTGGTCTGACGTTTGGCGTCGTTTGAAAATGAATAAAGTCGCAATGATTTCTATGATCTTCATTGCTTTGTTGATCGTATGTGCCATTGTGGTCCCATGGCTAACTCCACAAGATTATTTTACGACGGATCTGGCTGGCAAGAACAAAAAGCCGTCTGCTGAACACTGGTTTGGCACAGATGACCTAGGTCGTGACGTATTTGAGCGTATTTGGTACGGTGCACGTATCTCTCTGCAAGTAGGTCTTGCCGCAGCGTTCATTGACCTGATCATTGGTGTGATCTGGGGCGGTATCGCAGGTTTTTATGGCGGTAGAGTAGATGAAATGATGATGCGTTTCGCAGATATCTTGTTCGCGATTCCTTACCTGCTGGTTGTTATTTTGTTGATGGTTGTTTTAGAGCCTGGTGTTGGAACGATTATTCTTGCCTTGACGATAACGGGATGGATCGGTATGGCCCGGATTGTGCGTGGTCAGATCCTTCAATTGAAAAACCAAGAGTTTGTACTGGCAGCGCGCTCCCTTGGTGCTGACGCCAACCGCCTGATCTTCAAACACTTGATTCCAAATGCTTTGGGTCCAATCATCGTAACATTGAGCTTGACTGTACCTTCCGCGATTTTCGCAGAATCCTTCTTGTCCTTTATCGGGTTAGGGGTTTCGGCACCGATTGCATCGTGGGGAACGATGTCCAATGAGGGCTTGCCGGCCATGAAGTACTATCCATGGCGTTTGACATTCCCGGCAATCTTTATTTCCCTGACCATCTTGGCATTTAACTTGTTCGGTGACGGTCTGCGCGATGCAGTAGACCCACGCCTGCGTAAATAGGAGGGATAGTCGTTATGGAACGCATTCTTGATGTAAAAGACCTGCATGTATCCTTCCATACGTATGCAGGTGAAGTAAAAGCAGTCCGCGGTGTGAATTTTCACGTCAACCGCGGAGAGGCTGTAGCGATTGTAGGGGAGTCCGGTTGCGGTAAATCCGTAACCGCTCAAACCCTCATGAAGCTGATTCCTATGCCTCCAGGTGAAATTAAACAAGGGCAAATTCTCTTCAATGGCGAGGATATCGTCAAGAAGTCGAAAAAAGAAATGGAATCGATCCGCGGTAAAGATATCGGGATGATCTTCCAAGATCCGATGACTTCCTTGAACCCAACAATGACCATCGGTAGCCAAATTACTGAGGGCTTGATCAAACACCAAAACATGTCGAAATCTGCAGCACGTGATCGTGCCATTGAGCTGTTGACCATTGTTGGTATTCCGCAACCTGAGAAACGTGTGGAGCAATATCCACACGAGTTCTCTGGGGGTATGCGTCAACGTGCGATGATCGCGATCGCCCTCGCCTGTTCGCCGAAGCTGTTGATCGCGGATGAACCGACGACAGCTTTGGACGTAACGATTCAGGCGCAAATTTTGGACCTGATGAAAGATTTGCAAAAGAAAACGGGCACTTCCATTATCTTGATCACGCATGACCTTGGTGTTGTTGCTGAGATGTGTGACCGCGTAATTGTTATGTATGCAGGAAAAGTGATCGAGACTGGAACAGTTGACGATATTTTCTACAATCCGCAACATCCTTACACCAAAGGCTTGCTTCGCTCGGTACCACGTCTTGACTTGAACCGTGACGAGCCACTGACACCGATTTTTGGTACGCCGCCAGACCTTCTGCGTCCGCCAGTTGGCTGTGGATTCACTGCGCGTTGCGAATCAGCGATGCGTGTGTGCCAAGAGATCGATCCTGAGCTGAACGACGTCAGCACGACTCAGCGAGCAGCTTGTTGGCTTCAGCATCCGCTTGCTCAGAACCGTGCATGAACGTAGAAGGAGGGATATCAGTGGATAAACGTGAAAATTTAATTGAAGTACGTAATCTAAAAAAGTTCTTTTCTATTGGCGATAATACTCTGAAAGCTGTGAATGATATCTCATTTGAGATCAAACGTGGAGAAACATTGGGCGTAGTAGGAGAGTCAGGCTGTGGAAAGTCCACTGCCGGTCGTACCATCTTGAGACTGTATGATGCGACTGAAGGGGACGTCCTGTTTGAAGGCAAGAGCATCATGGATTTGAACCAGCAGGAAATGAAGGCGATGCGCCGCAACATGCAAATGATTTTCCAAGACCCTTACGCATCCTTGAATCCGCGTATGACAGTCGGGGATATTATTGGTGAGGCACTAGATATTCATGGCCTGGCGACTGGTCAGAAGCGCAAAGAACGCATCCAGGAGCTCCTTTCCTTGGTGAGCTTGAATCCTGAGCATATGAACCGCTTCCCACACGAGTTTTCCGGTGGTCAGCGCCAACGTATCGGAATTGCCCGTGCATTGGCAGTAGAACCAAAATTCATCGTGTGTGACGAGCCGATCTCTGCTTTGGACGTATCCGTACAAGCACAGGTTGTAAACTTGCTCGAACAGCTGCAAGAAAAAATGGGCTTGACTTACATGTTCATTGCCCATGACTTGTCCATGGTAAAATACATTTCCGACCGTGTAGCGGTTATGTACCTGGGGAAAATGGTTGAGCTGGCAGAAAGTGATGCTTTGTATGAAAAGCCGCTCCATCCGTATACGCAAGCGCTGTTGTCTGCGATTCCGATTCCAGACCCAGAAATTGAGCGTAACCGTGAGCGCATTGTATTGCAAGGTGATGTACCTAGCCCAATGAACCCACCAAGCGGTTGCCATTTCCGTACCCGTTGCCCGAAAGCAATGCCGGAATGCGCTGCATCCGTACCTGTGTGGAAAGAAGTAGAGCCAGGACATTTCGCAGCCTGTCATTTGTATAACTAAATCAATTACAAATAGCGAGTTCCGAGGCTACTCGTGCAGCCCGGAACTCGTTTCCCTTCATAAGGGAGGTTTTACCTCTGAAAAAAATGGGTATTGTACCCAGAGGCAGTTTTTTCAGGGGTATTTTTTCGGAGTTCTTGCACTGGAAAATTGTAGCAGTGATAAAGGGGGCAAGTAGCATGAGTAAATTTTTGTCGCCACGATGGAAAAAGAAGGAGGGAATATCGAATCTCATAAAAAAAGTAAACCTGACTAGCCAAGTAGCAACGGAAAAGCTTAAAGGCTCTCTTGCTACAAAGATGATTGTGTTTGGTCTAATTCTTGTACTTATTATTATCGGTTCTTTGCAATACATAGCCCTTTCCTTCTCGAAATCAACGTTGTTTAGCATTACCTCTAATCAGGCAAAAATGCTGGCTGACCAGCATGCGAATAGCATAGAAGATGACATAAAAGCGATTGTGAACTCCACCAAATCGGCGGCAACCAAACGTGTGATGATGACAGAGCTGCAGCCACTAATCATGGAGCAGTTTACTTTATTGCGCCAGGCACATAAAGAAGTATCCAGAATCTATTTGATCGACACGGCTACCGGGAAATCCCAGTATTCCTTGACCGGGACAAATGAGATTGACTTCAAGCAAAAACAATACTTCCAAAGAGCGCTAACCACGAAATCCTTGGTCGTTTCTGATGAAGAAATCGTTGAAGGCAGCAACAAGAGTTTTCTTTATATTGCGACACCCATAGGGGAAAAGGCCGATGATACGAGCCGGTTGTTCGTTGTTGGCTTTACGATTGACCAAATGATTCAAAAGATTCCTGAGATCTCTTTCATGGAGAATGGCTACGCATTTGTCGTTCGACAAGATGGTTTAGTTGTGGCCCATCAAAATCCGAATAACAACAACAAGCTCGTGCTGGCTGGTGACAAAGATTATGAAGAGATGCTTGCCCTGATGCAGTATGAGACAAGCAACAGCTTATTGTACTCGGATCATGGAATTGATTCATTTGCCGCTTTTGCACCGATCCCAATGTTGAAGTGGAATGTGGTTTTGTCCACGGGAACTAACGAGGTGTATGGTGAAGTAGACGGTATGTGGCTGTACTTCGTACTCTTCAGCTTGCCGATCATCGGACTCTCGGTTTGGGCGATCTGGTGGTTTGCAAAGCGGATTCGAATGTCTCTGTTCGCGATAGCGCGGGATATGGATCAAATCGGCGCCGGACATTTTAATATCAACGTAAAAGTAAACGGCAATGACGAGCTGGCGATGGTTGGCCGCAAAATGAATGACATGGCGGCTGAACTCCGCAAGCTGATTGCCCTCGTACAGGGACAAGCTACACAACTGAACGTAGCGACAGATGAGCTGACTCTATTTGCGCAAGAAAATAAAGGAGCCATTAACGTCATTACGGATAACATTTCAACGATTGCCCAACGCGTTTCTACGCAGACGAATGAAGTGCAAGCAACGGCCAATACCGTCTCGGAAATATCGGAAGGCGTTGAACAGGTGGCTGTGGCTGCCGAATCTACATCGGTTGCCACGACCCGTACGTTTGAGAGAGCGCAAGGCGGAATGGAGTTAGTGGAGAACGTAATCAATACGGTAAGACGTGCCACTGGTGAGGTAGAACGGACTGCTGGGCAAATGCACAATCTTCGTGAGCGGGCTCGCGAAATTACGAGCATCGTCGAAATGATTACGAGTATTGCCTCGCAAACGAATTTGTTGGCGCTAAATGCTGCCATTGAGGCTGCCCGTGCTGGAGATGCTGGACGAGGCTTCTCGGTAGTTGCCAGCGAGGTTCGCAAGCTCGCAGAGGAAAGCAGCTCCTTCTCTGAGCGTATCGCTGCCATTGCCCATTCGATCAATGATGAGGCAATGGATATGAGCAAGCATATGGACCAGATCGTTACCATGGTGAGTGGAGGCTTGCAGTCTGTAGAGTCTGTGGGTACTGCTTTCCAAAATATCGTGGCAGAGATTCAATCGGCAGCAGAGCAGAGCGAATCGATGACAGCGACCTCGGAAGAGATGGCGGCAGGTAATCAGGTTGTGACGAACTCCATGCAACGTCTTGCCACCATGTCGGATGAAATTAGTGACTCCATCTCAGATGTGGTAGAGACAGTGGATGAACAATTGAATTCGATTGCACGCATTAATGAAAACGTAGAGCAATTGAAAAAAATGGCGGACGAGTTAACGCAAAATGTAAGCCGATTCGTCATTTAAGAAAGTGTCCCTTCTGCTAGTAGCGGAAGGGATTTTTTATGTAACCAGATGTCTTTCGAGAAGATAATCTTGCCGTTTTTGTGTGAATATTTTCCTTTCATGATGGTGAGAATAAAACCATGAATGGAGGGAAGAGACTGCTATGAAACGGAATGGATACCTCGCTCTATGCTTCGTTATGTGCTTTACCATCTTTTCTCCGATGGCTATTGCCAAAGAAAAGGCTGGACAGCAAAAGGGTGACAATCATTTTGCCCCACAAGCTTCATCCGCAGTGATGATTGAAGCGGATACGGGAACAGTCTTGTATGAAAAGAACGCCAATGAAAAAATGCCACCCGCCAGTATCACCAAAGTAATGACCATGCTTTTGATCATGGAAGCGGTGGAGCGGGGAGAGCTTAAGCTTACCGATAAGGTTCGAACAAGTGAAAGAGCAGCATCGATGGGCGGGTCGCAAATTTTTTTACAGCCCGGTGAAGAAATGACGGTAGAGGACATGTTGAAAGGGATTGCTATTGCTTCTGGGAATGATGCCTCTGTAGCAATGGCTGAGCACTTGGCTGGGACAGAGGAGAGTTTTGTCGTGCGAATGAATGAACGCGCACAGCAGCTCGGCATGAAAAATACGCATTTTGTAAACTCCAATGGACTTCCTGCCGCAAATCATTACTCTTCGGCAACAGATATTGCGATCATGTCACGCGAGCTCTTAAAGCACGAAGGCATCACGAAGTTCACTGGTACGTACCAAGACTACTTGCGAAAAGATACAGAGAGCCCCTTCTGGCTTGTGAATACGAACAAGCTGGTGCGTTTTTATGAAGGGGTGGACGGTTTGAAAACAGGGTACACAGGCGAAGCGAAATACTGTTTAACAGCGACTGCCAAACGCAACAACATGCGTGTCATTGCTGTCGTCATGGGTGAGCCTGATGTAAAAACGCGCAACAATGAGGTTTCGACCATGTTCAATTACGCATTCACGCACTTTCAGGTGACGCCGATGTACAAAAAGGGAGAAGCTGTGCGAGCACTTGTTGTGGATAAAGGTCAGAAAGCGCAGATCAATGCGGTGACACCCCATGCGGTTAGCTTGTTGATGAAAAAAGGTGAATCGGCAGATACCTTCCAGAAGGAAATTGTCATCAACCAGGCGATCAGTGCACCTGTAGCAAAGGACCAAGTAATTGGACACATTTTCATCCGCACGAAAGATGGCAAGGAAGTAAACCGTATCGATCTGTTCCCAGAAGATCAGATAGATAAAGCCAACATGTGGGAGATTCTCAAGCGAACCACCAAGAGCGTTTTGATTAGCTACTGACAGACAGCATGAGCGCGAAAAGAATCGAGTTGCCCCGAATGGAATGGCGCGGCTGCTCGATTTTTTTGTTCTTTTGTCGGCTGGCAGGAATTGGTTTCGTTGAGGAAGAAAGAGAGTTTCTATCAAGGGAGAAGGAGTGTGTCAGCTATGAGTTTACGAGTTGCGATGGAAACACGGCAGGACGTGCTGGTGATCCGTTTGCAGGGTGAGCTGGATCATCATACGGCAGAGGAGTTGCGCAAGAAGGCGGATGATCTTTTGCGTACCTCTACTATACGCCATATTGTGCTGAGTCTGGCTGATTTGACGTTTATGGACAGCTCTGGTATCGGGGTTATTTTGGGAAGATACAAGCAGATTTCTGCCCGATCTGGAGAAATGTACGTCTGCTCGATCAATCCTACGATCTATCGAATATTCGAGATGTCCGGGTTATTCAAGGTGATCAAGTTTCGCGAAAACGAAGCGGATGCTTTGCATGTTCTGGGGGTGGCGTAATGATGGTACAGCGTAACTTTATGTCAGTGTCGTTTGCAGCGTTGAGCCAAAATGAAGCATTCGCACGTGTAGCAGTTGCAGCCTTCATATCCCAACTCGATATTACGATGGACGAGCTGGAAGAAATCAAAACCGTTATATCCGAGGCTGTTACCAATGCCATTATTCATGGTTATGACGAAAATCCAGAGGGTGTGGTACAGATCTCTGTGCGAATTCAAGAGGACAGCGTTGATCTGATTGTGGAAGACAATGGACGAGGAATTGAGGATGTGGAGCAGGCCATGCAGCCACTCTATACGACGAAACCGGAGCTTGAGCGCTCTGGAATGGGCTTTACCATTATGGAGAATTTCATGGATTCTTTGGAAGTGGCAACAGTTGTGGGTAAAGGAACAACTGTGCGCCTCACCAAACGCCTAGCGTTTGCCAAAGCCTTGCAAAATTAGGGGTAGTGCCTATGGGTGCCGATATCAAAAACGCGAGTCAACCATTTCTGACCAATGACCAAGTGAAAGAGCTAATCGCCAAAAGTCAAGCTGGCGACACTGAGGCACGAGAGCTTTTAGTCAACAGTAATATTCGACTGGTCTGGTCCGTCGTCCAGCGCTTTATCAACCGTGGATACGAAGCGGATGATTTGTTTCAGATCGGTTGTATTGGCCTTTTGAAAGCCGTAGACAAGTTCGATCTCTCCTATGATGTTCGATTCTCAACCTATGCTGTGCCGATGATTATCGGAGAAATTCAACGTTTCTTACGCGATGACGGTACAGTCAAGGTAAGTCGATCACTCAAAGAAACAGCCAATAAGGTACGACGAACAAAGGATGAGCTGTACAAGCAATATGGTCGCGCACCCACGATTGCTGAGGTTGCGGACGCGGTGGGGATTACGCCAGAAGAAGTCGTGTTTGCGCAAGAAGCGAATCGGGCACCTTCTTCCATCCATGAAACGGTTTTTGAAAATGACGGGGACCCCATTACGTTGATCGATCAGATTGCGGATGAAGGGGTCAACAAATGGTTTGAAAAAATCGCACTCAAGGATGCGATCAGTCGATTGAGTGAGCGGGAGCAACTCATTGTTTATCTGCGCTACTACAAGGATCAGACGCAGTCGGAAGTAGCGGAGAGGCTGGGGATCTCGCAAGTACAGGTATCGCGCCTCGAGAAGCGCATTTTACAAACAATCAAAGACCAAATTGAGCATTAACAGATGCAAAGAAACACTCCGGTCACTACGTGGCTGGTGTGTTTTTTTGTGTGAAAAACGTCCCCTCTCATCGGGAGATCGAAACATCTCGACGTTTTTCATAAAACAGAATATGACCGCCGTTTATTTGCATGGGTTTTGTGGCTCGGCACATACTAGCGAATAATCAGGTATGTGATGGAAGGGGAAGGTACCATGAAAGACGCGTTGTTTCTGCGCCTGAGAAAGCGATTGGCCGTACAGCCACAAGCCATGATTATGCTTGGGGACATTTGCCAGCTTTACTGGGATGGAGAGCGCGAGGAAGCGTTAAAGCGGATGCCCATTTACCAGACAAAGCCAACAGATGGCAATTTGATCATTATCGATATTATGCAGGTGATCAAAAGGCTGCGCTCTGTCTATCCTGACGTGGAATTGGACGTCCAGGGTGCTCCCCAAATCATAGTGGAAGTACTCAATCCACGAAAGAAATCGAACCCGATTTTGGTGGCGATGGTGTGGATTCTGTTGTTCATTGGCTCAGGCTTGGCGATCATGAATTTCCATACTGATGTCAGCATGATGCAGGTTCACGAACGAATCTACTATTTGATTACAGGTGAAAAAAGCCATCAGCCTTTATGGTTGCAAATCCCTTACTCCATCGGAATCGGCTTGGGGATGATTCTGTTTTTCAATCATATCTTCCAGAAAAAAATCAACGAAGAACCTAGTCCGCTAGAAGTGGAATTGTTTATGTATCAGCAAAGCCTGGATCAATACTACATACAAAATGAAAACAAGGAAAACCAACGGACGAAGAAATGAGCGTCATCAAATGCTTGTTGCTTATGTTGATCGGGCTAGGTGGAGGTCTTGCAGTTGGGAGCGGGCTGGTCGCGTTTATTACCGTTCTGGACATCATTCCGAGGTTGACACAATTAACGAATGCTCATCGATATATCCGCTCGCTGGAATGGGCTTTGGTAGCAGGGGCGCTTTTTTTTACGTTCATTGATTTTTTTCACTGGGGTGCTCATTTGCCCGATATCGTTTCTTCGATTTACGGGATATTTGCAGGAATATTTGTGGGGACACTCGCCGCAGGCTTAACTGAGGTACTGAATGTCTTCCCGATATTAGCGAAGCGAATCCACATGGATGGCAGTCTTCTCTTTCTGATGATGGCAGTGGTTTTGGGAAAAGTGACAGGTTCCTTACTGCAATGGCTGCTCCATCTGTGAAATGGTAAATACCACTATTCATAGGCATCTTTAGAAAAAGGAAGGATATAGGAAGAAAGCTTACAAAGGGAGTGAAAGGGCATGGCAACCAAAACAAAATCCAAAAATCCCGGATCGATGCAGATGACCAAACAACTGTATCAACAGCAGGCTTCCAAGTTCCAGCCCAAACGAAATGTTCTGCTGAACTCGTTTCGTGCTTTCTGGGTAGGAGGGACCATATGTTTGTTGGGTCAAGCCATTCAAAATATGTATATTACCTTTTTCGGATTTACGGAGAAAACGGCAAGCAATCCGACCGTTGCGACGCTCATCTTTCTATCCGTTTTGCTGACAGGGTTAGGTGTGTATGACAATATCGGGCAGTATGCCGGAGCAGGATCAGCTGTGCCTGTTACAGGCTTTGCCAACTCAATAGCTTCTGCAGCCATCGAACATCGGAGCGAAGGGTATGTGCTCGGCGTTGGGGGAAATATGTTTAAGCTGGCTGGCTCGGTCATTGTATTTGGGGTTGTTGCTGCTTTCATTGCGGGAATTTTAAAGAGCCTGATCAACATGTTTTTCTAAGGGAGGGCTGGCGGTGTCAAACAATCAACCAGTGAAACGAGTCAATCGGCAAACCTGGCACTTCGATCAAAATGTTCGCTTGCAAAGCTCGGCAGTTGCTGTGGGACCAAAAGAAGGAGAAGGGCCGCTGGCACACTTGTTTGATAAGATCCACGACGATATGTATGCAGGCCAACAGACGTGGGAAGACGCCGAACGCCAGTTGATGGAGGATGCAGTCAACACCTTGCTGCAAAAGGCCGAGATCACGGGCAAGGATGTGGATATCATTCTCGCCGGTGATCTGTTAAATCAGAACATCACCACCAACTTTGCAGCAGAAAAGGTGGCGATTCCGCTTTTGGGCATGTACGGAGCTTGTTCTACCTCGATGCTGACACTGGCAAATGCGGCGGCTTTGGTAAACGCAGGCTATGCGAACAGGGCCATTGCTGCTTGCAGTAGCCACAATGCCACAGCGGAAAGGCAATATCGTTATCCCACGGAATATGGAGGCCAGAAGCCGCCAAGCGCCCAGTGGACAGTGACAGGAGCCGGCGCTGGATTGGTCGGGATAGGGGGAAATGGTCCGCGAATCACGTATGCGACGATGGGAAAAGTAGTAGATATGGGGATTAAAGACCCGTTTGACATGGGGACTGCTATGGCTCCAGCAGCAGCTACGACGATCCAGACGCATTTTCAAGATACGGGGCGCTCCCCACAAGCCTATGATTTGATCGTGACTGGTGACCTGGCAGCTGTCGGGTTTCCGATTCTAAAAGAGCTCATGCTGACAGAAGGATACGATCTGGATCAAATCTACAATGATTGCGGGTTAATGATTTACTCCCCCGATCAGGATGTATTTGCAGGCGGGAGCGGTTGTGCCAGCAGTGCAGTGGTCACGTATAGCTACATTTTGGATCAACTTAACCGTGGGTTACTGAAAAACGTGTTGGTCTGTGCCACGGGAGCCCTCTTAAGCCCGGTAAGCTATCAGCAGGGCAATTCGATACCGTGCATCGCCCATGCGGTTGCACTGGAAGGAGGAAAATGATGGAGTACCTGATTGCTTTTGTCGTAGGAGGATTGGTTTGTGTAGTAGGTCAGCTCCTTCTGGATGTTGGCAAGTTAACGCCTGCTCATGTCATGAGTACGCTGGTCGTGGCAGGAGTTTTTCTCGATTTTATCGGCGTGTATGACAAGTTTATTGATTTCGCAGGCGCAGGAGCGACTGTACCAATTACGAGCTTCGGTCATTCTTTGTACCATGGAGCCATCGGCGAGGCAGAGCAACATGGGTTGATCGGTGTGGCAACGGGGATTTTTGAGGTCACGAGTGCGGGTATATCGGCTGCGATTGCATTCGGATTTTTTGCCTCACTCATCTTTAAACCCAAAGGGTAAGTCCAGGCAGTAAAAGGCGGTGACCCAGCATGGACACAGTACGCCGGAAAGTCATCTTGGTGACAGACGGAGATCATATTGCCCAAAAAGTTATCGAGAATGTCGCCAAGCAATTTGGTGGTCGATGTATATCGCTGTCTGCCGGGAATCCAACTCCACTACGAGGCAATCAGATGGTCGAGCTAATAAAAATGACACCATATGATCCTGTCATCGTCATGTTCGATGACAATGGAGATTACGGCAAGGGTAGAGGGGAACGAGCACTCGAATACGTGGTGAAGCATCCTGATATCGAAGTAATCGGTGCGATTGCAGTAGCCTCGAATACACATTGGGTCAAGGGTGCGACGGTCGCTTATTCCGTAAACAACCAAGGTCAAATTGTAGACGAAGCGGTGGACAAGGACGGGTACGCAGACGAGCAACTTCAGCATCATATTTATGGAGATACGGTAGACATCTTGAATTCCCTGCATGTACCAAATGTCATCGGCATTGGAGATATAGGCAAAATGGAAGGCAGGGATAGTTTGCAAAACGGTTGTCCTATCACAACGAGAGCGGTGCAATGGATAATAGAAAGGAGCGGCGCTCATGGCACAGGTCACGGAAAAACGTCATCCCATCTCAACTTATCTTGAAGAGAATCAGAGGTATTTGAACGACAGACTTGGTGTCGGTAAGAGTTTTGATATTGGGGTCCATGATTTTTATGTGGGTCATACACGAATGTTGTTGTATTACATAAATGGCTTCGCAGAAAGTTTACTGATTTCTCAGGTCATGCGTGAGCTGAACGGTGTGCGTGAGCGGGATCTGGCTGATAACGCTTTCGACCATTTGTTTCACAAATTCATCCCTTTTTTCCAACTGAGCAAGGTAGAAACGACTGACGAGTTTATTGATAAATTGCTTGTCGGTCAAGTAGGGATGATCATTGACCGATCTCCCCACGCCATTATTCTCGATGCCAAAATCTTGCCGAATCGCACACCGCAGGAGCCAGATACGGAGAGAATCGTCCGCGGAGCGCATGACGGTTTTACAGAAGTACTCGTAACCAATACGGCTCTTACCCGCCGAAGAATACGTGACGAACGGCTCCGATTCGAAATCATGCAGATTGGGGAGCGGACCAAGACAGATGTTGCCGTCGCCTACTTGCATGATGTAGCAAATGAAGGGCTGGTCCATACGTTGAAAGAGCGCCTACAAAATATCCAGATTGACGGGATACCGATGGCAGAAAAAACCGTCGAAGAATTTATCATAGGAAAAACGTTGAACCCCTTCCCTCTGGTTCGATACACAGAGCGTCCCGATGTAGCCGCTGTACATCTATTAGAAGGTCACGTACTGATTTATGTGGATACTTCGCCGAGTGTCATGATCACACCCGCCACTTATTTTCATCATGTACAGCATGCGGAGGAGTATCGACAAACACCGGTAATCGGTGCTTATCTGCGCTGGGTTCGCTTTTTGGGAATCTTTGCTTCTGTTTTTGTTTTGCCGATCTGGTTGCTTTTGGTTATGCACCCTTCCATGATACCGGAGCCACTTCACTTCCTGGGGATCAAGAAGATGGGGAGCATTCCTATTTTGGCACAATTCGTGATCGCTGAGGTTGGATTGGACTTGATGCGGATGGCCGCCATTCATACGCCAGCGCCGCTCTCGATTGCCGTAGGTTTATTGGCCGCGATTCTGGTCGGGGATGTGGCGATCAAGGTAGGACTCCTCGCACCCGAGGTTATCTTGTATCTGGCAGTGGCGGCAATCGGGATGTATGCAACTCCCAGTTATGAGTTGAGCTTGGCCAATCGACTGATTCGTTTATTTCTGATTCTCATGGTGGGCTTTTTCTCCACACCGGGACTGATGATCGGACTTACGATCATTCTGATTTTCTTGGCTTCCACCCGTTCGCTCAATACACCTTACTTATGGCCGTTCATTCCATTCAACTACAAAGGGATGAAGGATATTGCGGTACGGCTGGCTGTGCCAAGCAAAAACAACAGGCCGAGTATCGTTCGCTCGCAAAATTCCTCTCGGCAATAATATTCTGAAAACGGATGACTTCACCCATTGTCAAACGCACAGCCTTGTAGTAAATTGTAGGGAAGCCTTACGAACAAAAGTTTCTGTATGGCAACTGACGCTCCTCGTTGGTTGCCTTTCTTTATAAAAGGTTGTCTATATACATCATCGGTGCGAATGAATTGGGGAGGAAACGAAACATGTACTTACACGGGACAAGTCGAGTGAATGAACAAGGAAACTTGGAAATCGGAGGCTGTGATACGACACATCTAGCTGCTACTTACGGAACACCTTTATATGTGTATGACGAACTACAAATTCGCACCAAATGCCGGGAATTTGTCAATGCGTTTCACAATACGGGTTTTTCCTTCCAGGTTGCTTACGCGAGTAAAGCTTTTTGCACAATGGCGATGTGCAAGTTGATTGAAGAGGAAGGCTTGTCACTCGATGTAGTATCTGGCGGCGAATTGTATACGGCTCTGCAAGCTGGATTCCCCGTAGAGCGCATTCATTTCCATGGCAACAACAAATCTCATGATGAGTTAATCATGGCGCTCGATGCCAAAATTGGCTGTTTCGTTGTAGACAACTTTTATGAGCTGCACATCTTGGCGCAATTAGCCGAAGAGCGGAACGAAAAGGTCTCCGTTCTCTTGCGTGTCACACCGGGTGTAGAAGCTCATACGCATGAATACATTTCTACAGGGCAGATCGACTCCAAGTTTGGCTTTGACGTGCAAAACGGCCAGGCTCTTGAGGCGATTCAATTCTCTCACGAAAGCAATCATCTCCATTTATTGGGAGTTCATAGCCATATAGGTTCACAAATATTTGAAACAGAAGGCTTCCTCGTCGCTGTCAAACGATTGACAGAGCTGTTGGGGGAAGCAAAAGGAAAGCTTGGATTCCTGCCAGAAGTACTGAATGTAGGTGGCGGCTTCGGTATTCGGTATGTAGAAGGGGATACACCGCAGCCAGCGGAAACGTATATCAAAGCCATTACAGATGTCGTTCGCCAAGAACTCACAGCGCTGGAGATTCCTCTACCTGAGATTTGGATCGAGCCAGGTCGGAGTATTGTAGGAGATGCAGGGACAACCTTGTACCGAATTGGATCGCAAAAGAACATTCCAAATGTCCGGAAATATATTGCGGTCGATGGTGGCATGACAGACAATCTGCGACCAGCTTTGTACGATGCAGAATATGAAGCAGCGATTGCGAACAAAATGAATGCACCTGCCACAGAAGTTGTTTCCATTGCAGGGAAGTGCTGTGAGTCAGGTGATATGCTCATCTGGGATGTGAAGCTGCCAGAAGCACAGGCGGGCGATATTCTCGCAGTTCCAAGCACAGGTGCCTATGGGTATTCGATGGCGAACAACTACAATCGGATCGCTCGTCCTGCTGTTGTATTTGTCAAGGACGGAGAAGCAGAAGTGGTCGTACGACGCGAAACGTACGCAGAAGTAGTCGGTCACGATGTTTTGCCAAAACGCGCGCAGCTAATGCGCTAAACTTCATAAAAAATGAACAAACCTTCCCGATCGTTTGGGAAGGTTTTGTATTTCCTTCATCTCCCATTCATGATTGCTTAATGTTTTCTCGGCATAATGAAAGGGTGAGGGGGAGCGATTCATCATGTTGTCGACTCTTATGAAGCGGTTTCGACGAATACCCTACATTTCATTGGACAAACGCCAATGGATGAAGGCGATGATTCGGCAAGAAGTGGAGAGAGAGAAGAAAGTCGTCATGTTTTATATAGATATCGTCAAGCTGACAGAGGTAGAGCATCGCTATGGCGATACAAGTGCCAAGAGAGTTCTTCATATATTTGAAAGCATTTTGCCAGCTGTAGCTCGTCAAGCATTTGAAATCAAAGGGAGAATCATCGCGATTCAAAAGCTGTGGGGAGATGATTTTGCGATCTACACTTCCTTTTCGAACACGATGAGTGAGGAAGACTGTCAAATGCTATCGATTCATTTTCAGGAGTTGGCTGAACGACAGTTAAATCGACAAGTGAGCTTCGTCAATCGTGAGGAGCTTCGTGTCCATATCGGTTATGCGGAAATCATCGGAGAAGATATCGTAAAAGAGATGTATACTTCTGTCAAACATGCTGTACATATGGCCAAATATGGGATTACCTCCGAAAAATATACGCACATCAGACAATTTCACAAGCTGCTTGCAGAAGAAAACGTCCAGATGCATTTCATGCCGATCATTCATTTGCCAAATGGCGAAGCTTTGGGATGGGAGGCATTGGCGCGAGGGCCGGTCAACAGTCTCTTTGCAACTCCCGCTGCCTTGTTCAATTATGCACAAGAGACGGATACGGTGTTTCGTTTGGAGCATATATGTCGAAAACGGGCATTGGAGCATATACGCTATCTGAAGCCGCATGAAAAATTGTTCATCAATTTGGACCCACGGGCGATTGACGATCCGTTTCTGTTGCGTGGCAAAGTGCAGATGCTTTTGGCAGAGTATGAGCTGACGCCACAAAACATTGTTTTTGAAATTACAGAGCGCCACGCGATTACGAATTACGCTGCCTTTCGAAAAATCATTGAGGAGTACCGCAAGCAGGGCTATATGATTGCTGTAGATGATGCGGGAGCAGGATATTCCAGCTTGGAATCGATTACAGAAATCTATCCAGATTTTATTAAGCTCGATATGTCATTGATCCGCAATATCGATGTCGATCCGATTAAGCAGGCGTTGTTAGAGACGTTTGTATCCTTCGCTGACAAAGTGAACTGTAAAATCATTGCAGAAGGAATCGAGACGGAGCGTGAGCTGGAAACGCTCATGGACGTCGGTGTCATCTATGGACAGGGTTACTACTTAGGCAAGCCGGACAAAGGGATGGCGCAGCTATGTGGAACGGCTATGAACTTTCTGCGATTTACAATGGAAAGGCGGATTGAGCAAGAAGCAGAGCTAATCCTGCCCACTCCGGCTATGACGGAAATTTTGGCGAAGACAATCAGTGTTGAAAAGCACGTGAAAGTAAGACGAATCCATGAGATTTTTGAACAAAATCAGCGGATTGAAAGCGTGGTTGTACTGGAGAACGGCATACCAGTTGGGCTTGTTATGCGCTTTTCTCTGTATCAAATTCTCGGTGGTCAATACGGAATCGCATTGTATTATGAAAGACCTGTTTCTCAAATCATGAATACCAACCCGCTCAAAGCTACCAAAGACGACAAGTTGGATGAGGTAGCGAAGCGGGCGATGGCCAGAGATGCTTATCATTTGTATGATGTGGTCATTATTATTGATGAGAATGGCGAGTACATCGGTATCGTTACCGTGCAGAAGCTGTTGGACAAAATGGCCTCCATTAAGCTCGAGATGGCGAGCTCTGCCAATCCGCTGACAGGGTTGCCGGGGAATGTGCAGATTGAAAGGGAATTGAATCAACGGCTGAAACGGAATGATCATCAGGTGGTCATCTACTGTGATCTCGACCGTTTCAAATGGTTTAACGACCGCTACGGATTTGAAGTGGGTGATCAGATTATCGTTCGAACGGCGAACTTGTTGCGGGAAGCATCGAAATGGTATGGAAGCGGGTCTGACTTCATAGGGCATATCGGCGGAGATGATTTTATCCTGATTACGACAGCACAATGTGCGAATGATGTAGTCTTGTTTATCATGGATGCTTTTACGCCGTACTTTTCGGACATTTATGAAAAGCGCAGAATGGGGGACGGTCAGGAGCTCTCCATGTCGATGGCAGGTGTCGTCCTATATGCAGGGAAGTACACCAGTGCGGAACAAGTTGCAGAGAAGGCAGCGTACGTGAAAATGGTGGCAAAGGCGAAGGCGGGAACTGTTTTTATTACCGACTGTGAGTTGCCTGGCGAAGATCAGATCCGCATCGAGGGATAAATTGGACGTCAATCGTTCTCCATGGTAGAATGGGTACGTTAACTTTACAAGGTATGGAGGTTCAACATATGAAAAAAGCGCTCATCACCATGGAAAATGGTAACCAAATCGAGCTGGAGCTGTTCGATCAAGAAGCTCCGGGCACAGTAGCAAACTTTGAGAAATTGATTAACGAAGGCTTCTACAACGGACTGTCCTTCCACCGTGTTATCCCTGGCTTCGTAGCACAAGGCGGATGCCCTTACGGTACAGGTACAGGCGGTCCTGGTTACACAATCAAATGTGAAACAAAAGGAAACCCACACAAGCATCAGCGCGGTTACCTGTCCATGGCACACGCAGGAAAAGACACAGGCGGAAGCCAATTCTTCATCTTGTATGATGCTTTCCCTCACCTCGATGGCGTACATACAGTATTTGGTCGCGTCACTTCCGGTATGGAACACGTTGATGCAATCAAACAAGGCGATAAAATGGGTACAGTAAACGTAGGCTAATAAAAGTTTTATAAACACCGATGAGGGAAACCTTGTCGGTGTTTTTTCGTCAGGATGCATGCTGGGTCCAGCTGGAATGGGGTTGTAAGCCTATCTATCTGCTGGTATGCTAGAAGATAGACGACTTTTTTGAACACGGATGATTAGGAGGAAGCAATGGACCTTTTTCACTTTGATTGGAAAACGGTACCGTTTCGCATGATTGCGTTCGTTATCGCTTTTACTTTGCACGAATGGGCGCATGCCTTTGTCGCTTGGAAGCTAGGTGACAACACGGCTAAATCGGAAGGCCGTTTAACATTAAACCCAATCCCGCATATTGATCCGTTTGGTTTGATTCTCATTTTGTTTGGTCCATTTGGTTGGGCGAAGCCAGTGCCGATCAATCCTCTTCATTTTCGCGGGAACAAGCGTTTAGGTATCGTTTACGTTTCGGTGGCAGGTCCGATTATCAACCTGATCCTATCGATCTTATTCTGCATCGTGTACATTCTTGTACGCTATTCCGGAATGTTGGTAGGAATGAATGAAAAAGCAGTCTTTGCCATTGAGACAACGCTTGAATTTAGTATCATCATCAATGCGGCTCTTTTCGTCTTTAATCTTTTGCCGATCCCACCATTGGATGGCTACAAAATATTGCGCTTCTTGTCACCGCGCAGCTGGGATGCGAAGTACTATCATTATGAGGTTTACGGACCGTGGATCTTGCTCTTGCTGATTTTCATTCCAGGTGTCAGCTCTACCATTTTCGGGATTCCACTTGCTATTGTAAGCACCTGGATTCAACAGATTGCAGTGAACATATTAAGCGTGTTCATCTAACGGAAACGAGGGACGACTTTTGGCTTACAGCATCAAACTTGATTCCTTTGAGGGACCACTCGATCTGTTGCTCCATCTGATCGACAAGGCTGAGGTGGACATCTACGACATACCGATAGCGGAAATTACGGAGCAATACCTCGCGACGATTGACAAGATGCAAGAGCTCCAACTGGATGTGGCCAGTGAGTTCGTAGTCATGGCGGCTACGCTCCTCTCTATTAAGAGCAAGATGCTGTTACCCAAAAAGGAGGAGCATGTCTTTCAGCAGTTCCTCGATATGGATGTAGACGAGATAGACCCGCGTGAAGAACTGGTTGCTCGTCTGTTGGAGTACAAACGCTATAAAATGCTTGCTGAGAACTTGCGAGAAATGGAAATCGGTCGTAATCAAGTTTTTACGCGTCCCGCAGAAAATTTATCTCCTTATGCGCGCGAAGAAGATCATACCGTAACGAATGTGACCCTCTATGATTTGATCAACGCGTTGGAAAAGCTGGTAAAGAAAACGAAAGAAAAAGAACCGATGACCAAGGTGTCGCGGGACGAAATCTCCATCAAGGATCGGATGACGGAGATACGCCAAGTGGTACGCGGTGGTGGGATGGTTCGGTTTTCTGAGTTGTTTACTCAAGGGGCGACGCGTACAGAGATTGTGACGACCTTTCTCGCTTTGCTTGAGCTCATGAAGGCTAAGCACATTACGTGTGTACAAAATCAATTGTTTCAAGACATCATCATATGTGAAACCGGAGCGGAAGGAGCCCATACCGATGGACTATGACAAGCTGAAAGGCGTAATCGAGGGCTTGCTGTTCATCTCGGGTGATGAAGGAATCGATGCCAAAGAAATCTGTGAAATCACTGAGGTGTCGGAAGAAGAGGTCATCGATTTGATCGAAGACATGAAAGCTGACTTCCGCCGGGCAGGACGCGGTATTCAAATCGTGGAAGTGGCAAAAGCGTATCAGCTGACCACTCTGCCCGAGCATGTACCCTATTTTGAACGGCTAGCAACATCGCCAGGTCAGTCAACGCTATCCCAAGCAGCATTGGAGACTCTTGCCATTGTTGCGTACAAACAGCCACTGACTCGTTCGGAGATTGAAGAAATCCGTGGCGTTAAATGCGAAAAAGCACTGAACACCCTCTTATCTAAACACCTCATTCGCGAAGCGGGGAGAGCAGAGGGGATCGGACGTCCTATTTTGTACGCGACCACTAAAGAATTTTTGGAGCATTTTGGATTACGGGAACTGGGGGATTTGCCAGAACCGCCTGTCAATCTTGATATCGAAGAAGCGCGATTGGAAGCATCAGCGCTATTCGGAAAAGCAGAAGAATCGACAAACGACTAGTTACAGTCCGGACAGTTTTTCGTACTATCATACGACTCGTCCCCATATACTATGGTACAAACCTGTGTATCGTGGTATAACGACGGCTTTTCTCTTGCCTAATAGGCAAGGTTGAGCCCAAGTTTTCAAATGGGGAGGACGTTTATGAGCATTCGAAAATATCTGTCCGGCGTACTCGTCGTTTTTCTTTTTATACAGATGGCTCTTACGCCGGCAGCGATGGTAAAAGCTGCTGCAGCTCCACCTAGCTTGTCAGCAGAAGGTGCAGCGCTAATCGATGTAGAGAGTGGGCGGATTCTTTATTCCAAAAACGGTACGAAAAAAATGAGGATCGCGAGTCTGACAAAAACGATGACAGCAATCGTAGCGATCGAGATGGGCAAATTGGATGCACAGGTAACGGTACCGCCACAAGCAGTTGGTGTAGAAGGCTCATCGATCTACTTGAAAAATGGGGAGAAGCTCACGCTTGAAGAACTGCTGTACGGTTTGATGTTGCGATCTGGTAATGACGCAGCAGTCACCATCGCAACGCACATCGGAGGGTCAGTGCCTGGATTCACTTACTTGATGAATGAAAAGGCTGCGATGATTGGAATGGAGCATACGAATTTCACCAATCCGCATGGTTTAGATGACAGTAACCAGCATTACTCCACCGCGGAAGATATGGCAAAGCTGTCCGCCTACGCCTTACATAATCCGGTATTTCGTCAAATCGTTTCAACGAAAGTCAAGGATATTTCATGGGAAGGCGAGCAGTGGGATCGGCGTCTACTCAACAAAAATAAGATGCTTCACTTATACAACGGTGCTGATGGTGTGAAAACGGGATACACCAAAATTGCGAAGCGCTGCTTAGCATCTTCTGCCACGCGGGATGGAAGGCAGCTGGCCACGATTACCCTGAATGCTTCTGATGACTGGAACGACTCCGCCAAGCTGATGGACTGGGGCTTTGCGAATTATCCACTACAAGAGCTGGTCAAAAAAGGGCAGGAGGTAAAGCCTGACACGCCAGTCACACTCGAAGCAGGAACTCATCTTGTCACAACAAACGCTTTTCAATATCCCTTGCAAACGGCAGAGGCAGAGGGGATTCACAAACGCGTCGTTATGGGAGAATCAACGGTAACATCGAAAATGAATGGTCAGCTGGCAGGGTTTCTGCAACTCTATTTAAAGGAGAAGATGATTGGGCAGGTTCCGTTGCTAGTTAGTGTGGATGCGCCGACTTTAGCAGCTCCGCAGGCTTCACGCTCCATGTGGCAGCCATTTTGGGACATAGTGTCAGGGGGGCTGTGGAGTGCTTAATGTCATCTGGCTCGGTCTCATTGTCATTAGCATTGTCGTTGCGGCCATGACGGGGCGGATGGAAGCGATTAACGCAGCAGCGTTTGAAGGAGCCAAGACGGGAGTAACCGTTTGTCTCGGTCTTCTCAGTGTTCTCGCTTTTTGGATGGGAATGATGCGGATTGCAGAAAAGTCAGGACTCCTTGAGCTATTGGCGCGGGTATTGTCACCGATCATTCAGATCCTTTTTCCTGATGTACCAAAAGGGCACCCTGCCATGGGATATATCCTCTCAAATATGAGCGCAAACTTGCTCGGGCTGGGTAATGCAGCAACTCCAATGGGGCTGAAAGCCATGGAAGAGCTCCAAAAGCTAAATCCAGACAAGCAAAACGCTTCGGCTGCCATGTGTACGCTGCTGGCGATCAATACGGCGAGCATTACGATTATTCCTACGACGATGATCGCGATCCGCATGCAGTATGGCTCCGTGAATCCCGTAGAAATCGTAGGCACTACGCTGTTATCTTCTTTTGCTGCCACCATTGTCGCCCTGTTGATTGATCGCATGTATCGTTATCGGCATATACGAAGACACAGATAGGGGGAGTCCTTATGTACCAATGGGTATCCCTGCTCTCTCTTTGGGCCATTCCCGTTACGATTGCCTTTGTCTTGTTGTATGGGTGGCGGAAACAAGTCCCCGTCTACGAGACGTTTGTAGATGGAGCAAAAGGCGGCTTAACCACTACGATTCGCATACTCCCGCATCTGATTGCCATGATGGTCGCGGTGAGTATGTTTCGGGAGTCAGGAGCATTGGATCTACTGCTTCGCGCGCTCAAACCGCTTCTTGACCTGTTGCATTTTCCGGAAGAACTGGTCCCGTTGGCGTTGCTTCGTCCGTTGACGGGAACAGGCTCACTTGCGATAGCAACAGACCTGATCGCGCAGTACGGTCCCGATTCTTTTTTGGGCAGACTGGCAGCTACCATGCAAGGGAGCACAGATACGACACTGTATGTCCTAACCGTTTATTTTGGCGCAGTTGGTATTCGCAATTCTGCTTATGCGCTAAAGGTAGGCTTGTGGTCAGACCTAGCTGGTGTCATATTTTCGCTGCTCATTGTCTCCTACATTTTCGCTTAATAGAGTTCAAATAGTGTTGGCAGTGAAAACTTCCTCATGGATATGGGGAAGTTTTTCCCTTTTTCTTGTCCACACTAGTAAGAATGGGTATGATGTTGTAGAGGTGAACCAACGATGGAACGTTTACAGAAAGTATTGGCGCATGCTGGAGTCGCCTCTCGTCGCCATTGTGAAGAATTGATTGCGCAAGGCAAGGTGCAGGTAAATGGCCAAGTCGTACGAGAGCAGGGAATAAAAGTCGATCCGCTCAAGGACAAAATTGTGGTGAATGGACAGCAGGTTAAGCTGGAGCAACATGTCTATCTCTTGCTGTACAAGCCTACTGGTGTCATTACGAGCGTCACTGACCCGCGCGGCAGACGGGTAGTGATCGATCTGTTGAAGGGAATTAAAGAACGGGTATATCCAGTAGGTCGCTTGGATTACGATACTTCCGGCTTGCTGCTCTTGACGAACGATGGGGAGCTTGCCAACAAGCTGGCACATCCAAGCTATGAAATCGATAAAGTGTATCGGGCATGGGTAAAGGGAATCCCTAGTCAGGAAAAAGTGCACAAGCTAGCAACCGGCATTCGTTTGGAAGACGGCATGACTTCTCCCGGTCAGTCCAAATTGTTGAAGACAGAGTCTAGCAGCCAAAAGGCATTGGTAGAACTGACTATACATGAAGGACGAAACCGCCAAGTGCGCAGAATGTGTGAAGCGATCGGTCATCCGGTGTTGACATTGGAGCGAATCCGTCTAGGATTTCTCACATTAGATGGACTAAAGCCAGGCGAATTTCGCAAGCTCAATCATGAGGAAGTGGAGAGCTTGAAGCGGGGATTGGTTCAAAAGAAACGCAGCCCGCGGTAGAAACATTGATTCGTTCAAAATCTGTTCATAAGTTGTGCGCTGTCGGAAAAACTAGGAACGCTATAATAGAATGGGAAAAGGATGCAATTTATTAGCAGTAGATGGGAGTATGGAGTCATGAACAAAAGCAATCGTACATATGTCAGGATCGCGGTATTGGGTGTTTTGCTTGTAGCGCTGGTCTTTGCACTCTATTCCAGCTTTGTGAAGGACCCCGGTGCTGTGAAAGTAGGAAGCGATGCTCCGAATTTTAGTTTGGAGCAACTGAATGGACCAGAGCTGACTCTGGAAAGTTTGAAAGGAAAGGGCGTTATCCTTAATTTCTGGGGCACGTGGTGTGAACCCTGTAAGGAAGAAATGCCGGCATTGCAAGAGCAATACACGAAGTTTAAAGACAAGGGATTGGTTGTAGTCGGCGTCAATATCGGAGAATCGCCAGTTGCCGTAGAACCATTCGTGAAGCAGTTCGGGATTGACTTCCCTATTTTGCTCGATCGCCAATCGCAAATAACAAAGCTGTATCGAATCGGTCCGATTCCGACGACTTTTTTCATCGACCCTGATGGAGAAGTGCAGGACATTTTTATCGGGCAGTTAGATGAAGCGATGATTGAGTCGAAAATAACAAAAATCTTGCCGTAAGTGAGGAGCAATGATGGATCAGAGAAAATGCGAATGCGGTCATACCAACCCGGTTGGGACGCTGCTCTGTGAGTCTTGCGGGAAGCCTTTGAATGTGGAAGTCCACGAGCAGACATCGTTTCCTGACATGCGTTATGAAGGAATGGCAAGACGTTCTCAAACGAATAAAACAAAGGTAATCGATCGAGTCTGGAACTTTTTTTCTTCGGTCAAAATTGCAATCGGTATCATTATTGTCATTTTGGTGGCGTCCGCAGTTGGAACCATCTTTCCACAACAAATGTACATACCGGTTCCCGTACCGACTGAAGCAGATGTTGCCCGTTTTTATACGGAATCATATGGAACGCTGGGAACGATTTTCTACGGCCTTGGATTTCACAATATGTACTCGTCCTGGTGGTTTGTGACGCTTCTAGTTATGCTCGGTACGTCTTTGGTTATCTGTAGTCTGGACCGCGTAGTACCGCTGTATAAAGCGTTAAAGAAGCCAAGATTGAACCAGCACAAGTCCTTTTTGAAAGGGCAAAAGCTGTTTGCAGAGGGTGAGCTTGCTCCAGAAGCCAATCAGGAAGCAATACTGGACGCCTCCGCTCTGGCATTGAAAGAAAAAGGATACCGCATTTTCCGCACGGAACGGGCGATTATGGCTGAAAAAGGTCGTTTTAGCCGTTGGGGTCCTTACATTAATCACATTGGACTGATCTTGTTTTTGGTCGGTACCCTGATGCGAAGCCTGCCTGGCTTTTACTTGGACGAGTACGTCTGGGTGCGTGAGGGACAAACAATGGCGATTCCGAATACCCCTTACTACATAAAAAACGAGAACTACACGACAGAGTATTGGTCGGAAGAAGAAATGCCGGAGCAACTGGAGCTTAAGGGCGGAGCCATTGTGAAGAGCTACCAGACAGAGGCCATTTTGTATGAAAATAAAAGCGCTGACGTTCCAGGGAAAAAGCCGGATTTGGTAGAAGTACAGAAGGGTCCGATCGTCGTGAATCATCCGATGGAGCAGGACAGCCTCTACATTTATCAGAGCGGCGTGCAAGAGATGCAGCTTGGCGCGCTTAATTTTACAGTGGTCGATTTGAAAAACAATAAAAAAGAGATCGGTCTTATCAAAATTGATCTGTACAATCCACAGCCAGAGCAAACCATTGCGGATGGGTTTACGGTACGGATTTTGGATTACTTCCCCGATTTTATAATGGGAAAAGACGGGAAGCCGGCGACGAAAACCAATTTGCCTAAAAATCCGATGGTGGCATTGGAACTCATTGGAGAGAATGGCAATTATAACGAAAAACTGGTTTATCTAGAAGGAACCATTCTTACACAGAAAAATGATACGCGTTACGGACTCGACATCAAAATGCCTGATTTAATCGATATTGCAGGGCTGAATGTACGGGTGGACAAAGCATTGCCACTGATTTATTTAGGTTCATTCATTTTCCTTGCGGGCGTTGTGATCGGCATGTTCTGGCAACATCGTCGGGTTTGGGTACAGACGCAAGAGGGAAGTATCTTGGTAGCAGCTCACACGAATAAAAACTGGTTCGGTCTTCGTAGAGAAGTAGATGGGCTGGTTAAACAAGCGGAGCTCCCTGTCACGATAGAAGATAAAACGAAGGCCAAGGCCTAAAGCTTCAAAGGGGGTACTAACAACGTGCAGCTCATTCAACTGAGTGACTGGTTACTGGATGTCGCGTTCCTGCTCTACGTCATCTCGTCTATCGTCTTTGCTGTAGCCGTGACGGGTAAAAACTGGGCAGGGCGTGATCCCAAACAACATGAAGAGCGCTATGGACGGCTTGCGTATTGGTTAGCCGTTATCGGTTTTGTGGCGCAAACAGGGTATGTGATTGCTCGCTGGATTGCAGGCGGTCATAGCCCGACGAGTAACATGTTTGAGTTTATGGCATTCTTGGATTACTGTATTATCCTGGCCTACTTAATTATTTACCGGATCTACAAGCTGACCTCGATTGGGGCGTTCGTTCTTCCGCTAGGGGTTATCATGCTCGCGTATTCGTACGTGTTCCCAAAGGAAATCACCCCATTGATTCCGTCTTTGCAGAGCTACTGGCTGCACATTCACGTGACTACTGCTGCACTGGGTGAAGGGATTTTGGCGGTTGGTTTTGCAGCGGGTCTGATGTATTTGATCCGTACCGTTCCGCAGCATATTTCCACGAAAAGTACGAAATGGCTGGAGATCGTGCTGGCTGTGGTCCTGATGCTCGTTGGATTCATTTTGATGGATTCTACGTTTGCTCGTATGGATCAAAAGACGGTATTTGAGATGAAGAAGGAAGAAATGAATGCAGCGGGACAGATGGTAAAACCGAAAGTGGAGTACATCCTGCCTGCAATTGTTGCACCCGCTGATTCAACCATCATCAAGGAAGGTCCAATGTCTCCACTCTTTGAGGCACCTACCTGGATGGAAGGAAAAGACGCTGCACGCAAATTGAACACGATGCTGTGGTCAGTCCTTACAGGGGTAATTCTGTATGGCGGAATGCGTTTGATTTTCCGAAAACGATTAGGGGCTGCAATCAAGCCTTCCGTTGAGAGTGTCGATCCTGAGCTACTGGACGAGATCAGTTATCGAGCAATCAGTATCGGATATCCGGTGTTTACCCTTGGGGCCCTTATCTTTGCGATGATTTGGGCAGAAGAGGCCTGGGGACGATTCTGGGGCTGGGACCCGAAGGAAGTATGGGCCTTAGTTGTCTGGCTCTTCTACAGTGCCTACTTGCACTTGCGTCTATCCAGAGGATGGATCGGTGCAAAATCAGCATGGATGTCCGTCATCGGGTTCGTCATTATTTTGATTACACTGGTCGTGGTCAACTTGGTCATTGCTGGTTTGCACTCCTACGCTGGGGTGTAGAATATCCTCGAAAAGCTGGTTTTATCACCAGCTTTTTGGACTATCTTCAAACGGTTTTACGATATTATGAGAGCAAGAGGTGTTCCAGATGGAAAAAATAGCACGTATTCTCGTAGTGGATGATGAAGAGCGCATTCGCAGACTCCTGAAAATGTACTTGGAAAGAGAAAACTTTCTGATTGATGAAGCAGATAATGGAGAGCAAGCGGTCGAAATGGCTGTGGGAAGTGACTATGATATCATTTTGCTCGACCTGATGCTGCCAGGAATGGACGGGATCGAGGTATGCCAGCGTGTTCGTGAATTCAAGGCAACCCCAATTATTATGCTGACAGCAAAAGGGGAAGAAACGAACCGCGTTCACGGGTTTGAGGCAGGGGTAGACGATTATGTCGTGAAGCCGTTTAGCCCGCGCGAGGTCATGTACCGGGTAAAAGCGATTCTGCGTCGTTCTTCCGCGACAGCTTATTTGAAGACAGAGACGTTCAACAGTCATTCTGTTCTTGTTTTCCCGGAATTGACCATTGACCACGATGCACACAAAGTCATCGCAAGTGGCCAAGAGGTGAGCCTGACTCCAAAAGAGTATGAACTGTTGCACTACCTGGCATTGTCGCCGGATAAAGTGTTTACGCGTGAAGAATTGTTAAAAGATGTGTGGCACTACGAGTTCTTTGGCGACTTGCGCACGGTGGACACACATATCAAGCGTCTCCGCGAAAAATTGAACCGTGTTTCTCCACAAGCTGCCAATATGATCGCCACGGTTTGGGGCGTCGGATACAAGCTAGAGGTGCCTAAGTAAAGTGGACGTTATTTTTCGCAGTGTAGTCGGAAAGCTATGGATGACCATTATTGCCTTATTTGCTCTCGTCTTGACCATCTTTAGTTTGTTGCTCGTTCAATCCTTTGACAGCTTTTATAGCAATCGGCAGTCCAAGAATTTGCACGATCTGGCAGATGGCATCGCAATCGGTTTGGCGCAGAGTCCTGATATGACAGCAGCTATGGAGATGGCTTCAAGATTTGGCTTGGTCCATCATACGGGCATGGTCATTCTCGATGAAACAGGCAAGCAAGTCGGTATGAGCGAGGGGGCTGGGCTCCCGCGTATTCCAGTAGAGCAATTGCTCCAAAATCCTGCCTTGCGTTTGCCTGATGCGCTGGCAGGTAAGCATCCTGCTCCCAAAACGATTTATATTAATGTGGAGAATTCCGCTGATCACACGAACAACAAGCATGAAATGCTTGCGGTCGCTGTGCCTTTAGAAATAGCAGCAGGGAAAACGGGCGCAGTGGTCATGTATCAGGCGATTGAAGATTTTGATGATACGGTTAGTGAAGTCAGATTTTTAATCTTTGTGGTTGGCGTCATCGGATTCGTCTCTACCACTGTATTCGCCTTCTTCCTCTCATCGCGTCTTACGATTCCATTACGTCAGATGAAAGAAACGGCGCATCGTATAGCGGAAGGGGACTTTCATGCTGAAATCCCGATTAGGACCCAGGACGAGACAGGTGAACTGGCGGCTTCGTTTAACACGATGGCAAGCAAGCTCAATCAGTTAGTCGATGCACTGTCCAAAGAGAAGGAGCAGCTGGCGAGCGTTCTTAGAAGCATGGTAGATGGTGTTGTGATGATAGATGCGAGCGGCAAGCTGGCCGTAACGAATCCGCCAGCAGAACGATTCTTGCGAGATTGGGATTTTGAGCATTCGGATGAGCCTGTGCCGCTGTTCTTGTTCTATCAGCAGGTTTTGCAAACCGGACAGGAAGTGACTGAGGACATCCCTGTTCAAGGGCGGATATGGTCGGTTGTCATGGTACCCTTGAATGATCGGGATCAAATCCGTGGAGCTGTCGCAGTTCTGCGGGACATCACGCAGGAGCGTAAGTTGGATAAGATGCGTAATGATTTTGTGGCTAACGTATCCCATGAGCTACGAACACCTCTATCCATGTTGCAAGGGTACAGTGAAGCGATTGTGGATGATATCGTGGCTACACCGGAAGAGCATAAAGAATTGGCGCAGATCATCTATGACGAGTCAGCGCGTATGACCAAGCTAGTGAATGAATTGCTCAGCTTGGCACGGATGGAAGCGGGGCATGTTGAATTGTTCCAGGAGACGATGGAACTGCGTCCGTATTTGGAGCGCATTCAACGTAAATTCACCAATTTGGCGAGAGAACGAGAAATCCATCTCTTCCTCGAAATATCGACGACGCACACGCATGTGCTCATGGATCCTGATCGCATGGAGCAAGTGCTAACGAACTTGATCGATAATGCGCTGCGGCATACGCCAAGTGGGGGAAGCGTCACCATTCGTGCTCGCGGGGATAAAACGTTACTGGTTGAGATAAGCGATACAGGCAGTGGCATTCCACAAGAAGATTTGCCGTTTGTTTTTGAGCGATTCTATAAAGCAGACAAGGCTCGAACACGTGGACGACTAGGTGGAACTGGACTTGGACTAGCCATCGCGAAAAACCTTGTCGAGGCACACGGGGGCACCATCAGTGTGCAAAGTAAACTGGGTGAGGGAACGACTTTTACAATCGCCTTGATGCTGCATAAAAACAAATAGGAGTGTAGAGAGAAATGATCAAAACGATCTTATTTGATGTTGACGGGGTTATGTTGAGTGAAGAGCGTTACTTTGATGCTTCTGCATTGACAGTGTGGGAATTTTTGTACAGCCCGCAGTATGTGGGGCTTGCAGGCGAGGAATTCACACCTGCTCCAGAAGAAGCGCAAATTAGACGAGTGCGCGAGCAAGTTTTCGCTCATGATGAAGTGCTGAATTTCATCAAGTCACGTGGAATCAACTCCAACTGGGACATGGTTTTCCTCGCGTTTTCCTATCAGTTGATTCGTTTGATTGAAGCGGTTAAAACGCAAGTTCCAGAAGCAACGAGCCTTCTTAGCGAACAAATTGATCGACCGCAACTGGCAAAAGTGAAAGAGTGGGCAGCTACTTATGCTCCTGATTTCCAAGTAGACTACGCAGGGTTCACCGCTGATTTTGCCAAAGGTTCTGCACAAAAAGCAGAAATGCTGGTCTACTTGAATCAAATTGCAAAAGAGCGTTGCGGTATTTCAACAGAAATGTTCTCTCGCAATAGTGATCTATGGCAGTTGATTCAAAAGACGTTTCAAGAATGGTATCTCGGTGATGAGCGCGTGGCGGCATCGATTGGCCGTGAAACCATGCAGCCAGGCAAGAAGGGCTTCTTGTCAGACGAGATTCCGATTGTACCGCCTGTAGAAATGGTCGAGTTGTTCCGCACGTTAAAAGAAAAAGGATACACACTGGGGATTGGAACAGGGCGCCCTACCATCGAGACGCATGTTCCCCTCAGTGAGATGAACATACTGGAATGGTTCGACCCGAACCGTGTCGTAACTGCCTCTCACGTACTCGATGCGGAAGAAGCGTTTCCTAGCTTTGCCCCGATGTCCAAGCCACACCCTTATTCTTATGTAAAAGGGTTGCTTGGACTCGATGCACCGATTAGCGATGCTGTCCATTTTTCACTGCCAATCGAAAATGGAGAAGAGGTGCTGATCGTTGGCGATTCACTCGCAGATTTTCTAGCGGCTCGCTCAATCGGTTGCAAGTTTGCTGCGACATTGACTGGGCTGTCTGGTCAAGACGCGCGTAGCAAGTTTGAAGAGGAAAAAGCAGATTTTATTCTCGATGATGTTCGCGATATCCTTTCCATTCTGTAGATAAAAAAAACTCCGCCGTATGTAGAAACGGCGGAGTTTTTTTATTCCCAACAAATCGATTGCAAGCATTTGAAGCGAAAGGCATGAATTAAAAAGGATTCAACCATGTTCGTCCTAACAATAACTTCGAAAGAACCGTCTTCACGAGAAAAAAACATGACATCCGTATAGTCTTTGTTCCCTTCAAAATAACGGCGAACCTCTTTCACGCGCTCTCGCATCTCTTCTGTTTTGACGACAATCTGGAAAGTGGCACCCTGCTCAGAAATCGTTTCCTTTAGCTCGATATCCTTTTCATCATAGGTGTAATGGAACAAAAGGATTCCTCCTTACCAAATAAAATAACGTAGGTAAACGTAGACATGAGCAATCATGATAGAGAGAATCATCAACGGGAAGGCGACCTTCATAAAGCTGAAAAAGCCGATATGATATCCTTCCTTTGAGGCCAAGCCAGCAACAATCACGTTGGCACTCGCTCCAATCAAGGTACCGTTTCCTCCTAAACACGCCCCGAGTGCAAGGCTCCACCAAAGAGGCTCCAGATTGGTGATCCCGAGCGCTCCCATTTCCTTGATCATCGGAATCATGGTGGCAACGAACGGGATATTGTCTACAAAGGCAGAGGCGATTGCGCTCAGCCAGAGGATCAACAGGGAGGTCTTCAATGAATCTCCACCCGTCAGATTCATCGCTTCAGTTGCGAGTTTTTTGATCACACCTGTTTCCACTAACCCAGAGACGAGAACAAACAGGCCGATGAAGAAGAATATCGTATTCCACTCGACTTTGCTGATCGCGTCTTCTAAATAATGCTCTCCAGTAAGAAGGAGCAAAAGAAAAGCTCCTGTTAAAGCGATAGTTGCCGACTCCAAATGAAGGGCCCCATGGAGCATGAAACCAATAATGGTCAATCCCATCACCGTCAAAGACTTTTTCAATAAACGGCTGTCGGTAATTTCATCGCGCTCATTTAACTGCATGATTTTTGCGCTCAACTCAGGAGACGTTACTAACTGCTTGCGGTAAATCAAGACCAAGCAAACAACGGTTACAGCCATAACCACGATGATAATTGGGCTCAAATTCACGAGAAATTTCATAAAATCGAGCTCAGGCACAGAACTGCCAATCATGATATTCGGTGGGTCACCGATCAATGTAGCTGTTCCTCCGGCATTTGAAGCAATAATTTCACTGATTAAAAAAGGAATCGGATTAAGCTCGAGCTGGCGGGCGATGCTAAACGTCACAGGTACGATGAGAAGTACAGTGGTAACGTTGTCCAAAAAGGCGGAGGCAAAGGCCGTGATCAAGCTCAGGTAGACGAGGATGCGAATCGGTTTGCCCTTTGCGACCTTTGCAGCACGGATGGCCACATACTTGAATACACCGGTCTGCGCCGTAATGGCAACCAAGATCATCATCCCAATAAGTAGGCCGAGCGTGTTAAAGTCGATATGGTGAATTGCTTGTTCTTGTGTAACGATCCCGAACAAGACCATAAGAATTCCGCCAGACATGGCGACGATGGTTCGATGTAACTTTTCGCTAATAATAAATGCATAGGTAACTAAAAAGATAGCAATAGCGAATAATGCCTGGTTCGTCATAAGAAGCTCCTTCCATGGTGTGTAGAATTATCTTGTCCCATTATAGCTCTAACCAAAATAAGGGTAAAGAAAAAGACCCGGCATATGGCCAGGTCTAATCTCGTGTGGAAGGGAGAACCTACAGCTCGATTTGTGTAACGCTTTTCACTTCCGCCAACTCGCCCATCGTATCGAGGAGCTCTGGCGTCAATGGTTTGTCAACAGAGAGCATCATGATCGCGTCTCCACCGATATCACGCCGTCCTACCTGCATCGTTGCGATGTTCACGCTGTTTTCACCCAAGATGGAGCCGACACGTCCGATCACACCTGGACGGTCATTATGGTGAATGTAGAGGAGGTAGCCCTCAGGCGCTACGTCAATCGCAAAGTCGTCAATTTTCACAATACGCGCACCGTAACCATTGAGTCGCGTTCCAGCCACTGTGCGTGTCTCTTGTGTCGTTTTTAAGCTAACGGTCAGTAAGTTCGTAAAGCCTTTGTTTTGTGCTGCCTTTTGCTCCGTAACGGTGATGTCACGCACTTTTGCCAGAATCGGGGCGTTCACATAGTTGACTTCCTCGCCCAGACGGAAGGACAGCACACCTTTGAGGACTGTGCGAGTCAGAGGGGATGTGTCTACATCCGTCAACTCACCGCTATATTTAATCGAAATCTCCGAAATGGAACCTACTGTCACTTGGGCAAGGAAATGGCCCAGCTTTTCACCCAACGTAAAGTACGGTTGTACTTTTTCCATAACGTGCGCAGGGATCGAAGGCAAATTCACGGCGTTTTTGAATGGTTCGTGACGAAGCACCTTCAGGATTTCTTCCGATACGTCTACGGCCACGTTTTCCTGCGCTTCAATGGTCGAAGCTCCCAGATGCGGAGTCGTAACTACTTGTGGCAGACCGACGAGAGGGTTGTCTACAGGTGGTTCTTCTTCGAAAACGTCCAGAGCTGCCCCCGCGACTTTTCCTGCGGTAATCGCCTCGTAGAGAGCCTTCTCGTCAATGATTCCCCCACGCGCGCAGTTGATCAAGCGAACGCCATCTTTCATTTTCGCAAATTCACGCGTGCTGATGATATGGCGGGTTTCTTTTGTCAGCGGAGTATGGACGGTAATGAAATCTGCTTTGCGGCAAATTTCGTCGACAGTTGCGTTGGTTATACCCATCTTTTCTGCACGTTCCTCGGTCATGAAAGGATCGAAGCCCATGACGGTCATGCCAAATGCTTTCGCACGCTTCGCAACCTCTGAACCGATACGGCCCATACCGATGACACCCAGAACTTTGTTGTTCAACTCAACCCCTTGGAAGCTTTTGCGATCCCATGTACCGTCTACTAGCTTCTTGTGAGCTTGAGGGATGTTACGAGCGACAGCCATCAGCATGGCAAACGAATGCTCTGCAGTAGAGATGGTGTTACCGTCTGGAGCGTTGATGACTGGAATACCTGCTTGAGTGGCAGCGTTGATATCAATGTTATCGACTCCAACACCCGCACGACCGACTGCCTTCAGCTTTTTGCCGGCTGCGAGTACTTCTGCTGTTACTTGGGTTTGGCTGCGTACGAGGAGTGCATCGTAATCGCCAATCACATCGATCAGTTCGGCAGGGGAGAGGTTTGTTTGACGAACCACTTCTACATCAGAAGCGTCCAAGAGCTGTTGAATTCCAAATTCGCTAAGTGGGTCAGAAATGAGTACTTTATACATGTGCAATGAGCACCTCCTGAGCAGCTTTTACACCAGCACCCAGCTCAACTGGGGCACCGATTTGGTGAAGCGACAATTCGATGGCAGAAATGACTTGCAGGACATCCAATGGCTCGCAATAACCCATGTGCCCGATGCGGAAGATCTTGCCTTTCAGGTGCTGCTGGCCGCCAGCAATCGTGATGTTGAATTGCTGCGTTAACATTTTGCGGAGAGCTTCTGCATGAAAGACACCCTCAGGATCGCAAGAAGTTACGGTCGTCGATGCGTACTGATCTTCCGCTATCAGTTTTATGTTTAATGCTTTCATCGCTGCGCGAGTCATGTCCCTCATCAGTTCATGGCGCTTTACGATAGCTGGTATGCCTTCTTCCTCCAACATATCCAATACCTCGGCGAGACCGAAAATGAGGGATACAGCAGGCGTATACGGTGTTGTTTGCTCTGCCAAGCTCTTGCGGTATGCTTTCAGGTCCAAATAGAAGGCGAGCGATTTGTTTTGCTCAATCACTTGCCATGCGCGTTCACTCGCAGCGAGGAAGGCAAGGCCTGTTGGCAGCATGAAAGCTTTTTGCGAGCCAGTTACCACGATATCGACACCCCAAGCGTCCATTTCGCATGGCACCGCACCGAGATTGCTTACCGCATCCACAATGAAGAGGGCGTCCGAATGTGTGCGGATTGTTTTCGCCAAGTCAGCAATCGGATTTTCTACCCCAGTGGATGTTTCACAGTAGGTAGCGAATACGGCTTTTACTTGTGGCTTTTTTTGCAGGAATGTTTCAACGAGCTCTGGTGTAACAGCTTTGCCCCAAGGCACTTCCACGCGATGGGCGATGATACCGTAACGCTCGCAAATTTTTGCAAAGCGCTCCCCAAATGCACCGCTGACGAGGATGGCAGCTTCATCGCCTGGTTGGAGCGTGTTTACGACGCCCATCTCCAGTGCACTCGTTCCGCTACCTGCCAAGATGTATACGTCCTGCTTGGTGCCAAAGAAAGGCTTCAGTCTTTCAGCAGTACGGGAGAAAAGAGCGGAAAATTTGCCGCTGCGGTGTCCAATCATCGGTTGGCTCATCGCTGTTTGAACACGTGGTGGAATGGGGGTAGGACCAGGGATTCTCAAGATCATTTTGTCTGCAAACATGGGTTTCTCCTCCTATATATGTGCATATCAAAAAAACCTCCCGTTCTCACACTGCTCCTATTACAGAACAGTGAGGGACGAGAGGCTTTGCTTCGCGGTGCCACCCTCATTCGCTCTTTTTTTCTCAAAAAAGAGCCTTGGTAGGTACATGACCTAAAAGAGATAACGGATCTACCGTTTGCGTCTACTGGGATGGTGAATCCATTTTCAACGCAGCAGCTCAGAAGTGCTTAACCGTGGGAGAAACCGCCGATTCGCAGCAACCATCGGCTCTCTGGGGATTTCTCGATCACAGCGTTTCTTCGTCAACGCCGTTGTTTTATAAGGTGTTTCGTAAGATTTGTACTTACGATATCACGTCAAAATAACACCGTCAAGAAGAAAAACGAGAAAAAATGAACATTATTTATTTTATATCAGTTATCGTTCGTGAATAATACTCGATTCCATGCCAGGAACGTCACGAAAATGACCAAAACACGAACATTAAGATATTGACATCACAAAAAATGGAAAAAACGCATTTTAATGTTCGGTTTTTGCTGTTGCTTTTATCTTACCGAAAAATCACAAAAGAAAGAACGGGAAGTTGTCGATCATTCGTTCAGCGGAGGAGAGGGGGACATAATGAAAAACCTCTTACATACCGGAGTACGTAAGAGGTCTCTTCCATTAGTAGATGGAATACTATTCCACTTTAATAGAGTCGGTCGGGCATCCTTCAGCAGCATCACGAACATCGTCATGCAGGATATCCGGGATTTCAACGCTGTTAGCATTGTCATCCAACTTGTTGAACGCAAGGCCCTCATCGTCGTAATCAAAGACGTCAGGAGCCGTGGCGCCACAAGCACCGCAAGCAATACAAGTATCTTTATCTACCCATGTAGTCATCGTGGTTTCACCTCCCATACCGAAGTGGTACGTCCACTATCATAGATCATTGTATGCTCTTGGTGACAAGATTTCAAGATTGAATCAGTCTAAAAATGTACGACTACTTATAAAGAGGGATTTCCGGTGCCTTCAGGACGGAGTAGAGCTGTGTATTCAAGCGTTTAAAATCTCCCGCAGATACTGCATCTGTCGCGTTCAAAATCTTTACGGCAGCTGCTAAATCCTTGATTCCTAGTGTCTGAACTTCGTTAGATGCGATGAGCAAATCAAGTCTCGCAGTCAGGTCCTCAGGATTATAGCTGCTCCATTGATTGCTTGCCGACATGGCCACAGCTGCGAGATAGGTGCGGTAATGGAACGGATACTGCTTCCACTGCGCGGTGTTAACGGTTCCAGGTAATTGCTTCGGCATGGCTTGCTTCACCACATAAGCCGATTCCCAAGACGCGATGGAGTGATAGACCATTTCCTGTGCAGTTAGCCAGTTATTTTGGAAAAGCGTCAGGTTAGCTCCAATAGAAGCAGGCGTAGCATTAGTTTGATCGGAACGAATCTGCTCCATACTATCCAAATACGCCCGTACACTGTTCGTAAAAGTGGCGTGAGCTTGTCTCAGCATGGGTGACGTCGGCAAGGGAACGTTTTTCTCCAGCTCTTTCCTTGTCTGGTCAGCTAATTTGCTGAGTTGCTTCAAGCCATCCGTCCGTTCACTTTCGTTCATTTGATTCCATTTATCCATCGTATCAAAATGTGCTTGTTTCAGATCAAGCAGCGGTGCATAAACGGCATAGTAAAATCGGATAAAGTCCTGTTCGTTGTACAGCTTTTGCTCACGCAGCAGTTTTTCTTTTTCGGCTTCCTTTTTCTCTGCTTCGAGTACGGCGGCTTGTTCCGACTCCAATTGTGTCTTCATATAATGGGCCCCGAAAAAAAATCCACCAACAGTGCATGCAAGTGTTATGATGATCATGTACGCCATCATAAATTCAGTTCTTTTCAATCGTTTTGTCATACTATCCTCCAAATCCAATGATGCAGTTTACTTCGCTTACTTTGAGCTTTGAAAAATATAGAATGATGTAAGGAGTACCAATGAACAGTCGGAACAGTGCGGCAGAGGAGCAGGACCTTTTATGTGCGGTCGCCTTGAATGCCATGTTACCTCTGGCCAATGAACGAACGCTGCAATCAGCCTACTACATACTGCGTGGCAGAAAAGCCAATCAGACACTGCAAGATGTGCATTTGTATACCCTTTATCCGTATTATCGGATGTTTTCTCGTTTTCCAAGAGAGGATTGGGAGAAAATAGTTTCAACTTTATTTCAGGCGGGCTGGATTTTACCTGTTGAAGCAGGTGGAACGAACTCGAAACCGACATTTTCCTTTTCTGATACAGGATTGCAGCATGCCAAACATACGTACCAAAAATATCGATTTGATATATGGTTCGCACCTTTTACTCAATCCGATTTGGCGGAGCGAATTGAACCATTTTGGAGCAGACTTCATCTTATGGTGCAGACAATCTCGCAAATGCATCATGGTGATCTTGGTTTTATTCCGGTCGTTTCGGACAAGACGGCACAGCGTTGGGTAAAAAACCAATTGGCTGATGGGGCAATGCGAAATGCTTGGAAACAGCAATTGTCCGACGAGCTATATCGACTGTGGGAGCCTTTGGATGAAGCTGTGCAAGAGCTTTTGTTCTGTCAACTGTCAGGAGCAGGACAAGTAGGCAAGACCATGGGACAAGTAGCAGAGATTCGCCAAACGAGTCGTAGCTATCTCATGCTGCAATTTCGATACGGGCTTGCCGAGTCGATTCAGACGCTGCTTGCAGAGAACAATCATTATCCACTTTTATCAAAACTTGTCACAGAATCACATAAGCTTGATCCACGTCTAACTGAAAGTGCTGCTCGAACGTACGCACTGCTTCAGACTGGCTGTGAAAAAAAAGAAATAGCGATGAAACGACAAATGAAAGAAAGTACAATAGAAGATCATTTGGTAGAGATTGCCCTGCGCTGTCCGGAATGGGATATGACAACGTATCTGCCGAATGAGCTGGCAAAAGAGATCGTGGAGACGAGTGAGCGCCTCGATACAAGCAGACTCCGGCTCATCAAGGATCAATTGGAAGCAACAGTAACGTATTTGCAAATCCGATTGGCACTGGCACGAGCGACAAGGGGGACAAAATGAATAAACAGCTTATGTGCGATAGATTAAAGCTGCATTTTGGATACGACTCATTCCGCCCCGGTCAAGAGTCCATTATTGAACGTATATTGCATGGACGAAGTGTTCTCGGGTTATTAGCAACAGGTGGCGGGAAATCAGTGACGTATCAGCTGCCAGCAATGCTTTTGCCGGGTCTGACTGTCGTGGTTTCCCCGTTGATCTCCTTGATGGTCGATCAGGTGCAACAGCTTCGAGCACGAAAAAAAATTCCAGCTGCCTATTTGAACAGCATGCAGGATCCGACAGAGTCCCGCGAAATCTTAAAAGGGCTCTCAGAAGGTGTGTACAAGCTGTTGTATATTTCTCCAGAAAAGCTTCAACAGCCCTATGTCCAACAAGTGTTAAAGCGGGCGAGGGTGTCTCTGATCGCCATTGATGAAGCGCATTGCATCTCGCAATGGGGACATGACTTTCGCACAGATTATTTGCGATTGCCGGAAGTCGTGAAACAATTGGGAGCACCTCCTGTTTTGGCTGTGACGGCAACCGCGACGGCGACTGTTCGCGAAGAAATTTGCAGCTTGTTCTCCATTGAAAAAGAAGACGTCGTGTTGCAATCCCTTAATCGGGCGAATATCGCCTATGATCTGGTTGAAGTTGTGGAGGAAAGTGACAGGCGTTCGTATGTATTAGATCAGATAGATCGTTTACAGGGCCCTGGGATCGTTTACTGCAGCACGCGACAAGCGGTAGATGTGTTGGCAGCCTCTTATCAACTCGATGGGAAAAAGCGTGTGCACGGCTACCACGGGGGCATGAACAGCATGGAGAGGATGTTGATTCAGTCCCAATTTCTCGCGGGAGAGCTGGATGTTATTATTGCGACCAATGCGTTTGGTATGGGAATCGACAAGCCAGATATTCGCTACGTCATCCATTATCAAATGCCAGCCAGTTTGGAGGCATACGCACAAGAAATCGGGCGGATCGGCCGTGACGGCAAGCCTGGGTATGCGCTGCTTTTATTTTCGTGGGACGATTGGCAGATTCATCAACACATGCTGGAGAAGGAGTACCCGACACAAGTGCAAATTCAAAAATACGAGCAGTTGTGCAATACCGGAGTACCCTTGACGAACGAGGCATTGGCGATGATGGACATATCAGAAGAAATGGGCGCACTTCTTGCCTTTTATTCGGAAAGAGTGCTGGCCTCATACGAAGTTGCAGCTGCTGGAGAATCGTATCCGAAGGCTCAAATTATTTGGCAGGAAACGGAAAAAAGGAAAAGCTTTAAGCAAAAAAAGCTGGCAGAAATGGTGTCTTACGTAAGAGGGGAAAACTGTTTGCGTGCGAGCATCAATACGTATTTCAAAGAAAATGATCATCAATTTGATCTGTACTGCTGTAAGAAATGCGGCCTAACTAAGGATGCATATTTCCAAACGAATGACAATGCAATCGCAAAGAATGAACAAATCAAATGGAATTTGCGGCAGGCGTTAGACACTCTTTTGCCGAACAAATAAAGGAGAGAAACATCGAGTGAGGGAAGATCGGCTAGAGGTGGATGAAGCCACTCTTCGGCTGAATCTATGGTTGACACAAGGAATCGTGATGGGAGTGGCTGCTGCCGGTAGCTTATTGGTGCTGGGCTGGGATGCTACTCTGTCCTTGTTTACTTTGCCAGGCTGGAATGCTGTGCTGCGGGCCGTGTTTGTAGCCGCAGGTATTATTATCGCGAGTATTGCAATGGATCGGTACTTGCCTAAAAGATGGCAAGATGATGGCAGTATCAACGAGAAAGTTTTTGGGGCCATGTTACCATCCACTACAATTCTCGTCTGTATGGTAGTAGGGGTGGGAGAGGAATGGCTATTCCGGGGAGTCATTCAATCGCTTACCGGGAATTTTTGGAGCAGTCTTATTTTTACACTGATCCACGTACGTTATTTGAAAAAACCGCTCATGGTCATAAGTGTATTTGGTACAAGCTGGATCTTAGGACTCTTGTTTTCCCACTATCAGTCCCTTTGGCCCTCGATTGTGGCCCATATCCTTATTGACGTCATGTTAGCATTTTATTTACAAAAAACGATCAAGAAAAAGGGGGAGGAAGAGTGAATCTCGAGCATAATCCATTACCACCCCGACGCTCCCGTCATACTCGCCCTACAGCGTCGTTCTCATTTAAAAAGTGGATTCAACCGGGATTGTACTTGTTTGGATTCGTCTTTTTCGGGTTGATTGGTCTTGAGTTGTATAGGGCCAATGTCCCACACGAGTCAGCAGCTTCTGGTAGTGTTGAAGTGAAAGAAGCTAGCAAAGCAAGTACCACTTCGCAAGGAAGCAAGGCAGGAGAAAAGGAACCTGTATCCGTCGTTCTTCCTGCTACGCTTGATCCGAATGCAAGCGTGACCAACCCACCTGCCAAGGCGAAAACGACCGAATCAAAACCAGCTGAGCATGCAGTGAAGGCGACCACAAGCGTACAGACACCTGCTGTGAGCACAGTCCCAGCCCAAACTTCGACTGGTACACCTGTAGACAAGGCACCCCAGATTGCGAGTACTTCTACTAGCAAAGTAGCTACACCGGGAAAACAAGCTTCAACACCATCTACAGCAAAATCGAAGGTCGTCAAGCATGTGGTGAAGAAGGGTGAAACATTGTTTATGCTGTCACGAAAGTACTATGGAAATAATTCGAACGTAGGTCGAATCGCAAGATATAACGGACTTCATTCAGAAGCAGGGCTCGTTGAAGGAAAAATTGTAATGGTTCCCCTCGTTCAGTAATGAGATCGTGCTCCACTGGCAATGCTATCGGGAAAAAGATAAGCAGGTGGATGCAAGTGGAGTATGATACGGTCATTGTCGGCGGCGGGATTGCAGGGCTTCAAACCGCAATCCAACTAGCAAGATGCCTTCGACGCGTTGCAGTCATTGACATGCCGGGTGGTCGATCAACAGTCGCCAAAGCCTACCGAAACATTCTCGGATTTTCGGAGGGGGTTAGTGGCGATTTTTTGCGTCAAGTAGGCAGAAAGCAAGCACAAAAATACGGCGCAATCTTGATAACAGATGAGGTAACAAAGCTTGCTACTGACTCAAGCGGCTTATTTTCAATAGGTACGAAAAGTGGCATACATACGCTTACTTCGCGCACGCTGGTATTGGCAACCGGCATTCGCGATCCGTTTCCAACGATATCTGGCTTCTCCGATTGTGTAGGGATATCGATTTTCTTGTGTCCTGACTGTGACGGCTATGAAACAGTTGAGAAAGACACGGTAATCATTGGAGCGGGCCCACAAGCTGTTTCGATGGCAGACGAACTTGTTTACTATACAAACAGGTTAACAGTCATTAACCATGCACAAGTGCAGGTGGATACGCAGGCTGTCTCTGGACTGAGCCAGCGAGGGATTATGTATCGAGAGGAAAAAGTATGTGCCCTTCATCATACGGGGGGACAATTGCAAGAAATCGAGCTCTCTTCAGGTGAACGCTTGTCTGCCGAAAGAGCATTTCTTGCCTTTCCTGGTGCTCATGCTTTGACAGAGCTATTGCGTGGTTTTTCCGTGCAAATTCATGAAAAGGGCCACATCCATACGAATCCGCGAACAAAAGAAACCGAACATCCCAACATATGGGCTGTTGGCGATATCAATGAGCATTCTCAACAAGTGTCGATTGCCATGGGGGATGGAACACAGGCGGCCATTTGGATTCAAAAGCGGCTGCGTGAATATGAGACGTAGAAAAACGCCTGATTATGGGCGTTTTTTCATGTACAAACCTTTATGAATGAGAAGGAACCCGAACTAGCAGAGCCAAATATAAATACATGAGAAGAACCATGAGGGGGAACTTTTCCTGGGAAAGCGCAGGAAATGACAGGCAACAACAAAGTTTCTTTTTTCGTGAGTTGATTCGACAGCGATAGGCGAATGCTGCGTAGGTGTCATGGTAGCTTTGTTCCAGTAATTAAATGTGATATGATAGGACTACCCCGTATTTTCCAGTCCATCAAAAAATGGATGAATACCAACAGGTATTCGCCGGAGAATGTGGAGAACTCTTACAGGCTTACCATCATATTTTGTAGTACGACTGGATGGCGAGGAGGGACAGTCATGCGTGTTGAACGCCTTGGTCAAGATAAAATACGAATCTTTTTAACTTTTGACGATCTCTCAGAGCGCGGGATAGAAAAAGAAGACATGTGGCGTGACATTCCTAAAGTTCATGAACTGTTCAACGACATGATGGAACAGGCTTATCACGAATTAGGGTTTGAGGTATCAGGGCCTGTTGCAGTTGAAGTGTTCGCCTTGCCAGCTCAGGGAATGGTCGTAATCGTAACGCGTGGCAAGACGGGCTCAAAGGACGGCAAAGAGGAAGAATTCGAAGACGAGGATGTATACGAGCTAGAGGTCACATTGGAAGAAAGCGATTTGATCATGTATGCCTTCCGGGACTTTGAGCATATGGTTGAAGCCGCCCATCGCATTAACGCCCTATTGACCAATGGCGGAGCTGCCTACTTCTACCAGGGGAAATATCACCTGGTGCTGGAGGAAGTCGACTTGGATCAGGAGCGTTATCACAAGCTAATTGCGATCCTCTCTGAGTACGGAGAAGCGACGCCGATAACGATTTATGTGTTGGAAGAATACGGGAAAGTGATCGTTGCCGACGATGCTGTAAAAGAAATATGCAGGCATTTCACGTAATCGAAAAAGAAATGTCTGGGAATATAAAACAGCACCTAGTCAACCAACTAGGTGCTGTTGCTGTCTGTACAGATTATGCTAGGCCGTCAAAAAAATCAGCCTCTTTACCTTGAATGGTATAGTTCGGAAGGCTGTGCCAAGCCAAGATGTAGTGATTGTTTGGCGGGACAGAATGGTGCTCGCCTTTTGTTACACCTGGGAAAACGCGCTCTACTGATAGGTGTTGTGTTCTGTGCGCCCGCAAGGCATCTGCTACTTTTTGCATATATTCAGGGGCGTGAATGATCGTCGTAATGCTCTCGATTGGATCCGTAAAGGGAGGCTTCATCGTACCAAATCCTTCTTCGGATGAGCGAGTCGCATAATAAAGCTTTCGCACACTCGTATCTGGGCCTAAAGAAAGGACAGCCTGAGTGGTAGCATGACTAATCGCCAAATGGTCAGGATGTCCGGAGATGCCATGCGGTGCAAACGTGACGACGATTTCCGGTTGGATCTGGTGAATAGCCTGGTGGATACGAGTAACGAGCTCATCTACAGGCACTGTGTTTAGGAACTTATCCTGGTATTCCCAAACGTCTACCTGATCGAAACCGAGTATGGCGCAAGCGTCGCGAAGCTCTTGCTCGCGAAAACGGGGGAGTTCTTCCGGTGTGCATAAAGGTGGTTCACCAGCTTTCCCTGCTTGCCCTTTTGTTGCACACAATAGATGGGTGCTGGCCTTTTGTGTTTTACTATATTTGGAAATGGAAATCCCACAAGCAAACGTTTCGTCATCGGGATGGGCAAAAACAAACAAAATAGACTTTTTTTTCATAAAAACACCTCCATGAATAAACTTCCACCTTTACTTTTTCTATTATGGCATAAATCCACTATTTCCGTAATGAAAGAAACAAGTTTGGGGACAATACAAGCATGGTGGGACGCGCTTTTGAAGCTGTTTGTAAAAATGTAGCCCGTAAAAGCGGTTACAGAAATGATTGGTAAATAATTGAATGATTATGCAAAACAAGGAACGAAAACGTTTTCGAAATGGAAAAAAAACATTTTTAAGCTTCTCATAAATGATACAAGCGTGTATACTAAAGGCGGCATTGACCGAAAACATTTTTGAGGTGGTAAGTAATGGGTAATCAAGACGTGGTAACCGAAAGCACCGAAGGGAAAGAAAAGCAAGAATCATTGAACTTGCTCCATTCAACTCAAACGGTGATCAAGGAAGCACTGGAGAAACTAGGTTACCAAGAATCGATGTTTGAACTCTTGAAGGAACCGCTACGCGTTTTGACTGTACGTATTCCGGTTCGCATGGATAATGGCGAAGTAAAGGTATTTACGGGCTATCGTGCACAGCACAACGATGCAGTAGGTCCGACCAAGGGGGGCATTCGTTTCCACCCGGAAGTTACTGAGGATGAAGTTAAAGCACTTTCTATCTGGATGAGCCTCAAAGCAGGTATCGTCGATCTGCCGTATGGCGGTGGTAAAGGCGGTATCATTTGCGACCCGCGTGAAATGTCCTTCCGCGAATTGGAAAGACTGAGCCGCGGTTACGTTCGCGCAATCAGCCAGCTTGTGGGTCCTACTAAAGATATTCCAGCTCCGGACGTCTTTACGAACTCACAGATCATGGCGTGGATGATGGACGAATATAGCCGTATCCGTGAATTTGACTCGCCTGGTTTCATTACGGGTAAACCAATTGCGCTGGGTGGTTCCCATGGCCGCGAAACAGCTACTGCAAAAGGTGTAACCATTTGCATCCGTGAAGCAGCGAAGCGTCGCAACATCGAAGTAAAAGGTGCTCGCGTAGTTGTACAAGGCTTTGGTAACGCTGGTAGCTACTTGGCAAAATTCATGCATGATGCAGGCGCTAAAGTCGTAGGTATCTCTGATGCATACGGTGCACTGCATGATCCTAACGGTTTGGATATTGACTACTTGTTGGATCGTCGTGATTCCTTTGGTACAGTTACAAAACTGTTCAACAACACGATCACCAACAAAGAGCTTCTTGAACTGGAATGCGACATTTTGGTTCCGGCAGCGATCGAGAACCAAATCACAGCTGCAAATGCTCACAACATCAAGGCGTCAATCGTAGTAGAAGCGGCAAATGGCCCAACTACTTTGGAAGCGACTAAGATTTTGACTGAGCGTGGAATTCTTCTGGTTCCAGACGTACTGGCTAGTGCTGGTGGTGTGACTGTTTCCTACTTCGAGTGGGTACAAAACAACCAAGGCTACTACTGGTCTGAAGAAGAAGTAGAAGAGAAGTTGGAAAAAGTAATGGTTCGTTCGTTTGAAAATGTATACTCCATGTCTCAAACTCGTCGCATTGATATGCGTCTGTCTGCTTACATGGTTGGTGCCCGCAAGATGGCTGAGGCTTCTCGCTTCCGCGGTTGGGTATAATTTTTCAAACAACCCTCCATATATTGAGAAAACATGGCTTCGCCGTTTTGGCGGGGCCTTTTTTATTGATGGAATGTGGCAGCGGTGAAGAGAAGAATATTTCCAGTCTAGGCTCCAGGCTCCGTCCTGCTGGGGGTAAGACTGTCCGCTCCTAAGGGATTCGCGGGGAAACGCAAAAGTGGTAGCCGCTTCGTAGCTCGGGCACGTTGCGTTTCTTTTGCCCACAAATCCCTTCTCCGCTCGGTAGGACTCCACAAGTCGCTACGTCTGGAAATATTCTTCTCTGTCGTAACTGATGACATTCTTCAATCTTTTAAGTCTTTTAAAACAAGGTTAAACAAGGATAGCTCGTAGAGGAAACAGGAGAAATAAGCGAAGATCTTAGGGACACCGACCAAGACGGAATGCGAAAAGCGAAACGCGCCCTTAAGCGGCCACCTCTGAGACACATCCTGAGAGGACGACTTTGGCCGCGGTTTCGCTTTTTGCATGGAGGCGGGCAGTCAATCCCACAGGGGGTGGCCCTAGAATCTGAGCGTTTTCTCCTGTTTCCTCCTCACCACAACAGCATCATGCAACATGTTTTCAAGGACGAAAAAAACCTCCTGATGAGCAGGAGGCTGTAGTCATATTCATTACTGGTCGAACAACAGCTGTAGCTCTTTGAAAGTCCGTGATTTTTGCAGCGTTACAATTAACTTGAGACGAGCTTTTTGCCCATTCAAACCATTGGAGAAGATGATCCCCATCTCTTTTAGTTTGCGGCCTCCACCTTCGTAGTCATAGATATCCTGCACCTGGCCATTGTAGCAGCGGGAGACGAGCACAATGGGTACGCCTTTGTCGAGTAGTTGCTGCAGGGTAGGGATGATAGCGGGAGGAAGATTTCCTAATCCGAACGCCTCTACGACGAGTCCATCAATGTGCTGCTCCAATAGAAACTGTAGCCAAGCAGGCTCCATACCAGCAACAGCTTTGATCAGCGGCACATTCGCATCAGCATGGGTAATGGTATAATGCTCTCGATCCAATGGAGCATGGTGGTATTGCACACTTTTTTTCGCAATGGTTCCAATCGGCCCGTATTGTGGCGACTGGAAGGTAGCGACATTGCTCGTATGTGTTTTGGTTACGTGTCGTGCTGCGTGAATTTCATCATTAAAAACAACAATGACGCCTTTGTTCAAACTGAAGGAGTCTGCGGCTACACGAACGGAAGAAATGAGATTAACGGGACCATCTGCCCCGAGCTCATTGCTGCTGCGCATGGCCCCGGTAACGACAATCGGGACGTGAACCGATAAAGTCAAGTCGAGAAAGTATGCGGTCTCTTCCAACGTATCAGTCCCATGGGTAATGACAATGCCATCGTAGTGATCATGTTGAAAGGCTTCCTCAATATCGAGTCGCAGTTGATTCATGATCGCAGGCGTCATATGAGGGCTAGGCAGGTTGAGTACATTTTTCATGGTGACGTCCGCATATTTTTCTAAAAAAGGAAGGATTTTGTTGACTGCTTGATCATCCAATGGCTTTACGCCTTCTGAGTCATCGACAGACATGGCAATCGTACCGCCTGTATTCACTACCAAAATTTTTTTTGACATGATCTCTCTCCTGTAGCGGGTTTTCATCAACCAGTATTCATGGTACGATGAACAATAGTCTTGTGTAAAGGAGTAATAAAAGATGATTGCTTTGATCGGCGCGGCAGTTGCCCCCGGTATCGCCATCTTAAGTTACTTTTACCTGCGTGACAGTCTCGAACCGGAACCAATTTCGATGGTGATCCGGTCGTTTATCTTTGGTATGCTGCTGGTTGTACCGATTATGGTGCTCCAGTACATCATGCAGAATGAATGGAACTGGCGGGATGGCATTGTCGCGGAAGTTTTCCAATCCGCTGTCGTGGAAGAATTTTTTAAATGGATGGTCATCTATTTTACGGTTTATAAACATTTGGAATTTGATGAGCCATACGATGGAATTGTTTATGCAGTTGCGGTGTCACTTGGTTTTGCTACGTTGGAGAATTTGCTCTACCTCATTATCAACGGAACGAATATCGCCATCTGGCGTGCTTTTCTGCCGGTATCCAGCCATGCGTTGTTTGCCGTGTGGATGGGCTATTATCTCGGACGGGCCAAGTTTTCCAAGGACGCCAAACATGAGCGGCTTTTTTTATGGATGTCGATTACCTTGCCGATCGGCTTGCATGCCCTGTACAACGTGATTTTTTTAGCAGTGCAAAACTGGTTGGTAGTGATTGTGCCATTCATGCTCGTTTTGTGGTGGCAGGGCTTAAAAAAGGTACAAAGAGCACACGATTTCGGTTCTAAAAATCTCTCTTCACGTCCACAATAGACGGTAAGGAGGAGACGTGCGTGCTAAAAACCGAACGAGCAAAAGTGACAATTCAATGCAATGTATGTGGAGAAAAGTTTACACTGCGTGGTCATCGAGAACCTGGAGGGCAAATAGAAACAGGGTTCAAGCAATGCCTGTGTGACAACGATAAGCATTTTCGGATTGACGAGTCCTGATCTTTTCCTTTCCCAACTGAAAAAGCGTGAGAAATCTAGGTGGGCCGATGCAAATAGCGTCGGTCTTTTTCTATATCCAGATTTACATGCATAATCCATTCTTCCTCCACCAACACTATGCAAAGATTTCAATACATGCCAAGGAGGATTCAGCCGTGCGTACAATCTGGATCGCAGGTGTGTTGGTGATGTTGGTAGCAGCGGGCTTGAGTGGATACAAGGTTGTCTGGAAGGAAAAGAATGTTGCTGCCGTACAAGAAGAGCAGATGGCTGCACCTGCTGAAAAGAAACAAACGGCCAAAACCAAAGCCAGCTTTCATCCTTCACGGGTCTCTGACAATGATTTGAAAATCATGGCGAATGCTGTTTACGGGGAGTCAAGAGGAGAGCCGTTTGAAGGGCAAGTAGCTGTCGCAGCCGTTATTTTGAACCGCGTCAAGAGCCCTTCGTTTCCTGATACGCCCTCTGCTGTGATATTCGAACCACGCGCTTTTACAGCAGTTGCTGATGGTCAAATATGGCTTACACCGAATGAAAGCGCAACGAAAGCAGTGAAGAATGCACTAAACGGCTGGGACCCGACAGGAGGATGCACGTACTATTTTAATCCGGATACAGCAACATCCGGTTGGATTTGGACCAGGCCGCAGGTCAAAAAGATCGGGAAACACATCTTCTGCAGATGATGGATGCGTAACCAAAGGAGGAGTGGCAAGGGATGGTATATGGAGCAACAGCACGCGTGTTATTTCCCATTGCCCTAGTTGCCTTAATAGGCGCTGGCGTGTGGGGATATCAGGAACACAATGAGAAGAACTCGGTCCTGATCAAAGCAGAAAACTCATACCAACGAGCTTTTCACGATCTCACTTATCATGTGGACAAACTGCACGATGAGCTTGGCAAATCGCTGGTGGTCAACTCGCGCAGACAAATGACACCAATTTTGACGAATGTTTGGCGGCTTTCCTATGCAGCACAAGCTGATGTCGGACAACTCCCACTGACCTTGATGGCGTTTAGCAAAACCGAAGAAATGCTGTCGAGGGTCGCAGATTTTTCCTATCGTGTCGCTGTGCGTGACTTGGACAAGCAGCCATTGAGTCAGAGTGAATACAAGACATTGAAGAGCCTGCACACCCAAGCAGAGGATATCCAGGATGATCTGCGCAAGGTACAAACCCTCGCGATGGACAAGCAATTGAGGTGGATGGATGTCGAGACGGCATTGGCCACCAATAAAAACAAAGAGGACAATACCATCATCGATGGATTCCAAACCATTGAGAAAAAAGTGCAGGAATACCCTGATTTAGACTGGGGCGTCGGGATACAGAGTCTCGATAAGAAAAAGCAGCAGCGAATCAAAGGGATCGATGGCAAAGCAGCCACCAAAGAGGAAGCAGAGAAGAATGCACTGGTATTTCTCGGGTTGAAGCCAGGAGATGCGAAAGTAGAAGTGAACGAGAACGGCAAGGGGCAGGAATACTCGGCGTATAGCGTACGTGTCACGCCAAATGGACACAAGACAGGCATTAACCTCGATGTCACCAAACGCGGCGGTAAAGTGGTTTGGATGATGAACGAGCGTGGGGTTGGCGAGGAAAAGCTGGACATGAAGCAGGCGGAAGAAAAAGGTCGAGTGTTCTTGCGCGACCATGGATTTGACAATATGCAGGTCTCCGAGATTGACAGCTACGACCGCAACGCACTCTTTACGTTTGTGCCAGTTCAGGATGGCGTTAGAATTTATCCGGACGGGGTGGTCGTCGAGATTGCGTTGGACAACGGAGAGGTTACTGCTTATAACTCAACGGAGTATCTGTTTAATCACAAAAAGAGAATTCTCTCCGAGCCCCGTCTCTCGAAAGAAGAAGCGAGGAAAAAAGTCAATCCGAGCGTAAAAGTGACGGATCAGCGCCTTGCCCTCATCGAAGGGAAAAACGATGGAAAAGAAGTACTGGCGTGGGAAATGACAGGCAGCTTTGAAGGAAATTCGTACATGGTCTACATCAACGCCATGAATGGAGAAGAAGAAGAAGTTGTGAAAATGGAAACGGGATCAGGACAGAACGAAGGACAATAGTGTTTAAAAAAACAGGGGGAAAGCTAGTTTTTTAGCGGCTTTCCCTATTTGCTGATTCGAAACAATAGGGTATATAATGGAAAGGGTGATAGGGAAGGGGAGGAACATTTACTTTATGATGCTTCCACGAATAGGACAAACAATAAGACTAAACTTCACGAGTTCCTCAGAAGAAACGGAGCTGCAAACTTTCAAAAGCCGTGTGGCTGATTTGAAAGATGATGTAGCTTCCATCGAGTTGCCAACCAGCGAAAACACTGGACGGACTGGAGTATTTCAACCGGGGACAGAATGCTTGGTTTGGTATGTTGGCGAGGATGGCTCACGCTATGAATTCCGCTCTGCGATTGTCGGCAGGCAAAACAATCACATTCCTGTTCTGCTTTTGCAACTGCCGGCCAAAGAGGAGATTGTGCGCACACAGCGACGAAACTACTTGAGAATTGACACCACGGTAGACATCGCAGTCAAACTGGATGATCCGATTCGACGCTATCATTTTCTGGCACGAACGCTGGATATCAGCGGTGGTGGGCTGTCTTTTAGTTGTGAGGAAAGCTATCATTTGAAGGAAAAAGACAACTTGCACGTCTGGATTTCTCTTCCAAACAAAAATGGACAGGTTCAACATGCTTTTGTGGAGATGGAAATCGTCAGACAAAAACCGGCGGAAGAAAAAGGTTTGCACCAATGGATTTCGGGGAAGTTCACCCAAATCAGTGAGCAAGATCGGGCAAAAGTGGTTAGAGCGTGTTACGAGAGACAGCTAGAGCTTCGCAAAAAAGGCGTTGTGGATTGACGCTTCATCAGAGGAAGTGACCCTATTGACCAGCCAGTACAACGATCGTTTTTGCAGCTTTTCCAAACGGGTAGAAAAAGGCATCATGATTGGAATTGTCGTATGTGCGATTGTACTGACTATAGGCGAAGTCCTCATTCAGTACGTACCCGCAAGACTAGTATTAATTGAAACAGAGCGCTTGGAAGGCGTGTCCAGAGAGCCCTAAAGGTTTGCGCATGCTTCCATACTATGGTACTATTATAGATAACATAGAAAACGGTCTTGGATCGTTTTGTGTAGACCGCTAGTGGTCACAGCCAAATTCGAAAAACGCAATATCGTTTTTCATCACACAAAGAATGGGAAAGGGCTTCGACAGAAGCTTTTCTTGTTTTATTCCCATCCGAACTAACGTACATAGCAGGTGAGAAGTAATGAACATTGCCATTGATGGACCAGCGGGAGCAGGCAAAAGCACTGTCGCACAAAAAGTAGCGGGACAACTGGAATACGTGTACATTGACACGGGTGCCATGTATCGTGCCCTTGCTTGGGCAGTCCACCATCATCAGCTCCCTATCAACGATGAGTCTGCAGTTTCCGAACTTTTGCAAAAAAACAAGATTCAACTGGTTCGGGAAAACGGACAGCAACATGTATACTGGAATGAAATCGATGTCACAAGCTGGATACGTTCCACAGAAGTGAGCCAGTACGCCTCCATTGTAGCGAGCTACGGTTCCGTACGTGAACAAATGCTTGTGCTCCAGCGACGATTGGCGACTCAAGGCAATGTCGTGATGGACGGCAGAGATATCGGTACTCATGTTTTGCCTGATGCAGATGTAAAGATATTTCTGACAGCCTCCATCCAAGAGCGTGCAGAACGCCGCTGGAAGGAACTACTCGCAAAAGGTACCCAGACAGACTTAGCTGAGCTGGAAAAAGAAATCGAAGAGCGAGATCGACGGGACATGCAGAGAGAAGTCGCACCGTTGCGCCAGGCGGAAGATGCCGTTTTGGTAGACACAACAGGAATGACCATTGATCAGGTGGTCGATCGCATCTTGCAAATCTGCGAGCGAACGGGAGAGTCAACCCATTGAGTTACTATCGTTTATTCAGAGGTTTTTTTCGCATAATTTTTTCGCTTGTCTTTCGTTGGCAAGTGATCGGGCGTGAACATATACCTAAGGAAGGCCCAGTGATCCTTTGTGCCAACCACATTTCTTTGTGGGACCCACCCCTTCTCGGGAGTGGTATCGAGCGTCAGGTTCATTTCATGGCCAAAGAAGAGCTTTTCAAAATTCCAGTCATATCCTTTCTCATTACCAAATTCGGTGCATTTCCGGTCAAACGGGGTGCAGGAGATCGTGCGGCTATTCGCACGACTCTCAAATTGCTGGAAGATGGAAAAATCTTTGGAATCTTTCCTGAGGGAACCCGTAGCAAAACGGGGGAACCAGGGGAGGCGATGCCGGGTGTGGCGATGTTCGCTCTCAAGTCAGAAGCCGCGGTCATTCCGGTAGCGATTATCGGGCCATATCGACCGTTTCGTTCCATTAAGATCGTTTATGGTAAACCGATCGATCTGACTCGTCTGCGCGAGGCCAAATCAAGCGCTGACACGTTGAAGGAAACGAGCGATCTGCTTATGGAGCACATCAAGCAATTACGGAACCAGCATCTCTCTTAGCAAACGGTATAGAATTGCTAAAGGGACGAATACTAAATCTGCTGGAACTTACTGGCTTCATCAGTACTAACTGCCAGCCATCAGGCGACAGTTAAAAATATACATGCTCCCGCTTCATGTAGTGAGGTTGTACACAACCTGTACATAGACGTTTGGGACTGGATGGTATTAAGGAGGTCTTTTGAATGATGGAAGAAACGAACGTAAGCTTGACGGATGCAACAACCATTTCCGTAGGAGATGTCGTAAAAGCAACCGTAACAAAAGTTGAGGACAAACAAGCGCTTGTAGATCTAGGCTACAAGTACGATGGTCTGATTCCTATCAGCGAACTGTCTCCACTGCATGTTGAAAAGGTATCTGATGTAGTAGCGGTTGGTGATACTTTCGAAGTGAAAGTCATCAAGCTAAACGACGAGAAAGAAGAGCTCGTTGTTTCCAAGAAAGCCGTAGCGATGGAATCCTCTTGGTCAGATCTTGAGCAAAAAATGCAAGCGGGTGAAATCATCGAAGCGACTGTGAAAGAAGTAGTGAAGGGCGGACTAGTTGTTGATGTAGGTGTTCGCGGCTTCATTCCGGCTTCCATGGTTGAGCGTCATTTCGTTGAAGATTTCTCCGATTACAAAGGCAAAACATTGGCTTTGAAAGTAGTAGAAATGGATAAGGAAAAGAATAAAGTTATCCTGTCCCACAAAGCGGTATTGGAAGACGAAGTAAAAGTGCAAAAGCAATCCATTATGGACAAAATCCAAGTGGGTCAAGTATTGGAAGGAACGGTTCAGCGCATGACCGATTTCGGCGTTTTCGTGGATATCGGTGGTGTTGATGGATTGGTTCACGTATCTGAACTTGCTTGGAACCGTGTAGATAAGCCGTCCGATGTCGTGAAGGAAGGCGACAAGGTACAAGTGAAGGTCCTCAAAATTGACCGTGAAAACGAGCGCATTGGCCTTAGCATTAAGGAAACGCAAGCAGGTCCATGGGCGAACGTTGCAGAAGATTTCAAAGCAGGCTCTATTTTGAATGGAACGGTAAAACGTTTGGTGTCCTTCGGTGCATTTATTGAGCTGGCTCCTGGAATCGAAGGCCTCGTACACATCTCCCAAATTGCAAATCGCCGTGTGAATACACCGAGTGAGGTGTTGAAAGAGGGCCAAGAAGTACAGGTGAAAGTTTTGGATGTTGTTCCACAAGAACAGCGCATTAGCCTCAGTATCCGTGCAGTAGAAGAAGACCGTGTGGAGCAGGCAGAGCGTGCGAGCAAGCGTGAACAGCAACAATTCACGCAAGAAAACAACCAACCAATGGGCGTGACATTGGGCGAGTTGTTCGGTGATCTGAAAGACAAGTTCAAGTAAGATAAAAAGTAGGATTCATGGGGATACGCTCTGGCGTATCCCTTTTTTCTGGGAGTGAAAGTCTAGGAGGGGTACAATGGATCGTCGTTCGATTAGAAAACTGGACCATATTCGAAATGCTCTTGTCACTGGGGAAGACGGTGCGAATAGCTTTGATGATGTTAGCTTTGTTCCGAACAGCTTGCCGAATACAGCGTTTGCTGAAACCTCACTGGACACCGAGATCGTATCCTTGCGACTCTCCTCACCGATTATGATTAATGCGATGACGGGTGGAGCTAGTGGGACTACGCAGATCAATCAAAAACTGGCGATCATTGCGAGGGAACGCAATCTGGCTATGGCTGTTGGCTCACAAATGGCCGCTCTGCGTGATCCAGATGTTACGGATAGCTATCGGATTGTCAGAAGGGAACATCCACAGGGGATCTTGTTTGCAAATGTTGGGGCAGAGGCGACAGTGGAGCAGGCAACAGCAGCAGTGGAGATGATAGAAGCGAACGGACTGCAAATCCATCTGAATGTTATGCAAGAACTGTTGATGCCTGAGGGAGATCGTGATTTTCGCGGCTATCTCGAGCGGATTCAAGCGATTAGGGAGAGCCTGGATGTGCCGGTTATTGTCAAAGAAGTCGGTTTTGGCATGGCGAAAGAATCAATCGAGAAGCTCATAGAAATCGGGATCAGAACAATCGATGTGGGTGGAAGAGGCGGAACAAATTTTGCTCAAGTCGAAAATATGCGAAGTGAACATCCTCATGCCATGTTTGAGGATTGGGGATTCACGACGGTGGAGAGCTTGCTGGAAGCGAATGCTGTCGGTCATCCGGGAATGTCGTACATAGCAACAGGCGGTGTTCGTCATGGACTCGATGTAGTCAAAGCCGCTTCTTTAGGCGCGTCCGCTGTCGGGATGGCGGGGGCAATGCTGCGTCTGGTTCAACGCGAATCTCTGGAAGAATGCTTTTCTACCATCGACAGATGGCATCATCAAATTCGAGTGGCGATGACGGCACTCGGAATGAAAGTTCTGGCAGAAGCGGTATGTACTCCTGTTATGATCACGGGAGAAACAGCGGAGAGAGCTAGGCTTCGTCACATGCAATTGGAGAGACTGGCACAACGTTAGTTAGTGGACGAGCATTCGATTCATGAAATTTCCTTGGTTGAGGCATACTTTTGGGGAGACAACCATCATTTTGAGGAGATGAACATGAACGAGGGAACCGTTGCGATCCTCATCCAGTGGTCTTTGCTGTGTCTGGTCTGGATGGGAAGCTTTGACTTGCAGCTGCGAAACATGAAGATGGAACGCAGACGAGTGCTCGCAGTGATCAGTGCGTTTTTAATGTGTACGTTTGTTAACTGGGAAATCTATTTTGCCCCCATTCAAGTTAGTCTAAGTGGAACGATATTGCCACTGATCGCAAGCATTGTCCTTTACACCAAGCTCATGTCCAAAATACGCAGATTGTACTTGCTGAGTGCGCTGGCAACGGCCCTTTTGCTATTTTGGCTGCGCTGGCTGTTTTTTACCGATCCGATCTTGCTGTTTTGGGATGAGAGGATCATCGTACCCGCAGTTGGAGTCAGTACGATTTTTTTGATGAGCAGAACGAATCTGGGACAGCTGTTTCAGCTCACGCTCGCCATGCCACTCGCAGATGCGATACATTCGCTATATTTTTGGAAATTGTCGGGTTCCTGTCATTGGGGATCGGAGTATGCGCAAGATCTACTGTGGAGTGGCATATCACTATGGGCTCTCGTCAGCATAGTCTGGTCTGCGATTCGTCGTATCCTTGGTAGAACAGAAACAGAGTCTTCCCATTCCGATACGGGCAGGTGACGCTAGGGTGTTCAAGGAATTGCTAGCTTATGAATATGTTTTTCCTTTAGTTCTGGGCTTCCTATTCGGGATTATGTGCCGAATTCATCTTTTGCGAACAGATTATCGACAATATCCAACCTATCCCCACGGAAAAATTATTCACGTTTCACTTGGGGTGATCGCATCCGCGCTCGGAGCGATAGCGATTCCCGCCCTGCTCAAGGAGAACTACACGGCAGTCACATTTTTGACAGTGGCTGCTCAGCAATTCCGCGATGTCAGGAACATGGAACGCACTACGCTCACGGCGATCGATAAGCAGGAGCTGGTGCCCCGTGGTGGTCCCTATATCGAAGGAATCGCAATGGTGTTTGAAGGACGCAATTACATGGTCATGTTTACGTCTCTGGTGACAACGACGGCTACCATCCTTTTTCATTGGTGGGGGGGTGTCATTGCAGGTGTAATTGCCTTGATAATCTCTCGCAAGCTGCGTTCTGGAAAAACACTGTCGCTGATTGCAGAGATCGAGCCGGGCAAAGTCAGAATGGAAGGAAGAGACTTGTATGTCAACGACATTTACATCATGAACGTCGGTCTGGCAGATGCCCAAGAGATTATACGTGAGCAAGGTGTGGGTTTTATTTTGACACCGAGGGATGCCAATGCCAAGGTAACGATTGCCCACCCAGGACAGCGACAAGCGATTCTGCACGATGTCGCGACGCAGCTCGGTGTATATACAGATACGGGAGAGCCATCGCTAACACCGTTGGTAAAACGTGATATACAGTCAGGGAGACTGGGTGTATTTTTATTGCCGCAAGAAAAAGATGTGGAACGCGCAACGTCCGTCATTCGTGCTGTCCCGATTCTCGAAAGCGTCTTCCGAATGCCAACGAAGACTAGAATCGTGAAAAAGGAGCTGTAGGTCATGACAGGATTAATCTTGGCGGTGATTACGACGAACAAAGATAGGATTGCGGGTGGTGTGCCGATTTTTATCGAGTCTACTACAGAGAAGATGCAGAAAACAGCTTTCACTTTGGAAAAGATACTGGACGCGATGGTGCATGAAGTGAGCGACGATACCCTTATCATTGTTCGGCATAAGTAGTGTATGGTATGATTAGCTAGTCAAAACGTAAAATGAGAGAGAGTGTTGTTAATTATGGGATTACCAGTGGTAGCCATTGTGGGGAGACCCAACGTGGGGAAGTCCACGATTTTTAACAGATTGATTGGCCAACGAGTCGCGATCGTGGAGGATATGCCGGGAGTAACCCGTGACCGCCTGTACGGGAAAGGTGAATGGCTAACTCATACTTTCCATGTGATTGATACCGGTGGGATTGAGTTTGGCGAGACCGACGAGATTCTTACACAGATGCGTTATCAGGCAGAGCTCGCGATTGATGAAGCAGATGTCATCGTTATGATTGCAGATAGCCGCACAGGTGTGACAGATGCGGACGTTGAACTGTCACGGATGCTGAATCGGACAGGAAAACCTGTCGTACTCGCGGTGAACAAAGCGGATAATCCGGAAATGCGTGCGGATATTTACGACTTTTATTCCTTGGGCTTGGGCGAGCCATTCCCTGTCTCAGGTAGCCATGGTCTTGGCTTGGGCGATATGCTGGAAGACGTGGTTCAGCATTTCCCTGCTGAGGATGACGAAGAGAAAAGAGACGATGTCATTCGTGTATCCATCATCGGTCGTCCAAACGTCGGGAAGTCTTCCTTGACGAATGCGCTTCTCGGTGAAGAGCGAGTCATTGTGAGTGATGTTGCCGGAACGACCCGTGATGCGATCGATACACCGTTTGAACGCGATGGTCAAAGCTACATTCTCGTGGATACGGCCGGTATGCGCAAGCGCGGTAAGGTGTATGAAACAACGGAAAAATATAGTGTAATGCGCGCGATGCGTTCCATTGAAGATTCGGATGTTGTTCTTGTTGTCATTGACGGTGAAGAGGGCATAATCGAGCAGGACAAGAAGATCGCAGGTTATGCACATGAGGCTGGTCGTGGTGTAATCATTATCGTCAACAAATGGGATGCTGTCGAAAAAGATGACAAAACGATGCAACGCTTCACTGAGTTGATCCGCGAAGAGTTCAAATATCTGCATTACGCACCGATACTGTATGTTTCTGCGAAATCAAAACAACGTGTTCACACGATTCTTCCAAAGGTCAATGAGGTTTCTCAAGCACATGCGATGCGAGTTCCTACCTCTGTCCTTAATGATTTGGTAACGGATGCGACAATTCGTACCCCACCACCGTCTGATCGTGGAAAGCGCTTGAAAATCAACTATACGACACAAGCGACGGTGAAACCACCGACGTTCATTCTGTTTGTTAACGATCCAGAACTGATGCACTTCTCCTATGAACGTTACATAGAGAACAAAATCCGCGAAGCATTTGTGTTTGAAGGCACGCCAGTACGAATCTGGACGCGGAAAAAAACGTAGGGAGAGAAAAACGCCATGGTGTTATTATCCTGGGTGCTTAGCTATTTAATCGGTTCTATTAGCTTTAGCTATCTTATCGCCAAAAAAGTCGCAGGAATTGACATACGTTCTCATGGCAGCGGAAATGCCGGTGCAACTAATACCCTCCGGGTGTTAGGAAAAGGCCCCGGCATTGCCGTTCTCCTTCTTGATGCAGTAAAAGGAATAGCTGCGATGGGACTGACTCACCTGATGACAGGGGACCCGGCAGCGTATGCAGTGGCAGGCTTGTTTGTTATCGCTGGTCACAATTGGCCGATCTTTTTTGGATTCCGCGGAGGGAAAGGCATTGCGACCACACTAGGTGTCGTGTTAGGTTTTTCTCCCTTGGCATTTTTGATCGCTGCCGTGTTGGCTGTCTTAGTCATTGCAATCACTCGCTTTGTTTCATTAGGATCATTGGTTATCGTAACGGTTATTCCATTTACCCTGTACTTGTTGGACAAACCTGTTTCCTTTATTTGGGCGAGCATGGCGATCGCAATCTTTGCTTACATTCGTCATTATAATAATATCCGCAATCTTCTTTCAGGAAACGAACGGAGACTAGGAGATAAGTCCAACCGGAAGCTGGGATAATGTACGAACGGACATGAGAAAAGTGGAGGGGGACGTATTGATTCAAAATGTTACGGTGATTGGGGCCGGAAGCTGGGGAACGGCACTTGCTACAGTCTTGGCAGACAACGGGCATCAGGTTACGCTTTGGGTACGGGATACCAAGCTGGCAGAAGAAATAAACAGCAAACATGTGAATGAAAAGTACCTGCCGGGAGAAACGCTTTCAGCAAACATTGTGGCGACAACCAACATTCAAGAGGCGGTAATTGGCAAACGTATTGTTCTTCTCGTTGTTCCTTCCCATGCCATGCGCCAAATTTGTCAGCAAGTGGCGCCGTACTTAGAGCCGGATGTACTTTTGATTCATGCGACAAAAGGCTTTGAACTGGAAAGTCTGAAGCGAATGTCAGAAGTCATTGCGGAAGAGGTGCCAGGCGAGATTGCGTCCAGATTGGCTGTGCTGTCAGGACCGAGCCATGCCGAGGAAGTAGTCAAACGGCAACCAACGACAATTGTGATGGCGTCTGAATCGGAAGAAAGCATGCTGCGATCTCAGGATTTGCTGATGAATACGAATTTTCGTGTGTATACAAACCCAGATTTGATTGGCGCTGAGATCGCCGGAGCGTTGAAGAACATCATTGCACTTGGTGCAGGGATGTCTGATGGCTTAGGATATGGAGACAACGCTAAGGCAGCACTGTTGACCCGTGGCTTGGCGGAAATTAGCCGTCTGGGTATTAAGCTCGGTGCTAAGCCGCTTACGTTTTCTGGTCTGGCTGGTGTTGGCGATTTGATTGCCACATGTACGAGTAAACACAGCCGAAACTGGCGTGCAGGCTATTTGCTCGGACAAGGAAAAAAACTCGATGACGTACTGGCGCAGATGGGTATGGTCGTCGAAGGCGTTCGCACGACAAATGCAGCCTTTTCCTTATCGCAACGTGAGCAAGTGGAAATGCCAATCACTTCTGTTCTGTATGGTATGCTGTTTGAAGGAAAAGAAGCTCGTCAAGGCGTGGAAGAACTGATGGGGCGTGGAAAAACCTTTGAAATGGCGTACCTCAATCCCGAAGCGGAATAATGCATGAATGAAGTATCACCGATTTAGGCTTCTGCACATACGATAGGGTGAAAGCCCATGTGCAGGAGGAGATACTAAATGAATAATATGTCGAAACGACTTTTTGAGCGCTTGCAAGGGAAAGCAACGGAAAATGTCGATGAAGAAAAGCTTCGCTCACTAGCCGGTCAAGTCAAGCGCAGTGACTTTGAAGACGAGACCAAGCTGCGTCAAATCATTCGCACGCTCGCTACGCTTAGTGGCAAGCAATTGACTCCTGAAAAGGAAGATAAGGTCATTGAAATGTTTCGCAATCAGGAAATCAATCTGGGTGACATGTCCACCTTGACCAAGCTGCTCAAATAAGAGAAATGGGCGATTATGCCCGTTACCTGCAACAAAAACCGTCATACAGTAAGACTAGGAACAATCATGGCTCTACAGGGACATGGCTGACCTACAGATTGCAAGAAAAAAAGAGGGATCTTATCCCTCTTTTTTTCGTTCCTTGGAGGAGCTGCTTACCTGTGTAATCAGGTTCTGGACCAAAGGGGATTGCAGGAGACCCAGTAATTGCCCGATATCTATATTGGCCAAAAGGTTGCCTAAGCCTGATTCCTGCGGTGGTGTTTCAGCTGCCTTTTGTGGTTCTGGAGCAGCTTTGCGTTTGCCTGTAGCAGCAGCAGGCTTTTCGGCAACGACCTCAGGCTCAGGCGTGCGTTTTCCGAGGTTCTCCATCATCTCCATCGCCCCGTACAACGAATCCATCGTGTCTTCTACCTGCCGAATCGTGCTGCCGATCCCTTTGATGTTATGGCGCATTTTTGTAACAGAGGTGCGCAAATCAACTGTGGGCAGGATTTTTTTTGGTGAAAGGGAAAGGGAGACATTTTCGACTTGGTCGCTTAATTTTTTGCTGGGTATAGGCGCGTATGGATTCCGCCATTTTCGATTATTTACTTTATTACTCAACGTTTCATCCCTCCTATGGGCGAATTCATCACGATAGTCTATGCGAATGTCTAGTTTTAGGTTCGCAAGCGTCAGACGAAGAGGGGGATTTATGGTATAATAAAGCAAAAAATGCAAAGGATGCTGCAGTCCCGATGTATATTGATCCTATGACAAAGATGAACATTTCCTTAATCGCCATTGGGCTCATGTTCGTCTGCAATTTAGTTATGATCTTTGCCAGAAAAATAACCAATGGGTTTTTGCGGTTCCTTGTGAAGACCTTCGCATTCTTACTATTACTCGTCGTGCTTATCATGATTTTGATTGTGATTTTTGTCTAGGGAGGTTTATCGATGTCAACGATCACACTACTTACTCGTGCAGGCAGTCATGAAGTCTCGATCGAGTTGAATCAATCCATTGTTGCTCTTGCAAAAAAGAACAACATTGTGTGGGGCCATGCATGCCAAAGAGGGGTATGTGCACAATGTCGTACACATGTTGTGGAAGGGGCAGAGCACTTAAACGAAGTGACACCAGAAGAAAAACTGCGATTGCGCAAGGCTGAACGCGCAGAAGGCTACAGATTAGGCTGCCAGACGAAGATTGTTTCATCAGGAACAGTCAAGGTAGCTCATCGGCCGTACTAGTAAAGGAAGTGACAATATGGGGAAAGTAACCTTTCTCCCGAGCAAGAAGAGTGTGAAGGCGCGGACAGGGCAAACCTTGGTCAGTGTAGCTTCGTCAGCTCGCGTCGTAATCCCGCAGAGATGCGGTGGACACGCATCTTGTCTGATGTGCCGCGTGATCGTTGAGAATGGCCTGCTATGCCCGCCAACGGCGCTGGAAAAGCGCAAGCTGCCTGAAAAGGATCTGGCGAATGGGATTCGTTTGGCTTGTCAGGCAAAAACGACGGAAAAGGATTGTACGGTCAGGATTCCAGAAAGTAAGCTGAAATCAGTGGTAGCGGCTGCACTCGAGCGACAACGCAATGAAAATGAAGATGGAATGTAAGAGGTGTATACATAAGATGTGGCAATCGTGGCGAAAATCGTTCAAGCTTGTGATCAGCTTGACGATTCTGTCTTCCCTTTTATCTGGATGCTTGTATCCGGATGAGCGCAGAGCAGAGAATCAAATTCCTAGTACCTTTTTTGTAGAAGCAACACAAAAAGCGATTGAGCAATTCCAAAAAGACACAGCAGTGTTGCCAATCGTAACGAAACCCCTCGATACTCCTATTTTTGAAAAATACGAGATTGATTTCCGCAAGATGATCCCTAAATACATGCCGGATGTACCTGGGAACGCATTTGAAAAAGGCGGCGTATACAAGTACGTGCTGATTGACGTGGATACAAAGCCGACAGTGAAGCTCATTCATTTGACCGCTGTCAGTACAGTAGCGGATGTACAGAGCGAAGTAGACCGTTACAAGGGACATTTCGAAAAGCTGCCTGTACTCGCTGATCTGGGGAATGGATACTATTCCATCGATCATGAGCGGCTCGGGTTAAAAGCATGGCAGGTGCCGTCCACGATGGGGACTTACTTATTGCCACTGGTCATGAATGCTGAAGGACAAGTCGGGATTGATTATGCTACGGATATCGCGCAATTGCTTCGGGATACAAAAGTAACCGTGCCGGCAAAAACAGACCCGAGATACGTGCTGGCGCGTAATTCCATGTTCGTGCCCGCGAAATCGTTTCCCTATGAAATGGTCGATGGTGAACCGAAGCTTCTCAAACTAAATTAACATTACGGAAAACGACTCTGATCAGGGTCGTTTTTTTTTGTTCTAGTTAACGCAAAAATACATATATTTGTACTGTCCACAAAACTAGTACGAGATTCCCTACGAAAATACTGGCGGTCAGGGATAATTCGGAAAATCGGTCATAGTGTAAAAATAGACAAATAGAAGGAGGTCATCGATGGTGGAACGAGTCGACATCTTTAAAGACATTGCCGAACGGACGGGCGGAGACATCTACCTCGGAGTGGTAGGCCCTGTTCGTACGGGAAAGTCGACCTTTATCAAGCGGTTTATGGAGCAAGTTGTCATCCCGAATATCAACTCGGAAGCGGAGCGGATACGAGCGACAGACGAGTTGCCGCAGAGCGCATCAGGACGAACAATCATGACAACCGAACCCAAATTTGTTCCGAATCAGGCTGTTAACGTACATGTAACAGAAGGACTCAGCATCAATGTCCGCCTCGTTGACTGCGTTGGCTATACGGTGCAAGGGGCAAAGGGTTTTGAAGACGACAATGGCCCAAGAATGGTAAATACCCCTTGGTATGAAGAGCCTGTACCGTTTGAGGAAGCGGCCGAAGTCGGGACACGCAAGGTTATCCAGGAACACTCAACCATCGGGATCGTTGTGACAACGGATGGCAGCATCGCGGAAATACCGCGTGTAGGATACATCGATGCAGAGGAGCGAGTTGTAAACGAGCTGAAGGAAGTCGGAAAACCGTTCGTGATCGTTGTAAACTCAACGCGTCCGCGCTCCGACGAAGCACAAAACCTTCGTGTGCAGCTCCAGGAAAAATACGATGTACCAGTCGTGGCCTTGTCGGTTGATCATATGACAGAGCAGGAAATCTTGCTCCTTATGAGAGAAGTCCTGTTTGAATTCCCAGTTCATGAAGTAAATGTCAATCTGCCGAGCTGGGTAATGGTGCTGGAAAACGGGCACTGGCTACGTCAGAACTACGAGGAAGCTGTACGTGAGACCGTGCAGGACATCCGCCGGTTACGCGATGTGGACCGTGTCGTCGGCTTCTTCAATGACTATGACTTCGTAGAGAAAGCCTCCCTTGCTGGTATGCATATGGGGCAAGGAATCGCGGAGATTGACCTCTACGCGCCAGATGAGCTGTATGACCGCATCTTGATGGAAATTGTCGGTGTAGAGATAAATGGCAAGGATCACTTGCTGAAAATCATGCAGGAATTCGCACATGCCAAGCGCGAGTTTGATCAAGTAGCGGAAGCATTGCATATGGTCCGAAGTACGGGCTACGGTATAGCAGCCCCGTCGTTGCATGAAATGACCTTGGACGAACCTGAACTAATCCGCCAGGGACCGCGCTTTGGAGTCAGACTCAAAGCAACAGCACCGTCTATTCACATGATTCGGGTGGATGTTGAGTCTGAATTCGCTCCGATTATCGGAACAGAGAAGCAAAGTGAGGAACTTGTCCGCTATCTGATGCAAGATTTTGACAAAGACCCGCTTTCTATCTGGAACTCCGATATTTTTGGACGCTCGCTCCATTCCATCGTAAGAGAGGGTATTCAGGGAAAAATTACCATGATGCCAGACAACGCCAGATACAAATTACAGGAAACATTGGGTCGAATCATCAACGAGGGATCGGGTGGCCTGATAGCGATCATACTCTAATAAATAGTTCCAAAGTCCTAAAAACAACAAATGTAGGGAAGGCATCTGATATGACGAGATGCCTTTTTTTCTTGTATTTCGTTCAATTTCGACAGGAGGGGCTTGAATTTAAGAAATCGGTGTATTACTATAAGCTTGTCAGATCGGTAAAAACAACCATTCGTGTATAAAACGCTTCGTTTCGGTTAAGAAAAATAATAGCTAGGACTTGGTGTTCTTTGAGGGGAGGTGAATAAAATGAACAAAACAGAACTGATTGCAAAAGTGGCTGAAACCACAGAACTCACCAAGAAAGATGCAACAAAAGCAGTTGATGCAGTTCTTGACGCAATTGCAGATGCATTGAAAACTGGTGATAAAGTCCAACTGATCGGCTTTGGTAACTTCGAAGTTCGTGAACGTGCGGCTCGTAAAGGTCGTAACCCACAAACTGGTGAAGAGATCGAAATCGCTTCCAGCAAAGTACCTGCGTTTAAACCAGGTAAACAACTCAAAGACTCCATCAAGTAGTTGTTTCTTTTGAGAACGAAGCACTTACATAAAAAAATCCACATTGATAAAATGTGGGTTTTTTTCTGTGTACATACAGTTTGCCTATGAAAATTCTGGTATATCTTTTTGTCTTTTTTTAAACGATATGGTAAGATTGGCTTTGATCGCGAGCAGGCAATAAGTCTGGCACTGATTTGGAGCAGGCAGACCTTAGTGATGAGAAACAAGGCGTATGCCGTTACGTAGGAGGTACAATGATGAACGTCGACTTAGATAAAATACAGCAAGCTGTTCGCATGATCCTAGAGGCAGTGGGGGATGATCCTAATCGTGAAGGAGTGCTGGATACCCCTAAGCGAGTTGCGAAAATGTACGCTGAAGTATTTGAGGGCATGCATATAGACGAAGAGCAGTATTTCGAGACTGTCTTTAGTGAAGATCATGAGGAAATGGTTCTAGTGAAGGACATTCCGTTTTACTCCATGTGTGAGCATCACTTGGTTCCCTTCTTCGGCAAAGCGCATGTCGCTTACGTACCTCGTGGAGGCCGTGTAGTAGGACTGAGCAAGCTGGCGCGTGCGGTTGACACCGTAGCAAAACGTCCGCAGTTGCAAGAACGAATTACCGCAACAGTAGCTGACGCGATTATGCGCAAGCTCGATCCACATGGCGTGGTCGTGGTTTTAGAAGCAGAGCATATGTGCATGACGATGCGTGGTGTGAAAAAGCCAGGCTCGAAAACGATCACTTCTGCTGTTCGTGGGATGTTTGAGAAAGATGCGGCAGCCCGTGCAGAAGTATTTAGCTTGATTCGCTAAGAATTCAAAAATAAGGAAATTATATTGACTCTATAGGTAAAATATTGTATAGTACGGATGTACAGTCGGGATGTGGCGCAGCCCGGTAGCGCGCACCCTTGGGGTGGGTGAGGTCCAGGGTTCGAATCCCTGCATTCCGACCATCTACATATAACGATCAGAAGCCTTGAGCAAAGGCTTCTTTTTTATGTAAAATGACTACTCTCCCAAGTAGTACCATTTTGCTATTGGCTTCCTGATCTTTCTTTTTTATAATGATAGGTAGACAAGCTAGGGAAGGGTTGTTCAATGCTATGAAGGTGCCTGTATCACTTCAACCATATTTGCAAACATTGCCGCAAAACTATGACGCCTCTTCGCTTTCGTATGGAGACGAAGGGCTCTTCTCGGACATCCTGCAGTCCCAGTTAGCAACAACCGGTCAGCGGGTTATCAGTTCGCAGGAGATTTTAGCCAAGTTAGACGGTTCTAGGAACTGGAAGATTCCTACCCATATTCAAAATGAGCAGTCCCTGTCTTTTGCAAAAGGGCCATCTGTTCCTACCCCGGAAATCTTGGGCAAGATTGATCAGACAGCGAAAGCGATGGGAGTGGACGCTGATCTGGTGAGAGAGGTCGTCAGGGCCGAATCCAATTTTAATCCGAATGTAGAATCTCACGCAGGGGCGAAGGGCTTGATGCAGCTGATGGACAATACGGCAAAAGCCATGCAAGTCCGCAATGTATACGACCCTGATGAAAACCTTGAAGGTGGAACAAAATATTTGAAGTCACTTTTGGATCGTTATGATGGAGATGTGAAAGTAGCACTTGCTGCTTACAATGCTGGTCCAGGTCGGATGAGTCGTCTGGGAATCAGCAGTGATGACGAACTAGAAGCGAAGTTTGACCAATTGCCGCAAGAGACACAGCGCTATGTAGACAAGATCATGAGCCGACTGGAGTCAGAAGGGGCATCATACTAGACGTACGCGCATATCGTATTGGTCAGGAGGAAACATAGTGGCACAACCATCTGGATTTAATCAGGATTATTTCGTAGTCAAAGCGAAGGAAAATGGCGTTCATGTGATCGGATTAACAAGAGGTACTGATACGCGTTTTCATCATACAGAGAAGCTTGATAAAGGCGAAGTTATGATTTTTCAATTTACGGAGCACACCTCTGCGATTAAGGTGCGAGGAAAAGCAGTGATTTACTCGCAGCATGGCGTCGTGGATACGACCGAATAAAGAGCAAGTCGTTTTGCTAAGAAGCAGGCATAGCCTGCTTTTTTTGTTTGTACAATGGAGGAGAGGAGGGATGTCTATGCCGCGCCAATTGTTGATGGCGATTGCTGTTTCCACTTTCTTGGCTCTGATGCTGTCGCTCGTTCCCACAAATCAGTGGATGCAAGCGGATATACCGACATTTCAGTCGGCTCGTGCCATTCACTTAAGCGAGCAAAATGCCCTTGATTTGTTTACAAGGATGTCGACACATTATAATATTAAGCGTATAAAATGGGAAAACCCATCGATCTATGTCGATTTTGTGGTGAAACCTGCCGAAAAAGTAGAGTTAAACACCGTCTATCAAGATTTTTACCGTTTGACATACGACTTGCGTACCTATGCAGAGAATGTCGGGCCCGTGTACTATCGCTTGTTGGAAGAGACGGATCCACCAAAAGAATCGAGATTATTGATTGCCATACAATCGACAACTGGAAATCTCGAAGGACATGACAAACCTTTGACCGACCCTTCGGATATCCAGTCCTTTGTAATCAGTACATTTCCCATTCGAATCGAGCCGTATTTTTATGAGCGAATTAGTCCCTGATGGAAGAAGTATGGTATGATAGTAGAGACGGCCTTTTGACCGGACGGCAGAGGAAGACCGAAGAGTAAGGAACAGTACGGAACAGGCAGACATCTTTAGGTTGTGCAGCTTGTGGAGGAGGACGCATGAGCAAAGAACTTTCCCCGAATGTAGAAGAGGTTCGGTCCATTATCGAACAAATCTACAAGAGAATCACCCATTCCTATGTAGAACATTATGTTGACGTTCCTTCCATGGCGGAAAATCGTCTAGAGCTGTTGTACCTTTTTTTGCTGGAACAAGGTATACCGAAGGAAAAGGCTTCGGTTTTATGCACAGCAACAGGACTTGTCCAATTGGGACTGGACACGCATGAGCTCGTGAAAAATGAGTACGACTCCTCACAGAGCGCGGAGCGAAACCGACAGCTGACCGTACTTGCGGGTGATTATTACAGCAGTCGTTATTATCACCTTCTGGCTTCAACGGGTGAAATCCAAGCCATTCAAGTGTTGTCGGCAGCCATTCAGCGAGTGAACGAAGCGAAAATGAGACTCTACATCGCTGGGCGAGATAGCAAGGTTTTATCAGATGAAGAGTACTGGGAACTGCGAAATACGATTGATACGGGCTTATACGTGGCTGTTGTAGAAGAGTATGCCGATTCAGCTGATCGCCGTCGTTTCTGGAGCGATCTGATGAAGGAAACAGCCAAGGTAGAGAGTGTGATTGGAGAGTGGGAGCAGCTCAAATGGCAAGAACAAGTTCCTTTTGGTTTTGCCCGTTTTTTGCTGCAAAAACCTGGGGCTACACTCGCGCAAGTTTTGTCAGGCGTTGAGGGGAAAGCCATTGAATTAATCGGTTTATGTGAGCAAATGGTACGTACGCTACATCCTGCAGAGACGCGGAACATGCTTGCATCTATTACGGCACGGTACTCCCATCGGATCAGTCGCTTGAAGAAGGTAATTGAGGAGATGTAGCCAAGTGAACCAGACACAGATGAATGAGAAAGCAGAGTACGTTCACTCCGTTTTCGAGAGCATTGCAAACGATTACGACAAAATGAATAATGTAATCAGCTTTGGCAGTCATATTGCTTGGCGTAATTACACGATGAAGCAGATGAATATCCAGCCAGGGCATACGGCGTTGGATGTTGCTTGTGGTACAGCAGACTGGACCATTGCATTAGCCAAGGCTGTTGGAAAAGAAGGCAGTGTTGTTGGCCTTGATTTCAGCCAAAATATGCTGGATGTAGGGGCATATAAAGTGGCGAACGCAGGTGTTGGCAACAACGTAAAGCTAGTGAATGCAGATGCAATGAATCTGCCTTATGAGGATAATACATTCGACTTCGTCACAATCGGGTTTGCCTTGCGCAATGTACCGGATGTTCAGCAGGTCTTGAATGAAATGGCGCGTGTTGTGAAGCCGGGCGGTAAAGTCGTTTCTCTAGAAGTGTCCAAGCCCCCATTCATTCCGTACCGGAAGCTATTTTACTTATATTTCTACAAAATCTTGCCATTTATCGCGAAGCTGACAGTCAACAAGTACGAAGAGTATGCATGGCTGCCACAATCCCTGACCAATTTCCCTGACAGTCGCGAGCTGGCAAGCATGTTTCAGAAAGCAGGCTTGGACCCGGTTCAGGTCAAATTGTTTATGGGCGGCGTATCAGCCTTGCATATGGGCACAAAGCCATAGGTTGACATATGCGATGGCGCCAAACGCGTATATGGGGAGTAAACCGGTATTTCTTCACTAGATAGGAAGTGTCATAGATGGGTCTACGTAAATTGAAAGTCATCTTGGAAATGATTAAATTCGAGCACTCCCTTTTTGCCTTGCCTTTTGCTTTTATGGGAGCTGTTTTGGGAAGTATTGTGGTAGAGAATGCATGGCCTACATGGTCGGAAATTTTTTGGGTGACGGTAGCGATGGTGGGCGCTCGCAGTGCAGCGATGTCCTTAAACCGTGTCATCGACCGGGTGATTGATGCGAGAAATCCTCGTACGGTCACACGAGCGATTCCTGCTGGCCTCATTTCGATTGTGGAAGTCATTTTGTTTATCGTGGTGTCCTTTGCGGTGTTATTCATTGCTGCATACCAGTTAAATGATTTGGCTGTGAAATTGTTGCCGCTCGCTGTGTTTGTTCTTGTGCTTTATTCCTATACAAAACGCTTTACTTGGCTATGCCACTTTGTTCTCGGGGTTGCCATCGGGTTTGGACCGTTGGGTGGCTGGGTAGCGACAACGGGTCAAGTAGATGGCATCGGCCTTCTATTGTTTGCCTCCGTTATGTTCTGGACAGCAGGATTTGATATCATTTATGCGTGCCAGGACGCCGATTTTGACCGGAAAGAAGGCCTTTATTCCATGCCGAGCCGCTTCGGAATTGCCAATGCACTTCTGATTGCCCGCGTATGCCACGTTCTTACTTTCGTTGGTCTGATGTCGTTGTATGTAGTCGCAGACTTGTCTATTTGGTTCTTGGTAGGTGTGCTCATTTCTGGTGCGATTTTGATCTATGAACACACGCTGGTGAAGCCTACAGACCTGTCCAAGCTGGATATGGCATTCTTCAATATGAACGGCATCTTGAGTGTCGTGATGTTTACCTTTACGATGATTGATTTGGTGATTGCATGAACAAGCAAAAGTGGGCTGTCGGGATAACGGGTGCAAGTGGTGCTATCTATGGTGTTCGAGTCGTCCAGGAGCTTTTACGTGCTGGACATATCGTTCACTTGATGATTACAGAAGCAGGCTGGCAAGTGTTTCGTGATGAACTGGATTGGCACACGGATGACAGAGAAGCTCTATTGCAGGAGAAGCTGCAACTAGACTTTTCGGGTGAGCTACATTATTGGGGACTGCGAGATTTCAATTGTCCCGCAGCCAGTGGTTCCTATCGCTGTGACGGTATGATCGTAGTACCGTGCTCGATGGGGACTGTTTCTGGCATCGCGCATGGCGCATCAGGTAATTTGCTGGAGCGCGTTGCTGATGTCATGATCAAGGAAGGTCGGCGCTTGGTCATCGTTCCGAGAGAGACGCCGCTCAATGCGATTCAGCTCGAGAACATGCTCAAATTAAGCCGTCTGGGAGTAAAGATTCTGCCTGCTATGCCAGGCTACTATCAGAAACCGCAAACCATGGATGATCTGATTAATTTTGTGGTAGGGAAAACTTTGGATGCAATTGATGTACCACATTCGCTGTTCCGGCGTTGGGGGGAATAAACGCATGCAAAAGTCTTTGCGTGTTGGACAAATTTTGTATACCAATGTATTGCCGGTTTACTTCTATTTTGATCAGGCGAAATTCGAAGACCGAATCGAATTCATCCGCCAAGTTCCTGCCCAGTTAAACACTGCAATGGCGAATGGCGAGATTGACTTGGGTCCGATTTCTTCGTTTAGCTATGCAGAGCATGCCTCCGAATACGTGGCATTGGCAGATCTGTCTGTCAGTGCCAAAGGGAGAGTAGGCTCCCTTTTCTTGTTCAGCAAAAAGCCGATTGAACAATTAAACGGTGCCAAAATAGCCTTGACCAACACATCGGCTACCACAGTGAACCTCTTAAAGATCATTCTCCATAAGTTTTACGATTATGAGATTTCCTACGTTACACAGGAACCCATTTTGCAAGAAATGCTGGAGGATGCTGACGCAGCGCTCTTGATCGGGGATGACGCCATTTCGGCTGAGCGAACGGCCAAAGACCTGCATGTCTATGACTTAGGAGAGCTGTGGCATCAATTTACGGGCTATTCCATGACCTTTGCCATTTGGGCTCTTCGTCGAGCAGTTATTGCCGATCATCATGATTTGATCGCGGACGTCCATGCCTCTTTTTTAGAGAGCAAAAGGAAAACAAGAGCGAATACAGCCCCATTGATTGACTACGTTCACACACATTTCGGTGGAGAGAAAGAGCAATGGATCCACTATTTCCAAGGATTACAGCACGATTTCGGTGACGTTCAGCGGATTGGACTGGAGTACTATTACCGATGCGCAGCGGAGCTGGGACTTCTATCGGCACCTGCAACCGTCGATCTGTGGCAGGCTGGCGGCCGACAGACCAATACTACGTTGACGAGATAGGTGGAACGGATGAATCTAGTCGATATTTACTTCAAGATGAAAAAAGATGTCCAATACATAGAAGATGAACTGGAAAAAGCAATTGATACACCGGTTCGAGAGCTGTATCTATCTTCGACTCACTTACTCAAGGCAGGAGGAAAGCGGATTCGTCCCGTTTTTGTTTTGCTTGGCGGTAAGTGGGGCAATTACGATGTCAAAAAGCTAAAGCATGTGGCCGTTCCTCTAGAACTAATCCACATGGCTTCCCTGGTGCATGATGATGTAATTGATGATGCGGATAAGCGTCGCGGGAAAGACACCGTTCGGATGAAGTGGGATAACAAAGTAGCCATGTACGCCGGCGACTATATTTTTGCACGGGCATTGGCCATTGCCTCCCAGCTCCCGATCCCGCAATTGCACCAAATTCTCTCGAATGCAATCGTCGAGGTTTGCAAGGGAGAGATCGAGCAAGTAAAGGATTTGAATAACTGGGACCAAAACTTCCGTACGTATTTGCGCAGAATCAAACGAAAAACTGCGCTTTTAATTGCCATTAGCTGTCAATTAGGAGCAGTGGCAAGCGGAGCGTCAGATGATATGATTCGCAAAATGTACTGGTACGGCTACAATGTGGGGATGGCTTTTCAAATTACTGACGACATTTTGGACTTTACAGGGACTGAGAAGCAGTTAGGGAAGCCTGCTGGAAGTGATTTGGTGCATGGAAACATTACGTTGCCTGCGCTTTATTCGGCTCATCATGGAAAAGCACGTGCGCAATTCCAGGAATGGATCGCGCAAAATACGTTCTGGGATCATACGGATGAAGCGGTTCGTATGGTGCGAGAAGATGAGGGCATAGCTTTTTCGCAGCGCCTCGCTGAACGCTATATCACCCGTGCGCATGCTATTCTCGCAGATTTACCTAATAACCAAGCTAAGACATCTTTGACAGGTATCGCCAATTATATTATCGATCGCAAATTTTAATGATATTTTGACGGTCTACCTGTTGCTTGACCACTCTAGTTTTGATAAACTTTTCAATGGTGTCCTATGCACCAATACATAGCTCTAATGGAGGCATACTTACAATGGAAAAAACATTCCTGATGGTAAAACCAGATGGCGTACAACGCAACCTGATCGGGGAAATCGTATCCCGTTTTGAGAAAAAAGGCTACCAACTCGTAGGTGCTAAGCTGATGACAGTAAGCCGCGAACTGGCTGAAGAACACTATGCAGAGCACAAAGAGCGCCCTTTCTTCGGTGAACTGGTAGACTTCATCACTTCTGGACCAGTATTCGCTATGGTATGGCAAGGTAACAACGTAATCACAACTGCTCGCGCTATGATGGGCAAAACAAACCCAGTTGACGCTGCTTCCGGTACGATCCGTGGCGACTTCGCTACTTCCGTTGGCATGAACATCATCCACGGCTCTGACTCTCCTGAGAGCGCTGAGCGTGAAATCGGCCTGTGGTTCTCCGCTGAAGAAGTTCTCTCCTTCGAGAAAACAATCCAACGCTGGATCTAAGACTGATCGAGAAGACCCCATTTATTGGGGTTTTCTTTTTTTTGTCAAAATCTTTGTCAAAACAGATAGGATAATGACGAAATATAGCGAATGAAATTAGGGAGTTTGCAAAGGGGGTACGATTCAGCATGGAAGATAAGGACTTTCTCCAATTTATTGCTAGTGTGAAGAAAATGACTGGAATTGATCTTGCCCTCTACAAGGAAGCACAGATGAAGCGCCGTCTAACCTCGTTGAGACAAAAGCGGGGGTACAACACATTTGCCCAGTATTTCGATGCCATCGCGAAAGACAAGGAGCTTTTCTATGAGTTCCTCGATAGGATGACCATCAACGTATCGGAATTTTTCCGCAACCCAGGCCGGTGGGAGGTTCTCGAGAATAAAATTTTGCCGCGTTTGGCGAAGCAATCGCCGCGGGTGAAATGCTGGAGTGCGGCATGCTCGACAGGGGAGGAGCCGTACACACTCTCACTGATTTTGCTACGCAAGAAGATGGATGCGACCGTGCTCGCTTCCGATATTGATGAGGGAGCACTAGCAAAAGCAAAGCAAGGGGTATACACGGACCGATCCCTGCAAGATTGCCCGAAAGACCTCGTAACGAAGTGTTTTGAAAAAGATACACTCAGCTATCGCATCACGGATGAAGTGAAGAGAAAAGTGACGTTCAAAAAACATAATTTATTGGCGGACTCATTTGATTCTCAATTTGATTTGATTATTTGCCGGAACGTGATGATTTACTTTACCGAGGAAGCAAAGCATGAGCTGTATCATAAGTTTAGCCGGGCACTGAAACCTGGCGGGGTACTCTTTGTAGGCAGTACGGAACAAATTTTTCAGCCGCAACAATACCAATTGGAGACAGAGGATACGTTCTTCTATCGAAAAATGGGTTGATTCATGTTGGCCTTGGTATATCTCTGCTGTTTTTTCCCAAGACTAGGAATACCTACTTTGCAAGAGGAGGCAGCAGATGGATAAACACAAGGTCATCGAAGCATACCGTCGAGGGCTGATCACGCTGCAGGAATGTGGTCAGATTTTAGGGGCGGAGAGGACACAACTAGATGATTTGATACGCGTGGATCACACTCGCAAACCGCTGAGCCCCAATCCTTTTTTCAACGTGTAGGAATATATAAACGCTTCGTTTATATATTCCGGAACGCATGGAAACTTTCCTCTAAAACGCGGTCGCTCCTCCGTGAGCTATCAACGATAGAGGTTTCCTTAACGTGTAGGTATGTCAATCCTGATTCATTCGCGATAGCGTAAAGAGAGCGCTTCTCCTAATACGGAGGGGCGTTTTCCTGTAAGAAGAAAAGGTTTTTCGCAGACGTTTCCCACTTTTGTATTTCCACGGCGTACTAGGTATGATATTATAGCGCTTAAAAGTGATAAAGGACAGCACCCCGAAAAGAGAACCTTAAGGGGAACGGCTGCCTGGAGGATGGAGGAAGGATAGAGATGCGTTACTTGACAGCAGGGGAATCCCACGGGCCGCAATTAACAGCTATCATCGAGGGCGTACCGAGCAACTTGCCGATTTCCATTGAGGAAATTAATGAGCAGTTGGCACGTCGTCAGAAAGGCCATGGCCGCGGCAGAAGAATGCAGATTGAGAAGGATCAGGTGAAAATTCTTTCTGGTGTCCGTCATGGATATACAACCGGAGCTCCTATCACACTGGTCGTTGAAAATAATGATTGGACGCATTGGCAAGGAATCATGAGTGCTGAACCTGTAGAGGAAGGCACTGAAGAAAAGCGTCGTGTTTCACGTCCACGCCCTGGACATGCTGATTTAAACGGGGCTATTAAGTATCATCAACGCGATATGCGCAATATTCTGGAACGCTCCAGCGCTCGTGAGACTACAGTCCGCGTAGCTGTTGGTGCAGTAGCTCGCCAATTGCTGGCTCAATTTGGTATCCGTATTGGCGGACAGGTACTCCAGATCAATGAGATCGTGGCGAAGCGTCAAGAAGTAAGTCTGGACGAACTGATTGCGCGCACCGAAGAATCACCAGTACGCTGCTTGGATAAAGAAGCAGAGCCACTGATGATGGCGGCGATTGACAAAGCAAAAGAAGACGGGGATTCCCTCGGTGGTACCGTAGAAGTTATCGTTGAAGGCGTGCCGATTGGTTTGGGTAGCCATGTGCAATGGGACCGCAAGCTGGATGGACGACTTGCACAAGCGATTATGAGCATTCAGGCTTTCAAAGGTGTCGAAATCGGCATTGGATTCGAGGCATCCGGTCTGAAAGGCTCACAAGTTCATGACGAGATTCTTTGGAACGAAGAAACCGGCTACAGCCGTAAAACGAATCGTGCAGGTGGACTCGAAGGCGGAATGACGACAGGAATGCCTGTAGTTGTTCGCGGTGTCATGAAGCCGATCCCTACCTTGTACAAACCGTTGATGAGTGTGGATATCGACTCGAGAGAGCCATTCTCAGCGAGCATTGAGCGTTCTGACAGTTGTGCTGTTCCAGCGGCAAGTGTGGTCGCGGAGGCTGTTGTAGCATGGGAGATCGCGAGTGCAATGTGCGAAAAATTCCCTTCTGATTCTCTTGACGATATGGCAGAAAACGTAAGTCAATACCGTGCGTACACGGAGAAATTCTAATGAGTGTAGAGAAGCTGACTGTTGAGCTGGGCGAGCGTTCCTACGAGATTGTGATAGGCGACGGTCTTTTGCACGATGCAGCAGCGTTGCTAGTAGAGGCAGGAATTGCTTCTACTAGCAAGCTGATGATTGTCACAGATGAGAATGTAGCCGTTCATTACTTAGAGCCTTTGCTCGATGTTTTGCGGCAGCATGGTTATCAGGCCCACTCAGCTGTCATCGCTGCAGGAGAACAATCGAAGAGCCTGGCTGTCTACGAACGATTGATGACGGAAGCAATTGATGCAGGACTGGACAGGAAGTCTGCTGTATTGGCTCTCGGTGGTGGAGTCGTCGGAGACTTGGCTGGATTTGTGGCTGCTACGTACATGCGTGGCGTTGATTTTGTTCAAATGCCGACTACCTTGCTCGCACATGATAGCTCAGTTGGTGGAAAAGTAGCGATCAATCATCCGCTCGGAAAAAATCTCATAGGTGCTTTCCATCAGCCCAAAGTTGTCATTTATGACACGAAAGCATTGCATAGCTTACCGAAGCGTGAAGTCGCAGCAGGTTTTGCAGAGGTTGTTAAGCATGGACTTATCGCCGACGCTGCCTTTGTCGATTGGCTGGAAGACAACGCGGATAAGCTATGGCAGCTCGATTCTGAATTATTAGGGAAAGCCATTGAAAAAGGTTGCGCAGTCAAAGCGGCTATTGTTTCTCAAGACGAGACAGAGCAAGGGCAGCGTGCATTGCTTAATTTGGGTCATACGTTTGGTCATGCGTTTGAAGCGCTGTCTGCTTACTCCACCCTGAATCATGGGGAAGCCATCTCAATTGGGATGTGTTTGGCTGCCAAGGTAGCGGAACGAATTGGTTTTGCCGAGACAGATGTATACAATCGCACGAAACGGATGCTGGAATTGTTCCACCTGCCAACGGCTTGGCCGGGCAATCTCTCGCCAGAAGCTGTGCTGGAAGCCATGAAACGAGACAAAAAGACGGTAGGCGGAAAGCTGGCCTTGGTGTTGCCTAGGGCAATCGGGCAGGTTGAAATCGTCAAAAATATAGAAGAAGAACTCATACTGGGAATCATGAGAGAAGAAGTGGAGGGATAAGGATGGGAATGAGAGGAATCAGAGGCGCGGTTACGGTGGAAGCCGATACGCGCGAAGAGATTGTCTCCTCTACAAAATGGTTGTTGGAGGAAATGGTAAGCCGCAATGAAGTAAACCCCGAAGACATAGGCAGCATCATTATCACGACGACAGAGGACCTCTGTGCGACCTTCCCTGCTCAAGCGGCCCGCCTGCTTGAAGGAGAAGCTTGGCAATATGTCCCACTCATGTGCGCAAGAGAAATCCCGGTGCCGGGTGGCTTGCCACTTTGTATTCGTGTCATGATGCATGTGAATACGGACAAGACAGCAAAAGACATTCATCACGTCTTTTTGCGTGAAGCAGTCAAGCTGCGCCCGGATTTGACAAATCGCGGTTGACAATTAGGGCGCTCTCTTTTACCATAAGTGAAACGAGAGCGCCTCGTTTTTTCCGGTAATAAGCAAAAGCCGGCTGAGAGCAGAGATTGAGTAGAGCAGAGTTGAGATGAGTTAGGTCGAGGAGAGAAGAGAAGGCTGGGTACATATTGACACCCAATCCAGGTCTCTTTGTCTGGATTTTTTTGTATACAAAAAATTCTCCCCCTACCTCTCGCTCTAGGAAGCGGGTGTAGAAAAGGTGGATGCCTCATTCCCTTTTCTCTCCCACTAATTGAGGAGATGAGAGTCCATGTATTTCCCTTCCCTTGCCGAGGTTAAGACCCTCTCGGCGTCGTATTCCCTTATCCCTGTAAGCATGAAACTGTTAGCGGATCAGGAGACACCGATTCGCTTGTATCAGAAGATTCGCACGAGTGATTCCTTTTTGCTGGAGAGCGTAGAAGGTGGTGCACGTTGGGCGCGTTTTTCGTTCATTGGCATGAACCCTTTTCAAATCGTGGAAGCAAAAGGTGAAGAAATCACGGTTTCCTATCGCAATGGTGAAAAGCTTGTCCAGACAGGAAATCCCGTCTCCTTTTTGCGTGAAGAAACCGATCGCTACAAAAGCCCGAAGCTACCCGGGCTGCCTCGTCTCAGTGGTGGTGCGGTAGGCTTTTTCGGCTACAATACGCTACGCTACTTCGAAAAATTGCCAGCACATCGGAAGGAAGCTGTACGAGTGCCGGATATGCGCTTTCTGTTCGTTGATGAGATGATCGCATTTGATCATTTGAAGCAGGAAATTCAATTGGTTGTGAACCTCCATGTGGAGCCGGGAGACACCAAAGACACTATTGGCGAAAAATACAAACAAGTCTGCGAACGAATCGAGGAGCTGGTTACCAAGGTTTCCGCTCCGCTTGAAATGGATCAACGAATTCAAGTAGCGGCAGATACACCAACGCCATTAACAATAGAGCCAAATATGACGCGTGAGCAATACGAGAAACTAGTTGTGCAGGCGAAAGAATACATCGCAGCCGGCGACATTTTTCAAGTTGTGTTGTCCCAACGTTTTTCCGTAAAGACGGATGTCGATCCTTTTGCGGTGTATCGATTGCTGCGTACGTTGAATCCTTCCCCGTACATGTACTATCTCGAATACGAGGGCGAAACAGTCGTCGGGACATCCCCAGAACTGCTTGTGCGTGTAGAAGATGAAAAAGTAGAGATGCGGCCGATTGCAGGAACGCGAAAAAGAGGAGCAACCCCACAAGAAGATGCTGCGTTGGCGGCTGATCTTTTGGCAGATAAAAAGGAGAGAGCCGAGCACTACATGCTGCTGGATCTAGGGCGCAACGATGTAGGAAAGGTCTCTGCATACGGAAGCGTGAAAGTGGAAGAAGCATTGGTTATTGAAAACTACTCCCATGTGATGCATATGGTTTCGCATGTGACCGGCAAGCTTCGTGAGGGACTGCATGCTTTCGATGCATTGCTGAGTGCTTTTCCGGCTGGTACGGTATCTGGTTCTCCCAAGCTGCGGGCGATGGAAATTATTGCAGAGCTCGAGCCTGACGCACGCCATCTGTATGCGGGAGCAATTGGCTACATTTCATTTGATGGTTCACTCGATAGCTGCATCACGATTCGAACGTTGTTCTTTCAGGATGGCTACGCACATGTACAGGCAGGTGCAGGCATCGTAGCGGACTCGGTCCCTGCGAGTGAATATCAAGAGACGGTGAACAAAGCAGCAGCGATGCTCTCGGCGTTGGAAAAAGCTGAACAGATGTTTGTCAGAAAGGTGGAGTTGTCATGCTAACATACGCGCTGGAACAAATTCTGCTTGGGAAGCACTTAACACGGACAGTTGCAGAAGAGGCCATGGGCGAGATTATGGATGGAAAGACAACTCCGGCTCAGATTGGTGCATTTTTAGCGAGTCTTCGCTTGAAAGGCGAGCAAGTGGAAGAGATTATCGGTTTTGCCAAAGCCATGAGAGCGCGGGCGATGAGTTTTCCCATCGATCTTCCAGGTCTGGTAGACACTTGCGGAACAGGCGGAGACGGAAGTCATACCTTCAACATTTCGACGGCGAGTGCAATTGTTGCGGCAGCTGACGGTGTACGCATTGCCAAGCACGGGAATCGTGCGGTTTCCAGCAAAAGCGGCAGTGCTGATGTATTGGAAGCGTTGGGAGTGCCCGTCAATTTATCTCCAAAGGACGCGGCAGATTGCCTGCGTGTGACCAATCTCTGCTTCCTGTTCGCTCCTTTGTACCACCAAGCGATGAAGCATGCGGCTGGACCGCGAAAAGAATTGGCGATTCGCACGGTGTTTAATTTACTGGGACCATTGACGAATCCAGCAGGAGCCAGCCATCAGCTGATGGGCGTCTATGATGCCAAACTGCTACCAAATGTAGCTGCAGTCTTACACGAGCTCGATGTGAACAGAGCGCTTGTTGTCGCAGGCTCGGATGGTCTGGATGAATTGACGGTCACGGGAACGAGCCATATTGCCGAATTGCGTGATGGGCGTATTTTGACATATGAAATCGAGCCAGAGCAGTTCGGTCTTCGCCGACATGAAAAGGATGCTTTGCGCGGCGGTGATGCGACTGAGAATGCCAAGATCATTCACGATGTGTTTTCCGGAGCACGTGGGGCAGCACGCGACATCGTTTTGCTGAATGCGGGCGCGATCCTCTATCTCGCAGATCGAGTTAGCTCGATTGAAACAGGTGTTATACGTGCAGCGGAACTGATCGACGGCGGACAAGTAATGCGAAAGCTCGAGCACGTTCGTCACATCGCAGGAGGTATGATTCATGCTTCGTAAAATCGTAGAAAAGAAACGCGAAGAGATCGCAAGACTATATACAGATACAACGGTTTCAGCATTGCTTTTTGCAACAAAGGAAGTCCAACGTCCACGCGGATTTCGTCAAGCATTGGAGACGAGTGTACGGCCTGTTAGCGTGATTGCCGAAGTGAAAAAAGCATCCCCGTCCAAAGGGCTAATCCGACCTGATTTCCAGGCAGTGACCATCGCGAAGGCTTATCAGGCCGCTCGCGCAGAATGCTTGTCTGTTTTGACAGATGAGTCCTTTTTTCAAGGGAGCTTGAGCTATCTAAGACAAATTCACGAGGCAATTGATCGTCCATTACTCAGAAAAGACTTTCTACTTGATGAAATACAAGTCGTGGAAGCAAGAGCAGCAGGCGCTGATTGCGTGTTGCTTATTGCTGCCATTCTCGATCGGGAATCACTTCGCCACCTAAACCAAACTGCCGAGGAGCTGGGCATGGATGTACTGGTTGAGGTGCATGACAAACAAGAATGCGAGCTTGTTTTTCAAGCAATGGAACCTAAATTGCTCGGGATCAACAATCGAAACTTAAATACGTTTCAAACTGACCTGGCCGTTACGCATGAGTTGATTGCAGAACTGCCTACGTCATTGACGATCGTGAGCGAAAGTGGGATTTCGACACCAGCGGATATTGAGAATGTACGAAGTGCAGGTGCAAGGGCTGTGCTGGTTGGAGAGCATTTCATGCGTCAAACAGACGTAGAGCGCGCAGTCATTGATCTCGTGGGAGAAGCAGCGCCGGGGGTGAGTGTATGACTCGTTTGAAAATATGTGGGATTAAGCGAGCGGAAACACTTGCGCTGTTAAAAGAGCTGGAAGTCGATTATGTAGGCCTTGTTTTTGCCCCAAGTAAACGACAAGTTGATGCCCAGACGGCTGGACAATTGCTTGCATCCGTTCCGGGCCATCCTCCTGCTGTTGGTGTGTTCGTTAATCCGACGATGGAAGAGCTGGAGGAAGTGCTAAGCGTTGCACCGTTATCCGTGATCCAGTTGCATGGACAGGAGACACCGCAATTTTGCCAGCAAGTTCGGGAGCGGTTCGCTATTCCGGTGTGGAAGGCGTTGGCAGTGGGCGGGGAAGCGGATGCTGCTCAAGAAATCCGATCCTATCGAGGCATTGTCAGTGCCTTTTTATTTGATACGTATGACCCTAGTCAAGCAGGTGGCACAGGGAAAAAGTTTTCGTGGGAGCAAATCCCTACTTTGCAAGACGCATGCGAGGAAGCAGACTGCATCATCGCAGGAGGGATTCATGCGGAGAATGTCGGAGAATTAATGGGACAGTATCAAGCAGGGATTGTCGATGTATCCAGTGGAGTAGAGACAGATGGCGAAAAAGACTCCGAAAAAATAAAAACATTGGTGGAGAGGGTGAAGGCGCATGAACAACATTCAAACAACTACGCGAGTCATGCCTGACGAAAACGGACGATTTGGTGCCTTCGGAGGCAAGTTTATTCCGGAAACCTTGATGAATGCGGTGACAGAGCTCGAGATTGCTTTTGAAGAAGCACGTCGTGACCCGGCATTTGTTCAAGAATTGAATGGACTGCTCAGCGAGTATGCTGGACGCCCTACCCCGCTCACCTATGCAGAGCGTTTGACGAAAGCGGTCGGTGGCGCCCAAATCTATTTGAAAAGAGAAGATCTCAACCATACGGGTGCACATAAATTGAACAATGCTTTGGGCCAAGCATTGCTAGCCAAGCGCATGGGCAAACAATCAATTATTGCCGAAACGGGAGCTGGTCAGCACGGAGTGGCAAGTGCAACGGTTGCGGCAAAGCTCGGACTCTCTTGCAAGGTGTTCATGGGGGAAGAAGATATTCGTCGCCAGTCGTTGAATGTTTTTCGGATGAAGCTGCTTGGAGCCGAAGTCATCCCTGCGGTATCCGGCTCACGTACACTTAAGGATGCAACAAATGAAGCGATTCGCCATTGGGTTTCCCATGTTGATGAAACGTTTTATGTCATCGGATCTGTCGTTGGCCCACATCCATACCCGTACATGGTTCGCGAATTCCAAAAAATTATCGGAGAAGAGACGCGCAGTCAAGTCCTGCAAATGCTCAGAAGGCTTCCAGACGAGGTTGTTGCTTGCGTTGGTGGCGGCAGTAATGCGATTGGCATGTTTTATCCATTCATTCAGGATGAGTCTGTCGCGCTCAGAGGGGTAGAAGCGGCAGGAAAAGGAATCGATACCGAAAAACATGCGGCAACACTAACACTTGGACGCCCGGGAGTCATCCATGGTTCCTTAACCTACTTGTTGCAGGATGAATGCGGACAGGTGCAAGAAGCGCATTCGATTTCGGCTGGCTTGGATTATCCAGGAGTAGGGCCTGAGCATGCCTATCTCAAAGACAGTGGAAGAGTGACCTATACATCGGTAACGGATGCGGAAGCACTCGAGGCAGTACAAGTGCTTTGCCAAACGGAAGGCATCATTCCAGCGCTGGAGAGCGCACATGCAATAGCTGAAGCGATAAAACGTGCGAAAGAGATGTCTTCAGACAAAATACTGGTTATCTGTTTATCTGGTCGCGGCGACAAGGACGTACTGACTATTCAAGAAGCGCTGACAGCAGAAGGGGGAGAGTAATCATGTCGACAGCTCTTAACAGAATCGATCAATTATTCGCGGATCGTGATCGCAAACGATTCATCCCGTTTCTAACGGTAGGCGATCCTTCGATAGAAGCAACCTTTCATCTCGTAAAAGCGATGGTCGAAGCAGGCGCTGATCTCATCGAGCTCGGCGTCCCTTACTCCGATCCTTTGGCAGACGGTCCAACGATACAACGAGCTTCAGAACGCGCGCTGAAAAATGGCGTGACGATCGGAGATGCTTTACATTTGGTCAAAAGGCTTCGCGAATCAGGTATGGCGGCTTCCATCGTCCTATTCAGCTACTTCAATCCGGTTTTGCAATATGGTGTCGAGCGCTTTTTTTCCGATCTAGCTGCCTATGGTGCGGACGGTGTTGTCATTCCAGATTTGCCGATTGAGGAAAACGGTCCAGCTGTAATCGCGGCAAAACAGAATGGCATTCATGTCATTTCGCTCGTGGCACCCACTTCCAGTTCCAGAATCAATACGATCGGCGAGCAAGCAACCGGATTTCTTTATTGTGTATCGTCGCTCGGTGTGACGGGTGCCCGTACGGACCTGCGAGAGGATTTGGCAGATTTTCTGGAACGAGTAAAGGCCAGTACATCGGTTCCTACTGCGGTAGGCTTCGGAATATCCACGCCGGAACAGGTACGAGCAGTAGCACCCCATACGAATGGTGTCATTGTGGGAAGTGCCATTGTACAGCAAATCGAGGAACATGCTGAGCAACTGAAAGACCCAAAACAGATGTCAGAAGCAGTAGAAAAAATAAAAACCTTTGTACATCAGTTAGCCAGTGCGCTACAATAGTGGGAAAAATGTGACTGGAGTGAACGTGGATGCAACCGAAACAACGCATACTCAATGCCCCGGTATATCAACCTGGCAAGCCTATTGATGACGTGAAACGTGAATATGGTTTGACTGAAGTCATCAAACTGGCGTCCAACGAAAATCCTTTTGGTTCCTCACCGAAGGCAAAAGCCGCCATTGCGGAACAGTTGGACAACTTGGCCCTTTATCCAGACGGTGCAAGCCTCAGTCTACGCTGGGATCTTGCTGACTTCCTCGGGGTCAAACCAGGCCAATTATTTTTCGGCAACGGGTCTGATGAAATTCTGTTGATGATCTCTCGTGCATTTTTGGGCGAAGGAACAAATGCAGTCATGGCGACGCAAACGTTCTCGCAATATCGCTCAAATGGGATTATTGAAGGTGCAGACTTGATTGAGGTGCCGTTGAAAGATGGCGTTCACGATCTCGAAGCGATGGCGGCTGCCATCAACGAACAGACGAAGGTTGTATGGGTATGTAATCCGAACAATCCGTCTGGTACGATTGTAACAACCTCCGAGTTGGAAGCTTTTCTGAAAAAGGCTCCAAAAGATGTACTGGTCGTTTTGGATGAGGCTTACTACGAGTATGTGGTTGATCCAGAATATCCACAAACAGTACCGATGCTCGCTGAGTATCCGAACCTGATTATTTTGCGTACGTTCTCCAAAATCTATGGTCTGGCTGCCCTACGTATCGGCTACGGGATCGCGTCAGAAGAGCTCATTTCCTCTCTGGAACATGTGCGTGAGCCGTTCAATACAGGCACACTTGGTCAGGTAGCAGCACGTGCGGCGTTAAAAGACCAGGAATTTGTAAAAACATGCCGCGATCGTAACCGTGAAGGCATGAAGCAGTTTACCGATTCCTTTGACGAGTGGGGGCTTTCCTACTATCCATCTCAGACCAATTTTATCTTGGTTGATTTGAAAAAGGATTCCGATGAGGTATTCAAAAAGCTGCTCTCTCAAGGCATCATCGTTCGCTCTGGTAATGCACTAGGCTTCCCAGGTTTTCAACGTATTACCATCGGGACCACAGAGCAAAATGATAAGATTCTTTCTGTCTTAAAAGAAATCGTGACTGGAGCATTGAAATAAAGGACTCAAGATGCCGGGCATGCCTCGGCATCTTTGTCTAAAGAGAGATGAAGGAAGGATAGAGAGTGGAGATGAAAAAAACCACCATTACTGTAATCGGCGTCGGGTTGATTGGCGGCTCAATCGCGCTGTCAATGCGACGCGATCCAAATATTCGGGTAGTCGGCTACGATTTACGTCAGGATTGTTTGGATAAAGCACTGACTCTTGGTGTCATTCATGCTGGCACAACGGATTTGCAGACCGCAGTTCGGGAAGCAAATGTTATTTTCCTCGCATCACCTGTAGAGCAAATCGTTGCAACCATTCGTTCGTTAGTGGAAATGGAGCTGCAGCCTGGTGTGATCATTACGGATGTTGGCAGTACAAAAGCAGGTATTGTCAGACAAGCGGCGGATGTCATTCCCGATCATGTCACGTTTATTGGTGGACATCCGATGGCGGGCTCGCATAAATCCGGCGTGGAAGCTGCTTCTGACCGTCTGTTGGAAAACGCCTATTATGTTTTGACACCAGCACCGGGAACGCCTGAAGAAAAAGTAAAACAATTGTCTGAACTACTCACACTGACTCGCGCAAAAATCGTGCAAATGGACGCGGCTTCGCATGATCAGGTCGTGGGTGCAGTCAGCCATTTCCCGCACATTCTCGCGTCTGCTTTGGTCAATCTGGTGGCAGAGTACGACGAGGAAAATGCTTGGCATGCAACCCTTGCGGCTGGTGGCTTCCGTGACATTACGCGCATTGCATCTAGCAACTCTCAGATGTGGCGTGACATTTTGCTGCAAAACCGTGATCCGATCCTGAAAATCGCAAAAGATTGGGCAAACGCATTGGAAGATGTCGTTCACCTTGTTGAACAGGGAGATCCAGAAGGAATCGAGCATTTCTTCAAAACGGCACGAGAATTCCGCGATAGCTTGCCTGAGCGCAAAACGGGTGCATTGCCTCCTTTGAACGATTTGTATATCGATATCCCGGACCACCCTGGCGAAATCGGACGAATTACGACATTATTGGGAGCAAGAAATATCAACATCACGAATCTCCAAATCAGAGAGACACGAGAAGACGTTTATGGAGTGCTACGCATTACGTTCCATTCGCAACAAGAGTTGGAAAAGGGAGAGGAAGTTCTTCGCTTTTTCGATTACAATGTATACAAGCGCACATAAGTTTTTTTATGCAAACACACTTTACAACGAAGACGCTTCACAGTGCGACTGGTGATCTGGGAGAGCGTGAGAGAGAAAAGGAGTGGAAGTAATGATACGCGTACAACAAGCCAAACAAATCAAAGGTACCGTTCGCGTGCCAGGAGATAAGTCTATTTCCCATCGTGCCGTCATGTTTGGAGCTCTAGCAGAAGGAACCACAACCATTGAAGGCTTTTTGCCGGGTGCCGATTGCTTGAGCACGATTAGCTGCTTTCGTCGGATGGGGATCGAGATTGAACAACAAGGAGATGCCGTAACCGTACAAGGCAAAGGCTGGTACGGCTTACAGGAACCGTCTCAGCATTTGGATGTAGGGAACTCCGGTACGACCATTCGCTTAATGGCAGGGATCATGGCAACACAGCCTTTCCATGTGGTGATGGAAGGCGATGAGTCCATTGCCAAAAGACCGATGCGTCGGGTGATCGGACCGCTCCGTCAAATGGGCGCCAAAATCGATGGAAGAAAAGATGGCGAATACACACCGTTATCCATTCGAGGCGGTGAGCTTCAAGGGATGGCGTATCAATCCCCAGTTGCAAGTGCACAAGTGAAGTCAGCGATTATGCTGGCAGGGTTGCAGGCAAAAGGCGTGACCAGTGTAACAGAGCCGCATTTATCCCGTGATCATACAGAGCGTATGCTGCAAGCATTTGGTGTACAAGTTGTGCGTGATGGCTTGACCGTTTCAGTAGAAGGCGGACAAAAGCTGAAGGGCCGTGCCATTTCTGTTCCTGGTGACATTTCTTCCGCTGCTTTTTTGATTGCAGCCGTAATGGTCGTACCAGGCAGTTCTCTTCTGATTGAAAATGCCGGAATCAACCCGAGCCGCACGGGCATCATTGATGTTGTCAAGGCGATGGGGGGAAGCCTGGAGCTTTTGAATGAGCGAATCGTAAATGAAGAACCGGTTGCAGACCTCCTCGTGACGCATTCGGAGCTGCACGGTATTGAAATTGCCGGAGATATCATTCCACGTCTGATTGACGAAATTCCAGTGATTGCGGTCATGGCAACGCAGGCCAAAGGACATACCGTCATCCGTGATGCCGAAGAGCTGAAAGTAAAGGAGACAGACCGTATTGCCACGGTGGTTAGTCAACTCTCCAAATTCGGTGCTAGGTTGACACCTACCGATGACGGAATGATCATCGAAGGAAAGACAGGATTGACAGGGGCTGTCATCGATAGCATGGGGGATCACCGAATTGGCATGGCGATGGCGATTGCAGGTCTTGTTGCCGATGGTGAGACGACAATCGAAAATGATGATGCGATTGATGTATCGTTCCCTGGCTTCCATGACTTGCTTGTGAAAATCAGTCAATCATAAAGAATGAGAGAGAAGTCTGTGCCTTATTAGGGTAGCAGGCTTCTTTTTTTTGTGCAAAGACAAAGCGTTCCGAATTTTAGCAAAAATGATTTGACAAGCGCTTACATTCCGTTTATTATAAAACTACAGTATGGTTTCTCTCCACTCCTATCCAATATAAGAAAGCACGTGTGTGCTACCGTCGTTTGAATGCGCTTACATCAACGACGGTCTTTTTTTGTTTAAAAAGCGGTTTGGCCCTAATTAGTACTTTTTCCCTTTTCTGTGCATATGCTCGTACAAGGGTAGTGTGTGCATGAGAAGTGGGAGGGGGACGAGCTATGCTGGAGCAAGGGATGGTCATACGCGGGGGAACGATTGTCACAGCACTAGGAATGAAAGAAGCAGATATTTGGATCCGTCATGGGAAAATTGTACGAATTGCTAAAGATACTTTGACGAAAAACCCTTTCAACGATTTATATGAAGAAATAGATGCTACGGGTATGTATCTTTTGCCCGGTTTCGTCGCATTCCCGACACATTCGTTGTATAAAATCAAAGATGTAGATGTTTATATAGAAGCTATGCGAAATCTCATCAGCTCGGGATGTACAAGCCTGGTGGACATCTTCCGGCCAGAGCGTTGGATGAGCAGACCGCAAATTCACTATCAACAAACCCAACACTTCAACAGCTTGTTAGATTATGTTTGGCATGTGGAAATCGATGTCACCGATCTTCACGGTGACCGTTTAGCGGAGTGGATGAACCATGGTTATTCTTCGTTTCATGTCACGATTCGAAATCCAGAAGAAATTTCCACAATAAAATGGGAAACGCTTTTGCAACTTCATACGTCTAAACATACGATCCTGCACATGCAGGTGCAAAATGATCCGTTTTTGAAAAAAGAACAACGGGAACTCATTCGTCAGATTTGGATGGAGGCTACTCGTTATTGGCGGTTACGCACCGTCATTACGGATTCTCAAGCGGCCTTTCATTTTGAAGAAAATGACCCGTACCTGCATATCTTTCGTTTGCCTGCTGAAGTGACGGATCAAGGTCTTCGTCAATTACATCGTCAATGGTTTGGGAGCTGGCAAGTAGCGTCTCCAATTCACGATGTGCGGATTGATACACGAAAGAGCTGGTGTACGCCAGAAGAATTGCTTTGCTTGCTAGTCAGGCTCACTTCGACAAATGTTGCAAAAGCAATTGGACTGTATCCGCGAAAAGGGAGCTTGACAACTGGCGCAGACGCTGATATCGTTTTCCTGAAAAAGGAAAACTGGTTGACAAAGAATGATCTTTCCACTATTCTCAATTTTAATGAAATGCATCTTCCAACATCTGTTATGTCGAACGGTAAATGGATATATCGAAATATGCGATTTATCCCTTTGATTGGTATGGGTAAGTGTTTAATCGACACGAAGCCATACGCTTATGTCATATAACCCCAGTTTGGGGGTTTTTTCGTGAATGGTTTACAGCAGACAGACGAGAAAAAGAATCGTAAGGTCGCGCAACTTTTTACATCCCCAGCAGTCTAATTATGCAAAAGGCCGCTGAGGGATCGGAATCGCAAGGAGGTAATCCTGATCATGACCGATTCCCAGCTTATCCGAGAGATTAAAGAAGGTAATCTGGAATGCTATGCTGAACTGATTCGTCGATATGAAAAAAAGATCCTCTCATTTGTCACTCATCTTTTGCGTCAGGCACATTTAGAGCATATAGCGGAGGATATATGTCAGGAGACGTTTTACAAGGCGTATAAGAGCATTCATTCTTTCCGAGATGTAGAAGCTACATTCTCCACCTGGCTCTATACGATTGCACGCAACTCCGTACTCAGTGAATTGCGCAAGAGTCGCAATTCTGACGTGTATCTGGATGATACGTTGCAAGTGCCTATGGCATCTCCCAAGACACTGCCTGAGCAAGTTTTGCTCCGGAATGAAAGGGAGAGCATGGTAAGACTGGCAATCAACAGTTTACCAGAGAAGCAACGCTCAGCACTGATATTACGCGAGTACGAACAAATGGATTACACAGAAATCGCTACGATTCTGGATTTAACAGTGAGCTCTGTGAAGTCTCTACTGTTTCGAGCGCGGCAAAGTATTCGTGGACAGTTGGAAAACTACATCCTGGACCCTCATTTGGATGAAGCTGAAGGGATGAATCGATGATGAGATGTGAAGAAGTTCAGGAAATACTGCCTGAATACGCCGAAAATCTGTTGCCTGAGGTGACCCAACGCCGGGTTGATCACCATATGGCTGCATGCTATGCCTGTCGTTCCGACTATGAGATTTGGTCGGACAGTGGTGAGTGGATGGAAATGGATAAAGAAGAATACCATTCTGTAACCCCATCACGTTCCATTGTAGACGCGGTGATGGCCCGTATTTTATCGGAAGAGCAGTGGGCGATCCCGATTGGCAGAAAAATTTTCAGCGTGACAGCGAGAATGCGACGCATGGGTGCGAGTGTAGCTGTTTTGTTGCTGATGGTTTTTTCGTTCACTTTATATGTGAATACAAGTACCACAGAGCATGCGAATTCGCTCGTTATTAACGGAGAAGTTATGGAGATGAACTCACCAAAGGCGCAAGTCATTTCTTCTTCCATGCAAACGGACGACGGTACATACGTGGTTGAAGCTCAGCCATATACGTCGCAAGGAGATTCTCTGGAACATGCTACTGCTTCGATCGTGCCGCTTGATGGGAAGCCGACTTCTACTGATTTAGCCAAGCCGAATTACAGCATTGTACTTAGTATTTTTGGAATCCTTATTACTGTTCTTACAATGAGCTGGCTAACGCGAGCATAATGGTATATGATCAAGAGTAAAAGAAAAGACCGTCTTCGGACGGTCTTTTGTGGCTATTTTATTAGAGTGGTTGTTCAGCAAGCGCGTAGAGCAACAAGGCCACGCAAAATACATATGAGGTGAAAGAAATGCCGAAAAAGTGGCTGTATGTCATAGACGAAGCGATCAAGCGGATCGAAAACGATGAAGTGGAGTTGGGCTTGACCGCTTTGCAAAAGGTTCAGGAGCACGGAAAAGATTTGCCGGATGTCATGATGTATTTGGCAGAGGTTTGGTATCGACTCGGTCATATGGAAGAGGCGAGTCAATTGCTGACAGATGTCATGGCCAAAAATCCGCAAATGGACTCCTCTTTGCGCAGAGAATGCCAGCTGCTGTTGGCGGAGATTGCTTTGGATTCCAGTGATTTTGAGACGGCGCAACACCTTCTCTATGAATGCAAAGAATCTGGCTTTGAAAGCATCCAGCTTGACTTGTTGTTAGCGGATCTGTATTCACTCCAAGATTTAGATGAAGTAGCGGTCAAGTATCTGGAACAAGCAAGACTAAAGGAGCCAGACAACCAAGATATTATGGCAGCGCTGGGTAACTTGTATTTCCGCATTGGAGAAGACGAGAAAGCAATGAAGCTCCTGGAACAAGCCGGCGATGAAAGTCTGTCCATGCTTTTGACGAAGGGACGCTCGTACGCACAAAGCGGTCAATTCGAACAGGCTTACCAAGTATTCCGTCAGGCGCTGGTCATGGATCGTTCGCCAGAAGTACTCTACGGATGTGCACTGATGGCATTCCACGTAGGACGACTGGATGAAGCAGCAGAATTGGTCAGTAGTTTGCAAGCGGTTGACGAGGAGTATGTGGCTGCTTACCCATTAGCTGCAGATGTGAATCTTTCAAAGGGGAAAACAGAAGCAGCTATTGAGGCGCTAAAGCAATATGTATCATTGTCAGGTTTCGATTTGGATCAAATCCGAAGGCTGATTGCCCTTTTGACTCAAGCCGGGCGCTATGAGGAAGCAAAAGAATACCAACAGCTTCATGACCTGTGGGACCATGAATCCGACGAAGAGCAATAAAAAATAGACAAACAGGAAGTCACTTCGGTGGCTTCCTGTTTATTTTTCCGCATTTTGGCAAGAATGAGAGACAAGTAAGCCATCGTAAAGAAGGGATGCACAGATGAACTTGGCTGAGATCTTGGTGTACACCGATATCCGGCAGCTCCATCAGATTGCCAACCATTACGGATGCGAATGCAACCCTCATTCCAAAAACGAATTAATTACGTCGCTGTTGTCTAGCTTGAGGCACAGGTTGACAATCTCTCAAGAAGTTGAGCAGCTGAGCAGTGCAGAAACCCATTTTTTGCTTCAATTGTTCCTGGACAAGCGTACGGTCATGTCGCTTGAGGATTTGTTGGCGAAAGCCGGGGTGGCACTGGAGTGTGAAAAGGAAAAAAAGCAGGAGGAAGGGCGAAGGTTTGTCGCAGCTGCAATGAAGCGAGGATGGATTTTTCCGGCGAAAAGTAAAACCGTAGGGCAGTATCAAATTCCGCTGGACATCCGTGAGCCGTACTTGCAAGCGTGGCTGACAAAGTGGCGTGAGTCAAACGTATTTCTTCATCCCGGTCCGCAAGCTTACAGGGATGAAGGGACAGCACTATGCGATGATATCATGCAATTTTTACAATTTCTCCAGCAGGAGCCAGTACCATTAACCGCAGAAGGTGGCATGTACAAGCGTCATCAGCAGCAGCTTTTTCAATTTTTGTTCGTAAAAGAAGAGCCGCTATTGCCGCAAAAATGGCGTTTTGGTTACGGTCTGCACTTTGATTTATACCCTGACCGTTTTTCCTTGCTCTACGATTTCTGCTACTATCACCGATGGATAGAAGAAGTGGACGGCAAGGTAGCAGTAACGGAAGCAGGGAGGGAGCGACTGGAGCAACCGTATAACGATCAATTGTACCATGATGTCATTCGTTTCTGGATGAGGCTGTACAAGCGGGCTGTCCCGAACTTGCCGATGCTGGTTCAGCTCATTCCGTTGATCGCGTCGGGTGGTTGGGTAAGTCAGCAATCGTTGATGGACACGCTGCTCCATTGGATGAAAGAGTTTTACTACGATTCGCCTACGGATATCTTGGTGAATCGGGTATGCAAAATGATGGTGCATCTAGGATTGTTGCGCGTCGGCCAAGACGAACAGGGACAGTGGTTATACACCGCAACGTATGCGAGCCAGACTTGGCTTCGAAAATACAATGGTTTTACCGAAACGACTATTTTATTGAAGTGAGGGATGGGTATGGAGTGGCCGAATTTCTATTCCAACGCGTACGGAACGAACAATCAAATGGTTTCCGGTTTGCTATCTGAAATGGTGATCGACGAGCAGATGCGTCAATATCGCAAGCGCACGCTAATTCAGGAGATTGATGAGGCACTTGCATCGAAAAACAAAGAGCTGTTTTTGCGCTTAACAGACGAATTAAAAGAAATCATGGCTTACGAGCAAGCCTAAATACATAATCGTATGCGTTATTGCGAGTCTCCGACCATTCATGGTACGCTTGTTTCCAGAAATGAACAAGGAAATGAGGAGACGGCTCTATGCAGTGGAACCTGAACGATTTTGAAAACTGGGAGGAGTTGCGGTCCTTTGTGGATACCGCGCTGCTCCCTCTTTATTTGTACAACGCGGACAGAAAAGTAGAAGAGCATGTTGTACGCATGAACTACTTATTAAATGTAGCGGCTGGGATTGAGCAGCGACTGAAGGGACGCGTGCTGCTATTTCCGTTAAGCTATCAAATCGGAGAAGAGCAGCTGGAACAACGAACACCGGCGGAATTCCCCTATAAAGTACTGCTTCATTTTCGCGGAGAACAGATTCAATTAAAGGAACGAGCAGAAGAAGGCGTATTAACCTTATTGGTAGGGGAAGAAGATCTGGAATCTTCTTTGCGTTTTGAAGTGACTGTGGATGTGCTGTACAAAGAGGTCATCAAGTTGTGGCAAACCGTCCGGGGATAATCGGTTTGACATAAAAAAGAGACGCAATAGAGAAAGCGTTTTCCGGTAATACTACAGAAAAATGGGTGGGGCAAGGTCTTAAATTTGACAATCTGGCAACAATATCCTGTCACACATCGTTTGGGTAAAGACATGTCCACTGGACATTCTTGACATCTTTATAGGCGTTAGCTATGATTGGGATTGACCTAGTGTATATGTATGAAAATGCCATCGTAGCGCTATTTTACAGGATAAGGAGGGAAAAAAGATATGGGAGACAAACGCGAAATTTCCAGGCGTACATTTTTGAACTACGCCCTGATGGGAACTGGCGGATTCCTTGCTGCGGGAATGATCACCCCAATGATTCGCTTTGCGGTAGACCCCCTTCTGCAAGGACATGCAGGTGGAGATAAAGTAGCTGTCGGCAGTCCGGATGAGTTTAGTGCCGTGCCAAAACGCGTAGAATTCAAGGTCCATACCAAGGACGGTTGGTATGAATCAGAATCTACACTTACTGCATGGGTTACCAAGAACGACAAGGGTGAGATTCTTGCTCTGTCCCCGATCTGTAAGCACTTAGGGTGTACGGTTGACTGGGGAACTGGCCCAGGACAACCAAATGAGTACTTCTGTCCTTGCCACATGGGTCGTTATTCGATCAATGGCGAGCACATTTTGGGAACGCCACCGACGGCCTCTCTTGATGAGTATGAGACAGAAGTCAAAGATGGAAAATTGTATTTAGGTAAAGTAAAAGCAAATCCTCGTCCGGGGGTGAACGGCTAAAATGATGCAAAAAATGTATGATTGGGTCGACGAGCGCTTAAACATCACTCCGATGTGGCGTGACTTGGCTGACCACGAAGTACCTGAGCACGTGAACCCGGCACATCATTTTTCAGCTTTTGTTTACTGCTTTGGTGGACTTACGTTCTTTATTACCGTTATTCAAATCTTGTCTGGTATGTTCTTGACGATGTATTATGTACCAGACGTTATCAATGCTTACGAATCCGTTAAGTACCTCCAGAACGAAGTAGCGTTCGGGGTAATCGTACGCGGTATGCATCACTGGGGTGCCAGCTTGGTAATCGTGATGATGTTCCTACATACTCTGCGTGTATTCTTTACAGGTGCTTACAAAAAGCCTCGTGAATTGAACTGGGTAGTCGGCGTACTGATTTTCTTCGTTATGCTGGGCCTCGGTTTCACAGGTTACCTCTTGCCTTGGGATAACACCGCATACTTTGCGACCAAAGTAGGTGTGCAGATCGCTGACTCTGTACCTTTCATCGGTCCATATGTGAAAACTTTGCTCACAGGTGGAGACATTCTAGGGGCGCAAACCCTTACCCGTTTCTTCGCGATTCACGTGTTCTTCCTCCCAGGCGCACTGCTTGGACTGTTGGGAGCTCACTTTGTTATGATCCGTTCGCAAGGTATCTCGGGTCCACTATAATTGGTCTTCGAAAAAAGGAGGAAATAGCATGGCAAAACAAGATAAAGATGCTACCTTCGTCGGAGATTCCCGAGTATCGGCGAAGCGTATTCCAAACATTTCTCCATCCTACTCCGACTTTCCGGGTAAAAACGAGCCGTTTTGGCCAAACTTCCTGTTGAAAGAGTGGATGGTGGCAGCCGTTTGCTTGGTTGGTTTCCTTGTGTTAACGGTCTCACATCCGTCGCCGTTAACTGACAAAGCAAACCCGAATGATACTTCATTCATTCCGTTGCCAGACTGGTACTTCTTGTTCCTGTATCAATTGCTGAAATATCCATGGGCTGCAGGGGATTGGGTCGTTCTTGGAATCGTTGTTATTCCAGGTATCGCATTTGGTGCACTGATGCTGGCGCCTTGGCTGGATACCAGCAAAGAGCGTCGTCCTAGCAAGCGTCCAGTTGCTACAGGCTTGATGCTGACGGCACTCGTTGGTATTTTCTACCTGACTTGGGCGGCAAACCATGAATATCATCTGGCTCACCCAGATAAAGGTAAAGGAACTGGTGGTAAACAGGGATCTAGTGCAACTGCACCTGCTCCGGCTGACACCAGCTTTACAGCAGATGCGCTTTGGAAAGCGCAAACAAGCTGTATGGGATGCCATGGTAAAAACATGGAGGGTGGCATGGGTCCAAACCTCCAAAAAATCGGTGCAACTTTGGATGCAGCCAAGATTACTGACGTCATCAAGAACGGTAAAGGCGGAATGCCAGCCGGTTTGCTCAAAGATGATGCAGAAATCGCAAAGCTAGCTGAATACATGGCTGGCTTGAAATAAGCTAATAGGGGAAAAGCTGGCTGGTAATGCGGTCAGCTTTTTCGTTAGCGGCGTACACAGCGGGAGACGATTATAGATGATCTGGATATGGGAGTGGTTTCGGCAATCTTTGGGCAAAAGGTGGTTTCTTTGGACGCTGTTCGTCGTCAACTTTTTGGGAACCATATATGGATTTATCTGGTACGGTAACCAATTGGCTGAGACACCAGCATATTTGATTCCTTTTGTCCCGGACAGCCCGACAGGTAGCGGACTTTTTTCGCTTGTACTCCTTACCTATTTGTTGGGTCGCCACATTCCTGTACTGGAAGCTTTGGCTGGCATCACCAATTTTAAGTATGGTGTCTGGGCCGTCTGCATTATCGTGGCTGGTTGGTTGATGGGCAATGAAGTGCGTTGGACAGACCTGATGCTGATCATTTCCCACACCGGCATGGCTGTGGAATCTGTTTTGTATGCGCGTTTTTACAAGCTAAGTCTTCTGCCGGTGGGAATCGCTGCGCTGTGGACACTGAATAATGATTTTCTCGATTACGTCATGGACATCCATCCGTGGCTGCCGAGTGTACTAGATCCATATGAGGGCTTCGTTGGGTTGTTTACGGTTCTTCTCAGCCTGATCTCGATCTCGGTGATCTGGTGGGTGAATATGAAGTATACGACAAATAAGGTCTAATCTTGTCCTCCTTTCCATAGGCTGTACTAGGGAAGGAGGTTATTTGCGTTGAAGAAAAACATCCGGTTTTTATTATTCTTTCTCATGATCGGGTTGTTCTTGTCGTGGCCCATTCATAATTTGTACTCGAAGCTGAATCAACCGATAGAAGAAAAGCAGTTGGCAGCATTAGATCAAATTGCGCATGAGTTACTGACGTATGCAAAAAAGGGAGATCTTGAAGGGGCAGAGCAGCGGATTGTACAGCTCGCAGAACGATTCCCGAACCAGCATTTGCCCAATCCGATACGAATTGAGAGTCTGAATGCAGTGACACAGTCCATACTAGCAGCCAAGCAAAGCTTTGCTTCCGCAAACGCAAGTGAACAGCAATTGCTGTGGCATGCCACACGGGTCCGTATCGCCATAGACGCACTGACGCATGATCACCAGCCGATGTGGCGTAGTTACTATCCTTCTCTCGTCACACAGGTCCAAAACCTGCAGCTATCGGCTGTTGAACGGAATTTCAGTCAGTTTCGCGAACAGTTCGATGAAAATTACCGATTATTTTTGGCCATTAAGCCGGGGATGAGTATTCAGCTTCCAGAGGGCCAAATGTCCTCGATTACGGTTGCGTACGATATCATATCCAAAGAGATGCGAAACAGCCAAGTAGATTGGCAGCTGGTACGAGAGGCGTTGCGAGAATTGACCGGCTCTTTTCAAGTGGCTTTTGTGGGAGAAGAGAAGAGTACGTTTGCTCGTCTAATGATGCGGCCAGATTCACCTATTGTTATTCTCGCATCGATTTCGATTGCTTTGATCATGGCCTTGTCTTATGTGGCGTGGAAGAAATATGATGGAGAAATCCGTTCGACGTAATAGATGTAGAAAACCCTTGCCTGTTCGAAAAGGCAAGGGTTTTTGCTGTGCTGCTTCGTGCTTAGTCGTGAAGCGGTTTCTTGTTTTCATCAAGGGTGAAGCCTTCTCCGAGAACTTCATGCACATCGTTGACGATGACAAAAGCATGCGGATCAATTTCTTGCACAATGGTTTTAAAACGCATGACTTCGTTTCGGCTGACAACGACATAAATGACTTTCTTTTCATCGCCAGAGTAGGCACCTTTACCCGCTAAGAGTGTCACACCACGACCTAGATCGAGAATTTGCTTGGCGATGTTATCTGCTTCGTTGGAAATGATCGTCAATGCTTTTCCTGCATAAGCGCCATCTTGGAAAAAGTCAATGACACGTGCTGCGATAAAGACGACGACGAGGGTATACATAGCGCTTTCCAGATTCAAATAGACCAGGGACGCCCCAATGACCAAGATGTCTCCGAAAAACAACGTCCTTCCCATACTGATACCCATGTATTTCTGAAGCAGTCTGGCAATGATGTCCACACCGCCGGTTGTCCCACCGTAACGGAAAATAATTCCTAAACCGACACCAACAGCTACCCCGGCATACAAGGAAGCGAGCAAGCGATCTTTCATCGGCAACGGAAGCACACCATCAAATAAGGATAAAAAGACTGAGAGAGAAACCGTTCCCAAAATCGTGTAGAAAAAAGAAGTTCGTCCAAGAATTTTCCAGCCCAAGAAAAATAACGGTATGTTCAGGACAAAGAAGACGATTCCCTGATCCACAGCAGGAACTAACAGCTTGATCAAAATACTGATACCAGTAATACCGCCCTCAGCTAGATGGTTGGGAATGTTGAACGCGTTAATACCAAATCCCATAATGGCAGAACCGATGATGATGGCAATGATACTGTCAAGACGAATTTTCATATATCCTCCTGTTCGCCGGATCAGGAAACAGGCTTCCCCCCGGACGTGATGTGCAGGTAATACTTGTGTTACCTGAGGGCTATCCGAAAGCCATTATAAATGAACGCTCGTTTGATTGTCCATATGCTGGAAAGACGAAGTATTGTGATTTGGCAAACGAAGCCTTTTTTAGTACGATAGGTGAAAGAGAGAAGTATGTGAAAAAGGAGTGGGCGGATGGAACGGCAAAAGACTATGCAAGAGATGCAGCATGAAGTTGATCAATACATATCGCAGTTTAAAGAAGGATATTTTTCTCCGCTTTCGATGCTGGCTAGAATGACAGAAGAAGTAGGGGAATTAGCCAGAGAGATTAACCATTTTTATGGAGAAAAACCTAAGAAAAAGGACGAAGGCGAAAAAACAGTAGAGGAAGAGCTGGGTGACGTACTCTTCATCGTGATTTGTTTCGCAAACTCACTCGGAATCGATTTGCAGGAAGCCTTTGATCGTATTATGCACAAGTTTAATACTCGCGATAAAGATCGCTGGACGAGAATAGAGGAGAACGAGCAGCATGACTAAACAAATTCGTGTAGCAGTTGCAGGCGCAAATGGTCGGATGGGGCAAGAAGTAGTGAAAATGCTGGCGCAGGATACCGCACTCGTTTTTACAGGCAATCTAGACACACGTGTGAGCGAAGAGGAAATCAATCAACAACTGGACGAAATGAAGCCGGATGTTCTGGTAGACTTTACGACACCACATACGGTGTACCGTCATATGGAGCTATGCCTAGCTCGTGGTGTGAGACCGGTCGTCGGAACAACGGGCCTGACAACAGAGCAGCTGCAAGAGATGACTGAGCGCTATAAAGAAGCGGGACTGGGTGCCATTATTGCCCCGAACTTTGCAATCGGCGCGATTCTATGTATGAAGTTTTCCGCAATGGCAGCAAAATATATGCCGCATGTAGAAATTATCGAGCTGCATCATGACCGCAAGCTGGATGCGCCGAGCGGAACTGCTTTGAAGACCGCAGAGATGATTGCAGCCGTTCGGGAAGAGCTCAAGCAAGGGCATCCTGAAGAGGTAGAAACGATTCCAGGCGCTCGCGGAGCAGATTACGAAGGCTTCCGGATTCACAGTGTCCGTCTGCCAGGTATGGTTGCTCATCAGGAGGTTTTGTTTGGTGCAACAGGCCAAACGCTGTCCATTCGCCATGATTCGATTAACCGGGAATCATTTATGCCAGGGGTAAATATGGCCATTAAAGCCGTAATGAATATGAACGGATTGATTTACGGATTGGAACATCTGATTGATTAAACGTTTGATTAACATACACACGATACCCAGCCATAAAGGGAGAGGTTTTCTTGAAAATTGCATTGATTGCCCATGATCGAATGAAAGAACAGATTGTGCAACTAGCGATGGCCTATGAATCCATTTTGGCAAAACATGACCTGTATGCCACAGGAACAACTGGGTCGCGAATCATGGAAGCTACCTCGCTGTCCCTAACCCGATTTCTGTCTGGGCCTTTAGGAGGCGATCAACAAATCGGTGCGATGATCGCCCGCAATGAGATGGATTTGATTATCTTTTTGCGTGATCCGCTTACCTCTCAACCACATGAACCTGATATTATCGCATTGCTTCGACTGTGTGATGTGCACAAGATACCGTTTGCCACCAATCTCGGTTCGGCAGAAATCATGCTGAAGGCTTTGGAGCTGGGACAACTGGATTGGCGCGAAGTGGTGCATGAGGAGAATGAAGCATGAGTTCACTCGATATTTTGGCAATCGGCGCTCATCCTGATGATGTTGAGATCGGTGCGGCAGGCAGTCTGATTTTGGCAGCTAAACAGGGAAAGCGCGTGGGGATTCTCGACTTGACCTATGCCGAATTGTCTTCGAATGGAACCGTTGAAAGAAGGCAGCAAGAAGCGACTGCAGCTGACCAAGTGATGGGAGTGGCTGCTCGCTATAATTTTGGCCTGCCTGATCGTGGCTTGGAAGCAGTCAGGGAAAGTGCGATTGAACGTGTCGTAAAGCTCATTCGCGAAACTCGTCCAGCCATTGTTCTTGCACCTTATTACGCGGATCGTCATCCAGATCACGAAAGCGTTAGTCGGATCGTTCGTGAGGCGGTGTTTAATGCAGGCATCCGCAAGTATTTGCCGGAGCCTTCTTTGCCTGCCTATCGACCTTCGCAATTCCTTTACTATTTTATTAATTCAACTGTCACGCCGCAGGTTGTCGTGGATATCACCACTGTTTATCCGCAAAAAATGGAGGCGCTGCGTTGCTACCGCAGTCAGTTTGAACTCGAAGAAGGCAGCGTTCAAACACCACTTACCAATGGGTATCTGGAGTCTGTTGAGTATCGAGAGCGACTGTTTGGTCAACAGGCTGGTGTAGCCTACGCAGAAGGATTTGTCAGTGCAGCTCCGTATGTATTAAAGAGCTTGTGAGAAGGAGTGACACTGTATGAAGATCGGAATTACTTGCTATCCGTCATTGGGCGGATCGGGGGTAGTAGCCACAGAGCTGGGGAAGCTATTGGCCGAGCGAGGACATCAAGTCCATTTCATTACAGGTGGAATGCCATTTCGCTTAGGTGCGTTTCACCCGAACATTTTTTATCATGAAGTAGAAGTGAACAACTATGATGTTTTTAAATATCCACCTTATGATTTGACCTTGGCGAATAGAATGGCGCAAGTGGCGAAAAATGAAAACTTGGACTTATTACATGTGCATTATGCTGTGCCACATGCGTTGTGTGCGTTCCTCGCCAAGCAAATGGTAGGGGATCATTTGAAAATTGTGACCACCTTGCACGGGACTGATATTACTGTTCTGGGTTATGACTCGAATTTGAGTGATATGATCCGCTTCGGTATTGAGCGAAGCGATTTGGTAACAGCGGTGTCCAACGATTTGATCAGGCAGACGAAAGAGCTGCTCCATACTGAAAAAGAAATTGTCCCAGTGTACAACTTCGTTGACAAGCGGCGTTACTACCCGAAAGAAGTTTCGAAGCTGAAAAAGGTATTTGCACCGAATGGTGAAAAAATTCTTATGCACATTTCTAATTTCCGTCCGGTCAAACGAGTGCCGGATGTGATTGAAATATTCTCCCGAGTACGTGAAGAAGTGCCTTCCAGACTGATCCTCATTGGAGAAGGTCCCGAAATGGGTCTGGTCCGCAAGTTGATCACTGAGCTCGGTTTGAACGACGATGTTTGCTTCCTCGGCAAGCAGGAAGATGTCGCTGAGGTATTGTCGATGGCAGACATCATGCTGCTTCCATCCGAAAAGGAAAGCTTCGGTCTCGTCGCATTGGAAGCAATGGCTTGCGGCGTGCCTGTCGTCGCTACAGTGGCCGGAGGCTTGCCTGAGGTCGTCCTGGATGGTGTGAACGGCTTCTTGCGTCCAATTGGGGACGTGGAAGGCATGGCGAAAGAAACGATTCGACTCTTGCAAAACGAAGAGCTATACCGCGAATTCTCCGCGAATAGCATCGAGCGATCCTGCAAAACGTTTTGTCACGAAACGATCGCCTCTCAGTATGAAGCACTTTACGCCAACTTGCTGGAAAGTAAAACCGAAGAAAACCTAAGCTTTTGAACGTAAGATCGAGCTTTTGGCTAGTTGATGTACCTTGGATATTAAAATGAACAATCCATACAAAACTCTCATGAAAAACGCCTCCTTGTGTAGATCAGGCGGAGCAAACCAGAAAGGGGGGATTGGATTGGCGATAGAATTGGCAAAGCGTGTTCTCGACAGATTGGAGGAACACGGATTCGAAGCTTACTATGTGGGTGGTTGCGTCCGCGATTGGCTTTTACAACGACCTGTTCATGATATAGATATATGTACGAATGCCCATCCCGGCGACGTCATCCGATTGTTTCCCGATCATGTCCCGACTGGTCTGAAACACGGTACTGTGTCTGTAAAAGTCGAGGGGCAGATGTTCGAAGTAACCACGTTTCGGACGGAAGGAAAATATGAAGATTACCGTCGACCTGCTGAAGTTCAGTTCGTTTCAGAACTTCGGCTCGATCTGGAGCGACGAGATTTTACAATGAACGCAATGGCGATGGATCGTCATCAAGTATTGCACGACCCGTTCGGTGGACGTGAGGATATGGAGCGTCAGTTGGTTCGGGCTGTAGGCATTCCGCTAGAGAGATTTCAGGAGGATGCCCTTCGGCTTTTACGAGGAGTGCGCTTTGCTTCCCAGTTAGGTTTTGCTATAGAAGACCAGACCATGCTTGCTATGAAACAGACTGCACCTTTGTTAGCTCATATTGCTGTGGAGCGCATAAGGGAAGAGCTGAATAAAACGCTCGACAGCAGAGCCCCAGAGGTAGGTTGTCAGTTGTTGAATGAAACGAGGCTCATGGCTTATGCCCCTGAGATAGATAAACTGTTTGACCTCTCAAATGAGCATATCTGGCGGCTGCATCATTTGCAAACCGTGACGCAAAAATGGTCGTTGCTACTGTTTGCGGCGAATTATTCTCCTGTGCAATCGCGTGAAGTATGCCAATTCCTCAAAATGTCCAAACGCGAAACAGAAGCAATTTGTTGCTTGGTTGAACTTCTGATGCGATTGCAGCCGCAATGGGATGTCCCTCAAGCGATTGAGTGGGGGCCACTGCTACTTGAAGTCGGTTGGGACACGTGTAACGAGTTCTTCCTTTTATTGCAAGCGTGCTGGTGGAAGGAGAGGCAATCGTTTTCGATGCAAGCACTCCTCGATCAATACGAGAACATGCCTGTCAAAACCATCAAGGATTTGGCAATCACGGGGCTTGACCTGCAAGTAGCCGTTCAAAAAAAGCCAGGCGAGTGGATTGTTCGCGTCTTGGAATCGTTACTTAGACAAACGGCACTGCACGGTTTACCAAATACACCAGAAGCACTCGTCGAAGTTGCAAAGAAAGAGGTTGCACAAGATGAACATTAAGCAAGTCATCCTTCAAGCATTCCGTGATCAGCCAGGTAATTTCATCTCTGGTGAAGAACTAAGTCAAACATGCGGTTGCTCTAGGACGGCGGTTTGGAAACATATCGAAGAGCTGCGCCGAGATGGTTACGAGGTGGAGGCGGTGCGAAAATCGGGGTATCGCCTGCTGGTTGCCCCTGATCGCTTGTCAGCAGCAGAAATCATGGCTGGACTGGAAACGAATCGGATCGGTCAAAATGTCATCGCTTACGATGAGGTGGTATCTACACAGCCACTGGCACACGAGGCTGCGGCAAAAGGGGCAGTAGAAGGTACGATTGTGCTGGCAGAGCTGCAAACAGGTGGGAAAGGCAGACTCGGCCGTCCATGGCATTCTCCGAAAGGAACAGGGATATGGATGAGCTTGATCATCCGACCTTCGATTCCGTTACCGAAGACACCTCAGATGACGTTGCTAACGGCGGTTGCTGTAGCGAAAACGATCCGAGAAGAGACAGGGTTGCCTGTCAAAATCAAATGGCCGAACGATATTTTTATCGGAGACAAAAAAGTATGCGGGATTTTGACAGAACTCAATGCTGAATCTGATCGGGTCAATTATTTAGTAATCGGAATAGGGCTCAATGCTAACAGTGTCGAGTCTGATTTCCCATCTGAACTGGCACAGATTGTGACTTCGCTTCGAATTGAATCTGGCGAGCCACTCAAGCGTGTTTCGTTGATCCAGCGACTCTGCCGAATTTTTGAAGAAGAGTACGACCATTATTTGCAGGCTGGCTTTGAGCGTGTAAAACAAGAGTGGGAGAATCATTCGTTCACCATTGGCAAATGGGTGACCCTCCAGACGATTTCACAACAGCTTGAAGGTCGTGCCGTTGGCTTGGATGAGGAAGGCGTACTCAAGGTCGAGGATCAGGCGGGACAGATTCACAAAGTTTATTCGGCTGATGTCAATTATCGTGCAAATGATTAAATCATTTGCTATACTCCAATTTGGAGGCTGTATCACGTCGTGAACGGTACTCCCGGAGTATTTTTGTATCTATCGTGTAATCTTAAATCAATACGTGCAAGGACAAAAATCTGCTCAGAGCCTGTGTGGACCGAGACAGAAGGAATCCGCTAACGCAAAATGTCTTTTTGACATGGACAACCTTCTCCCGATTGACGCGAGAAGGTTTTTTTATTCCTCACACGATCCACGGGCTTGATGCGAAAGAGGAGCAATGAAAAATGGCACAAAACGACAGACCTATTACGACTTCGAGTATCCGCAAGAAAAAAGAAACGCGAACCCCGATTACCATGGTGACCGCCTATGACTATCCGTCAGCCAAATTAGTGGATGAAGCTGGCGCTGATATGATTTTGGTCGGTGATTCATTGGGAATGGTCGTACTCGGTTATGACTCCACCATCCCTGTAACGATGGAGGACATGCTACACCATACGAAAGCAGTAACGAGAGGGGCTAAGCGTGCATTTGTCGTGACGGACCTGCCTTTTCTCAGCTATCACGGAACAGTTGAGGAAGCAGTGAAAAACGCGGGCAGACTAATGCAAGAAGGGCTGGCCAAGGCGGTCAAAATGGAAGGGGGCCGTGAACTGGCCCCAATCATTACACGCTGTGTACAAGCAGGCATCCCTGTCGTTGGACATATTGGACTTACTCCGCAATCGGTACATCAATTAGGTGGCTACAAAGTACAAGGAAGAGATCTGGAGGCAGCCAAAAAATTGTTGGACGAGGCCCTTGCGATTCAAGAAGCGGGTGCATTCGCCATTGTGCTGGAATGTGTTCCAGAAGAGGTCGCAGGCATGATTGCAGACAAGCTGGACATCGCTGTGATCGGAATCGGAGCGGGTGCGACTTGTGATGGTCAAGTGCTGGTGTTCCATGATATGGTCGGCTACGCATCGGATATCACACCGAAATTCGTGAAGCGTTACGCAAACATCGGTGAAACAATTCGTGAAGCAGTGGAGACGTATAACAAAGAAGTTGAAGCAAGAAGCTTCCCAGGGCCAGAGCATGTCTTCCATGCCTCTGAAGAAACCATCAAGGAATTGTACGGGGAAGGAGTGAAGCAGTCATGATGCAAACAATGATGCAGCAAGTCTCCACAATCGCAGAGATGCGCGTTCATATAAAAGAAGCACATCGGCAAGGCAAAACGATCGGGATGGTACCGACCATGGGCTTTCTGCATGAAGGACATCTCAGCTTGGTGAAAGCTGCCCGTGAAGTATGCGATTTGGTTGTGATGAGCATTTTTGTAAACCCGCTGCAATTCGGACCGAATGAAGACTTTGAAAGCTATCCGCGTGATATTGAACGGGATAGCAAAATGGCGGAAGAAGCGGGTGTGGACCTCCTGTTTAGCCCGGATGTCAGCGAGATGTATCCGAAACCGATGCTGACCAATATTTCAGTGGCAAATGTGACGACTCCATTGTGTGGAGCTTCTCGTCCGGGTCATTTTGATGGCGTATCGACTGTCGTCAATAAATTGTTTCAAATTGTCCAGCCCGATTACGCTTTTTTTGGACAAAAGGATGCCCAGCAGGTGGCTGTTGTGACGCAAATGGTTCAAGACTTGTCGATGTCAGTACAAATTGTTCCTTGCCCGATTGTCCGCGAAGCGGATGGTCTTGCCATGAGTTCTCGGAATGTATACTTGTCAGCGGATGAGCGAGCACAAGCACTCGTGCTATCACAAAGCCTGAAACAAGCAGAAGAATGGCTGGGTGAGGGCATGCCTCTTTCTGAAATCAAGGATCGAATCACGCAAATGATTTCCGAGCAGCCGCTGGCTGATATTGATTATGTGGAAATTTTGAGCTATCCAGCGCTTACACCAGTTGAGCAGGAAACGGCAGGTCAGACGATCCTCATCGCGCTAGCTGTTCGTTTTGGCAAAACACGTCTGATCGACAATACGATTACATCAATCAAGTAGAGATAAGGGAGGAATTCTTAGTGTTCCGCACCATGATGAAAGCAAAAATCCATCGAGCAACGGTAACTGAAGCGAACTTGAACTATGTTGGCAGCATTACCATCGACAAAAATTTGTTGGATGCACTGGATATTTTGCCAAATGAAAAAGTACAAATCGTCAATAACAACAACGGAGCTCGTCTGGAAACATACGTCATCGAAGGTGCTCCAGGCAGTGGCGTCATTTGCTTGAACGGAGCAGCAGCACGTCTTGTACAAGAGGGCGATATCGTCATTATTATTGCCTATGCGATGATGACGGATGAAGAGGCAAGAACCTACAAGCCACGTGTCGCCATCATGGATGAAAAAAATCAGATCAAAGAATTGATCGCAGAAGAAGTACACGCGACGATTCTGTAAGCGATCTGTTTGTTCCTGCATAGAGCCACCTGCCTTGTGAGACAATGAAAGTACTCATGCCTCATAGGGGGTGGCTTTTCTTGTGAAAATCGAGGACTGGTTTCATACGCTTCGTAAAAAAGCGCAGACGATTGAAGAGAAGTGGCAGGGGGCTTCTGAACAAGAACGTCATCAGCTCGCGGAACAATTGTTTCAATTGCGCCAAGTAAGTGATACAGTTGTTGACCTGTGGCTGCAATTCGAAGAAAAATTATCGAATGCAATTCGTAGTATCAAGGAAATGGAAGGACAGCTTCCGGCGGAAGAAAAAAAGACGCATCAGTCGAAGGCAAGTGCAGAATCGCCAAAGGCCGTTGAAACGAATCCATACGAGCCGATTTTTCGTCGAGGGGAAGGCTTTTATCATTTGCGCATGTTCCAAGACGCGAAAAAGTGTTTTGCAGAATTAGTCCAAAAATCGCCAGACTGGGAAAGTGGACGCCTGTACTACGCCTACAGTCTCCTTTTGTGTGAGGATGAAGAATTAGCCTTTCGGGAATTCCGTCTGCTCGGCAGGACAGCAAGCTCACCTACCATTGTGGCCATCAGCTTTAATGCCATCGGGTGCATACTGGCAGAAGAGGAGCAATGGCTAGAGGCGGCGCAAGCTTTTAAGACGTCTCTCGAGATCAATCCAGAACAGGAAGAAGCCAAATACAACCTCGCGCTATGCTATTTAAGAGATGGCGATGCACAGGAAGCTTTGGACGAATTGGAACCGTATCTAGAAAAAAACGAGCACGATTGGGAAGCGCAGATGCTATGGCTGCGTGCTGCAAAATTACTGCATACGATGGACCAAACGGTGGAATGGAGCCCGCCGAAAGGCTTGCAACTGCCGACACGCGATTTGGACAGCGATACTCTTCAGGAAATGGCCTCTTTATACGAAACAGTGGGCAATTACCACCGGGCACAAATTTGCTATCACTTTTTGACGGAGCGTTCCCCAAAAGATGGGTGGACGTGGCATGGCTTGGCCTGGAATACGTGGCTCATTGCGGGTACGAAGCGCGCATTGACGCTCGTCAAAAAAGCGATCAGTCTTGCACCCGAAAATGACGACTTTCTTTTTAGTTATGGATGGATGTTGTTGTTTGACGGAAGGGTAGAAGAAGCAATTAAAGCGTTTCGGATCATGCTGGAGAAAAACCGAGACAATCGCCTCGGCCAATCCGGGATGATTTCCGCATACGAAAAGCTAGGGGATACACAAGAGGCAAAACGGTTGGCAAAGTATTTCCTGGTAGACGCTGAGCCATATGTACGTTCGTTAGGGTATTTTCATCTGGGAAGAATCGCAGTTGTGGAAGAAAATTGGCGCCTAGCTGAACAATATTTTCAACGGGCATTGCCATTCGCAGAACAGTTATGGGAAATCCCCATCTATCTGCAATTGTGTGCAAGCAAGCTCGGTCAATCAGAAATGCAAACCGAGCTCGTACAGCCTTAAATGTACAGGAGAGCAGGAATATTTCCCATCGTTGCCGAATGTGAATGGGTGCGGATTGAATGTTTCCGCCCAGGTTACGAGGTGACAACGTTTGAATCGATTACTAGTTGTAGATTTTGAGACGACGGGAAGCCATCCACGCCAAGGTGACAGCATCATTCAGATTGGTGCCGTCGCGATCGATGACGGGCAGATTACCGAGAGTTTTTCCACCCTGATTCATCCGGGCCAGGATATTCCCCCGTTTATTACCCAATTAACAGGGATTACCAATGAAATGGTTGCAGATGCTCCTTCCTTGGAAGAAGTGTTCCCAGATTTCTTGCGTTTATTGGATGGACGAGCTTTTGTTGCACATAATGCAAGCTTTGATCTCCAATTTTTACAAGAAGCCCTGCTGAGCCAGGGCTATTATGCGTTTGACGGCTACGTGCTTGATACAGTGGAGCTTTCCCGCGTTCTTTTGCCGATGCAAAATAGCTACAGGCTCGGAGAACTGGCGTCTGAGCTGGAAATCGAACACGATAATCCCCATCAAGCAGATAGCGATGCCCTTGCAACAGCGCAGCTGTTTCTCCACTTGCTGGATATTTTAAAGAGACTGCCGCTCGTGACGATTCAGCGCCTGCAGATGCTCGTCTCTTCGTTTCGCTCTGATATCGAGGTTCTTTTACGTCAGATCGAGATGGAAAAGCTCATAGAGCTGCCAGAGCTGGATGGAACGCCAACCGAAACGGATTCCTCAGACATGTGGGATGTTTATCGCCAGCTGGCCCTTCGGAAGCGAGAAGAAAAATTAACAGCCTCGCTAAAACGTTCCCATGTCGATGCGACAGTGACCAAAGCGTTTGCTGACCAGCTCGAGGATGTTTTGGGCGAAAACGGGCACATGCAGGCGAAAATGTCGGGGTATCAACGCCGGGATGCTCAAGAAGCGATGATGCATGCGGTCTATGAGGCAATGGAGGATGGTGCCCATTTATTGGTAGAGGCAGGGACAGGTACGGGAAAATCATTAGCCTATCTCTTGCCGGGGATCATTTGGGCTCATCATAATCAGCAGCAGCTGGTGGTCAGTACCAACACCATTCAATTGCAGGAACAGCTATTCCATAAGGAAATCGCTACCTTGCAGGAGTCTCTGCCGTTCTCCTTTACAGCTTCGACGCTAAAAGGCAGAGGAAACTACTTGTGCTTGCGAAAATTTGAACAAGCCGTGGACGAGCCTGTAGAAGGAAGCAGCCAAGAAATGCGCTTGGTCAAAGGACAGATGCTGACGTGGCTCACGCAAACCGTAACCGGTGACGTGGAAGAGCTGAGCATGCCTCCGAGTGGCCAACTGCTGTGGCAACAGGTAAAAAGTGATACGAGCTCTTGTTTGAATCGGGCTTGTCCCTGGTTTAGTCGCTGTTACTATTTTCAGGCGAAGGAACGGGCTCGCGATGTCGATGTACTCATCGTTAATCACGCCCTTTTCATCAGCGACTTGCAAGCGGAAAACAGAATCCTCCCTCCGTATGAAGTTGCCATCGTCGATGAGGCCCATCATTTGGAGGATGCCGCGACACAGCATTTAGGCAAGCAGTTTTCAACCACGCAGCTTCTTTTCTTGTTAGATCGTGCATCGGTTGAAGAGAGTGGGGCAATTGCCCGCTTCGCAGAAGAGCTGCAAAGCTGGATGCCTGCGGTACAAGACGATGTTGCCGCAAAGCTTTTGGAGCTGAGAAAACAGTCCGCTGCCGTACGTGAGAAAGCGCAGCAATGGACACAGCTCTTGTATGTATGGGCATCTGATCGTGCGGAGGAGACGATGGACGCTGGACGTGAGACGGTACGTTATCGGATCGAATCGTTTGTAGGCAAACACGAGAAAATACGCAAAGTAACCAAAAAGCTGATTGAAGGGATGACCGCATACGCAGCGGGCATCGAGGAGCTTTTGCGAACGACTCCGCAAGAGGAAAAGCCTCCTTTTGCCGTACGCAGTCTACTGACAGATTTATTCGGTCTCATCAAAGACTGGCAAAACGTCGTGGAGCTGCTTCACTTCTTTTTGCTTGAGCAGGATGCGGAGTATGTATATTGGATGGAAGTAGAGTCCCGTACAGCTCGCAAGCAGGTTCATTTGTCAGCAGCACTCTTGAAGGTTGCCGACTCACTAGCAGAACCGCTTTTCGCGCAGAAGCGGAGTCTGATCTTGACATCAGCCACTCTGACGGTCAAAAACAGCTTCTCCTACATCAGAAGCCAGTTTGGTCTCGACCAACTGCCTGAGGAGCGCGTGCGTACCTTGTCACTGCCATCGCCGTTTCATTATGAAGAGCAGGGATTACTGTTGATTCCATCTGATTTCCCCGCACCAGGCAAAGAGAGTGACCACACGTATTTGGAGGCGGTCATTCAAGGGTGCGTGGATGTCGTACTGGCTTCGAAAGGAAGGACGCTGATCCTGTTTACCTCCCACTCGATGCTTCGACTTGTTTACCAAGCAATGAAGGAACGCCTTGCGGAGGCCCCAGAACCGTATACGTTATTCGGTCACGGGATTGATAGCAACAATCGGAGTAAGCTGGTGCGTCTGTTCCGAAGCATGGAGAGAAGTGTCCTGCTTGGGACGAGTAGCTTTTGGGAAGGTGTCGATATCCAGGGAGAATGGCTGAGCAGTTTAGTCATTGTTCGCCTCCCATTTGCTCCGCCAAATCATCCTGTCTATCAAGGAAGGGCAGAGCTTTTGAAGGCAGAAGGAAAAAACGCTTTTATGTCCTTGTCTCTTCCACAAGCTGTTCTGCAATTTAAACAAGGGGTGGGTCGATTGATTCGCCACCACTTGGATCGCGGGGTCGTGATCGTTCTTGACACGCGTGTGGTTGAGTCGAGATATGGACGCTCATTCCTACAATCTTTACCGCCATTTCAGATCGAAAGCGGTCCATGGCCAACACTGCGAGAGCGTATAGAGCCATTCCTTAGTATGCAATCCCTGTCAGATTCATAAAATGAAGCAATAGTCTCATAGGGATTAAGGTGATAAAATAAATGTTATGGAAAAAAGAGTGGCGTTGGTGGATTGTAGTTCTTAGTGCGATTTTCCTTTGCGCATGCTCGATTGATAGCCATTTGTATTTGCAAGAAGCAGCAGTGAAGATAGATGACCCATTTGAAACAGAGACAGAACAGGAATTTTCGGGTCTCATTATCACCTACTTGGCACTTCCACATGGTGAGAGTACGCTTTTGAGAATGCCAGGCGGCAAAACGATGCTGGTTGATACGGGTACGGCAGAAGATTGGCCCGTTCTCTCGGCGCGCTTGGCAGAGCTCAAGATCACACGGCTCGACTATGTAGTGTTGACGAACGACCAGCCTGAGCATATGGGAGGCTACGCTTCATTGAGCCAGCAAGTGCTTATAGATGCCGTCATTTTGCCCAAGCTGATCGCATCAACGATTCGTCATGTCGTGCTGCTTCGCTCCAACCAAAAGCAGATGGAAGCAGAGCAAGGACAAGTACTCACTCTTGACCAAGAAATCTCGATGGAAGTTTTGCTACCGGATGAACCGCTATTTTTATCGCCCCAGAACAATTCTCTCGTTTTTCGATTGACGCACGGACAATTGCGATTTTTATTTATGAGCGCCGTGAATGAAAAAGCAGAAGAGCGACTGTTGGAACGGCAAAAGGATAGACTGAAGGCGGAAGTTCTAAAGGTAGCCGGTCAGGGGAGCAATCAAGGCTCTTCGCAACCGTTTCTGACGCAAGTCGATCCTCAGGTCGCCATTATTCAGACAGGCCGATCGCGGGATCAAATGAAAGACGGTCAGACGGAAGTCATGGAGCGCCTGGGTGAGTCATGGGCCGAGACATACGTTACCAGCCACGACGGTTCCATTACCATTTTATCGAATGGAAAAGAATATCGGATTTTGAAGCAAAAGAATTAGGGGGGAAGACCGAACGTGGCAAAACACGAAAAGATTTCAGAAGCGGTCGTCCGTCGTTTGCCGATTTATCTGCGTTACCTCAGTTATTTGCAGCAAGTTGAGGTGACCACCGTTTCCTCCCAACAGATGGGCAAGAATCTAGATGTGAATCCTGCCCAAATCAGAAAAGATCTTGCAGCTTTTGGTGATTTTGGAAAAAAGGGAATCGGCTATGATGTCGATTATCTGGTAGAAAAAATCCGTGAAATTCTGAAGCTAACGGATGAAATCCGTGTCGCTTTGGTCGGAGCTGGGCATTTGGGCCATGCCATTAGTAACTACAACGCTTATTTGAAAGATAACATGCGGATTGCGGCCATCTTTGACAGTAATCCAGAGAAGCAGGGTAAAAAAGTCGCAGGTATACCGATCCAGCCTTTAGTAGAGCTGGAAGAAACGATCGTAAACAAGCAAATCAAGCTAGCGATTATTACGGTACCGGCACCTGCAGCGCAATCCGTATGTGATCAGTTGACTCAAGCGGGTATCAGGGGGATCTTGAATTTTGCCCCTACGACGATTCGCGCAGGAAAAGATGTTCGCATTCACTATGCGGATGTGACGTCCAACCTGCAAAGCTTGGCCTACTATTTGACGTAAGAATGGAGTGTATACTATGAAAAAGACGATCCTCATTCACGCAACAGTCATTACCGTTAACGATACGAATGAAGTCATTTACGATGGTGCCGTAGCATTCGAAGGCAACAAGATTACGTATGTGGGCCCAACTCCTGAAGACCTGTCGGAAGCGGGATACGATGAAGTCATCGATCAAAAAGGTGATTACATACTGCCTGGCTTAATCAACACGCATGGACATGCTGGTATGTCCCTGCTACGCGGTTATGCAGATGATTTGCCGTTGCAACAATGGCTTGAAGACAAAATGTGGCCATTGGAGGCGCAATTCACGGGCGACACAGTAAAATGGGGTACCCAATTGTCGCTTATCGAGATGATTCGTACCGGAACCACCACGTTTGTGGATATGTATGATCATATGGACGTCGTGGCGAAGGAAGTCGATGCAGCTGGAATGCGTGCTCGCCTTTGCCGCGGTATGATCGGTCTGTGCTCCGAAGAAGAACGTCAAACAAAGCTGAAAGACGCGACTCTATTTGCAAAAGAATGGCATAATCAGGCGGACGGGCGTATTACCGTCATGATGGCACCGCACGCGCCGTACACGTGCTCACCAGAATTTATTACCCAAATTATCGAAAAAGCCGATGAGCTTTCCTTGCCGCTTCATATCCATATGTCTGAAACTGCTTGGGAAGTCGGTCAAAACGAGAAGGACTACGGGCTGCGCCCAGTTGCTCATTTGGAAAAGCTGGGAATGTTCAATCGCCCAACACTCGTTGCGCACGCTGTTCACCTAACGGATGAAGAAATCGACATTTTGGCAAAATACAACGTGAGAGTTTCTCATAACGTAGTGAGCAACCTGAAGCTGGCAAGCGGTGTTGCGCCTGTTCCGAAAATGTTGGCAAAAGGTGTAAGCGTGTCACTGGGTACCGACAGCTCGGCAAGCAACAACAATTTGAATTTGTTTGAGGAATTGAAACTCGCTGCGATCCTGCACAAAGGTGTGAACAACGATCCAGTAGCCGTACCAGCAGAGGAAGCACTTCGCATGGCTACTCGTTATGGCGCAGAAGGGGTATTCCAAGAGGAAACGCTCGGAAGCATTGAAGTAGGCAAGCAAGCTGACTTGATCGTACTGGATAGCCACCAAGCCCATTTCCACCCGGCACACCAACCGATTTCACACGTGGTGTACGCAGCAAATGGACGCGATGTGAAAGATACGATTGTAGCGGGTAAATTCTTGATGCGTAATCATAAGCTGTTGACCATCGATGAGGAGCGCGCGATTTACGAAGCAAACCGCGTATTCCAAACGTTAAAACGGTAAAAGGCTCCTGTCAGGTGGGGGACAGGAGTAAGGCAGTGCAGGTGTAGGTAGGGGAATTGGATACTACGACGTTCCGTTGTTCGTTTTCGCCACAGCTTTTGTCAGGAGATGATGGCGAAAATGAAGAGTGGGTGTGTGCGACCATTGACGCAAGGGAGACGACAATCCTGCCCAGGAGACGCGGTATTCCTGTAACAGAAACCCAAGTATGTCAGGAGATGTGGTTTGTTGCGAAGATGTCACGCGCTCACCTCCTCGGGGTGTATATGTAGTATGACCGCCCGACCTTAAGCTATGATTAGCAACTTTTCCGTGTCGTTCTAAAACCTTCCCGTATAGCATAGGCTAAAGACAAAAATGGGACAGGGGGGACGACATGTACATCCGGCCCAAAATGCTGTGGTGGCTGATTCCTATCCTACTCGGTCTATTTCTGCTTGGGATTGTATTGGGGACAGCAAGTCGATCAGACAATACAGACGGCACAGATACTGCGTCTGCGGTCAGACAAACAGCAGGTACGGAGCAGACGGCCACGACGGTAGCGGAGCTTTTGGAGCAGATCACGAAGGACGAGGAACGCTCATTTCTGGTATACATGCAGGATCAGACCTTGCATGGGCGATATCAAAATGAGCAATTTCAGCTCACAGGAGAAATCGGTGGCCACCAGCTTGAAATAGCCAGAGAAGATGGGCAGCCCGTATCGGTACGAATTGATGGACAGATACAGGATCATGCCGCACTGCCGTATGCGATGTTCACCCCGTATGAGCACGCAGTATTGCTCAAGGGAGTTTTGCAATCGGTTAGTCCTGAACGCGTTGAAGATACTGCCGGGCAAGGCTGGAGTGGATATCGGATAGCGGTACCACCTGAGGAAGTCTCTTCGTTATTATCGATGTGGTTAGGTCCATCCTTCCCTATTCAGGATTTGACTTCGAACGTAACGAACGGAATGAAAGTCAATTACCAACTATGGTACGAATCAACTACGGGGCAGCTTCGCCAACTGGAGCTGGATTTGCAAATACAAACGGCAGTTGGAGTGAAGAGAGACCAGCTTCGATTCCGATTGTAATGTCAGCCACGTAAAGGAGTTACTTTGCTGTGTTAGTACGAATTATCCTATCAATCGTAGCCGTCATTTTACTTACGGGAGCTGGGTTCGCCTACCACCTGACGGCTTCTGTAGCAGGAGAGCGCAATCAATTTGAGGAAACCGTTCGTCAGTGGGTCCAGGATCGCACGACAATCACGGAGATTGAATCCATTGATGAATATCGAGGCAAGGAGAGCTACGCTGTCGTCATTGGGAAAAATAAGGCGGGTACACAGGTTGTAGCCTGGATGACAGATCAGAAAGTTAGCTTCGATCGAATGGATCTAGCTGTTCCCAAAAAGAATGTAGAAGAGGCGGTTTACAAGTCATTCCCACAATCGGAGATCACTCATTTGGTTCCTGGTCTCGAAAACGATAAGAAATTTTGGGAAGTCACTGTTAAAGACAAAGACGGTCGTTTTCACTATATTCACTATGATCTATTCACTGGTGCTCTGTTAACCTCATACGTGCTCGCGCCAACCTAATACGCTTACTTGACGACAGGCCTTTTCCTTATGGGAGAAGGCCTGTTTGGCATTCCATCCAACATCTGTATAAGAAATTGATATACTCGTGTGATATACTGGGGACGTTGCAGAGAGAGAAAACGAGAGCGATATTTATGGGGGGAGTAGCCGTGCAGTTGAAAAAGAGCGCAATTGGATTATCTTTGGTGGCAACCTTGGCACTCCTGTTCGGAGGATGGTTCTTGTATCAAAAGATGGAGATTGAGGAGCCAATCCGTGCAGAAATTGGACAAATGCAGTCCGCAACATTGGGCAACTTGGAGATCAGCAAAGATAAAATTCAAATAGATGTAACTGTTACAAAACCAGACGCGTTTCCAGCAGAATATCGCAATCTGCTAACGGAAACACAAAAGATCGCAGGGGAAAAAGAAGTGATCATTGACATAGACAATCAGTCGACAGCGATGAACGATATATGGCAGAGCGGTCAATTTGTGTTTACAGAAGCAGTGGAGTTGCATGAATATAGCCGCATTCCAGCCCTCGTGGAACAATGGAAAAAAGGGAATCAGCTGGACGAAGCATCTGCATTGATGGATGACGAGAACATTTATGTTTACTTGAAAAAAGGAACGGAGGATTTTTACACTATCATCCCCCGTTCCATTGAAAAAGAGGTGACGGCACGTGCGTAAGGAAGTACTGATCGGCGTCGTACCTGCACTGTTGATTTTTCTTGTTTTTCTAGGTGTAAATATTACGCCATTCTTGGTGTTCGGAGCCGTATTGGGTGCGATTTACTTTCTGGTCATCCGTCAGCAAAATGGACAAGGCGGAAATGTCGCCCTCGGTGGGAAAAGAAAAGCAAACAAGCATGAGCTTCCGAAATCGGACGTGCAGTTTGCTGATATCGGTGGACAGGAACGCGCTAAAAAAGAACTGAAGGAATCGCTTGATTTTCTCGTATACAAGGACAAAATTGAGCAGTACGGGATTCGTCCGATCAAAGGTGTTCTTTTGACAGGTCCTCCTGGTACGGGTAAGACACTGATGGCGAAAGCGGCAGCGAACTATACAAATTCTGCTTTTGTGGCGGCATCAGGTTCGCAATTTGTAGAGATGTACGTGGGTGTCGGTGCACAACGCGTCCGTGAATTGTTTCAAGAAGCGAAGGCATTAGCAGAGAAAAATGGGCAAGACAGCGCGATTATTTTTATCGATGAGATCGATGTCGTCGGTGGGAAAAGGGACGGTCAACAGCAGCGTGAATATGATCAAACCTTGAATCAACTGTTGACGGAGATGGATGGTGTAGCTACGACCGACAAGCCGCGGATTTTAGTCATGGCAGCTACGAACCGGAAAGACATGCTCGACGCAGCGCTATTGCGCCCTGGGCGTTTTGACCGTCATATTAGCGTTGATCTTCCAGACAAGCCTGCACGCGAGCAGATTTTGACGATTCATACGGCCAATAAACCACTTGGCGAAGACGTCACACTGGAAAAAGTGGCACAGGAGACATTCGGTTTTTCTGGCGCACAGCTGGAGAGTGTAGCCAATGAAGCGGCCATTTACGCCATGCGTGATCGTCTGGACAAGATCACTGCGAAGCATTTTGCTTATGCCGTGGACAAGGTCATGCTCGGAGAGAAGGTAGACCGTCAAGCGTCAGAGGAAGAGAAGAAACGTGTTGCTCTCCATGAAATAGGCCATGCCATTGTTAGTGAGATCGTGCGACCAGGCTCTGTCTCGCAGGTCACGCTGAGTCCACGTGGCAAAGCACTAGGATACGTTCGACAAAATCCAATAGAAGACCGCTATCTGTATACCAAGGAAGCGATGGAAAAACAAATCATGGTTAGCCTTGGAGGAGCCGTAGCGGAGGAAATCTACTACGGTGGGCGCAGTACTGGATCGAAGAATGACTTCGAGCAAGCGTTGGGAATGGCACAGGAAATTGTACAAAGCGGTATGTCGGATCTGGGCATTGTACATTTACAATACGTGGAGAAGAGTCGTATTCATGACGAGGTTGAACGTCTGCTTGAAGGATTGCTCGGAGAAACTCGCAATCTTTTGAGACAGTTTGACTCCGTATTCCAAACAGGCTTGTACACATTGATGGAAGCGGAAGTTCTGCAAGGCGATGAATTCAGAACGCTTTTGTCACAAACGAAAGAAGAAGTTGCTGTATAGATGAAGAGAAAGAACCTGCTAGCCAACGGGAGAGTTGGCCAAGCAGGTTTTTTGTGTTTGCTGGAAACTTAGGCCAATAAGGATGAAACAATTTTGTAGACACGGTGCCAAATAGGGAAATGGATGAATATCCTACAAAAGTGATACGGGAATGAAATCAGGAGGCAAGGAGACCCTATGGCCAATGTGAACCGGCGAAAAGCAAACAAAAGTCTGAGCAAAACCTTTAGGCAGACCATGCACGAGTTACCGCTCTCATATACATCATCACCCGATCGGGAGTGGATGGAAGACCTCGAATTAAATCTGCTTGAAAGTAATTTGGAGAGCGATCAGAGAATACCTCCCCTCTCTGCTGCCACACCGAAAGAGCAACAACAACCGATTCCCAAAGTACCCAAGCAGGACCTATCCTCCAAACAGGACTCGTTTACCAGACAGGATTCAACTTCCAGACAGGATTCAACTTCCAGACAGGATTCAACTTCCAGACAGGATTCAACTTCCAGGCAGGATTCAACTTCCAGACAGGTTTCAACTTCCAGACAGGATACAACTTCCAGACAGGTTTCAACTTCCAGACAGGTTTCAACTTCCAAACAGGATACAACTTCCAAACAAGATACATCTTCCAAACAGGATACATCTTCCAAACAAAGCTCAACTGCCAATCCGAACTTTTATTCGAAGGTCATCAAAGACCGAAATGATGATCGTGTCCAATCATTTGTCTATACAGACGACTTGACAGATCAATCGGTGACAACAGAAAAAATTGCGAACCGTGCCATTGACGCGTCCAAGATTAAGCAAGGCGCCGTGGATAATTCGATTTTGAAGGATTATGCCGTGGACAGCAGCAAACTCGCGGACATGAGCGTAACCTCCACCAAACTCGCACCGCATGCGATACTGAGGGATCATCTGGGGCGGGGAATCGTAGACGGTGAGCATTTGCAGGATTATTCGATATCCGCGCAAAAATTGATCAATCATAGCATTACGTCGGAGAAGTTAGCTGATAAAACCATCGACTCCATGAAATTTGCCGACCACTCGATTCAGAGTAAGCATATTCAGGAGCAAGCCATTACGAATGAGTTGATCCAGGATCAATCGATTACCTCGGAAAAAATAAAGATGGGGACCATTCAAACAAGTAACCTAGCAAATTATGTGATCAACACAGTGAAGCTTGAGGATGGAGCAGTCACAGGAGATAAATTACGCGATGGAGTAGTCACTTCGACGAAGATAGACGAGGATGCAATTGAGTCTCAACATATCCGTGAAGGCTCCATTTACCGTCATCACCTCACTGAAGATCTAATAGATGGCAGTAATATTAGCGCTGGCAGCATTACGAATCATCACATCGCATTTCAGGCCATTTATAACCAGCATTTACAGCCAGAAGCGGTGACCAGTGATAAAGTGGGGCCAAATGCGATTTTGACTGAGCATTTGCACAACAACAGTGTCACGACAGAAAAACTCGCCAAAGAATCAATCGGTAGTACACATTTACAAGCTGGCAGTGTCCTATCGAGCCACTTGCAAGACGGTATGCTGACGTCCAAAAAAATTGGGGATCAGCAGGTTACTACTGGCAAAATAGCCGACAAGGCTGTCACTATCGACAAATTGGCGAACAGGAGTGTAGGAGAGAAACACTTACTCGACGAGAGTGTGAGTTCACGACATCTGATTGACGGGTCCATTCGTGCAGAAAAGTTGGCAAGAAGATCTGTAGAAGAACATCATTTGGCTGACAGACTCATTGGGGGCAATCATCTACGCGAATACATCATCCACACGCAACATCTGCATGACCATTTGGTGACCACCTCAAAATTGGCGCCGGAATCTGTTTCCACAGACAAAATTTCAGACCTAAGTATTACGACAAGCAAAATTGGAGATGCCGTCATCACAGCCCCCAAAATAGCCAAAGATGCGATCAAGACACGCCATCTGGGCAGAGCATCCGTCACAGGGGAAAAGATCGCCGAAAAAGCAATATCGTCTACACATCTCAACAGTCATATCATTCAAAATGAACATCTCCAGGGTAACTCCATTTCCAAGGAAAAATTACAGGAAGGCAGTGTCACCCGAGAGAAAATAGCTGACCAGAGCATTGATGCGAGCAAGCTTGATAGCCATTCGATTCATGGTGCTCATGTCATAAAAGGCAGCTTGGATGGAACTCATATTATGGAGGGGACGCTCAAAGGAAATCATCTTGTCACCAGAAGCATAACAGAACAGCATCTGCAAAACCGGATCATTACGCAGGAAAAACTGGCAGAGGACTCCGTGACCGGTTCCAAAATTGCGCCCAAAGCTGTCTCTACGCTTCACATTGAGAATGAGTCGATTACGGCTGAGAAGCTGAGCTTTCCGGTCATTGAAACGCATAATCACGTAGGAGTAACCTTTCAACAATACGGTTTCGTCCCATTCAGACTTTCTGCCACTAGCAAGTCCACAGATGTGACCGTTCGTTTGCCACAGCCATATGCGGATACACATTATTGTATGGTGGCGATGACAAATCAACCGGGGATATATACGTCGCTCAAATACACCAAGAGGACTTCAGCGATCATCACCGTGTTTCGCAATCAAGAGGGTCAAGAAGCGACAGGTGTGATTCACTGGATCGCGATTGGAGAAAAAGGAGTAGGTGTCCCACACGAAATATTGGAATGGTCAACGGAGAGGGAGCAACTGGAGGCAGAAGAAGTCGACGAAGATCAGATCGAGGAAGACCAAGACATGGATGATGAAGACATGGATGATGAAGATACCGATGATGAAGACACGGATCATGAAGACTCGGATGATGAAGACTCGGATGATGAAGACACAGATTATGAAGACTCGGATGATGAAGACTCGGATGATGAAGACACGGATCATGAAGATTCGGATGATGAAGACTCGGACGATGAAGACATGGAAGATGAGGACATGGACGAGGATGACATGGATGACATGGATGAAGATGAAGAAGATGCGGATGAAAGTGATCTCGAGCAAGATTATTATGAAAGTAGTGAAGAATACGATAGCGATATCGAGTATGATAAATAATTCGGTAGGAAACAACAATGGGGCGAGTGGATGATTCAGAAGCGGGGAGGCCGATGTTGAGATCAGGTCTCCCAAATGTACATTAGTTTACATAATTATTTTATGGTTAACATTATACCGGGAGACTTTCATTGAATTTGCAGGCCCCCAATAGTATAATTATCAGGTATACTTAGTCTGTATTTGCGTGGCATGGTAAATGGAGGGAATCATTCAATGTTGACGACGATTGCCCGAATCGGGCAGCATGTTGGACAAGAAGTACGTCTGGGTTGCTGGTTATACAACAAACGCAGCAGCGGCAAGATTCAATTTTTGCAGCTCCGCGACGGCTCCGGCTTCATCCAAGGTGTAGTAGTAAAAGCGGAAGTAGCGGAAGAAGTGTGGGAGAATGCATCGCAGCTCACACAAGAAAGCTCACTTTACATAACCGGTGTAGTTCGTGCGGATGACCGCGCACCAAGCGGTTACGAACTGACAGTAACAGGTGTGGAAATTATTCAGATCGCCCAGGAGTATCCGATTTCCTTGAAGGAACACGGTGTTGACTTCCTCATGGACCATCGCCACCTGTGGCTGCGTTCTCCACGTCAGCGCGCAGTCATGGCTGTGCGTTCCGAAGTGATTCGCGCCATGTATGAGTTCTTCCACGAGAACGGTTTCGTAAAAGTAGACCCACCGATTTTGACACCGACCTCTGCGGAAGGTACCACGAATCTGTTCCATACGAAATATTTTGAGGAAGATGCGTATCTCTCGCAGTCCGGCCAGCTTTATATGGAAGCAGTCGCTATGGCGTTAGGTCGCGTTTACTCTTTCGGTCCAACTTTCCGTGCCGAGAAATCCAAGACACGTCGTCATTTGATCGAGTTCTGGATGATCGAGCCGGAGATGGCTTTCGTGGATCATGAAGAAAATCTGCGTATTCAGGAAGCGTTTGTATCTCATGTGGTACAATCGGTATTGAAAAACTGTGAGCGCGAACTGAAAACGTTGGAGCGCGATACAACAACACTGCAAAATGTAACGGGGTCGTTCCCACGCATCTCTTATGATGATGCGATCAAACTGTTGCAGGAAAAAGGTAGCGAGATCAAATGGGGAGACGACTTCGGGGCACCGGATGAGACGATGATTGCGGACCACTTCGACAAGCCTGTTTTCATCACCCATTATCCTACCGAAATCAAGGCTTTCTACATGAAGCCACACCCTGAACGTCCGGAAGTGGTTCTGTGCGCGGACATGATCGCACCAGAAGGCTACGGTGAAATCATCGGGGGTAGCCAGCGGATTGATGATCCAGAACTCTTGGAGAAACGTTTTGCTGAGCATGAGCTTTCGGAAGAGGCATATCGCTGGTATTTGGATCTGCGCAAATATGGTACAGTTCCTCACTCCGGCTTCGGTTTGGGTCTGGAGCGTACGATTGCATGGATTTGCGGTCTGGATCACGTGCGTGAAACCATTCCATTCCCACGCATGCTGAATCGTCTCTACCCATAGAGAGTTCCTTTATCACTGAACGATCTACACCCTGTTGCGCGAGGGCAGCAGGGTGTTCCTATTGTTTGACAGCGCGTTTTACGCACTCCCTTGTTATTCCAACCCAGAGGTGAATATGCGTTATGGACTCCCATATATTGCAATTGTTGCAAGAAGGAGCAACATCCGTCTCCAACCTTCTTTTGAAAATGTATAAGCGTATGTCATTGACTGATGACGAGATGATGCTATTGATTCATCTATTATCCTTTCAGCAGGAAGGGAATCGATTCCCAACCTTAACAGAGCTGGAGGAACGCATGTCCATGACGAGCAGGAGATTGATTCAATCTCTACAAAAGCTATTAAAAGAAGATTGGATTACGATAGATGAGTTTATCGATCCACAAACTGGTATGCGTCATGAGCAATACAATTTGACCCCCTTGTACAAAAAGCTGTACCAGACCTGGCGGGAGCAGCAAGCAGACCCGAGAAGCATGGAGCCCTTTATGGAAGTGGCCGTTTCTCTGGATGCCGAACCTGTTGCTATTTACGCTCGTTTTGAGCAGGCATTTGGTCGCCCGCTAGCACCGTTTGAATTGGAGAACATCCATATGTGGACCGAACAGGACGGCTATCAGGAAGAATTGATTTTGACCGCTTTGCGTGAGGCTGCAACCGTCGGCAAACTCCACATCCGCTATATCGACAGGATCTTGCTCGAATGGCAAAAGCAACAGATTACAACCGTAGAACAAGCACGTCTTTACAGCTTGAACTTCCGTAGACAAGCAAATATGAGAGACCACGGGCAACCGCTTTGATTTCATCCAAATCAAGCGGTTTTTTCTATGTCACCGTACACGTACCCATTTTCCTTGTCTGTCATAACATATTACGTAGATGCAAGCTTCAGGAGGCGATGACTTGTGGAAAAACGGAAAAAATGGGATCTGTCTCATTGGGTAACACCAGGTGTGTTTTCAGGAAGTTATGTCGTAGATGAGGCAGTTCAACGTATTTCAATCGTAAAAGCCAATGAAAAACAGGAAGAGGAAGTAACAGAAAACGTCCAGGAGTTGGTCGTAAATACAACAGTTGAGCAGACTAAGGAACTGGTCTTGGAGCCTACCTTCGAAATTATTATGAGAGAAGCCGATGAGGCAGTCGTAGAACAGGTTCACAAGCTTGAGCATGAAGTGTTGGAACTGAGAGAGGCGCTGGCTTCGTGGGAAGAAAGATGGGAGAAGCTTGAAGAGAACCATACAAAACAATTGCAGTACTTGTATCAAGTAGTTCTTTCACTGAAAAAGGAGTGGGAGATCGAGCGAAATGAACATCGCAATTATTAGTCCGGGTCCCTTTTCTGTACCACCGGTCAAAGGAAGCTCGGTCGAACACGATATTGACGAGGTCACAAAGATGATCGAGCCAATTCATAACGTGACGATCTACACTCGTCAATGTGCGACCTATCCGACCTCATCCGTGGAAGAAAACCGGCAGTTCATTCGCGTCCCGTATCAAGGGCCAAAGCCTTATTTGCGCCGGATTATTAATCATATCAAGAAGAACAAGCCAGATGTCATCCTCGTGGAAAACAGACCGATCTATGTTCTCACATTAAAACGCCATTTTCCGAAGATCCCGATCTTTGTGAATATGCACTCTCACGTGTATGGATCACAGCCGATCATCAGCAAAGAAAATATGCGGCGCGCCGTTCGACTGGCAACAGGTTTTATTACGAACAGTGAATTTTTACGTCAACATTTTATTCGGACGTGTAAGATTCCTGCAAATAAAATTCATGCGGTTCACCTTGGGGTCGATGTCACGCCTTATCAGGTTGCAAAGATCGCGGTCAAAAAAATGCGTCAAGAACTCGGATTGAAGCCAGATGATCGCGTCTTGTTTTATGCAGGCAGACTCATGCACGGTAAAGGAGTGCACGTGCTGATCAAAGCCTTTCGCCAGGTGAGCAAACAAGACCCGAAAGCCAAACTCGTCATTGTAGGCGGTACGGGATACGGCAGTAATCGCCTGAATCCGTATGTTCGAGAGCTCAAGCGACTTGCGAAGCCTTTGGGTGAAAAGGTGCGTTTCGTCAATTTCGTACCATCCGCAAAAATGCCGCTTTACTATCAAATTGGGGATGTCGTGGCGACACCATCCGTTTGGAAAGAAGCGTTCTGCCGTGTCAATTTAGAGGCGATGGCTTCCGGAAAGCCCGTCATTTCCACTCCACGAGGCGGTATTCGTGAAGTCGTTGCCCACGAGAAAAGTGGCTTTATCATTCCGCCAAAAGATTGGAAAAAAGGATTGCCTGCTGTCTGGGAACTGTTGTGGAGTTCACCTACCGTCCGGAATGAAATGGGCAAACAGGCCCTGCAACGTGCTAAGTTTTTTTCTTGGTACGCGACAGCGCAAGGCTATCTGAACGTGTTTGAAACAGTTGTTCCAACGCGAAGTGAAGAGAAACAACCGCTTTTAAAAACAGGTTAATTCGAACGGAAAGGATGTAGGTGGTTGCCTTTTCTTTCGCTAATGTGGACGTCTGCCCTGTCCAGCTATCCAGATACGCATACCTTATAAGTATCGCAGAGCAAAACTGGGGAGTGATACTTGTGAAAGGGTTAATCTTGTGTGCTGGACGTGGGTCGCGACTGCACCCCTTTTCCTATTCGCAACCGAAAACCCTCCTCCCTGTGGCCAATCACCCGGTCTTACACTATTGCATTCGCAAACTGCGTGAAGTGGGCATTCAGGACATTGGCATCGTGATACATCCTTCTCAATCACAGATTCCTCCCATGGTGGGCGATGGTAGTCAATTCGGGGCTACCATTACGTTTATCAGGCAGGAGGTACGACTGGGAATTGCCCATGCTGTCCAGCTAGCGCAACCGTTTTTGCAAGACGAACCGTTTATCTTGCTACTAGGTGATAATTTATTGATGGATTCGCTTCACGGACTTACAAAAGCGTTTACGAAGGGAAAATCTGACGGTGTCGTGATGCTAAGTAAAGTGGAGAGACCACAGGATTATGGGATCGCAGAAGTACAAAAAGGACGACTAATCTCTGTAGAGGAAAAGCCACGTCAGCCAAAGAGCAACCTGGCAGTGATTGGCGCATACCTGTTTACGCCACCTATTTTTGAGTCGATTGCTACCCTGCAGCCATCTCCCCGAGGCGAACTAGAAATAACGGATGCGATTCAATCGATGATTAATCGCGGATTCAAATTGGCTCACTCCGTCACCAACGGAAAGTATTCGGATGTGGGAACCATCGATCGCTGGCTGGAGGCTAACCAGTGGATGCTTACGAGGGAGCTAGGCAATCAACATCAAATTGGCAAAGGAACCGTAGTGAAAAATGCGAAGATTACGGGTCCTGTACTAATCGGTGATAATTGTGTGATTGAAAATTGCCAAATCGGACCGTACGTCTCGATCCAAAATGGCGTAAGCTTGAGAAATTGCTCGCATATCGAAAATAGTATCCTGCTGGAAAACAGCTCGCTGCATGAAGTTGCTTGGAAAATAACAAACAGCGTTTTCGGCCGCTCATCGATGCTGACGGGTCAATCTTCTAATAGTACGGGAGTCTTCATTGTAAGCGACAAATCGTCCATTTGCATTCCGGCTGTCAAGAGGGAGGACGTATGAATCCGACCTTTACTGTAGTCATTCCGGCATACAATCGCGCCAAGTTTATTCGCAAAGCCATCAACAGCGTCTTGAATCAAACCTCAAAAGATTGGAAGCTGTTGATCATTGACGATGCGTCCACCGATCACACCAGAAGTAAAATTGAAAAATATTTGTACCATCCAAACATTATGTATCATCGATTGGAACAAAATTCTGGAATCGGCAAAGTCATGAATCAGGCTTTGTCGATGGTGGATACCCCTTATCTCGTACAACTCGACTCCGATGACTGGTTACCGAAACGAACACTGGCAGTGCTCAAAAAGTACATTCACAAAAGCAAGAAAAGCACAGCTCTGTTCTATGGCAACATGAACATCTGGAAAGTTAGGCGCGGAAAGTATACCAAAACGATTAAGGTGAACCATAAGTCATTTCATAACAAATACCAGTTTCTGAAATACAATCGCTGGATGGTTTCTCCACGTTGCTATCGCGTAGAAGCCCTGCACAAAGTGGGTGGTTGGGATACCTCGGATCGATACGAGGGAAGGATTATGGAGGACCGGCGAATCATTTTGCGATTAATTGAAAAGTATCGGGTGAGATACATCAATCAAATCCTATACAACCGGACGAAGCATAAAGGTCAGCTCACGGACAGCAAGATGAAGTTCCGCCGTAATTATTTGCGAAAAAAAACATTCAAATTTTATCTGAAAAGGTGGGGCAAGAAATACAAGGCCATCTATGGTTACAAGGACGGATATTTAGTCATTAAAAGGCTGAAGAAAGTGAGGCGTCGGAGACGATGAAGAAAGCTCTTGTCACCGGCTGTGCAGGTTTTATTGGGTCTCATTTGACACAGCGCTTGTTGAACGATGGCGTGACAGTCATCGGCATTGACGGGTTCATCGATAACTACGATGTTGCTGCGAAGCTGCGGAATCTGGCCGAAATAGGAAAACATCCTGCCTTCACCTTCCACTCTACCTCGCTTCAGACTGGGCGTTGGGACATTTGGCTCGAGAACGTCGACGCTGTTTTCCATCTCGCTGCCTTGCCGGGCGTGAGAAACAGCTGGGGAAAGTCCTTTGCCGATTATGTTAGCCATAATATTTTGGCTACACAAGAGTTGCTAGAGGCTTGCTTGCAAAGACCGAAGCCACCTGTCATCGTGGTCTCGTCTTCTTCCTCGGTTTACGGGACGATGCAAGGGACCGTAACCAATGAAAATGCGCCTCTTCGCCCAGTTTCCCCTTATGGTGTGACCAAGGAAGCGATGGAGCAAATCTGCTCGGTTTATGTAAAAGCTTATGGACTCCCGGTTAGCATGCTTCGCTACTTTACGGTATACGGCCCCAGACAGCGTCCCGATATGGCTTTTCATCGTTTCTTTCGTCAAATGATGAAAGGCGAGCAGGTCATTATCTATGGTGATGGCCAGCAATCACGAGACTTTACGTATGTGACAGACGCGGTAGAGGCGAATCTACTGGCTGCACAGCATGCTGTTCCCGGTGACATTTTTAATGTGGGGGGGGATCGGGAAATCAAGCTCATCGATGTGCTATCCATCATGGGCACGTTAATGAATCTGACCCCTCGCATTACGTTTCAAAATGGGCCGGCCGGTGACTCCTTACGAACCTGTGCGGATATCCAATTTGCCCAACAACGCTTGGGGTACAAACCAAAAGTGACGCTAGAAGAGGGCCTTCGCCATCAATTAGCAGAGATTCGTTCGCAATCGAAGGGGTAACACCCGTCATCAAGGAGGCCAGTTGCATGCATCGGGTCCTCGTTTATCGTAGAAAGTTTCTTCCCAAGAGTGAAACATTTATTTACGAGCAATTGCTTGGACATCAAGTGGTCAAACCCGTGGTGTTGACCCGACAGCGAGCCTTTAACCGAAAACAATTTCCTTATTCGCCGGTCTATGTGCGCAAGCATATGGCCGGCCTCTCCACTTGGTTACGACGAAAAAAATTTAAATGCCTGCATGCCCGTTTTGGTCCTGCTGGATTAGAATTGCTTCCTTTTGCACAAAAAAGCAAGCTCCCCCTGATCACTTCCTTTCATGGCTTTGATGCGACTAAGCGCGTAAAAGAAAATCCAGTGTACAGACGGTCTCTTATGCGTCTCTTTCGAAAGGGCCAGGCGTTTACAGTCGTCAGCAATCACATGAGAAAGCGCTTGATTCATCTGGGCTGTCCCCCATCCAAAATTACCCTTATCCGCTCAGGAATTGATTTGCGCAAATTTCCCATGCTGCCGAAACAGCCCGTGGAAAATGGGGAGTACCGATTGCTAAGCGTAGGGAGACTGACTGAAAAAAAGGGGATGGATACGTTAATCAAGGCGTTTACTCATGTGCATAAAAAACATCCAAAGGCGAAGCTAATCATCGTTGGCGATGGAGAAGAAAAAAAGAAGCTCAAACGACTGATCAAGAAAAACAGGTTAGGCACACAAGTCGTGCTCAAAGGAGCTCTACCACATCGTGAAGTCCAGCGTGAACTGGCCAAGTGCCATTTGTTCATCATCGCATGCAAGACAGCGAGAAATGGCAACCAAGAGGGGATTCCCAATGTCATCATGGAAGCGATGGCTAGCGGACGCCCTGTCATTTCCACCTATCACGCGGGGATTCCGGAGCTGGTCGAAAACAAAGTGACCGGATATCTGGTTCCGGAGAAATCACCGACTGCACTCGGGAAAATGATAAACCATGTACTAACAGATGGTCACGAGTGGGCACAGATCACGACGGAGGCTCGACTGAAAGTAGAAAAAAACCACGATATCCATAAGCAACGGATGAGGCTAGAAGAGCTCTATTTGCGTGTGTCGAAAAAATGATGAGGTGAAGGAATGAAAGTTGCCGTTATTGGGACCGGCTACGTAGGTTTGACGACTGCTGTCTCCCTTGCCATGAACGGTCATCAGGTGATCGGAATTGACCTCGTTGCGTCCAAAGTAGAAAAATTGCGCCAAGGGATCTCGCCGATTTACGAGCCGGGCTTAGAAGAGGCATTGAAAAAAGTATTAGATGATGGCGCGCTTGCTTTTTATACGGATCTGAAAGAGGCGAAGGACGCAGAGATTTTTTTCATTTGTGTGGGGACACCTGAAGCAGCAGACGGCACAGCCGATTTAACGTATTTACTCGGGGCTGTTTCTGACATGGAAAAGGTCCATTCGCTCGCACCGCAAGAACGCATCGTGGTAATCAAGAGTACCGTACCAGTCGGAACTGGCGAAAAAGTAGCGGCGATGCTGGCTGGCTGCATAGGAGTATCTGTTGCATCCAACCCGGAGTTTTTACGGGAAGGGAGTGCATTATTGGACGCATTGGAGCCTTCGCGAATCGTCATTGGCGTAGATAATCCTCAGGCAGCGGCTCGCATGGAGGAGCTGTACAATGGCGTGAAGGCACCGCGAGTAATCACCACCAGAGCAAACGCGGAGCTGATCAAATACGCTTCGAATGCATTTTTGGCAACCCGAATCTCTTTCATGAATGAGCTAGCACGGTTAAGTACCGCACTCGGGACGGATATCGTGACGATCTCGCGAGGAATGGGACTGGACAGTCGAATCGGTCCGCAATTTTTACGGGCAGGAGTAGGCTATGGCGGCTCCTGTTTTCCGAAGGATACGATTGCGTTATTGCAGCTCGCAGCAGAGCACAATGTTCACTTAAGTATTTTGGATAAAGTGCGAGAGGTGAATGCTACGCAGCCTGAATGGTTTTTGGAGCAGTTGTGCTTGCAGCTCCCTGATCTGAAAGGCAAACAAATTGCCGTTCTGGGGTTGACGTTTAAACCGGATACGGATGACATCCGAGAAGCGCCATCGCTCAAATTGATAGAAGCACTCCTGCAAAAAGGTGCTTCCGTGAAGGCGTTTGATCCGATTGGAGTACCGGGTGTCAGCAAGCAGTTTCCACAGATTACGTACACGCAATCCGCGGCAGAAGCATGTGAGGGAGCATACGCCGCCTTATTGGTCACAGAATGGGAACAGTGTGTCCAACTCGATTGGAAACAGGTTCATCAAAGCATGGCGCAGCCGCTCTTGGTAGACGGACGAAATGCCTGGCCGAATCAGGAGGTAAAGGAAGCAGGCTTTCACTATATCGGGGTAGGTAGAAGCTGACTTTTCCATTTCGGGAAAGCTCGGCTTTTTTCTGTGGAAAATGTGAAAGCGCCTGATTGATTTGAACCTGTAGGCATAATACGATAGGATACACATATGGATGATTTGACCATTTCATCTTACATAAATAACGAGGGAGTGATCACGGTGAATAAAAGCAAAACACTGCCGAAACGCAGTGACGTCCCCGCTGAATACAAATGGCGTCTTGAGGACATGTATCCCACTGATAATGATTGGGAAGCGGACGTACAAAAAGTAAAACAGCTCACAGAAAAAATCGCAGCAATGAAAGGCTCTCTGGCTACTTCCGGTAAACAGTTGCTGGCCGTGTTGACTCTGCAAGACGAATTATTGAAGACGCTTGATCAAGTGTACGTCTATGCACGTATGCGTCGAGACGAAGACAATGCGAACAGCAAGTATCAAGGGCTGACTGACAGGGCGACCAGCCTCAGCACGCAAGTATACGGTTCTATTTCGTACATACAGCCAGAGATTTTGGCGATTCCCACGGAAGACTTGCAAACGTGGATCAAAGAAGTAGAAGGTCTTGAGCACTACCGCATTCTGTTGGATGAAATTACCCGCTTCAAGCCACATACGTTATCTTCCGAGGAAGAAGCTTTGCTGGCAAATATGAGCGAGCTTTCGTCTTCTCCTTCCAAAATTTTTGGGATGCTCAACAACGCTGACATGAAATTTCCGATGATTACGGATGAAAACGGCGAAGAAGTCGAGCTGACCAAGGGACGCTATACGCAGTTCATGGAAAGCAAAGACCGACGCGTGCGCAAAGAAGCATTCGAGGCGTTGTACAGCACGTATGGCAAGTTCCGCAATACGATCGCAGCCTCGCTGACATCTGCCATCAAAGGGGATGTTTTCTACGCGCGAACGAGAAAATATCCGTCTGCCTTGTACGCAGCCTTGTTTGCCGATAATGTGGAGCTCCCTGTTTACGATAACCTGATTGCAACGATCCATGAACATCTTCCGCTCATGCACCGATACATTGCCTTGCGCAAAAAATTATTGGGCGTAGATGAATTGCACATGTACGATTTGTACGTGCCGATCGTACCTGAGACGGACATGAAAATCCCATATGATCAGGCTGTTTCAACGATCAAAGAAGCACTTCATCCACTGGGTGAGGAGTACGGTCGCATTTTGGAAGAGGGCTTTTCCAATGGTTGGATCGATGTTCATGAAAACGAAGGGAAGACAAGCGGAGCCTATTCATGGGGCGCCTATACGTCACATCCGTTTGTACTCATGAACTATCAGGACAATGTCAACAACATGTTTACACTGGCGCATGAGATGGGGCATGCTTTGCATAGCTATTATTCCAATCACGCACAGCCTTACACGTATGCCGATTACAAGATTTTCGTAGCAGAAGTGGCTTCTACGCTGAACGAAGCACTACTGATGAATCATTTGCTCGAGACGACGACTGACAAGAAACAGCGTATGTACTTGATTAATCATTACCTGGAGCAGTTCCGTGGAACGGTATTCCGCCAAACCATGTTTGCTGAGTTTGAGAAAATTGTGCACGCAAAAGAAGAGCAGGGAGAGCCGTTGACAGCCGAATCTCTCAGTACTATTTACCGTGAGCTCAATGTTTCCTATCACGGACCGGACATGGTCGTAGACAGCGAGGTAGATTTGGAATGGGCGCGAATTCCTCATTTCTATCGCGGCTTCTATGTGTATAAGTATGCGACTGGCTTCTCGGCAGCGACGTCACTTTCCAAGCAGATATTGGAGGAAGGCCAGCCAGCTGTGGATCGTTATTTGCAGTTCCTCAAGGGCGGCAGTTCAGATTATCCGCTCAATCTGCTTAAGGGCGCAGGCGTAGACATGACGTCGCCAACACCGGTTGCAGAAGCATTGAGTGTCTTCAAGGAATTGCTCGAAGAACTGGAACAACTGATCGAACAATAACATGGATCAAATCCAAAAGGCAGTTCAAGTCTATGACTTGGCTGCTTTTTTTGTAAATTTTTCTTCAAGATTGTCCAATAAAAGGTAACTTTCCCAGTTTTCTTGCGTATCTATTTATGCGCTGTTAGGTACTGTTCTCCGTCTCGGGGCGGATATGAATTTCCACCCGCTGACTGTTTTGCAGCAGAGGTAAAAACTGGCACAATTACGCCATGAGGAATGATTGTGAAAATTTGGAGGAATTCTTGTGAAAAAACGGGCATCGATTATTCTGGCTTCGGTAATGTTGGTCGCAGCAGGTTGTTCAGCCCCAGCACCAGAGGCCCCGCAGCAGACAGAGGCAAAGGCGAAGGTAGTAGAGGTCGTAAAGGTACAAAAAGCAACAAAGCCAGTGATGCTCGCAGTCACAGGGATGGTGGAAGCCAAGCGGGACGCGGTGTTGTCGTTTGGTACAGGCGGATCGATCTCAGCGATCTCCGCGACCAAAGGTGCAAAAATCGCGCAAGGTCAGTTATTGGCCACATTGGATACCCGTTACCATCAAAAAGAAATTGCTGCGGCACAGGGGCAGGTGGAGGAAGCAGCAGCGAGGAAAATCAAGACGCTAAAGGGAGCGACAGCAGAAGCAATTGAGCAGAAGCGCCTGCAGGTAAAAAGTGCGCAGGACAGTCTGGATAAAGCAAAGCAGGATCTCGCAACAAGTGAGAAGCTTTTTGCTGGGGGAGCCATTTCGCAAAACGAAATAAATGCGAGTAAACGGGCCGTTACGCAAGCAGAGATTACACTGCGTGACGCTCAGCTGTCTCTGAATGAGCTGCAAAAAGGAGCGGAACCAGAAGATGTCATGGTTGCCAACGCATCGATTAAAGCTGCTGCTGGCGGTGTAGACCGTGCGAAGAAGAGCTTGGATGATGCGAAAATTCAGGCGCCATTCGCAGGAACAGTCGTCGATGTGAACTTGCAAATTGGTGAGCAGGTGTCTCCAGGTCAGGAAATCATTCGCCTCGTCGACCTGTCCGAAGTGAAGGTAACCTTGGATGTTTCTAATGATTTGATCAGTCAGTTCCATGAAAAAACGAAGGTGCAGGCGTTATCTGACGATGGAAAGAAAAGTGAAGGAACCATTGCCTTTATTTCTCCAGTTGTGAACAAGGATACAGGTAAATATCGCGTTGAGATCACGATTCCGAATGCAGATGGTTACTGGCGTGGAGGAATGGCCGCGACGATTGAGGTGCCGCGCCAAGTGAATGGCTTCCTCGTGCCGCTGGAAAGTGTCGGCGTGAGTCAAACAGACCATTACGTGATGGCAGTAGAGAATGGACTGACTGTAAGAAAACCCGTGAAGACCGGTCAATTGGTCGGAGACTCCATCGAAATCGTATCTGGAGTGAAAGAAGGCGACCAACTCCTGCGCAGTGGAATTACATTCTACGTCGAAGGGCAAAAAGTAGAGGCGAAGGGAGAATAGTTGCATGAACAAAATGATTCTCTTTTTGCTGAAAAGACAGCTAATTGTCTACTTGTTTACATTTTTGCTCGTCATTGCAGGTTTGGGGTCCTTATTCAGCTTTAATATCGAACTCGTTCCAAAGACGAACTTCCCTGATATTTACGTAAGAATTTCCGGTGGTGCACTGCCACCAGAAGAGATGGAAGAAAAAGTAACGAAGAAAGTAGAGCAAGAACTAAAATCGATTAATGATATTAAAAAATACTCTTCTTCAACAAGTGCAGGTTCTGTCAGAATCAATGTTTCTGCAAATGAAGGAAAAGGCGAGCAGGTTAAGCAAGATGTACAAAATGCCGTTAACCGTCTCCGAAACGGTTTTCCGAAAGCCGTTGACTCTGTAGATATCTTCCAGAGCAATATGGGTAGTGATCAAATGATTGATTTTGCCGTCGTGGGAGCAGAGCCGAAGACCATGCTGAGTTTGGCAAAAACTTCAATCAAGGACCGCATTGAAGAAGTCGAGGGAGTCAAGGAAGTAATCGTAGAACAGAAAAGCTTCGAGAATAAAATTACCATATCCTTTTTGCCACAGCGATTGAATGCCTATCAAACAACGCCAGCGGCCATCATTTCACAGCTTCAGGATACAAACTGGAAGCAAGGGATTGGTACACTGGAGAACACGGGATTTGATACAGTTGTCATGATTGACAATACTTATCAGACCCCGCAGGAAATAGAGGCACTGCCAATTGATACACCGAGAGGAACCGTTTCTCTGAATCAACTGGCACAAATTGAAGATTTGCGTGGAAAGGTAAAAGACTTCGTCGCCTTGACAAACGGTTCCGTGTTTATTCAACTCAGCGTGACGAGGGCAGACGGCTATGACTTGATCACGACACAAAAGAAAGTAGAAGAAGTCGTTCGCAATATTAACACAGATGCAAACGGCAAATACAACATCAAAGTCATGTTCGAAGGAGCTTCCTTTGTTGAGCATGCCGTGAGCAACCTCAGCCGGGATGTCATGATTGGTGGGGCGCTTGCGATCATCATCTTGTTCGTCTTCCTTCGCAACTGGAGGGTCACACTCGTCATTGCTACGACGCTGCCGCTCTCTGCGTTCATGACGTTCATCGCGATGAAACTCGCAGGCTACAACATTGATATGATCAGCTTGCTGTCACTTAGCTTGTCAGTCGGCTTGATCGTCGATGCGGCCATCGTCGTATTGGAAAGTATCTATCACTACCGGGAAAAGGGCGAAGAGCTGAAGCAGGCTATTATTAAAGGAACGAGAGAAGTTTTAACACCTGTGTTCACCTCGCAGCTCACGATCATCATCGTCTTTTTGCCACTTGTCTTTGCGGATTTTGAAGATTGGCTGAAACCAGTTTTGGCTACAATCGCCTTTACGGTATCCGCTGCCATTATTGCATCGACGATCGCTGCTTACTTCTTCGTTCCCGTGTTTTCCAATCGCTTCTTGCAGAAGGATAAGCACGTTTCGCTAGAAGGAGAAGGCAAGGAACACTTTATCATTCGCGTATTCAGCGGCATTTTACATGTAGCGATCAAGCATAGGGTTAAAACGGTTTTACTCGCAGTAGCATTGCTGGTTGGTTCCGCTTTCCTCACACCTTTTATGAAAATGGGTCAAGGAATTAACCCCAATGAAAATATCGTCTTTGTTACTATGAAAATGCCAATCGGTACTACGTTGGAAACAGCTCAAAAAGCAGCCGTCACCGCAGAAACATCTATGCGGGAGATCCCGGAAATCAAGGATGTATTCTTCTTTACTTCCAAGGAAGAAGCAACATTGTTCATTTCCTTAATTCCGAAAACGGACAGAACACGTGAAAAGGACGCTTTGAACGAGGATATTAACAAGCGCCTGAATGCGACCCCAGGAATCGAATCCGTCTCCATGTCTTTCGGACAACAAGGCGGAAGCGGTCCGATCCAACTGGAAGTTTACGGGGATGACATGGAAGTCATGCAGAAGGTCGCAACCGATCTGGAAGCGATGCTTGGCACGATCAACGGGCTCACCAACATTCGCAACGATTTTAAAGAAGGAAAAGAAAAAGTTACGTTGCTGCCAAAACAAGAAGCGCTTACCAGACTGAATGTAGATCACCGTTCCCTTTTGCAACAACTGAGCGTGTTAATTGGCAGCCAACCAATTACGTCCATCACACAAGATGGAATCGAAGTAGACGTCGTTGCCAAGATGCCGGATAACTGGCTGAAGCACCCGGATCAGCTCAAAACGATTATGGTGACATCGAAAGACGGAGCAGCAGTGCCTTTGGCAGACCTGGTAGATATCGAGTACAGTAAATCTCCGATCACGATTGAGCGTAAAGAAGGCGAACGCATCGTTACGATTTCTGCCGAGATGCTGGGAAGTGAATTAGGGGCAGTAGGCCGTGAGCTAGATGAGAAATTGCCAACCGTACCTGTACCAGCAGGATATAAAGTAGAAATCGCCGGTAAGCTAAAAGAGCAAAGCACGAATATGAGCCAGGGGATCTTCGTATTCCTGGGGGTTCTGGCTCTGATTTACGTCATCATGGTTGCCCAGTTCGGGCGGATGTCCCAACCGTTTATCATCATGCTGACGATTCCAATGGCCTTGGTCGGTGTTGTACTTGGATTCGTCCTTACGCAGCGGACATTCGGTGAAATGGCGATGATCGGGATTATCATGCTTGTCGGGATCGTCGTATCCAATGCGATCCTCTTGATCGACAGGATCAACCTGCTGCGCAAACGTGGAATGGAAACCGCAGAGGCGATTATCCAAGGAACGAAGGAACGTATTCGTCCCGTTATCATGACGAAGCTGACGGCGATTCTCGGGATGCTACCGATGGGTCTTGCAATGGCGGAAGGCTCTGATTTGGAAGCGCCACTCGCAACAGCCGTTATCTCCGGCTTGATTTTCCACACGATCGTGACACTGGTGCTCGTACCAGTCCTGTACTCCCTGTTTGAGGGGGCGAAGGAAAGAAGACTGGCGCGCAAAGCGGCTCGCCAGGCGAAGCGCGAAGCAAAACAAAACAAAGATAAGAACGTACCTCCGACAGAGGTATAGTGATTTGCAAGAGAAGGGGAGTATGTGCTGCACCCCTTCTCTTTTGCTTTTCCTTCGTCTGAAAGTTCTGTAGAATAAAGAGATCAAGATACATACATGAGTGAACCATGAAAGGAGCATGCACATGGATCTATTTTTGCAAGGAAAAACGGCTCTAGTACTCGCCTCATCAAAAGGATTGGGGAAGGCAACAGCGCAGTGCCTCGCCCAAGAAGGAGCGAATGTTACGATATGCGGTAGAGATGAAGCTGCTCTGGAAATCGTTCGTGCTGAGATCGAACAGGCTACTGGAAAGTCACCTCTTGCCGTAACAGTGGATGTCACGATGGAAGAAGACATAAAGCGAGTTGTCGAAGCAACGGTCAAGCATTTTGGCAGCGTCGATATTTTAATCAACAATTCGGGTGGGCCTGCGACAGGCAGATTCGATCAGCTCACTGACGAACAGTGGATGCAAGCCTTCCAGCTAAATTTGCTCAGCTATGTACGTGCTATTCGTGCTGTTTTGCCTCATATGCGAGCGAACCAATTTGGAAGAATCATCAATTTCGCTTCCTCGTCCTTTAAACAGCCAATTGAGAATTTGCTTCTGTCCAATACGTTTCGTACTGGGGTATTGGGCCTCTCCAAAACGCTTTCTTCAGAACTAGGACCAGATGGGATTCTGATTAACACCATCGGGCCTGGCAGAATAGCGACGGATCGGGTGGCACAACTGGATGGGCTTACCGCAGAGGCGAAGGGCATCAGTACAGAGGAAGTAAGGGGAAATTGGGAGAAGCAAATCCCATTGGGCAGATACGGTCAGCCTGACGAGTTTGCTCGCATGGTGACGTTCTTGGCTTCGCCAGCAAACAGCTACGTGACAGGTCAATCCTTCCTCGTCGATGGTGGCTTGATCCGAGCGATCTAATAAAAGAGAGGGGAATTCCTTTGAGTAAAGAGAGCTCATTTGATATCGTGTCCAAAGTAGAGTTGTCCGAAGTGAACAATGCGATTCAGACCGCATTAAAAGAAATAGAAAATCGCTTTGACTTCAAAGGGAGCAAGAGCAGCATTTCCTTGGATAAGGAAGAGCTCGTCCTCGGCTCCGATGACGACTTCAAACTCAGTCAGGTAAAAGATATTTTGCTCGGCAAACTCGTCAAACGGGATGTCCCAATCAAAAACCTCGACTACGGAAAGATTGAACCAGCAGCGGGCGGTACTGTCCGTCAGCGTGTCAAGCTGGTGCAGGGGATCGACAAAGACAATGCGAAAAAGATCAACAGCATCATCAAAGATACAGGACTCAAAGTGAAAACACAGATTCAAGACGATCAAATTCGCGTGACGGGAAAAAGCAAAGATGAATTACAGCAAATCATCAACACGATTCGCAAGGCTGATCTGCCGTTGGAAGTACAATTTATTAACTACCGCTAATTACTAGAAAAGTTTTTGCTTCTAACTCTCTTCACTCTCGCATATGCATGTACAAATAAGTGACAAGCACTTGCGAAAGGGAGAGTAGAGACATGAAGGTCTTTATTATCAGTATGCGCAATCTCATTTTGGGCGGAATTGTTTTTCTTGTAGTACTGGTGGCGGGCATCGTACTTCTGGTCAAAGACCCTCTGAGCGTCTCTGACTCTTATCGACCGTCAGATCCAACTACTTCTGTTACAGCGACGGCACCCATGAACCAGCCAGCAGGGTCAGAAAAGCCGGCGCTGAATATGGAGGTTAAGATGGAGGGGACGACGGCAGAAGTATCCTTGCTTACAGAGAACTTCACGTTTGTTCAGGAGAATGGCGAATTGGCCGAGGCTCCAGTCTTTGGAGAAGGACACGCACATTTATACCTGAATGGTGAACCAAAAGGGATGATTTATCAACCAGAGTTTTTACTGAAAAAGTTGCCCAAGGGAGAGCATGAAATTCGCGTAGAGCTCAACTACAGCAACCACCTGCCATACAAGGTAGAGGCTACGAAAAAAATCGTCGTGCAGTAAAGGAGATGGCGTTCCACAACTGGGACGCTTTCTTTTTTCGTCAAAAGAAAGGGGCGTTCCTGATATGTCAAAATCGTCATCGTCGAGCGAAGAATTGTTAGCGGGCGGAAACGTAACGAACGTTTTCCGTTCTGGTAATACAGTCAGAAGGGAAGTAAAGCCAGGAAGCAAGAACATCCATGAATTATTGAAGCACTTGGAAAGAAAAGGCTATCCGTATGCGCCGAAATTTTTAGGTATGGATGAAAAGGGGAGAGAAATCCTGTCCTTTATTGATGGAGAGGCTGGTCATTATCCTTGGAAGGAATATATGCATGCAGACGAAGCGTTACAAGAAATTGCGAAAATGCTTCGGCTTTATCATGATTCTGTGAGTGATTTTCCTTTCGATGACCAGTGGCAGTCGTTGGATCACACTCCAGGCCCGCGTGAGGTCATCTGTCATAACGACTTTGCTATATACAATATCATTTTCCATCGACAATTACCGATTGGCATTATCGATTTTGATTTAGCGGCTCCGGGTCCAAGACTTTGGGATATCGCCTATACGCTCTATACCTGCGTGCCTTTGAGTAGATTTTCTTTAACTGAATCCGGAGAAAAAATCCAATACCAACCACTGCTGCATGCCAAACAGCGAAAACAGCGAGTGGCCTTGTTTTTTGAATCGTACGGGATGGAAATGAAGGAAGGCACGCTAGAAATGGTCTTGCTTCGTTTAGAAGGACTATGCAAAACCATTGCCAGAAAAGCTAGTGAAGGCGATGCTGCTTTTCAAAAGATGGTCGAAGAAGGTCATATTCTTCACTATCAAGAAGACATCGCATTTATCAAGGAACACAAGAACGAATGGATATAGGACGATAACGGAAAAAGAAGGGATTGTGGCGTAAAAGAAGAATCCTACAGAATAGTCTGAATGTTTTGGGGGTGCTTGTATGATTCATATGACCACAATCGGCAACATGTTAGACGACACAGCCAGTAAGCATCAGGAAAAGGAAGCGCTGGTTTATCACGAACGAGGGCTTCGTTATACGTTTGGGGAATTTCAAGCGATATGCAATCAGGCAGCGCGGGGATTTATGTCGCTTGGCATTCAAAAAGGGGAAAATATCGCGATTTGGGCAACGAATGTGCCAGAATGGGTAATTTCGCAATATGCCACAGCGAAAATGGGCGGTGTACTGGTAACGGTCAATACGAGCTACCGGGTACATGAACTAGAATATTTGCTGCGTCAATCAGAGTCGACGACGCTTCTTTTAATGGATTCCTATCGCGATGCGAATTATCTCGCGATGATTCAAGAGATTTGCCCGGAGTTACAGACATGTGCACCTGGAGCGCTACAATCGGAAAGGCTTCCGCATTTAAAAAATGTGATCTATCTAGGGAATGAGCGACAACCCGGAATGTTTTTGTGGAGCGATTTGCTCGAACGTGCTGCATGGGTCACGGAAGAAGAGCGGATCGCGCGTCAGGAGACGCTCTCACCTGATGATGTCATCAATATGCAGTACACATCCGGGACGACTGGTTTTCCAAAGGGAGTCATGCTGTCGCATGTCAATATCGTCAACAATGCCATCAAGGTAGCGGAATGTCAGCGGCTCGGGTTAGAGGATAAGGTGTGTATTCCGGTTCCGTTTTTCCATTGCTTTGGTTGTGTGATGGGGACGTTGGCATGTGTAGCAACCGGTGCGACGATGGTTCCTGTCATCGCCTTTGATCCCGGCTTGGTACTTGCGGTTGTGGAAGCCGAACGCTGCACGGTGTTGTACGGTGTACCCACGATGTTTATTTCTGAATTGAACCATCCAACGTTTGCCGAGCGTGACCTGAGCTCGCTGCGAACAGGCATCATGGCTGGTTCTTTATGCCCGATTGAGGTCATGAAGAAGGTTGTCGATCAAATGGGAATCCGTGACATTACGATTGCGTACGGACAAACAGAAGCTTCTCCCGTCATTACACAGACCGTACCAGAGGATTCCCTCGAGCGAAAAGTATCCACTGTCGGTCGTCTCCATGCAGAGGTTGAAGCAAAAATCATCGATCCGGCGACAGGTGACATTTTGCCGCCAGGTGTACAAGGAGAGCTGTGCACCCGAGGATATTTGGTCATGAAAGGCTATTACAACATGCCAGAGGAGACAGTGAAGGCGATTGATCATGAAGGCTGGCTACATACCGGAGACTTGGCAACCGTCGATGAGGAAGGCTACTATCGGATTACTGGTAGGCTTAAAGACATGATCATTCGCGGAGGGGAAAATATTTATCCACGTGAAGTGGAAGAATTCCTCTATACGCATCCAAAAGTGTTGGACGTCCAGATTGTTGGTGTACCTGATGCTAAATACGGCGAGCAGGTATTGGCGTGCATTCGGGTTAAGCCTCACGAAACGTTGTCAGAGGATGAGATGCGGAACTATTGCGAAGGGAAGATAGCTCATTACAAAATCCCTCGCTACATACAGTTTGTAGATGAATATCCGATGACCGCTTCCGGCAAAATTCAAAAGTTCAAGCTGCGGGAGCAAGCGCTGGAGCTGTTTGGGCAAAGCAACCCCAATCAGACGGGAACTGCATAGGAAGAAGTTATTGGGCCAGGGAGATGTTCCTGGCTTTTTTTAGATAGTTCTTTACTTTCTAGAAACTCTTGACTAAGATAAGTGGAAATTAAAAATGGGAGAGGTGCAGCTTAGAATGGAAGTTCGCTTTTTGGGACCAGACGATGCAGATGAGCTTATTAAAATTAGACTAGAAGGGCTGCAAACAGATTCAGATGCCTTCGGCTCTACATATGAAGAGGCAATGCAGGTATCGATGGAAGAGTGGCAGCAAAGACTTTCTCAAGGGGAGTCAGGTGATAGCGGCTATTTTGGTGCATTTGTGGAAGGACAGCTGGCTGGCATCATCGGTTTTTTCCGCCACAAAGGGCTGAAAGCGAGACACAAAGCTTCTATCGTCTCCATGTACGTGCGTGAAGCGTATCGCGGGACGGGTGTCGCACAAGCGCTCATGCAGGCAGAGCTAGCCTACTTAAAGGAGCGGGGAGACATCGATACGATACAGCTCGCTGTCGTCACGACCAATCCGGCTGCCATTCGTCTCTATGAAAAAATGGGCTTTATTCCGTACGCTTTAGAAAAGCGTGCACTGAAAAATGGCGATCAATACTTTGATGAGAGCCACATGTGTATTCTTCTTTAGGACAAACAAGAAACAAGCGAAGGCACACAATAGTGGATGCCTTCGCTTTTTCAATGCGCGACGCTATGAATGGAAAATTAACGACTTGCTTCGTATGCAGCGATCTTATCTTCATACTGCAATGTAATTCCAATATCGTCGAGACCATTCAGTAGGCAATAACGACGATAGGAGTCTACCTCGAACGGGTAGGAGAGGCCTTCACTGTCACGAACAACTTGTTCTTGCAGATCGATGGTCAGCTGGTAGTTCGGCTTGTTTTGGGTACGATTGAACAGCTCATCGACTTGATCTTCACTCAATTTGATCGGCAGGATGCCGTTTTTGAAGCAGTTGTTGTAAAAAATGTCCGCAAAGGATGGAGCAATCACACAGCGGAAGCCATAATCAAGGAGAGCCCATGGCGCATGCTCACGAGAGGAGCCGCAGCCAAAATTGTTGCGGGCAAGAAGGACAGTAGACTCCTTGTAAGCAGGCGTATTCAGAATGAACGTATCGATTGGTGCACCATCGACAGTAAAGCGCCATTCGTAGAACAGGAATTGACCAAAACCGCTGCGCTCAATGCGCTTCAAGAACTGCTTAGGGATAATTGCGTCCGTATCTACGTTTACACGATCGAGTGGGGCTACCACTCCGGAGTGGATGACAAATGGATTCATTGGAATACCTCCTTGCTAGCGTTCTCGCTTTTCCATTCACGTACATCGACGAAGTGACCTGCGATAGCTGCTGCTGCTGCCATTTCCGGGCTAACCAGATGCGTCCTTCCGCCGCGTCCTTGACGTCCTTCGAAGTTCCGGTTCGAGGTAGAAGCACAACGCTCACCCTCGGACAGGATATCTGGATTCATCGCCAGACACATGGAGCAACCAGATTCGCGCCAGTCAAAGCCAGCTTCTTGAAAAATGAGGTGCAAGCCTTCTTGCTCAGCGAGCTGCTTAACTGCTTGAGAGCCAGGAACGACCATCGCGTGTACGGAAGGGGAGACCTTGCGTCCTTTAGCTACGTCAGCTGCTTTGCGCAGGTCCTCGATCCTACCGTTCGTACAGGAGCCGATAAAGACGCGATCGATTTTGATTTCGCTCATAGGAGTGCCAGGCGCAAGGTCCATATATGCCAGAGCATCTTGTGCCGCTTTGCGCTGTGCGGTTGTCTCGAATGACTCAGGGTTTGGAACTGTGCTCGTAATGTTCGTACCCATACCAGGGCTCGTTCCCCACGTAACTTGCGGTGCGATCTCGGCTGCCTCGATTTCTACACAGGAGTCAAACGCAGCGCCTTCGTCCGTGCACAGCTCTTTCCAAGCCTCGACAGCTGCTAGGAAATCTTCCCCTTGCGGAACGTAACGCTTGCCTTTCAAGTAGTCAAAAGTAGTCTGGTCAGGAGCGATTAGGCCGGCACGAGCGCCACCCTCAATCGTCATGTTGCACACAGTCATGCGCTCTTCCATGGTCAGGTTGCGGATCGCTGCGCCTGTGTATTCTACGACGTAGCCAGTTGCAAAATCAGTTCCGTATTTTGCGATAATCGCCAAAATTAAATCTTTTGCACTGACACCGAATGGCAGGTCGCCGTTTACGCGTACTTCCATCGTTTTTGGTTTGGATTGCTGCAAGCATTGCGTTGCGAGTACATGCTCCACTTCGCTGGTACCAATACCGAAGGCGAGGGCACCAAATGCTCCGTGAGTGGAGGTGTGGCTGTCACCGCAGACGATTGTTTTGCCTGGATGTGTGAGCCCGAGCTCAGGACCAATGACGTGGACGATTCCTTGATCTGGGCTGTTCAGATCCGCGAGTGTTACCCCGAATTCCGCACAGTTCGCCGTCAAGGTTTCCATTTGTTGACGAGAAATCGGATCTTTGACATTAAAACGGTCAGCTGTCGGTACGTTGTGGTCCATGGTTGCGAAGGTAAGCTCTGGACGGCGTACTTGGCGGCCAGCCAAGCGGAGTCCTTCGAAAGCTTGCGGCGAAGTCACCTCGTGAACCAGGTGCAGGTCGATATACAAAAGGCTCGGCTTGCCTGCCTCTTCGTGAATAATGTGATTGTCCCAAATCTTTTCAAACATCGTACGGGCTGTCATTATGTTTCCTCCTTCGTTCAAAAACTCTTAACAAGGTTGTAACATGGCAAAGAGAATAGTTCAAAGATATAATAATTATAAGAAGGATAGTTTTTGCCTATCGGGAGGTCTATATGGAGTTACGACAAATTCGTTATGTACTCGCTGTTGCGGAAGAACGCAGTTTTTCCCGGGCAGCCAATCGATTACATTTGGCCCAACCGTCGTTGAGCCAACAAATTGCGAAGCTGGAGAAAATACTCGGTGTCAGCTTGTTTCATCGCTTGCCGCAGCACGTAGAACTGACTGATGCGGGACAGCGCTTCATACAGGTGGCGCAAACGCTCGTCGACATGTCAGAGGGGCTAGAGAGGGAAATGCGAGCTTATGCCATAGGAGAAAGTGGCAAATTGCTTGTAGGAAGCTTGCCGATCACAGGGGCGTACGTGCTGCCAAGGGTGTTGCCTACGTTTACAAAGCAATTCCCCGGTGTCGAGCTGCAATTGATGGAGGAAACGTCGAGTCATTTGGAGCAGCTACTCGTGCGGGGGAAAATTGATGTAAGCCTACTAACCATGCCCATCAGTGATCCGTCTCTGGAAATCATCCCCGCGATCAATGAAGAAATCTTTCTGGCGGTACCAGCCAATCATCCGCTCGCAAAACGGAAAGAAGTCGATCTCGCAGAGGTAGCCGATCAGCCTTTTATCCTGTTAAAAGAAGGACAAGGCTTCCGCACGATTTCGCTCCGGCTCTGTGAGCAGGCGGGATTCCGACCGCGAATCGTGTTTGAGAGCTCGAACATCCAGACGGCTCAGTCACTTGTTGCAGCAGGCATGGGGCTGTCGTTTGCGCCGAAAATGATTACGCTCGCACCCGGAACGATCGAACCGCCAACTTATGTGCGGATAAAAACCAAACCTTCTCGCACACTCGTTGTGGCGTATCGAAAGGACAAACCGCTGTCACGCCCGGCTGAAGCGTTTGTGCAATGTCTCATCGAGCAGGGTGGAAAAATATAAAGGTAAACAAGAAACCCAGTCGCCGCAATCATTTGCGTACACTGGGTTTTTTATCTTGCGACTCTGTATTTTGAACAAGTTCGGAAAAGATGACTAGCCTGCGAGCATGTTCCTGTGTTTTCTTGTTAAATTTGCCGGAGCAGGTAATCAAATTCAGATGGGAGCGCTCTGCATTCCCAAAAATATGATCGATGGGGGCGTCGGCTGTCTGGAAGCTTTCTACTCTGCGAACCTGGAAGGTAAGCGTTCTTCCTTTTGCTTCACGCACCGTGATTTTGTCGCCGGGCTTTAGTTTTTTCAAATGGTAAAAAACAGCTGGACCCGTGTAATGATCGAAATGACCGGCGATCACTGCATTCCCCTTCATCCCGGGCTTCGTCCATGGCGCCAAAATCCCCACGCGATCAAAAGCCTTCGGGACGTCCATTTGCCCATTTGGTAAAACGCCAACCGGTTCTACACGAGCCTGCAGCTTTAGTTTTGGAATATGTAGAAGAGTGGGCATGATTCCGTCTGGAAGAGGAGGGGCAGGAAGGAACGTCGGTTGAGGTGGTAGAGAAGGACCATAAACGGTAACCGTTTGTTTGATAAGGATGGGCCCTGCTGGTTTTGGCATGGTATTCGTGATTTTTGGAGCATCAACTGGTTGTTTAGCTGTATGACCGCAACCAATTGTAACCAAACTAATGAATAGAAGGAACCCCAGTAGTTTTTTCATAAGTAGCAAAGAAAAGGGGAAGATCCCCCTTTAATTGCTTGCCCCACCCATACCAGTTTTCGGCAAAGCCTTGATATGCACTTTGCCTTTATGTGCTTTGGTTTTCATATGGTGAGCTTTGGTCTTCATATGATGCGCTTTTGTTTGTACCTTGTGGTGTTTTTTGTGACCGTCATGTGTTGCAGCAGATACAGGAATTGCAGTAGTTACCAAGCATGCAACCATCAACAAAGCAGCGAATTTCTTCATGAGTAGCACCTACCTTTAAATTTTTGGGCTTACAACAGATAGGATTTCCGTTTGTTGTTTTGTTAGTGATGGCAATTGTTTCTCCTAAACGTCCCAAACAGCCCGCGCCTGTGGTACACTATTTCCAAATCATTCTGGGAGGAAGATAACATGAGAGAAATTAAGACAGAAGCTGAATTCGAGCAAGTAATCGCAGCAGCCAAGCCAGTCATTGTCAAATTCTTCACGGATTGGTGCCCAGATTGCCATCGCATTGATCCATTCATGCCTGCCGTGGAAGAAAAATACAAAGAACAACTAGATATGATTGAAGTCAACCGCGATACTCTCCCGGACTTGTCCCAAAAGTACGATATCTTCGGGATTCCGAGCTTTATTGCGTTCCATAATGGAAAAGAACTGGTTCGCTTCGTTAGCAAGCTCGGAAAGAGTCGTGAGGAGATCGAGCATTTCCTGGACCGTGCGATTCAAGTGAGTAAAGGACTCGAGCAAGCGTAATTGCATGAACATAGAACAGGGAGATAGACAGAAATGTTATTCATGAAAAAAGAAGGAGAATGGCTCGTTGCTCACTTACGAGACGAAGATGATGCCATTCCGATTGGGAACCTGCTGCGCGAAGAGTGGAAGCTGCCTCGCAAGCAGGTCCATCTTTTATTTCAATACAAAGAAGTACTACTGGATGGCGAACCTGTTGCTCAGCATGTTGTGGGAAAAGCAGGGCAGGAAGTTCGCCTGCGTATGTGCAAGCCTGAGCCATTGGGGCTTGATCCGGCCAGTGAAGCTCCGGAGATCTTGTACGAGGATGATCATTTGCTCATCGTGAATAAGCCGGTTGGCCTTCTGTTACATCCGACCGAACGATATCATCATGTGACGTTGGATCATCTCGTGTCGGGGCACTTTTTCCGTACAGGTTTGGAAGCAAAAGTCCGCCATGTCCATCGGCTGGATCAGGATACGTCAGGCGTCGTTCTGTACGCGAAGCATGCGTGGGCTTCTGCACTGTTAGATGAAATGCTGCGTGAGCGCACAATCAAGCGTACATATGTCGCGTATGTTTCGGGACAAATGCCCAAAGAGCGCGGGAAAATCAATGAGCCAATCGGAAAAGATCGGAAGCATGGGACGCGCAGAAGGGTCACACCTAACGGCGATCCAGCGATTACCCATTACCAGGTCATAGAACGTTTTCAAACAGCTACGAAAGTAGAATGTCAATTGGAGACGGGGAGAACCCATCAAATTCGCGTTCACTTCAGTCATAGTGGGCACCCGCTTTTAGGGGATGAACTGTATGGTGGCAAGCGCGAACTCATTAAACGACAAGCGCTGCACGCAGCAGTGCTCAAATTTGTGCATCCATTCGGGGGAGAAGTCATCGAAGTCACGGCTCCGTTGCCACTCGATCTGTTTCACTTGGAAAAGAAGCTGAGATAATCGCCATTTGACTACGGACTGAATAAACTGCCAAGGAGGAAACGAGAGAGGGTGGTCTTTTGAAACGACCCATAATCGGTATCTTGACTTGGCGGGAAGGCAAACGCTTTGCAGAGCCAACCTATTTTCGGCGACTACTCAAGGCTGGACAAGAACTAGGCTGTACCGTTTTCTTGTTTTCACCAAACGATGTACTTGGAGCCGGCAGGCAGGTGAGAGGGTATATCCCGGGGAGCAATGGCGGCTGGCAAGCAAGGATATTTGACCGTCCAGATGCTGTATTTGACCGATACCGCTATACACCGACACAAGCGTTTAAGAACTATGTGGCCTTTCGGCGGACGAGTAATTTTTTGTATGCAAACAATCGCTTGGCAAACAAATGGCGTGTACATGAGGTGCTGCATCGGGACCCGAGAATGCATCGCTGGCTTCCGGAGACCCACCTCTACAACCGCCAAAGTCTGGTCAACATGCTCGGCAAGCATCCATTGCTCTACGTAAAGCCACTGAATGGAACAGGGGGACGAAACATCCTGTCGATTGAAAAGCGTGGCGACGAACTTCGACTGCTCGGCCGAAATAAGCAAAGGGCGAAAGTATCCACAGTAGTAAGAGATAAAGCCGCGGCCCAAAGATGGGTAGATCGTTGGACGAGACAGGAAAAATACATCGTTCAGCAAGGTCTTCGTTTGCAGCTGGTTCCTTCGCGTGCAGTAGACATGCGCCTCTTGATTCAAAAGAATGGGCAGGGTGAATGGAACATTACAGGTCATGGAATTCGCGTGGGGCCAGAACGCAGTGCCACCTCTAATCTGCATGGCGGTGGAAAAGCTATCCCAGTTTCGGTATTTCTCCGACCGAGGTTTGGGGAGGAGCACACTGAGCAGATCGTGCGTGATTGCGAACAGCTTGCTTTTCAAACAGCGGAAACACTCGAGGATCATTTTGGACGGATGGTTGAATTTGGATTGGATATTGGTATCGATGTAGAGGGTCACGCTTGGCTGATCGAAGTGAATCCCAAACCAGCTCGGGAAATTTTCCGGGAGATGGGGGCAACGGGGCAGTACAAGAATGCCATTACTCGACCGCTTGAATACGCCATCTACCTTGCAAAAACACAAGGACGCGAAGGTCGCGAGCCACTTTTGAAGAGAAAGGTCGCCAGAGGATAGTGTGAAAGCAGAACAGCGGCAGTCAGGGACAATGTCTGAAGTTCCTGATATGCTCCCCATACGGTAGACAGGCGAAATAATAAAAAGCTTGCTATTGTGAGGGGAGCTTTTTCATGTCTAGAACTATTTACACACGTACCATACTTTTGAGGAACTTGAGAGAGATATTGAGGCCTTTACAATAACGAACGATTACAAGCAAAACTAAACGGCCTCAGTCCGATGGAGTTCAGGACCAAGGCCGCCTAAATTTTTATTATTTGTACTGTCTACTTGACGGGGTGCAGTTCAGTTCAGTCCTCGTCTGCCGCTGTATTTGTTAGGTGGAGATAGAAAGTGGTAATTGCAATTTGCTCGGGATGTCAGGGGCGTAATCGGGTGTATGGATAACAGAAAACGAGTATCCTTCCCGGACGAATGTAAGCTCATGGGCATCCGAATGGAAGAGGACATTACTTTTTTCAAAGCGTCTCCGCACTTTTTGCAGGAACGTTTGGTCAGGTGTTCCAAAAGTGACGTGCATTTTCGGTGGTAACGCTTTCATCGCAATGGGAATCCAAGGCCTGTTTTTCCATGTGGCTACAATATGTGCCGTTCCCCCGATGACGAAGTTAAAAATTTCGCCATCCTCGTATGTTTTCATGCTTATATTCGATTTTAGCCATTGCGTAAAAACAGGCACACTTTCCACGGGACAGCCCACTTCTCGTAAATACAGAATGTGCAGGGGAGTGGATGGCACGACGACCTCTTCTGACACATACTCGTGGGCAATAATCTCAAGAAGATTCCCGTCTCCATCGCGGAAATACAGGTTCATCCGCCCTTTTTCCTGATCAATGTCATGTCCATCCTCCCATCGAACAAGCAAAAGACCTGATTCTTTGATCTTTTTCGCTGATTCATGAAATAGGGAATAAGGTACTTGAAAAGCAATATGGGCGGGGGAGAACGGTGCATACACTTCTTCAAAGGTTAAACGAAAATCGGGTGTGACTTGAAACGTAATCTGTTTGTCTGATTGAGATGAAATCGGAAAGCCGAGACGGTCTGCGTAAACCTGGTGTACCCCTTGGATGGACACCGTTTGTAAGGTTAACTTAGAAAAATGCGTGATCACCTGGCCTCACCTTTTCCTATAAAAAGATAACATAATATAAATTATGTATACTCATTCGGTTTACACTGTTTCTAGACAAACTTCTCAAATATCTTGAGAGAGGCGAACCATATCTACCACCTGAATCCCGTTTTCGTAAATCTCTTCCTCATAATGACGCAAGAAAAAGTCCCGATCGATCCAATTCATCCGAAATCCACACTTTTGATAAAGGGCGAGCTGACCCATGCTTGAATTCCCTGTGCCGACCTCGATTGTCTTATAACCGAGAGATTTGGCTACTTCAATGGAATGAAGAACGAGCTTTTTGCCAATGCCCTTGCCTTGATGGGCCTCATCGACGGCAACATTCACGAGTTCAATCGTATCCGGTCTGGTTGGAATCAAGACGTAGACACCTACGATGCTCCCCTCCAGAACAACGACATAGCATTGACCTCTTTGTAAATAATCTTTCACCAATCTGACAGAAGGGTCAGCCAATAAGAGTAAATCCATTGGTGGGTGTTCTTGTGCTGCAAGCTTGCGAATTTCCATCTGTGTTTCTCCTCCGATTCAAGTTGTAACCGGCTTTGGCAATGGAGCTGTTTCATAGTTGACAACCTGGTTATTTTCGTACGTAAAGAAATGCTGACAAGGGTCAGCCTCTTCCAACATGTATGGTAAAAACATGGGAAGGTTTTCTGGGACGCCACCATTGTCGGGGTCCAAGATCCACGCTAGCTCTTTCCAGTCAAGTATGCCTTCTTCCACAACCTGAGGGGTTTGAGAGCGCTCGTAGTCTTCTGGAAGATGAGCGAGAAATGCATACATTCCGCCTGTTTCTATTCCATCAACTAGCCAAGAGACAATTCCTTTGTAACAAGCGGTTTCTAGCAAAATGCCCGTCTCTTCGCGAACCTCCCGAAGGACACTATTCAGTGGAGTCTCTCCCTGCTCTAGCTTACCGCCTACGCCATTCCATAGCCCCATCAACGGTGATTTGTTGCGATTCAGCATGAGTATTCCATTTCTATGTTTGAGAAAGCATATGGTATAGCGATACATGTTATCACGTTCCTTTTTGATACAGTCGACTTCTTTAACACGACCATTGTATCAAATGAGTGGATTCATCTGTAATTTTTATTTGGTTTTCCGCAAGAAGTTTCGTAATATTTCGTTATAATAACAAAGAAGAGTGGAAGGAAGAAGAGGGGGCTCGTTCAAGATGGGAAGCAATGAGAAGGTGGAAGGGCTAACAATGGAGGAGTGGAAAACAAAATATCCGCTTCTTCTTAACATGATGGAGACGGATGAAGTTTTCTGGACGAACCCTAGCTATGATGAGATCGCAAAAGCAACTCTCTCCGTTACGCCAGAGGAAGTTCAGGATGCAGAAGAACGCTTGCGGCGTTTTGGCTCGTTCATTCAAGTGGCTTTTCCTGAGACGAGAGAAGCTGGTGGACTGATTGAGTCCCCACTCGTTCCGATAAAAGAGATGCAAAAGCACCTAGAGTCTCGCTTTGCGGCGGATATACAGGGGAATCTCTGGTTAAAATGCGACAGCCATTTGCCTATTGCCGGTTCCATCAAGGCGCGTGGTGGCATCTACGAGGTGCTGGCACATGCAGAAGAATTGGCCCAAAAGCATCAAATGCTGCAACCGGACAAGGATTATGCTATTTTGGCCTCGGATGAGTTCCGGGAACTGTTTTCCCGTTATTCCATTGCGGTAGGCTCGACAGGAAATCTCGGTTTGAGCATCGGGATCATCAGCGCGAAGCTCGGTTTTCAAGTCACCGTACACATGTCAGCGGACGCTAAAGCATGGAAAAAGGAATTGCTGCGGGCAAAAGGGGTCCAGGTTGTGGAGTACGCATCGGATTACGGAAAAGCGGTGGAAGAGGGAAGGAAGCAGGCAGAAGTCGATCCGAACTGCTATTTCATCGATGATGAGAACTCCAAGCGATTATTCCTCGGCTATGCAGTAGCAGCAAAACGACTGAAAAGACAGCTAGAGGAACAACAAATAAAAGTAGATCGTGATCACCCGCTGTTCGTCTACCTTCCGTGTGGAGTTGGTGGGGGACCTGGTGGTGTAGCGTACGGGTTAAAGCTTATTTATGGGGACAATGTTCATTGCTTTTTTGCGGAACCAACTCATTCTCCGTGCATGCTGCTTGGTTTAATGACAGGCCTGCATGACAAAGTCACCGTTCAAGATTTCGGGATAGACAACAAGACAGAGGCGGATGGTCTGGCAGTTGGTCGACCTTCCCGATTTGTAGGAAAAATGATGGAGGACCTACTGAGTGGCGTGTTTACAGTGGACGACGAAGAGCTATACGCTTTGTTGCGTGCCTTGCGCGATCACGAATCCATTCGATTGGAGCCGTCTGCATTAGCTGGCATGCCAGGACCTGTTAGATTGTTTCAACAAGAGACAGGGCGTCACTATTTGGCGAAGCAAGGTCTAACGGAAAAAATGAAAAAGGCGACCCACATCGTGTGGGCGACGGGTGGGAGTATGGTTCCGGAGAAAATCCAGGATGAGTACTACGCGAAAGGCCTGGAAGCCAAAATCGGTACAGATACATAATGTTTGTTATGTAAACAATATGAGTTCGAAGACAAAAAGTCCTTGTAGGAAAGCCCGGATCACTCCTCCGGGCTTTTGTCCATTCATTTCAAAGTCTTCTGCGTCTTGAAAATAATAAACGTCGGTCTTCTTACCTCGGAAATCTGTTGCGGCTGCAAGAGGAGTCCTGGGTACCGCACTAGGTTAAATAAATTTCGACGTAGAAACAAAAGTGATTTTAACAACGTTAGGAGTGTTTAATGCAGCACAATGTCATTTGTGTTGTATGTCTTTACTATGTAAAGGACGAAAAAAGAAACACAGAAGTGAAAAACCTCTGTGTTTCTTTTTGATTCATATATTTACTTTCCGGCACAGATGCTCCTTCTCCCTATTATAGAAGCTATTTTAAACATAAGTAATTTGTAAGGAATGCGTAAGAAAAAAGAGATATTCATTTTGTATGATAAAAATATAACGAGGTGTGAAAGGTGGAACAGATATGACTTAATGTTAAGACAGAATGGCGTTAGCAACGACCTAAGCAATATGAATAGAGGAGAGAAATGGCTTATGAAAACACGTAGTCAAATTACATTTGCAAGTCTGGCCCTTTTAATAGCTGGAAGCTCCCTGTTATACACAACGCCAACCTCAATTGTAAAAGCAGAGCCTACTCAAAATGTATCTAGTTCGTTACAAACAAGCACTCAACGAGATCGTAATTCTGTCAAGCAAGCAATGCGGGATACATTGCATCTTGGAATCCCGGGGATACTCGCTAAAACTTCTGAGGATGGAAAAACATGGGGCTATGCCGCTGGGGTAGCGAATCTGAGCACCAAGGAGCCAATGAAAACAGATTTTCGCTTTCGCATTGGCAGCGTGACGAAGACGTTCACTGCAACAGTTGTACTTCAATTAGCCGGAGAGAACCGCCTGAATCTAGACGACTCCATCGAAAAATGGTTGCCTGGTGTCATTCAAGGAAACGGATATGATGGTAACCAGATTACTATCCGGCAGATATTGAACCATACAAGTGGTATCGCTGAATACTTAAGGTCAAAAGACGCTGACATGATGAATGCAAAAAAAACATATACCGCTGAAGAATTAGTAAAGATTGGGCTTTCACTGCCTCCAGACTTTGCCCCAGGAAAGGGCTGGTCTTATTCAGACACAGGATACGTATTACTGGGTATCCTTATTGAAAAAGTAACTGGGAACAGCTATGCAGAAGAGATTGAAAATCGGATTATTGAACCGCTTGAATTGTCGAATACATTCCTACCTGGCAATTCAAGCGTTATTCCAGGCACCAATCATGCCCGTGGATATTTCCAACCAGACGGAGCAAGTGAGCTAAAAGACATTACTTATTATAACCCAAGTATAGCTAGCTCGGCTGGAGATATGATTTCTACTGCTGACGACTTAAATAAATTCTTCTCTTACTTACTCAGTGGCAAATTACTGAAGGAACCGCAATTAAAACAAATGCTTACTACAGTTCCTACAGGAAGTGCTGAAATCAGCGGATATGGTCTTGGAATCTATGAAACTAAGCTTCCAAACGGTGTCTCGATATGGGGACATACAGGTAGCATTCCAGGGTTTATTACTCTTGTTGGGGGTACACTTGGAGGCAAGCATATGTTGACCGTCAATTTGAACAGTATGGGTAAAGCTAACTTTAAAAATATTTTACTTGCGGAATTTAGCAAGTAGGCAAAAAGGAAAACCGGATAAATTTTGTTATAGTGTTTATAGTTAAAAATATACCGTTTTGGAATTTCGGTAATAAAACAAAATCCTCCCTAAAATGAAAAAATACGCTATTCTTTCTGTAGAATCATAGGAAAGGATGGCGTGTTTGTAATATTCGTTTAAAACGATTGAAAATGAGAGCAGGAGTTTGCTTTTTTTACGAGAATAAGTGAGAGACAACCCATTTTTGCGATTCCGTCAGCTTTGCTGTGACGGTTTTTTTCTGTTAGAAGATTTGGTTTCGGTATTTTTTGGCGAGACTGAAATCGAAGGAGGGATAAACATGGACCAAATACTTCAACTGATCAAAGATTACTGGCCGATTGCGCTAGGTATTATAATCATTATCATGGCTGCCCAATGGGTGGTGCGAAGTATCATTCGAATTATTTCGCTCGCTGCTATTATTGGTGTTGTGCTGGTGTTGTTTTTCCAATTCAGTCCTGAAGAAGTGATCCAGATGGGACGTCAAGCAGCCGTAGCTACACAGGAAGTCGTCGATAAGACGATTACACCAGTCTTGGACAAAGAGCTAAAGGATGCCGATATTTCCTTCAAGGAAGATGGCACCTATGAAGTGAAGACTACGAGTATTCGTATCGTAGGCAAAAAAGGCGAATCCAAAGCGACTGTTTATTACAAGGATGAGGAATGGGAAGTAAATATCGGTCAATTGAGTAAGCTGTTCCAGGACCGACTCGGTAAAGCGGAACAAGAAAGTAAGACGATGTAGAAAGGGAAAAACGCATGGGGCCAAAAAGGCCTCATGCGTTTTTTTCTGGATAGGCGAGTACTTCCTTTACCCATGTATCTAGCAGATGCTGATATTCTTCGCTCGTTTTGATTCCTGGGGCTGAGGCAACTTGTTTTTCGAGTGGGAGCGTGCGTAGTTTTTTAGAGAATCTCTCCTCGATATCATCTTCATCTTCGAGTAGCAGATAGACGACATCTTCCAAGGAGCGATAGTTCGTAACGCTATACTCGATTCCATTCATCGTCGTTTGAAAATGACCGTGACGATAGTGGCAAAGGATGAAAGTGAAATCTAGGTTGTTTATGATTTCTAAAAATCTGTTCAAAAACGCTGGTTCCACCATGATACACTCCAGCATTGTGGGTGGATAATTCGAGTGACTGATGTGGAATTCTGGAATAATTTCGATAAAGTGCTGCTGCCGTTCTGGACTGGCTTTGTCATAGTAATCATAGTTGAATTTGCGAATGATTTTCTTCAGGTGCTTGAAAGGGATTTCTGTACCAATAAAAAGTCCGTAATATCGGTTCATTCTGTGCTTCCTTTACGCTTTCGTCATATTCGGAGCTACACGCAGTCGAGTTGCTTGTTCATAAGCGTAGGCTAGGCGAAGAAGAGTAGGTTCCTGAAATGCCAATCCGGTCAGCATGATGCCAAATGGCTTGCCCGCAGAAGTATAGCCAGCTGGAACCGTAATCGAAGGGTAACCAGCTTTGGCTGGGATAGCATAACCCGTACTGCCGGGGTACAAGAGGGCATCGAGTTCGTGCTCCTTCATAACAGCATCAAGGCCTTGTTTCTGTGACATTTCCAAATCGAACAGGCGATTAGCCAGATAATCCGGCTCCGTCAGTGTACCACTTGTTTGCTCGGATTCTTCCAGCAGCTCTTGCCCGTAAAGCAGGGCTTGTTCCTCATGCGCCCGATTAAAAGCAATGACATCCTGTAAGGAGCGGATCGGGTAGGAGGCTGGTAAGGTTTTTAAGTACGCATTTACCCCAACCTTGAATTCATGCACAAGAACATGTCTGTCCCACTCGGCATTTTCTGTCGGAATGGTGACCGCATCTATGACCGTTGCGCCTGCCTCTCTGAGCTTTTCAATAGCCGCTTCATACAAGGCAATTTCTTCGTCTACACATTCTGCCAAAAACCTGGATCGTACAACGCCGATGCGCGCACCCCGCAATCCATCTGCATGGAGGAAGGGGAGGTAATCGGTATGTGCTAGACCTTCGCTTTTTCCAGTCACAGGATCATTTGCATCTATACCAGTAAGCGCGCCAAGCAAAGTAGCTGCATCTGTCACAGTTCTCGCCATCGGTCCGGCTGTGTCTTGGCTATGGGAAATCGGGATGATACCCGAACGGCTGATTAAGCCAACAGTAGGTTTGATTCCCACGAGCGAATTTTGCTCCGCTGGGTGGAGAATCGACCCGGAAGTCTCCGAACCGACTGCCACAACGGCAAATCCTGCGGCAATCGCAGCAGCTGAACCTGAGCTAGACCCGCCGACATCGAGTACACCAGGACCGTATGGGTTCAACACTTGTCCACCACGCGAGCTGTAGCCATCTGGCATGTTATTGGAGACAAAGTTAGCCCATTCCGTCAGATTTGTTTTCCCTAAAAGGACGGCGCCAGCCTCTCGGAGCTTGGTCACAACAAATGCATCCGCAGAGGCAAATGAATCAGCTAAAGCTAGAGCTCCAGCCGTCGTGTGCATCTTGTCAGATGTCGCAATGTTATCCTTGATCAGTACAGGGATTCCGTGAAGCGGCCCACGACTGCCTGACACCGCGCGTTCCCGATCCAGTGACTCTGCGATCGCCAGTGCATCTGGGTTTAGCTCACAAATGGCATTGATTCGGATGCCTTGTTTGTTGTAGGTGGCAATCCGCTGTAAAAAGGCGAGGGTCAATTCCCGGGAAGTCGTGGTTCCAGCTGTCATTGCAGCTTGCCATTCGAGAATGCTCGTTTCATGAATCACTGACATAATATATCCCCTTTTACGAATGATTTGATTATTATTATAGTACCAAATTCAGGGAAAGGGAAAGAGAGGGGAGTGTGAGCCTTTTGCCTATAAAAAAACAAGCTGACTCTGCGAGAGAATCAGCTTGTTTGTGTTTGGATAAAATTATGCGTTTGATCCAGCAGCTTGCAGCTTCGCTTTTTCTTCCGCTTCTACATAACGGTTGCGAGGGTGCTCACGGCATTCATCGGAGCAAGAACGCTTGAATTTTGTCTCACATTCTGTGCAGCAGAAGTGCTGTTTGTTGCAGAATGGGTTGGCGCAGTTGAGATAACGGTCTTCCACAGTACCGCAGTAATGGCAACGGCCAATTACAACGTCTTCTTCTGTATGGTTGATCGGTATGGAGATGCGCTCGTCAAACACGTAGCATTTTCCATCCCACAGGCGCCCTTGGACTTCTGGATCTTTTCCATACGTGACGATCCCGCCCTCAAGATGGTAAACATTTTCAAAACCTTGTTGCAGCAATACACCTGTCAGCTTTTCGCAACGAATACCGCCTGTGCAGTAGGTGAGGACTTTTTTATCCTTGAACTGGCTCATGTTATCACGAATCCACTCAGGGAACTCACGGGATGAATCCACTTCAGGGCGAATCGCACCACGGAAATGTCCCAAATCGTATTCGTAGTAGTTGCGACCGTCGAGGATCACGACGTCTTCTTCCTGCATCATTTCGTGCCATTCTTTTGGGTTCAGATAGGTGCCGACTAGTTGATTCGGATCAACATCTTCCTCCAAACGCCAGGTTACGAGCTCTTGTTTCGGGCGCACAAACATTTTTTTGAATGCATGTTCTTCCGACTCATCTATTTTAAACCACATATCATTAAAACGTGGATCTTTTCGCACATATTCCATGTAGGCGTCGGTTTGCTCAATCGTTCCGGATACGGTTCCATTAATTCCTTCCGGAGCTACGATAATCCGCCCTTTCAGCCCGTTATCCTTGCAAAATTGCAAGTGCTCGGCTGCATACTCCTCATAATTTTCAATAGGAGTATACTTGTAATACAACAAAATGCGATATGGTTTTTGTACTTGCAAGGTACAATTCCACCTTTCTTTTTCAATTGTGATTTTAGATGCAACGGTGATTATATCACATTCCATTGTTATAAGCGCTGAAAAAGAAAGGGATTTGTGAGGTTTTTATGAAAATCCGTGCTTCTTGCTGGAAGTGGACGCATCCTGTACACTATGAATGGTATTCAGCTGACAGGCTATAGAGGAGAGACATTACATGAACATGACAAATGAGCGCCTGGTTACACAGGTGAAAATTAAAAAGCTCCACCAAGACGCCGTGATCCCAGCGTACGCGAGAGCAATGGACGCGGGCTTTGATCTGGTCGCGGTAGAGGATACATTGATTGCCCCTGGCCAATCTGCAAAGGTTCCAACTGGCTTGGCATTCGCGCTTCCAGAAGGATTTGAATTGCAAGTGCGTCCTCGCTCCGGGATCAGTGCAAAAACAAAGCTGCGCTTGTCCAATGCACCTGGGACTGTTGATGCAGGCTATCGCGGTGAAGTGTGTGTCCTGATGGATAACATTCGGATCGCATCCGGAAAAAGTGGCCAGGTATGTCTGGGCGCTAGCGAAAACGAAGTAACCGTTGATCAAGAAGTCGATGCACATAGCTACTTGATCAAAAAAGGGGACCGGATTGCACAGGGCGTCATTGCAATCGTTCCAGTCGCACAGTTCGAGGTAGTTGATGAGCTGGATGAGACTGAAAGAGGAGCGGGCGGCTTCGGCAGCAGCGGTATCAAGAGCTAGTTCTATCGAGTAAAAATACAAGACCCCTGATCATCAGCCGTGTAAATGGACTTGAGCTGATACGTCAGGGGTCATTGTTTTGATCAAATCCTCATCCTTTGGCGGATAAAAACTGGTCAATTCTCGAAAGATCGTCAGCTGTCAGCGAACGTCCATCTGCTTTGACGAATACGCATGGTCCATAGACCCAGTCTAAAAAACCGTCTGATGTGATGGGGAAATTGTTCGCTTGTACTCCGCGGGCATCTTCATTCACAACGAGAGAGATTCCCTCCAGATGGTCATCTTCCACTACCTCATAGTCACCATTCACCAGTTCCTGTAGTTCATCCGTCCCAGCGATTTCTCGAACAACTGCATTTTCATGCGGAAGCTTTACGTATACCGTAGTCAAGCACAATCACTCCTTCTGACATCCATCATAACGTATCACCAATGAATTGTGCGATAGGGGAGCGGATGCCTGTTGGCGTGTTGGTTATCCTAATGGTTGAGAATTGAAGGAACGTCCGTATTGATACTTTCAGCCTGAGGGGACATGCTGATGATATTCGTGACCGGAAAACTGTATTGGCCAGAAACATTGCCAGCACCACCCCTATATCCCTCTCTGACAGAGGATGTGAAGTGTGATGTCCTGATCATTGGTGGTGGAGAGGCAGGAGCACTCGCTTCCTATTATTTGAAGCAGCATGATATGGACGTCATCCTCGTGGATAAACGGCGTGTGAGTGGAGGCAGTAGCAGCGCTAACACGGGTTTGCTGCAAATATGCAACGATAAAACATTGACAGCCTGTGTCCATTCGTTCGGTGAGCAAAAAGGAGTTCGTTTTTACGAACTGACGCGGCAGGCAGTTGATGAATTGGAAAAAATCTCTGGGCAGCTAGACCAATCTCCAGATTACATAAGGCGTGACAGCTTGTATTTTGCCAGTGAACCAGCTGATGCGGAGAGCTTGCGGATAGAGTACCAGTTATTGAAGAAGTACGACTTTCCTGTCACGTATTTGGAGCGACCGGATATAGAGAAGCGATTCTCCTTTTCGAAGGCAGGGGCTATTTATTCCAAGGGTGATGCGGAGCTCAATCCGTACAAATTTGCCAACGGTGTGATCGCCCACTCTGTGAAAAAAGGGATGCGCGTATACGAAAACACGGAAGTCGTGCATCAAAAAGTGCAGGACGAAGGGCTTCTGGTTTATACCAAAAGCGGGCACACAATCAAGTGCAGGCGTGCCGTGTTTGCCACTGGCTACGAAGCACAAACCATGAAGCGCAATGCCAACGCTGTGATTGCCAGCTCGTTTTCCATCGTGACCAATCAAGTCGAAGCGCTTACGGGTTGGCCGCATGCATGTTTAATCTGGGAAACAGCCCGTCCGTATTTGTATATCCGTACTTGTTCGGAAGGGAGAATCATTGTCGGAGGACTCGATGAGCCTTTGAACGCCTTGCAAAAGAGCGATGCTTCCAGTTTGAAGAAGCGGGATCAATTGCTCGCAAAGATTCAAGAGTTATTTCCACAGATTCCAATGCGAGCCGAATATTATTGGGGTGCGACTTTTGTTGAAACCCATGACGGACTCCCGTTGTTTGGGGAGCAGGAGGGCTATCCACACTGCTTGTTCACACTAGGCTACGGAGGGAATGGAACCGTCTATTCGACCATCGGCGCGCAAATCATCAGTGATCTGATTACAAAAGGAAGTCATTCGGACGCCGATCTTTTTGCTTTTGACCGGATGAAATATGCTAGTGTCACAGTCTGATCGAAAAAGCTTTCCCATTCAACGGGAAGGCTTATTTTTTTGAAAATGTCAGAACGGGTGGGCCCAAATTTGCTGGATGGGCAAGTATCATTTGAACGTGGCCTACCTGCCTAGCATAGGGTAGATGGAAATATCGTTGACAGGAATGAAAAGGCAGGTATAATCTTCAATAACAGAGTATTCCGAGTAAAATACTATAGATTAAAAGAGGAGTGAAGGTGATCTGTATGAAAACCACGAAAGGCAAGGTCCAGACGATCCTGCAACGCGTAGGAATCGTTGCTATGGCGGCTGCTATGGCTGGATGCTCGGCTGCCGCACCAGCAGAAACAGGTAATGGAGCGGCGGGCAGCAACTCTACGGTAGAGCTGCTCAATGTTTCCTACGATCCGACGCGAGAGTTTTACCAAGATATCAACAAGGAGTTTGCCTCAGAGTGGCAAAAAAAGACAGGTCAAACAGTGACGATCAAGCAATCACATGGCGGGTCAGGCAAGCAATCCCGCTCCGTCATTGATGGTTTGGAAGCAGATGTAGTCACCTTAGCCCTCGCCTATGATATTGACGCGATTTCCGAACGCGGTCTGATTCCTGCTGATTGGCAAAAGAAGCTCTCGGACAACAGCTCGCCATACACCTCCACGATTGTGTTTCTCGTGCGCAAAGGCAATCCGAAGCAAATCAAAGATTGGGATGATTTGATCAAGCCTGGTATTTCCGTGATCACACCGAACCCGAAAACGTCTGGGGGAGCCAGATGGAATTACTTGGCTGCTTGGGGTTATGCCTTGAAGACAAATGGGGGAGATGAAGCGAAGGCACAAGAATTCGTGGCACAATTGTTTAAAAATGTACCCGTCCTCGACTCTGGGGCACGTGGTTCGACCACTACTTTTGTCGAGCGTGGCATTGGGGATGTGCTGATTGCATGGGAAAACGAAGCGTATCTCGCGGTCAATGAACTAGGGAAAGACAAGTTTGAGATTGTGAATCCGTCCGTGAGCATTTTGGCTGAACCGCCTGTCACCATCGTTGACAAATACGCTGACAAGCACAAGACAAGAGAAGTAGCAGAAGCATACCTCCAGTTCCTATATACCAAAAAAGGCCAAGAACTCGCAGCCAAGCACTATTACCGTCCACGTTCACAGGAAGTACTCAAAGCACATACACCCGCATTCCCTGACATCCAATTGTTTACCATCGATGAGTTGTTTGGTGGCTGGACGAAAGCACAAAAGACTCATTTTGCAGATCAAGGCGTCTTCGATCAGCTTTATAAACCATAGACTTACACTTTCCTCAGAGGAGTTACCTTCATGAGAAAATCATTCCGCAACAGAGGGTTTTTGCCAGGATTTGGCATGACCATGGGCTATACCATCATCTACCTGAGTCTGCTGGTACTGATCCCTCTGTCTGTCTTGTTTTTAAAAGCTTCGACGATGAGTTGGGAGCAATTCATAGGTACGATTATGGATACGAGGGTCCTTGCCTCCATTCGTGTGAGTATTATGACTTCTTTTTTCGCGGCTTGTCTCAATGCAGTGTTCGGTGTCTTGGTGGCATGGGTGTTGGTACGCTATCAGTTTGCGGGGAAGCGGCTCATTGACGGTATAGTAGATCTGCCATTTGCTTTACCTACCGCTGTAGGCGGGATTGCTTTGACTTCTATTTACGCTGAAAATGGCTGGATCGGACAGTACCTGGCGGAGTGGGGGATCAAGGTAGCGTACACCCCCATCGGTATATGGGTTGCACTAACATTCATCGGTCTTCCTTTTGTCGTCAGAACCGTCCAGCCTGTGTTACAGGATTGGGATTTGCAAATGGAGGAAGCGGCGGCTACGTTGGGCGCTACTCGATGGAATACATTTTGGCGGGTAGTCTTGCCTCATCTGTTACCGGCGATCATTACGGGTTTTGCGCTCGCCTTTGCCAGAGCACTGGGAGAGTATGGCTCCGTCGTGTTCATCTCCGGGAACATGCCCTTGAAAACAGAGATTGTGCCTCTCTTGATTATGACCAAGCTGGAACAGTTTGACTATGCAGGCGCTACGGCAATTGCAACGGTCATGCTAGTGATTTCCTTTATCATGCTTTTGATCATCAACTACTTGCAATGGAAAATCAATAAATTCGATGCGGACCGTTAGGAGGTATCACGTATGAAGCATTTGACGGAGCCAGCCTATATCCGATGGACACTGATTACCGTGGCCTTGCTCTTCCTCAGCTTGTTTTTGATCCTGCCGCTAGTAGCCGTATTTACAGAAGCATTTCGGCAAGGAGCGGAGGTATTCGTGGCCTCCATTACAGAGGAGGAAACGTTATCCGCTGTCAAGCTTACCTTGCTTGTCGCAGCCATTAGCGTACCGCTGAATGTGACGTTTGGAATCGCTGCTGCATGGGCAATAGCCAAGTTTTCGTTCCCGGGTAAAAATGTGTTGCTTACGTTGATAGACTTGCCATTTGCCGTGTCTCCAGTTATTGCGGGCCTTATCTTTGTCCTCCTGTTTGGGAGTCAGGGTGTGGCGGCTCCCTTGCTTGAGGCGTGGGATTTCAAAATCATTTTCGCGGTACCAGGGATCGCGCTCGCGACGACCTTTGTTACCTTCCCGTTCGTCGCGCGTGAACTGATTCCGGTCATGGAAGCGCAGGGAAGAGACGAAGAGGAAGCAGCAGTCTCGCTCGGAGCCAGCGGCTGGAAAACATTTTTACGCGTCACGCTGCCAAACGTAAAATGGGGACTCCTGTACGGGGTCATTTTGTGCAATGCCCGCGCCATGGGTGAATTCGGAGCAGTATCCGTCGTTTCCGGTCATATCCGTGGCATGACCAATACGCTCCCGTTGCATGTGGAGATTCTCTACAACGAATATCAATTCGCTGCTGCCTTTGCGGTAGCCACCTTGCTTGCTGCCTTAGCCCTGGTGACGCTTATTCTGAAAAGCTTGATCGAGTGGAAAACCGAGCGGCAGGCAAAGCTGGATGAGGAACAACACTACGACGTGACAGGAGAGAGAGCCGGATGAGTATCGAGGTAGTGAACATTACGAAGTCATATAAAAGCTTTACGGCGCTGAAAAATGTGAATCTGCATATCCCGGAAGGCGAACTCGTAGCGCTTCTCGGGCCTTCCGGATCGGGAAAGACGACCCTTTTGCGTCTCATCGCTGGACTGGAGCAACCGCAGGAGGGGAGCATTCTCTTTCACGGAGAGGATAATACGAACCGCGACGTGCGCGAGCGGCAGGTTGGGTTTGTTTTTCAGCATTACGCCTTGTTTCGGCATATGAACATCTTTGATAACATTGCGTTTGGATTGTCAGTGCGATCCCGCAAAACACGACCGAGCAAGGAAGAAATCAGTGAAAAGGTTCATTCGCTGTTAAAGCTCGTTCAGCTAGAAGGTCTCGCGCATCGCTATCCCTCACAGCTATCTGGCGGGCAGCGCCAGCGTGTTGCATTGGCGAGGGCGTTGGCAGTGGAACCCAAATTTTTGCTGCTGGATGAACCGTTTGGCGCTTTGGATACGAAAGTGAGACAGGAGCTGCGTCGCTGGCTCCGTCATCTGCACGGAAAGCTCGGGCTGACGATTCTGTTCGTCACGCACGATCAGGAGGAAGCGATGGAATTGGCGGATCAGGTAGTTGTGATGAATGAAGGGCGAGTGGAACAGGTAGGATCGCCCGAAGAAATTTATCATCATCCGGCGAATCCGTTCGTGTACAGCTTTCTGGGGCGGGTCAATCTGTTTCACGGACGAATCCAAAATGGCAAAATCAAGCTGGGAGAGGCAGAGTTCGAGACAGATTGGAAGGATAAAGCAGTGGAGGCTCCCGCTGTCGGATACATGCGGCCACATGATGTAGAGATTTCGTTGCGTCCACCTGAGGGGAAGTCTGCCAGATCTGTTCAGGCCGAGATTAACCATATTTCGCTCTTGGGTCCGATCGTTCGCCTTGATCTGAAACGTTTGGACACGGATGAGGTATTTGAGGCAGAGATGAGCAGGCAACGTTTTATGGAGTTGAACGTAGAAGAGGAGAGCGTTGTGTATGTGACGTTGCACAATGTATCGATCTATGTGGATTCACAGCCTTTACAGACGCATCGCCCTGCCCTCGTACCGTTGCAGGCAAGTGTTTGATCCAATTGATTGTAAATAAACCGGTCTGCATTTGCCGCAGGCCGGTTTTTGATGGAGGCACTCTCTACTCGCCACTTTGCTTGGAGCGTGTCTGTTCTTTGCTAATTGTGTTCGATCTACGGGTTTGCGAAGGGTTTTCTTTCTTTCCCATCTCATTTTTGACACCATTGTGCTTGGACATTTTTCTGCCTCCTTCCCATTGGAATTGCCATGGTAGTTTTCCCTGTGAAAATGAATTTCATGAATCAAGTGTTTTTTGCAGTGCGCGAAATCGTTTACCTTTTGCATAATGAGGTCATCTCTGGTAAGATAAGTGTTTGAACGATTCAAAAAAGGCAGGTATTGCGACGATGATAAGCACTCAGAACGTGACGCTGCGCTACGGTAAGCGCGCACTGTTTGAAGATGTATCCATTAAGTTTACCCCAGGTAACTGTTACGGCCTCATCGGTGCGAACGGTGCAGGGAAGTCTACCTTCGTGAAGATCCTCTCCGGAGAGATCGATCCGACGAGCGGTCACGTTTCGGTGACACCGGGCGAGCGTATCGCTGTATTAAAGCAGAACCACTTTGAATTCGACGAGTACGAAGTGTTAAAAACGGTAATTATGGGCCACAAGCGCCTGTTCGAGATCATGGAAGAGAAGACCGCTCTTTACATGAAAGAAGATTTCTCTGAGGAAGACGGCAATCGCGCGTCCCAATTGGAGGGAGAATTCGAAGAGCTGAACGGCTGGATGGCCGAAGCAGATGCAGCTAGCTTGCTAATCGGCCTCGGTATCCCGACAGACTTGCACGACAAGCAGATGAAGGACCTCTCTAGTACGGAGAAGGTACGTGTTCTGTTGGCGCAAGCCCTGTTCGGTAATCCACACATCCTTCTCTTGGATGAGCCGACGAACCACTTGGACATCGAGTCGATTCGTTGGTTGGAAAACTTCCTGGCGGATTATGAAAACACCGTCATCGTTGTATCCCATGACCGTCACTTCCTGAACAAGGTGTGTACGCACATTGCGGATATTGACTTTGGCAAAATCCAAATGTACGTGGGTAACTACGACTTCTGGTACGAATCCAGCCAATTGGCGCTGAAAATGGTTCGTGATCAGAATAAGAAGAAAGAAGAAAAAATGAAGGAACTGCAAGAGTTTATTGCGCGTTTCTCTGCGAATGCTTCCAAGTCCAAGCAGGCAACTTCGCGTAAAAAGCTGTTGGAGAAAATTACGTTGGATGACATTCGTCCTTCCAGTCGTAAGTATCCGTTCATCAACTTCAAGCCAGAGCGTGAAGCGGGTAAAAACCTCGTAGCCATCGAAGGCTTGAGCATGACGATTGAAGGCGAAAAACTGTTTGAAAACCTTCACCTCACCATCAACAAAGGGGACAAAGTTGCGTTTGTCGGACCAAATGAGCTGGCGAAAACAACCTTCTTCCAAATTTTGATGGGTGAAGTTCAGCCTGATAGCGGTTCTTTCGAATGGGGCGTTACGACTTCCCAAGCGTACTTCCCAAAAGACAATGCGGATTACTTTAGCTCCGATTTGAGCCTGGTTGACTGGCTGCGCCAATACTCCAAAGATCAAGACGAGACATTCATTCGTGGATTCCTCGGTCGCATGCTGTTCTCTGGAGATGAAGCGCTGAAAAAGTCAAACGTATTGTCCGGGGGAGAAAAAGTTCGTTGCATGCTGTCCAAGATGATGCTGGCGAGTGCCAACGTATTGATCATGGACGAACCGACGAACCACTTGGATTTGGAATCTATTACTGCATTGAACAACGGCATGATTGAGTTCGACGGTACACTTCTGTTCGTATCTCATGACCACCAGTTCGTTCAAACCATTGCGAACCGGGTCATTGAGTTCACGCCGAAGGGTGTCATTGATAAAATGATCACGTATGACGAGTACCTAGAGAGCGATGAAATCAAACGCCTGCGTGACGAGCATTACGCGTAAGCTGCCTACGCACATATAAAAAGCCCTTGGCCTTCGCACAAATCGTGCTGAAGTCAGGGGCTTTTTCTCATGTTACGGGGTCTTCCACGAACTCGATTTTGCTAAGGAATGCTTCCTTGCTCGAGAAAATAACGCGCTCTTTTCGCGGGGAAGTAAAGAACACCACGATATACTGGTCATCTATGTATTCTACCGTGCCTCGTTTCTTTGGTCGCTGTATCGTCTTCACGGGTTTATTCAACCATTCGTTCATCTGTTGTCCTCCTACCTAGCTTTCTCATTCATTATACCAAGATTAATGACGATGCCCAATGACATGTGCAGTTATGGCGATGCGCAGCAGCATTTGATCGTGCCCGTTTTCCGCATTCAATCCGGTACACTCACGTATGAGCTGGATGCGGTATTTGATTGTGTTTTTATGGACATACAAACGACGCGCGGCTTCTGAATAATTACCATCCACTTGCAAGAACACTTGCAAGGTTTGCAAAAGCTGTCCGTTCTTTTCTCGATCATAAGTTTGGATTTTGCCCAGACATTCTTCTGCAAACGTTTGGGCTTCTGTCGCTGGATCGTCTGCGTACATGATTCGCTCGAGTCCTAAGTCATGGTAGCTTTTGACGCGAAGAGAAGAGGCGTTGGCTGGGCTTGCAGAATGTAAAGCGGTTCGCAAGCTGATCAGCGCTTCCCGATAACTACGAGCGATGCCTTCTCGCACAGGATGATATCGCCCAATTCCTGCAAAGACGGGCTGCTCCAGTTGCTTGGAGATCGTCTTCAAGCGCTGTTCCTGCAGCCATTGCGAGAGCGATTCAGTGGGGGCATGAATAGTCATAGGCACGAGCAAGAGGACACGATTTTCCTGATCCAAACCATACAGAATCGCTTCATTTGTGGAAAGAAAGCTGTGTAAGACGTTCAGAAGATGATGGTTTTCTTGCCAAAGTTCCATGCCGGTTTTGTCATGGGGGGAGGTGCTTAGGAGCATCGCGATATAGTGATCGGACAACTCCCAGCCGACTTCATCAGCCTTTCGTATGAGCATTTCATGTGAGACGATCTGGCCACTGATGAGTTGTTGCAAGAAATCATTGCGAAAACGCTGGAATGTTTCCTGGATGGCTCGTTGTCGCTGCATTTCGAGTGACAAGAGGGCAGCACTTTGCTCGATAGCGACTTTTTCCCACGCGTATAGATCACGCTCCACTTGTCCAATGATGATGGTTCCCTGCACGATTTGGTCGTGGAGAAGCCACCGGACATGGATGCCCTCTTTTTGTCTGCTAAGAGGCTCTTGCGTCAGTCGGATCGGGGCGCGTTGACTATATAGCTTGTCCAATGAATCATCGTGTGGGAATAAACCATGCGAGGAATCCCATTTCCATTTATGCTGGGGAACATGGATGGAGACTGGAGCATCAAGGATATCGGACAGTAAATCTGTCAAAGTAGAAATCGGAGCTCCTCCCGTTAAATAGTGATGAAACCGTTCATAAATGGCATGGGTTCTGTCCAGCTCACTGCGCTGTTTGTCATTGATGTATTGAACGACTGGTACGATGACATCCGACCAAGTTTTATTCATCGGAAAGGACAGGATGGGAAATGCCTTCTTCGTGGCGTGGGAGAGAACGGCTTCAGGAAGGTCCTCGATGTATCGACCTAATTTGATGGCAAGCCCGGGGGTGCCGATGGCGACTAGCTCATCGATGAGCGTAATCAGCCGTTTCGTACATGTTTTTTGTTGAGAGAGAAATGGAAAGCCTGTCGTCAGAACGAATTCACCAGCACGCAGCCACCTGTGGCCATCGGGAGAATCAAAGGAAGTAACATTCAACAGTTCATTTTCTAACGAGTCCGCGCCTGCAAGCACTGACGATTCATCAAAGCCACCAACTTGTATGAGCTCACGGACAGTAATCATTACGCTCACCATGCCTTCTTCATCTTTTAGCTACTCGCACAAAAGCCTGTTCGGTTTTCTAGCCATGTGAACAAAGGAGATGTTTGAATTTTTCGATAATACTAATGTACATGTCCAGGATGTGTACAGGCAATGGGACAAATCGAGCAAACTGGGGGGAGTCGTATGAAAGTGAGAGATTGGCTAGGGGTACTGCCGTTCATTGGGATGCTGGGAGGAATTCCGTTTGTGAATCGGGTTGAGCCTTTCGTATTAGGCATGCCGTTTGTCCTATTTTGGATCGTTCTCTGGGTTGTCTTAACTTCTGTCATCATGGCATTCCTCAATAAAATCGACCCTGCTACGAAGGAGGACGGCCAATGAATATTGCCTTGATCATTATTTTTGCCTTTTTATTGCTGTCCTTCTACTCCGGTATTCGTGCACAGCGAGGGAAAGACATGAATATGGAACAATGGACCGTTGGCGGCAGAGGATTCGGTTCGATCTTTATTTTCTTGCTGGTAGCAGGCGAGATTTATACGACATTCACCTTTTTGGGGGGCAGTGGTTGGGCGTACTCCAAAGGGGCACCTTCTTATTACGTTCTCTCTTACATTTCGCTCGCCTATGTCATTTCCTACTGGCTCTTGCCGCCAATTTGGCGGTATGCGAAAGAGCACAAGCTCGTCTCCCAATCCGATTTTTTTGTGAGTAAATACAAGAGTCCGATACTCGGCATTTTGGTTGCTGCGGTCGGAGTCATTGCGATTATTCCGTATCTCGTCCTCCAATTCAAAGGCTTGGGCATCATCGTATCGGAAGCATCCTATGGCTCGATTTCGCCTGCTGCTGCGATATGGATCGGGGTCATTGCTGTGACCATTTACGTCATGATCTCAGGAATTCACGGTTCTGCTTGGACGGCTGCGATCAAGGACATCATGATTTTCTTTGTCGTCGTTTTCCTCGGGCTTTACCTTCCGTTTCATTATTACGGGGGCATTCAGCCAATGTTTGAAGCCGTACAAGCCTCCAATCCTGGTTTCTTGACGTTCCCTGAGGAGGGATTAAGCATTTCCTGGTACATTTCAACGGTGCTGGTCACGGTGTTCGGATTTTACATGTGGCCGCATACGTTCGGCTCTGTGTTCTCAGCGAAAAATGCAAATGTGTTCCGCAAAAATACGATCATGCTGCCGCTCTATACCTTGATGCTTTTGTTTGTGTTCTTTGTCGGATTTACGGCGATCCTGCAAGTGCCCGGTTTAAAAGGGGCCGATGGTGATTTGTCCTTGCTCCGTCTGTCCTTGCAAACATTCGATCCGTGGGTAGTCGGGATCATTGGAGCAGCAGGCTTGCTAACTGCGCTCGTACCAGGCTCGATGCTATTGATGACAGGGGCGACGCTCTTGGCGAAAAACGTGTACAAAGTTATGGCTCCGCACACATCTGACGCACAAATCGCCCGGATTGCCAAATGGTTAGTGCCTGTCATCTCATTGATCTCGCTGTATTTTTCACTGAGTGGGGGAGATACGCTCGTAACGCTGTTATTAATGGGTTACAGCTTGGTCACACAGTTATTCCCGGCATTGCTTTTCAGTCTTCCTGCCAAGCCATGGGTGAATAAATACGGTGCGTTTGCCGGGATTTTATGTGGGGTGTCAACTGTTGCGTATGTGACGATTTTCCAAGTGACGATTACGACCATGTTTCCGAATTGGCCAGCCGTTGTCAAAGACTTGAACATTGGTGTCGTGGCATTGCTAGTCAATCTCGTCGTGATGTTTACTGTGACGCTTGTGACGAAGAATCTTTTTGCTCTCAATCGTCATGGAGCAAACACAGAAGGGACACCAACTCTTTAATACTAATTTCCTAAAGGAGGCAGTGATATGGTGGATACTGTTTTTCTCAATGGACAGGTGATCACGGTAGATCATGAGAATCGGGTGGCAGAGGCAGTGGCAGTCAGAGGGAATCGCATTCTTGCTGTCGGGTCTAATGAAGATGTGAAGCAGTTGATTCAATCACATACAAACGTCATTGATTTGCAAGGGAAGAGTCTATTGCCTGGCTTCATTGATGCCCACCTCCATATTACGATTTACGGTACAAACAAGCTGGGGGTCGATTGCAAAGCGAGAGGGATCAGGTCGATTGATGATCTGCTCACTGCACTGAAAGAACAAGCGAAAAAAACACCAGCAGGAGAATGGGTGAGGGCATGTGGTTTTGATGAAAATCTCATGGTCGAGCAACGCTATCCGACACTCGCCGAGCTGGATGACGTGACGACAGCGCATCCTGTTTTTATCATGAGGACGTGCGCTCATCATTCTGTCGTAAACAGGAGAGCGCTTGCCAAAGCGGGTTATGACAGAGATACAGCCGATCCTCAGGGTGGACGTATTGATCGTGATGCAGATGGTGAGCTAACCGGATTCCTCATCGAAACAGCACATATGAACATGTTTGAAAAAGCTGCTTTTACAGAAGTAGAGTATATCGAAGGCCTGCGACTGGCTTCGGAAGACTTTGTTGCTGCGGGCATTACGAGTGTCCACGATGCGGGAGGATACGGTCCAGAGAACTATCGGGCGATGCAAAAAGCGGTACAGGAAGGTGACGTGAAAGTTCGCATCTACGCAATGGTTTGTGCGCTGAATCAATCCGATGATTTTGTCCGAAAGATGATCGATGCCGGGATGGTAACGGGTACGGGGAATGCTCGCTTCCGTATCGGACCCGCGAAAGTTTTTGCTGATGGAGCAAGCATTGCGCCCACGATGGCCATGCGTGAACCATTCACGAGCCGACCAGATGATTACGGAATTCTCTACTATGAACAGGACGAGTTGAATACCATTTTGGGAGAGGCACATGCAAGAGGTTTTCAAATTACCGCTCATGCCCAGGGAGATCGAGCGATTGACATGCTGCTGACATGCTTTGAAACGGCACTAGAAGCACATCCGCGCGAGAATCACCGACATCGGATTGAACATGCGGGTGTATCTGCGCCTGATCTGTTGGCGAGAATGGCTCGGTTAGGCGTCGTACCTATCCCGAATCCTGCTTTTATCTACGATTACGGCGATTCATATGTGAACAACATCGGAGAGCGTGTCGGGCATATGTTTCCGGCGAGGGATCAGCTCGACGCGGGGATCATTATGGCTGGAGCGTCGGATAGTCCTGTGACTGATTTCAACCCGCTGATTGGGATTCATGCTGCTGTTAATCGGTTGAGTAAAACAGGTCAGGATGTGGGGATCAATCAAAGGATCAGCATCATGGAGGCGATTCGCATGTTTACTTGGAACGGAGCGTACGCCAGTTTTGAGGATGGGATCAAAGGGAGTATTGAAGTCGGGAAGCTGGCTGATCTCGTGGTGCTAGACGGCGATATTTTGGCAACGCGGGCAGATCGTATGAAAGAACTGCGCGTAAACAAAACGATGATAGATGGGGAGTTCGTCTATCAACGCCAAGATGAGGAGGTTCTACAAGCATGAACGTGAAAGCGAGAAAGCTGACGATCAATGAAGAACGACTGCAAAAACGAATCGAGCAATTGGCGCAAATCGGGAAAATAGGCGAAACGGGCGTATGTCGACTCGCTTTGTCTGCCGAAGACCGGGCAGGCGTAGAGCTGGTGCGTAGCTGGATGGAAGAAGCCGGTCTTCAGACGCGGATCGATGACTTCGGCAATTTGATTGGTCGGATGACGGGGAAGGATGATCAAGCCCCGATCTTGATGGTTGGCTCGCATATCGATTCGCAGCCGTACGGTGGCCAGTACGATGGTGTGATCGGGGTATTGGGTGGACTAGAGGTCGTCCAGACGTTGAATGAACAAGGGGTCATGCCTGCACAGTCGATTGAAGTCGTTGCGTTTTGTGACGAAGAAGGATGCCGGTTTCAAAAAGGACTGTTTGGTTCCAAAGGCATTCTCGGCATGCTGGACCCGACGGACTTGGAGCGGACGGACAAAAACGGGATCACACGCAGGCAGGCACTGTTTGATTTTGGATGCGACCCTGATCGCCTAGAAGCGTCTATTTATCCAAAAGGCAGCATCGGTGCTTATCTGGAGCTGCATATTGAGCAGGGGCCGATTCTCGATGATGCGAGAGAAGCGATTGGAATCGTGTCGGCGATATCAGGGCCTTTGTGGTGGATGGTCGAGCTGACTGGCTTTGCCGGACACGCTGGTTCCGTACCGATGCCGATGAGGAAGGATGCACTAGTCGGAGCGGCAAAAGTAATTTTGGCAGTGAACGAGCTGGCAAAGCTCGATCCACAAGCGCCAACAGTCGGTACAGTTGGTCACTTGGAGGTTTTCCCGGATTCGCGTAACATCATTCCCGAGCGGGTGCGTTTTTCGATTGATTTGCGGGATATCGATTTGAAGCGCCGCGATGAGCGCGAACAAGCGTTGCGCGAGGCGATTGAGTTAGCCGCTGTAGAAGGTGGATTGCAATATACCATTACGGAAGATACGAATAGTGATCCGCGGTACTGTGCCGACTGGATTAAGGCAATCATGCACGAAGAGAGCAGCAAGCTCGGTGCCTCTGTGCGCGAGCTGATGAGTGGCCCTTTCCATGATGCTTTGGCGCTCTCCTACGTTTGTGATTACGGGATGATTTTTGTACGCTGCAAGGACGGAATCAGTCATAATCCGCAAGAATACGCAGCCTATGAAGACGTGGCACTGGGAACAGAGCTGCTCTACAGAACCGTATTGCGGATGAGTACCAACCAATAAGAGCGAGAGTCGCCTGTCTAAGTGGATAGGCGACTTTTTTCATACAGTCATTGACGAGACTTTACAGACTGTTTTTGATATATTTTAGTCTGAGAGGTTCTTATCACGTTTGAGGAAGGAAGAATGGCATGAAAATGCGTGTTTCCGCTGTGCAGTATCATCTGCATACCATACATAGCTTTGAAGACTTCGCCAATCAAGTTGAGCACTACGTGAAAAACGCGCAAGAGTACGACACAGAATTCCTCCTTTTCCCGGAGCTGTTTACGACTCAACTCATGTCGATTGGGGACGAGCAGGGAAATGCCCTGCCGATTACGGCATTGCCCTCATTCACGGACCGATATGTCGAGCTGTTTCGTTCCCTCGCTGCCAAATATGAGATGCATCTGATTGGTGGAACGCACATCATCGAGGAAAACGGCAAGCTTTACAATACGGCTTTTCTGTTTTACCCGGATGGACGTGTAGGTCAGCAGAAAAAAATCCATATCACGCCATGGGAAGTAAAAGGTTGGAATATGGGAGCTGGCGACTCGCTACAAATCTTTGAGACCGACAAAGGGAAGGTCGCGATGATTATTTGCTACGACATCGAGTTCCCTGAGTGGGTGCGCATCGCCAAAGCGCGGGGTGCAGACGTCATTTTCTGCCCATCCTGCACGGATGATCGCCATGCGTTCCACCGCGTACGTTATACCAGTCATGCCCGGACGATTGAAAACCAGGTGTATGTCGTACTGACTGGTACTGTAGGCTCGCTGCCGACCGTTGATTTTATGCGAGCGAACTTTGGACAAGCGGCAATCTTGACGCCAAACGATGTTCCGTTCCCTCCGCGAGGCATTCTTGCTGAAGGGGAGATCAACCACGACATGATGGTAACCGCTGACCTGGATATCCAATTGCTATATGACGTGCGGGAAAAAGGCTCCGTCACAACGTGGCGCGACCGCCGCACCGATTTATATACAGACTGGAAGTGAGCAATCCATCGTGATTTGGACAGCAGGAGGATGAATATGTACAGAAAAGAGCTGTATGTATTTGAAGGGAACAAGCCACACAAAGCCGTTATACGTAACTACAATCGCGCAGACTTCTTCGAGTTGATCCAAATACAGGCGGAGAGCTTTCCCCCGCCGTTTCCGTCTGAGCTATGGTGGAACCAGGAGCAACTGACGAACCATATTACGTTGTTCCCGGAAGGTGCCATTTGTGTGGAAGTGGACGGCGTTTTAGCAGGTTCGATGACAGGACTGCTCGTGAAGTTTGATCCGGCTCACCCTGAGCATAAGTGGGAGGATGTCACGGATAGCGGTTATATCCGTAATCACGATCCCGAGGGGGACACGCTGTACATCGTAGACATTTGCATTCGTCCGAGCTTCCGCAAGCTGGGATTGGGCCAACAGATGATGCAAGCGATGTATGAGCTGGTGGTACAAAAAGGACTGCGCAGATTGCTCGGCGGAGGTCGCATGCCAGGATATGGTCGTTATGCAGACCAATGGACACCTGAGCAGTATTTGGAGCGTGTTCTGACAGGGGAAGTAAGAGACCCGGTGATTACATTTCTCATGCGCTGTGGTCGCACGCCTGTTCAAGTCGTGGCGAATTATTTGGAAGATGAGGAATCTCGCAACTACGCGACACTCATGGAATGGAAAAATCCATTCCAGCAGCATCGGTAGGGTATTTATCTGACATAATCGATCGAGAGGGGATTTGACTGATGGAATTCGTACGTATTCAACATATCGACAATCTGCTGTTTGCGAAGATGCACCGTTTGATGCAAGAGGTTTTCCCGCCTGAGGAAGTATTGGAGTACGATCTGTGGAAAGAACCGCTAGAAGATCCGGGCATTCGTGTATTTGTAGCTGTACACGAAGGAGAAGTTGTGGGCGCTACCGAATACCGTTATTACACGGACATGAACGTAGCCATGACAGACTTCACGATTATTGGTAGAGAAGGACTCGGAGTGGGACGATTCCTCGCCAGAGAGCGTCAAAAGGACCTGCTCGCTCTGGCTACTGAAAACGGCAAGGAGCTGTACGGGATGTTTGCAGAAATCTACGACCCGTACCGTGTGGAAGAACACAACTTTGGCGGAATCAAGCCAATGGACCCATTTGTGCGCCGTGAAGTACTCTCTCATTTGGGCTACAAACGTACAAACTTTACGTACGTACATCCGTCCTGGCAAAATGACGGCGAAGCAGTATCCGGACTCGATCTGGGCTTCATGCCGACAAACGAAGAGCAAACGACCCTCGAAGCAGATCTGATCGTCACGTTCTTGAAGCGTTATTACGCTGTGCTTCCACAAAAGCCGCAGGCATGGCTCGACATGGTGAAAGACTTGGAGAGCAAAGAATCAGTGGAGCTGCTTCCTATCTAATCGCAAGACAACAAGAACCACTCTCCTGTGGAGCTATGTTCACGGCTCCATGGGAGTTTTTCGTAGTAGGCTAGTCAGATTATTACGAAAAATACAAGCCATATGAAGAGGGATTCAAAATGAAAATCATCACCCTATGCGGGTCTACAAAATTCAAAAAGGAATTTGAGCAGGCGAATACGTATTTGACGCTCCAAGGAAACATCGTGATGAGTGTAGCCTTTTTCGAACAGAGCGAGGGCTTTGCGATATCACAAGAGCAAGCTGATCTACTCACAGACATTCACTTTCGAAAAATCGATTTGTCCGACGAGATTTTTGTCATCGATGTAGAGGGCTATATCGGAAGTAGTACAAGCAAGGAAATTGCGTATGCAAAAGAACAAGGAAAGCCCGTTCATTATTACTCCAAGAGTGGGATCAACGATAAAGTGATTGCCGCATTCTTTCTCTAACCAGAAAAAACAGAGGTGAAACAGGTGAAAGCTCAAAATCTAGCATCGATCTTCCTTTACATAGCCGTCATCTTTCACTTGCTGGGCATGAGTGGCTGGACTTCTGCAAAGCTGGAACAACCAATTGAACTCGCCATCCTCGCGCTAATGCTCCTGGCCATTTTCCTATTACGGAAAAAGAAACGAAAAAAGCGTCGGGCAAGAAGGCCTGCACCGGAAGTAGCAGTCATGCTTGAGCATGCCGAGGAAGGGGAGCCAGGCAAATGATTCACGACATCCACATGCAGGCGATTCTGGACGCTTCTCACGACGGGATCATTGCGGTCGATCGGGATTCCATTATTATCGGGGTCAATAAAAACGCGATGGAAATACTCGGTCTGCCAGGCAATATCGTTGGACAAAAAATTACCCGATATATTCCCAATTCAGATATGTTGAGAATTTTGGCAACGGGAAAAAAAGAGATAGGGGACATCGCGACGATCCTGAATCGACAAATTATCATCAACCGTTTGCCGATTGTCATAGAGGGTGAAATCGTTGGTGCGGTGTCCACTTTTAAAGAGATCACCGACATTCAAAAAATGGAGATGCGCATTCGCAAGCAGAGCATGGAGAGCGGCTTGGAAGCTAAATTCCGCCTGGAGGATATCGTTGGAGAATCTTCTGCGATCTGTGAAGCGAAGGAATGGGCGGAAACTTTTGCACGGACAGATGCGACGGTTCTCATCCAGGGGGAGAGTGGGACCGGCAAGGAGTTGTTTGCCCAAGGGATTCATTTGAGCAGCCAGCGTGCAACCGGGCCGTTCATCCCGGTTAACTGTGCGGCTCTCCCCGGCAATTTATTGGAGAGCGAATTGTTTGGATACGAGGAGGGCGCTTTTACAGGCGCGCGAAAAGGCGGAAAGCCCGGGCTATTTGAATTGGCCCACGGAGGCACTCTGTTTCTCGATGAAATCGGAGAGATGTCGATCCCGATCCAAGCGTTACTCTTGCGTATTTTACAGGAGAAAAAAGTCCGCAGAATCAGCGGGGAGCGCATCGTCCCTGTCGATGTGAGAATTATCGCGGCAACGAATCGGGATTTGGAACGACTAGTGGAGGAAAAGCAGTTTCGCTCAGATCTGTACTTCCGCTTGAATGTGTTGACGTTAGAGTTACCTGCTTTGCGAGAGCGAATTGAAGATATCCCTCTATTGGTGGCATCGATCATTGGAGAAATCAAGGAACGGGAAAATAAAAGGCATCTGAAAGTCGAAGAGGCCGTTTTCCGCGTTCTCAAACAATACGACTGGCCAGGCAATGTACGAGAGCTGCGCAATGTGGTGGAAAGAATGGTCTTGCTCTGTAAGAATGACGCTCTAGGCAAGGAGGACACTGCTTTTTTTGCGAAGAAGCTGTATCAGCGACAATCTTACCGAGATCAAGAAGAGCGAGAAGCGGAAGTCATCCGAAAGGTTTTGGCGGAAACGAAGGGAAACAAGGGAGAGGCGGCGAAAATTTTGGGAATGGATCGGTCCACACTGTGGAGAAAAATGAAGCGCTACGAAAGGTTATAGAAATTGATGCAACTGCAACATCAGCGATGCATGTTTGCAACAGAGATACTCCATTAATTGCTTAATTTACAGAAAATTAAAAACATATTCATTTGGCATGGTAGTTGCTTATTTATGGAGGACACAGCACATACGACTTTTACGAAGAGGCGAGGGGAGAGCATGACACCACAACCGATTATTCGTGTAGAAAATGTCTCGTTTGCCTATCAGGTTAACCAAGATCAACAAATTCCTGTCCTGCAGAATGTCTCCCTAGAAGTGTTTCCAGGAGAGTATGTCGCCATCATCGGTCATAATGGGTCCGGTAAGTCAACGCTGTCTAAGCATCTCAATGGAATTTTGACTCCAAACGATGGCGATGTCATCGTTAACGGAATCAACACGCGTGAAAAACAGCGAATTCATGAAGTGAGGAGCCGTGTCGGGATGGTTTTTCAGCATCCGGACAATCAGATTGTCGCGACGATTGTAGAGGACGATGTGGCCTTCGGATTGGAGAACATAGGGACATCTGCAGAAGAGATGAAAACACGAGTGGATTTTGCCCTAGAGGCAGTAGGAATGAGTGCCTTTCGCCATCGGCCGCCTCATCATTTGTCTGGCGGACAAAAGCAGCGGATCGCCATTGCGGGGATATTGGCGATGAAGCCACAATGCCTCGTCATGGACGAAGCGACGAGTATGCTGGACAGCTACGGTAGACAGGATGTACTGGCAGTCGTTCGCAAGCTGCATCGCGAAGGAATGACGATTGTCACAGTGACCCATCACATGTCAGAGGTAGCAGAAGCAGATCGTGTCATCGTGATGGAGGGCGGCAAGATCGTATTGGAGGGTACTCCGCGTGAAGTATTTTCCCATGAGGAAAGACTTCGCGAGCTGCATCTGGATGTTCCAGACGCGAGTCGAATTGCTCATCTCGTTCACTCCGAATATAACGAATTTACACCAGATCTCATCCACAATGAGGAAGTTGTCGCGGAGGTTAATCGTCTATACGTCAGACAAGCGGAGGCGAGTGGTTCATGACGCAACCGATCGTAAACGTGGAAAATCTATCTCATGTCTACATGCAGGGAACACCTCTCGAACATCGGGCTCTCGACCAGGTAACCATCCAGGTGGCAGAGGGCGAATGCCTGGCCATTATCGGTCATACAGGATCGGGAAAATCGACGCTAATCCAGCATTTTAACGGACTGATTCGCCCGCAGTCCGGTACGGTCATCATCAATGGAATGGACGTATCTTCACCCAAGATTGATATTCGTACGTTGCGCAGACAAGTAGGGCTCGTTTTTCAAAACCCGGAGGATCAACTGTTCGAAAAACTAGTCGGTGATGATGTAGCTTACGGCCCTTTTCGGATGGGGCTGCCTTTAGAGGAAGTGCGGCGACGCGTTCAGTGGGCGATGGACTTGGTCGGCCTTTCGTTTCAGGAGATGAAAGACCGTCCGACTTTTGCCTTAAGTGGCGGACAGAAGCGCAAGGTGGCATTGGCTGGCGTCCTTTCCTTGCAACCCAAGGTTCTCGTGCTTGACGAGCCAACAGCAGGGTTGGACCCACGCTCTCGTCTTGAGCTGTTGGAACGCATCCGCCGTCTCAATCGGGAAGAAAAGCTAACGGTTATTTTCGTCTCACACAATATGGAGGAGGTCGCCAAGCTTGCTGATCGTGTTTGCGTCATGGCAAACGGCAAATCAGTCTGCGATGGGACACCACGACAAATTTTTGGCAATCAGGAATTGTTGCGGCAGCATCATATCGGCACACCGGAATCGGTTGATATTTTATACAGACTCCGCGAGCAGGGCTACAGCATCGACCCTAGCGCTTTTTTACCTGAAGAGACAGCGATGGAAATTTTGAAACTGATGAATCGCTAAGGAGGGGGTCCACATGTCAGCAGAATTTGAATTGACGCGTAATATTACCATCGGTCAATATTTACCCACTGCTTCGGTCGTTCATCGTCTCGATCCTCGTTTCAAGCTTGGTGCTTTCGTCATCCTCATCTTAGCGATTGCCATCTGCGATACATACGTGGGTAACCTGTTTGCTTTAGCTATTTGTATCGGGATGTTTCAAATCTCGAAAATCCCCCTTCATTACGGGATATCCGGGATTAAGCCTGCTATTCCCTTTATCATTATTTTGGCGATCATGCAGTTGCTTTTTTACGGGGAGGTTGTCAATGGCGGAACCGTTTATTTGAAATACGGCTTCATCACGATCACGAGTGAGAGTGTACGCCTCGTCATTGTGTCTGCCATGCGCTTTGTAGAAGTGATTTTCTTATCGAGTGTCCTCACGCTCAGTACTTCTACGACGGAACTCACGCACGGAATGGAGCGACTGCTGGGGCCTTTGGAAAAAGTAAAGTTTCCGGTTCATGCGTTTGCATTGATCATCACGATTGCTGTGCGTTTTGTACCTACCTTCGCGATGGAAATGGAAAAAATGATGAAAGCACAAGCATCCCGTGGTGCAGATTTCGGTACAGGAGAATGGTGGCGGATCATCCAGAGAACAAAAGACATGTTTCCCATCATCATCCCGTTGTTTAATGTGGCGCTCTCCAGAGCAGAAGATTTGATCTTAGCAATGGAAGCCAGATGCTACACACCAGGTGCTGCACGGACCAGATACACCCAATACAAGGCGGTAGGCAAAGATTACGTCGCGCTAATCGTAAGCATAGTCATTTCTGCCGTCATGCTCGCCATACCTTGGTAAGGGAGACTAGCGGGAATTCGCCCGAGTAGGGCATTCCACATAAAACTCGTAAAAGGAGGAGTATGCATGGAAAAAGGCTTGACCGTTCGCAAGATTGTCATTGCAGGGGTTCTGGGCGCGATAGCGATATTGCTCGGGGTGACACGTCTCGGCTACATTCCGGTTCCGACAGCAGCGGGCAATGCCACTATTATGCACATCCCGGCTGTTATCGGGGGCATAATGGAGGGCTGGGGCGTTGGTATGATCATTGGCCTTATATTTGGAGTCTCTTCTTTCTTAAATGCCACCGTTCCGCTTTTTAAAGACCCTCTTGTCGCCATCCTGCCACGTTTGTTCATCGGTGTGACTGCTTACTTGACCTATGTTGGTTTGAAAAACGTCAATCAGTACTTGGCGATAGGTGCCGCTGGCTTTATTGGGGCGATGACAAACACGATCCTGGTATTGGGCATGGCCGTTATTCGAGGATACATGACGCTCGGTGTAGCGACAACAGTTGCAATCACGAACGGCTTGCCAGAAGCAATTGTTTCGGTCATTGTTACATTGGCTGTCGTTGCAGCTTGGAAGAAATTAGGATCAGCGGGCAGGCAAAAATCTAAAATTTCAGGAGACTTATAATGACCGGAACGATAGTTGACGTACCCGGAGTTCTCGTCGGGCATGTACAAAACGAAGAAACATTTACAGGATGCAGTGTGATTATGCTGGAAAAGCCATCTGTCTGCGGCGTGGATGTCCGGGGTTCTGCCCCGGGCACCCGCGAGACGGACCTCTTGGGCCCAGTCAATCTGGTGAGTGTCGTCCATGCAATTTGTCTTTCGGGTGGCAGTGCATACGGTTTAGATGCTGCAACAGGTGTCATGCAGTATTTGGAGGAACAAGGCATCGGACTGGATGTTGGCTATGGCGTCGTTCCTATCGTTCCAGCAGCAGTCTTGTTCGACCTGGCTGTAGGCGACTATCGGGTTCGTCCGGATCGTCAAATGGGCTATGAGGCAGCACAGGCAGCAAGCCGTGAGACAATAGCACACGGAAACGTCGGTGCTGGTACAGGTGCTTCAGTTGGAAAGCTGAATGGATTTGGGAACGCGATGAAGAGCGGGTTGGGCACAGCTTCCGTGATATTACCCAATGGACTCGTCATAGGCGCGATCGTCGCTGTAAATGCGGTCGGTCATGTCGTAGATCCGCAGTCAGGGACGATCATAGCCGGGCCGAGAGATGAACAGGGAACCATTCGGGATAGCATGGAGATAATGCGCCAGCAAGCTTTTGCTCCGATCCCTCCAGGTACGAACACGACAATTGCCGTAGTCGCGAGCAATGCCCGCTTGTCCAAAGCAGAAGCAAACAAAGTAGCGCAAATGGCTCACGACGGGCTTGCCCGTACGATCCGTCCGATACACACCATGTACGATGGCGATACGATCTTTGCAGTAGCAACAGGCGAAGTAGAGACAAGTGTAGACTTGGTGGGCGCGTTGTCCGCAGATGTGCTGGCAGAAGCCGTCATCCAAGCGGTTAAGCACGCAGAGGAAGCAGGGGGACTGCCATCTTATCGCAGTTACTTCCAGGAATAGGTGTAACATAATTGGATGCAGAGGAGAGGATTGGCGGATGAAGCAGGTGATATCCTTTGTTGACGAGCAGGAAGTTGTGCGCCTAACGCAGGAGCTAGTTAGAATTCCGAGTGTGTTTCGCCCCGATCAGGCAGGAGCGAATGAAGAGCGGGTCGCGCTGTTTGTCGCCGATTATCTTCGCAATATGGGTTTGCAGGTCTTCTATGAAGAGGTTGTTTCAGGCAGACCGAATGTCATCGCTTTTTACGATTCGGGCAGGCCTGGCAAAACGCTTTTGTTCGAAGCCCATACGGATGTCGTAACAGAAGGGGACCGGGATGCTTGGAGCTACGACCCTTTTGGCGGGACAATATCTGGTGGACGTATCTACGGGCGTGGCTCCTGTGACACAAAAGGAAATCTGGCAGCCGCGATATGTGCCGTCAAAGCTATCCAACGATCCAAACAGTCTTTTACAGGCAAAATCCTCCTGTGCATCCCTTGCGATGAGGAGAGCATGATGATCGGGATCAAAGATTTCATCCGTCGCGGTTGGGCCAACAACGTCGATGCGGCGATCATCTGCGAACCAGAAGAAAATCAGCTCTGCATCACGCAAAAAGGAGCCATGAGAGCCATCCTTCGTACATTTGGCAAGATGGCGCATGGTGCCATGCCACTGACGGGAATCAATCCGAACACACGTATGGCACGCGCAATAGTCGCGTTAGAGGAGCTGGAACGCAAGGAAATGGCGCGTCTGGGAGAGCATCCGATGTTGGGATGGCCGAGTATCACTCCGACGATTTTGCAGGCACCGGTCAAAGGAGATGCCCAAATCAACGTCGTACCCGATCAATGCATGACCACACTTGATATTCGCACGGTCCCCGGGCAGGACCACCAGGAGTTGTACAAAGAAATCAGTGCCATATTAGAAGGATTAAGCAAAGAAGATGACAAGTTCAAAGCTTCCTTGGAACTCATCGAAGAGCGTCCTTGGACCTTAACTGGCATGAAGGAAGAAGTCGTGACTTCTGTTGCGAGCGCCTATCGGGAAATCACGAAAAAAGAACCCGTATATAACGGTGTCCCAGGTGCGACAGATGGAACCTTCCTGCACAAAGCCGGCATTCCGATTTTGACGACAGGCGCAGGCGATCGCCACATCCCTCATCATGCTGATGAGTACGTAGCGATTGACCAATTGGTAGAATCCACCCAGCTTTTTGCCTTATCTGCATTGACGTTTTTGACGCAGCCAGTGCGAGCCTAATCACCTACAAAAGAACTCTGCTTACGCTAGCGGCAGAGTCTTTTTCTTCTCGTAAAAGAAGTTTTCTTAGTAAAAACTTGCAGAATCCATCTAAATTTTTTTACAATAGGTTTGTTACATAAGCAAAAAGGAGGCACGTGCCCATGAATATGCGCTGGAATTTGAACGTCTTGTATTCCTCGTTTGATGCGCCCGAATGGAAACAAGATTGGGAGAAGTTAGTACGTGAAATGGAAGAGATCAAAGGCTGGGCAGTTCAAAACTTGCAATCTTCAGAAGATGCAGTAGCGAAGATGGAGACATACATAACGATGATGACCTCCGTTCTGCAAACGCAGTTCCGCTTGTACGCCTACGGAGAGCTGACTGCAAGCGTCGATGCCAAGAATGAAGCAGCATTGCTCGCGATTGAAAAAGTACAGAATCAGGCAGTTGAGTTGGTTGAACCAGGCGTGCAGTTCCAAAAGTGGCTAGGAACGTTGAGCAACCTAGACGAGTTGATTAGCCAATCGGATCTGTTAGAGACACATCGCTTTATGTTGACAGAAATGTCAGACAAGAGCAAATACATGCTGAGCGAAAAAGAAGAAATCGTCCTGGCAAAAATGAAAAATACAGGGTCAAATGCATGGACAAAGCTCCATGAAATGCTGACGTCCACATTACTGGTAGACATCACAGTCGATGGCGAGCACAAACAGCTTCCATTGCCTGTGGTGCGGAACATGGCGAATGAAAAAGATCCGCAGCTGCGCAAAACGGCCTACGAGGCGGAACTTGCCGCTTACAAAAAAATCGATCAAGCTGCTGCTGCCAGCTTGAATGGAATTAAGGGCGAGGTTATTACCGTAGCGAAGCTCAGAGGCTATGAATCGCCGCTGGATAAGACGTTGCAAGACTCCCGCATGGACCGCGAGACGCTCGAAGCGATGCTTCAGGCGATGCGTGAGAGCCTGCCATCCTTCCATCAATACTTCCGTACAAAGGCGAAGCTGCTCGGTCATGAGAGCGCTCAGTTGCCGTTTTATGATTTGTTTGCGCCAGTGGGTGAGGCAGACATGCGCTTCTCGTATGAAGAATCCCGCGACTTCATCGTGAAGCACTTTGGTAGCTTTAGCGAAAAACTCGCCAACTATGCAGCACGAGCTTATGACGATCAGTGGATTGATGCTGAGATTCGTGAAGGCAAGCGTGGGGGGGCATTCTGCTACAACCTGCACATCGTAGGGGAGAGCAGAATTATGTCCAACTACACAGGCAGCTACAGCGATGTGAGCACAATGGCACATGAATTGGGACATGGCTATCACGGAGAATGTCTCGTAAACGAAGCATTCTTGAATAGCGAATACCCGATGCCAATCGCCGAAACCGCGTCCATTTTGTGTGAAACCATCATTGCCAATGCAGCGCTTGAACAAGCGACCTCCGAGGAAGCATTTGCGATTTTGGAAAATGATATTAGCGGAGCAAGTCAGGTGATCGTCGATATTTATAGCCGTTACTTGTTCGAGACTGCTGTATTTGAGCGCAGAACAGAAGGTGCCTTGTCTGTTTCCACTCTGAACGAACTGATGCTGCAAGCACAAAAGGACGCTTACGGAGATGGTTTGGATTCGGCAGCTCTACACCCGTACATGTGGGTATGCAAACCGCACTATTATAGCGCGGATTACAATTTCTACAACTTCCCGTATGCTTTTGGGCTCTTGTTCGCGAAAGGCTTGTACGCAGAGTATCTCAAGCGCGGGGAAGCTTTTGTTGAGCAGTACGACAAGCTCTTATCTGTTACAGGCAAAATGAGCGTTGCGGATGTAGCAGCCATCATGGATGTTGATGTACGCTCAGTCGATTTCTGGCGGAATTCACTCTCTTTGGTTGCAAAAGATATCGAGAAATTCGTTGAGCTCGCGTCTGCACGCCTGAACTAAATAGGAAGAACGTCCGCTATGTCATTAGCGGACGTTTTTTATTCATAATGCAAAACGTTTTTGTGCGCATAGGGAACAGAGGGGAAGGAGAAAGTAAGAAAAAACAGATGAGGTGATTACGTGGTAAACGGATTGCAGTTACTCGACCTATTGCGGGAAACGGAGAACAAGATGCTGCATTTACATAGAGCCATCGACAGAGTAAGCAGCGAGCCGGATTTCAAGGAGTCTGTCAGTGTTCTTACCGTAGTCGTTCGTGATTATCAGCTTCAGCTCGACAAAATGAAGCAAGCGTTGGGCAAAATCGAAATCGGAGGGCAACAACAACAGCAGCAGCAGGCCCATAATACCGAAATACATTAAACACAGAAAAACAAACAGCCCTCGAACTGCTGCAAAGGCAGATAGGGCTGTTTGTTTGCTTTTATGTGTAGGAAAGCCTACTGGAAATTAGCGTAACGCTTCACTCCGTAAAACGGGTAGAGCTTATGCATGTATTCGACTTTGCCATAGCGAACATCTTCGCCATTCGCATGAACGATTGCCCCATTACCCAGATAGATCGCTACGTGGGACACGCGTCCTTTTCCAAGCGCATCGTAGAACAAGAGGTCACCAGGCTGTGCTTGATCCAGTGATACTTCTTGGCCGCCACGGAATTGATCTTCAGAAGTGCGCGGAAGTGTAACCCCAAGCTGTTCAAAAACGTATGAAGTAAAGCCACTACAATCAAAGCCATTCGGAGTAGTTCCACCTAAGACGTATGGTGTATTGAGCAATGGCTCAAAAATTTCCTTCATACGGCCCAGATCTTCTGCATTTACCTCGGCAGGCAGCGAAACGGTAGAAGTGAGATTTGGACTTAAGAACTCTGTAGCAACATATGCTTCACGATCTTCGAATTCAATTTTCGTCCATTCACTACCTGTTTCTACAACTTCTACAACGGAACCGATTCTTAGCTTGCCTAACACTTTTGCGTCAGTCGAAGGCTTTTTACGCACATTCAGCACGTCACCAGTGACGCGGGCCTTTTCACCGGCGGTTAGTTCTTTAGACTCAGTGGTAGCGTTATCATTCTGATCGACAGCTACATCGGAAGGAATGTCAGTCGCAATGGAGCCAGAAGTGTTTGCACCATGAATAGACAAAGTTTGTCCAATTGACAATCTATCATCATTCAGTTGGTTCCATTGGATGATTTGATCCACCGATACTTGATGCTCGCGAGCGATCTTGCTCAGCGTATCACCTGCTGATACCACATATGCCGATGAGGATGCATGGGCAGCAGTAGGCAGCAGAGTGAAGAGGGCGAGGAAGGTGAGTAGCCTCGAAGTCTTTTTCATGTCATCGTCTCCACCAATCTACTAAAATCTGCATATCTATCTAAAATTCTATCGGATTTTCGTTGGTAAATCTATGAAAAAAATAATCTTTCACTATTTTTTCAAAAACTATTGCATTAGGAGATAGAATCGTGCTATATTAAAAAAGTCGCCGCAAGATGGAGACAAAAACTACATGGAGCTGTGGTGAAGTTGGAGTTCACGCCGGTCTGTCACACCGGAGGTCGCGGGTTCGAGTCCCGTCAGCTCCGCCATTCTATCTTTAGAATGTGCGAATTACATAGTTTCTCGTAATGTGCCGGTATAGCTCAATTGGTAGAGCACCTGACTTGTAATCAGGGGGTTGTGGGTTCAAGTCCTATTGCCGGCACCATTTTTATGCGGTCGTGGCGGAATTGGCAGACGCGCTAGATTCAGGTTCTAGTGGTGGCAACACCGTGGAGGTTCAAGTCCTCTCGACCGCACCATATGGTAAACAATAGGTTCGTAAATTGGCTGATGAAGCTAATTACGAGCCTTTTTATTTTTTCTTGAATGTTGAATCCTCCTCCATTTTCCATTACAATCACATTGTGATAATGAATCTCATTTTCATCATCGCTTTTGATGATTCATAAACAAACAAGCAAGACAATGGAGGGGTAGTTGTGGAAGAACAGTTGGAACTGTTTGATGTAACCATTATTGGCGGTGGCCCTGCGGGGATGTACGCTGCCTTTTATAGCGGAATGCGCGATATGAAGACGAAACTCATAGAAGCGAAAGAAGAGCTCGGTGGACGAATGTTGATCTATCCAGAAAAAATGATCTGGGATGTTGGCGGTGTACCACCACAACTATGTGAAAAGTTGGTTGCTAATCTGGTGGAGCAAGCGAAGACATTTGATCCCACCATCGTGCTGGGCGAGGCGATCATTGGACTGGAGCCACAAGAAGACGGCACGTACATACTCGTTGCAAAATCGGGGAGACGGCATTGGACCCGCACGATCATATTGGCTTTGGGCCGGGGTATTTTGAAAATGGCGAAGCTGGAGATCGAAGGAGCCGAGCGCTACGAGGTGACAAATCTTCATTATACAGTGCAGGAACTGGAGCCATTCCGTGGTAAGCACGTCCTCATCTCAGGGGGCGGGGACTCCGCGGTCGATTGGGCAAACGAACTGGTGCAAATCGCAGAGTCTGTAACTGTCGTGCATCGCCGTGATGTATTTGGTGGACATGAGCGGAATGTGAAGCGCATGAAAGAGTCATCTGCGATCGTTCGCACTCCATATGCGGTCACGCAATTGCAAAGCTCAGACAAAGAAACGATCGATAAAGTGACGATACGTCATCTGGAGACGGACGAGACGGAGCAAATCGATGTAGACGCCATCATCGTCAATCACGGATTGAAGGCCGATTTCACAGGGATTAAAGAGTGGGGCTTGGATATGGATGAGTGGAACGTGTTTGTTAGTCCTCGTCTGGTAACGAATATGCCAGGGATTTTTGCGGCAGGCGATTTTGCGAGCTTTGACAGCAAGATTACGCTGATCGCGGGAGCATTCACCGATGCTGCTGTGGCCGTAAACAGTGCCAAATTACACATAGACCCGGTAGCAGATCGGATGGCCTATGTTTCTTCCCATAACCAGCGTTTTAAAGAAAAGAACAAAGCCCTCGGGGTTATCGATGAGGATGACGAGTAGAACCTGATGTAGGACAAAAAGCCCAACATTTGCAGGTTGATTGTCGCTTTTCCCATACGGTACATTGTTAGAGGCAACGTGTAATAACAATGACCGTCAATATAAATAGGGAACTTCGCGTCAGTAAACCGATCAACAAATGTGGGAGAGGAAGTAGAAATGAAAAAAGTTCGGCATTGGCCGATCAGTATGGCGACAGTGGTCCTCGTGTTCTCGCTCGGTATGAACTACGCGCCTGAGCGTGCAATGGCGTTACAAGTGGATCCGTTATCTCCTGCTCTCGAGTTGCAGGAAAAGCTACAGGAAAAGTATGTGGAGAAGATGGACCTCAAGGAAGAGGAGGTTCTCGGCTTTTACTACTCATCGATGAAAGACAGCACAGATGCGCGTAAACATAACATCAGGCAAGCATTGAGCAAGCTTCATAATGAAAAAATCAAGCCGCAACAGGTGTTTTCTTTCAATGAAATAGTGGGAAACTCGAATTTGCCGGAGGATGGCTGGCAAAAGGCTGGGGTTATTCAGAAAGGTCAACTCGTCGATGACTATGGAGGCGGGATTTGTCAAGTTTCTAGCACGCTTTACAATGCAGCTGCTGAAGCGGGGATGATCATGATGGAACGGCATAACCACAGCAAATCAGTGGGATACGTGCCAATGGGTCAAGATGCCACAGTAGCGTATGGCTATAAGGATTTTAAATTTACCAACTTGTATGATTTTCCTGTGAAAATCAAAGCAAAATCATACGATGACGAACATGTTGTGATTGCGATCATACGTGCGTAGCTTAGAAGGAATAAAGGGGGCATCCTATGGATGAACCCTGTTTTTTTCGGTATTTTGTCAGGAAAAAAATGGATGGTCATTTAGTTTTGAGTCATGCATTCCTGACCATACTGTTTTAGAGGGAGGTGCCGTGATGTTCGTTCAGGTGACAGGTGATTCACACAATCAAGAGGTTCTCGTCATGGGAGAACGGTTAGATCGCCAGCAGGATGGTTACTATCTTTTGCCTGGGAGGCTTGTTCACGCATTGAAGCCACATGATTTGCCGGTAGGAATCCCATTCAAGCTCTCAGGTGCGCTGCCCTCTGGCTACGGGTTTTATCGGGAGGACTCTGTTATTTTTCGGCGGACGAATGATACTCCCTCCCTGTGGATTGATGTTACTTCTACATATATGGTTGCTGAATGGGATGGTTTGTTCTCGGTAGAAGCGACGGTTGAAGCCCGAAAGCATGTCGTGGAACAACAACAGCAGTTTGCGTTTGTCCTCTCCGAAGCGACAGAGCAGCAAGTGATTTTCCATTACGAATTTTCCTGGAGCACTGAGCAAGAGATGGACCTGGAGAGTGCGTTGGAATCCATTTGTGATACCGTGATTGAAGTAGAAGCAAGAGGGAATGCCCGTCTTTGGCCTGGCTATCGTAACTGCATGGAAGAAGGCGAACAAGACAAGCTGTAATACGCCGTACAGCCATGATATAGTGAAAAAAAGAGACAGCCACCAAAGGAGAGGACAAAATGGAGTCAGTCAAAAATATTTACTGTATCGGTCGCAACTATCGATTGCATGCTGCGGAGTTGGGGAACGATGTGCCAACCAAGCCAATGATCTTTGATAAACCAACACATGCGCTTGCAATGGCAAATGGCGAGGCCATTGAGCTTCCGGCATCGCGTGGAGAGCTCCATTATGAGGCAGAGCTTGTGATTCACTTAGCGAGACCGTATGAGGTTGGAGCTACACTTGACGATATGATTGACAAAATAGCACTCGGGATCGACTTTACTTTGCGGGATGTTCAAAGTGAACTGAAGAAAGCGGGGCATCCATGGCTGTTGGCAAAAGGGTTTAAAAATTCAGCAATTTTGACGTCTTTTCATCCTTTTCCTGGTATCCATGAGCTGAACCAAACCGATTTCTCCTTGCTGAAAAATGGAGAGCAAGTGCAACGCGGCAATCTCCGTGATCTGATTTTTGATTTGGAAACCATTATGGCCTATATTTCCGAATATCTAGGCCTGGATCAAGGGGATATCATTTACACGGGGACGCCAGCGGGGGTAGGACCTGTTGCGGATGGAGATGTCCTCACTCTCAACTGGGGAGAAGAGACCTGGGGGCAGTTTACGGCGAAAATGAAATAGGTACGAGTGGAGAACCATCTTCTGACAGAAACATGCAGAAGATGGTTTTTGTTTGGAGTTCGGGCCATCAATATAGCCGTTTTTTGCGACGAAAATCACCTTTGATACCGTTTTGTAACTTTTATGGTTCCATGGAACTAAGAGGTAGCAACCACCTACGTTACACCGTGTTTTCAGACTAGTCCCATGCTACCAATTCCATCATTGGAAAATTTTACGGTCTTATCCTCCTGTTTCCTCCTGCGCTATTCTGTCCATGTACCCAAGACGGGTGCCACAACATGACAAGGAGGAAAAGAAAGTGACGAAACGAGATTGGGTAATGAAGTCAACAGTAGCAGTCATGCTGAGTACGTCCCTGTTAATGGGTGGTCAAGCTGGAGTAGTGGCCGCTAAGACACAAGATTCAAAACAGTCAGAGGTTGCAAATATTGCTACTTCTTTGATCGGGAAGGATTACGAGTACAAAGCAAAGGGACCGAAGCAATTCGGATCAGCGGAGCTGGCTACGTATGCGTACAAACAAGTAGGGATTTCCATCGGGAGCACAATCTCTAGCCTGTACAAGACTGGGACGAAAGTATCCGAAAAAAGCGTGGCGCCAGGAGATTTGGTGTTCTTCGCCTCTAGCGGAAGCGGCAGCCCAACTTTTATGGGAATATACATAGGCAGTGATCAATTCGTTTATTCTTCGAAAGGGGAAGACGAGGTAGTTGTAAAAAAATATTCGAAGTACAGTGACAAATTTGTAGGGGCTCGTCGTGTTATTGATTCCTCGGGGAATACGCCTAGCAAGCCAGAACAGCCTGTAAGCAAAACTGCCGATCAGGTCATTAAAAATGGTGAAAAGTATATGGGCACAAAATACAAATACGGCTCAAGCAGCAGTACGACCAATACATTCGACTGCTCTTCCTTTACACAGCGCGTGTTTAAAGAAGCGGGCATTACATTGCCGCGCGATTCCCGCCAGCAATCTACTGTGGGGAAATCTGTTTCCAAGAGCAATCTGCAAAAAGGTGATCTGATCTTCATGAAGGCATCGGTAACCAGTTCTTCTGATCGGATTACACACGTAGCTATTTATGCAGGGGATGGGAAAATCCTGCACACTTACGGTAGTCCTGGTGTGACTTATTCCAAGTACGATGGAACGAATTGGGAAAAGCGCACAGTTCAAATCAAGCGCGTCATTTAAGCATCAAATCCATTTCAGCTCTCGTGCATTCGCATGGGAGCTTTTGTACTATATATGACGCTTGTTCTCACAGATCGTTTCGCGTCAATTTCTGCCAATATGGCAAAGGGAATCATGCCGTTCTCCGTTCGCTGAAAATGAACAACAAGAAATATGTTGTAATATTTAGAATTATACATATAATAAAAACTGAGAGGTGATTCAGGTGTCAGAAAATAGTCTGCCTACCCCTGTTTTAACCAAGAAAGGACAGGAAACCCGCAAAAAAATACTGGATGCCGCAGAGCATGTGTTTGGTGAGCTGGGCTATTATGATGCGTCCATCGTCTTGATCACACAGCATGCACAGGTATCTCAAGGAACGTTTTACAATTATTTCGAGTCGAAGAAAGCGATTTATGATGAATTGATCAGGCAGCTGAGCAGAGAGCTTCGTTCGACGATCAAAGAAGCGATCATGGCAGCAACCACGCAAGAAGAGAATCTGCGCCTAGGATTTCTGGCCTTTTTTCGTTGGATCAAACATCATCGCAACATGTACAGCATTATTCAACAGGCTGCGCTCGTCGACCAGGAGCTGTATCGCTGGTATTACGCCAAACTGGCAGCGGGGTACGTACGAAGTCTGAAGAACGCCATGAACGAAGGTGCGTTTCGAGAGATGGATCATGAGACGCTGGCTTATTGTCTCATGTCGATCGGACAATTCATCGGGATGCGTTGGGTTTACTGGGAAAATGAAGACGTACCGGAAGAGGTGTTAGAAACAGCTATGTCGATGATTATGAAAGGGATTGCTGCCAAGCCGTAACCGATCCATTTTATAGGCAAAGGAGTAGAGTTCATGAACGGAATTGCTTATTGGATTGAAAAGCGAGCCCGAATCACTCCGACGCGGATCGCAGTGATTGCCAACGATCAATCACTTACGTATCAGCAAATGAATGAACAGATCCAACGTCTTGCCAACTATTTACGACATGAGCTACAGGTCAAAAAGGGGGACAGGATCGGCATTTTGTCCCAAAATAGTTTGGAGTATGTGCTTCTGTTGTTTGCCATCGCCAAACTCGGTGCGATTGCCGTCCCCTTTAATATCCGTTTGACCCCTGCCGAATTAGACTATCAGTTTGAGGATAGTGGTATCCGCGTGTTATTTGCCCAGCCCGAGTTTGGTGCCACCATTGAATTGATTAAGGCGAAAGCCAGTGTTGCGCACATGATATGGCTGGAACCGGGAGAACTCCCGTGGAGCCAGGATGGCCCGAATGAGTCATCCCAGCACAGTAGGACCGAGGCAGATGACGGCAGTGGAGATGATCCATACATCATTTGCTATACATCAGGAACGACAGGAAAGCCCAAGGGAGCAGTGCTCACCCAAGAAAATATGTTTTGGAACGCCGTACACAATGTAGCCGCGCTTGATCTCACCTCAGAAGACTGCTCGATCGTATTATTGCCACTCTTCCATATCGGGGGAATCGGACTGTTTGCCTTCCCTACATGGCTTGCTGGCGGACGCGTCGTTGTCGCCGGGAAGTTCGACGCTGATAAAGCGATTCAATTAATTGAAACACACCGAGTCACCATCGTTATGGGTGTGCCTGCCATCCATGAAGCCATTCGTCAATGTCCCTTATTTGCTACCACATCATTCGATTCCGTCCGTTGGTTTTACAACGGCGGCGCTCCATGCCCCATGGAACTCATCCAGCATTTTCAGGAGCGAGGCCTCCCTTTTGGACAAGGATACGGCCTGACAGAAACATCCCCCACCGTGTTTATGATTGCGAAGGAAGATGCAAAAAGAAAAGCTGGCTCAATCGGCAAGCCCGTTATGTTTTGTGAAGTCCGCCTGATCTCGGATGACGGAAAAGACGTAGGGCAGGGCGAAATCGGAGAACTGCTCGTCAAAGGTCCGAATGTGATGAAGGAATACTGGAACAGACCAGAAGAAACAGCCAAGACCATCCGGGATGGGTGGCTATACACAGGGGATTTGGCATGTTTTGATGAAGAAGGGTTCGCCTATATCGTAGGCAGGCGCAAAGACATGATTATCTCAGGCGGGGAGAACATTTATCCGCTAGAGCTGGAACAGGTCATCGGCGAGCTAGATGACGTTCAGGAAGCCGCAGTCGTCGGTGTACCCGATGAAAAATGGGGAGAGGTCGCGAAGGCGTTTATCGTGGCCAAATCAGGTGTCGTCATCACCGAAGCACACATCAGAGCGCACTGTGAGCAAAGACTGGCGAAGTATAAAATCCCGAAGTCATTCGTGTTTTTAACCGAGCTGCCACGCAATGCAACCGGGAAAATCATCAAACAAGCATTGACCAGATTGAAAAGCGATTCCATTACGCAATGAGGTGATTCGCATGGCGAGATTTGCAATAGGGGAGCAAGCATCTTTTAGCAGAACGATTACGGAAACAGATATCGTCCTATTTGCGGGAATGAGTGGGGATTACAATCCAGTGCACATCGACCAACAGTACGCAAAAGACACGCGATTCGGCCAGCGTATCTCACATGGACTGTTGACGGCGAGCATGTTTTCCAGATTGCTCGGGATGCAGCTACCTGGCATCGGTTCCATTTACAAAGACCAGACCATTCAGTTTACGGCTCCGGTATTGATCGGAGATACGATCACTGCGACCGCCACCGTGCTGGAATATCAGGAAGAGCGGGGCATAATCCGATTGCTTACGGAATGCACGAATCAGCATGGAAAAGTAGTTCTGACTGGAACAGCGACGATGCTCGTACCGAAGGAAGGAGCGAAAGTATGAATCATTTTGCAGCGAATACGGTCCACGAGCAGACCATCGGAGTGGAAGCGACGTCTGTATTTTTTCCGGAGGGAGTAGAAACAGCTGAGCGATTGGCTGAAAAGACAGGAATCCCCACGCGAGTCATTATCGAAAAATTCGGTCTATACCAAAAGCATGTCGCAGATGACACCCTTCATGCATCAGACCTCGCTGTGCTCGCTGCCCAACAGCTGACCGACTCGGTGATCGATCCATCTGAGATTGACGTGATTATTTACTTCGGCAGTCCGCACAAAGATTACTATGTATGGTCCAGCGCACCGAAGATTACATACGAACTAAAAGCGACAAACGCATACGGTTTCGAGATGATGAACGTCAGCTCATGCTTTCCAATCGCCTTGAAGGTTGCCAAAGATATGCTGACGGCAGATGCATCCATTGAAAACATTTTGCTGGTTGCTGGCTGTAAAGAATCACAAATCGTCGATTACGACAATCCTCGCTCGCGCTTCATGTTTAATTTTGCAGATGGGGGGACAGCGGCTCTCGTAAAGCGTGGTGCTACAAAGAGCAGAATTCTCCACAGTTGTGTGATTACCGATGGTTCTTTTCACGATGATATAAGGGTTCCCGCAGGCGGCTCTAAGCAACAACCTAGTCATGAAACGGTGGAAAACAGACTCCACTACATCGATGTGCCGAATCCGAGCGATATGAAAGAACGACTTGATCCCATCTCGATACCGAACTTTGTCCATGTGGTAGAGCAGGCATTGGCAAAAAGCAATCGTTCCTTACGCGATTTGAAGCTGCTACTTCCTTTGCACACAAAGCGTTCGATGTTCTTAGAGCTGTTGGAACGATTGCAACTTAGCGAGGAGCAGGCCGTCTATCTCGATCATTATGGGCATTTGTCTGCACTTGATCCGTGTATTGGACTTCATGTCGCACAGCAAGAGGGACGTCTTGCCCCAGGGGATATTGTCGTAGCTGTCAGTGCTGGAACAGGATATACGTGGGCTGCAACTGTACTGGAATGGTTAGCCGAATCGCAATGAACATTTTGACTCTTAAGGAGGAACGGGTGTGAAAAAAAGAGGATGGAAAATGTTGCTCCCGCTAGCGATGTCTGTCGTGCTTGTTGTTGGTTGCAGCCAAAATGAAAGCGCTTCATCTGGTGGTGGTAATACGGTCAAGGTAGGCGTACTCGCTTCGCTCACGGGGCCATTGGAGAGCTACGGAAAGCAGACGGCGCGAGGTTTTGAGCTCGGACTCGATTATGCAACAGAGGGCAAGCGAGAGATCGCTGGCAAAAAGATCGAGTTCGTCGTGGAGGATACGGAGACGAAGCCGGATGTTGCCGTCCAAAAAGCGACGAAGCTCCTGGAGACCGACAAGGTAGATTTTCTCGTAGGCTCTTCGAGTTCAGGCGATACGCTGGCTGTCCTTCCCCTAGCAGAAGAGTACAAAAAAATCATGGTCGTAGAACCGGCTGTAGCAGATAGTATCACCGGGAAAAACTGGAACAAGTACATTTTCCGCACGGGTCGAAATTCTTCGCAGGACGCAGTTGCTGGCGCTGCGGCGATTGCTTCCAAAGGAACGAAGATCGCGACGATGGCTCAAGACAGCGCCTACGGTCGAGAAGGAATCGAAGCCTTTAAGACCGCGGCTGAAAAATTAGGGGCAGTCATTATCGAAGAACAATATGTGGACACGAACACGACTGATTTTACAGCCAACATCCAAAAAATCATTAGCGCCAAACCCGAATATGTTTTCATCACGTGGGCAGGCTCCAACTCCCCTTGGAAACAGCTTCAAGATATGCAGGTTCAGCAAAAAGGCATCAAGGTATCTACGGGAGCACCTGATATCGCTGCCTTGAAAACGATGGAGGCAATGATCGGAATGGAAGGTTTCTCGGTGTATTACCATTCGCTCCCGAAAACGAAAATGAACGACTGGCTCATCGATGAGCACAAAAAGCGTTTTAATGGCGAGATCCCAGATTTATTTACGGCAGGCGGGATGACGGCAGCCGTAGCGATTGTGGAAGCATTGAAAAAGACGAACGCCGATACAGATTCGGAGAAGCTGATTGCTGCGATGGAAGGCATGACCTTTGATACGCCGAAGGGCCAGATGCAGTTCCGGGCGGAGGACCATCAGGCACTGCAAACGTTGTACGCGATCAAGCTGGAGAAAAAAGACGGAGTCGATCATCCTGTGCCTGTACTCGTCCGGGAGATGACGATGGAAGAGACAGCACCACCTGTCAGGAACCAGAAGTAGAGGAGGTGTGTGATGAGTTACTTGTTGGAAACGGTTGACCTCAGCGTAGCATTCGGGGAGCAAACGGTCATAAACAAGGTATCGCTACGCATACCGAAGCAGCGATTTACTTCGATCATCGGACCGAATGGAGCCGGAAAGACGACGTTGTTTAACTTGTTGAGCGGGCAGCTTACTCCATCGCAAGGAACGATCCAGTACAAGGGGCAAGATATTACACACTTGCCCCCAGCAGCACGAACGAGATTGGGTATTGGTCGATCGTTTCAATTGACAAACTTATTTCCCAAGCTAACGGTGCGGGAAAATATTCGATTGGCAGTACAAGCAGCACAGGGAGTTCGGTTTCGTTTATGGATTTCCCAGGCAGATCAGATGCGACAGGCAGAGGAAGTTGAGCGATTGCTGCATCTGGTATTGCTCGAGAAAAAGGCGAATGTGCTTGCGAGCCTACTGGCGCACGGGGAGAAACGAAAGCTGGAGCTGGCCATGCTCCTTGGACTGCGTCCAGATGTTCTATTACTCGACGAACCGACGGCGGGGATTTCGTTGGAGGAAGTCCCAGCTGTATTGAAGGTGATCGAATCGATTAAGGAAAGCAATTCGTGCACGATCATCCTCATCGAACACAAGATGGACATGGTCAAATCACTCTCCGATCACATGGTCGTTCTGTTTCATGGAGAGCTATTGGCTGAGGGGACACCGGCCGACATGATGCGAAATGAACAGGTGCAGTCTGCCTACTTGGGAGGGTTGTATAAGCATGATGCTGCAACTTGATCAGATTGAAACGTACCTCGACCAGTTTCACATCTTGCAGGGTGTCTCGCTATCCGTGCAAGCCGGCAGTATTACTGTTTTGTTTGGTCGAAACGGAGCGGGAAAAACAACGACGCTTCGTTCCATCATGGGGCTTGCTCCGATCCGTCATGGCCAAATTCGCTATCTAGGAGAAGAAATCGGACATCTGCCGACCTATTCCATCGCGCGTAAGGGGATTGGCTATGTGCCCGAGAATCAAGGGATTTTTCATGATTTTACGGTAGAAGAGACATTCCGGCTCGCCATGCAAAAAAATGACGACGAACAAAAAGAAAAGCTCGCGTGGATGCTGGATCTATTCCCTGACCTGCGTCACTACTGGAAAAAGAAAAGTGGGCACTTAAGTGGAGGTCAAAAGCAAATGCTGGTCATTGCTCGAGCTTATGTGAACAGCAACGGACTCCTGTTAATTGACGAGCCGAGCAAGGGACTGGCGCCCATCATGGTTGAAAAGCTCATGTTCCACATCGAATCGATGAAGCAGAAAACGACCGTGCTTTTAGTCGAGCAAAACTTTATGATGGCGAGCATGATCGGCGAGCAGTACTACTTGATGGATGAAGGAAAAATTGTCCGCGGTGGCGCGATGCAGGAGTTGAAGGATGATGCAGATACGCGACAAAAATATTTGGGCATTGCCTGAGCGTATAACAGGGAGGGGGAGGATGAAATGGATGTCGCGATTAATTTGCTTGTAAATGGACTGGCGACAGGCATACTCATTTTCTTGCTCGCTTCCGGGCTCACGCTGATCTTTGGCTTAATGAGTGTGTTGAACTTTGCCCATGGTGGATTGTTTGCCTGGGGAGCCTTTGCTGGTGTATGGCTTTTCGGATTGACGGATAGCTTTCTTCTGGCCATTGTAGGTGCTGTCGTCATCGGGATGCTGCTCGGTTTCGTTTTAGAGCGCGTGCTGATCCGTCCCGTATACGGTGATCATATTCAGCAACTGCTCGTGACATTGGGCGGGATGCTTGTGATAAGTGAATTGCTCAAGGTGTTTTGGAGTCCCAATCCCATTCGGGCAGTATTACCGGATTATTTGCAAGGGAGCATCGAGCTTGGCGACATCATACTGATCACCTATCGCTTGTTTGTCATCGCAGTGGGAATCGTTGTGTACGTCGGGTTGCACCTGTTGTTAACCAAAACCAGACTAGGCTTGATCGTCCGAGCGGGTGTGATCGATAAGGAAATGGTGCAGGCACTCGGCATCAATATTAAACAAGTGTTTACATTCGTCTTTTTGCTGGGAGCAGGCATGGCTGCGCTCGGAGGAAGTCTGCTGGCACCGTATTCTGGGGTTATTTTTGCGGAAATGGGTATGCAGTATGCGATTCTGGCATTCATCGTCGTCATTGTTGGTGGGATGGGAAGCGTTCAAGGCTCTATGATTGCGGCGGTTTTAGTAGGGGTGCTTGGCTCGTTCATGGCTTACTTCGTTCCAGAGCTTTCACTGGCAGTGAACATGCTGCTAATGCTGGCAGTGCTGCTTATCAAACCATCCGGCCTGTTTGGAGCGAAGGGGTGATCATGCGTTGACTACATCTGGATTGTTGAACCATCGATTTATTGTGTTTGTCTTTCTAGCCTTGGCGGTTTTGCCGTTTCTTTCAGACTCGCGAAGCATGTACATCTTGTTCACCCAAATTTTTATCTTTGCGATTTTTGCGATGAGCTTTGATTTGTTGCTTGGCTATACGGGGATCGTCTCGTTCGGGCACTGTATGTTTTTCGGAATAGGTGCGTACTCCGTGTCTTTATTCCTGAAAAACTTTGACGCGACGATCAGTTATTTCTTGCTTGGCGTACTTGTTGCCATCGTGCTCTCCGGTATTCTCAGCTATTTGATCGGGATGCTGTCCTTGCGATTGAAAAGTCATTTTTATGCGATGCTGACCTTGGCGATTTCCCAGCTACTATTCGTATTGGCAGAAAAATGGCGATCGTTGACGATGGGTGGGGATGGCTTCACTTTCCCTGTGCCTGAGCTGTTTCGTGACCGTTTGTCCTTTTACTATGTATGCCTGATCCTAATGGTCATGCTGTTCGTCATCTTGCGAGCGTTTACGCACTCTCCACTCGGCAAGGTCTTGAAAGCCATCGGTCAAAATGAACAACGTGTGGAAGCGTTAGGCTATCAAATTCTTCATTATAAGGTAATCGTCAGCATTGTCGCTGGAGTGGTTGCTGCGATTAGTGGAGGCTTGTACGCAGTCATGCTACGCTTCGTGAACACCCAAGTGTTTTCGATTGAAACGACGCTAGATGCACTCTTGATGAGCATGATCGGTGGGCTGGGAACGCTATTTGGCTCCATTTGGGGGTCGGGAATCGTAGAGCTGGCGCATCACGGGCTGACTGAGTTGGCGAAGCTTCACCCGATATTCGAGAGATGGGTCATCTTCCTCGGTTTGCTCTATATTTTGGTCGTGCTCTGCTTTCCGAGCGGAATTGTCGGTAGCTTTCAAGAGTGGAGGGAAAAAAGAAAACAGCGTTCCGTTCAGGCAGCAACAATCTCGGAGCAAGTAGAGTGATAGGAATGAAAGAAGGGAGGTCAACCGATGCAAAAGGTTGGCCTTTTTTTGTCCCATTTTTGTCGAAAGAAAAAGGTGAGAATTATAGTGATGTCGAATTATTATTCATCAATCTTAGAAAAGGTGGAGATGTGCCTATGGAACTAAACATGCCAGTGAACTATAACTTCGCTGCCCAGGTGGACGAATGGGCAAAAAAACATCCGGAGAGACGAGCGGTTTGGGAGTTAGATGAACAAGGTCAGGAACATATCCTTTCGTACGGAAATTTGCGCCAATATTCAAACAAAATTGCGAATGGTTTAGGGTCCATTGGAATCGAGCATGGGGATCGGGTACTCGTCCTGGTTTCCCGAGGAACATTGGCTTATGGTCTCTATTTGGCACTGCTGAAGATGGGGGCAGTGATATTGCCAGGGTCTGAGATGCTGCGTTCCAAAGATATCGAGTACCGGATCAATCATGCAAAAGTCAAGGCTGTGGTCAGTTTCGGGGGAGCAATGAGTGAGGTTGATCTGACGAGAGGCAACTGTTCTACCTTGCAACACTACATCACGACGGGAGAAGAGAAAGAAGGCTGGATTTCGCTTGAAGGCTTGCTCCAGGGGCAGGACACAGAATTTGAGGTAGTAAACACGAAATCGGATGAGCTGGCCTTCCTGTCTTATACATCAGGTACAACTGGGGGACCAAAAGGGGTTATGCACGTTCACGGTTGGCCGTTTGCGCATTTGGCTGTGGCCGCTACGCAGTGGCTGGACGTTCGCGAAGGTGACGTGGTTTGGGCAACGGCTGGGCCTGGTTGGGCCAAGTGGATCTGGAGCCCGTTTGTCTCAACGTTAGGGCTGGGAGCGACCGCGTTTGTTTATAAAGGAAAGTTTTCTGCGGATAATTATTTGACGATTCTGCAAAATTATCCGGTTTCTGTCTTGTGTGCGACACCAACCGAGTACAGAATCATGGCAAAAGTAACGGATTTGGAACAATACAAGCTGTCCACCTTGCGCTCCGCATGTTCCGCCGGTGAACCACTCAATCGGGAAGTGATCGACACATTCCGCCGCGTGTTCCAGTTGACCGTGCGAGATGGATATGGACAGACAGAGAACACGTTGCTGGTGGGTACCTTTGTCGGCATGGAGCCAAGGCCAGGTTCAATGGGCAAGCCATCGCCAGTTGTGAGGAGCGCCATTATTGACGAAGAAGGAGCGGAGCTGCCAGTAGGCAAAGTGGGCGATATTGCCATTGATCGCCATATGGTAGCACTGTTCAAAGGCTATCTGGATGATCCCGAACGAACTGCCAGAGCGTTTCGCGGCGACTGGTACGTGACGGGTGACCAAGGTCGCATGGACGAAGATGGCTACATCTGGTTCGAAGGACGTTCGGACGACATTATCATCTCTGGCGGATATACGATTGGTCCATTTGAGGTCGAGGATGCGTTGGTGAAGCACGCGGCAGTAGCGGAATGTGCAGCGGTTGCCAGTCCAGATCCAGAGCGTGGGCATGTGGTAAAAGCCTTTGTCATCCTGAAAAAAGGGAATGAGCCATCCGAAGAGTTGATCGTGGAATTGCAAAATCATGTCAAGCAATTAACCGCTCCTTATAAATACCCGCGCAAAATTGAATTTGTACAGGAGCTGCCGAAGACGACCTCCGGTAAAATCAGACGGATCGAGCTGCGGCAGCAGGAGGTACAGCAAAATCAGCATTCGTGATAGTTTGTCTTACGAAATTGTAAGATTGCTGTAAGTGGATTCGATGGGACGAAATACGTGCATCCCCTACAATGTGAGTAGAAGCAAGGCAAGGGGGAATGCAGTATGAACCACCTTCCAATCCCATTAGGAAGAAACACCGACTTGTATGAAGCGGCGAGCATGCCTAAAAGCATCAAAAAACTTGGTGTTCGTTGGAAAAAACGACTGCGTATCTGTTTTCTCGTGATCATGATGGCAGCCATCTTGGCGCCGATCGTGCTTGCGTGGACAGGGAATATATGGATAGATGAAAAAAAGCTGGCTGCTATACAGCAATCCGACAGCTATGTAAAGCTGGACGAAATGCCTGATCATGTGTGGAAGGCGTTCGTTGCGATAGAGGATCATCGGTTTATGCAGCATCCAGGAGTAGATCCGATTGGATTGAGCCGAGCGATCTGGGTGGATATCAAGGAAGGTGCCTACGTGCAAGGCGGAAGTACGATTACCATGCAGTTGGCGCGGAACCTGTTTCTGACGAACGACAAAACGATGACCAGAAAAGTGAAGGAAATCGCGATCGCTTTGCAATTGGAACAGCGATACAGCAAAAAAGAACTGCTCGAAATGTACCTCAACGTCATTTATTTCGGGCACGGAAAATACGGGATTGGCAAGGCTGTTCCCTTTTACTTCGGAAAAAAAGCAACAGAAACTGGAGATCGAGCGGTAACACTGGGAGAAGCGGCAATGCTGGCTTCTTTACCGAAAGGACCAGAGCGTTACTCACCGGTAAAGAACTGGGACCGAGCCAAAGAACGGCAAGCGGTTGTGTTGAATCGGATGAACGAATTGGAAGTGATCGATCAGAGCGAGAGTACATTGGCAAAGAATGAGCAGATATCCGTTGTTCCTACTGCCAAACGCGCAGCTAATTAATCGAATGTGCTAGAATCCCCTGTCTGGATGGCAGGGGGTTTTTGCTATGGAACAGAACAAGCATGCAGAATGGTAAGCCACTTCCTGTGCACTCACCCATCCCAGCCCTTTTGCATAAAATACAGGGAGGAACTACAGGAAGGAGTCCAAAAACGTTATGAGTTCGTATCCTTTTCAGACACAAGCACAACCAGCGTCGAGTACCCCCTCTATGAATTCCTACATTGACCCTTATTTGTACCAGACGTTGCAAAGTGTCATACGGCGTGAAGTTGCCATTCAAACAACCCAAGGGAATGTCCGTGGAAACGTTGTCGATGTGCTACCTGACCATGTGGTACTACAGACGGGTGGTTCTACGTTTTTTGTACGCATACAACAGATCGTCTGGGTCATGCCGTTTTAAACTGGTATGAAACAACCCTTCGCCCACATAAAACAGTACAGGTAAGTGCAAAATGGGGGAGGGAAGTAGGTTGTTTACTCGTATCAATAGGTTGGCAATTGAGTTGCCAGAACCGGCTTACGGAGATGCCAACGCCGCTGCGGCCGTCCAGGAGCTATTGGGCGGTCGCTTTGGTGAGATGTCAACGCTAAACAATTATTTGTTCCAATCCTTCAACTTTCGCGGCAAGAGCAAACTAAAGCCTTTTTATGATTTGGTCGCCAGCATTACGGCGGAAGAAGTCGGGCATGTGGAGCTGGTCTCCAATGCAATCAATTTGTGCATGAAAGGCATTACACGGCCGGGGGACCCTGATACGACTCCACTGAATAACGGATTGAATAAGCGCAATACGTACCATTTTATTGCGACCGCACAAACCGCGATGCCAGGCGACTCCATGGGAAAATCATGGACAGGTGATTACGTATTTTCGAGCGGGAATCTGGTGCTTGATCTTTTGCACAACTTTTTTCTCGAGTGTGGGGCGCGTACTCATAAAATGAGGGTGTACGAAATGACGGATCATCCCACAGCTCGGGCCATGATCGGTTACTTGCTAGTCAGAGGGGGCGTCCATATCGTAGCGTACGCCAAAGCCTTGGAGATCGCTACGGGTGTGGATATGACGAAAATGCTGCCTGTTCCCAATCTGGATAACACACAATTCGATGCGACTCACCCGTATATCGAGATGGGATTGAATCGCAAGCTGTTTACATTCAGCTATCAGGACTATCAGGATATTGCCATGATTTGGCGCGGCCCGTTGCCTGATGGTGGAACAGCGGAAGTCATTCAAGGCGTCCCGGATGGCGGCCCTGTTCCGGACTTAGATGAACTGCCAGAAGAATTTGCGCCAGGTATATCGCGGGAAGACTTTATGAAAATCGCGGAGCGCTTGCAAAGGTCAGCGGGGATGTAGATGGAATGGAAAAAGCACGAAAAAAGTGACCAGTCCGCAGATTGGTCACTTGTTCTTGTTGAGGCAGTCTTACGTCGTTCGGTTCACAGCCTTACCCAGAGCATCTTCTAGTACATGGGCATACTGCATGGTCGTTTCGATTTTGGAGTGCCCCAGTTGTGCTTGGAGCTGATGGGGGTCAGGATTCAAGCGGAGAAACTGTGTAGCAAAGCTGTGACGAAGCTTATGGACAGACAAATCGGGGATGCCGAATGCTTTGGCATACTTTTTGACCAGTTTTTGGACAGACCGCACTTCAATGCGATGCCCATTCGGATTGGTCGGGGAAACAGCGAGAAAAACAGCGTCCTCTTGCGGTTCGGGATTGTATTTGTCACGTAGCTGCAAGTATTTGGCTAAGTACTCCTTGCCCCAGTCACTGAAAAAAGGAGCGTCCTCTTTCTTTCCTTTGCGGATCAATTTCAACTGGTTTTTTTCCATAATAATGTCGGATAGATCGAGACTGACGATCTCTGACACACGGAAGCCACCGGAGAGAATCATCGCGATCAAGGCAGTATCCCGGTCGCGGTTTTGCATGTGATACTGCTTCTTTTTTTCCGTATCACAATGGGCCAGATATCCGTTGTAGACAAAATCGACGAACTGATAGATTTCGTCGTCAATCAGGATTTTTGCCCGAATGGCGTGGGCGCGTGCGAGGGGAGTCAGCTCCGTGATCTCCAGTTCGATTTTGGCGAGTACATTCCGTGTCAAATACGACTCCCCATTCTCATCCTCAGCGAGGGCAGACAAGTAATGAAAAAGCGATTTCAGGCTCGATATTTTTCTGCTGATGGTGCGGTCGCTATACTCTTTTTTCGCGCTTTTGGTAGGGTTCGAGAGCAAAACGGATCGCTCATATAGATGCGACTCCTGCAAGTATAAAATATAGCTTTCTACCGTTTCCTTCTTCAAGTCATTCAAATCGCTTAACGGAATGTCCTTCATATCCGTCGCGGTACTCAATCCTTCTGTCATCATCCAGCGAAAGAAAAAAGAGAAATCGCGGAGGTATCCAAGCAAGGTGGAGGGTGAATTCTTTTTTGCTTTTTTATGCTCAATAAACTTTTCGACATACCATGGGTAGGAGCCCACTGTTTGCAAAAGCTGCAAGGCATCGCGCTGTTTAGTAACGGACATGCTTTCACCACCAAAATCTTTTTGTAAAACGTATACGAACATATATTCTATCAAAAACCAAACGTTCTGGGAATTGCAAATTGAACAAGAAACCGTCATGATGGGGAGAGTGGATGGATGTTGGACAAGAACGGAGTGGATATGTAGTGGCAACATGGGACTTATCTCAGACAAAGCATCATGTGCTGATCTGTAATGGTGGAAGCTGTATGCGCAAGGGTGGCGAAGAGGTTACGGTAGCGATACGCGAAGCGATTACCAACGCAGGTTTGGATGACTATGTACATACAACCCGCACGCGTTGCAACGGGCGATGTGAGGACGCATGCGTGATGATCGTGTACCCCGAGGGAATCTGGTATGAAAACGTGACGCCAGAAGATGCACAGCTGTTAGTGGAAGAGCATTTTCAAAACGGTAGACCAGTAGAGGCCTTGATGACGCATCGCTTCGAAACGAACGGTTTTGTGCGTACGATAGACACCAAGCCTGGTATCTTAAAATCACAAAAGGCAAAAAAATGAGGAAATGGCCACGATCTGCTCACATGAAGCAAGAGAGTGGTTTTTTCATTTTCGGGAGTCTACGAATTAGGACAAAAGGAGAAAGTAGGAGAGATGACATTATCGAAAGGAAAATGATTGAAAGCGTTAACAATATGTCTTTGTGATGTGGACGTTTTAAGTAAATGGTGGTAAAATGTCTGTAGATTAAGTTGATTTTATGCGAATTTTATCAAAATGATGTGTCCATACAGCGTGAACAATTGTTTTTGTGGAACTTACTAATCGATGGCTGAATAATGGAGGGATTCTCGTTGGCGAGCAAAACACTTGAACATTTTTTACATGAAAATCTGGCAGATTTGAAGAGCAAGGGACTGTACAACGTCATAGACCCATTGCAAAGCGCGAACGGTCCTGTCATTACGATTGCAGGAAAAGAACTGATCAACCTCTCCTCCAATAACTATCTGGGCTTGGCTACTGATCAACGTCTTGTGGACGCTGCGATTGCAGCAGCAAGCAAATACGGCGTAGGGGCAGGGGCTGTTCGTACAATTAATGGTACCTTGGACTTGCATGTGAAGCTGGAAGAAAAGCTCGCTGCCTTCAAGCACACGGAAGCCGCTATTGCCTACCAATCTGGTTTTAACTGCAACATGGCTGCGATCTCTGCTGTCATGGACAAGGACGATGCGATTCTTTCTGACGAGTTGAACCACGCCTCCATTATTGATGGATGCCGCCTGTCTCGTGCACAAATTATCCGTGTGAATCACTCCGATATCGATGACTTGCGTGCGAAAGCGAAGGAAGCGAAAGAATCTGGCAAATATAAAAAGTTGATGGTCATTACTGACGGCGTATTTTCGATGGATGGCGATGTTGCCAAGCTGCCGGAAATCGTAGAGGTAGCCGAACAATATGACTTGATTACGTATGTAGACGATGCCCACGGCTCTGGTGTTCTCGGTAAAGGGGCAGGAACGGTTAAGCATTTTGGCCTGTCTGATAAAATCGACTTCCAAATCGGAACACTTTCCAAAGCAATTGGGGTAGTCGGCGGTTATGTAGCGGGACGCCAGGATCTGATCGACTGGCTCAAAGTACGCAGCAGACCGTTCCTGTTCTCGACTTCGCTGACTCCAGCGGATGTGGCTGCTTCCATTGCGGCTATCGATATTTTGATGAACAGCACCGAGCTGCACGACAAGTTGTGGGATAACGGACATTACCTCAAAAAAGGCTTGAAAGAACTCGGCTTCAATATCGGGGAGAGCGAAACGCCTATCACTCCTTGCATTATCGGAGACGAACAGCAGACTCAAGAGTTCAGCAAGCGACTGTATGAAGAGGGCGTGTACGCGAAAGCGATCGTGTTCCCGACTGTACCAAAAGGAACCGGCCGTGTACGGAATATGCCAACAGCGGCACATAGCAAAGAAATGTTGGATCGTGCCCTTAGCATCTACGAAAAAGTTGGGAAAGAAATGGGGATCCTGAAATGAAAAAAATTCTGGTAACCGGGGCGTTAGGACAAATTGGTTCCGAACTCATCATGAAATTACGCGATATTTACGGAGCGGATCAAGTCATCGCCACAGATATCCGGAAAAACGAAGACGATCCTGTCGTGCAATCGGGTCCATTCGAAGTTCTTGATGTCACTGACGGGAACCGGATGTTTGAGCTGGCGAAGATACATGGCGTGGATACCATTATGCATTTGGCTGCCCTGTTGTCTGCAACAGCTGAAGCAAAGCCTCTCTTGGCATGGAACCTGAACATGGGCGGGCTGGTAAACGCTCTGGAAGCAGCACGTGAGTTGAACTGCCAGTTCTTTACGCCGAGCTCGATTGGTGCATTTGGTCCAACTACACCAAAGGACAACACGCCGCAGGACACGATTCAACGCCCTACGACCATGTATGGTGTAAATAAAGTATCCGGTGAGTTGCTCTGCGATTACTATTATCAAAAATTTGGGGTAGATACGCGCGGCGTACGCTTCCCAGGTCTGATCTCGTATGTAGCGCCTCCAGGTGGTGGTACGACTGACTACGCAGTAGACATTTACTACAAGGCGATCCAGCATGGAGCGTATACGTCTTACATCGGCAAAGGCACGTACATGGATATGATGTATATGCCTGATGCGCTGAATGCGATTGTTTCCCTGATGGAAGCAGATTCCTCCAAGCTCATTCACCGCAATGCGTTCAACGTGACTGCGATGAGCATTGAGCCAGAAGATGTAGCAGCAGCGATCCGTAAACACATTCCTGAGTTTACGCTCTCTTATGAAGTCGACCCTGTGCGTCAGGCGATTGCCGACAGCTGGCCGAACTCCATTGATGCTACGGCTGCCCTGCAAGAGTGGGGCTTCAAAGCGGAGTACGACTTGGACAAAATGACTGAGGACATGCTCGCAAAATTGCGGGGAAAGTTGCTCCAACAAGTCGGATAAACGAAGAGTGAAAAAGAAAACTGCCATTTCTTCTTGTACGTGATACGAGAGAGGTGGCAGTTTTTTTGTTTTCCAATCACATGCACTGTGCAAGACTTTTGAATGCCTTTCCCGTTCTACGGGCACATTACGAAAAGAGAGGGGGAGAACCATGGATTTATCTAAAAACTTGCAGGACAACCATTCGAAGCACGACGAAGAAAGACAAGTCATCCCAAATATACAAGACAGTAAAGACTCTGATAATGAGGAACGAACAATAGAAAGCTGGGGCTGGTCAAATAATACCGAGACCGTTCGAGATCGCTGACACCTTGTAACAAACAAAGCCTTCCAGAGTCCGGGAGGTTTTTCTCGTTCCCGGTTGTTATGCTTCGCACAAATGGAAAACCGTCCAAACAAGGACGGTTATTGTGGCTTACAGGAGCATTTGTTGTTGAGGCTAATAGGTGTTAATCATCGTGTTCCCTCTGAAGTTGCAATGTATAAGGGGGTATGTTAAGATCGTTCTGACACGTAACGATTGGAGTTGAAGAGGATAATGTAATATTTTTTGCCACTTTTTGAAGAATAAAGCAAAGTTTGATTTGTTCTTCATTGGCAAGAAAGTTACCTTATTCTTTTCACTCAAAAAATATACCCTTTTCATTCCCTGAACGGGGCTGGATTTGCCGTATTTTTTTGAGCTACAAGAAAGGTAACTTTCTTGTAGCTCTTTTTATTTTAACAAAAGAGGTTACCGACATATCATTGATCAAGGTAACGAACCTGACGTTTGCCTGTAATGGCAGTTACGACAACAACTTTGAGAATGCAAGCGAAAAGCCTCTGCGAGCGTGTTTATTTGCATTTGTGGAACTGAAAGAAAACCATTTCTAGGAGGATGAACGCGATGGAGATTGAGGTTGTAGATGATTGTGTGAACCGATTCCTGTTAGATGAAGCGGTTCACAAAAAAACAAATCGGTTGCCGGAGGTTTACCAATCTATCGATAGGAGCACGTAGCGACGCGTCTGCAAACGTATGCGCTTTTTCTGTATAGTTGGTTAACGACGTGTCAAAGTGCCAACTGACGGTTGCTTTTTTACGTTTTCTCCGGCGGTAAGGAGAAGACATGAGACTATCCTCGAAATATGAAACGATTCGGCGAATATTGTCCGACTTCAAACAGCCCGAGTATCGGTATGCTCAGATTATGGACGCGATTTTCAAGCAAAACATCGGCGAATACGGACGGATGACCATACTGCCCAAATTTTTGCGCGATGAGTTGACCCGGATACTTGGACCGAACGTCTGCAGCATCGTTCCGGTAAAAGAACTCACTTCGAAACAGGTCAGCAAGGTGCTGTTTGCCATTGCGGGCGACGAACGCGTGGAGGCCGTACGACTTACTTATGAACGGGGGTGGAAATCGTATTGTATTTCCACACAGTGCGGCTGCGGATTCGGGTGCAGGTTTTGCGCCACCGGTACCATTGGCTTGAAACGAAATCTGACCGCCGACGAAATTACTGACCAATTGCTGCACTTTTGCTTGAACGGCCACGCCTTGGACAGCGTCTCATTCATGGGCATGGGGGAGGCGCTTGCCAACCCGCATATATTTGATGCAATGACGATTTTGACCGACCCGCATCTCTTTGGTTTAGGACATCGACGAATTACGATTTCCACCATCGGCCTGTTGCCGGGGATTGACAAGCTCACACGGGAGTTTCCGCAGGTCAATCTAACCTTCTCACTGCATTCGCCGTTTGATGATCAGAGAAGCGGGCTGATGCCGATCAACGACCGATTCCCAGTCCGCGACGTGCTGAAGGAATTGGATCGTCATATCCGGCATACCGGGAGAAAGGTGTATATTGCGTATATTCTTCTTCGAGGAGTCAACGACTCGACGGCGCATGCGGAAGCAGTTGCCGAGTTGTTAAAGGGAAGGGGACCTGGCGAACATCTCTATCACGTTAACCTGATTCCATTCAATTCGACCGAAGTTTCGCCAGACAGCTATCGGCAATCTGATCCTAATCGGTTTAAAGCGTTTGTTCGGATCTTGAAGTCAAAGGGTATCAGCATTACGGTCCGAACTCAATTCGGATCGGACATTAACGCGGCATGCGGTCAGCTATACCGCTCCAAATAATCGATGTCGGAAACTAAATTTATTACGACGGACGCTGCGGATCTACGACTGTCTAGAACATTATTTTCAACGAACAACTGTGCCTTGTTGAATAGGGGGGAGCATTTCAATATACGGAACTTTTCGCCCTTTCACAATAGGAGCTTATTGAGAATTGCCTAGCACAACAAAAAGAAGCGCCTCTGCCACGGCTATAGCCGGACGAGGGCGCTTCTTTTCATGATTCTTACAGTTTTTCACGTGCATGTTTAAGGGCTATTGAATTGGCAATGGCTGTCCACATATCAGTTGATTCAGAGCCAACGTACCAGTACGCCAGTCCACCAATTTGCCATTGCAGACTAGCCTGAGCTTTTAGCCCAATTGAACGGCTTTCTTCCAGCCAAATCGTGTGCGTGACGCCTTGCTTTTGATACGTCGAACGGTATTGTCCAACTTTATCGTCCCATACTGTTTTTGCTCTGTATTGCGAGAGCAACTGGTAAGACTGAGGGATGCTGATATCTGTCGATTTCAATGACCCATTCGATTGGTACCAGTCACGTGTGTAAAGAGGCATTCCGGCTATCAGCTTTTGGGTCGGAACCTCGTCAAGCAGGTCGGTAATGACTTTCGTAAACCAAGGCAAGGATGCCACGGAGCCTGCTTTTGACCCGCCTACCCAATGCTCTTCATAGGCCATTACTACCAAATAATCTGCGTGCTTTGCTAATTTAGCAAAATCAAAAGGATCGCTCCAATCTGAATCACCATCAGGCGGAATATCTACTGACAGGACGGCACCTTTTGCGTGAAGAGCAGTCGCGAGCTCCTGGATAAACAAGGTGAAGTTGTTGCGATCCGCAGGGGAGAACCCTTCAAAATCGATGTTAATCCCATCTAGTTGGTACTTATCAATGAACGAAGAAAGCTTTTGCACGGCTGCTTTTCGTTTATTGGGATCGGACAGCATGGTGTGGGTAGCATCGGGATCGAATTTATTACCGAATAGCGGCCACACTTGCTTGCCATTCGCATGTGCCCAATGGACAAGTGAAGTATCCGTAGAGTCGCTGATCGTTCCGTCTTTTTGCAGGAAGTACCAGCGCGGCGACAGCGTGTTGACTCCACTTTTCTTGACTTGTGCAATGAACTCCTCTGTTGTTGATTGGTATTGCCATCCGAGAGAGACAAGAGGCTTTGCAGTAACGTTTTGCTTCTTCAGATTCTCCTGAATTCGATGCAAAATAACAGCCGTTTCTTCTCTCGATAGTGCTTGAGTCGGGCGGAAGTAGCCATTGTAGCCAACCAACCATTTTTTCTGCATGGCGTGGCTAACGGAGGCACGTGCCCAGCTCGAAATCGCATTGGCATCCTTCAAGGGCAACTGGTAAGAAGACGAAATGCTCTGTTCCAGTGCGCGTACGAGAAACGCAGCGGCCTCTTCGCGGGAGATCGTCCGCTTCGGAGCAAATGTAGAAGGACTGACGCCATTCGCGATGTTAAGTCCGGCAGCAGCTTGTACGTATCCGTATGCCCAAGAGTTTTTCGGGACATCCGAATAGGCTGCGACGTTGCTGACCACCGGGTTAATACCGAGCGTTCTTGTGAGCATCGCGACAAACTCAGCACGTGTCACCGGGCGAGTCGGGTGAAAATACCCGTTTTCATCTCCGGAGATGACACCTGCCGCCTGTAGCGAGCGGATTTGCTCTATCGCATAGCTGTTTGCGATATCTTTTAAATTTTTCGTCGATGCTGTGGATGCAGGGACTCCTATGGCAAAAGAGAGACCGTACACCAAAAAAGCAAAGGAGACTAACCAGATATGTATGTTTTGTTTTTTCATCATACATCCAGTATAAGGAGAGAGAACCATTCTTTCATTGGTCAGATATTGGTAGAAACCTTGCAGGGGTGCCCGAACTCTTTTTCTGGGAATGCGATATGATATGATGGAGGAATAAGAATAGAGAGAATGAAGCGAGGCGGAGAGAAATGGAAGACGTACTGATTGTAGGCGGTGGGCCTTGTGGACTGGCAGCGGCAATTGCCTGCAAGCGAGCCGGGCTTGATCCCATCATTATTGAAAAAGGGTCGCTTGTCCATTCGATTTATCGCTACCCGACCTACATGATTTTTCATAGCACACCTGATTTACTGGAAATTGGGGGCGTCCCTTTTGCAACGGCGAACGACAAGCCGACCAGACAGGAGGCACTCAATTACTATCGACTGGTAGTAGCGCGAGAAAAATTGCGCGTGAACGCATATGAAACGGTAACGGAAGCGAAGAAGACGCCAACTGGCTTTCAAGTCACGACAACGGACCGATTCGCCAATAAACATACGTACGAAGCGAAAAACTTGGTGATTGCCACAGGTTACTTTGATAATCCGAATCGACTGCATGTATCGGGCGAGGAGTTGCCGAAGGTTTCATCCTTCTATAAGGAAGCACATCCTTATACAGGGCTGAAAGTAGCGGTAGTAGGGGGAAACAACTCTGCCGTAGACGCGGCGATGGAACTGGAGCGGGCTGGAGCAGAAGTAACGGTGATTTGCCGCCGAACGGAGCTATCTGACAAGGTCAAGGTATGGACAAGGCCTGTTTTTGAGAGTCTGATCAAAAAAGGACGCATCCATATGCTGTTCGGTGCAACAGTCGAGAGCATTGAGGAGCGTTCCATCAAGGTGAAAACAGGGGAGGAAGTCATTACGCTTGCCAATGATCATGTGTTTTCTTTGATTGGATATCGTCCGGATCGTACATTCCTTCATTCGTTAGGGGTTATGATTGAAGAGGAAACGGGAATCCCTGCGCATCATCCCGAGACGATGGCGACGAACATTCCAGGTCTCTATATAGCAGGAGTTATTGCGGCGGGCCATCACGCAAACGCTATTTTTATTGAAAATGGAAGGTTTCACGGTGAAGGTATCGCCCGCCACATTGCCACTCAAAGGGAGCAGTAGCTGCTAGTGATTAGAACTGCCACTCCAATTGTCTGCCTCCGATGAGATGGTAGTGCAGATGGAAGACGGTTTGTTGTCCGTGTTTGCCAATGTTGGTTACGATACGGAAGCCATCCTCGTTCACGCCCATTGTTTCTGCTACTTTTTGCAGCGACAGATGGAGGTGACCGATCAGCTCCTTGTCCTCAGGCTCGATAGCTAGAACGGATTGAATATGCTTTTTCGGAATCATCAGGACGTGTACAGGAGCAACAGGATTAATGTCATGAAAAGCCAATACATGCTCGTCCTCATACACTTTTTTAGACGGAATGTCTCCGTTTACAATTTTGCAAAATAGGCAGTCCATAGGGCTATACATCCTTTCTAAAATGATAGATAAAGCCTACTTCGTCATGCGAGTAGGCTTTCCCTGTTTATTACTCTGGAAAAGTCCGTTCCAAAAACTGAAGAACCTCACGCCAAGAGTGCTCGGATGCGTAGGCGTTATTTTTGGGCGTACCACCATTGAGTTGTGTGCGGGTAGTCGGTATGTATGGAAAACGGATCCCATGTCCTGTATCCGCGTAACGCAAATGCACCACAGAATGAGCAAACTGATAGTCCTTCAGCCGTTGTACCATTTGCTCGCAATGCTCTGCTGCAGGCCACCAGTGATCGTCATCCGAGGAGAGGAAGAGGATCGGACCATTGATTTTTTCTACCGGAATTTCGGCATCTTCTAACCACTCACAAGCAGCCCATGCTTCGGCATGGATGTGATCGATACGTTGACCAGCGTCGAGCCGCACCTGCGAGACTTTTGTCTGCTCCTCTGTCCATGACACGAATGGAAGAGGCTCTCCTTGTAACGACCAAGAGGAATGTGGGGAGAACGTGTCTGAACCAGCAAATGCCCTATCCGTCCCGATCGTAACAGTAGAGCTGGGACTCGAAGCAATGACAGCATGTACATATTGATCGATTGATGCTGTGACTAATGCCAATTCTGCTCCTTTGGAACGTCCGAATAACGTAATTTTATCAGGATGTACGGAGGGCTGCTGCTGTAGCCAATGAATGGCGCGTTGAACATATTCGATCGGGATCTGGCGAATATCGTCAGGAAGATCATTGCAGTGAAAGTAAGCGAGTGCAAGCGCTGGATAGCCGTGAGAGGCGAACAAAGCAGCGAATTGTGAGCAGGAACCAATTCCACCTTCGCTTCCACCAAGTACGACAATGGCGGGTCTTTGCTCTGTGTGGGGGTTTGAAAAAAACAGACCGACTAGCCCATGGTCTGTCACTTTCTGTATCGATACGTCTCGGGAGACAAAAATACGTTTCACGACTGCTTTCGTTACGGGTTTATCGTAGACTTCTGCCGTTAATTCTATCTCGGTGGAGCGTGGGGTGAACTGAAAATTGTCCAGAGAATAAGCATGATAAAAACGCATGGTCTGTACATTCATAGACCAGAACAGCCCCATCGGATCAATTCCCTCATATGTACCAAACAAGGGGGCTTGAGAAACCAAATCGACTGAGCCATTTGCGTCCGCTTGAAAGATGGCATGTGATGATGCAGTCAAATCTCCTCCAGGCAACCCATTTTTTAGAGTAGCATGAAGGGTGATTAATTGATTCGGGACAAACCCGCTGAGTGTAATATGGACGGGAACATCTATCAAGGCTGTAGCAGGCGTAACTTCAATTTGTGGAAGCATCATTTTTGTCAACACTCCTTCCAGATTACGGGAACACTTGACACAGTCATTATAGTAGAATGAATAAAAGTTCGACGTGACGAAATGTGACGGTATGGTTAACTTGACTTCTCGCACGGGGTGTAACTATAATCATTACAACGAAAGGGTGACAACGTATGAAAATCAGCAGCCGTTTCTCCATTGCGGTCCACATCTTATCACTGCTTTCCATTGATTCTAATTCGCATTGCACTTCCGAATGGATCGCAGGTAGTGTGAATACGAATCCGGTCGTGATCCGACGTGTGCTGGGGCTGTTGAAGAAGGCTGGGCTCGTGAACGTACGTGCCGGAGCTGGCGGCGCTTCTCTCGCCAAGGAACTGGATCAAATCACGCTTCTAGAGATTTACCGTGCAGTCGATGTCGTGGAAGAAGGGCAACTTTTTCACATCCATGATCAACCGAATCCCGATTGTCCAGTGGGAGCGAATATACAATTTGTGCTAGAGTTGATTTTGACCCGTGCGCAGCATGCCATGGAGGAGATTTTGGGCGGAGTGAAAATGTCCGAGCTCGTAGATAATCTACGTCAAAAAATAACCGAAAAAGCGCAGTAAGAACAAAAATGCCCTTGCGTAAGCGAGGGCATTTTTGCGAGGAAGGAGTGCCAGCAACAATGCTTGCGCAGCTCATCCGGATGGGCGGGCTATTTTCTTCTCCTTCCAGCTGTCTTTCTTTAATTGTGGCCTCATGAGAAAAAATCCTAACACGATTGCGATAGCGAAGAAGATGGCAAAGAATCGGAAACCGTTGTTCGTTGCATAGATCAAGTCACTCTTCGATTGAGCGAGCTCTCCAGCTCCCGTTTCGGAAAATAGCGGCAAGACGGCTGAAGACTTGACGCTTAGCTGTACGACTACCAATGAAAGAGCTTGACTTATTGCTCGACACATTTCGTAGACGGTCCAGAACATGCCTGAAGCGGAGCCAGCGCGCTCTTGCGGAGCGGCAGATAGGACTGCTTTCGCGAGCGACGGCCAGGACAGACCAGTGGCGGCGGATATGATAAGAAGCGGGATAATCACAGCCATGCTCGATAACTGAGAACCAAGTTGTCCAAGTAGCAGTAGGGCTAAGCCTATTAGAAATGATCCTAACAGAATCATGCGCACGGGGCCAAAACGGTCGGCAAGTTTACCGCCAAAGGGGGCCGTGAAGAGTTGCGGAATGGATAAGGGGATCAATAACAATCCTGCTTCCAAAGGGCTTAAGCGATGTGCCCCTTGCAGATATAGCATCAGGAGAATGGTGACGGCGAAGTAACCAATGCAATAACTCATCGTAATTCCAAGACCAATCGAATAGTTTCGATAGGTGAAAAGGCTTAGAGGAAAAAGTGGATGCCGGACACGTAGCTCGATGAGTACAAATGCTATCCAAAAAAGTAGAGCGGTTGCAAATAGGCTAAGTGTAAGTACAGATGTCCAACCCCAAGACTGCCCCTCAGATAGTGCGACAAGCAGAGCGACTAACCCTGGTCCAAAGGTCAAAATGCCCGGCCAGTCAGTCGTGCCCTTTTCGATTGGGGGCGTGTTTTTGAGAACTAGGAGGCCAGCGATCAAGCCAATGACGCCAACGGGGACAGCTACAAAAAAGATGGATCGCCATCCGAAACCACCGATAAGCGCGCCTCCGATCACCGGACCGATGAGTGATCCAGTTACCCATGATAGGTTGTTAATCCCGAGAGCGATTCCGAGCTGATTGGGTGGGAATGTCCGTATGAGGATTGGTGTTGCTGATGCCATTGCCATTGCAGCACCAGTCCCCTGAAGGAGTCGTGCACCGATCAGTGTTGCGCCTGAGTTCGCAAAACCGCAAAGCGCAGTGGAAATCGTGAACAAGGCGAGCCCCCATAAAAAAATGCGCTTGGTACCGAGCATATCCGACCAACGTCCAGCTGGAAGCAAAAATAATGTGCTCATGATGTAGAAAGCGGTAATCGTCCACATACCAATGTTGATCGGAATGCGCAAATCTTCCATGATAGCAGGAAGACCGATAATCACAATCGTCGCGTCTAAGTTGGTAATGAACGAAACAAGCGTGACCACAGATAAAACAGCCCATTTATTCGATTGTACGGGTGTCAATTTGTACACTCCTTTGCTTATTCATCCATGATCCATTTGCCGGATTTTTCTCGAATCTGAGTCAAATGGGGCGGGTGTTTCTTTTTCATGATGAAGCAGCCAGCGTTTACGTGAAAGTCCTCCCCCGTACCCACCCAAATCACCATTGGAGTTGATGACACGGTGACAAGGAATGACAATCGCTAACTGATTCGCACCATTTGCTTGAGCGACAGCACGAAAGGCGCTTGGTTTCCCAATAGCTGCTGCAACATCGGAATAGGATGAAGTTTGACCGGGGGGGATCGTTTGTAAATGCTCCCAGACCATTCTTTGAAAAGGCGATCCGCCCAAGAACAAAGGCGTTGCAAATTCTGTTACCTTTCCGTCAAAATACGCCTCTAACTCACGTTCAATTGAACGGATTGGCGATGTGGAACCAGGGATAATCGCTGACTTCGTTCTTTGTCTAAGACGTTCAACTTCTCGTTCCAAGCCGCGGCGATCAATGAATTCAAGTAGATATAGCACTTCTTCATCTGCGATAGCTATCATGGGACCGAGTCGCGTATCCAGCCACGATGCCTTTAAGACATGATGATCTCCAAGAAGAGTAGGGGCTGCCCCCATAATTCGTGAAAATGCGTCTCGAAAACCACTGCTGGACTCGTACCCGGTGGATAGTTGGGCATCGATGATTGCTTTTCCTTCTCTGATTTCTTTTAGCGCAATCCCCATCCGTCGCGCCCTTGCATATTCGACGAACGTCATGCCAAAGCGCTTTTTGAATTGGCGGCGCGCTGTTGCAGCGTCCACGGATAATCTTTGAAAGTCTTTTTCCGTCCAGCGCTGCTCGGGGTTTTCTTCTACAGCGTTTACTAGCAGACGCACAAGTTCTGAAACATGATTGGGATGTGAAAGCGGACGGCAGCGCTGGCAGGGCCGGAATGAGGCCAGAAGTGCTTGTTTGGCATGATCAAAAAACTCACAATTAACAAACTTAGGCTTTCTTGCTGGACATGTCGGGCGACAGAATACGCCGGTTGTCTTGACTCCAACAAAAAAGACACCTTCGTATTCCGAATTTTTATCCAGTAACGCCTGATAATACTCGGACTTCATCTCGGCCGTTATCATTCGTTTCCCCCTCCATTTTTATGTTTTCATTTTATCGCTCACCAAAAATGGCTGCAGCCGAAAATCGTACATTGATTTTTTTCTCGTTCCTTCACTATAAAGTAACGAGGGCGAAGGGTGGGCTGGATTTAAGCTGGAATTAGCCTGAAAATATAGATATAATAAACGTATTCAGAAATATGCGATAAACCGACAACGGCGTCGGTTGCGTATGGAAATGATGAGTAGTTGGCACGTCCGTTCACTGGTGATCGGGAGGTGGAGTATTGCGTCAGCATTATCGAGTCATCATCATAGACGACGACCCCATAACGCGTATGGACCTGGTCGAGATGTTGCAAGAGCAGGGATATAACGTCGTAGCTGAAGGAAAAAACGGCAAAGAGGCCGTTCGATTGACGCAAATGTGGAACCCGCATCTCATTATTATGGATGTTAAAATGCCAATTATGGACGGTTTGACAGCGACTGGGATTATCCGAGAGCATTCGGACGCGGCTATCCTTCTCTTGACTGCATACAGTCAAAAGGACATGGTCATGCAAGCCAAAGCGAAAGGGATATGTGCCTATCTGGTCAAACCCGTCATGGAAGAAGAACTGCTACCGGCAGTGGAGTTCGTGCTTACGGGTAAACAATGAACGCAAAAAAGTGAATCGTATGAAGAGCAACGGCGCTTGGACCAAGGCGAGCATTTCGTCTTATGTTTCGAAGCGCTTTTTTACGTTCCATGAGATAGAGTTTAGGGAAAGTTCAAAAGAAAGTGAGTGAAGCTAGAGATGAAATTGGCTTGCGTTGTACGTAAACAACATTACCAGTTTACTTCGGTTCGTGATGTATTGGCTAAAGCGAGTGAAGAAAAGTCTGGCGATCACATGAGTAAACTAGCTGCCAATTCCGCACTGGAGCGGATGGCGGCGAAAGTCGTATTAAGCGAAATGCAACTTCGTGATATATATGAAAATCCAGTCATTCCGTACGAAAAAGACGAAGTGACACGGATCATTTATGATGATATCAATCTCTCTATTTACGATGAGATTAAAAATTGGACGGTAGGGGAGCTACGGGAGTACATCTTGTCGTTTTCCACAGGAATGCCAGAACTCACAAGAATTAGCCGTGGACTTACTAGCGAGATGATTTCCGCTACGGCCAAGCTGATGTCCAGCATTGATCTAGTCATGGCTTCACAAAAAATGAAGCATCAAGCGTACTGCAACACACTGATTGGTGAGCCGGGAAGACTGGCGTTCCGTTGCCAGCCGAATCACCCCATCGATGATCCCGATGGCATTTTGGCCTCAATGAAGGAAGGCTTGTCATATGGATCAGGCGACGCTGTCATTGGAATTAACCCCAATAATGACTCCGTTGAAAGCGTTACCAAGCTCTTGAAAATGACACATGATTTCATGCAAAAGTGGGAAATCCCTACGCAAAACTGCGTACTGGCCCACATCACGACACAGATGCAGGCTCTTCGCGGCGGAGCGCCCATTTCTCTGATGTTCCAAAGTCTGGCAGGTTCACAACGAGCGAATGATGCGTTTGGCGTGAACAAGGAGATTTTGGATGAGGCAATGGATTTGATGCTTCGAAAAGGCACTGCGTCGGGACCAAACGTCATGTATTTTGAGACAGGACAAGGCTCCGAAGTGTCGCTGGACTCCCATGAAGGCGTCGATATGCAGACGCTGGAAGCGCGTACGTACGGTTTTTGCCGTCACTGGAAGCCGTTCATGGTCAATAACGTCTCTGGCTTTATCGGACCAGAAACCCTTTATGATGGCAGACAGATGATTCGGGCCGATCTGGAGGACTTGTTCATGGGCAAGCTGCATGGTTTGCCGATGGGAATCGCTCCGACTTACACGAATCACATGTATGCGGATCAGAATGACCAAGAGATTGCGGGGATGCTGACGACCTTGGCAGGGGCGAATTTTTATATGGGCGTACCAGGTGGGGACGATGTTATGCTCAGTTACCAAGACACGAGCTACCACGATGACGCCAGCTACCGCGAGCTCTTGGGACTGCGACCTCTCCGGGAATTCGAGAAATGGTTGGAAAAAATGGGCATTATGGAAAATGGTCGTTTGACAGAGCGTGCAGGCGATTTAACCATTTTTGACTAACGAGTGGGGAGGGAAGCAAGATGAAACAGATCAATATGGACGATTTGGTCCAGCGCGTAATGGATGAGCTGTCCAAAATAGGGCAGGGCGTGATTGATTTTCCTGAGCAAAAGCAATGCGGGGTAAAGAACCCTAACAATCCAGAAGCATTGGAGCAAGCGATGAAGCGAACGCCGGCTCGTATCGGAATCGGACGGGCGGGTACCCGAATGAAGACGGGTAGCTATCTGCAATTTCGCATAGATCAGGCAGCGGCTCGCGATGCGGTCATGAAAACAATCAGTCCGGAACTGATCGAGAGCTTGCAGCTTCCTGTTCTCCATTCAAGAGCGACGAGCATGGAGGAGTATTTAATGAACCTCGACTCGGGCCGGATGTTATCGGATGAATCCGCTCGTTGGCTGGAGCAGAATGGAGATAAAGGAAAAGACGTTCAAATCGTTATCTCGGACGGACTCAGCACCTCGGCGTGTGAGGCGACGATTCCAGACTTGCTGCCTGCGTTAATCCAAGGTCTTTCCATGAGAAACATCAGTGTAGGAAAGCCAGTGTTCATTAACAAAGGTCGCGTCTGGATTCAAGATCAGGTCGCGTCTATCGTAAAATGCAAGGTCGTCATTTCCTTGATCGGGGAAAGACCTGGGCTTGCAACGGCAGAAAGTCTCAGTGCTTACATGATTTACAAACCGGATGCCAATACGGTAGAATCAGATCGTACGGTTATTTCTAATATTCATAAGGGTGGCACGCTACCGATTGAGGCAGGTGCGTACCTTGCAGAGCTTTTGGAGGAAATTTTGAAGTACCAGGCGAGCGGTGTAAAATTATCACAGCTTCGGGCGAATAACGGGTAGATTCCCACTGGCGCTTCCTCCTGTCTTGCACTAGAATACATAGAAGATAACCAATTTCTATGAGGAGTTGCTACGCATGACGGAGCCAAACCAAAACGAAAAAGAAACCACTGAGCAAAAGCCTGGGAAGATCAGCCTGCAAGAGGCGATGAAGCGCAAAATGGCGGAGAAAAAACAAGCGCAAGCACAAGCCAATAATCCGTTGAATCAAAAGGCGCAAAATCAGAGCATGAAAAGCCAGCTCACCAAAAAACCAAACAATCAACGCAGACGTATGGGCGTATAGTTTCGAATGAGCAAGGCAAAAAGGGAATGTGCAGCAAATTTAGGCTGCAGATTCCTTTTTTGTATGATCATTCATACGGAATAATCTTCAAGTTTTTAAAAGTTATCGATAAACCAACTAAGCTAGTGAGAAGAAAAAGCACAGGGCTCGTAGACCTTGACAACGCCTACCCAGTCGGAACTCCAAAAAGGGGACCACGCTCGTCGAACACTTCTCCTTTGAGAAACTTCCGCCCGTAGGGTGGCTTTGGCTCGACGGTCCCCTTTTTGAAGTGGAGACGAACAGTCAATCCCCCCTGCTGGCGTGTCAGAGTCGAAGAGAACTTTGCTTTTTCTTCTCCTCCACTATGTTGCCTAAAAAGAAAAGTGAGGGCGATCATGAAGGTAGAACGGCTACTCGCTATTGTTATCATGCTGTTGAATAAGCGCCGTGTGAGCGCTCGTGAACTATCCGACCACTTCGAAGTATCCTTGCGTACGGTCTATCGGGATTTAGAAACGATTAACGCAGCCGGAATTCCGATCGTAGCGTACCCTGGGGCAAGCGGTGGATACGAGATCATGGAGAATTTTACGATCGATCGGCAATACTTATCCTTGGACGAGCTGGTTGCGGTTATTGCTGCGCTAAAAGGGGTTCATTCTTCCACAGACGATAAGCAAATCGGACAGCTTCTCGAAAAAATAAAAGCGTTGCTCACCACTGCACCATCCTCTCTGCAAGGAAGTGCACATCCCGTTGTTTATGACTTTAATCCGTGGGGCAGTACACCCGCGATCGCCGAAAAAGTAAACAAGCTGCGGGAAGCCATCGAGAAGAGGCTTCGTGTGCGGATCACCTATACGAAAATACAAGGCGATGCGACAGAGCGCACCATTGAGCCTGTAACACTGATTATCAAGGGGTATGTGTGGTACGTGTATGGCTTTTGTTTACAGCGCCAGGAGGATCGTCTGTTTCGCTTGTCACGGATTGCAGACATGTCTGTACTGACAGAGGAGTTTTCTCCTCGCCCGTATCAGGTAGAGAAACTGGAATGGCTCGAAGAATGGGATACAGCGGAGCGCATTTCTCTTGTCCTCGAATTTGCGCCGCGTGTACATGTAAGGGTACGAGATATGTTTGCGCCAGAAGAGATAGAGACCATGCAGGATGGATCGTTGCTGGTACGAACGAAGATGACAGACGATGAGTGGTTATCTGGTATGCTGCTTAGCTTTGGTGATGCCTTGTGTGTACATGAGCCTGCATATGTGAGGCAGAGAATTGGGGATACGATAAAAAAAATGGCGAAACTTTATGAATAAACGTTGGAACGTTGACAGATAGTTGTCAGGGTATGGTCGTTATACTAAGTCATGTAATCAAACCCTTACAGGAGCGTGGTTAATGATGAACCCAACAATTGTCAAACTGGATGAAATGCGTGTAGCAGGCTTGCAAATTCGTACAACCAATGAGGCGGAATGCGGACCGAATGCGAAAATTGGGGAGCTGTGGCAGCGCTATTATCAAGAAGAGCGTCCCTTCAAAACTCCCCATCAAAAAGAGCCGGGTGTTGTTCTGGGTGTGTATTCCGACTACGATAGTGACGAGACAGGCGAGTACTCTTTGTTAGTAGGAACCGTTGTAGAAAAAAACGGTGAGCTTCCTTCTGAACTCACGGTCAAGACTCTGCCGGCTTCTACCTATGCCGTATTTACGACTCGTGTAGGCCCGATGGTAGAGGTTGTGATGGAAGCATGGGCAAAGGTGTGGGAGTGGTCCCATCAACCGGGGAACCAGCGGACGTTTACCGGAGATTTCGAGCGATATGACGGAGTGCGCTGCGCTGATCCCAACAACGCACAAGTGGATTTGTACATCGCGATTTCAGAAGAATAATGATGCAGCAAATCATACAAGCAGTCGTAGTCGATCAGGCTACGGCTGTTTTGCTTTTTTTCATGATTTCTTCACAAGTTTCGTTTACTCTAGAGAGAGAAGTGGCAGAGGGGAGTCATACAGACGGATGGATTGGATAACGAATATAGAAGCTCTGGCAGAGTGGATTCGCTCTTTGGGGATGCTGGGGATTATCGGTAGTATTTTATTGAACATCGTGATCAGTGTGGCAGGTGTATTGCCGTCCATTTTTTTATCGGGTGCGAATGCGGTCGTGTTTGGCTTGTACGGAGGGTTCTTGATTTCTTTGACGGGAGAGGTGGTTGGTGCTTGCATTGCCTTCTTCCTTTACCGCTTCACGATCAATAAAGCAGATCGGCGCGAAAAGCTAAAATCGTTCAAATGGGTACATGCCATCAATGGAACGACGAGTTTTCGCAAATGTCTGGCCATCGTTTTGCTCCGGTTAAATCCAATGATGCCTTCCGGTGTGATCAATTTAGGTGCGGCTTTGACGAATATCACCTTCGTGCAATTTTTAGTAGCGACCCTGATTGGAAAAGTGCCGTCGATGGTTTTTGAAACATTCGTCGGTCATGATCTGATTACTTTTAGTGAAAACAAGTTTCGCTTGCTCTTTGCCTTGTTGGCTGGTGCTCTCGTCTTTTTGCTTTTCTGGAAAAAAGGAAAGGATCAAACACAAGAGGAGTAGGGAGGATTTACATGTCTACCATTTTGCTAGTCGATGATGAGCCGCAAATCTTAGAAATATTGTCCTCCTATCTGCAAAAGGAAGGCTATCATGTTCTGACCGCCCAAACAGGCAAGGAAGCAGTGGAAATGGCCACGACAATTTCATTGACCTGTATCATTTTGGACTTGATGCTTCCTGATCTGAGCGGGGAAGAAGTCTGCGTCCAAATTCGCAAAGAGTCTCGTGTCCCGATTTTGATGCTAACGGCGAAAAGTGGAGAGGCGGATCGGATTCGTGGGCTTACGATAGGCGCTGATGATTATTTGATCAAGCCCTTTAGCCCGAGAGAACTCGTAGCACGTGTTCGGGCCGTCATGCGTCGTGCGGGCGATTATTCAACACTCTCCGATTTCATCGAGGTGGGAGACTTGACCATATCGATGAATGAGAAGAGAGTTACGAAAAATGGAGTCGCTTTGGAGGTTACGCCAAATGAATACCGCTTGCTCACAACGCTTGTCCGTTATCCGGGGAGAACGTGGGGCAGGGAGGAGCTCGTGCGTGAGGTCATGGGCTTTGATTTCGAAGGATACGACCGAACCATTGATACGCATATCAAAAATCTTCGCCAAAAGATAGAGGTAGACCCGAAGCAACCGGAGTATATCAAGACGGTGTATGGATTGGGCTATCGCTTTGACGATCCCATGAAGAAGTGAGGCCAAGATGAAGCATATTTGGGTAAAGCTCGCCTTTGTGATCATGACAGTCGGCGCATGCGCTGTTCTTTTTTCCTCGTTGTTGTCCGTAAATGAAATGGATGTTCATTTTTCCATGTATGCCAATGAAGTGAGAAATCAGCATAACCAAGAAATATCGCGTGTCGCACTCCAGGCGTATCAGGACAATCAAGGCTGGGGAGCGGAAGCCTATCATAAACTTGAAGCGGTTTCTGAGGTCTTGGGATTGCACATCACTCTCCTCGATCAACAGCGACAAGTGAAAAACGAGTGGGGGAAGTGGCCAGTCCATACGAGCAATTACAGTGTAGACAAGATTCCCCTTGTCAGTAAGGGGGTCATGCTCGGGCAACTGGTGATTAGTCACGATGACCGGAGTGCGTATATGACCTTGGAAAGTCATTTCCAATGGGCGCATAAAAACACGACGTTGTGGACGATGGTTGTGCTGCTCATCCTAGTCATTATCATCAGCATACCGCTCGCCCGGACCATGGTGCGTCCAGTCGTACAAGTGAGCACCGCAGCGCAACGTGTCGCGCGAGGTGATCTGTCCATACGTGTACCGGAGCCTCGTGGCAAGGATGAAGTTACGTCATTGGTCGCTGCTTTTAACAACCTGGTCCAAAGTCTTGAGCATCAGGAGGAGCTGCGCAAGCGACTGACCTCCGATATTGCCCATGAATTGCGAACACCATTAAACACCTTACTTGCCCAAGTAGAGGGGATGATTGACGGCATATGGGAAGCAACTCCCAAAAATCTCGAAAGCACAAGGTCTGAGGTACTGCGTTTGAGCCGTCTCGTCCGCGATTTAGATCAGGTGATTCAGGTGGAGTCGGGTTCCTTGCAAATGCGCAGTGAAGAAGTGGAACTGCGTGAGGTTGTCAAAGAAGTCACCGAGTCAATGAGTGCTACGTTTGCCCGTGCGCAAGTGAATTTTCACTTCAAAGGAGATCACGCTGCCTGGATCATAGGGGACAGGCAGAGACTGGCGCAAATCGTGGCCAATTTGTTGACGAATGCCTGCAAGCATACGCCAGCCGGAGGAGAAGTCGTAGTCACGGTAGACAAACCGAGTACGATGGTCCGTTTGCAAGTGAAGGACAGTGGCACGGGCATCGATCAAAAGGACCTCTCGTACGTCTTTGAGCGTTTTTATCGGGGAGATCGCTCGCGAGCAAGGGAACGTGGCGGAGCAGGATTGGGGTTGACGATTGTGAAAGGGATAGTGGAGGCACACAAGGGAATCATCACGTTGGAAAGCAGAGTGGGTGAGGGAACGACCATCACGATTTTGTTTCCGCCACAAGCCCATGAAGCCGAAAAGTAAGCCGAAGGCGTATCGTTCTCGCTGCACATCGTTTATGATAGAAAGAGAATTTGAATATTCGATACAAAGAGGGAGAGCACATGTTTGATTGGACTACCATGGGAGCATTTTTGGCTGTTGTGATCGGCCTCTTTTTAATTCCGGGACCGGCTGTCCTGTTAACTGCGACGCGTACCGTACAGGGAGGCCGTAAAGCTGGGATCATGGCTGGGCTGGGCATTGCCACAGGCGACTTCATTCATACGATTTTTGCTGCAGTCGGTTTATCCGCGATTTTGATGACATCTGCATGGGCATTCAATCTCGTAAAATTTGTGGGAGCCGCTTACTTGGTCTATTTAGGGGTTCGGGCCATGCTTGAAAAACCGGTTGACCCAGAGCTGCCAAAAGTAACACCGTTGCCACCGCTGCAATCGTATGGGCAAGCCATCCTCGCAGAAGTTCTGAATCCGAAGACGGCGCTGTTCTTTCTAGCGTTTCTGCCGCAATTCGTACATCCGGAGCGTGGGGGAGCCATTTTCCAATTCCTTGTCTTAGGACTGATTTTCGCCATTCTGGGGTTCTTTTACACCGCGTTGATTGCGATCAGTATCAGACCATTGGGGCATCTGGTGAAACGAATTTCCTGGCTGGGCCGCTGGAGTGGCAAGATCGTAGGTTCTGTTTACATCTTATTAGGATTAAAAGTAGCGCTGCAAGAGAGATAAGGTAATGAGTCGGGGAGACAGTCTTCCCGGCTTTTTTTATTGCTTGGTTACTGATGTAAGGTACTTTTTAGTGCCTATGATACTCGAAAGTACGTACTTCCTATCAAGTGAGGCATGAGACATAATAGCATTCAGAACCAACATATTCGCCAATCATGATAAGTAAGGGCCCTGCTTTGTGAATGGCAAGAAAAATTAAGGGAGGATACAACTCAGATGAGCACTATTACATCCAATGTGAAGCAGCAAGCAACTGGTGCGAAAAACTCCACTCTTGCTTTACTTGCTCTCGCAATCAGCGCATTTGGTATCGGGACTACTGAATTTGTTATCGTCGGTTTGTTGTCTACAGTCGCACAGGATTTGAAAGTAACCATCACCTTAGCAGGACTTCTTATTTCTGGATATGCATTAGGGGTAGCTATTGGAGCACCGATTATTACTGCACTTACAAGTCGAATTCCACGCAAAATGCTACTCATGCTTTTGATGATTGTCTTTGTTGTCGGAAACAGTGCGGCAGCCTTGTCGAGTAGTTTTACACTTTTAATCATTGCCCGTTTCTTTACCGCGTTTTCTCATGGGGTATTTTTCTCCATCGGTTCGACGATTGCAGCCGATCTGGTGCCAGAAAACAAGCGTGCCAGTGCGATTGCGACGATGTTTACGGGTCTGACTGTTGCAACCGTTACAGGCGTACCTTTGGGAACGTTTATTGGACAAATGTTTGGTTGGAGAGCGACTTTTTGGGGAGTTGCCATTCTTGGAGTGATTGCACTTATCTCGACAGCGATTCTGGTACCAAGCAATTTGAAAAAATCTAAGCCTGCTTCCATTAAAGATCAAGTGAAAATAATTACAAATTTGCCACTGTTGCTTGTCTTTGCGATTACAGCACTTGGCTACGGTGGTACCTTCGTAACCTTTACGTTCTTAGGTCCGATTCTGGAAGAAATCACAGGTTATAAGGCGAGTGCGGTCAGTCTGATTCTTCTCGTCTATGGGATTGCGGTAGCGATTGGAAATACGGTCGGAGGAAAAGCGGCTGACAAGAATCCGTTAAAAGCGCTGCGTTGGATGTTTATTATTCAGGCGATCATTCTGATCATCTTGACATTTACTGCTCCTTTCAAATGGGTGGGAACCCTGACGATTATGCTGATGGGCCTCTTGGCTTTTATGAACGTACCGGGCTTACAGGTATATGTCGTGCAATTGGCTGAAAAATACGTGCCAAGTGCTGTTGATGTAGCATCTGCCATTAACATTGCGGCATTCAATCTCGGCATTGCGATTGGAGCCTTCGTGGGAGGAATCATCGTCGATACCATTGGACTGATTCATACACCATGGGTCGGAGGAGTGATGGTGTTAGGTGCAGCATTACTCACGGTCATCAGCAGCAAGCTGGAAAAAGCTCGTCGTTAATCGTACTAAGACGGCGGATGGATGAAAGCATGTGTCCGCCGTTAGTTTCCAAATACATCAGGTGAGGAGAGGGCATCGATGAGCAAATTCAACGGTCATTATGGTTTTCAGCGCATGTTCCAAGAAGGAAAGATGACCTTGGGATTTCACATTCCGCTGGAGGCATACGAATGGGAAGCACCGACAATGGAGCGCCAGGTTGAACTCGTCCAAGCGGCAGAAGACTATGGCTTTACCGGAATCTGGCTGCGTGATGTCATTTTGCAGGACCCCGCTTTTGGTGACCCTGCAACCGGGCAAATTTATGACATGATGATTTATTTAACCTATTTGGCTGCGCAAACCAAAAAAATCGCTTTTGGTACCTCGAGTATCGTGCTTCCACTGCGGCATCCGCTGCGCGTGGCAAAAGAGACAGCGACCATTGAAAATTTGTTTCCCCAACGTTTGATGATGGGTATTTCTTCTGGGGACAGACGGGCTGATTTTCATGGGTTGAATGTGCCACATGAACAGCGTGCGGAGCTGTTTCGCGATGGCTACGACTACTTGCAGAAGGTCATGGCAGAGGATTTCCCAAAAATCAACTCTCCATACGGCATGATTGATGGAGCGAATCTGGTGCCAAAATCAACCGCGCCCATTCCTACCTTTATCACGGGGTATAGTCAACAAACGATGGACTGGTTTGCGCAAAACGGAGATGGCTGGATTTATTACCCGCGTGATCCATTCAATCAAGCAAATGCCATCCAAGAATGGAGAGAGCTGGTCCAGATATATCATCCAGGTGTATTCAAGCCGTTTATTCAGCCTCTTCACTTGGATCTTGCGGAAAATCCGGATGAGTCGGTCACGCCGATTCGATTAGGGTACCGAGTCGGTAGAAAAATGCTTTTAGAACTGCTGGCCATGTATCAAGAGGTCGGCGTGAATCATTTGTTCTTCGCCCTGTTCCCTAGCAAGCGTCCCATTGACGAGGTCATCGATGAGCTTGGGCAAGAGGTGTTGCCTTATTTCCCGGCCCATATCGATTCACCGGAGCGAGTTTGACTACAGCTTCATATGAGGAGGGGAGGACATGGAAAAATACAATATCCCTGTAGAGGCAACATTGGAGGTCATTGGAGGGAAATGGAAAGTGGTGATCCTCTGCTTGTTGGCAAAAGGGACGAAGCGGACAAGCGAACTGAAACGATCAATGCCTGCCATCACGCAAAAAATGTTAACGCAGCAACTGCGCGAATTGGAAGCGGACAACATCATCACCCGCAATGTGTATCAGCAGGTTCCCCCACGCGTCGAGTATGACTTGACTGAGTACGGCAAGACACTGTCGAAGGTCCTGGATGTCATGTGTGAATGGGGAGAGAGTCACATCGAAACCCAATTGCGAAAAATAGTCGAATGAAAAGGGGAAGTTCGATGAGAGGAATTGGCATTAAGCAATACGGCGACATCCAACAGTTAACAGAAATTGAACTGCCAACAAAGCCAATCGGGTCGGACGATTTGCTCGTTGAAATAAAAGCGAGCGGGGTAAATCCCGTGGATTGGAAGGTACGGGAAGGACTGTTGCAAGCAGATTTTCCTTTTGAACTGCCACTTATTTTAGGATGGGATGCAGCGGGCACAGTAACAGCTGTCGGTACGAATGTGCAGGATTTTCAAATCGGAGATGATGTCTTCTTTCGTCCAGAACTGGAAAGAGAAGGGACATACGCAGATGAAATTGTCGTTCCGGCGAAAATCGTAGCCCCGATACCACGTGGTTTGTCGTATGCTGAAGCGGCTTCGCTTCCGCTGGTCGGATTAACGGTTTGGCAGGCATTGGTGGAGGTTGGGAAGGTACAAGCAGGAGATAAAGTCCTGGTGTTGGGGGGAAGCGGCGGGATTGGTTCCATGGCGATCCAGCTAGCAAAAGCGCTAGGTGCTTATGTGGCGACGACAACCAGCTCCAAAAACAGCGATTATGTCCGAGAGCTGGGAGCAGATGAAGTCATCGTATATGATCAGGGATCACTTCATACCTCTACAGAATTTACATTCATGCTGGACACGCTGGGTGGAGTAGCATACGGAGAAGCTATAAAATTTATGAAACAGCAAGGAAGAGTGGCAACCATTATCAGCGAGCGTGATGCCAAAAAACCTTCGTTCGCTGATGCGGTTGAGAAAGAACGAGAGCTGGATGTTACTTTTGTGTTTACGCGTCCAGATGGGGGAAACATGAATCATATCCGTGAGCTAGTAGAAGCCAAACACGTAAAGCCTTTCTTGACAAAGGTATATCCATTGACTATTGAAGGCGTTCGAGATGCGCATCTCTTTAGTCAAACGGGTAGAGTGCGTGGCAAGATTGTGCTCGTCCATTCATGAGGGGGAGACAGAGCACGAGTAAGTTGCGCGAATGTAACAGCGGCGGGCTAGGATTGGATTTTTCAACCGAGCCCGCTACTGTTTTCATGAAAAAGCCAGCTTGACGTTGTAGATCGCCTTCGCTGGTAACCGCCAGCTTCACCTCTTGCGAATCACGGCTCCCTGCAGGACAAAGGTAATTCCTAAGATTCCTACGATAGCAAGCAGGCGAATGAAACCGTTGGAGACAAACAGATTGACACAGATCAGCCCAATAATGATCAGAACAAGCAAGATCACCGTTTTCCCCGACATGTACGTGTTCCCCTTTCCCCAAACAAAATGAGTGGTCTCGTCAAATCGGAATATGCGGGTTGTTCCATGGCGTATGTAATTTGACTTCGTGGTAGTCAGAATCTTCTGTTCATCCTTTGGATACGTACTATTGTAGCGAATTCAATCGTGGAAGAAAAGGCGGGATAACGTGAAAAAACTCCCTTCTGTCATCGCCAGGTGTTCACCTGTACGCTTGAGAGGGAGTTTTTGCTTTGTGATCTGATCGTGCTACTCTCGTTACTTCGTCGCTAGCTGACGCTCCGGTGTCTGCTGCTTCAACGACTGTCCGGCTAATTGTGATCGTTTGGATCGAATCATGATGGCAGTAATCAGCAGCGCAATGCCATTGATGATAAAGACGAAGCGAATCGGGATAAGTCCCCCGAGAAAGCCGCCAATGATTGGCCCCATCATCGTCGCGAGCTGCGTCGAGGATTGGTTCAAGCTAAACGCTCTGCCGCGAAATTCTGGTTCCGTGACTTTTACAATCATGGCGTTGATCGACGGATAAACAGCGGCAAAAAACAGTCCGTACGCAAATCGCAAAATGCCAAATCCATACAGATTGGTGAAGAAAAATTGTAGTAAATTTCCGATCGCTCCACCCATTAAGCCGATGAACAAGATTTTGGAATAACCGACCTTTGTCCCGAGCTTTCCCCACTGTGGAGCAGCAATGACCGTCGCGATACCTACTGCCGCAAAAATGATGCCGGAGCTGAGGGAAGCGTCTTGCTGCGAAGCGCCCAATTGCATGACATACACGGTTAATAAAGGTTCAAGAAGCATAACGGAAATCGTGACCATCAGGCTCATACCCAGAATGGACATCAACGGGCGGTTTGCCAGCGCAGCGCGCAAATCTTCGCGTACACTCGAGCGGCTGCCGGAGCGGTTCAAGTTCGTTTCCTTCACAAAGAAAGTGGCGATCAGCGCTGCTACGAGCACGACAAATCCTGAAAAAATGAAAGCTTCCGCGTTTCCCCATACATGACTGACGACACCGCCAACCAACGGACCGATGATTCCTCCTGTTGCACCCGAAGTCGCCATAATCCCCAGTGCGTACCCGACGTTTTTTTCTGGTGTATTCGTCGCTACCAGTGCAATAGCGGCAGGTACGTAGCCGGCTAGCAACCCCTGGAAGATCCGTAACACAAGAAACAAATAAGGGTCTGTAATCAAATAAGTCAAAAAGTACAACAAAGCGAGGCTAAATCCAGAGCGGATCAACATAGGTTTTCGTCCATATTTGTCCGCAAGAGAGCCCCAAAATGGCGAGATGAGCGCACTTGCTAAAAACGTGATGCCAAACGAAATGCCGGACCAGGCTTCCAGATGCTCATTGACCCCCAGTGAAGTATGGAGGAAGATGGGCAGGAAAGGGATGGAGATGGAGTAGGCGGTGCTACAGAAAAATACCCCAATCCATAACACAATCAAATTACGTTTCCATGAAAATTCCATCTTTCTGTCACAACCTTTGCAGTTAAAAAGCAGGAATATTGTTACTGATCATTCTAGCACTGCAATTTACTGCTGACCAATTCGGAAATATGATCGGACTATTGCAAAAAAGAAATAAGAGGAAGCCTTGACTTCATTCGGACTAAGAAAATCCCCTAACGACAAAAGACGAAGATCTTGTATCCGTTAGGGGATTTCCATGTAAAAGGCAAAAAGATATACGACTTTCCGACCAAAAGTGCAGGGGGGAATTGAGTGGGTCAGTGAAACAAGTTATGATGAAAATGAGTCTGAAATTTCCGAAAATAAACGCATCTTAACTTTTATGATGAAGGGTGGATACGACGATGGCCAAGGATTGGAAGAATGCAAAGCAAGGACAAGAGAAGCATGAAGAACTGCTAGTGAAACCGTCCGTAACCAGACGAAAATTCCTCCAAAAAACAGCCATGCTAGGATTGGCAGCAGCTGTACCTGCTTCTCTTCTGACGCTTGGAACTGCAATTGGACAGGAGTCAGCTGGAGAAGCAGGAAGCTTGTCAAAGAACGGTTCACCCCGAATGCCAAAGCTCGCAAGTGGTACAATCGTCGATGTTCCTGGGGTCAAAGTCGGACAAGTCCAAAATGAGGAAGCCTTGACTGGCTGTACAGTCATTGTGCTGGAAAAAGGATCAGCATGCGGGGTAGATGTACGAGGTTCTGCACCTGGGACGCGAGAAACGGATTTGTTGAATCCGATCAATTCTGTCCAGGAGGTCAATGCTATCGTTTTAACAGGGGGCAGTGCCTATGGCTTGGATGCGGCAAGTGGTGTCATGCGTTATATGGAAGAACAGGGCCAAGGCTACAATGTCGGGGTGGGCGTCGTCCCCATCATTCCAGCTGCGGTTATTTTTGATTTATCAATTGGCAGTGCCAAAATCCGTCCGGATCAACAAATGGGCTACGAGGCTGCGCGACTTGCCAGCAAACTGCCAGTCCAGCAAGGAAATGTCGGGGCAGGGACGGGTGCGACAGTTGGAAAAATGGCAGGGATGAAGCGAGCGATGAAGGGTGGGCTTGGAACAGCATCTCGCCGCCTGCCAAATGGTCTCGTCGTAGGTGCAATCGTAGCGGTGAATGCCGTCGGAGAAGTGCGGTTACCCTCCACAGGAGAAATTTTGGCAGGAGCGAGGGGAGAGGATGGCAATATCCGCGATAGCCTGTCTTGGATGATCGATGCGGCAACTCCCCCGGTTCCAGCAGGGACGAACACTACCATCGCAGTTGTTGCGAGCAACGCGAATTTGAATAAAGTACAGGCGAATAAAGTCGCGCAAATGGCGCATAATGGACTCGCAAAGACGATTCATCCGGTTCACACGATGAGTGATGGAGACACGATTTTTGCCATCGCAACAGGGGGCGTGGATGCTTCGGTCAATCTCGTCGGGACGCTGAGTGTAGAAGTGCTGGCGGAAGCGGTCGTCAATGCGATTCTTTCTGCCAAAGGGGCGGGTGGGGTGCCTGCTTATCAAGATTTACGCTGAGTGAAATTCCGGTTCGAGCCTCTCATTCCTTGATGGATAAGGAGGTTCGAACCGTTTTTTTTCTGTCAATGTGCTCCGCGAAGAAAAAAATTCCAATAAATCATCGATATAAAAGACAAATCCATATATAATGAAAATGATTTTCAAAATCAAATACTTGATTGATGTTGTTCTTGAGAGAGAGGAGTTGCTGCTTCAATGCTTCGCAGATTTTTTTCTTACTATCGGCCTTATCGTGGATTATTCATCCTCGACTTCGCGTGTGCAGTATTCGTTGCCTTGCTGGAGTTGGGATTTCCGCTTGCAGTGAACATGGTTGTCGATCAACTACTTCCAAGCAAGGATTGGAACATGATCGTGTGGGCGTGCATTGGACTTTTGGCTTTGTATGGTCTTAACTCCGGTATGAACTATGTCGTTACGTACTGGGGACATATGCTTGGGATTAATATCGAGACGGATATGCGGAAGAAGCTGTACGACCATATTCAAAAGCTCTCTTTCCGCTTTTTCGATAATACCAAGACGGGGCATCTGCTATCTCGCCTAACGAATGACTTGATGGAGATCGGGGAGGTCGCTCACCACGGTCCGGAAGATTTGTTTATCGCAGTGATGACGCTGATCGGTGCTTTTCTTTTGATGTTCAATATTAATGAAGAAATGGCGCTACTTACGTTCTTGGTGATTCCGATCTTGATATTCTTCGTTGTTCACTTCAACGGTAAAATGACGAGAGCGTTCCATCGTTTGTACGGCGACATGGCGGATTTCAACGCACGTGTTGAGGACAACGTAGGCGGAATGCGTGTCGTACAAGCTTTTGCCAACGAGCAATTTGAAAACAAAAGATTCGCAGAGAACAACCAGCGTTTTCGGATTACCAAGCTGTTGTCCTACAAAATCATGGCCCAAAATATTTCCGTCAGTTATGTGCTGATGCGTTTAGTCAATTTGTTTGTCCTGATTTGCGGTAGCTGGTTTGTTATTCAAGGTGCACTGACTTACGGTGAATTTGTCGCTTTCTTGCTGTTAACGAATGTATTTTTCCGTCCATTGGAGAAAATTAATGCGATTATTGAGAGCTATCCAAAAGGGATTGCTGGCTTCAAGCGCTACATCGAAATCATGGACACAGCACCGGATATTGCGGATGCTCCAGATGCGATCCAGGTAGAGTCGTTGAAGGGCGATATCTCGTACAAGAATGTTTCGTTTAGCTACGACCAAGAGTCTTCTGTTTTGCAAAACATTGATTTGAACATCCGGGCGGGCGAGACCATTGCGTTTGTAGGCCCGTCTGGAGCAGGAAAAACCACGTTGTGCAGCCTCTTGCCGAGATTTTATGAGATCGACGGGGGCAGCATCACCATTGACGGAATGGATATTCGCGATATCACGTTAGCGTCATTGCGCAGCCAAATCGGGATCGTTCAGCAAGATGTGTTCCTCTTTTCAGGGACAATTCGCGAAAATATCGTGTACGGAAAACTAAACGCTTCTGAGGAAGAGATCTGGGAGGCAGCGCGTCTGGCTAAACTAGAAGAGTTTATCCGTTCTCAGCCTGCTGGTCTGGAGACGATCATTGGTGAACGCGGAGTCAAATTGTCTGGTGGTCAAAAACAAAGACTGGCGATTGCGCGCATGTTCTTGAAAAACCCGCCGATCCTGATTTTGGATGAAGCTACCTCTGCACTCGATACCGAAACGGAGGCGGCAATCCAGCAGTCCTTGCAGGAATTGTCCAAAGGCCGTACGACATTGGTGATCGCCCACAGATTGGCTACCATTAAAAATGCAGATCGAATTATCGTTGTAACGGAACAAGGCATTACGGAGCAAGGTAGTCATGATCAGCTCTTGGCTCGTGAAGGCATCTATAGCAGATTGCATAAAGCACAGTTTGGCACGTACCTCGACCAGTCAAACAGCGTTTTTTCTTGATAATGAGTAGAGAGGTGAGATCGTGATGCAAGAATGGGATGACGATTTTATCGCACAACGGTTTGATATTTCTTCAAAACCGAGACCCAATGCCTTATTTTCGATGAAGGCAAGAGATTTGGTAGACCCGACACATATGAATGAGCTCGTACAAATCTATGCTCCGCTAATCAAGGCACATGAGCTGACTGCTGCTGGTACTTACATCAGCAGTTGGCTCACGAGCCCTTCTCTCGGTCTTTCGTACATGATTTCTGTCTGGAACCGTGCACTAACCATGGCGCTGGATAATATGACGATTGAATTGTTTTACGAGGATGATTACCCGCAATTCGTCTTTGTGATCCCAGCGTATGAGATCGTAGAAGCGCCTAGCAGCGAAGCAGAGCGCGCAATCTGGCTGAAGGAATGCTATCGTGCGTATTTCCAAGACTTCCTGCACCCATTGCTCACGACTCTTGCAAAGGTAACAGGAAACCCCGAAGCGATGCTCTGGGGACAGTTCCCGACCAAGTTCAATTACTATACGGATGCTTTTGTGGCGTTGGTAGAACAGGATAGCATCAAGCAACAAGTGAAGGCTGATTACGATGTCCTCTGTAATCAGCTGGAAGGCGAGAGCTTTGGATTGCAAAAAAATCCATTTCGTGTCAAAGTGCGCTGGATCGAGGATATGCGTGATCCCCAAGCGAAAGTGCGCATCAAGAATCAATGCTGTTTGTACTATAAGACGGGGGAGCAAAAGTATTGCTATACCTGTCCGCGGATAAAAGAAGAAGAGCGCGCTCTGATGAGAATTCGCGCGTAGCTGACCCTCCCTTTGTGGAGGGTTTTTTCTATACACCGTAGACGTATGGACATGTGCTAGCCTCTTCCTATAAAGTAGAGTCAGGGGTAAAGTTGGAAAAATCAGAATGATTTCCAGGAAGGCGTGGTTCGTATACAGACAATGAACCAAAAGGAACTGGATCGCTACGTTCGAGATTTTCATCAAGCGGTTGTCAATCAACAGCTTAGCCTGTATTATCAACCACTCTACGACCTGAGAACAGGCAAAATAAACGGAGCAGAAGCTCTGGTAAGATGGAACCATCAGCAAAGAGGGCTACTGCCCCCGGATTGGATATTTTTGTTAGCAGAAAAAAGCGGGTTGATTCTTTTGGTAGAGGAATGGGTGATCAGAACGGCTTGCAAGCAGAACAAAGCTTGGCAGGACGCCGGACTACCACCTCTTGTGACATGCGTGAATCTGTCATCCTATACCTTGGAATCGGACCAGTTGGGTAGCAGGATTCAAGCGATCTTAGACGAAACGAACCTGCAGCCTCACTATTTGGAGCTGGAATTTACCGAGGATTCTGCCAGAGATGGGGAACGTACCATCGAGATTTTAGCAGAACTAAAAAGAATCGGGGTAAAAATCAGCTTGGATGATTTTGGGAAGGGCTATAGCAGCATTCAACATCTATCCCGCTTTGCTATGAACAAACTAAAAATCGATCAATCCTGTGTAAGGGAATGCATGAGCGATGTTACACAGGCGACCGTCATCAAAACCGTCATGGCGATGGCACGAAGTCTGGGCGTGCAAGTAACGGCAGAAGGTGTAGAGACGCAAGAGCAACTGGATTTTCTTTGGCAGCTTGGTTGTGATTCTGCTCAAGGATTTTGGTTTAGTGAGCCCATGCCTGCCGATGATTTTGCTCGTGTGTTGAAGCGTGAGGAAAGGTTTAGGAACAGTGCATTTTTACTACTCAATGGTGAACAGCACCGAGCTTTTGATACATACGAAGTGGATCAAAGTGAGCGAGGGGACGTTCTTCGCAAGCAACAAGGAATGACATTTGCTTTTCGGAAACAGGGAGATGCATTCATTCATACGCTGTGCGAAGGAGAGATGCTTTTTCGCATGGGGATGACACCGGAACAAGTGATTGGACAAGATTTGCTGAATATGATCCCGGCTGAAGAGATTCCACGCAAAATGGAATCGTATGAGCGAGCGTGGAGCGGGGAGCAAAACGTGTTTTACGAAGGCAGTGTCAATGGGATTCGCTATCTGGCTGCTTTTCGTCCGATCTTTTCCGATGGTCGTGTGAAGGAAGTCATTGCTTCTTGTGTCGACATTACTGAGCTGAAAAAAGCACAAGAAGCAGAACGTGTGAGCGAATCGCCCTATCGATTGATTGCAGAAAACTTGTCTGATATTATCGTGATCATCAATAGTCAGGGGATCATTACGTATATTTCACCATCCGTTCAATCCGTTCTGGAGATCGCTCCTGATGAAGTTGTGAATCGTCACCTACTAGCTGTCCTGCCCCTGGAAACGGGTAGGCTTGTTATGCAGACGATTCGTCAGATCACGGTGGAGAAGCAGCCTCGTCTCATTACATTTACTTGCCCGGACCGGAATGGCAAAAAGATCACGCTGGAGGCAAAAGGCACCCCGGTGATTCATGAAGAACATGAGCCGAATCAAGTCATATTTATCATTCGAAATCACACGAAGCACGTGAAAACAGAAGAGTTTTTACAAAAGATAGACAAGCTATCCGTCATTGGGCAAATGGCGGCCGGGGTTGCGCACGAAATACGAAACCCGGTAACTTCCATCAAAGGCTTCGTACAATTGCTCCGTCGAGACCAATGGAAGAGGGAATACTTTGATATTATGCAGGCTGAATTTCATCAATTAGAGAGTGTCCTGCGAGAATACGTCTTTCTATCAAGAGAATGCACAGAACCGTGCGAACCAAAAAATCTAGTGAATTTGCTGCGAGAGGTTACACGATTGATGCAAGTAAAGCTAGAGCGTCATCATCTGGTGCTGGATGTCAAGGAAGTGGAAGGGACCACGATTTTGTGCGATCAGAATCAAATTCAGCAGCTTTTCATGAATCTTCTGTCAAACGCTGTTGACTCGATGCAAGATGGTGGGACGATTCAAATCGTGGCTTGGCGTAAAGAAAACGAGCAAGTGATGATAAGAATCATTGATCAAGGCTGCGGTATGGCGGAAGAACGGTTGAAACGATTAGGGGAGCCTTTTTATAGCACGAAAGAGAAGGGGACTGGGCTAGGACTCATGATTTGTTATAAAATCATTCAAGCACACGATGGGTATATCCATTTTTCGAGTACCCCGAATAAAGGGACGACAGTGGAGGTTTCCTTTCCACTAGAAAAATCAAACCCAAGGCTAGATCCATAACGTGATCAGGCCTTGGGTTTTTCATACTTACTCTTTCTTTGGTTGGTTATCGGAAAATTGTTCTTGAACAGCTTCCAAAAAACGCAGCCATGCCTCGGGCAGCTTGGGCTCTTCTGTAGGGCGGCGCATAGTGGAATTGCTGTCGTTTTGTTGCACTGGCTCCATTCTCCATCTATCCTTTCGTGTCTAGCCAATCATGGCGCAGGGTGAACAAGTCCCGCAGCTCCTCCGTTGATAGCTCCGTGATCCAGCTTTCGCCCGTCCCGACAATTTGCTGGCTCAACGATAGCTTTCTCTCCATCATTTCATCAATGCGTTCCTCAATTGTCCCGAGCGAGATGAATTTGTAGACGTGAACATTGCGCTGCTGTCCTATGCGATGAGCACGGTCAGTGGCCTGATTTTCTACTGCAGGATTCCACCAGCGATCTACGTGAATGACGTGGTTGGCTTCCGTCAAGTTCAAGCCAGTTCCACCCGCGCGCAAGGAAAGAATGAAGACGGCCCCGCGTTCATGGTCTGGAAGTGTAGAATCTTGAAAACGAGCAATCATCTCATCGCGTTTTTCTTTCTTCGTGGACCCATTTAGGAAGTAGACAGGTCCATAGCCTTCTCGCGTCAGCACCCGTTGGAGCAAATTGCCCATTTCGATGTATTGGGTAAATATCAGACAACGTTCTTTCTTTTGGCGAATATCCTCCACCAATTCCAGCAGCCTTTCCAATTTGTGCGAGCGACTGGCTTCATCTGCTGTTGAGATTTCCTTCAAAATGAGGGCAGGGTGGTCACACAATTGTTTGAGACGTGTCAATGTCGTCAGAATCAGACCGCGCCGCTCCATAGGAGAGGCTTTTTCCATTCGATCAAACATATCTTGAATCGCTGTCTCATAAAGTGCGCCTTGCTCGGTAGTCAGCGGTACATATTCCTTGCTCTCATTCTTGTCTGGCAAGTCGAGCTGAATGTTCGGATCGGTTTTCACGCGACGGAGCAGGAAAGGCTGAATGAGTCGTTGCACCTGATTGATGAGGTGCTGGTCTTGGTCGCGTTCGATGGGATGGACAAAACGCTGGGTAAATTCCCCGAGACTTCCCAAGTAGCCAGGATTCAAGAAATCAAAAATGGACCAGAGCTCACTCAGACGATTTTCGATCGGAGTGCCTGTAAGAGCGATCCGGTGCCATGCTTTCAAATCGCGCACAGCAGATGCTTGCTTTGTATAGGCGTTTTTAATATTTTGCGCCTCGTCAAGACAAATCGTATCCCATGTAACCATTCCTAGCTCCTGCTCATCCAAATGGGACAGGGCATAGGAGGTAATCACGAGATCTGCTCCTTTGATCGCTGGCAAGAACGCCTCCTTCTTTTGACGATCATTGCCATAGTGAATCATTACTTGAAGAGAGGGGGCGAAGCGCTTCAGCTCTTTTTGCCAGTTGCCTATGACGGAGGTCGGACAGATTAATAGAGAAGGAGTACTGGCTGGGCCATGTTGTTTGACATGAAGCAGGTACGTAATAAATTGAACCGTTTTCCCCAATCCCATGTCATCGGCCAGACAAGCTCCCAACCCAAAGCGGCGTAAAAAGAACAGCCACGAACTGCCCTCCAGCTGATAATTTCGCAACGTCCCGTGAAAAGGAGATGGCTGCTCCATAATCGGGATGCGCTTCGTTTCTTGCAATTGATTCAACAACTCTCGCAAATGTTGGTTTAGCTGAACTTCAACCGTTAGAGAAGTGTCGAAATCGAACTCATCATCGGGTAGCTCCTCAACTTCCACAGGAGGGGCGATGTGCATTCTCATGACGTCACGTAGGGACATGCCGTTTTTCGCTTGGTTTTTCTTGAGCGCTTCCTGCAGCTGTAAGAATAGATCGGGCGTCAATTGTACCCAATGCCCACGAATTTTCAGTAGACGCTGCTTTTGTTTAATGAGTTCCTCAAATTCCTCTTCGCTGAGCTCCACAGGTCCCAAGGCGAGCTTCCATTCAAAATCCATGAGCTGGGAGACACCTAGGAAGGACTGTCTGCTAGCCCCGACAGAGGTTGTAATTTTGGCTTTTAGCTTCGGTTTTACCCGGCGTACTTGTTCCCACCATGCTGGCAGAAAGACGTGAATACCGGCTTGCACCAACTGCAAACTGCTCGACGTCAAAAAGATCCATGCTTGCTCGTTCGTCAATCGGGTGAGAAAACGGCTTTGATTCTCCCGAGTATCTTTTTGCCACGGGAGAATCTCTTTACATTTGGCTAGGTCCGTGAGAAAGCGATTCCAGTGCTCACGCCAGTCAGCAGGGATGCGAGCGGTGGCTACTCCCTCAGCCGTCAACTGGTGTGGCTCAATGAGAAATAACTGATCTGGCTCTTCACGATTCTGCAAATACACTTGGAGTTGCCAGTCATTGGGATGCTCCTCGGCCTCGACGATTTGCAAGCATGTGCGAAACGGTGTCGTATCTGGCAGCCAGCCTATCGATTGCAACCATTCCTGTTCCTGAAGGTGTGGAGAAAGCTCGGCGCCCATGACGTACAGAGCCGGGTATTGCGTCAATAGCTGCTCCCACTTTCGTCCAATCTCACCAGTGCCTTGTGAGGATTCCTCCACGACGAGCGAAAGCCACTTGTGTCCGTACTCCGGAAAATCGCCGGGAGTATGCAGGGCTTTCCAGCCTATTTGTCCTTTTTTCCAGGAAGAAAAATCAGGGGCAATGGAGCCTTGTGCGAGCGTATCCCGGATTATTTTCGCTACATGCGTAAATTGTTCAAATGGCGTGCTGGATGAATAGATCCGATGCAAAAGCCACTGGGGGGAGACGAAAAAGGAGAGGGCCTTGGCAGGACTGAGCAGTACGCCTTGCTCGTTTTTGTCCAGGAAGGTTCCGTAATAGGATGACTCATCCCACGCAAACAGTGTTCCTGCCAATTCTTCTGGATCGACCACTGCTCCTTGCGTGTCTTTGCCAGTAATCAAGAATTGTCCGTCTGCCAAAAGCTCTCCGTCTAGAACCAATGTAGTGACGGTATTCATAAGTTGAAATTTCCTCTCCTTAGCTCTTCTTGAAAAGCACGTAATCGATTATGTTTGGCAGATAATTGATCCACGTATCGTTCCCAGCGCGTATCTTGGTTTGCTCTGTTGTAAATCGTCCTTACCTTTTTCATGAGTTTGATCGCTTCTTTGTAGGCCGTTCGGTTACGTTCCGCAATGAGTCTGTTCACCTCACGCAAATAAAAAGGGAAGAGCAGAGTTGGCTCGGCTTCCTCGATTTCTTTCACCTGCACGATCGAAATATCTGCCATGGGCACTTGAAACGACATTTGCAAATCAATCCATTGCTGAAACTGTCGTTCTTCATATAAATAGGCGGCATATTCGTGATAACTGCTCGGTAAGAACTGCTTCAACTTGGCGCCGCACTCGGCTGATCGTCCCACTTGCTCCATCGCTTCCTGCCAAATGGCGATAACGAGTCGGTATTGCTGTGTCTCGGCTTGACCGATTAAGGACGTCAATGAAGCAGTCCAATCGAGAAATCGCTGCCAGTCTCCATCGCGAGCGAATGATTTCATATAGGACAAGTAGAAGGAGAGGTTCAAACGGCTCATTCTTTTCCAGATTTGTAGAGCAGCTTCGTCCTCCTTTTCCATCACATGAAAGTGGGCACGGAGTAGCAGCCCTTTTTCCTTTTCGGCGGCAGAGATGTTTTCATCGTTGATAAGCTGATCCAGCACATGGATCTCCTCATGCATCCACTCCGGCTTCTTCAATAGCATCCACCACAACATTTGATAGGCGAATATCCAGTAGAGGGAAGTGGCTTCGTTTTCTTTCAATTCCTTTGTCAGTTGAAGTGTATCTACGATGGCATCCTGATGGTGAGTCAAGAGAGCAGGGATATCTGCGAAGTACAACGTCCCTTCTAATTGATCCAATAGCCGCTCGGCTGTCTGAACCAAATCCAGGAACCAGTATGATTGGCGGTACGTTTTGACGTATTGTGTAAGCTTCATGAGATGAAACAGATTAGCATGAATGACAAAGAGTTGTGCCCGATCCTTCGGCCACGAGGCAGCAACACTCAGCACATTTTGATAGCTCGATAATAACTCAGAGGAAGCTCGATACGATTCCATGGCCGCAAACAGGTTGCGTGTCCAGCTCTCAAAAAATGCCCACCATTCTTTGACGGAGCTGTTCGCGGTAAGCGGAGAGGAAACAGACGCTGTATCCTGCTGAGCAAGAGCGATATGGCTATATTTATAAGCAGGAATCAGCAGATGAGGAGAAAAAGTAGCTCGTCTTGGTTGTTGGGAGCGGGTCAAATATGTACGAGGATTCTCGAACACACTGTACATCTGAAAAAAAGTAGCCGCAATATGCTTACAAATGCGCGAATAAGGGCAGGTACAGGTACTGTTTTGAACCGTTTCCATATCGAGGCGAACATGATACACCTCGGAACCTTGAACATCACTCGTCAAATATTGGCCTTGTTCTACGCGTGTATTGAAGACGACGCCATCAGAAAAGTACGTATAGCCCCGTTCAATGATGTGTCCTTCGACGGCAATTAGGATTTGCTCGCCTACCTGTATCGCTTGTTCCCGAGTCAACTCTCTTTGCAACATGTAGTCAGATCCTCCGAACGAAGTGTCATCCCTCCATTATAACCCAAAATGCGGAGAATGGAAAAAGATGCGTGTGTTCGCAGCATCAATAAAATGGTTTGGGCCATAAGCAGAAACAATGCTTAATTTTTGTGGGGACTGGGTGTATACTGTACACGTCGAATGAAAAGCAACTAAACGCAATGTGTTTTATTGTCTTTAGTTGTATTTGTACAACAAGAGAGAGAAGGGGCACACATGCTATCGATTTCGATTCTGCTCGTACTATCGTCTGGCCTTGCGCACGCAGTCTGGAACCTGTTCACGAAAAAAAGTGAGAACAAAATGGCGTTTCTTTGGTTGATTACATTGCCAACAACCGTGATCCTCTTGCCTGTTCTCATTTGGGAATTGATGCGCGTACAACTGACATGGTCTTTGGTTCTTTTTCTGTTTATGTCCTTTTTCTTTCAAGGATGCTATACCTTATTGATTTCAAAGGCGTATACATACGGGGATATCTCGCAGGTTTACCCCATCATGAGGGGGACGGGGACGCTTCTCATTCCGTTTTTTAGCGCGATTTTCTTTCAAGAGTATTTATCTGTACCGGGATGGCTGGGGGTCATTTGCATCGTGATGGGAGTCTTCGCCATTAGTGGAATGATTGGCACAGATCGTCAGGCTCAACCAGTGAATCCGCTTGCCCTGCGATACGCTTTTGCTGTCGGACTATGCATTACAGGGTACACGTTAACCGACAAGCAAATCGTACAACAATTATCTCCATTCGCTTTATTGGAAATAACGAACTTTGCCTGTCTGATTGTCGCGGGGGGCTTCGTTTGGAAGAAGGGACTCATCCGCCGTGAGTGGCAAAAAAACTGGCGAACGATTGTACTCGGTGCCGTCCTTTCACCAGGCTCGTATTTGTTGTTTTTGTTTGCCATGACATTGGCACCACTGGCAGCTATCGCGCCCATTCGTGAGGTAAGTACGGTTTTTGGTACGCTGCTCGGGGTCTTCTTGTTAAAGGAGCGACAACGCGTATGGCGACTGTCCATGTCTTTGATGATCACGATTGGCATTATTTCCATTGCCGTTTGGGGCTAAAGGATGATGAAGAGTCGGCTGGGAGAAATCCTGGCTGGCTATTTTTTTTGCTACCAGGGAATGATGAAGTGGTAAGAAAAAAACGGCTAAGGATGATCAAAATGGATGCAAAAGCAATTGCTCCGATCACTCATAAGCGGACGAAAAAAAGAAGGATCGCAATAAGAGCTCTCGTAATCATCATTGGAGCTTTGTTGGTGGCAGTCGGACTGGAAATCTTTCTGGTCCCAAACAACATCATTGACGGTGGTGTAACCGGTGTTTCCATTATGGCCTCAAAGCTGACAGGAGGCCCTCTCGGATTATTTTTATTCCTGCTGAACCTGCCCTTTTTACTTATTGGCTACAAGCAAATTGGCAAGACATTTGCCATCTCTACGCTGTTCGGTGTCGTCGTGATGTCGTTGGGAACGAGCTACCTCCATCATGTCCCTAGCTTGACGGACGATTTGCTTCTCTCGGCGGTTTTTGGTGGGATTATCATCGGAATCGGAGTGGGACTCGTCATTCGCGCGGGCGGTTCCTTGGATGGAACGGAAATTGTTGCGATCCTGATGACGAGGAAAAGTCCGTTTTCGGTCGGCGAAATGGTCATGTTTTTTAACATTTTTATTTTAGGCAGTGCCGGCTTCATTTTTGGGTGGGACCGGGCCATGTACTCGTTAATTGCTTACTACATCGCTTATAAAATGATCGATATTACCATGGTCGGGCTCGAGCAATCAAGATCTGTATGGATCATCAGTGATTATCCAGTCGAAATTGGCGATGCGTTAACCGCGAGACTGGGGCGGGGAATTACCTATTTGAATGGAGAAGGAGGTTACTCCGGAGATGTCAAAAAGGTCATCTTCTGTGTCATCACCCGATTGGAAGAAGCGAAGCTGAAATCCATCGTGGAGGAAATCGATTCCTCTGCATTTTTGGCAATCGGTCATATTCATGATGTTTCTGGTGGACGGTTTAAGAAAAAGAATATTCATTAGCCAACGAGCTGAGCCCCCTTTTCCCGTAAGTTGAACGGCGAGAAGGGGGTTAAAAATGTATTGACCGCGATGACAGAATTATTTTACGATTACTTTATACCAAAATACAAAATGCCATTCCGTATTTTGGGACGAAAAAGTGGTGATGAAAAATGGAAAAAACAGCAAACCGAAGTGTGTTGAAAACACTGGAGTTTTTAGAGTACTTCATCGACAACACTGAATTGAGTCTGGCTGAACTCGTGGAATTGTCGCAAATGCCGAAAAGCACGGTATTTCGGATCATCCAGACCCTTGAAATGCGTGGTTTCGTCTCCAAAACAGCGAACCATCAACCACCCAAGTACCAATTGGGCTTGAAGTTGCTCGAATTTGGAAACATCGTGGCACAGCGATTGGAGATCAGAAAAATTGCGCTTCCGTACATGCTGCAATTACGTGATAGCGTCGAGGAAGCAGTTAATTTGATTATTCGGGATCAAGATGAAGGAGTTTACATTGAAAAAGTTGATACACGTGGCTACGTGCGGGTATATACCCAAGTGGGGCGAAGGGCGCCGCTGTATGCCGGAGCGTGCCCGCGGATTTTGTTATCATTCATGCCAGATGAGGAAATTACCGCTTTCTTGAAGCGGGTTGAATGGAAGAAGATCGCTCCAGGTACCAATACAGATGAGCAACTGTTGTGGAAATGGATACACGATGCGCGTGAGAGGGGTTACACCGTGAGCTACGGTGAACTGGAACCGGATTCTGCGGCTTTGGCAGTCCCCATTCGTGATTTTACGGGACAAGTTATTGCTGGCTTGAGCTTAGCTGGCGCCACTTCACGTTTTACGGAGGAGCGATTGGGATATTTGATCCAGGAGACGAAAGCAGCGGCGAAAAGCATCATGAGCCAGCTGGGATATACGGAAGCAATCACAGGCAAATAGGAGGAGTACGACATGAAAACGATTCTTGTAACAGGTTTTGATCCTTTTGGGGGTGAGTCTGTCAATCCAGCATGGGAGTCCGTAAAAGAGCTAGGAAAGATCGAGTCTGCGCATTATCAAGTGGAATTACGTCAAATCCCTACTGTTTTTGATAAGTCGATCGAACAGCTTTATGCAGCGATTGAGGAAACCAAGCCGGACATCGTGATTTGCATTGGACAAGCAGGCGGACGTGTCGATATTGCGGTGGAGCGCGTCGCAATTAATGTGAACGATGCTCGTATTCCAGACAATGAAGGAAATCAACCCATTGACACGCCGATTCGGGAAAATGGACCTGTTGCGTACTGGTCTACCTTGCCTATCAAGGCCATCGTCCATGAATTAAGAACGCAAGGGGTACCTGCATCCGTGTCACAAACGGCCGGAACATATGTGTGCAATCATCTTTTTTATGGATTGATGCACTATCTAGCCGAAAATCACGCATCAACACGCGGGGGATTCATCCATATTCCATACTTGCCCGAGCAGGCTGCAAAGCAGGCAGAACAGCCAAGCATGGCGCTGGAAACGATTGTGAAAGGGTTGCAAATTGCGATCGAGGCAACGATTGCGCATGAGCAGGATATGGTTGTGGGTGGCGGACAAATCAGTTGATCAAGAGGGGAAACGAATGAAGAACTATGAATTTTCTCCACTTAGCGATTCGGGTGTGATTGTCAAGCTAGGGGATGTGATTGATCAAAGGACGCATGAGATTGTCGTTATGTTCACGGATTATCTTCAGGAGAATCCTTTTCCGGGAATGCTGGAGATCGTCCCCGGTTTTACCACTGTTACGGTCTACTATGATCCGATCATTCTTGCACAGCAGTCTCCCCACGACCTGATGCCTTATGAGAGTGTTCTCGCAATCCTTGACCAAATGTTCCAAACGCTCACTGTCACATGCAAGGCAGAGTCTAGGCTTGTTGAGATTCCGGTTTGCTATGGCGGAAGCTTTGGACCGGATTTGGACATCGTCGCGCAACAGAACAGTCTCACACGAGAGGAAGTCATTGCGATTCATTCCTCTGCCGAATATTTGGTCTATATGATCGGATTTGCTCCCGGTTTTCCGTATCTCGGTGGAATGGATGAACGGTTGGCGACCCCACGTCGCTCCTCACCGCGCCTCTCGATTCCGAAAGGCAGTGTAGGAATTGGCGGATCGCAAACGGGTATATACTCAGTCGAGACTCCAGGCGGATGGCAAATTATCGGAAGAACACCACTCAGCTTATTTCAACCAAACGAGAGTCAGCCGAGTCTTTTGCGTGCTGGAGACAAAGTTCGTTTTCATCCAATCTCCGAGCAGGAGTATGAGGCTGGGAAGAAGGTGTTTCCATGAGCATAGAGGTTGTTTCGCCAGGGCTTTGTACAACCGTGCAAGATAGGGGCAGGTACGGGTATCAGCGGCACGGAGTCAATGTCGGTGGTGCCATGGACACGCTCGCCTTACAGATGGCTAATATGCTGGTCGGCAATCATCGCGATGAGGCAGTACTAGAGTTGACCATGAAGGGACCGACACTCTTGTTTCAAAAGGACATGCTGATTGCGATCTGTGGTGGCGATTTCAGTCCGACCATCAACAAGAATCCAATCAATTCCAATCGAGCGGTCTGGGTAAAGAGTGGAAGCAGGTTGCAGTTTGGCCACGCGAAACAAGGCTGTCGTGCCTATCTCGCCGTTGCTGGTGGATGGGATGTGCCGATCGTGATGGGTAGTCGCAGCACGAATCTGCGAGCGGGATTCGGGGGATTGGCAGGTAGAATGCTGCAAGCAGGTGATAGACTCGAACACAACCCACAAAGCTCGTTCAGTTTGTATCTCGCAAAGCAATTGGAACAAAAAGCACGAGGCGCTGCTTTTTCCAATACGAATTGGTTTATTCCTTTCGGTTACATGACAAAAAGTCGGGAAGGGATAGTCCGGGTCATTCGTGGCGATCAGTTCGATGATTTTACATCAGAAAGCCGTCAAAGCTTTTTCGAACAGGCTTTTCAAGTATCTCCTCAATCAGATCGGATGGGGTATCGCTTGACGGGACCGACTCTTGCCCTCACATCTCCACTTGAGCTGATTTCTGCTGCTGTTACGATGGGAACAATTCAGGTTCCCCCAGACGGTCAGCCGATCATCCTGATGGCAGACAGACAAACAATCGGCGGATATCCCAAGATCGGTTATGTGGCGACTGTCGATTTGCCGATCATCGCTCAGTTGCGACCGGGAGAAACGATGCGTTTCCAGGAGATTTCTCTACATGATGCGCAGCGGGCACTGTACGAACGAGAACGAACCATGAATGAGATCAAGTTGGGAATGGAACAGACTGTAGGGAGGAGGTAAAACATGAAGAGCGTAGATCTAAACTGTGATATGGGAGAGAGCTTTGGCGCTTACCGGATTGGAAATGACCAAGCCATCCTTCACTATGTCAGCTCGGCAAATGTCGCTTGTGGTTTCCATGCTGGAGACCCAGGAACGATGAGGAAAACGGTGCAAATGGCTTTGGAGGCAGGCGTCGCAATCGGTGCCCATCCCGGATTCGCTGATTTGGTCGGCTTCGGTCGCCGCAACATGGAGATTTCCCCTGAAGAGGCGTACGATTTAGTCGTGTACCAAATCGGCGCCCTGCAAGCGTTTGTACGGGCAGAAGGGGGCGTCATGCATCATGTGAAGCCTCATGGAGCCTTGTACAATATGGCAGCCACAAGACCCGCTCTGGCCGAGTCTATCGCGTTGGCCATCTACAAAGTAAATCCGGAACTGGTGTTGTATGGCTTGGCGGGAAGTGAGTTGACGCGTGCAGGGGAAAAAATCGGTCTTGCTACGGCGCACGAAGTGTTTGCCGACCGTACGTATCAGCAGGATGGTACGCTGACACCGCGCAGTCAGCCGAATGCGATGATTACGGACCAACAGCAATCCCTACAGCAAGTCATTCGTATGGTAAGCGAGGGACTCGTCCTGACCCAGAAAGGCGTGGATATCCCGATTCAGGCAGATTCGATTTGTATTCACGGCGACGGTGCTCATGCGTTGGAATTCGCGCAGAGCATCCGAGAAGCTTTGGCAGGAGCAGGCATTACAATCGCAGCACGATTTGCTCGATAGACATCTATCGGGCTTTTTCTGTTTCCGCCCCAGGAGTCTGGTATCGTGCGGTACTTCGTTTTTTTCCCCAGAGGAGGAAGAGCAAGAACAACAGCGGAATATAGCCATAAATGAAAACGAGACTAACTTTCCCATAAAAATCGAGTGCCAAGAGCAAAGGAGTGGTACCTTCGAGCAGATAGGAACCCATTGCCAATGATACTAGGATAAGCAAAAGGGCCCGGATTTGACTGATGCCAAATATCTGTTTCATTCCTCGGGTAACCCCCCATAGATTGAGACAAATGTTTGGCAAAATCACGAAGAGCCAAAGAGATATCACAATGAACTCCAATCGCTGCAAAATCGGAATTTCTACGATTTTGAGCATGGTCAAGGTCGGCCAAATAATCTTATCCAGTTCACCATGGCTAAACATGAGGAATGTCACGATAGCGACGGCTACATACAGGAGCGTGCTGAAAAGAACGCCAGCGTGGGCCCATTTTTGCGAGTGAGCTGCTCGTTTGATAAATGGGTAGTAGAAGAACAGTAATTCAAAGCCCATATAATTGATGACAGCGTCTTTGGCAGACGCGAATAAGGAGGGGAGGTTATGCGAAAACATCGGGAACAAGTTATTCGGGTGAGCGTACTCGAATGGGAATAAAAACAAAGGAAGCATCAAAATCGCCGGAATCACCACACCGAAAAAGCAGACGCCCGTAACCGTGCGAAAACCACCAGCGACAATGTACAGAATGAGGACCAAGATAATCAGCGTCGTGCTCCAGGTATGCATGAGAGGGAAAATAAATTGCTTCACAATACTGACGTAAGAACGCAAGATGAGAAAAGCAGCCATCCAGACGTAGATCAATACGACTAAGCTCATCAACTTGCCTAGCCATTTTCCAAAGCAGAGCTCGTGAAGGGAGAACAAATCATGGCTGCCCGCATTCAACATGGAATAGAGCATCCAAACAATGAGATGGATGCTTGCCCCGGCAAGTAGAAGGGAGATCCAGGCATCGTATCCGGCATGGGCTACGATTGTCCGTTGAAACCCTAGTATCCCGACCCCCACGATATTGGCATGCACGAGAAAGAATACAAAAAAAGGTGAAACCATAGCGCTTTCCCGAATGGAAGTACTCACCTGATCCCTCCTGGTTATTCATTACTCACCTGTTTGCTCCAGCTTAACCGAAGCTGTCACTGCGATTTTCATCTCTGGATAAATCTTTTTGAAGTGCGAGTAGTTCCACGAAGCGCTTCGACTACGAACCAAATCACCAAATCCAACCGGGTCAACTTCAAGCTTCTGTAAATGCTTCACAAAGCTCGTCGCCTCCTTTTGCAGGTACGAGGAAAGTTCTTTTTCCATTTGATATAGGACTTGTGGATTGGATAATTGCAGCCACTTCGAATAATCTTTGATTTGCCCATTTACCGTGAGCTTTACCATAATGCTTGGGACAGGCTCTGACGTCTTGATAGTGAATGCGGCATGGGAATGAAGATTTTTCAACAGTCCGGATTCTTTTCGATTGTTTATCGTCACTTCAAATGGAATTTGACCACTCTTGGCTTTTTCGACCATGATTTTTAACAAAAAGCTCTCTTTCGAATGGATGCGATGCACGAATTTGTCATCGCGAAAAAGCGCGAGACCATCCAGCTTCACTCTGTCGTTATGCATCACGAAATAGGGAAGGTAAGGATCACGGCCCTCGCCGTATAAATTGAACAAGAAAATATGCAGGTTGGTCTTGGGCAAATTCAGCGTTTTGATGTTTTGAGCGACACTATCAGAGATGAAAAAAGGGACTTGCATATGACGGATGCCCTTCAATATCGTCAATGCCTTTGGTTCCGCCACACCGAGTTGAAGGCGAAAACCAATAGAGGGATCGCGGCAAAGTGTATGTACCAGCGTTTCCACTCCGTTTTCAGCATATTTTGTCCCGACAATGACGGAGCGCAATTGTCCTAGCTCTACTTGAGAAGGCGTGATGGCATTAAAATCAGGGAGGATCGTAAATAAATTCGAGCTTTTTGTTTCCAGCAGCTCTACCTGTGTCTTTTCCTTTCCGTACACGTGAGTGATGGCCGCACCTTTAATCTTTTGATCTTCGATATCGAGCCCCAGTGAATGAATCAGCTGTACTTCGCTAACGATTCGAGTCGAAGAGCAGCCAGCCACGATCCATATCAATAACACCAGTATCCATTTCCTCTTTGCAACCATGGTTTCCTCGATGGCTCCTTCATCTATTCATCAATGTCTCTTTTCTGAGTGGCCTTGTCAGGATCGTATCTCCACTGTGAGATGACGCGCATAACAGCAGACCTTCTGGCCGTTCTGCTGTAGGAGGAGCGAATAAAGCTGTCCGCGAAACTACGTCTGCGAAAAGGGAAAAGCGGAGCCAGGTAAGGTGTTCCTAACGATTTAAGCTGAAGAAGATGAGTCAGCATGAACATGAGACCGATGGCAATCCCAAGCCCGCCCCAAATTCCAGACAAAATAATGAGCGGGAAGCGCAGGAAACGGATCGTATTTGACATTTTGTAAATGGGGGTGGTGAAAGAGGCGAGCGCCGACAGAGCAACGATGATCAGCAATATATTACTGGTCAAGGCTGCTTCTACAGATGCTTGACCAATGACGATTCCACCTACGATTCCAAGAGTCTGCCCGACCTTTGTCGGGAGCCGGGCACCTGCTTCTCGCAAGAACTCGATCGTCAGCTCCAAGAAAAGCACCTCTAAAACAGGGGGAAACGGGACGTATTTCCTCGATAAAATAATCGGAGCCAGCATGTCTTGCGGAATCATTTCCAAATGGAAAGTGAGAACCGCCGTATAGGCAGGTGTCATCAAAATAGAAAAAAGCACACCAAAAATGCGAATCAACCGAAAGAGGGACGATAAGATCCACGGTAAATAATAATCCTCGGGAGAAATGAAGAAATCAAAAATAGTAGTTGGACCTGTAATGACATACGGAGATGCATCGGAAATAATCACGATTTGTCCGAGAGTTAACGCATAGATGACCCGGTCAATCCTTTCTGTAGACAGAAACAATGGGAAAGGAGTATTCGAATTATCACTCATGATTTGATCGAGCTGTGATGAATCAAAAATAATATCGAAGTCGATCGTCTGTAGTCTTTGCTCAACGGTTTCAATGTGCTGAGGATTCGTAATACCAGACAAATAGACAACGGCGATGCGCGTATGAGAGAGCGTCCCTAAGGTTAACTCTCGAATGATTAATTTGGGTGTGCTGATTTGTTGACGGATGAGATGCAGGTTGATATCAATGTTTTCAACAAAGCCTACCTTTGGTCCAACGACACTAAACTCGTTTTCCGTGTCATTGTCAGTTCGCAGTCCTTCGGTCGGATTGGACAGATTGATGAGGGCGAAGAACTGTAGATTGTCTTTCGATTGGATGGCAGCATAACCCGTCATGATTTTGGAGACGACTGTCTGTATGTCGTCTGTATAAACAATATCCTCCACATAGATAAAGCGGGAAAAGTGGCGCAGGTCCGTGATCGATTCATTTGCTTCCATACGTTCTTGAAGGGGGCGCAAGAGATTTTTTTGCAGTAGCTCTGTTTTTATTAAGGTTTGATAGTACGAAATAATAAAAGGACATTCCTCGTTCAGCAGGGGATAATACTTAAAATCATTCGAGTCTTGTGCGATGGAAAGAAACTCATTCCATTCCGTTATCATCTCGGTTTCGCTCCATAAGCTGTTGATCATTTGTGTTTTACTATGTCCGGTTTGCAGTGGAATTATCATCTAGGAAATAGAATGATTTCCTATTGGGAGGGGAACAATCAAACAAAGAACGAAGCGTGAAGAGAAATTGAAATTGAGGGGTTCATATGCTGGAAGTTAATTGTGATACATCATCGCTGAAGGCTGAATTGCTGCAAGAGCTGAGGGGAATATCCGTTACGTTGGATGAGAGCATACATGCGTTAAAAGATGAAAACGAATGTGTGCTCGGGACGTTTGATCAAATACGGACGAAGTTTAGCCGACTCGAAACAGTAGCAGCCTCCTTTTATTTACAATGCTATCTATCACCCTATACGGAAAAATATCTGGATTTATCCAAGGCTGTGCAGCACTTGGCCAAAAGGCGCCAAGGAGCACTGATTGTCGTTGAGCGTGAGGACCCGCTTGATCTGCTGTTGCAAGCAGGCATACCGATTGGGGCCACGATGAGCCATTCCTTGCTGGAATCGATCTTTTATCCTGGAAGCCCTTTGCATGATGGGGCCGTCCTGATTCGGGAAAATCATATCGTTTCCGCGGCCAATGTACTGCCATTGTCACAGGTTGTGGTAGGGGAAAAAAAACTGGGAACCAGACATCGTGCTGCTTTGGGCTTGAGTGAGAAAAGCGATGCGCTGATCGTTGTGGTCTCTGAGGAAACGGGGAAAGCGTCCTTTGCCATGCAGGGACACTTGTATCCGATTATTTCCCCTTCATGAAAGCGCTCCACGAAAATCCGTTGTATCCGAGAAAAAAAGAGGCTGGATTTGTCATGGTGATGACATAAATCCAGCCTCTCGCTATGCCATTCTCAGGTTAGATTCAAGCCCAATTTCCGTTGCGGAAGAGTGGTTCACGCTTGCCGTCAGCTGTTTCTCCATCAATGTTCATCTCGGCGGAACCAATCATGAAATCGACGTGAGTGAGGCTGATATTGATACCGCGGCTAGCTAGTTCCTCATTGCTCATGTCAGCGCCACCTTCAATATTCACACTATAAGCGTTACCGATCGCCAAGTGGTTGGACGCATTCTCATCAAAGAGGGTGTTATAGAAAATGATATCTGATTGTGAGATAGGGGACAGATGAGGAACCAATGCCACTTCCCCCAAATAATGCGAGCCTTCATCTGTTTCAATTAATTGCTTTAGGGATTCTTCTCCCTTTTCAGCAGTTGCCGAGACAATTCTTCCTTTTTCAAAAGTCAGCGTAAAATTCTCGATCAAATTCCCATGATAGCTCAAAGGCTTGGTGCTGCGAACGGTTCCGTTGACGCCTTCTTTTAATGGCGCGGTGAATACTTCTTCTGTCGGCATATTGGCCATGAAGGAGGCACCGTCTTTATTTACGCTCCCGCCGCCAATCCAAATGTGATTGGAAGGAAGCTCAATCGTCAGGCTGGTACCAGGAGCTTCGTAATGAAGGTAGCGGTACTGTTTGGCATTGAGCTGATCCACCTTGCTGTTCAGTGTCGCATGATGGTCATGCCAAGCTTGGACAGGGTCATCCATATCTGCGCGAGTGGCGCGGAAGATCGCATCCCACAGGGCAAGCTCCTGTTCCTCTTGTGACAAATGCGGGAAGACCATAGCGGCCCATGCAGGTGATGGAACTGCAAGCACGCACCAGCTCACTTTATCGGACATGGTATAGCTGCGGAATTTATGGAGAGCTTGACCAGCTGTTTTGTTGGCAGTAGAAATGCGGTCAAGACTTACACCCTTCAGCAAATCGGGATTCGCTGCAGAAATGTAAAGAAATGCCGCGCCATTTTCCGCCATTTCCTCTAATCCCTGTACCTTCCATTGCGGGTATTCACGAAACGCTTCTTCAGGAGCCAAATCATATTTCATCCGTGTGAGTTCATCGTCGGTCCACTCAATATGTACGTGCTTGGCACCCGCTTCATACGCTTTTTTGGCTACCTTTCTCACAAAAGGAGCAGTAGATAGCGGAGCTGTTACTACTAACGTTTGCATAGGTTGTACGTTCACGCCGACTTTTACAGCGAGATCAGCGTAACGGTCAAACAAGGTTTCAAAAGACATGGTTCATTTCCTCCTTTTAAGAACAAAAGGCTTACTTGCACTCTATCTATTTTACCTTCCCCTCCGAAATCACCTGCTTATGATTTGAAAGAATTTCCTAGGAAAGCGCAGAAAAAGACAGATTACGGCCTAATTCGAGCAAGTTATCCACTTGTTTATTTTGGTTAATTGTAGGAAAATTCAAATGAAAAGGCAATTTTATTACATAAAAAATATTTTATTGGCCGAACTAAAGGAGGCAGTCAGAGTGAAGACAAGACAGACACGTGATCAAGTCGCTGTCGAGTATACGTGGAACCTGAACGATCTGTTTGAGAGCCAGGAAGCGTGGGAGCAAGAATTACTAGAAATTATACAGCATCTGCCTGTCGTCACTGCATTCAAAGGTCAGCTGCATACAAGTGGAGAGACGTTGTTGGCATGCTTGGAGGCAAACGAGGCGATCAATGTTCGGGCGAATATCGCAGCGACGTATGCCAGACTGCGGTCGTCTGAAGATGGGACGAATCCACAAAACCAAGCGAACTCTGCACGGGTAGGGGATGTATTGTCCCAGCTGAACGCTGCGCTTTCTTTTATACCTTCCGAGATTTTGGCTTTGCCTGAAGGAAAAATCGAGAGCTTCTTGAAGGAAGAACCAGGACTCGAAATTTTCCGCAAAAGCTTGAATGATTTGCTGGAAACAAAGCCGTACCGACTGTCTGCCGAGACGGAAGAAGCGTTTGCGGCGATGGGCGAGGTTTTCTCGGCACCATACAACATATATGCACGTGGAAAGCTTTCGGACATGTCATTTGCACCCGTCCATGATGGTGAGGGAAATGAACGTCCAGTATCCTTCGCGCTATTTGAGACCGATTATGAAATGTCGTCCGATACTGCGCTGCGCCGTGCTTCGTACGAATCTTTCTCGAAGACACTCGCTTCATACCAAAACTCCTTCGCTGCGGTATACGCGACAGAAGTGAAAAAACAAACCGTCATGTCTCGTCTGCGTGGCTATGAGACCGTAACGGACATGCTTCTTAAGCCACAGCAAGTTACACTGGATATGTACCACAACATCCTGGATATCATCGGGAATGAACTCGCTCCGCACATGCGACGCTATGCGAAGCTCAAAGCAAAAGAGCTCGGCCTCGAAAAACTTGCCTTTTGCGATTTGAAGGCACCGCTTGATCCAGAATTCAGCCCGCCGATTACGATTGAAGAAGCTGGGCAAAAGATATTGGCATCCTTGCAAGTGATGGGACCAGAGTACACAGCGATTATGGAAAAAGCACTGAATGAACGCTGGATCGACTACGTAGACAACGTGGGCAAATCGACAGGTGCTTTCTGCTCAACGACATACAGCAAGCACTCTTACATTCTCATTACGTGGTCAGGAAATATGCGTAGTGCTTTCACGCTGGCTCATGAGCTGGGGCACTGCGGACATTTTATGCTGGCGACAAGGGAGCAAAGCTTTACGAACTCTCGTCCATCGCTGTACTTTATCGAAGCGCCTTCTACACTCAATGAGCTCTTGCTCGCGCAGCACATCGTGGAGCAATCCGACGATCCTCGTCTGAAGCGTTGGGTCATTTTGCAATTGATGAACACGTATTACCACAACTTTGTCACGCATCTGCTAGAAGCGAGAATGCAACGAAAAGTGTACGAAGCAGCGCAAAAAGACGTACCATTGACTGCCAAACAGCTCTCCGAATGGAAAGGGCAAGTGCTCGCAGACTTCTGGGGTGATGCCGTTGATTTGGACGCTGCCGCGAGTCTTACATGGATGCGCCAACCGCACTATTACATGGGGCTGTATCCGTACACTTACGCAGCTGGTTTAACCGCTTCTACAGCAATGGCAGCGAGCATCAAGCAAGAGGGACAGCCTGCCGTTGATCGTTGGATCGAGGTGCTTAAAGCCGGGGGAACACTAACGCCGCTGGAGCTAATGAAAAAAGCTGGCGTGGATATGTCAGAACCGCAGCCAATCCGCGAGGCTGTCGCATATGTCGGCAGTCTGGTTGACGAGCTGGAAAGACTGTTTTAACCTGATAAAAGAAGAAAAGGCTTGTGATCGCGAGGAATCACAAGCCTTTTGATTTGATTAAGCAAGAAGGAGTAGTCATCATGACCGAATTTACGCAGCGCGCACTAAAAATCATTGCCGGGATTCCAGCGGGCCATGTCATGACGTATGGGCAAGTTGCTGCGTTGTCCGGGAGTCCGAGAGCTGCCAGACAAATCGTTCGCATCCTTCATTCCATGTCCAAAAAGCACAAGCTTCCTTGGCATCGGGTCATCAACGCCCAAGGAAAGATCGGATTGCAAGATTTGGATTCGTTCACGCTGCAAAAAATGGCGTTGGAAAGTGAAGGGATAGTCGTGTCAGCAGCAGGAGAAATAGAGTTGGAGCGTTATCAGTTTCACCCACATGTAGTGGATGAGCCGGTATTCTAGTATCCTACCTCTACGGAAGCAATGACGATATAGGCAAGGTCGTTCTTGTCCTCTTTTTCAGCGATCACGACGCCGCTGCTCGTCAGCATGCCGCCATCGACGATCTCGAAGGAGACTTCCCCGTAAGGCAGTGCTTTACGAACCGTTTCCAAGTCGAGCTTGTCCTTGTCAGCAGGAACGGCAAGTCTCACATTTACTTTCATGTTATGGATATCGTTTCCTGGCAGGACAGAACGCAGTCCAGGCATCGAATTATGATGGATGGCATTTTGAACAGCGCGGACTGCGGCTTTGGTGACGTTTTGTCCATGCATGTCGATACCCATTCCTATTTCAATAAACATTACTTTTTCCATTGGCTTGTTCACTCCTGTTTCATTCTACTTTTCTACCATCCTTATCTTACCACGAAAAGGAATGGTTTTTTCTCTCATCTGTATTGTGTTTATCGTCAAGACATGTCATCATAACATGTTGGCATCTATGCTTGACGATTCTTTTCATTATTGGAGGCCGGTCACAATTGGAACGTTATCCTTTTGCCTACGATCCGTCCCAGCCGTTCATCTCTCAGGTGAGTGATTGGGTAGCGGACGTTTTTTATGAAGTATTGCCTGAGGCTGGATTCGAGGTGCGTGATGAGCAAATCTACATGGCCTTTCAGCTTGAACGGGCTTTTATAGAAAAGCAAACGATTTTTGCAGAGGCGGGAGTAGGCACGGGAAAAACATTGGCTTACTTGCTGTACGCCATCTGCTATGCACGATATACGAGAAAGCCCGCCATCATTGCCTGTGCGAATGAGTCGCTGATTGAGCAGCTCGTAAAACCGGAAGGCGATATTGCCAAACTGGCTCGCCATCTCAACCTGACGATTGACGCGAGACTCGGAAAATCTCCGGACCAATATGTCTGTTTGCGCAAGCTGGATGAGGCGAGATTCCAGCCTGAGACAGGGGAAGCTTTCCAGCATATTTATCAAGAGCTGCCATCATTTGTTCATACACATGAGGCCTTGCAGTCGTTTTACCCGTACGGGGATCGAAGCACCTATCCTGACCTGGATGACCAAGAATGGGCGCAGATGAACTGGGATACTTTTCAGGATTGCTTTGTGTGCGACAGACAGCACCGCTGTGGGCAGACTCTTTCCAGAAATCATTACCGGCAATCAGCCGATTTGATCATTTGCTCCCATGACTTCTATATGGAGCACGTGTGGACCTATGAGATCCGCAAGCGCGGAGGTCAGCTACCATTGCTGCCACCGCATAGCTCGGTCATTTTTGACGAGGGTCATCTGCTGGAGCCTGCTGCCCAAAAAGCACTGACGTACAAGCTGAATCACTCCGTGTTCGAAGAAACGATTACACGTGTCTTGAAGGGTGAGATCAGGGAAGAGCTCGCTATTGCCATTGAAGAAGCCATTGCTCAGAGCGAGGAGATGTTCTCCCGATTGAACGAAGAGAGCAAGGCTGTGATGGGCTCCAACCGCAAAGAAATTCACTTTCATCCGGAACTCATTGCAACCATCCACCGTTTTACAAATCTCGTCAGTTGGATTGAAGAAGAGCTGGCGTTAGAGGGTGGTCTGTATACATTGGACGAGTTCCAACTGCGAATTGTCGAAGAGCATCTGGAAATGATGCAGCTAGCACTGGGACTTTTCCAAGACCCCGATCACGTCATTTCCTGGATGAGTGAAGAGATTACAGGGCCAACCTTGGTCGTCATGCCAAAAAAGGTGCAGGAAGTACTGGAAGAGCGCGTATTCTCTCAAAAGATGCCGATTGTCTTTTCGTCAGCGACTCTATCAGTTGATGGAACATTCAAGTATGTGGCGGACAGCTTGGGCATTGAGCAATACCTGTCGTTCTCGGTGGCTTCTCCGTACGAGTACGACAAGCAAATGGAGGTTTACGTACCGACACTCTCTGCGATCGACTCATTTGCGGAAAAAATGAGCCAGGCTACCCAATTGCTGCAAAAATCAGCGGGTAGTGCGCTGTTGTTGTTTTCCTCCATGGAGGAATTACAGCAATTCAAGGCGGCAATCAAAAACGAGCCTTCCTGTACGGATCTGCGATTCTTGTTTGAAGGAGATGCGGAAATCAGCCATCTGATCTCTCAGTTCCAAAACGACGAGAAAAGCAGCCTTTGTGCGGTGAGTCTGTGGGAAGGGCTAGATGTTCCGGGGCCATCGCTGTCCAATGTGATCATTTGGTCACTGCCATTCCCGCCGAATGATCCGGTGTTTACAGCAAAACGAAAAAGTGCAGCGAATCCTTTCGACGAGGTAGATATGCCTTACATGCTGCTGAGACTGCGTCAAGGCATCGGGCGTTTGATCCGTTCGAGAGAGGACAGCGGTTTGGTATCGATCTTGAGTCCGCAATTGAGCCAAAATGACCAGCTGAGACAGCAAGTTCAGGATGTTTTTCCGACTGGCGTAGAGTGGAAAACGTCTTTGAACGGTGTATTGGCGTAATAAAAAAGCAGGAGCCTGGGTGGCTTCCTGCTTTTTTTATGGTTATTCAGGCATGTTGCCGACAGTAGGGTCAACGACGAAATCTGGCTTGAAGCCTTCATATTTTACTTCGGATACCATTCCTTGCGCAGCATGGCCCAAATCGTGGCAGTGGAACATCCAGTCTCCTGGATTGTCAGCTTCAAAGGCGACTACATAAGATTCACCCGGCAAAATGTTCAGTGTATCTTTGACCAGAGGGGAGCCTGTGATAGGCTGTCCGTTTTTGCTTAATACTTGGAAGAAATGTCCGTGCAAATGCATCGGGTGGATATCTTTTGGTGATTTGTTCACCATCGTGACTTTGACCAGATTGCCTTTTTTGACGTTGAGTGGAGGGACATCCGGGAACGTTTTTCCATTGATGGTAAAGGCCATTTTTCCATCTGCCGTCTCCGTGTTCAAATCCATTTGATACGTGATGTCATACTTTTGCTCTAGTGTGAAGCTGCTTTTTGCCGCCTCGCCGTATTTGGTAATGTCTATCGTTGGCATGTCACCAGCTTCAGATTTGGCTGTTTTTGTTTCCGAGCCTTCGTAGACGATGGGTACGACAAGCGACTTGGCGCCTGGATTTGTGCTGCGCTCCTCTAATAACCATTTACCAGGATTGTTTGCGACAAATTCGAGATCATATCGTTCTCCTGGCCCGATATTGAGGAGTTGGCCTCCTACGAGGGGTGGATTATTGATGGGTTGCCCGTCTGTTGCTACGATTTTAAATTCATGACCTTGCAGGTTCAGCTTGTGGTTCAAGTATCCGGCATTGATCAGGCGGATTCTGACCTTCTCTCCCTCTTTAACAGATAGAGGCTGGATTGCCGGGCCTGTTTTTCCGTTCACTGAAAAGATCGTATACATCAACGGCATCATCTCAGCGTCACTCATAGGCATCTGCGTACCGGCCATGTTGTGACCACCAGAGGACGAGCTATCGGAAGAAGGGGCACTCATGCCGTGGCTCATACCACTTCCGTGCATTTCCGCCATGCTATCGTCCTGCATCCATTCATCCAGAACGAGGGTAAAGTCCTTATCAGCTGGCTCGGGGGTAGTCGGTTCTACCACTAGTGAACCATACAAGCCTTTGTCTACCTGCTTGGCGCTGTTTTGATGCGAGTGGTACCAGTATGTCCCGGCAACGTCCACCTTGAATTTGTAGGTGAAGCTTTCGTTTGGTTTTACGGCATTTTGGGTTACGCCAGGGATTCCGTCCATGTTATTCGGGACGGGTAAGCCATGCCAGTGAATGGTGACCGGCTCGGGCAATTCGTTTTTCAACGTTACACTGATGGTTTCCCCTTGTTTGACACGAAGCTGTGGACCTGGAACGGTGCCATTGTACGTCCATGCGTTTTTCATGGTCTTGTCATCAAGGTGGAGCATATTTTCTTTTGCCGTAAGGGTAAATGTATTGCCTGTAAGCACCTCCATCGACGAGTCGCTGGATGCAGACATTTGTTGCGGTTGCGTTTCTGTTGTTGTTTGTGGGGAAGAACTCATGTTGTGTCCGTTATGATCCATCGTGGTATTGTCAGTGGCAGTGGAGCATGCGGATAACAGCAAAACGCCACCTAGAACCAAGGGATAAGCCCATGGGCGTATTTTCCGTTTGTTCATGTGCACTTTTCCTCCTTTGAGCTGTTGGAGAAAGCGTACCAAACGATTGTGTAGAAAACATGAAGACGGGATGTATGACACTTCTGTTACGCATTGTGCAAAAATGGGAAAGTAAGCGTGAACAAATGCTATAATGGAGTATCGTACATACAAGTAATCAGTAGAATCGGACAGGGATGGTGTTCACGTTTGGGTAACGTAGATTTTGCGAGCTTGCCTTGGAATGTTTTTTGGGTTGGAGTCGCTTACTTTTTGGTCACAGGAGTCTTTTTCTGTCTTGGATTTATGCGGTTGCTTTCCGAACGGGTGAAAAGTGGCATCGTATGCATGGTGATTGCGGTTGTCAGCGGTGGTTTTTTCTTGAATTATTTGTTTACTCATCATATTTAACTTAGGATAATCAAGCGAAAATCCTCGTCGGTGCTGGTAATCGATGGGGATTTTATTTTTGTCTTGTGTTTCCCGTTTCGATTGGCGAAAATGGTAGTGATAGGGGAATGACCGTGGTTGATGTGCTTTACTTCGGGGGATACCGATTCCAAAGCAATTCCTCACAAATTGGAAGAGACGATACATACAAGCTTTTGGATTTGGCATTACATCAAGCAGAAACTTATTGGCTCAAAGGTTTATCAACTAATGACAATCAGGAATGTCAATACAACTCTCAAAAAATTAAAACGGATGCAGGCTATTGATCCGTAAATCTTTTGTGACAAGTAAACACGTTGCATTTTGCATCTGACAGTGGTGGTCTGCGATGATCTACATTCGTGAAGCTGATGGGGGAAAGTATACCAGCAGCTTCTTTTTTTGTCCCGCGTTTTTACCGGGAAAAAACATGTTCAGAATGTAAACAGTTTGTAACGAGTTATCCCCCGAAACCGTCATATAATCAGGTTACAAACAACTATTCAGCAAGAGTCTAACGTAAGACAAGGACCGGGTAATTTCCTTGTGAGACCATCCAATATAAGGAAGGTGTGGTGCATATATAAGGGAGTAAGTGACCAGAAAACAACGAGATAGTGAGTAGTTCATCACATCCTGAATACGGGCAACGATGATGGGAAGAATTCATTTTCCATAAAGATAATGAACGAGACCAACCCCGTTTTCGCACGATTCCAGAAACAGGGGTTTTTGCATTCATAGAGCACGCAATTCCCGATGTGTAATGACTGCCCCCAACAACAAATGATGAAAACAGAACGGAAGTAAAAGGGGAGAATGCAGATGTTTTGCATGGCGAGCACGAAGAATCACCATAAAAAAATGAAAAGGACGATGGGTACGAAAAGAATCAATAATCAGAACGAATTAATCACTCGCCAACATGCAACGATAGGAGGCCACCAGCATGCCTGAACCGATCAAAGGCTCCAGCAGCCGATACATGGCTGGGATCGACGGGCTTCGTGCACTGGCGGTACTCGCAGTCATTATTTATCACTTGAATTACGACTGGGCACCCGGGGGATTGCTGGGTGTCGGTATTTTCTTCGTTTTATCGGGATATTTAATTACAGACTTATTAATTGCAGAATGGAATCGGAATGGCAGACTCGACATGAAAGACTTTTGGTTGCGCCGTGCCAAAAGACTGCTCCCAGCGCTTTTCCTCATGCTGTTTGTGGTAGTGGCAGGGGTGGCTATCTTTTCGCCAGACCAGTTGGATACCATCCGCGGAGATGTTGGAGCAGCCGTTCTGTACGTGAGTAACTGGTGGCTTGTTTTTCATGACGTTTCTTATTTTGAAAAATTCGGTCCACCTTCACCATTAGGTCATCTGTGGTCATTGGCAGTAGAAGAACAATTTTATGTCATTTGGCCGCTGGTACTCGCTCTAGGACTAGGCTTCCTGAAGCGCAGGGGGCCAATCATGATCATTACTTTGGCGCTGGCTGCACTATCCGCCATCTCCATGGCCGTTTTGTATGAGCCAGGTCTTGATCCGAGTCGTGTTTATTACGGAACGGACACACGGGTATTCGGGTTGTTGATCGGTGCCGCACTCGCCATGATGTGGCCGAGTCGCTTGCTTACGACGAACATTTCACAAAAAGCGCGGATTACGCTTGATCTAAGCGGTCTCTTGAGCTTAGGGATTCTTTTGTACAGCATTTGGAACACGAATCAATATGATGATTATTTGTACGAGGGCGGGCTAGTCCTCTTGTCGGTTGTCAGTGCCGTGCTGGTCGCAGTACTCGCACATCCTGCAAGCAGCTTGGCAAAATGGATGGGCTGCAAGCCATTGCGTTGGATCGGCGTTCGTTCTTACGGGATTTATTTGTGGCACTACCCTGTTATCGTTTGGACGAATCCGTTTTTAGCGGAAAGGGAGTGGATGGCGGTACCTGGAGCGGTTTTGCAGCTCCTCGCGAGCATTTTGCTGGCATCGTTGTCATGGAAATATCTCGAAGAGCCTATTCGCTACGGTGCCTTAGGCAGAATCTGGCATCGTTCCAATAAGGCCGGACAGAAAACAAAACGGTTAAACCGTGTATTGGCTACTGGTTGCGCGATTGCTCTTTGTGTCACGTATTATGGGATCGCTTCGCTCACGTCAGATGCGACCGCTGGAAATGTGACGCAGCCAACGCAGACGGTCACTGAGACAAAGGTCCCCGACAAGCCACATGGTCCTGAGGTACCAATCGTAGAGAAGAAGCCGGAAACGGTTCAAAAACCAGCTACTCCACCTACAAAGCCGAAAAACGAGCAGAAGCCAAATAACAACGCACAAAAGCAGAAGCCTGTGGAGAAGCAGAAAGATTCGAATGCTTCCAAACAGCCTGACCAAAAACAGGAACCGCTAAAAGCGATAGGCTCCGGTAAAGGAATCACGGTGATTGGTGACTCTGTCATGCTTGATGTGGCTCCTCACCTGGAGAAGCTATTGCCAGGAATCGTCGTGGATGCCAAAATCGGAAGACAAATGTCGCAGGCTCCTGACCTGATTGCCCAGCTCAAGGCAAAAGGGCAATTGGGAAATCGCGTCGTGATTGAATTGGGCTCAAATGGCGCATTTAGTAAAGGGCAGCTCGATAAGCTGCTGCAATCGCTGGATGGTGTCGAGCAAATCATTCTCGTCAACTCTCGCGTACCTAAACCGTGGGAAAGCGTCGTGAATAAGATGCTGGCGGAAACTGCTGCATCCCATCCGCATGTCGTTCTTGTGGATTGGTATACGGCAAGTGAAGGGCAAAGCTCTTACTTTTACAAAGACGGTGTTCACCCGAATAAGGAAGGCTCGCAAAAATACGCGGCACTCGTGGCGAGTGCAATCGCGCCGACAGAGCCAGAGAAGAAGCCGGAAGTGAAAGAGGAAGAGAAAGCGGAAGAGACGGCAGTAGAAGAGGCAGGGCAGATGGAAGGGGCACTAGAGGCAACTGAGGAACCCCCTTTGGAAGAAATGGTACAATAAAACAAGGGAAGACCAGTGAACCAACTCGTTCGCTGGTCTTTTTTATGTGACAGTGCGTACAACCTAACATAATTTCCATCAAACTATAGCAGATCAGCTCATGGACTTTTTTCGCACTCTCCTGTACGATAACTAACGAAAGAATAATGCATCGGGTGAAAGAAGGAACATTCATGATTCGGTCGTACTTGCTGTTGCTTTTTTGTGTGACGCTGTGGGGCAGTAATTTTGTTTTTGGAAGCATGTTGGTCAAAGAGTTTCCTCCGCTATTTTTGGCAGATGTACGCTTGCTTTTCACATCTATGTTTCTGATCACTTACGCGTGGCTGACCAAAAAATTCGTAAAAATCACCGCTCGTGAGCTAGGACTTCTTGTATTGCTCGGATTGATCGGGACGCTGGCGAATCAAACGGCCTATTTCAACGGGCTCTTGACGACAGACGCGACAACGGCATCGTTGATTCTGTCCTTGGCGCCGATCGTCACCGCAGTGTTGGCCTCTTTGTTTTTGAAGGAGCAGTTTACCTTGCGTATGAAGATTGGGTCTGGCTTGGCTCTCTTGGGAACATTCTTCGTAGTCGGTATTGGGGCAGGACTCTCCATTTCCAAGGGAGTCTTTCTCATTGTGATTGCTATGGTCACATTCTCGTCTTCTATGATCATCATTCGCAAACTGACGCAAACCGTGCAGCCTTTTATTGCCACCGTGTACTCGACGACGGTTGGTACGTTGTTTTTGACTCCTGCGGCGCTGTTGACGATCGAGCCAGGGGCGCAGATCAGCCACGAAGTGTGGGCATGGGCGATGCTCATTTTGACCGCGATCCTCATGCAAGGAATATGTGGAATCGTCTGGAATCAACAATTAAAAGTGGTAGGGACCGGTAAAGCAGCTATTTTCCTAAACTTGCAGCCCTTTGTAGCGATGCTGGTCGGGTTTTTACTGCTTGGTTCGCAGGTGACGTCGATTCAAGTGGGAGGCTCCTTGTTGATTGTCGTGGGTGTGATTGTTGCCAGTGTTCAAAAGAAACAATCTGTTCAGCCATCTAAATCGGTATAGAGCTTACGTGCTCATAAGAAAAGGACCTGTTGCGCAGGTCCTTTTTTGCATGGAAGGAATACGAATGGACGCTATACGAATTTGTACATCAGGACATCATCTGCGTATTCATTCTCAGCCAGCTTGAATTCTTTCACTTTTCGTCCTTCTTCCACAAATCCAAGGCTTTTGTATAAAGCAATCGCTCTCAGATTGTTGGAGAACACCCCTAAGCTCACTTTTTCAATGAGCGGATGTTGCTCAGCCCAAGCTAACAACTCCTTCAATAAAACCTTGCCGATGCCCTTATTTCTGTGAGCTTTCTGGATCATCATCGTGATCGAACCTGTATGAGACAAACGGTTGCGAGCCGGAGAAACGAACACGACCATGCCAGCCAATTCATCGTTTATTTCTGCTACGAACATGGTTTCCCTGTCATTGGCGATGATGTTTTGTATCCACTCAAGCTGCTGCTCCAAGGTTTTGTCGAATTCTTCGGAAACAGCAATAAAATATTCCCCTTCATAAACCACATCACGCTGCAAAGATAAAATGGCTGCCGCATCCTCGATACGAACGAAGCGAATGGTCACTTGGTCGTCTGTATGTCTAATCAATGATTTCACCCTTCCCAAAGAAAATCCCCTTCTTTCCATCGAACATGGCTCTCTGGAAAAAGGAAGCGCAAGCAGTCGAGAAAGGAGAGGAACATCCCCTGTTCGCAGGCTTACGCTTTGTTTATCCAATATGGCCTACATTTTGAATGCTTTTCGTAATTGTGCCGACATCTCATCCAACGATTCTTGCGCTTGCTTGATGGAGGTATGGAATCCGATGAAGGAATGGATCAAGCCTTGTTCATTTCGATAGACGACATCGACACCGCTATCGCGTAGCTTGTCTGCATACGTTTTTCCGCCATCTCGCAAAGGGTCGTATTCGGCTGTAATCACCATGGCAGGAGGAAGACCAGTGAGATCGGCTCCGTTGATCGGATCAAGATATGGATTTTGGAGATCGACAGGTGGTAGATAATGAGAGAGGAACCAATTCAGCAATTCCACATCCATCAAATAGCCACTCGCATTTTCCTGCATGGATGGATAGGGAGCGGTGTCCACAATTCCTACCGCTGGATAGATTAATAATTGAAAAACGATAGGCGGGCCCTGACGCTCTTTAGCCATGAGACTCACGACTGTGGCAAAATTACCTCCGGCGCTGTCTCCGCCTACTGCTATCCGCGTTGGGTCAACCCCAAACTGATCAGCATGGTCAAAAATAAATAGGAGAGAATCATAGGCATCTTCCACTCCTGCAGGAAAAGGATGTTCAGGAGCGAGCCGATAATCGATAGAAATGACCACGCATTTTGCGTTATTTGCGAAGTTGCGACATACCGAGTCTACCGTTTCGAGATTGCCGATCACGAATCCGCCTCCATGATAGTACACGAGTGCAGGGAAGGGTGCATGTCCTTCTGGTGTGTATATACGAATCGGAATAGAACGACCTTCTAAGGGAAGCGATAGATCCTCTACCTTTTTTACCTGTTCACGTTCCTCGCCTGAAGCTCGGTTTTGATCAGTCGCCATTCGCATAATCTGTGGTGTCAATTGGTTGAAATCAACATCATGGCGTGAACGGTTGAAGACGTCTAATATTTGTTGAATCTGTGGATGAACGGGCATGTGTATGACCCCCTATTCGTATAGTATTTGGATAGCTTACATGCATGACCAGAATGGAAAGAGGAAAGAGCTGAACCTCTGAGAGAAATAACACGAGAAAAAAGCGCAAGCAATGATCCACAAAAGAAGTTTTCTGGAAATCACAAGCTTACGCCTTTCTCATGGAGAAACAATTAAGTAGTTTGTGGGGAGGGGAGTATGCGATAAATCTTCCGTGGGCGCCCCCGGTTCGTTGGCGTTTCTTCCCCAATGAGCTCAATGATGTTGTGCTCTGCAAGATCACTTAAAATTCTTCGCGCATTGCGAGGGGTCATGCCCATCCATTCTGCGATCATCGAAGCGCTGATATATTTTTGCCCCAGCGCTTTTTGGACAGAGAGGATTTTGTTAAAAGTCGTAATGCTGACACCGGCTTTTTTCAGATTTTCGCTGATTTCTTTGTCCTGTGTCCAATATTCGTAGCTGATACTGTTCGACTGACGCAGCGGTCCTTCAATCGAACCGTCATGGTCAACGAGGATCACGGCATCCTTATGGTTTTTGGCGTGACCGAGAGCGAGCTGTGCATTGCGCTCTGCAGACAATGCTGTGACACCAAAACCGATTCCCATATTCGCATGTGAATGGGTGAGCAGCTTGATTTTTTCCAATAGGATCGTGGGATGAAAATCTGGATTGTCTTCATACGATCCGCGGGTGGAAAAAATAATGAACTTGGAATTGCCGACCGCGACGAAGCTACCGGAAATCGACTCTGTGTAATCGAGTACGAGCTCTTGCAGCTTCAAGTCGAGGCGCCGTAGCTCGTACGCGTTTGCAGGTTCGTTTACGAGCTTTTCCATGTCGGATACCTCAATCAATTGAACAGCAATTTGGGAGCGCTTGAAGTGGAGCGTTTCACCCTCTTGCAGAATTTGCTTGAAAATCTCTCGAAATATAAAGCGCGTGAAGCCCATTCGGTATACTCTGATTCCTTGTCGCTTTAATTCTTCGGTGACGAAAAGCGTTCCCGTGACACAAGCGTCTACCTTGCCTTCTTGGATAAGGAGGGTGTGATAGGCTACCAATTCAGATCTCTTTCTGAATTCTTTATACGGCTTTAGGTATGGATTCTCACAGTGTAGGCCCAATTCCTCTAAAGTCTCACGAAAATGTGCTTCCGAAATGGTATCGAAGCTCACGCGATCTAAAGAAAAACCATCGCGGTATACCAATTCGAGCAATACTTTGGTCAGGACACTTGAATTGACTTGCGGATAAAAGGCTTTTTTCTTGCCGATATGCGCTTTTGCCATCGAGTAGGGGGCGACTCCAGAGAAGAACCAGATGTCTGTTTCCATATCATTTTCGGCTATATAGACAGGTACTTGTTCCACTCCTTGATAAATAAAGGAGGTGAGCAGGATGTGATCGGAAAACTCACGTCCCACAGCTACCATTGCATCTACTGAATCTTTTGGACCGACTATGCCAACTTTTATCATCAAAATGTCCTCCAAAAAAGTTAAACTACGGGATAAACAATTCGTCAGGAAGGAGACCCATCCTTTTTTCGGCATTCTAGTATGCCAGTCTTTCTTATATAGACTAAATATAACCCATCAAATGGGCATGCGAGCTGTAGCGACCACGAAATTTTAAATAGGGATGTTTTAGGGAAAAATTCCGTATTAATAGTTGTATATTTGACAACTTTCAGCAAATTCCTTTATGAATCGATGCAAAAAATAAAAAAATCAGAATTGACATTAAATAATTACGGCACTATATTGTTGAATTAAGGAATGTTTTAGGTTAATTTCCGTTAAAGGTTTCTTAAAAGGAGGGTACGTTGAATTTTCTTAATCTTTTTGCAAGTCTGGACTAGGGGGCTCTTATAAGATGTCACGTTATTTACTTAAAAGAATTCTGATGATGGTACTCACCTTGTGGATCATTGTAACGTTGACCTTTAGCCTGATGCATATGATCCCTGGTGATCCATTCGCGTCAGAGTCAGATCAGTTGCCCGAGCAAATTTTGCTGAATCTGCGTGCCAAATACAATCTAGATGAACCGCTGCCGATGCAGTATTTACTTTATCTAAAAAGTTTGGTCATGCTCGATTTAGGACCTTCTATTAAGTCGGAGACACGCGGTGTCAATGATATGATCAAAGATGGCTTCGGAGCATCTGCACTGATCGGTTTGCAAGCCATAGCGTTTGCCCTTTTTTTCGGACTTTTATTCGGAACAATTGCGGCATTAAACCGAAATACCTGGATTGATTATGCGGCAATGGTCATGGCCGTATTAGGAATTGCTGTACCCAGCTTCATTATGGCGCCATTGCTCATTAATTACTTGGCAATCAAATGGCCGTTATTCCCAGTAGCGACGCTTACCAGCTGGAAACACTCGGTTCTGCCTTCACTCGCACTTGCTTTTGGACCATTAGCCATCATTACACGCTATATGCGTACGAGTATGATCGACGTGATGAACCAGAATTACATACGGACCGCTGAGGCAAAAGGAATTCCGACTTTTCTGATAGTGATCAAGCATGGAATCCGCAACGCGATTTTGCCGATCGTTACGTTTATGGGACCGCTTATCGCGGGGTTGTTAACCGGAACGTTCGTCGTCGAAAAGATTTTTGCCGTACCGGGGATCGGCAAGTACTTCGTCGATGGTATTTTCAATCGAGATTATCCCGTTATTCTGGGAACGACAGTATTCTACAGTGCCATCTTGGTGCTCATTATCTTCTTGATTGATCTGGCCTATATGTTCATCGATCCACGAATCAAACTATCGAGCAGGGGGAGGTAGCCAATGGCGGTAGATCAATCAGTAAATGAGTTGTTTCGACCTAGAGCTCAAAAAGCAGATGGACAGATCGCTAAGATGCGACCGAGCCTGACTCATTTTCAACAAGTAACAAGAAAGCTCGTCAGAAACAAGCTGGCTATGGTGGGTTTGACCCTGATTGTTTTGCTGATGGCCATGGCGATAATTGGTCCACATCTCGTTTCGTACAGCTATTCCGATCAGAGTCTCTTGAATGCGAATCAGGAAATTTCGAGCGAGCATTGGTTCGGAACAGATGAGCTGGGGCGCGACATGTTTTCACGGACATGGTACGGAGCGCGAATTTCACTCATTATCGGAATATCGGCAGCGTTAATTGACTTGGTCATCGGAGTGACCGTTGGCGGTATTGCTGGATACATGGCCGGTCGAGGCAAAAAGGGAGACCGAATCGATACAATCATCATGCGATTGATCGAGGTCTTGTACGGTCTGCCGTACCTACTCGTGGTGATCATGCTGATGGTTGTCATGGAGCCTGGAATTGTTACCATCATCATCGCGTTGTCCGCAACCGGTTGGGTAGGGATGGCTCGTCTCGTTCGGGGGCAAATCCTGCAATTGAAAAACCAGGAGTTCATCATGGCTGCGCAAGTGCTGGGTGCCAAATTCCCTCGCATTCTGTTACGCCACCTGATTCCGAACACGATCGGAGTCATCATCGTGAACTTGACGTTTACCATTCCGTCGGCGATATTTGCAGAATCTTTCCTCAGTTTCTTGGGATTGGGTGTGCAAGCGCCAATCGCTAGCTGGGGTACGATGACTAACGATGCACTCGGCGTCATTTTGACAGGGGATTGGTGGAGACTTTTCTTCCCGGCCTTGATGATTTCTTTGACGATGTTTGCCTTCAACGTCTTCGGTGATGGCTTGCAGGACGCATTGGACCCAAGAATTCGCGAGTAACCTCGCCACGAAGATAGGAGGATCAGACATGGCGGATCATTTGCTACAAGTAGAAAACCTCCGCGTACATTTCAAAACGTACGGTGGAGAGGTACAGGCTGTACGGGGAGTTACCTTTCATGTTGATCGTGGCGAGACGCTTGCGGTAGTGGGAGAGAGCGGCTGTGGGAAGAGTGTAACCGCCCAAGCGATCATGGGCTTGATCCCGAACCCGCCGGGAAGAATCGTGGATGGTCAGATTCGTTTTGATGGAAAAGTCATCACGGGGATGAGCAAGAAGGAATTGCTTTCGGTTCGTGGAGCTGAGATTGGGATGGTCTTCCAGGACCCGATGACGGCACTGAACCCGACGATGAAGGTTGGCGCCCAGATCGTAGAGGGATTTGTTCGTACCCATCAGGTCAGCAAAGAAGAGGCACGTAAAAAAGCGATGGAGATGCTTCGACTGGTCGGTATCCCCGATCCGGAAAAACGAGTCGATCAATACCCGCATGAATTTTCCGGGGGAATGAGGCAACGTGTCGTCATCGCGATTGCACTCGCCAATAATCCAAAACTCGTCATTGCAGATGAACCGACGACAGCATTGGATGTAACGATTCAAGCACAAATATTGGACTTGCTCCGAGAATTACAGGAAAAGCAGCAGCTCTCCATCGTGATGATTACACATGATTTGGGTGTCGTAGCCGAAATCGCGCACCGGGCCGTGGTTATGTATGCAGGAATTGTGGTGGAAACAGGCAAGGTAGAGGACATTTTCGCAAATCCGAAGCATCCGTACACATGGGGCTTGATGCGCTCTCTGCCGCGGATCGATGGTGTGGAAAAGGAACGACTGGTACCGATTGAGGGAACGCCGCCAGATTTATTCCACCCGCCAAAAGGTTGTCCGTTCGCTCCGCGTTGTCAGTTTGCGATGGAAATATGCGAGCAGCAAATGCCGGACGCTTCCACATTCACCGAGGGTCACCAAGCTGCATGTTGGCTACATGATCCACGGGCACCGAAGCTGGAAGAATTGGTGGCAGCAGGGAGGCAGACTTAGATGAGCCAAGCGTTGGTTGAAGTCAAAAATCTAAAAAAGCATTTTGAGATCGGTAATGGGATTACGCTTAAGGCAGTCGACGGCGTGACCTTCACGATTAATCGCGGCGAGACGCTCGGATTAGTAGGCGAGAGTGGCTGTGGAAAGTCGACGTTGGGCAGAACGATGATTCGCCTCTATGAAAATACAGATGGAGAAGTTTTGTTCAAAGGCAAAAATGCACATCGCTTAAAAGGGAAAGAGGCAGAGCAGTTCCACCGCGACGTCCAAATGATTTTTCAAGACCCGCAAGCAAGTCTGAATCCGCGAATGACCGTCATGGACATTATTGCGGAGGGCTTGGATATTCACGGCTTGTCTCGTGGTGCAAGAGCGGATCGGGTCAAAGAATTGCTGGAGCTGGTTGGTTTGTCTAAGGAACATGCGAACCGATTCCCTCATGAATTCAGCGGTGGCCAAAGGCAGCGGATCGGGATTGCCCGGGCACTTGCGGTCGAACCGGAATTTATCATCGCGGATGAACCGATTTCAGCGCTTGATGTGTCGATTCAAGCGCAGGTCGTGAATCTATTAGAAGACTTACAGCAGGACAGGGGGCTGACTTACTTGTTTATTGCCCACGATCTGTCCATGGTGAAGCATATTTCCACTCGAATCGGAGTGATGTACCTCGGCAAAATGGTAGAAATGGCAAACAGCTTCGAGCTATACGCAAAGCCACTTCATCCATATACACAAGCGTTGCTGTCCTCCATTCCGATTCCTGATCCGACAATCAAGCGGGAGCGCATCATTTTGCAGGGCGATTTGCCGAGTCCTGCCAACGCTCCGAGCGGTTGTGTTTTCCGAACAAGATGCCCAAAGGCCATGGAGCAATGCGCGGCACAGATTCCTGAATGGCAGGAAGCCGCACCAAACCATTGGGTCGCTTGTCATCTCTATCAGTAGTTCGATTTTCTATCTTAAAATATAGGGGGAAACAACGTGAAGAAATTAGCTGCCTTTGCCCTGTCGCTCTCGCTCGTCATTCCGGCTCTAGCTGGTTGCGGCGGTAGTGGCGAGTCAACATCGACTGGAGGTACCACTACCCCAGGCGTTGCTGCCAAACAAGAAGTTGTGTTCAATTCCAAGTCCGAGCCACCAGATTTGAACCCACTCACGTCAACGGATACGACGTCCTTCTGGATCATGGATCACTTGGGGGAAGGTCTGTACACCAAGGACAAGGATGGCAATCCAATCTTGGGAGTAGCGAAGGAAGTGAAGCTGTCGGATGACAAGCTGAAGTATACGTTCATTTTGCGCGATGATGCGAAGTGGACCAATGGTGAGCCGGTTACCGCAGAGGATTTTGCCTACACGTATATGAAGCATCTTGATCCGGCAACAGCTTCGACCTCTGCTTATCTGCTCTACTACATCAAAGGTGGAGAAGCGTACAATAAGGGTACTGGAAAAGCAGAAGATGTAGGCATCAAGGCAGTCGATGCAAAAACGCTCGAAATCGAGCTGGTCGCACCTACCTCGTACTTTGACAAAATGCTGGCTACCCGTTACTGGCACCCAATCAACAAGAAGCAAGCAGAAGCGAATCCAAAATGGGCAGCAGATGCAGACAGCTACATCTCCAACGGCGCTTACAAGCTCGTTTCCTGGAAGCATGACTCCGAGCTCGTAATTGAAAAGAACGAGCATTATTGGAACAAAGCTGACGTAAAAATGGATAAGATCACATGGAAAATGGTGAATGACGCCACGACTGCCTATCAGATGTACAAGAGTGGCGAGCTCGACTTTAACAAAGAGATGCCGTCTGACATCCTCGCGCAAGAAAAATCGAGCCCAGATTTCAAATCCGTTCCTTACTATGGTACGTACATGTACATGTTTAACGTAACGAAAGAACCGTTTACGAATAAAAAGGTCCGTAAAGCTTTCGCAATGTCGCTCGACCGTAAAGCGCTGTCCGAAATGGTAAGCCAAGGCGGAGAGACACCAGCGTACTCCATGGTACCTCGCGGAGCGGTACAACCAAACGGAAAAGACTTCCGCGAAGAGGGCGGAGACTACTTCAAAGAAGATTACGAAGCGGCGAAGAAGTTGCTGGCTGAAGGTATGCAAGAAGAAGGCTGGTCCACACTGCCAGATGTTACACTCATGTACAACACCGATGAAAGCCACAAGAAAATAGCGCAAGCGATCCAAGAAATGCTCAAGAAAAACTTGGGCGTAGAAGTGAAAATGACAAACCAAGAGTGGAAAGTGTATCTGGATACAACGAAACAAAAGAACTATCAAATGGGCCGTATGGGCTGGGTAGGTCAAATCAACGACCCTGCGTTTAACCTTGACTACTATTTGGGTGAAAGCCCGAACAACCGTACTGGTTGGGTGAACAAAGAGTATGATCAGTTGAATATGGCGGCAAAAGTTGAGCAAGACCCGAACAAGCGTATGGAACTGCTTCACCAGGCAGAAGCCATTTTGATGGATGAAATGCCGTTCATTCCAGTTTACCACTACCAGCAAAACTATTTGGTGAAACCGAATCTGGAAGGTCTCAATTTCCCAGTTAACGCGTTCCCAAGCGCTCGCTGGGCAACCAAAAAATAGAAAAAAAGAGGAGCTTCTCCTCTTTTTTCTCTTTACATACTCCAAGGAACATCTAGTAAAGCAGGAAAGGATGATTTCTCGTGATTTTGGACTATCTGCAAGTGAAATCCGCGTATCAATTGAAGGTGGTACCGCAGCGTAGAGAGATTACCTTTTTAACGAAGCTGACAGGTATCGCGCAGTTGTGGCGCTGGAAGGAAGATTCCAACCGCTCGGAGCAAGTGACCTTTTTGCCTGATCGTGTGGTAGCAGTTGACCATTCCCCGTGCGGAACGAAAACGATTGTCGGTATGGACAACAAGGGAGACGAGCGGCAGCAGTTCTTTTTGCTAACGGAAAATGGTGCAGTTGTGAAGCCGCTGACAGATGCTCCTGATTATTTTCACTATTTGGGAGGCTGGTCTCCGTGTGGGAAAAAGATCGCGTGGTCCAGCAATCGTCGCAATCCGCGCAGCTTTGATATTTTTGTGCAGGATGTCGAGAGTGGTGCGTATGAGGAAGTCTTCCGCTACGATGGGCGCACAGATCCAATCGATTGGCTACCAGACGGGACAGGACTCATTTTCAGCGTGCAGGAGACCAACATTGACAATTGCCTGTATATGTTGAATCTACAAACGAAGGAAGCACAAAAGCTCGCCATTTGCAGCAAACATGCGCGCTACCATTCCTTGGTACTGTCTAAAGACGGCCAAACGGGATATCTCGTAACCGACCGCGATGAGAACACGAAAGCGTTGTGCCGCTTTTCACTGCGTACAGGAGAGCTGGACAAACTGGTGCACGACCCAAAATGGGACATCGAGGAGGCCAAATTATCTCCCGATGAGACGCTTCTTGCCTTCACTATCAATGAAGGAGGCTATTCCGTTCTTGCTCTCTATTCCTTGACAGAGCAACGCTGGGAGCGGGTGGAGGAAGCACCACGTGGAGTGATCTCTTCCTTGGCCTGGGTGAGTGATGATCAGCTCGCTTTTACGCTGAAAAGCCCTACACTTCCAGGAGACATCTGGACGTATACCATTTCGGAGCAAACCAGCCGACGTGTGACGAACATTGGTCAATCCGATGCTCTGGAAGATAAACTCATCGAGCCAGAATTGTGCACGTTTCGCTCTTTTGATGGCTTGGAAGTGCCGTATTTCCTCTATGCCAAAGATACATCCGAGAATGCCGAGAAAAAACCAGTCGTCGTCTACGTCCATGGCGGGCCAGAGAGCCAAATTCGACCGGAGTATCATCCTGTTTTTCAGTTTTTGGCGAACGAAGGCTTTACGGTGGTAGCACCGAATGTTCGCGGCAGCATGGGCTACGGTCGGGAATATGTCCAGCTCGATGATCGCCGCAAGCGAATGGATTCTGTAGCAGATTTGGCTTGGCTGGTCAAAGATTTAGGCAACCGTCCAAGTGTTGACCCGAATGCGATCGGTATCATGGGCCGTAGTTACGGAGGATTCATGACATTGGCAGCGCTTACGCATTACCCTGACCTGTGGACCGCAGGTGTTGATATTGTGGGGATTTCCCATTTCAAAACCTTTCTGGGGAACACCGGGGCATGGAGACGGAGATTGCGTGAGATGGAGTACGGGTTCCTCGGCGAAGACGATGACTTTTTTGAAGAAATTGCTCCTTTGAATCATTCCCATAAGATCACGGCTCCGCTTCTCGTATTCCACGGGCGCAATGATACGCGTGTTCCTGTCAGCGAAGCAGAACAGCTCGTAGCGGACATGCGAGGCAGGGGGCAAGAAGTCGATTTGCACATTTTTGAGGACGAAGGTCACTTTACCGAAAAGCTGGATAATCACATCACGTTAAATCAAAAGATTTCCCGGTTCTTTTTAGAGCAACTTGCATCCACCAATAAAATCGAGGAGTGATTAGGATGACGCAAGCAAAAAGAGGCATAACGGCTGAGGACTTGTATCAAATGCGGTACGCGAGCGATCCGCAGCTATCACCAGACGGAAAAACGCTTGCCTATGTGGAAAATCAAATCGATGAGTCCCACGCATACCAAAATCACTTATTTTTACGCAAATTGGATGTAGATGACCCACAACCATTGACGGCTGGCTCCCGCGACACCTTTCCGCGCTGGTCGCCAGATGGTTCAAAGATTAGCTTTGTTTCGAATCGATCTGGAAAATCACAGATTTGGCTGATCGATGCAAACGGAGGCGAAGCAAGGCAGCTCACGCGTTGCAAAAACGGCGTCAGCAATCCGACTTGGTCACCTGACGGCAAATACATTGTCTTCTCGTCGATTCTGGATGAAGGTGAAACATTCGCAGACCTCGAGGGAACTGAGGAGAAAGAAAATCCCAAAGCCATTCAAGTCGGAAGAATGAAGTACAAATCCGATGATCTTGGGTTCATTTACGAGAAAAACAAGCAGCTGGCCATTGTTCATGTAGAAACAGGCGAGGTTACTCCACTCAGCGATGGCCCGTACAATCATACAATTGGGTCCTGGTCGCCGGACGGAAAATGGCTCGCCGTTACTGCGAACCGAACAGAAGACCCTGATTTTCAGCATAGTGTTGACGTTTTTCTCATCCCTTCTGAAGGGGGAGAATGGAAAAAGCTGACCAACAGCAAAGGGATTTTTGCCTATCCAACCTGGTCACACGACGGTAAGAAGCTAGCGTATATCGGAAGTGAATTGGACACGCATTTGTACGCAGCACAGAAGCGCATCTGGGTATATGATTTTGAAAAGGGCAACTATACTTGCATCACAGATGATTGGGACGTTCAGGTGGGCGATTCCACCATCGGGGACATGCGCTCGCCAGGTCACCCGAATCCAGGCGCTGTATGGACAGCAGATGGAAGAGGTATGTATTTCATTGCAAGTGAGAGAGGAAATTCCGGCATTTATCACGTAACGCTGGACGGACAAGTCACGAATGTTGTAGCGGGCAATCGGAATATTTACGGCTTTTCGCTGCATGAAAACGAACAAACGGTGGTTGTTGCCATCAGTGACCCGTTTACGCCGGGCGACTTGTATCAAGTGTGCCTGAAAGACAGAGGAGAAAAACGTCTAACATCGCTGAACGAAGAGCTATTTGCTGGCATTGAGCTCCCTGTTCCAGAAGAAATGGAGTTTGTCGCGAAGGATGGCTGGAAGCTGCACGGTTGGATGCTCAAGCCTGTCGGTTTTGAAGAAGGAAAAAAATATCCGATGGTTCTGCAAATTCATGGCGGGCCTCACTCTATGTACGGAAATACGTTTTTCCACGAGTTCCAGCTGCTCGCTGCAAAAGGCTACGCCGTACTCTATACAAATCCGAGAGGGAGCTTTGGCTACGGAGAGCGTTTTGTCCAGGCTTGCTGCGGTGACTATGGAGGGAACGATTATAGCGATTTGATGACGGCCGTGCAATATGCATGCGATCAATACGATTTTGTCGATGAGGCTCGCTTGGGTGTCGCAGGCGGCAGCTACGGTGGCTTTATGACGAACTGGATCGTCGGTAAAACCAATCGATTCAAAGCGGGTGTAACAGATCGGAGTATTTGCAACTGGGTAAGCTTTTACGGTGTCAGTGATATCGGTTATTTCTTTACTGCCGAAGAGATTCAGGCAAATCCATTCACGAATCCGGAAAAAATGTGGCAGCATTCACCAATTCGCTTGGTAGAGAACATCGAGACGCCTCTGCTGATCATGCATGGAGAACATGACTACCGTTGCCCGATCGAACAGGCCGAGCAGCTTTATGTAACATTGAAGCATCAAGGTAAGGCACCGGTGTCATTTGTCCGTTTCCCGGGTGCCAGTCATGAACTATCCCGCAGTGGTGATCCTCGGCAACGCGTGTTGAGACTGCAATATACGTCGGATTGGTTTGACAGCTATTTGACTTTAGACAAGAAAGTAAAAATAGCGGAATAATCGTAAACCAGTCAAACACGTTATTTTGTGTTTTGACTGGTTATTTCTATGTCCATTTTAGAAAGGGATTACTTGAATGATATAAATAACAAGCGAGCATAATATGGAAAAAGAAACCACAAAGGAGTGTTTCCTTTGATTCAACTAGAGGAGATTGACAGTCAACTCCGAGAACTGAGTGAAACACAAGATTTTGAAATACAGCATCTTACTAATGGTGACCTTTCCATAGCATTATACTTTTATTCATCTTTGATTAATTCGAAGCTGATTCAGGAACGTATTTCGGAACCTTTCTCGACTTGTCATTCGTATAGTGAAATGAAAAACATCTTAGATGCGGAGCTTTTTTGTGAGCAGGTTCTAGACGAAAAGGAAGTGATACCGAAGCTTCTAGAGGGTTATTCTTTAATCACTATAAATGATACGTTTTATTCCTTTTACTCATCCAAGGTCATCAACGACAAAGTAGATTACGCTAAAAATGAAGCTTCTGTACAAGGGCCACCATTTGCGTTAACAGAAGATAGCTATGCAAACATCAACCTAATACGAAGACGTTATGCTTCCTCCAATCTAATGGTGAAGGAAAAAGAGGTTGGAAAAAAACCAAAAACAAAATTGTATGTTTTGTATGACAAGCATGTCGTGAAAGAAACAGTTTTGCAGGAGCTGTTACAAAAGATTGACGATATTCAAGATGAGTTTATTCAAGCTTCTGGACAGCTTGAAAATTTATTGTCTCAAAAGAAATTTAACTTTGTACCTTTGATGCTCGTCTCAGAAAGACCCGATCGAATTGTCTTCAGTCTCTCACAAGGAAAGATTGTCATTTTGGTCAATGGATCACCTTTTGCGTTAATAGCTCCCGCTGTATTTTACGATTTTATGTCTGCGATGGACGATCGGTATCAAACGTATTGGATAGGGATAGGTCTGGTCATCCTTCGCTATATTTCATTATTCCTCACCATATGTCTCCCTGCGATTTACATAGCAGTCATTTCTCATAATCCAGAGATCTTCCAAGTACAATTCGCATTGTCAATCGCAGGGAGCCGCGCTCCAGTCCCATATTCCTCATTCGTCGAAGTTCTATTTATGCTTTTCCTGATTGAGGTGCTAATCGAAGCCAGTATTCGTTTGCCAAAGTATATTGGTTCAACGGCTACAACGGTGGGTGGATTAATTTTAGGACAAGCAGCGCAAGAAGCAGGTCTGGTCAGCTCTGTCATGATCATTATTACATCAACTGTCGCGATTGCTAATTTTGTCGTGCCGATCAACGAGATGAGCTTTGCAATCAGGCTGGTAAAGTATCCATTAATCGTGTTTGCTACTTTATTCGGTATCCTGGGACTCATGTCAGGTGTTTTTTGTTTCTTGGTGTATTTAGTCAATCTGAGAAGCTATGGTGAACCCTTTTTTCGACTCCAATTCGGTGAGCATGCATCAACCAATTCGAAAAAGAGGATCTCTGGATGATGAATCGTTACTATTATTATCCATTTATTTTATGTATGCTGGTAAATACCATTTTTTATGTACCCGTAATGTTAGTGGAGTATCGATTTCAAGGTGCATGGCTAGCGATCCTCTTCGCGATTGTGTTTGGATCGACACTGGCTTATTTGTTTACTAGGACAATGGGTCAGTTCCCAGGTCAGGGGTTACCTGAAATTTTTGAACAACGATTACCTGTGATGCTAAGCTCCGTAATTAGCTTCTCTCTGGGACTCCTTTGGATAGTCGCTGGAGGGGTGGTTCTAATTGCATTTTCATATATTGCCAAAATGTTTCTGAATCCATCTATTCCCATTGAACAGCTCCTTTTCTGTTTAATTATCGTAAGCTGTTATGCAGCTACTCGCTCGACGGCAGCGATCAATTATTTATCCGAGATTATTCTGATATTCATTCTTCCAATCGTCGTTTTCATCTTATTTAAAGCACTCCAAAGTGAAACGTTTGAGTGGAATGCGATTATGGTCACGACGGAGTACATCTTTACGATTCCTTCTTGGAATACACTGTCAACAGCGATGTTTTGCTTTACAGGATATATGACACTGATTGTGTTAAACAGGTTTTTTACTTGGAGAATATCACTAACCCATTTTTGGTTAGTACCGGTTACAGGGGCGATCACATTGTTGAGCACCTTCCTTATTCCGATTGGTATTCATGGTACACAGGCTGTAGAAAATTACCTTTACCTTTGGGTGAATACAGTTGACTCGCTTCGAATGGAATTTGGATTTATTGAACGAGTCGTCTTCTATTATTTAATCGTTTACGTTGCGGTTACTCTCTTGTTTATCTCGATGAGCTGGCATATTGGTACAGAGTTAGTCGGTAGTATTTTTCGTGGCCAATCCAAACGATATCGATGGATCATTGTTGGAGTCGTGGGTATCGCAACTTGGTGGTACGGGCGTTTGACAAATGAAAAGCAGCTGATTATGGTAGCGGAGCAGTGGTTTATGGTTCGGTTTATGATGGAGCTCCTGTTGGTTCTTCTGATGGTTTTGATAGGAAGGAGGAAACAGTAACATGCGTAGAAGGATAGGTGTGCTTTTCGGTGTGCTTTTCGTTTTGCTTTTGTTTGGGCTGAGTGGATGTGGATTCAAAGATATAGATAAACGATTTTTTGTAGTAGCGATAGGAATCGATCAAGGTAAAGAAAAGCAGTACAAGGTCTCATTAAAACTGGCGATTCCCACACATCGAATAGAGCCGGGGCATGCTGCGTTTCAAATCATTTCACAGGAAGCTGACACCATTTCTGAGGCGTTAGAACTCATGAATTCCAACGTGGACAAAGAACTTGATTTGGGGCATTCAAAGATTTTTATTATCGGAAGGAATCTAGCGAATGACGAGATCCTCACAACAACAGATTGGATATTTAGAGGGAGTGATGTGCAGAGAATTGAGTATATGGCACTTGCGAATCCGTCAGCAGAAGAGATATTAGAAGCGAGTCCCAGATCTGAACGTGTTCCAGCAGACTCTCTTATTCTAAGCTTTGGACATGAGAAAATAGGATCGTCTTTAGCTGTAACAGAGTATTTATATGACTTTTACAATAGAATGTTCGAGTTGGGAAAAGACCCTTTTTTGCCTATTGTTTCAAAAAAAGGAAAGTCATTCGAAGTGAATCAAGTGGCTTTGTTCAACAAGAAAGAATTAAAGATGGTCATTCAACCAGGGCAAACAGAATTGTTTAGCCAGCTTGTTCGAAAACCATCTAATTTTGTAGTCAGCGTAAAAAAAGATCATCTTCGATACTCACTATTGATTCAAAGCTTTACATATCGCTATCAGATTCAGACCCCCAAACAGCAACCGCCAATTCTGCAAATGGACATTAAAGTAAGAGGGCGAATTCAGGAATCTAATCAAGCTTTATTTGATAAGAATTGGGGAGAAATAGAAAGGGTTGCGGAGAAGAATATTGAAAATCGATACAAGAACCTGTTGGAGAGTATGCAGAAGCATCAAATTGATCCGATTGGATTCGGACTACATTATATGGCTAGAAATCATTATGGCAAGAAGGAGTGGGAGTTGTGGCAGGAAATATATTCTAAAATGAGGTTTAACATTACAGTTGATTTGGAGATTGAAAGCACGGGAATCATTAAATGATGGGTGGCATACAAAACCTTGATTGAAACAGAAATCGAGGTTTTGTAAAAAATGATGGATTATCGTAATAATTCGAAACGTATTCTTTGGTCCTCAAAGGAAAAGCGGAGCCAAATTCTAATAAAAGGAAGGATAATTATCACTCTTTACAGAAGATTTGGAATCAGGATGTTCCGATCATCTCTCTTTATTCAGACAACGATTTTTCTGCGATATCGAAAAAGGTAATGCATGGAGAGCTACAAATGTTCGGATTCCATCATCAATTGGAAAAATGGTCAGTAGGAGGAGCGCAATAATGAACAAAGAACAAGTCGTAGGCATTGTGCAAGAAAACTTGCCACAAGCAATCGAGAAGCTGAAGCAATATTTGAGATTTCCTACCGTGTCCGCACAGCATAAGGCCATCCCAGAGACAGTTGAATACGTGGTCAAGATGATTCATGAGGTTGGCGGAGAGACAAAGGTACTCGACAATCTTGGCGGCAATCCAGTCGTGTATGCGTTTTTTGCTGCAGGCAGTGAAGGAGACGCCAGCAAAACGATCCTGTTTTACGATCACTATGATGTTCAACCACCTGAGCCGTTTCATGAGTGGAACACAGAGCCGTTTGACCCGACGATAATCGATGGAAAGCTGTATGCCCGTGGTGCTGCCGACAATAAAGGTGACCTCGTAGCGCGTCTGACGGCGATTCACATTTTGCAGCAGCAAGCAGGCGGTTTGCCTTGCAACATCAAGTTCCTGATCGAAGGAGAAGAAGAGATCGGCAGCCCGAATCTGGAGCCATATCTTCGAGAGTACAAGGATCTTTTCCAAGCGGATGCCTGCATTTGGGAATTCGGTGGAAAGGACGAAAATGAGCGAATCAGCATGGTTGCCGGGATCAAAGGAATGGCGTACCTAGAGCTGACATGCGTTGGGGCAGATATCGACATGCACTCCTCTGTCGGTGCGTATGTAGACAATGCAGCGTGGCGCTTGGTACAGGCATTGACGACGATGAAAAATCAGCAAAACGAGATTTTGGTCGAAGGCTTCTTCGATGGGATCGAGGAACCAACAGCGGATGAAAAGAAAGTCGTTTCTGAATTGCCGTTCAGTGAAGAGGCGACAGTAGCGCTATTCGGTTTGAAACGCCCACTGATTACCGCGGCAAACAATGTGGACCCACGAGAAGCCATGGTTTTTCATCCGACCATGACCATTTGTGGTCTGGATAGCGGCTATACAGGAGAGGGCGCGAAGACTGTTCTGCCGAAAAGCGCGAAGGCCAAGTTGGATTGCCGCCTTGTCCCAGGACAAGATCCACAGCACATCATGAATTGCATTGAGAATCATTTGGAGAAGCATGGTTTTACGGATATTACCGTCACCATGATCAACGGGCAAAAAGCGTATCGCTCCGATTTCCACCATCCATTTGTTTCTCACGTACTGGATTCAGCACGCGTCATTTACGATCATGAGCCAGTGCTTTCTCCAAACGCGGCAGGCACGGGTCCGATGTATATTTTCGGTGAGCAGCTGAAGCTTCCGGTTGTCAGTACAGGGGTAGGCTGGGTTGGCTGCAAAGTACATGCGCCGAACGAATCCATCCGTTTGAAAGACTTCGAGGAAGGAATTGCCCATATGGTTGTCATGCTCTCTGGATTTGCCAAAGCGCTGTCAGAGTAGCAACATACGAGTGAAGGATCAGGCAATTCTATAGCGAAAAGGGGACCTTTCGTGTAAAAAGGTCTCCTTTCCTTTTTGGAACCCTCTCGCAGCACTTCCAGAGTGGACTTTGCTTTTGTAAACCATGTACAATCGTAAATGATAGTGTACATACTTTTACAGGAGGCGAAATGCGTGAACAGCGATACACATCCATTCGAAATCGCAACCTTTGCAGGCGGATGCTTCTGGTGCATGGTCAGTCCGTTTGACAAGATGCCAGGCATTGAAAAAGTCGTCTCCGGCTATACAGGCGGTCATGTCGAAAACCCAACCTATGAACAGGTATGCTCTGATACGACGGGGCATTATGAAGCCATCCAAATCACATATGATCCGTCTCTCATCTCCTACGAGGAATTGCTGCAAATGTTCTGGAGACAAATCGACCCGACTGACGCAGGTGGTCAATTCGGTGATAGAGGTCAATCGTATGCGCCAGCGATCTTCTATCATAATGAAGAGCAAGAAAGTCTTGCGCTGAAATCAAAGCAAGAGCTGGATGCGAGCGGTCGTTTCCAAAAGCCCATTGCAACGCTGATTTTGCCAGCCAAGCCGTTCTATCCAGCGGAGGAATATCATCAGGACTACTATAAGAAAAATCCGGTCCGCTACCAATACTACCGCGCGGCATCAGGCAGAGCGAAATTCACCAAGGAAGCATGGCGCGACCGTACGAAGCAAGAAGAATTGAAAAAAATCTTGACCCCGCTCCAGTACGAGGTGACGCAAAATAACGGGACAGAACGTCCATTTACGAACGAATTCTGGGATCACAAGGAAGAGGGCATCTACGTAGACATCGTCTCCAACGAGCCTTTGTTCAGTTCCTTGGACAAGTTCGATTCCGGCTGCGGGTGGCCATCCTTTACCAAGCCATTGCAAGAGGAAACCGTAACCGAGCATGTGGATTTGACACATAATATGATTCGTACAGAGGTTCGTAGCAAAGATGCAGATTCTCATCTCGGCCACGTTTTCGAGGACGGTCCTGGAGAAAATGGATTGCGCTACTGCATCAATTCAGCCGCATTGCGCTTCATTCCGAAAGGTCGTTTGGAGGCAGAAGGCTTCGGGGAGTATAAACGATTATTTGAAAAAGAATAGAGTGTGGACCGCTACTCTCCGGGAAACATGGGAGAAGGGCGGTCTTTTTGCTAAACATACAACTAGGTAAACAGAAGAGAATGCAGGGAGGGTCCAATGTACACGCAGAAATCCTTTCACAGACTAATTGGACTGTTACTCGCAGCAATCATCGCCATATCAGCCTGTTCTTTCGGTCAGGAGCCGCCCCACAACAATCAAATCGTACCGACACCCCAAAACGTTGCTGAGGGTGGGACGTTAATCATTGCGCGTATGTCGGATGCCGCAAATCTCGATCCCCATTTTATTTTGACGATTAATGAGGCGAGTGTCGTCCAAGGAAAAGTGTATGAAGGGCTCGTCAAACGAGATAGGAACATGAACATTCAGCCACAGCTGGCAACGGCATGGAAACAAATCGACGATCTTACTTGGGAGTTTACTCTCCGACAAGGTGTTGTTTTTCACGATGGGACTCCCTTTCATGCACAGGCGGTCAAGAAAACATTTGATCGTGTATTAGATCCGGCGGTGGCTTCTCCACGGGCAGCCATGTTCGAAAAAGTAAAACAGGTAAGGGTCATCGACCCGTACAGAGTACAATTCATTCTTCATAAGCCATTTGCTCCTTTGCTTTCTATTTTGGCCAGTCACGAAGGGAGCATCATCAGCCCCACTGCGATCGATAAATACGGGCGGGAATTATCGCATCACCCGGTTGGTACTGGTCCTTATCAGTTCCAATCATGGGAGCCTGGCAGTCAAATTACCTTGAGCAAAAACCAGTCCTATTGGGGCGAGGCTGCTACGCTTGATCAAGTCGTCTTCAAGGTTGTTCCAGATGATGCGGCTCGCATTGCGATGGTCGAGAATGGAGAAGCACATATTGCAGAGTCCATCCCTGTCATGGAGCTGGATCGAATTCAAGCCTCCAATCAGATGCGTGTGTACCGCAGTGATGCGCTCGGGACGGAGTTTATCGGGTTTAATGTATCACGTCCACCACTGAATGATATCCGTGTGAGGAAAGCCATCAGTATGGCGATCGAGACGGGAGCGATCATTAAAGGGGTGTATAACAACGTGGGAACGAAGGCGAACTCACCGATTGGACCACATGTGTTCGGCTACAGTCCGACTGTGAAAAGCTACCCGTACGACATCAACCAAGCGCGTCGGTTGCTCGCAGAGGCGGGCTATCCAGATGGTTTTCCTATTCAAATGATTACCTACAACAGACGGGATCGAATCTTGGTTGCCCAAGTGATACGGTCGCAATTAAAAGGGATCGGCATCGACGCGGAGCTAAAAGTCGTCAGCTACGATGAGTTTGTCCGAACCATTGAGAAAACGAAGGATCATGAGATTTTTGTCAGTGGCTGGGCAAATGCAACCGGGGATGCCGACTACAATCAATACAATTTATTTCATACATCGGGTGGCGGGGCTGGTAACAGTTTTCAATACAGCAATCCCGAGCTGGATCGTCTCATCGAGGCTGGTCGTATCGAAACAGATCCTGCCAAAAGACTTTCCATCTACGCAAAAGCACAAGACGTGGAGCTGCAAGATGCTTTGGTCGTGCCGATTCGCAATCTGGAGAATTTGGCTGTGATTAGCAACCATATTCAGGGCTTCTCCATCAGTCCAGCGGGTTACTTAAATATCGAACAGGTCGTGATTTCTCGATAAATCATGTAACGAAACGCCGGTCAATTATGTCATAATAGGTACGTACTTTTATTACCTACATAATTGGATCAGCTCCAAAACGAAAGGAACGTTACAATGAGAAGTTTTCGACACCGACTTTTGCATCCGCTTGTACTCGTAACGGCAATGACATTTGTGTTGTCTGGATGTAACAGTACAGCTGCTCCACAAGAACCACAGACACCATCATCCGTGGAGACGCCAACTCCTCCAAAGAAAGAAGAAGAGAAGCCAAAGGAGGAGAACACGCCTCCACCGGCTGAAACACCAAAGCAAGAACAACCGGATCAACCCCAGAAAGCGAAGCCAACGGAAACGAAGCCGGCAGAAAAGCCACCAGCGGGTCAGCCACCTGAGCTGTCGTTCCCGGACATCGAGGTCGTGGGTGAGCCTGAGAGTGTTGCTGTACTGGTGAACAAACAACGCAAGCTTCCAGAGAACTATCAGCCAAATGATCTAGTGTTTCCAAACGTTCCTTACTTGCTCCCGGAAAAGAGCGAGAAACGCAAAATGCGCAAAGAAGCAGCTGGTGCGCTTGAGCAGTTATTTGCGGCAGCTCAGGCTGACGGTGTCCAGTTAGCTGGCGTATCTGCCTATCGCTCCCACGCCTACCAGAAAGCGCTGTTTAATCGCTATGTAAAAAAAGACGGCGTAGAGAAGGCACGGACTTACAGTGCCGTTCCTGGGACGAGTGAGCATGAAACGGGACTTGCGATTGACGTCTCCGGTAAGGATGGCAAATGTGCAGCAACGAGCTGCTTTGCCGGAACCAAAGAAGCGAATTGGCTGGATGAAAACGTCGAGAAATTTGGGTTTATCATTCGCTACCCAGAGGGAAAAGACGCGATTACTGGTTATATTTATGAGCCGTGGCATTTGCGTTATGTAGGGGCCGAGATCGCACAAGAAATCGGAGAAAAAGGGATTACGCTCGAAGAATATTCAGGTGCCGTTCCTGTTTCCACACCAACGAATTAAGGAAGAAACGCCGATCTCTCACCGAAGAGAATCGGCGTTTTTGCTATGTAGTTATGCTATAATGTTCACGGGTGAAGATAATGGTCGAAAAATCAATCAGAGAACGTATTATTGAAACATCCATGCGCTTGTTTGAAGCAAATGGCTACCACAAAGTGACTGTGGATCAAATTGTGAAAGAAAGCGGAACTTCGAAGGGAGGATTTTACCACAACTTCAAATCAAAAGATGAACTCCTCTACATCATTCATGATCAATTTATTACGTATGTGCTGGAAAAAGCGGAGGAAGCTTACGAGAAGTGGGATACTCCGACAGAACGTCTGCAAGCCATCGTAAAATCCTTTGTTATGATGATTGATCTGTACCGTTCGCAGGTTACGATTTTTTATCAGGAGAGTTTGTTTTTAGCTCCGGAGTACTACACGGATATTGAAACGAAACGGGATCGCTATAAAAAAATCATGTTCACCGTCATTTCGGACGGGATCGAATCGGGTGAGTTCCGCCCGGAGCTGCCTGTGCCGATTGTGTCCATGGCTATCTTTGGCATGGTGAACTGGATTTACAAATGGTATCAAAAGTCAGGGACGTACTCGATCGAGCAAATCGCGGATATTTATGCAGATATGGTTCTTCATTCCGTTTTGAAATCAGAATCGATGGAAAACCCGGCATTTCAACGTTTTTTCCTGCAATCACAAGAAAATCCCTTCAAGCCATTGTAGGGGTGCTAACAAGGATCATGCGGCTACACTCAAGCTTTTCGATAGGAGACAGGGGCATAGTCGCTTAATGGTCCCTTATTAAATACCTTGATCAGACCAACTAGTTGGTCTGTACTAGTATTCTGACATTTGTTATAATATCGAAAAGACCAACTGGTCGGTCTTGCGCAATCACATAAGACCAACTAGTCGGTTCGTGAGGTTGTGCCAGTCAGATTCGGGAATTGGGGAGGAATAGTCGTGCTTACCATTTACGAATTACGAGAACTTGTGAAGCTATTGGAGCAGACGGACATAGAATCTTTTGAGGTAAATGATGAAGATTCTTCTTTGCGTATCAAACGAAGAAATGGGAATCAAGTCACAGCCTTACATCAGACCCCCGTACAAAGTAAAAGCGCACCAATCGTGACGGCGGCACCCGTTGTTCCTTTGCCTAAAAAAGAAACGATTGAGCGTCCAGTCGAAAAAGTCCCTGTGGAAGTCCCTCAGAAATCGGCGGAAGTGACGGAAAACTTGTACAAAATCTCTTCACCCATGGTCGGTACCTTCTATGCAGCACCTGCAGTTGACGCAGCACCATACGTATCCGTAAACGATCGGGTAGAGCCAACTACCATTGTCTGTATTGTCGAGGCCATGAAGCTGTTTAACGAGATTGAAGCAGAAGTAAAAGGAGAGATTGTCCAAGTCTTGGTGGAAAACGGTCAGTTGGTCGAGCATGGACAGCCGTTATTCCTGGTGAAGCAAGCGTAATGGAGCAGCTTTTAAGGGGAGGACTGGAAGAGTGAGCAAACATATATGGTTCAAGGAATTCTCCGTTCCCACGTACGAGCAATGGCGGGAAGCGGCAGAAAAATCGCTAAAGGGTGCATCCTTTGATGCCAAGCTACTGACGTATTCGTACGAGGGGATTGTTCGCCAGCCAATCTATCGGCACGAAGATGTCGAAACATTGCCGCATCTGGAAGCGCTACCAGGTGAGGCGCCTTTTCATAGAGGGAATCAGCAACCTGACGAGCAAAAGGAACACAAATGGCATGTCTGTCAGGAAATCATCGCAATGAGTGCCGAGGCATTCAATCAGGCAGCCGTAGACGATTTAGGGCGCGGGCAAACGATGCTGCATCTGATGGTGGATCAAGCGACATTGGCTGGAGTTGATCCTGATGAAGCACTGTCAGATACGATTGGTCACAAAGGCGTATCTGTTTTTTGCCGAGAGGATGTAGAGCAGGCATTTCAAGGGGTGAAGCTTTCAGAGGTCCCTCTTTACGTGAACACGGGAGCGCTTGGCTTGCCTATATTTTCGCTCCTTTTGGCACATGTTGAAGCGACAGGCCAACAAGTCTCCGAGCTTCGCGGATGCATCGGGCAAGACCCTGTAGCGGTTCTGCTCACAGAGGGCAAGCTCCCTTGTTCCTTGCAGACAGCTTATAACGCCATGGCAAGCATGACGAAATGGGCAAAAAATCATGCGCCAGCGCTGAAAACGATCCTGGTTCAAAGCAATCCTTATCAGGATGGCGGCGGAAACGCCGTAACCGAGCTGGCTTTTTCACTGACCACAGGGGTCGACTATTTGCAAGCGATGCTTGAGCGGGGGCTGTCCATAGAGGATATCGCACCACGGATGCAGTTCTCATACTCGATCGGCTCAGATGTCTTCATGGAAATCGCGAAGCTGCGTGCTGCAAGAATGCTCTGGTCAAACATCGTGGAGGCCTACGGCGGATCAACGGAAGCTCAAAAGATGACGATTCACGCCAGAACTTCGGCCTGGACGAAGACGATTTACGATCCGTATGTCAACATGCTGCGTTCCACGACAGAAGCGTTCTCAGCCGTTATTGGTGGTGCAGACAGTCTGCATGTATCCGCATTTGACGAAGCGATCCGCCCTGCCAATGAGTTTTCAAGAAGAATTGCCAGAAATACGCAAATTATTTTGCAAGAAGAAGCGCATTTGGCAAAAGTGATCGATCCTGCGGGAGGTTCTTGGTACGTAGAATGGCTCACAGATGCAATAGCGAAAAAAGCATGGGAGCTGTTCCAGCAGGTAGAAGCGCAAGGTGGCATGCTGAGCGCATTAGAAGCAGGCTTCCCACAAGGCTTGATCGCCCAGATCGCGGACCAAAAAGCAGCGAGCATCGATACGCGTAAAAAGCGTTTGGTTGGAACGAACATGTATGCCAATACGGCTGAGCAGCCACTGCAGGCCGAGAGACTTCCGAACATTCACGAAGAGCGAGTAGCGGAAGCACGATCCCTTCGGATGAAACAGGACGCGACTCTCGTCTCCTCAGCGCTCGATGAGTTGGCGAAACATACGGATGAGCTCGTGGCACATGCAGTAAAAGCAGTGCTTCATGGAGCGACTGTGGGAGATATCGCCAAAGCCATGAGCCGAGATGATTCTGTGGAGACAATCATCCAGCCACTCCGTATTCACCGGGCATCTGAGCGCTTTGAAGCCTTGCGGATGCAGGCTGATGATTTTTTGAAAACAACAGGCAAAAGACCGACCGTGTTCTTGGCGACGATGGGGCCAGTGGCAAAGCATAAGGCCCGAGCAGATTTCGCGTCAGAGTTTTTTGCAGTTGGCGGCTTTGATGTATGGGGCAAGCAAGCATTCTCTACCACCGTAGAGGCGGCTGAAGCTGCGGTGGCATCGGGTGCGTTGATCACGGTCATTTGTTCGGACGATGCGAGTTATCCGGAGCAGGTACCGCCATTGGCGCAAGCAATCAAGCAACATGTACCACAGATGGTGGTTCTGTTGGCTGGCTTGCCTGACGTAGAGCAGATGGCTACTTATAAGGCGGCAGGTGTAGATGATTGCATCCACATGCGTTCCAATTGCTACGAGATGCTACGAGAACTTCAGGAGCGGATAGGAGTGGGCTCATAATGAAGCGACCTGATTTTTTAAATATGGCTTATCAGTCCAAACGAGATGTGTCTGACTTGTTTCCCCAACTGGGTGCAAACCCACAAGGAAAGGAGCAAATGTGGCAGACGCTGGAGCAGATCCCTGTAAAACCTCTTTACACAATGGAAGATGTGGAGGGCATGGATCACCTCGGCTACATGCCTGGTTTGCCCCCGTATACGCGCGGACCGTATCCGACGATGTACGTGACACAGCCGTGGACGGTTCGCCAATATGCCGGATTTTCTACGGCGGAAGAGAGTAACGCTTTTTACCGACGGAATTTGGCTGCGGGACAAAAAGGGCTGTCGATTGCCTTCGACCTCGCGACGCATCGCGGCTATGACTCGGATCATCCCCGGGTAGTCGGTGATGTCGGGAAAGCAGGCGTGGCAGTTGACTCCATTCTCGATATGAAAATTTTGTTCGATGGTATCCCTCTCGATAAAATGTCTGTCTCCATGACGATGAACGGAGCCGTTTTGCCTATTATGGCGTTCTATATCGTGGCAGCCGAAGAGCAAGGGGTATCGCAGTCGGAGCTTACCGGAACGATCCAAAATGACATTTTGAAGGAATACATGGTTCGGAATACTTACATTTATCCGCCAGAAGCGTCGATGAAGATCATTTCCGATATTTTTGCCTACACCTCCAAGCACATGCCCAAATTCAACAGCATCAGTATTTCAGGCTACCACCTGCAGGAAGCGGGTGCGACCGCGGATATTGAATTGGCCTACACGTTGGCAGATGGCTTGGAATACGTTCGTACTGGCCTTGCAGCAGGCATCGACATCGATGCGTTTGCGCCACGACTGTCATTTTTCTGGGCGATTGGTATGAACTACTTCATGGAAGTGGCGAAAATGCGGGCAGGCCGCTTGATTTGGGCCAATCTGATCAAGCAATTCCATCCAAAAAACGAAAAGTCGATGGCACTGCGGACGCATTCGCAAACGTCTGGATGGAGTTTGACGGAGCAGGACCCGTATAACAACGTGGTGCGGACGTGCATCGAGGCCATGGCCGCGGCTCTGGGGCATACCCAATCTCTTCATACGAACGCACTGGATGAAGCGATTGCGTTGCCGACAGACTTTTCGGCTCGGATCGCGCGGAATACGCAGTTGTTTTTGCAGGACGAAACAGAGATAACCAAGGTCGTCGATCCGTGGGCAGGTTCTTATTACGTCGAGTCCTTGACTGCGCAGCTCGTGGAAAAAGCGTGGGCGCACATCGAAGAGGTCGAAGCACTTGGCGGTATGGCAAAAGCAATTGAGACAGGATTGCCGAAAATGAAGATCGAGGAAGCGGCTGCACGCCGTCAGGCACATATCGATTCGGCGAAGGAAGCCATTATTGGTGTGAACAAATACCGTCTGGATAAGGAAGATCCGCTTGAAATCCTCGAAGTCGACAACACAGTTGTCCGCGAAGCGCAAATCAGACGTTTGCAGGAGCTGCGCAATAACCGGGATGAGGCGAGAGTGCAAGCTACTCTTCAAGCCATTACAGAATGTGCGAAAACGGGCGAGGGCAATCTGTTGGAGCTGGCCATTGAAGCGGCGCGAGCAAGAGCTTCTTTGGGAGAAATATCGGATGCCTATGAAAAGGTCGTGGGGAGGCACAAGGCGGTCATTCGCTCCATTAGCGGTGTCTACAGTTCCGAATACGCAGATGCCGATGAGGTAGCGGCTGTGCGCAAGATGGCAGACGAATTCGAGCAGTGGGAGGGCAGACGTCCCCGTATTATGATCGCGAAAATGGGTCAAGACGGACATGACAGGGGCGCGAAAGTGATTGCTACTGCTTTTGCGGATTTAGGCTTTGACGTCGATATCGGCCCGTTGTTCCAAACACCTGAGGAAACAGCGAAACAAGCAATAGAAAATGACGTGCACGTGATCGGCTTCAGCTCGCTTGCGGCAGGACATAAAACATTGCTGCCACAACTGGTGGAAGAGCTCAAGAAGCTGGGACGCGAGGATATTGTCGTCGTCATAGGTGGTGTGATACCGGCGCAGGATTACGCCTTTTTGCGAGAGCATGGTGCCGCAGCTATCTTTGGGCCAGGAACAGTCATTCCTGTAGCAGCCCAGCACGTTCTGCAAGAGATCGTGTATCGCCTGGAGGCTGCTGGACAATGACCGGGGGCAAGGCTGACAAGAATTTCTTGAACGTTTCCTCCAAGGCGCGCCTCCCACGCTTATCGGTGGAGCAATACGTCACAGGTGTACGGGAAAATAACCGAACCGTTTTGGCGCAGGCAATCACGCTGGTCGAGAGCAATGCTCCCGCTCATATGGATATGGCACAAGAGGTGATCAAACAGCTGCTTCCTCATACAGGTCAATCCGTACGCATAGGGATATCCGGTGTGCCAGGTGCGGGCAAGAGCACGTTCATTGAAGCATTCGGCAGTATGCTTTGTGAAAAAGGTCATCGAGTCGCTGTTTTGGCCGTTGATCCGAGCAGTACGGTTACTCGCGGGAGCATTCTCGGCGACAAGACGCGGATGGAGCTCTTGTCACGCAATCCACAGGCGTTCATCCGACCTTCTGCCACGGGTGGCACACTAGGTGGAGTCAATCGGAAGACGCGAGAAACGATGCTGATCTGTGAGGCAGCAGGCTATGATGTGATTTTGGTCGAGACGGTTGGAGTCGGACAGAGTGAGACGACAGTCAGGTCCATGGTGGATTTCTTTTTACTGCTGATGCTGACAGGCGCGGGCGATGAACTGCAAGGAATCAAAAAAGGCATCATGGAAATTGCGGATGCGCTTCTGATCAACAAAGCCGATGGTGAAAACCGCACGCGTGCCTTGATCGCCAAAGGTGAATACAATCGTGTTCTGCATTACTTGCAGCCGGCAACCACTGGCTGGGAGACGAAGGCATACATGTGTTCTTCGCTGACAGGGGAAGGCATTGAAGATATTTGGGAGGTCATCGGTCAATTTCGTGAAACCACAGTCCAATCAGGCGGCTTCGAGTCAAGACGCAAAGCGCAGCTACTCGATTGGATGCACAGTATGGCTCAGGACTACTTGCGCGCGACCTTTTTTGGCAATCAGCAAGTAGCCGAGCTGCTTCCCGCCATTGAGGGGGCCGTTGCGAGTGGCGAGATTTCACCGACGAGCGCCGTACAGCAATTAGTGGCGATCTATGAGAATGCGATCATGAAAAAGGAATAGAGAGATGGTGGCCCTTATGAGCAACAATATGTACGAAAAAATTGATGAATTGATGGAACGTAAATATAAAATCCAGCTTGGTGGCGGAGATGCTCGTATCGATGCACAACATAACCGCGGCAAGTTGACTGCACGTGAGCGGATCGAGCTTCTGCTTGACCCAGACACCTTTATGGAGCTGAACCCGTTTATTGAGCATCGTGCTACACATTTTGGTCTCGACCAGATGGAGGCACCGGGCGAAGGTGTCGTGACGGGCTACGGAAAAATCAACGGTCGTCCCGTCTATTTGTTCGCGCAGGATTTCACGGTATTTGGCGGTGCTCTGGGTGAGATGCACGCGATGAAAATTGCCAAGGTAATGGACTTGGCAGCGAAAAACGGCGCTCCCTTTATTGGTCTGAACGACTCTGGCGGCGCACGCATTCAAGAAGGGGTAAGCTCGCTGGATGGCTATGGCACGATTTTTTACCGCAATGCCATTTACTCCGGTGTGATTCCGCAAATCTCTGTCATTCTCGGACCGTGTGCGGGAGGAGCGGTTTACTCTCCAGCAATTACGGATTTCGTTTTCATGGTTGAGAAGACGAGTCAAATGTTCATCACAGGTCCAAAAGTGATCGAAACCGTTACCGGTGAAAAAATATCCGCGGAGGATCTAGGCGGAGCCAAAGTCCATTCGACGGTGAGCGGCAATGCCCATTTTACGGCAGAAACCGAACAGGAAGTATTGGAAGGAGTGCGCAGGCTACTCAGCTTCCTGCCACAAAACAATCGTGATCGCGCACCTGTGATAAAAGCAGAAGAGAATAATGGATGGCAAGAAGAGCTTCTGGAGCTCGTACCTGCTGAAAGCACCAAAGTATACGATGTGCGCAAGGTTATCGAAAAAATTGTGGATCACGGTGATTTCATGGAAGTTCAGCCGAACTTTGCCCGCAACATCGTCATCGGTCTGGCGCGTATCGATGGACACAGTGTTGGCATTATCGCCAACCAGCCGAAGGTCATGGCAGGAGGACTGGACATTCATTCATCGGATAAGCTGGCACGGTTCATCCGTTTTTGCGACTGCTTCAACATTCCGCTGCTGACCTTTGAAGATGTCTCTGGCTTTTTCCCGGGAATCAATCAGGAGCACGGAGGGATTATCCGTCATGGGGCGAAAATCTTGTATGCATACTCAGAAGCAACGGTTCCCAAAATCACCGTGATTCTGCGCAAAGCATACGGAGGGGCTTATGTGGCGCTCAACTCCAAGTCCATTGGAGCAGATGTCGTATATGCATGGCCGAATGCAGAAATCGCCGTCATGGGTCCCGAGGGGGCAGCCAACGTCATTTTTGCAAAGGAAATCGAACAAAGTGAGGACCCGGCTGCGACTCGCGCAGAGAAAATTGCCCTCTACCGAGAAAAGTTCGCCAATCCATATGTCGCGGCAAGTCTCGGGATGGTGGATGATGTCATCGATCCGCGCGAAACGCGCCAAAAGGTGGCGCAAGCCTTGGAAATGCTCAGAAACAAACAGGAAGATCGTCCGTACAAAAAGCACGGGAATATCCCACTTTAAAAAAAGGAGCTCTGATCTTGCTATGAAGCTGCATGAACTGCGTGAATTCATCAAGCTGGTGAATCAGTCTTCCATTGAGGAGCTGGAATGGGAGAAGGGCAAGACCCGCATCGTGATCAAAAAAAGCGCACCAGTCGAAGTTGTGGCTGTGAATGCGCCTGTACAGGTGGGCGAAGTGGAGCATGGCTATCAGGAGGCAGCCGCCACTGCTGAGTCCGTCAATGTCGTTGCTGAGGTGCCCAAGGAAGTGACACAGCAAGTTATGTCTCCGGGAGTAGGACTGTTCTATGCGGAAGTGACAGTAGGGCAGACTGTTCAAGTAGGCGAAAAAGTTGGACGCTGCACGGCTGATGCTCTTCAGCTTTCTGCCGACATTACATCCCCTGTTAGCGGCATCGTCACGGAAATTCTCGTCGTGGATGGTCAATTTGTCGATTACGGAAAAGCATTGCTCGTTGTCAAAACTAAGTAGGAAGGAGTGCGCCTATGTTTACGAAAGTATTGATTGCCAATCGCGGCGAAATCGCGGTCCGCATTATTCGCGCTTGTCAGGAACTAGGGATACGTACAGTCGCTGTCTTTTCTGAGGCGGACCGGGAAGCATTGCATGTAGAATTGGCGGATGAAGCGTATTGCATCGGACCTACGGCGTCCAAGGACAGTTATTTGAACATGGCACGGATTATGACAGTCGCTCTTCACACAAAGGCTGACGCTATCCATCCAGGCTATGGTTTCTTGGCGGAAAATGCTTCGTTTGCCCAACTTTGCCAAGATTGCTCGATTACCTTTATCGGTCCCGATCCCGAAGCGATCACCAAAATGGGTGACAAATCCGTAGCAAAAGCAACGATGAGTCAAGCGAATGTTCCCTTAGTTCCGGGCACAGACGGCTTGATTGATGACATCGATGAGGCATTGCAGGTGGCGGAGAAAACCGGCTATCCTGTCATCGTAAAAGCAACGGCTGGTGGCGGCGGCAGAGGCATGCGCGTCGCTTCTGACGCCGATGAGTTGTCCAAGGCGATTCGGCAAGCCCAGAAAGAAGCGGAGACGGCATTCGGTAACGCTGGCGTGTACTTGGAAAAATACGTGGAAGAGCCACGGCATGTGGAGATTCAAATCATGGGCGACAAGCACGGCAGCGCTGTGTACTTGGGAGAGCGGGATTGCTCCATCCAACGTCGTCATCAAAAGCTGGTAGAGGAAGCGCCATCTCCGGCGCTGGATCAAGCGCTACGCGAGCAAATGGGGCAAGCTGCGGTGGCGGCAGCCAAAGCGGTTTCGTACCACGGAGCGGGTACCGTTGAATTTTTGTTAGACAAGCATGGCCAATTTTACTTCATGGAAATGAATACACGGATTCAGGTAGAGCATCCCGTGACAGAGATGATCACAGGGATCGACTTGATTAAAGAACAAATATCTGTCGCAGCAGGCAATCCGTTATCCTTCTCACAAGAAGACGTGAAAATTAACGGATGGGCGATCGAATGCCGAATCAATGCGGAGAATCCTGCGAAAAACTTTATGCCATCACCAGGGAAGGTCATCAATTACTTGCCGCCTGGTGGTTACGGTGTGCGCGTGGACAGTGCGGTTTATCCCGGCTACGAAATCTCTCCCTTCTATGACTCAATGGTAGCCAAGCTGATCGTTTGGGGAACAGATCGAAACGAAGCATTGGCTCGTATGAAGCGGGCGCTAGGTGAGTTTGTCATCGAGGGCGTGCATACGACGGTTCCCTTCCATGAGAAGCTGATGGAGCACCCTGACTTTGTCGCAGGTAATTTCGCTACGAACTTCTTGGAGAAACATACGCTGGAATTGTAAAGAAAGAATAGATGGAACAAGCTGCGGGGTTATCGTGGCTTGTTTTTCTTTATAATAAAACGAGGAAAAACACAAAAAGGAGCCATGTAAATGAGGGAGTATTCAACGATTGCACTAAACATGACCAGAAATTTTGATGTCCCACCTGAAAAAGTGTTTGATGCATGGCTGAATCAAGAGATGATGAAGAAATGGTTTTTTACATTGGAGCGAACCAATAAAGTGGCACAAAATAACCCCCAGGTAGGAGGAACATGGGAAATTGTTGATCACCGAGACGGGAAAGATTATCGCGCGATAGGAGCGTACATTGAAATTAATCGTCCAACGAAAATCGTCTTTACTTTTCAGATGCCGCAGTTTAGCGATTCTACCGATACCTTAATCGTGGAGCTAAAAGAAACGCAGCAAGGCAGTGAAATGACTTTTACGCAAAACATCGTCGTTCCACATGAGGAAAATTGGACGCAGGCAGATATCGAACAAGCATTGAAAGAATACCACGATGGTTCGGAGCACGGCTGGAATCTCATGTTCATGGGACTAAAAGAATTAGTGGAAACAGGAAAAATTAGCTATCAAGGCTAAACAAGGTCATGCTTTAGAAAGGGGGGATCAGAGATTTTCTAATATCTCTTCCCCCTTTTGCGCGTGCATTGGCTATTATTTCAACTCGTCAAGAAAGCTTCTTACAGCCTGATACACGCAGCAAAGCTTGCAAGCTTTGTGTTTGGTCTTTGGGTCACCATGCGTTCCGAAAAATAATCGACCGCTCGAACGCCGACTTCTTCGAGAGATTTCCTTAGATCGTGTAAAGAAGGGGAGCGATGTGGGAGTTTTTCTGCAAAGGATAAGTCGGCCATCATTTCTACACCGATATCTTCCACAATGTCTGTGTTCACAAGCTCAGGATAATGAGCGGCAAATTGATAAGCGTTGACGCCTCCTAAAGAATGCCCGACGATCGTAACAGGAGCTCCATCCAACAAAAAGTACGAAGGTGTGCAGGCTTGCGAGGCTGAACTTTGGCTTGCATCCATGCTGCATGTGCGGCAGGATGGAAGTGGTTGGTTGGAAGGAAATGTAGCGAGAAGTGACTGTGCAGCATTCGACTGAAATATTGGACGGCATAAAAACTTATTTGGCAGAGCTGATAAACATTTACTCGCAATGAGGAGGTAGCTATGGCATTACCCAAAAAAGGAACGCGGGGGATAACGGTAGGAGAGCAGCGATATCGTTGGGTCATTAGCCCAGCAGCGAAGGGGCTGCTCGCGTTGACGATCCAGCACAATGAAGGTTTAGGGCAATTGATTCGGGTGTATGTAAAATCAGATGTGAATGACTTTTGGGCAGAGTTTCCACTTGTGCAGCATTTGGATATGAGAGTGTTAAAGCCAGCGGACGTCGCGGCTATCATTGAAGAGGCGATCAAGCTGGGGTGGCAGCCTGACAAAAAGGGGGCGCCTTTGAGCTTTGATTTCATTGGTAGTACGCTCGTCAAAAAAGGGGATACCTAGCAATACCGGGGAGGGGTTGATCAGCATGTGTCGATATGGGATGTATGGTCCGTATAAACAAATATACGCCTGTTTCGCTTGCCGAAAAGTGTTCAAGCAAACCTCCAAGTATGAGTTGACGGAGGAAGAATGGACCAAGATCAAGCATAGCTGTCCGCAATGTGGTGAGGGAATGAAGGATATGGGGCATGATTTCAAGGCCCCGAAACAAACGGATGTGAAGCAATGGAAAAAGGTTGAAATCCTCTATCAGCATGGGTTTACCTATCATTCCTGTGGTTGTGGTGGCCCAGGCTACCGACCAGCCCAATTAAATGAAGTGAACGAATTTCTCGAAAAGAACAAGCGGTTCAAAACAGAGGGAGAGAAATTGCTGAATAGACTCACAGTAAGAATGTAAAAGCGAGCAGGGGGCGGGGGATAGTGGCAACATTCTTTTTGATCATGATTTACTTGTCGTTTATCAGCTTGGGCCTTCCTGATTCGTTACTAGGGGCAGCTTGGCCGGTCATGCAAGCAGAATATGGTGCGGCATTTGGTATGGCAGGTGTGATTAACATTGTGATTGCGTCTGGAACGATCGTATCTAGCTTGATGAGTGGTGCATTAATAAAACGATTGGGGACAGGACAGATCACGCTGATTAGCTGTTTGATAACGGCGGCGGCCTTGCTCGGATTTTCTTTTGCCCCTTCGATTATATGGTTGATGGTATTGGCATTGCCGCTGGGACTAGGAGCTGGCTCTGTGGATGCTGCTCTGAATCATTATGTGGCCACGCATTATCATGCCCATCATATGAGCTGGCTGCATTGCTTCTGGGGTGTGGGTGCTACGCTTGGCCCCATTATTATGTCTGGCTTCATGCGCGATCATGATTTATGGCGGAATGGATACTTGACCATTTCTCTCATTCAATTTGCGTTAGTCGTACTTCTAGCGCTTACACTTCCTTTATGGAAACGAATGGAGAACGTGCAAAGTCATGCTGTCAAAGAGTCACAGGTTCAGCCGTCTCGTGGGCAGAGCGAACAACCGTTACGGACAAAAGGCGTCAAGCTGACTTTGCTAACCTTTCTCTTCTATTGTGGGGCTGAAGCCTCGGTGGGATTATGGGGGAGCAGCTTTTTGGTAAATGGGAAGGAGCTACCTGCGGCTGTAGCAGCGGTGTGGGTAGCCATGTATTACGGTGGCATTACTGTGGGGCGATTTATCACGGGCTTTGTTACCTTCAAAGTGAGCAACCGCGTCCTGATTCGAAGTGGGCTTCTCGTATCATTCGCTGGGGCAACGCTGTTGATGTTGCCATTACCGACCTTCAGTTCGCTAATCGGTTTTCTGTTGCTCGGGTTAGGCTTCGCTCCGATTTATCCCTGTATGCTGCATGATACCCCTGAACGCTTTGGGAAAGAGCAGACACAAAAGCTGATGGGCTATCAGATGGCGGTTGCGTACACGGGTGCCACACTTTTGCCTCCGTTGCTGGGGTGGCTTGCTGCACAGACGACCGTTTCTATTTTACCGTTTTTTACAGCCTTCTACATTGCGTTCATGCTATATGGTTCTGAGAGAGTCAATCGAATCATGAAGCAACGGGCTGCCCAATCAGAAACGTTCTAGCATGTGGCAATCGCTATTTTGATGATATCATGTTTTGCAAAGCTTTTCCGTATAAAGACTGGGGCACCTGGTCGCCGCTAATGTAAGAAAAGATGCTCATGCCATTCTCTAGAGCAAGAATCGTCCATGCCATTTCATCAGCGGATAGAGTAGGGCCACTTTCTTTTGGCATCAAGGTCTGTATCGCCTTGGAAAGATGCTGTACCGACTCTATGATCATGTTCGACCATCGCTTTCGAACAGACTCTTCGCGCATGGCGTAAAGCAAAAATTCCAGGTTCAGCATGTTCCACGTGCGATTTTGTTGCTGAACGGACATAAAATAGGCGTCCATGGCTTCTATAAAATGCGATAATGATGGCTGGTGATCAATTACGTGATGGATATTGGAGACATGTAATTGCATCTGACCTTCCAAAATAGCGAGAAAGAGATCTTCTTTGGACTGGAAATGAGCATAAACTGCTCCTTTGGTAAATCCAGCATGGTCTGCGATTTTATCAACGGAAGCCCCGTGGAAGCCTAACTGAGCAAAGGTCTCAATGGCTGCGTCAATGAGCAATTGCCGTGTTTCCTGTTTACGCTCTGCTTGGGTTAATCTGCGTCTGTTCATTCGCCCGCCTCCTTCTCTTGACAATCATACCATATAGAATTAACATTCCATGTAGTATTTAAATCCTTATTGGTATGTAAGATACAAATGGCAGTTTTGTAGGATTTAACCGTCTACTATGTCATGCTATTTTGGAGTACGATAGATATAGATCATCTAGTAAGAGGGGACAGTGTACGAATGCAGAGGGAAGAAAGCGTTGCAACGCGGAATCGGCCTATGTCCAATATTTTGGCGCAAACGGTTAAGACGGGGATTATCAAATCGAATCTGATTCCGATGTTTGCCGGATTAACATTGGCTTTATATACGTATCACTTCAGTCTATTAGATAAGCTACCAGAAATCTTATTTGCTACAATCGGCTCTATTTTAATCATGGGCGCAGCGGGTGCTTTTAATAACGTGTATGATCGCGATATCGATTCTGTCATGGAGAGGACGAAGAACAGACCTACGGTGACAGGAGACATATCAACGAAGACAGTTTTATGGCTAGCATCCCTAATGACGATTATTGGCTTGGTGGCTCTCGTCTTGGCATCACCGTTGGCTGCTATTATGGGTTTTCTCGGACTGTTTTTTTATGTCGTGCCTTATACGATGTGGACCAAAAGAAGAACGGTTTACAATACGGAGGTAGGAAGTATTTCTGGCGCAATGCCGCCGCTTATCGGTTGGGCTGCCATTCATCCAGATATCACGCATCCTGCGATCCTTGGTCTCTTTATCATCATGGTCATTTGGCAAATGCCTCACTTCTATGCGATTGCGATTCGCAAGCATGATGAGTACAAGGCGGCTGGGGTTCCTATGTTGCCCGTGGTCAAAGGTGCAAGACGTACCTACATTCAAACAAATGTGTATTTGGTTATATTAATTGCTAGCAGTTTTCTATTTTGGTCATTAAGTGCTGGTCTTACGTTTATGGCCCTGCTCCTGAATATTTTATGGCTGGTTCTGAGTGTTTTTGGATACCGGAAAATGGATTCACAGAAATGGTCGAAAACGATGTTTATTTATTCGCTGATTCATATGACGGTGCTGTTCTCGACGGTGATTATTTACTCACTCATGGGCATTATCTTCAAACTGTATCAGTGATCATCCAAGCTGCCTTCACTTTGAGGGCGGCTTCTTTTTTTGTCAGGGAACCTTGCAGCATAGCGGGTTTTTCTCATGTTCCACCAAAAATGGGCGCATGATCTGTGCACGAATACCCAACGTCACTTCATAAATCTAGAGTAGTTCCATGAAGTGGCGGAGGTGAAAATGAATGGATGAGTTCAAAAAAGAGCTAAAAAAATTGAAGTCTTCTGAAATAAAAGGGGATCGAATGCAGCGTTGGGACAAAGAAAAAATGAATGAAGCGACGCTAGTTCGAAGTAGATGTGGCGGATGTGGCAGATGCCACAGATGTAGTTGTGGTCGTTGCAGTCGCTGCTCTTGCTCCTGCAGCTGTAGCTGTTCCTGCTCCTGCAGTTGCTCTTGCAGTTGCTCTTGCTCTTGCAGCTGCTCTTGCTTCTTCCCATGCTTTATCGTGTTTAATGACGATTTATAATCCATACGTAAATGAAGCCCCTGCCCCAAATTGTGTCTTGGCAGGGGCTTTGTTTTTCCAACTGGAATGTGAGACAAAGAGTGATACATAAAATAGCTGTGACATGTCTTGTTGCAAATTGGTTTAGTTCACAACGTTAGGGGGAGGAGAATGGATAAGCTGAATCCTTCGATGCGCATAAAAGTGAAGCGGGATACAGTGTATGTACCCGATTCAGACGGAAGTGTGTATTTTCGCAATAACATCGGAACTTTCCGCATGAAGGGTGACATGATCGATCGATGGGTAGATCAGTTATTTCCCATGTTTAATGGTGTGCATACGTTGGAACAATTGACCGACGATTTGCCGGAAGAATACCAGCAACAAATTTTCCAAGTGGCCGGTACACTTTTAGAAAATGGATTCCTTCAAGATGTGAGCCTGGAGAAACCACATGAACTATCACCAGAGGTCATGTCGAGGTATGCAGCGCAGATTGAATATTTGGATCAGTTAGGTGGATCAGGAGGGCATCGGTTTCAAAAATATCGAACGGAAAAAGTATTGGTGATCGGGGCAGGTTCCTTTCTCCTTTCTGTCATCCATGCATTGCTGGAATCGGGATGCGTTCAATTCCATTACGCCATCACCAATGAGACTTCGACCAATCGTGAGCGGCTAGAGGCGATTATCGAACATTCGCGTAGGAAAGATCCACACGTGAAGCTGGATGAACGCAAGCCGACGTCGTGGGAGGGTGCCGATTGGTCAGCGACCATCGAGCCTTTCACTGGTATTTTGTACACATCAGCAAACGTAAACAAGGGCGAAGTAAGTGTGATCCAGTCCGCGTGCAGAGAGCGGGAGAAGGTGTTTGTTCCGGCGTTATTTGTCCAGCAAAAAGGTATGGTAGGGCCGCTGATTCATCCACAGTCAGAGGCTTGCTTTGAATCGGCTTGGCGTCGTTTACATCGACAGGCTTTGTGTGCGGACCCTGAGCAACATCCATATTCAATGACTGCAGCAGCCATGCTGGCGAACATCGCTGTTTTTGAATGGTTCAAATACGTTTCAGGTGTCAATGAAGCAGAGGACCCAAACAAAATTTATTTGTTAAATCTGGAGACGTTGGAAGGAAGCTGGCAGTCATACATGCCTCACCCAATGCGAAAAGAAGACATGAGCATGGAGGTATTGGATGAGAAGGAGCTTGAATTGCGGATATCCAAAGAGGCAGAACAGAAAGAAAGTCTATTGTCTCTGTTTCCGTCATGGACCTCCCCTGATACCGGAATTTTTCACAGCTGGGATGAGGGAGAGCTTACGCAGCTACCACTGACACAGTGTAGGGTGACAGCAGTCGATCCTGTGGCAGATGGTCCCGCAGAGCTATTGCCAACAGTTGTATGCGCAGGATATACCCATGACGAGGCGCGTAGAGAAGCAGGATTGCTTGGAGCAGAGATGTATGTGGAAAGAATGGTGAACCACCGCAACATCGGAATTGGAGCAGGGGAAACGGCAGCAGAAGGTTTATGTCGGGCGTTACAGCATTGTTTGACACTCACGTATGTGTCAGAAATGAAAGGACGACAACCAACGGCTAGACCTGTGCATGTTGACTCGATTGTGGATGAACAGTCTCAGTTTTATGTACGATCTTTCGCTACATTAGGTGAGAATCTGACGATTGCAAAAGGTCATGAGGTGTGCGGATTTCCGGTGTTTTGGGTGGAAACGCGCACGGGATGGTACGGGAGTATTGGCTTGCTAGAGCGAGATGCATTGCGAAAAGCGCTGATGTATGCCCTGCATCAGATTCAGATGCCAACAAATCATGTGTCCAAGTATGTACTGACAGCGCAATCTGTCGGCTTGACGGGTGAAGCCATCGAACTTGCACGCAGTAGCGTTCAGGAAGAATCGGAAAAAGAGGTCTGGAAACAAGCGGTTGAGGTACTGGCGCTTCAACAGCTTTCTCCTCGAGTCATGAATGCCGCGATAGAGCCTTTCCTAGAAGAAGACCTTGGCGGTGTATTCGCCTTGCTGCTTTCGCGGGAGGTGCTTCAATGAGCGTTGACATTCTTGTAGTTGGAGACGGAGTCCTGGCGGAGCTGGTTTCAGAACATTTGAGCAAGGACTATCGCGTGTGGCAGAGTGAAAACATGGAATCTGCGACAAGTGGAGCAGATTTGGCGCTCTTGTTGCACGATGCGTACGATCCTGCTTTGCATTTGCAGGCAGAAAAGCATTTCCGAAAAGCGAATATTCCATGGTTGCGCGGTTTCGTTTCGTTCGGGGAGGCAATCGTAGGCCCTTTGGTTCGTTCTGGTCAAACAGGGTGCTCCCAGTGTGCAGATATGCGGCGATTGATGGCGGGACGCGATCGCAAAGAGATGTGGAAGGTACAACATATGCTGAGGGAGAAAGGCGGCATACCCCGTGATCCATGGTCATCTCGCTCAGGGTTGTTACAAGTGGCATACCATGTCAGTGCGGAGGTTGAACGTATAGTAGAGGGCAGGCAAGCCCAGTTATCCGAACATATCCAGTTTATTGATTTGCAAACATTGACCAGCACGCGCCACTTCTTTTTGCCCAATCCTGTATGTCCGGTATGCAATCAGCTGCCTGAGGATTCTGAAGAGCAGGCAAGAATACGCTTGAAGCCTATTGTAAAGCAAAGTCCGGACAGCTACCGGACAAAATCCATAGCCTCTTTGAAGCAAGCTCTCACCAACGAATATTTGGATTCCCGAACTGGGTTTTTGAATGGGAAAGTACGTGATCTTGTCTCTGTGTTCGCAGATGTAAGTGTCAATCTGCCGTTATTTTCACATGACGAGGGCACGGCCGGCAGGTCTGTTTCATACGCGGATAGTGAGATAACGGCGATTTTGGAAGGAATGGAAAGATATTGCGGGCTGATGCCGCGTGGCAAGAGGACGATGGTGCGTGACTGCTATGCAAACCTTGCGCCGCATGCCCTTGATCCGACAACGGCGGGGACCCATTCAGAAGAGCAGTATGCCCTGCCAGATTTTCCTTTTCAGCCGTTTGATCCCAAGCGAGAGATGAACTGGGTATGGGGTTATTCCTTTAAAGAAGAGCGACCCATTCTTGTACCTGAGCTCATGGCCTACTACAGTATGGGATTCGGGGAGGGAGTTGTATTTGAGACCTCCAATGGCTGTGCGTTAGGCGGCAGTTTGGAGGAGGCGATTTTTTACGGAATCCTCGAAGTGGTTGAGCGAGATGCTTTCTTGTTGACCTGGTATGCTCAACTGCCATTACCACGTCTCGATCCCGCTACGGTCAATGACCAGGAATTGCTTCTTCTAATTGATCGGATGCAGACCGTTACCAATTACGATTTGTACTTGTTCGATGCGACAATGGAAAATGGAATTCCCGCTGTATGGACGATTGCGAAAAACCGCGGAGAAGAAGGCTTGCACCTCGTTTGTGCAGCAGGAGCGCATCCGGACCCCATCCGCGCTGTAAAAAGCTCCATTTACGAAACGGCTGCCATGCTCATGACTTTGACAGACAAGTACGAAACGAACCGAGACAAATATTTACACATGCTCCATGATTCGTCCCTAGTGAAAAAGATGGACGACCATGCGATGCTTTACAGCTTGCCGGAAGCAGCGGGGCGCTTATCCTTTCTTATGGATAATTCACGTCCGATGGTCTCTTTCGCTGAACAATTTCCTAGAAGAAACCAGCATCGTGATCTCACAGACGATTTGCGGGAGTTGCTCGGTGTGTTCCAAAAGGTAGATCTCGATGTCATTGTGGTAGATCAAACGACACCAGAGGTAGGGCGCCACGGCTTATCTTGCGTACGCGTATTGATTCCTGGCATGCTCCCGATGACTTTTGGCCAGCATCTCACGCGAGTAACGGGATTGAAAAGAGTATTGGAGGTCCCTGTGAAGCTGGGTTACACGAAACAACCACTACGTGTAGACGAGTTGAATCCTTTTCCACATCCGTTTCCATAACATGCATCTGGGAGTGAGCCGGATGAGTCTCGAAAATTTCTTGTACCGCCTTCATTTTGATACGGAAAACGCCAGGCCAAGTGATCTCGAAGTGGATTGGGGGGATGCGCCACTGACATACAAGCTGTACAGGGGCCTACCTGTTATCCCGCTTCCAGAAGACGTCCCTCTATCGCTCGCAGATCATACGGTTTCGCAAGAGATGTCTCTTCCTCAATTGGGCGCTTGGTTATGGTATAGTTATGGCCTCATCCAAATCAGCCAATCGTTGTTAACCACAACTCCGGCAGATGTAGGATCTGAGTCGTTTGTGTCGCTTGTAACCAATCGAAGACCAGTTCCGTCTGGAGGGGCGCTCTATCCGAGTGAGCTGTACGTGTATTTAAAGCTGTCTAGTATTCCTTCAGGTCTATACCACTACGATGTGGCCCATCACAGACTTGTACAATTGCGCGAAGGGAATTTTGATCACTTCCTAAGCCGAGCACTTGGCGGCAGTTGCCCGGTACATGCTTGCTTTGGAGTTGCGTTCGTATCCACCTATTTTTGGAAGAACTTTTTTAAGTATGATGAGTTTTCCTATCGACTGCAGGGCCTCGATGCTGGAGTACTGCTTGGACAATTGCACGAAATGGCAAACCAGTTCGGTGTAACGACTGCGGTACACTACCAGTTTCTAGATAGAGCGATGAATACACTTCTAGGATTGTCTGCCGATCAAGAGAGTGTATACGCAGTAGTTCCCTTATCGCTTCAAATAGAAGGGGAGAGGCATTCGCACTCAACCGCACATTGGGCAGAGCGAGGTGAGGAGACGGCAAGCGAGTTAATCCGAGAACTGCCTGAACAAAAGCATGTGCATATGATGCGCTCAAAAAGAATGAGAAAATATACTGCGCTCCTACAAATGAATCAAGCTGCCATGCAGGAATCTACCCATTCGATTACACGTTATTCAGATCAGTTGGAAAGCAAGTGGCTTCGTCGTTCCGATGAGCGAATTCTTCTCCCGCGTTTGCAGAAACCAAACTATGATCTGGCGCAATATTGCCGGGAGCGTTTTTCGCCGGAAATGGACTTTATCAGGAGAAAAACAGACCAGGATCAGGTAGCGCGTATCGTGGAAATGACGATGAGTGCTCTATCGTATGGCAATGATTTGGGGAAAAATCAAGAAGTAGCGTGGAGTAGGCTTTCTCTCTTTGTAAGCATTCATCAGGTAGAAGGGATACGAGATGGGGCATACGCTTACGAACCACTGGAGCACGCTCTTTATCCGATTGTCTATGGAGATTTACGAGCACGCCTTCAAGACGGAATGACCCTGGACAACGTGAATTTGTATCAAGTGCCGCTCTGCTTTCATGTGGCGGGTAAACGCGATCATTTGATCAATCAGCTAGGGCTTAGAGGGTATCGCATCCAGCATTTGGAGGCGGGAATCGTCGTGCATCACTTGCTATTAGCAGCGTTCACGTGTGGAATGGGTGGTCATCCGTTACTCGGATTTGACGTGGAAAATTGCGACGATCTATACAACCTAGAGACAGAAGAGAAAACCTGTTTGATCCAAATTCCGGTCGGGCATTATCGCCCCCGCGCCAGATTTCAGGGCGGGCTTCATGGATAAAAATGTGGAAGACCCGAGTCGCGTTGACCCGGGTCTTGAATTATGCCCTTATGATCGCTTTGATACCTTGAATGAAACGGTCAATTTCCTCGTGGGTACTGTACGGTGCCAGCCCTGCTCGTATCCAGCCGCCACTTTCACTGATTCTCAAACAATTGGCGAGTGTTGTCGCATAGAAGTCCCCGTCCGCAACGAATATGCTATGCTCCTCGCACAATCGCTCACATATTTCTTGGGGAGTAAACCCTTCGATCCTAAAAGCGATCGTTGGTGTTTTCGGAACATCTTCACACGCTTGATAGATGGTGACACCATTCATTGCGCCTAGTTCTTTTCGCAGCTTTTCAGCCAACTGATTTTCATAGGCTTCGATCACCTCATAACCAGAGCGGATTTTTTCAGCGAAGCTATCACCGAAACCAAGCGAAGCTACAAATTCGATAGCGGGTCTGATTCCAGCGATCCCTTCATGATTTTGTGTTCCGGTCTCCAGTTTATCTGGATAAGAAACGGGGGCAGGAACCAGTTTGTAAACATCGAGTGCTTCAAAAATTTCTTTGCAAATGACAGCAATTCCCACATGAGGGCCAAAAAACTTGTAAGCAGAACAGAGCAGGATATCGGCTCCAATTTCGTCACGATGGATAGAGAAGTGAGGGACTGCATGCACGGCGTCGACAGCGACAATGACTCCTTTTGCACGTGCTTTTTGGGAAAGGGTAGCGAGATCATGGATCGTTCCGACAGCATTGGAAGCAAGCCCGACTGCCACAAGTCTGGTCCTAGAAGTAAGTAGGGTATCGAGCTCATCTAGTGGTAACGTAAGTGTCTCTTTATTCACCTTTAACCACCGAACGGTCATTCCGCGATCAGCGGCAACAGTCAGCCACGGATCTACATTGGCGCGGTGATCCATTTCGGAGACGATGATCTCATCCCCTTCTTTCCAATGTCGACCTAATGCACGTGCAATCGCGAAGGTCAGGGTGGTCATATTCGCCCCGAAGGCTACCTCCAGCGGCTTCACGTGGAAAAGGTCTGCTACGGCTTGCTTCGCATCTGCAAGGATGGCTTCTGTCTCCTTGCTTGTTGGAAAAGAGCCGTGTAAATTCGCTCCACCTTTCGCCATATAGCGATAGATCGCGTCCATGGAGGATTTTACGACTTGCGAGCCGCCTGGACCATCGAGATAAACAACTGGTTTGCCTTTGTAAATTCGTTGTAGCGCGGGGAATTGCTCCCGGACTTTTTCAATGGGGAAATGTCCTGATGCAACTTCTAATCGCCAATCATTGGAGCGCATAAAACTTCCTGGAGGGTATTCAAAGATGCATTCTGACTGCAGAGTGAAACCGAGCTTACGGCAAATCGCATTGGAGGCAGGGTTGTCCACGGAGGGATAGGCATGAATAAACTTGTGTCTTCGTTCTTGGTTGATGCGTGTGATGAGTGAAGCTAAAGCCACAGAGGCAATTCCTTTCCCTTGAAAGGAGGGGAGGACGCTCCAGCCTACTTCGTATACGTTTTCCCCTTGCCAGATGCGGTCCCAATAGCCGATGCTTCCGACAGGGGTGTGATCTGGCAGCAGTACGATGCTGAACATCTTGCTCGTAAGCTGTCCGTCCTTATTGATGTATCGTTCGTGCCGAGCAAGGAGCTGCTCCTCCGTCTCCGGGCCTCCAAGATGCTCCATCATGGCAGGCGCATTCAAAAGGCGCAGCAAGGGAAGATCGTGATCCGCCCAGGGCTCAATGCGGACAAGCTCAGTGTTTAGCGTTGTGGACATGTTCTCACTCCTTACCAACTGGATTTCCGTGGTGTCCGTCATCATTCGTTATCTCTCATTATTCGGAAAAGATTCCAATTAATCAATCTTCAATTCATTCTGAGAAAAGGAGATGGAAAATTATGCTATAATGGTTGGTGCCCGATTGATTCTTACTATCGGAGTATGTATAAAGTAGCTGAGGTGTAGGAATAGACCCTTTCTGAAAAAACATATGGAAAAGTAAATCCAACGTAAATACCGTCACCGACAATGAAGGAAAGAGGAAGGGGTACCAGTCCATGAATGAAAAGAGCATTCATACACAACGGCTCATATTGATTCCATTTACACATAGAATAGCGACGAATATTTTGCAAGAAAATTACGAAGAGTTATTGGATATGGGGCTTACATTAGGCAAAGGATGGCCTGATGAGGATGCGATGGAAACGATACCCAAAATCATCAAAGCACTCGAACTCACAGGGGAACCGACAGGATTTGAATCGTGGATGATTATTACAAAAGATGGCATGAAGATCATCGGTGATGTAGGGTTCAAGGGAGGCCCGAATGCGGAGGGAGAAGTGGACATCGGCTATGGAATAATTGAAGCCGAGCGAAAAAAAGGCTACGCGTACGAGTCGGCAGAAGGCCTAGCGAAATGGGCGTTGTTGCAGCCAGATGTGAAAAAGATTACGGCGAAGTGCTTGCTAGATAACGTAGATTCCGCAAAAATATTAGTCAAAATGGGCTTTGCAGAAATAAAGAGGGACGACACATTGATTTACTGGTCTAAGCAGTAGGGAATAGCACGACAGAACAGAACCAGAGTGAAACACGAAAAAAAGGACGCACACATGGCAGTCCTTTTTTTCGTGGAGAACATTAGTTGCTGGAATTTTCTATGGGAATGTTGTAGATATGTTTCGTCCCATCTTTATACGTTAGCTCGAGTACACCTGATTGAAGGGATGGACCTTTTGCTTTTACTTTTTTCTTCGTGGTAAACTCTCCTGACTTCGAGTCAATTCGCAACGTAATGAGCGTATTAAAGACCTGAAGCGTTACGCGCTTGATTTCCTTATTAGAGACTTTTCCTGTCGCATTGATTTCGTAATACGATTTAGGAAGCTCACTCGCTTCAGCCTGGAGCTCAATCTCATCTGGATGGAGAGCTAGCCCTGCAAGAAATTGCGTCTGCATCTTTACGAGTTCCTCTTTGCGTTCCTTATCTTCCGGTCCAACGAGGATGCGCACAGAAGAATTCACTTGAAAATAGTCTGGCGTAAGATCATCCGGCAGTTCATCTGTTCGGAAATATTCATCTTGCTCGATCGTTCTCCCGGGCTTTAAGGTTCTCTCCTTGATGTCCGGGGTGCAGGCAGGTTCGTCTTCAGGGTAGGGAAGCTCCCAAGAGTCTCCAGAGGCATACGCTTCTAGTCGTGTTGTCACACCATAGCAATGAGCAGTCGTGTACGTGATCGGTTTCCGCGAAATATTGGTGACAACCGTATTTACGTGGTACATTGGTGAGTCGTATTTTGGATTGTCGATTTCAGTAACGGTCGTTTGAAACCGAAGTCCTTCTTTCTTGAATGGTTTCTCAATGTATAGTGTGCCAGTTACTTTTGGTGCGGCAGCGTTTACATCAACGGCACCAGCGGTCATAAACAGTAACAGACATACAAAGGAATAGACAAACTTGCGAAACATGCCGTTTTCACCTCCTAAAGATATCAACTTTGAGTTATGTGATGTGGTTGGTACCCTCCCAATATTCCACATATTCCCTTGAATTGCAATATTATTTAAAAAATAGTCTGCATGAAAATTTTCAATGGAAGGGTAACCCAAGACCTCCTTGTTTCGTATTGAAATAAAGGAAAAGATTATCGCTTTTCATTGAACTATGCAACGCGTGTCTCTATACTGGAGAGATAAGCATTGGTAGATAATTGTGAGGGATAGCATGCAGAACTGGATGACCCAAATTATTGAACAATATAGTTACTTCGGTATCTTACTGATGATGGCACTGGAAAACATCTTTCCACCCATACCTTCTGAGGTGATTTTGACCTTCGGTGGATTTATGACGACGCAATCATCCTTAACGGTTTTTGGCGTAATCTTGTCAGCTACAATCGGTTCGGTGATCGGGGCCATCATGCTCTATGGAATCGGTTATTACCTAGACGTCAAAAAAATAGAGAAGATCGTAGAGAGATGGGGGCATCTTCTGCGCATTAAATCGACAGATATCCATAAAGCGAATGAATGGTTCGACCGATACGGGTACTGGACGATCTTTTTTTGCCGCATGATCCCATTAATCAGAAGCCTGATTTCCATTCCTGCTGGTATGACCAAAATGAATTTCCCGCTGTTTTTGCTGTTTACAACACTCGGTACGCTTATTTGGAACATCGTCCTAGTGATGGCAGGTCACTTATTGGGGGAATCGTGGGAAGACATTCTGTACTATTTCGATCTCTATTCCAGTGTCGTTTATGCTGTACTCGCATTTGCGGGGATAGCGTTCCTCATTTTTTTCCTCCGCAAACGAAAAGCGGATGCCTAAAACCTCCAAACCATCTTTCCTTCAAGGGAAGGTGGTTTTTCCATTTGGAAGCAACAGGTAAACATATTATAAAAAGTTGTAATTTTCTTGCAAATACAAGTTGTCGAAATTGCAGTAAGGTGTAGGGAGGGGGAGTAGGTGACATAGGCACCGCCCTTATTCTTGAAGCTGGGGGAGATGCATCTTGATCGATTTGTTACTCGTAAACGGTGTAGTCATTACTATGGACAAAGATCGTCGGGTATTGCAGGACGGGGCTGTCGCTATTGATAAAGGGAGAATTTTGGAGGTAGGCGACTCTCAACTTCTAAAAGACAAGTATCCCGCGCAAAAGGTAGTCGACTGCGCGCATCATTGTATCATGCCAGGCTTCATTGACGCACATGGTCATGGCGGACATTCGTTGTTCAAAACGATTGCGACGGACAATATCAACGACTGGATGCCAATCATGACTAACACTTACAAGCACTACGTGACAGATGACTTCTGGTACTACGAGGGAAAGCTGTCAGCACTGGAGCGGCTTAAAGCTGGGATTACAACAGGTGTTAGCGTCCTGGGCTCGATGCCGCGCTCAGATGATCCGATCTTTGCCTTGAATCACGCCAAAGCGTACAACGAGGTTGGCGTTCGCGAAATCGTAGCGACAGGTCCATGTAATCCACCGTGGCCGCATCCCTTCAGCCGCTGGGTCGATGGACAAAAAGTAACGAAGGAAGTCACCTATGAGCAGGTTCTCGCTGGGGCAGAAGCCGTGATCGAAGCCTTGAATCATGCGAATAACGATAAAACCAGAGCATACATAACTCCATTTGTCATCGTGACCTCTGTCAATCCGTCCTATCCGACGCCTGCTGACCAATTGTTTGGCTTAACCGATTTTGACCGGTACCAAGCTCGGAAAATCAGGGAGATTGCGAAAAAGTACGACACGCGCATCCATTCCGATGCTTTTGGCGGCATGATTCACCTCGCGATTCAAGACAAAGAGTACGCACTGCTCGGTCCAGACGTACACTTGCAGCATTGTCGGGGAATATCTTTTGACGAGGCGAAAATTTTGGCCGAAACAGGAACGAATGTGAGCGCTTCTCCTGGTTTTGGTCAAATCAATGCACGCACCCCCATTACGGAATTGCTGGAGATGGGAGCGACCGTTGCGATCACGACGGATGGCACCTCGCCGATGACTCCTTTTGACATGTTCCAGGCCATGCGCAGAATGCAGCTGCTGCAACAAGCGGCGCTGCGTGATTATTATTACCTCCCGCCGGGCAAGCTGCTGGAAATGGTAACGATTGATGCGGCACGCTGTGTCGGCTGGGATGACGAGCTGGGGTCGCTTGAGGCTGGTAAAAAAGCGGATGTCATTACTGTAAATATGCATCAGGCCCACTTGAATCCAGAGAACATGCATGTCCATCGTGTTGTCTATCAGGCAGTCGGTGGAGATGTGAACCATGTCATCGTTGACGGTGAGCTGATCATGGACGAGCGCCGTGTTTTGACAGTGGATGAAAAGCAAATCCTCAAAGAAGCGAATGAAGAGGCGAATCGGACGATCGAGCGGGCAGGTCTGGAAATCTACATGCAGCCAAGTAAGTATTTCTGGGGGCATGCGCGAGCTTATTTGGATGAGAGAAGATTCGATCCGACGAAGTTGTAGGTAAGTAGTTAAAGAAGACGACGAAGTGTAATGTTGCACATAAAGCTTTGATACCGCATTGAATAGGAGAAGGTGCCCGCCGCCTTCCCTTTTTTATTGGATTATAGTTGACAAAAACGATAGGATTAATCATTATTTATTCATAATCCCCATCGACTAAGTTGGAATAAAAAGAGGTGCAGTCATGTATCTGACTATTAATAATGTTACGAAACATTTCGTGAATGAGCAGAAACAAAAAGTAAAGGTGCTGGATGATATCAATCTTGAAGTGGAAAAGGGCAGCTTCGTTTCCATTGTCGGCCCCTCTGGCTGTGGAAAGTCGACGCTGCTCTACTTAATAGCTGGATTGGATCAACCGGATAGCGGTGACATACACGTTGCTGGCAACAAAGTGAATAAGCCCGGTCCAGACAGAGTCGTGGTTTTTCAAGAAGCGGGATTATTTCCATGGCTGACGGTTTTGGAAAATGTTACATACGGGCTCAAGTTGAAAAAAATGTCTGCTGCGAAAGCCAACGAGAAGGCGCTGGAAGTGCTCAAAATGGTCCATTTAAGCAAGTATGTTCATTCCTATCCCCATCAGCTCTCAGGCGGGATGAAGCAACGTGTAGCCATAGCTCGGGCGCTTGTCATGGAACCTGACATTTTGCTGATGGATGAACCATTCTCGGCGTTGGATGAACAGACGCGGATGGTTCTTCATAAGGAGTTGCTTGAGATTTGGCGAACGACCAAGGTCACGATTTTTTTCGTCACCCATAATATCCGGGAGGCCGTTCAGCTTGCGGAGAGGATTGCCGTTTTTGCCACACGCCCCGGAAAAATCAAGGAGATCATTGCGGTTCCTGCCATGCGCGATGGAGTCATGCCGGACAGTGTGACATTAAACACGGAGCAGAAGGTGCTTTCGATCCTGCAAGAAGAGATAGAAAAGGTGCTGAAGGAGGAAATGGGCAATGACTACAGCTTTAAGACGGGTCATCTTCATCGCTATGATAGCGGCGATATGGGAAGTCACATCTAGATTATCTGGGTTGCCATCGTTCATGTTTCCCAGCTTGACCCAGATTTTCGAAACACTCGTAAATGGATTGATAAGCGGGCAAATTACCGCCGCGATTGGAAAAAGTTTGGGACGAATCCTGTTGGGCTTTTTCATTGCCATTATTCTCGGACTGATATTGGGTTACTTCATTTGGAGATACAAACTCGTAGAAGATACGCTTGGCTTTGTGGTGACAGCGCTTCAGTCTATCCCGAGCATTGTCTGGTTCCCGCTTGCGATAATCTGGTTTGGCTTAAATGACTTCTCCATTTTGTTCATCGTGACGATCGGGGCGACCTGGACGATGACGGTCAACGCGACCAGCGGTTTCAAAAATGTCCCACCGCTATATCAGCGGGTAGCCAAGACGTATGGTTCGACTGGCTTTCACTTTGTACGAACAGTCATTCTACCTGCATCCGTACCGCAGATTATCTCCGGACTTCGAATCGCATGGGCATTTTCCTGGCGGGCACTCATGGCTGGTGAATTGCTCGGGGGTGGCGGTGGTCTCGGTCAATTGCTCGAGATGGGACGTTCACTTGGACAAATGGATTTGGTGATATCTGTCATGATCATTATTGCGATCATCGGTACCATCGTTGATAATGTTGTCTTTTCACGCATCGAACGCAACGTTCAGATGAAGTGGGGAGTCCATTCATAAAAGAAAAATGGCTAAGGAGTGTGTCGTCACATGTTTAAAAAAGTGTTTAGTACCGTTGTCGCATCCCTATTATTGATGGGGATTGTGAGCGGGTGCTCTACTGGCGGAGCAGAATCCTCTGAGAAGGAAATAAGGATTGGATATTTCCCAAACTTGACCCATAGCGCAACGATCATCGCGCTGGAAAAAGGCTATTTTAAGGAAGCATTCGGTGCTGATATGAAGATTCAAACAAAAACGGTCGCCAATGGCGGATTGTTTATGGAAGCAATGGCAACGAAGGCGATTGACGTAGGGACGGTGGGGCCAGGGCCTCTTTTGAACTTTTATGTCAAGCATCCCGGGTATCGTTTGATTTCAGGTGCGGTCAATGGCGGAGCTGTGCTCGTCATGAATGGTTCAACCAATATTAGTGAACTAAAAGATTTAAAAGGCAAAAAAATCGCGATTCCGGTAATCGGCAGCACACAGGATGTCATGCTCAGAAAAGCACTAAATGAGGTTGGCCTCAAACCGACAACGAATGGTGGAGATGTGGAACTGTATGCGGCGGCGCCAGTAGATACGGCAGCATTATTCGTGCAAAAATCCGTTGATGGTGCAGCAACTCAGGAGCCGTGGGGATATGTACTTGAGAATCAGGCAGAAGGAAAATTGCTTCTGGACTGGGATCAATTCGCTTGGGGGAAAGAATCAACCAATACTGTGGTAGCAGCCAGCGATGAATTTTTGAAACGAGAAGGATTGGCAACCGCCTACCTGCAAGCACATAAAAAGGCCGTCAAATTCATTCAGGAAAATCCCGAAGAAAGCCAAGACCTGATCATCAAGCATTTGAAAAATCTGACTGGCAAAGAGTTGAGCAAAAAAGAAGTGCAGGCAGCCTTTTCTCGTCTGGAAGTAACAACGGAGGTCAATGAAAAAGTCATTCAGGAAATGGCAGATATTAGCCAGGAAGCCGGTTATATTTCCAGTAATAAAATCGATGGCTTAATCGATTTGAAATATTTAGAAGCAGCGAAATAAAATCGGGTGAGAAGGAGGGAGGTTCAGCAGGAGGAACGAGGGGTGGAAAGGAATTAGATGGGAAAGGAGGTCATGCCGCGATGAGACCACATGAACAAGGAAGTAATCAACCGAGCGACACTTCATTGGAGACACAGGTTCATACTGATTTCCAAAAAGAAATGAGTTACGGCGATTACTTACAGCTCGATCAAATCTTGTCGAGTCAACAATGTCAATCTACCCATCATGATGAAATGCTGTTTATTATCATTCATCAGGTGAGTGAGCTATGGATGAAACAAATTTTGCACGAACTGTCAGCAGCAAATGAGTGCATTTGCAACCACGATCTGGAGCCTGCTTTCAAAATGTTCGCGCGAGTCTCGCGTATCCAGCAGCAATTGATTAAATCGTGGGATGTCCTTTCTACATTGACGCCAGCTGACTACCTCCAGTTCCGTGACAAGCTGGGTCATTCGTCCGGTTTTCAATCCTATCAAAACAGATTCATCGAATTTACGCTAGGATATAAGAACCAGCATGTCCTAGCGGTGTATGCGCATCAACCAGAGCTGCACGCCCAAATGAGTGCGGCCTTGCAGCAGCCCAGCATTTACGATGCGGCGATCAGGGAGATGGCTGCTCGTGGCTTGCCGATTGATCCGGAATGTTTGAATCGCGACTGGTCACAGCCTTATCAACCAAATCAAAGTGTAGAGCAAGCCTGGCTGACCGTATATCGAAATGTGAACCAGTATTGGGATCTGTACGAGTTGGCAGAAAAGCTGGTGGATATCGCCAGCCAGCAACAACAATGGCGTTTTAACCATATGACGACAGTCGAACGCATTATAGGACAAAAGCCGGGAACAGGAGGGTCATCAGGCGTCATGTACTTACGCAGAGCACTCGATCACCGTTTTTTCCCGGAGCTTTGGAGCTTGCGGACGCTGTTATAAAAAAACTCTTCAAAAAAAGCGAGAAAAGCGTCTTGGGGACCCAGGGCGCTTTTTCGTATGTAGTACTCAATTCACATCTTTTCACATATCTTTCCTAATATTGGGTACAAATACCCTTCTTTTCCTAACAAACATATGTTTTCATTTTTTATAGTATACCTTATTTTTCAAGTACAACCAGAAATGGAGTGGGCATTTGGATGGAAACAATGAAGCCACCTATGGAAGTGTTATATGCTAAACAGCTGAATGCGCTGCGATCCCATGATACAGGGACAAAACCTCCCAATTGGCTGATGTCGCCCAGAGCTGTGCGCGACTTTATTTTAGGAACGGATGAACCTCTCTCTTATGAGGGCGAAAGTATACCGATTACGAAGAAGTTCTATGGAGACGATGTGCTTATTGAGCGTGCAATCGTCACATTGGCAGGCAATCGTGGCTTGATGCTCGTCGGTGAACCTGGAACGGCAAAGACGATGCTGTCTGAGCTGCTGTCTGCGGCCATCTCCGGTACGAGCACGAATACGATCCAAGGCACCGCAGGAACGACAGAGGATATGATCAAATACTCTTGGAACTACGCGATGCTGCTGGACAAAGGTCCTTCTCTGCAAGCGCTGGTTCCTTCGCCGCTATACACCGGTATGAGCAAGGGGATTATTACGCGATTCGAAGAAATTACCCGTTGTCCGTTTGAGGTTCAAGATGTGCTGATTAGTATTTTGAGCGACAAGGTGATGAACATTCCCGAGCTGGCAGACGGCATCGTGTTTGCGAAGCCCGGTTTTAATATCATTGCAACAGCGAACTTGCGGGACAAGGGCGTTAATGAAATGAGTAGCGCGCTCAAACGACGTTTTAACTTCGAGACAATCGCGCCGATTAATCATGTGAAAATGGAAGCACAAATTATCGAATCCCAAGCAAAAGTGATTCTGGAGCAAAGTGGCGTAAACATCGAAATCGATCGGGATGTGGTTGAGATATTGGCGACGACCTTCATGGAGTTACGTATGGGCGAGACTAAAGAAGGATTCAAAATCGATTCCCCTCAATCCGTGATGAGTACAGCCGAAGCCGTATCCGTCTATGTCCAAAGTGCAATGACGTCCCATTACTATGATGGCAGGCCAATATCCATGGATCGACTGGTACAGAACATGCTGGGAGCGGTCGTCAAGGAAAACCAAAAGGACGCAAATATCCTGAAAACCTACTTTACCAAAGTGGTCAAAGAACGGGCAAAGGAAGAGGGTCTATGGGGAACTTATTACAACGAGAAGAAATGGATCAAGTAAACGGTCAAGACCGCTTCATAAAGTCATTCGTCGAAGAAGAGGTCTACAACCTCAGCAAACAGGTCGTCTATTTCCCGGTTCGTCATCATAGTCCTGCCTGCGCATTTCATTTGAAAAAAACGATCGAAGAGTATCAACCGGAAATCATTCTGATTGAAGGCCCGGACCATAGCAATCATATCATTCCGATCTTGACGGATGAACGGACGAAGCCTCCTGTGAGCATTTATTACGCGTACGCCTCAGGAGAGCAAAAATACGTCTGTTACTTTCCGTTTCTTCTGTATTCGCCGGAATATGTAGCCTTGGTCGAAGCAAAACGTCGGCAGATACCTGCTGCTTTCATTGATCTAAGCTACGGAAGTCGCCTCGAAAGCTTGGAAGACGGTCATGATTTGAAAAAGAAGAATGAAAAGCTGTCCTATCACGATGAGCGCATGCTGGCAGGCTCGCAGTTTATTCAACGACTGTGCCAGACGATGAAATGCCGGAACTTCGATGAGCTGTGGGAAAAGGTTTTTGAGATTGATGGTATCCGCAAAAAGACGCAGGATTTCGTCAAGGATGTCTTTGCTTATTGCTACCTGTCTCGAAAATGCTATGATGACGCTGCTTTGGAAGCGGAAGGCGATTTGATTCGTGAGGCGCACATGCGTCAAAAAATTGCAGAGGCCAAGCAAAAGCATGCGAGAATTCTCGTGGTTACCGGGGGCTTTCATACATACGGACTCATCGAGGAACGTAAGACTTCCTATAAGATACAAAAGGTGCAGGAAGAAAAAATATATCCGATGGTGTACACGTACCAGGAAGCAGATCAGTTGAATGGATACGCAAGCGGGATGCCGTACGTTCACTACTACGAGAGTGTGTGGAAGGCTCTGGAGAAGAAGGAGCGTGCTCCTTTCTCGAAAAGCGCCTTGATGTACCTCCCGCAACTGCTCAAAAGACTGCGTGATAAGGGAGAAACGACGTCGACTGCGGATGCGATCGAAGCGTACAGCCTCATGAGCGGCTTGGCAGTCATGCGGGAAAAGGCCGAGGGCGGTGCCTATGAGTTGATCGATTCCGTTCTCTCTGCTTTTACAAAAGGCGAACGCTCGATTGCTACATCACAGCCGATCGAGATATTGCGAGAGTTGTTGACAGGAGACGGAATCGGTGAGGTTGCCCCAAATTCACTGGATGTGCCCATCGTTCGCGATTGCAAAGACAGATGTAAATCGCTAAAGCTTGCGATCACGACAACAGGGCGCAATCAGAAGGTGTTAGAGCTGTATGCCAAGAAGTCGCATCGCGAAGCCAGCCAGTTTTTTCATTGCATGCAGTTCTTGGGTACAGAATTTTGCGCTAAAGAAGCCGGACCAGACTGGATGAATAACCGAAATGTCAATCTTGTCCGAGAAACATGGCGCTACAGCTATTCCTCGTTCGTAGAAGCCCGTCTGATCGAGAGCTCGGTCTACGGTGGGACGGTGAAGGAGGCAGCTGCGCATAAGCTAGCCGATATGGTAAAAGAATTGCCGCAGCACCAGAGCCATGAGCTGGCAAAATGGCTTTTGATGGCGGTCGTTATGGGTTTGGAAGAGTTGTCGGAACGACTCTTTGAATCTGTACAAGAGTCCGTTAAGCAGGATGGACATTTTCTCTCTCTTTGCAAAACATTGAAGACACTCACGATTCTTTTGGAGCAAAAACGGTTGTTCGGTCTTATCGAGACAGAACGGCTGGAGAGCTTGGTGGAAGAAGTATATTACCAGGCTGTGACCAAAATCGTCGAGCAGGGAAACCCGAACCCCAACGAACTGGATGAGTTGGCTGATCAGCTCAAATTCCTCTACATGCTGAGTGAAAAGAGACAGGCGGATGATTCCCGAGAGATTTTCAGTGATCAACTTCTGGAGTTGCTGCGTAACGACAAGCTCCCCGCGAAACTGGAAGGGGTAGTGGTCGCGATCTTGTGCAATCTCGAAGTGATCGAACGCGCAGAAATCTCCAGACGTGCGCGTGCCTATATGTTCGGGTCGCCTGAGCAAATGCTGCATACCGCTGCGTATTTACATGGCGTTTTTATCGTGGCTCGTGACTACCTCTTTCATCAAGAAGAAATCTTGCGCGATCTGCATCAGATGATTACATCCTTGGCGTACGACGACTTTTTGCAAGTGGTGCCTGAACTACGATTGGCGTTTACATATTTTAGCCCAATGGAAATTAGTATGCTCTCGGAAAAAGTGGCAGCTCTCTTCCAAACGACGGTGGAACAAGTCACGAATCCAGTCATCGATGAGCGTACCTTGCGTGATGCCCGCATGCTCGATCAAGCGATCAAGGAGGAGTTTGCCAAATGGAACCTGATTTGAGCCGCGAAGCCTTGAACCGCTGGCGGTTGTTATTGGGCTCTCATGCCGAGGAATCATTGGAAGGCAGCGGGGTCTATCAATCATCCGAGTTTTCCTATCAGGAACTAGACTCGATTCTTGAATTTTTATACAACCGTGAATACGGAGAAGAGCAAGGCTATCGAAAAGAAGGTGGCAGGGGAGATTCGGCATTGACGGTTCCCTCCTGGCTGAATAAAATCCGCAAGCTGTTTCCCAAAAAAACGGTAGAAATCCTCGAGCGGCAAGCTCTGGACCGTTATAACATGACAGAGCTGTTGACAGATAAAAAAGTGTTGGAAAGCATGGAGCCCAACATGACCCTCTTGAAAAACATCCTCCAATTTAAAGGCAGGATGAAAGGAGAGGTCGTGAAAAGTGCAAAGGAAATTGTACGCAAGGTCGTAGACGATCTGCGGCGTCAGCTTGAAAATGAGGTGCAGACCAGCATTGTCGGCAAACGCAATCGCCACAAACGCGGCTATACGAAGTCGATGAAAAATCTGGATGTCCATAAAACGATTCGTAAAAATTTGAAAAACTATGATCGCAAAAATAGTCGTTTTATCATCGATGAGCTGTATTTCCACAGCAATATCCAGCATCACAACAAATGGAACATCGTCATTGTCGTGGACGAGAGCGGCAGTATGATGGACTCTGTAATTTACAGCTCCGTTATGGCAAGTATTTTTTACAAGCTCGCTGCCTTGAAGACGCATTTGGTTATTTTTGATACGAAGGTCGTTGATTTGAGCAGTAGACTGGATGATCCGGTCGATGTGCTGATGAGTGTGCAACTTGGTGGGGGGACTCATATTGCCCAAGCGCTCAAATACGGAAGAACACTGCTCGAAAATCCATCGAAGACGATATTTATCCTCGTCAGCGATTTGGAGGAAGGCTATCCGATCAAGGAAATGTATCGCCAAAGCAAGGAAATTATAGACGCGGGCTGCAAGTTTTTAGTGCTTACAGCTTTGGATTTCAATGGCAACGCTACGTACAACCAGCATGCTGCAAGGGTATTAAGCGATATGGGAGCAAATGTCGCCGCGATCACGCCCGATGAGCTCGCGCAATGGATTGGTAAGGTTATCAAATAGAGAGAAGGAGGAGTAAGGAATGGTTTTACGAAAGACAGATCTGAATCCAGTTACGAAGAAATTTGTGGAGGAGTTTATCAGTGCAAGTGATCGAAACAAGCATTTGTACGATCAAGTCGCTGATTACGTTGCAGGTGACACAGACGAATGCCCGGCAATCGCAGAGGACCCGCGGTTTTACAGCTATACGGTTCGATCCGAATTTGACAAGCTGAAAAAACGCGGCGAGGAGTTGGCCTTCTATCGAGCAGCTGTGCTGATCTACAAGGCTAGCAACCGTTTTTACGATAAGAAAAATGTGATGGATGAGTGCTTCCTAGATCAGATCGAACTTCAGGGGATGAAGGACATCGGTGATGCTGATATCCGAGCAAAAGATCAGAAAGCATTGGAGGCCATGAGAAAAACGATCGAGCATTTCGGACATGCGTTGTTTGCCGAATTTTTGTTAAAAGCCGCGGAGGATTATCGCGTAAGTATCAGCCGTGATTACTCCTCGACATTTGATCGGGCCGAATTTTTGCTATTCATTTCGTACGCGTACACGATTTCTCCGAGCTTATTGGAAGAAGCAAAAGAAAAGCTGATGCCGAGCTACTATTACCTGATTACAGGTGATACACGCGAATATATAAAAGAGCTGCATACCATTACAAAAGAAGTCGTGACAATGCAGTTTTCGAGCAACAATTTACTGACCAACGAGTCGTTGTACCCGTCATACGTCAAAGAGAAAAAGGCTGCGCTGCGGGAAAAGTATTATCCAGGAGAGCAAGTCAAGGAAGGCTCCCTTTTGAACCAGAAACATTTGAAGCGTTCTATGGAGCTGGTCAACAGCTTACTGTATTTCCGCATTCACGTCAAAGGCGGGATCAGTGCATTCCTGAAGAAGGAAGAGGAGATAGATCGGGAGCTGCACGATACCTTGCAAATCATTTTTGACATGTTCCCGCTTGATATCTTGTCCGAAGATAAGAGACTCGCTGACCTCGTACACATGGATGAGCCTTACGCTCTACTGCTGGGCCTGCGTGAGCATTTGCTATCCCCACCGACCAATTGGGAACAAGTGAAGCAGCTGGTACTGGAAGACGTAACCAAATCAAGACGAGCGCTTGAGATTGCTTCGATCCCGATGGTCAAGGGATTCTTACACAAAACGCTGGCGGCAGAAGGCGTGGATCTCTCTGATTTCCAGCCATCTTTGGAAGGGATTATTCAAGACGCGCTACGACGTGCGAAGGGCTCTACAAAGCTGGCGAACTACTTGGATGATAAAGCTGTCCTAGAGGATGTGCTCGAGCATGTGCATCTGGAGGACGTACAACTCGTAAGACAGCAGATGATCCTGCTGAGCTTCTTACCTGTGGACCATCCGTTTATTGCAAGACTGATTCCCTTCATGTGCCAATACAAAGACAAGTCCAATCGCAGAGTAGGTCATATGTGCTTCACTCATGCGTTCCAGGATCGATTGACCGCCTTCATCGATCATTACCGGAATGACAAAGCTGTAGATATTCAGACTCTTTTTAATCAGATTTTGTCAATCAAGGAGACACACTATTATTACACAGACGTCAATGAAGAGGTGTATCGTTCGTTGATCGTAGCGAATCCGGAAATGAGTCTGGCTCAATTTGACAAGCTGGAAACGGAGCTTCGCGTGTTTGTGACTCAAACCCTATTAGCGGCAAAGGAGACGCTGTCAGAGGAATTGCGCAACCAAGCGATTCTGCTCGGGGTGGCTGACAGCTCGAAGAAAGTGAGCGGCCTTGCTGGTGCAGCGTTTCTTCAGGCCAAAGACAAGGAACTATATTTGCACGTCTATCAAACGGAGAAAAAAGCAAAGGTCAAGGAAATGGCGCTGGATGCCATTCGCTCCCTGGACAATAACAAGGAGATTTTCCAGGAGCTACTGACAAATGAAAAAAGCAGCAAATTTAAAACGCTGCTGCAAACATTTATCGACGCCGAGGAGCAAGGGCCAGATGCGAGTTTGACCCATTTGGGCAACCTGACCGACAAGCGCAAACTCACACGGATAAAATGGATGCCACTGGAGCGCATGCCAGTCCTTCGCGACCAAGACGGCAACGAGCTGGGGCAGGAAGTAATGGAGTACATGCTCACCGCTTCGATCGATTTCCCGACAGCGCCAAACCAGTTGGTACTTGACTTGAAACCGTCTTTGCAAGCGGCATCTGTTGCTGACTTTACTACAGAAGTTTTGCGCTCATGGCTCGATAATGGGGCAGTCGCCAAAGAAAAATGGGTCATGCCACTCTGCGTCGCTTTCGGAGATCGACGTATAGTCGATACGATTGGTCAGTGGGTTAAGGAGTGGACAGATCACTCTCGCGGAGCTTTGGCTGCGGATGGCGTGCGTGCCCTGTCGTTCTCGAATGATTTGACTGCGCTGCGCCTAATCGACCAGATCAAGCGTACGATCAAAAACAGGCAAGTCAAATCAGCAGCAGAAGAGGCGCTTTCTATGGCGGCTGCGAATCAGAACATTTCCGCGATGGAGCTGGAAGACCGACTGGTCACCACGCTTGGCTTCGATGCGTCGGGCAAACAAGTGTTTGACTACGGCGACCGCACCTTCACGGTCAAAGTCAGCAATGAGCTGGAGCTGGAAGTCACGAACGACAGTACAGGAAAAGCGGTAAAAAATCTGCCTGCACCGTCCGCGAAAGACGATCAGGAAAAGGCAGAACAAGCGCGATTGACTTTTGCTCAATTGAAAAAAGACCTGAAAAATATGGTGAAAGTACAATCTCTTCGTCTGGAGGAGTCGCTGTCCAAATCGCGTTATTGGTCAACGGCAGCATGGAAACGTCTCTTTGTGGAGAACGTGTTGATGCAAAAATTCGCAATCGGGCTCATCTGGGGTGTATACGAGGACGGAAAGCTCGTAGATACGTTCCGCTATATGGACGATGGGACATTTAACACCGTGGACGAGGATGAGTATGAGTTGGCAGATGAGCAGCTCATTGGTTTGATTCACCCACTGGAGCTGGACGAAGAGTCGTTGAACGGCTGGCGTACCCAGCTAGAAGATTACGAAATTACCCAACCATTCGAGCAGTTGAATCGAGAAGCGTTCCTCCCAACGGAAGAAGAATTAAAAGCCAATGAATTGCTCCGACTGCCTGTTGAATCGTATTCACCTACCGCTTTTGCGAAAATGATGGAGAAATTCGGCTGGGTCAAAGGAACACCGCTTGATGCTGGTTATTATTATGAGTTTTACAAACTGTATGACGGAATGGTGGCTGAGCTGAAAATCAGCGGGGCGAGCATTTCGTATTGGGAGGGCATGGAGGATGTGAAGCTGGAAGCGATGGCTTTCTATCCGAATAAAGATGCCGAATACAAGCATTTTTACTTCAAACCAGTGGATCGGCTGAAGCTCACCGATATTCCAACACGCATTTTCAGCGAAACCGTCTACGATGTCATGCGTGCAGCAGGAAAATAACGATGGCGGATTTTACATCGGAATTTCATCGGTTTATCGCGCTGTGCAACGAAGAGTATCTGATCAAATACGCGAATAAAGGAATTTACAATCGTTCGATCAAGGAAATGGAAAAAGGAATGACCGTTTCCTACGAGTTCGGGGATGATTACGTCGAGTGTGCGCTGTCAGATGACAGCGTATGCCGACTTCATGCAGATATTAATCGTTTTTCCTGCTCATGTCCCTCTGACAAGATATGCAAGCATGTCATCATCGCCATCGTCAACTATGCTCAAAACCATTTGCAAGCAGGAGCAGAGAACGAGGAAGAGCTGGAGACCTACAAGCCTGACTTTAGCTGGCTGTTGCAATTGCAGCCGTCTCACATCAGTAAGGCCTTTACCCCAGCGCAGATAGAGGAAGTGCTGTTTCGCCTCGACTATTTCGAGGAGATGGAGGTCGTTGAAACATCCTTTTTAACGATCACATTGCGCACCCAAGATATATCCGTATCTTTTGACAGTGAATCGGAGATCGGGAAGAGTATGTGCACCTGCAAGGCGAAGGGCAATTGCTTGCACAAGCTAGAGGTCATTTTGCGCTATCGGGCCATGCATGAGCTACAGGATCGTGAGCAGTTACAAGCATCCGTAACCGATGTCAGCTACGAAACTGATGTCGTAGCTGAAGCCAAATCGCTGATCGCAGAGATTCTTGGCATCGGCTTGGCGAAGCTATCCCAGACGATTTGTACACGGCTGGAGCTGCTTGCTATTGCTGCGCATAACGGCAATCTTCCCCGCGTGGAAAAGGACATTCGCGGCGTTCATGGGGAGCTGAACTTATTTTTTCAGCGTCATGTCAAGTTTTCAACGGAAGCGCTGCTCGACCGACTTTCCCGGGTGTATCTTAGTTTGCTTGCTCTAGAGAAGACCGATCACACCGAAGCGAAAAAGCAGCTGCTCGGTAGCTTTAAGAGTAAGTACCATATGGTTCCACAGTTAAGTCTGTATGCTTTGGGAGCAAATCCATGGGAGACGCGGTCGGGGTACAAGGGGATTACGTATTACTTTTATTCGCTTTCTGATCAACACATCTATACGTATACAGAAGCGCGCCCCGTGTATTATGAAGGCATATCCTTTTCCTTTAAGGATAGCTATAAAGGCAAGGTACCTTGGGGCGGGTTGATCTCCATGGAGGAGCTCTCCCATTCACAGGTCATCCTGACACAGGCGAAGACGAACCGGGAGCAGCGCTTGTCTTCCAGTGAAGAGACGCGGCTAACTGTCGTTCCCAGAGACAATATCGAAGAGCTGGATCTCGGGAAGGTGTTCGTTCGCGACTGGTCGAGTGACTGGAAGGACGCGGCAGGCGATATGTTTGAAACTGCGTTGGACTCGGTTTTTCTATTGAAAGCGAACAAGTTCAACCAAGTCGATTTCGATCAGAAGACGCAGCAGTTGATTCTGACGATCGAAGACGAGCAATGTCATTCTCTCCAATTGAGCATTTCCTATCAGGGGGAATTCGCCCGCAATATACGTCATCTCGAACAAAACAAACGGCTGCTAGAGCTGCGCGATGTGTATTTGCTTGTGCAAAAAATAGGAGATGGACTTTATCCGATCAGCATCATGCAGGGGAAATCGCTGACGAGCTTTAAGTTAGATCTATAACGGTGAGGGAGAGGGCGTAAAATCATGGAGGAGTTATATTCCTTTACCGAAAAGCTGACTGATTGGCAGGAACGCTTGTTACTCAAAGGAATCCATAAACTTGACAAGCAAGATTTGCAGGAGCTGAAAAAACTGCAAGAGCTTGCGTCCGAATACGATATGAGCTTCCTCGGCTCATTGATAGAAGACCTACATGTGGAGGGCAATCGCTATTTGCAGGAAGTAAAAGCGGATGCGGAGTTGTTAACGCAGCAGTATTTGTATGTGGTGCAGTACGTCAATATGATGAAAAAGCCTTTGACTCGATCATCGTAATTCGGGTGTAGGATAAGGAAGAGAGATTCTTGAAGAGTCTCTCTTTTTTCTATGGTTTAAACGTAAATTTGACGGTGAGAATTATTATCAATAAAATGGTAGAAAAAGAGAGGGATGGGCAACCAGAAGGAAATGGAGGATAGATGGGATGAGGATAGAAGACTTCGCTCTATACTGGAATTATGCCACAATCAAAATCATAGATGTTCGAAAGCAGTATCAAAATGGAGGCGAAAAACTGGCATCGTATCGGTTACCGACGAGCGGGTTTCTCTATAGCACGAAGGGGAGTGCCCAAATTTATTTGGATGGTATGAATGTTGACGTCAAACCGTTTACGGTCTTGCATGCGGGCAAAGGTACTCGCTTGGACATTCATTTGACCGCCGAGGAGTTCACTTATTATCTCATTTTGTATAAGGCTGTCGTGTCTTTTCCTTGGCCATGGCGAAATGATCGTGTCATTCTACGGGAAGAAGCAAGCGCATTTCATCGAATCTATGAGCTAAAGCCAGATCATCCTTTAGAGATGTTTGACCTCGTGCATCAGATTTACGAGGAATGGCAGTGCTCCAGCCAATTGCAAAAGTTCCACGTTAAGGCGCTTTTTCACCTGTTTGTTCATCAGATCTTGCGACAATTGCAAGAGCAAGCAGGCCATACAGATAAGCCCGATGTGGTCGAGCTTGTCATTTCCCATATACATACTCACTACCAAGAGCCACTTACGCTTGATTCACTTGCGCAGCATTTTGGGTACAGTGCCAAGAATTTATCCAGGATCTTCAAAAAACAGACGGGTAACAGCTTAATTGACTTTGTGATCCAAGTGAGAATTCAAAAGGCCAAGGAGCTATTGCTTCATACAGAAGCACCGATCCAAGAAATTGCTGAAAAAATAGGCTATACGGACAGGCTATACTTCACGCGTATCTTTAAAAAGCTAACGGGAACTTCACCCGGACAATTCAGACAACGAGGTGCACGGGAGATAGATAAGGAAAAGCGTCCATACAGATTGCGTGGATTGTCCATTGTTATGACGGGTGCTCGACGGTATAGTAATGACGATTGTGAGAATCATTATCGTTATGGTGGAGAGGAAGATTCATCCATGTACAGTCGTAAAGTGCCTATGGTGGCTACCTTGTTGTTTTGCTTTGCGCTCGTATTGAGTGCATGCACCACGAGCTCAACTACAACCAGCACTACGGGAGTCGGACAAGCCGTTCAACAAACGGATGCAGTTGAAAACAACAACCTGACTCGAAAAGTTTCGACCATAAAAGGGGAAATCGAGATCCCAGCAGAACCGAAGCGAATCATCGTGGATCTGTATTTGGGAAGCTTCATCGCCTTGAATGTAAAGCCAATTGGAACGCCAGAGCTGAATCTAAAAAATCCGTACTTCGCTGAGGCTTTGGCAGGTGTAGAGAATATCGGGGAATACGAAAACATATCGCTGGAAAAAATGCTCGAGCTCCAGCCAGACTTAATTGTAACGGGAAATGAAGCAGCCTATGAGCAGTATAAAAAAATCGCGCCTACAGTAGTTGTTCCCTTTGGAGAACTGAAAAACGTCCATGAAGAGATTACCTTTGTAGGAAACCTGCTGGGGAAAGAAAAAGAGGCAGCAGCTTGGTTGGCTGAATACGATCAGCGTATTGCCAGCGCCCGAGAAAGGGTTGCAAAGGTAGTCCCATCAGACGCTACGTTCTCGATCATGCAGGATTGGGGTAAAAACACAGGCGTGTTTGGGGATAATTTCGGAAGAGGCGGACAAGCCGTTTATTCAGCGCTTGGATACAAACCACCCGCAGCGGTAGCCAAAGAGGTTATGGAGCAACAGTCCGTTGAAGTGTCGAGTGAGGTGCTGCCTACTTTTGCCGGCGATTACATCATCCTGACATCCGATGAACGAAGCATGGCCGATTTGCAGGCAGACCCTATTTGGGGAACACTTGATGCAGTAAAAAATAATCGCGTGTACATTTGGAAGAAAGATAAATCTTGGTATTTCGATCCGATTGCAACCTTATCGCAAACAGAGGAGCTAGCAGATTGGCTTGTGACCACGCAGAAGAAATAGGGTAAAGCTAGAACCCGGATAGTCGATTGTATCAACCTATATTATCCTTTTTTGGAAAAGGCTTGATGCCTGTGAACGTGTGGGACGGGAAGAAAGTCAGACTACGCGCCGGCGTTCATTTGTCAGATAATCTTTGAATCACTCTCTCGCTGCCAAAGGGGAGAGTTTTTTGTTTATATACAAAGTTGTAAAGAAACTGAAAATAAAGGTAAACAAAGTGAAAATATAATGACTGAATATTATCTAAAATAAAACATGTTTGAATGCTAAAACATTTGCAACAAGAATTGGGGGAACACAGATGAAAAAGAAGAGCTTTTATCACACGCTGATTGCCATGACAATCGCAGTATCTGCGGCTTTGGCTGGGTGTTCGTCGGGGCAGGATGCGTCCACTAGCGCGGGACAAGCAGGGGGTACTGCGGAAGCAGGTAAAACAGGAGGAACCCTCGTCATTGCTCGTCTGTCCGATGCGAACAACCTCGATCCGCATTTCCTGTCCCAAATCCCTTCAGCAGCAATCGTTCATCACAAAGTATACGAAGGGCTTGTCCGCATGGATAAAGAAAGCAAATACGTCCCATCCCTGGCAAGTGAGTGGAAGCAGCTCGATGACTTGACGTGGGAGTTCAAGCTGCGCCAAGGCGTGACGTTCCATGATGGCGCACCTTTCAATGCGGAAGCGGTAAAGGCAACGATCGCTCGCGTTCAGGACCCTGCCGTTGGCTCCAGCCGGATTAATATGTTTGAAGCAATTAAAGAAGTGAAAGTAGTAGATGAGTACACGGTACAGTTTCTTCTGAATTACCCGTACGCACCGCTCTTGTCTGTTTTGGCGAGTGCAGAGGGAAGCATCATCAGCCCGAAGGCCATTGAACAATATAGAAAAGATTTGAGCAAGCATCCAACCGGTACAGGCCCGTACAAATTCGAAAAATGGACGCCAGGTCAAGAAGTGGTTCTCGTGAGAAATGATAGCTACTATGGCGGTAAACCAAATCTGGATAAAGTCGTTTTCAAAACCGTACCGGAAGACACAACTCGCCTTGCCATGGTTGAGACAGGAGAAGTTCAAGTGGCAGAAAACCTGCCTGTGACTGACATCGATCGCGTACAAAATTCTCCATCAATGCAATTGGGTCGATACCCTGGGTTCTCTGTCGATCACATCGGATTGAATACAAAGAAAAAGCCTTTTGATGATGTGCGTGTCCGCCAAGCCATTGCCCACGCAATCGACAAGAAGACCATTATTGAAGGTGTTTACAACAGCGTGGGAACGCCAGCTCACTCCTCGATTACACCAGCGATGGTTGGGTACAGCCCGAATGTAAAAGACATTCCGTATGACGTCGAGAAAGCGAAGCAATTGCTCGCCGAGGCTGGATATCCAAACGGCTTCAAAGCAAAAATCGCGTTGAATGATAACAAAGCGCGGATTAGCGTAGCAGAGGTTTTGCAGCAACAGCTGAAGCCAATCGGTATTGACCTGCAACTGGATGTCATGGAATTCGGTGCGTATATTGAGGCAGCATCCAAAGGGGAGACTGACCTGTTCATGAGCGGATGGGGAAATGCTACGGGAGATGCCGACTACAACCAATCGAACCTGTATCACTCGAAAGCGCATGGCGCACCTGGTAATCATTCCTTCTACAACAATCCAGAAGTAGACAAGCTGATCGACGAAGGACGCAAAGAAACAGACGCAGAAAAACGGAAGCAACTCTATGAAAAAGCACAACAAATCGAAATGAACGAAGCACCGCTTATTCCGTTCCGATTCTCCGAGAACTTGGCGGCCATTCAAAAGAATGTACAGGGTGTATGGATTAGCCCGGCAGGCCATATCGAGATTGACGAAGTAACGATTCAATAATACGAGGCGCCGCTGACATGCTTGTGTCAGTGGCGTTTTTTGGTTGAAAAGTAGAACGCCATCCCCTAAGATAGATTATATTTTGTTGACCAGCGTGTAGCGGAGGTGGAATGGCGTGAAGCAAGGAAAAACGAATGCGATGCGGATATTGGATAAAGAAAAAATCGCATACACCATGCTGACATATGCAACGGATGATGGGAAAATCGACGGAATCGCTGTCGCCCAAAAGATCGGTCGCGAAGAGAACGTTGTCTATAAAACCTTGATTTCGCAAGGGACGAGCAAATCGTATTATGTATTTGTCATTCCCGTTGAAGCCGAGCTTGATCTCAAAAAAGCGGCGAAAGCAGTCGGAGAGAAGAAGATCGAGATGATTCCCGTGAAGGAGATCACCAAAGTATCTGGCTATATTCGTGGTGGCTGTTCGCCAGTGGGGATGAAGAAATTGTTTCCGACGGTGATCGATCAACGAGCACAATCGTTAGAGACGATCATCGTCAGTGGCGGAAACATTGGCGTCCAGATCGAAATGGCAGTAGAGGGCTTGTTACAAGCAACGAAAGGCTCCTTGGCAGATGTATCTACAATCTAAAGCAAAAAGGCCACGGCATTAGCTGTGGCCTTTTGTTGTTTAGGGAAAAAGTCCCTTCCAGACTTGAATAGGGGTGTCGCATGAGCAGCAGTTCAATTCACCAGCAAGATAAGGAAGGTGGGCAAGCAGCGTTTTATCCTCAATCACAAGCGCACGTTGGTATAATCCCTGAAGTCCGCTGTCGTTTGTCATGTCCGGTCTTTTGGAGATGATTAAAAATCGTTCCGTTGTACCGTGAGAAACGGGATCGTCTTCGTAAGCGAACAAAATCTCCTCTTCCTCATCTGGCCATAAGTAGATAGACTGATCGCACGTCGGACACACTGTTACATATTCGTCTCCCGCCGAAAAGGTGAGAAGCATGTTGGCAATGTCTTTGTCCCCACGAAATGCAGCGTCCGCAGCTAATATGTAGCGCTTGTCTGCATCATGCTCTCCCATCCGTGCTAGGTGAAGGATTGATTCTGTCTGCTCTGTCAGTGATAGAATGGCACATCGGTATTCACGATAGATCTCTCTGATGGTCTCTTGATCCAATAATGGTGTCTGATCTCGTAAAAACTCCGAGGGCACATCCATTTGAGTCGCATTTTCGCTACTGGCTTCGAAAATGCCACAGGTTATGAAAATGTCCAACAGAATATCGGGGCTCTCTGTTTTTAGAGCGATCTCTACTAAATAGGGAACTGAAGCATATGTACATGGATAAATGGTATTTTGATGATACAGAAGCTCCCAATACAACTCTTCTTTTTCCTCGGAAAAATAGTCGTGCTGAATATGCTGGATGAGCGCAGGGATACGATCAGAAAAACCATAAGGACCTTGTAGCTTATCCCATATAGAACTTGCGAAATCTAGCATAAGAACATCACCTCTCTTGCTGAAATGAGCTACTATTCCCATTATCATAGTAAAATTTTCCTCAATCCGCTATAATTTGAGAATGATTATCATATGCATTTTTCGCATCGGATGGGGTGAACAGCGTTGAGTTGGACAGATATTCAAGAAAACTTTCATCTTTTTTTCGACAGAATGAATCTGGAACCGCAAAATGTGGATCAGAAAACCAGTCTGACCCTTCACCCAGATATGGGGGAGGGGTATGTTCGTCGGTTTCTTCCTCGGTATGATATGGAAGTTGTTGTATCCGACTATACATTTTACCGATCACAGAGAATCTCTCTATCTACGAAAAGTCCTATGGTAGAGCTTAATTTTTGTTTAAAAGGGGAAAGAGGCATAAGCGTGCAAGGCAAAGAGCACCAGTTGCTGCCAGGACTTTGCTCACTTCAATTCATGTCAGAAGTGGAAGCGAGGTTTGAATATGTTGGAAATGAGCCGTTCTGCATGCTTGGCATCGGTATTCCTGTGTCGACCTTCCATTATTTTATGGAGGAGTCGAATGGAGGGCGTTCCATTGAATTCGGGCAAGTTCTTGGAAAACAATCGTTTCGTATCTTTCAGGAAAAGCTGTCTCCTGCCGCTTCCGTTGCACTCCAGCGTGTGATGCAGTACGTCGCCAAACCGGGAACGAAAAAGATCGAGATGGAAACAGGCGTTTTGGGACTGCTTTCGATGGCGTTTCAATCCTTTCTGCTTGATAGCAAAACGGAATCTGTTCCCTTATCGAAAAGAGACAAAGAAAAGATCGTGCAAGCAAGGGAGATCATGTTGGAATACATGGCAGACCCGCCTTCATTACTGGAGTTGTCCCGGATGATTGGTTTAAATGACTACAAGCTGAAGATAGGTTTTAAAGCAATGTTTGGTACGACCGTTTTTGGCTACTTGCGAGAAAAGAGGTTGGAAAAAGCCTTATTTTTACTTCAACAAGGGGAAATGAATGTGACGGAAACCTCGAGTGCCATCGGATATACGAATACAAGCTACTTTGCGGAAGCATTCCGGGAGAAATATGGTGTCAACCCAAACGTATTCGTGAGACGATCCACTAACAGGTAGGCTCAGTATCCCGATAACCAGCAAACTATTCCGTCTACAGGTAGTATGGCTAACCGACCAGTAGTATCATTTGGGTCGTTGATAACGAATCTCATTTGCATATTGGTTTATGTAAGAGAGCCTCAAAAAGGAGAGAAGACGGAGTATGCAGCGACAAGGTACAATTCTTATGGCCCTTGCTATCATTTTAGTCCTGATGATAACAGGATGCGGTGGAGGATCGAGCCAACAAACAAGTGCACCAACTACGAACAAACAAGTGGGACACCAAGACTCAACGCCTGTAAAGAGCGAAAGTGCTTTTCCGCGTACGATCTCGCATCTATCAGGTGAAACGATCATTCAGGAAAAACCAGTGAAAATCGCGACGCCGTACATTGCTTTTGTTGACTACTTGGCCGTTTTGGATGAGTATCCGATTGCTGCCCAAGGTGTATCGACCATTTCGGCGAATTTTCCCAGTCTCAGTAAACGAGTGGCGGATAAAAATATCATCGATCTAGGGATGGAGGTTGATCTGGAGAAGCTGCTGGCTGTTCAGCCTGATGTCATCATTGCCGCAGATGACATGCGCGACCAATACGAAAAATTATCGCAAATTGCACCAACTGTCATCTTGCCACAGGCTGGGGATTGGCGTGAAACCCTGCAACAAATGGCTACCATTATTGGAAAAGAGGAGAAGGCTACGAATGTGCTGGCTGAGTTTGATCGAAAATCGGGGGCATACAAAGAGCAGCTCGCTTTTCGCAGTCAAGAGTCAGTCATGTTCGTCATGTACAGAGGGAAAGAGCAGTTCATTACTTGGAATGATGGACGTTTCGATCCATTTTATGATGGACTTGGCTTAAGACGAACAGAAGGGGCCAATGAAAATGGACAGCTTTCACTGGAGAGCCTCGCGCAATTAAATCCAGACCATCTGTTCGTCATCAATAATTGGCAAGCGCCGATCCAAGGTGGAGTGAAAGAGGCCTTGAAAGGAAGCAACGTCTGGAATAGCTTGAATGCCGTCAAAAACAGCCGGGTCTATGAATTGGCAGACCCTTCGTTACCAGGACCGATGGCTCTAGCGAAAATAGACGGGATTGAAGAGATCATGAAAGCGATGGGGAAGCAAAAATAACGGGTACGTTTGCCTTCATGTATACTTAATCATAATCGGAACGAATCGGTAAGCAACTAAAGGAGATTCATACGTAATGAAATCAGACCGAATAAAATTCCCAGCGGGATTTTGGGCGGGATTACAACGACTAGGGATTGCTCCCCACGACCTAGTTTACAAAGCGCGCCTGCCGATCACCGTTCTTACAGAACCAGCCGTAGTCACCACTGCCCAATATTTCAGAATCTGGCAAGCTTACTCCGATCTAGTTGGTGACATTGCAACCGGAATCATCAAGCTTTCAACCAACTTTGAAACGGCACAATACCCACCGACTGTTTTAGCGACTTACCATGCTCGTGACTATCGCGACGCGCTTAATCGAATGGCCCGGTACAAACAACTGTGCCCTCCGGAAAGGTTGCGTATAACAGAGGAGGGCGAGCACTGTACAATCGAGTTGGAGTGGATGCACAGCGAGCAGCCCGGACCACCAGTTCTGGTTGGAACCACGCTAGCCTTTCTCCTAGAACTTGGGCGACGGGGCACGGGCAAGCGTTTAACTGCACAGTCCGTGGAATTTTCTCACTCGATGGGGGATGTAACTGTCCTTGAGGCTTACTTCGGTTGCTCGATTCCGATTGGTGCCACCGTTAACCGATTAACACTCTATCGACGCGATCTGGACCGCCTCTTTCTTTCGTATAACAAAGAATTGCTGGAGATTTTGACACCTGTATTGGACCGATCATTGGATGAAGAGAGCAGTCATTCAATTGCTGAGATGGTCAAGTGGATTTTGAAGCGAAGTCTAACTGGAGGCCGCCTTGATATTCGAGCTGTTGCGAGCGAACTGGGCATGAGCGATCGTACCTTGCAGCGCCGTCTTACGGATGAATGCACAACGTTCAAGCAACTGCTGACACAGGCTCGGCATGAACAGGCACGAGAATACTTGGCCGACCCCAAGCTAGATATAAAAGAAGTGGCTTTCTTAATTGGATATGAAGATCAGAACTCGTTTTACCGGGCCTTTCGCCTTTGGGAAGGCGATACACCCTCCAATTGGCGTTCCGAATATTTTCGGGTCAATCCCGCCGTCAAAGAATTTCCAAGCTGACCGATTTCAAGCAGGTCTACTATTTTCCGGGTTTCTATATTTGGCGGGTTCAGCAAGAAATTTGGCGTTGTACGCTAGTTACCGAACGATCCAGAACAAGTACGATAATCTCTATCCGGAGCACAAGGATGTTCCAAGATGAACTTCTAGTCAGCTTACCGTGAATGACTACAAAGGAGACAAGTGTTATGGATATGGGATTAAGGAGCAAAACTGCTTTCGTAACTGGATCGACGAAAGGGATTGGGAAAGCAATTGCCATTGAGCTCGCCAGAGAAGGCGTCAATGTCCTCGTAAATGGACGGAATGACGAAGAGGTAGAACGAATCGTAAATGAATTGAAGTCGGAATTCCCGGCTACTTCTCCACAGAATGCTACGGCCGATATTGTGGATAGGCAGCAAAGAGAAGCTTTATTTGAGAAATATCCTCACGTGGATATTCTTGTTAACAATATGGGTATTTATGAAATCATGTCCTATGAAGACGTTGACGATGAAGTATGGGAAAAATACTTCCGAACAAATGTCCTTGCCGCGAATGCATTATCTAAATTTTACTTACCTACCATGTTGAAGAACAATGATGGACGAATCATCTTTATAGCAAGTGAAGAAGCGATTATGCCTTCAGGGCAAATGCCTCAGTATTGCATGACGAAATCTATGCTATTATCACTGTCAAAAAGTCTATCTAAGCTAACGATAGGAACAGAAGTCACATCCAATACAATCATGCCAGGTCCAACACTTTCCGAAAATGTATATCAAATCATTGATAGTCTGTTTCCTGATGATATGGCATTTTCGGAAAAAGAGAATCAATTTATGGCTGCAAACCTGCCCCAATCCGAATTACAGCGGTTTATCAAGCCTTTTGAAATAGGTAGGCTGGTAGCGTTCGTATCCAGCCCTTATGCAACCGCATTTAAAGGTTCACCAATTCGTATGGACGGGGGCATGGTGCCAACTATTTTTTAACATGAATTCCATATTTGCGATCAGAATTGCCAATGTTTCCATACATATGATACGATAATGTTGAAAAAAGACAAGAGAGGATGTCCAGTATGATTAAAGGATTATACGAAGCGCATTTACCTGTCAAAAATCTCTTGAGATCCATTGAGTTTTACAAACAGTTGGATTTGGAACTCGCCCATCAGACTCCTACAATTGCTTTCTTTTGGATTGAAAAAGGGCGCAGCTGGTTAGGATTATGGGAGACAGACCGGGTAGATACTCCTTACCACGTTTCGTTACGTCATGTTGCCTTTCAAATTGATCGCAAAGATATGGATGAAGCGAAGAAGTGGTTGGAACAGAAGGGGATAGAGGTAACAACGAGCTTCGGTTTCCCACCAGAAAAACAGCCGCTTGTATTGCCAAATAACCCCCAAGCTCACGCTGCTATTTATTTTGAAGATCCTGATGGCAACTTACTGGAATTCATCGCACCCTTACGAATTGATTTTGAGGAAGCCTTCAAAATGATGACGCTAGAGGATTGGAATAAAAGGGAAGGATAGGAAAGATTTTTCAAACGGGGAGACACTTGTGAAAAGCTACTAGCTGCGACTGTAAGGAAGATACTCAAAAGTCCTGATGCATCTGTTCATCAGGACTTTTTCTTTGCTTACTCTGTTTGGAACGAACCGAAAATCTCCAGGTAGTGTGCATTGTACATGATGCCGAGGACATTCCCAAAAGGATCAAGGACAGAAGCCGTTATGAATCCGTCACCACGCTGGATCAGGGGTTCGTACTCTCTTGCTCCCATAGATAAGAGCTTATCCAGTACGAATTCGATATCGTCGACGTGCCAGTACATCACAGCGCCACCCGGACCAGGTACCGCCGCAGCAGGTGCGAAACGGCGATCAATGAGGCCAAGTTCGTGTTTGTAGTCTCCAATGCGAAACTCGACATAGGCGAGCTGTCCATCCGGCCCAGACCGCTCGAAGTACGGCGCAATGCCCAGTAGTTCCGTGTACCACTTTTTTGCCGCCTGCACATCATCCGCCCAATAACTAATCGTAGCAAAGCCCCGCAAGGTTTGGGTGTGACTCATCATCGAAATTCCTCCTTCAAATGGATGGTACTTCCGATTATAAGGATCGACTACTGACAACTGTCTGTCAGTAGTTTGAATTACTTTCCCTTAACTGTACTTACTCAGTACATCAAAAAACTCTTTCAGAAAATGATAAAAAAGCTTTTCAGAAGGGGGCAGCTCACGGTTGTTAGGAATGATAATGCCCACTGTTCGCGTCACCAATGGCTCACTTATCGGGATTTTCACGGTCTCACGGGGAACGTTATCTGTTAACGTTAGCTCCGGCAATAATGTGACGCCCAAGCCAGCCGCCACCAATCCTTTAATGGCATCGATATCTTCCCCTTCAAAAGCAACTTTAGGAGAAAAGCCCATTTGTGAGCAAGCATTGACTGCGATATTGCGGAGGATGAAACCGGGTGGAAACAACACGAATGTATCTTCCTGCAACTGACTGAGACGCAAGCTTGGCTGCTTGGACAGCGGGTGCTTCGCGGGCAACAACGCGACTATATTTTCAGCGAAGAAGATGTGGCTGCGCACATTTTTTTCCTGAGTGGGAACGGGTCCAAGAAAAGCCAAGTCGATTTCACCGTTGATGACCGAATCGATCAGTCCCTGATAAGAGCCTTGCTTTAATTGAAAGCCGATGTCCGGATACCTGGCGCGAAAACCAGAGATGACCGTCGGAAGGGGATTGGCAGCGAGGCTGCTCGTAAAGCCTACCCGAATCGTGCCGCGTGACGGGTCGAGGAACTCCTCAATCTTCTCCTTTGCCTTCTCGATTTCGTTCATCGCCATTTCGACGTGTTGCAAAAAGATTTTTCCAACTGCCGTTAGCTTGATATTGCGACCTTCACGAAGGAACAGCGACACACCGAGTTCTTCCTCCAGATTGGCGATTTGCCGACTGAGGGCAGATTGGGCGACGTGCAAATGATGTGAGGCTTCGGTGAAGTGCTCTCGTTTGGCAACCTCGATGAAGTATTGAATCTGTCGTAGCTCCATGAATACCCCCACCTTACCTATTGATCTCGATTTGAGATAGATTTTGCATAAATTATATATTGTTTGTATCGTTTCACTCAATCTAAAATTAACATACCAGAGAGAGCAAGGAGAGTGGAGATACATGACGACACAAGGAATGCCTGCTAAGCAAGGTCTGTACGATCCGATTTTCGAACATGACGCTTGCGGAATTGGTTTTATTGCCAATTTGAAATCGAAATCGACGCATGATATGGTCCGAAAGGGTCTGAAAATTCTGTGCAAACTGGAACACCGCGGCGGTCAAGGCAGTGATCCAGAAACGGGAGACGGTGCAGGGATTTTAACGCAAATTCCCCACGCCTTTTTCAAAAAGACCTGTAAAGAGCTGAATATCACGCTGCCGGCGCCAGGCAAATACGGTGTAGGTATGCTGTTTCTTCCGATGGATGAAACGAAACGGCAAAAGTATGAAGATCAGCTGGAGGCGATAGTCGCGGCAGAGGGACAAAAGCTACTCGGCTGGAGAACAGTACCTGTCGATGCGACGAAAATTGGCAAAACGGCTGTAGCGAGTCAGCCCTATGTCCGCCAAGTATTCATCGGAGCCAGCTCGAATATACAGGACCAACTGGCATTTGAACGGAAGCTATACGTTATTCGCAAGCAGGTGGAACAGGCAACAGGTGCTGATTTTTACGCCGCTTCCATGTCTTCGCGTACGATTGTCTATAAAGGATTGCTCACACCAGGACAGCTAGATGCTTTTTACCTTGATTTGCAAGATAATTCTTACACTTCTGTTTTCTCGGTCGTTCACTCGCGTTTCAGCACGAACACATTCCCTACATGGGAGAGGGCACACCCGAACCGTTATTTGATTCACAACGGGGAAATCAACACCTTGCAAGGAAACATTAACTGGATGATGGCTCGTGAAAAAATGTTCCAGTCCGATGCGTTTGGTGCTGATTTGGCAAAAGTGGTGCCAGTCATTGATATGGCGGGCAGTGATTCAGCGATTTTGGATAATTGTGTAGAGTTTTTCTCGCTGGCAGGCCGTTCCTTGCCGCATGTTGCGATGATGATGATTCCTGAACCGTGGGATCAGGATGAGCGAATCGACGAAAATAAGAAAGCTTTTTACGAGTATCATAGCTGCCTCATGGAGCCGTGGGACGGTCCAACAGCTATTTCTTTCACGGATGGCAGACATATCGGCGCGATTCTCGACCGAAACGGATTGCGACCAGCGAGATACTATGTGACATCAGATGATACGATTATTTTCTCATCAGAGGTTGGAGTTCTCGAAGTACCAGATGAAACAATTGTCCAGAAAGGACGGCTTAGCCCTGGACGAATGCTGCTTGTCGATCTCGAGGAAGGCAGAATCGTATCAGACGAGGAAATCAAGCAAAAAATCGCAAGCGAACAGCCATATCGGGAGTGGGTGAAAAACAACCTGCAGGCTATCGAGGATTTGCCGGTAGCAGGACGCACGGAGGAGTTGCAAGGAGATAGCCTGCTTGCGCACCAAAAAGCATTTGGCTATACACAGGAGGAAGTCGACAAGGTACTTGCCCCGATGGTGGCTGAGCAGAAAGACCCCATTGGTTCGATGGGCGTAGACACACCCCTCGCGGTATTGTCTGATCGCGCACAGCTTTTGTACCACTATTTCAAACAGTCCTTCGCCCAAGTCACGAATCCGCCGATTGATGCACTACGGGAGGCCTGCGTAACATCGACCCATACTGTGCTTGGCGCGGAAGGAAACCTCTTGGCACCGGATGCGAGCAATTGCCGCAGAATTCGTTTGACCAATCCTTTGATCTCCAATCAAGACCTGGCGAGGCTTCGCGCCAACCCATACCAAGAGTTCAAGGCGAAAACCTTGTCGATGCTCTTACCGGCACAAGGGGGAGAACAGGGGCTAGAGCTGGCACTTGATCAATTATTCGCTGCGGCGGATGAAGCGATTGCTGCTGGTTACTCCTTGCTGATTTTATCAGATCGCGGAATGAATCAAGATTTGGCTGCGATCCCCGCCTTGCTGGCTGGAAGTGGACTTCACCATCATCTCGTCCGCACAGGGACACGAACCAAAGCGAGCATCATCATCGAATCCGGAGAACCGCGTGATGTACATCAGTTCGCCATGCTGATTGGTTACGGTGCCGACGCGATCAACCCATACGTCGCCATCTCAACTGTAAACAATCTGGTTGTATCGTCTAAGCTGAAGGATCTCACTAGCGACGAAGCAGTCGAAGTGTATCTGCAAACAGCTGTAGAAGGTGTCGTAAAAGTCATGTCCAAGATGGGTATCTCGACCATTCAGAGCTACCGCGGCGCACAAATTTTTGAAGCAGTGGGCATCCATTCTGCCGTCATCGATCGCTATTTTAGCCGTACGCCTTCTCAGATTTCGGGGATTGGATTGGATGTAATTGCGCAAGAGACTTTGCTTCGCCATGCAAAAGCATTTTTGCCAGAGCATTCCGAGGAAGCATTGGAGGCAGGCAGCGATTTTCAGTTCCGCCGTGACGGTGAGTTCCACCTGTTCAATCCGAAGACGGTTCATGCCCTGCAAAAAGCTTGTCGGGAAGGCAGCTATGAGCAGTACAAAATCTATGCGGAGCAAGCGACAGCACAGCAATTCGTAGCCCTGCGACATTTGCTCGATTTCAAGTCCAATCGACAGCCGATCCCGCTGAACGAGGTAGAATCTGTTGACTCTATTGTTCATCGTTTTAAAACGGGGGCAATGTCATACGGCTCTCTTAGCAAGGAAGCGCATGAGACCTTAGCAATTGCCATGAACCGTTTGGGTGCGAAAAGCAACAGCGGGGAAGGTGGCGAAGATTCGGCACGTTACATCATGGATGAAAACGGAGATTTGCGACGCAGTTCGATTAAGCAGGTCGCATCAGGACGCTTTGGCGTATCCAGTCATTACTTGGTCAACGCCTCTGAGATCCAAATTAAGATGGCACAAGGAGCAAAGCCGGGCGAAGGCGGTCAATTGCCAGGAAGCAAAGTCTACCCATGGATTGCCGAAGTACGCGGATCGACACCAGGAGTTGGACTCATTTCGCCGCCGCCTCATCACGATATTTATTCGATCGAGGATTTGGCACAGCTGATTTTTGACTTAAAAAATGCGAATCCACGTGCACGAATCAGCGTGAAGCTCGTATCCAAGGCTGGAGTCGGAACGATTGCGGCTGGTGTCGCGAAAGGTCTCGCAGATGTCATTGTCGTCAGTGGACACGATGGCGGCACAGGCGCTTCCCCAAAATCAAGCATCAAGCACGCAGGACTGCCATGGGAGCTCGGACTTGCTGAGACACATCAGACGCTGTTGTTGAACCAGTTGCGTGACCGTGTGGTTCTGGAAACGGACGGCAAACTGATGACCGGACGCGATGTCGTCATTGCAGCTCTACTCGGTGCGGAGGAATTCGGCTTCGCAACGGCACCACTTGTTTCCATAGGGTGTGTCATGGCTCGCGTATGCCACCTGGATACATGCCCAGTGGGTGTGGCGACACAAAATCCCGAGCTGCGCAAACGGTTTAAGGGCGATCCGCAGCACGCCGTGAATTTCATGCGTCTCGTTGCCCGTGAAGTTCGTGAGATCATGGCGGAGTTGGGCTATCGCTCCATCGAGTCGATGGTCGGTCAGAGCCATGTGCTGAAGATGAGCGACAAGGCAAAAGGACACTGGAAAGCCAAGCATGTTGATTTGTCCGCGCTCTTGTTCCAACCGGATGTCTCCGAGGAAGTGGGCCGCTATCATCAACGCAACCAAGATCACAAGCTGGAAGAAACGCTGGACCGTCAAAAACTGCTCAAGCTGTGCAAGCCAGCATTGAATAAACAGCAGCAGGTAGAGGCAAAGCTCGCCATCACCAATACGAATCGCGTGGTTGGTACGATCCTGGGCAGCGAGGTAACCAAACGCTTTGGCGAGCACGGTCTGCCGGAGGATACAATCCGCCTGCATTTTACTGGCTCGGCAGGTCAAAGCTTCGGGGCATTTGTTCCACGAGGGATCACTCTTCATCTCGAGGGAGATGCGAACGACTACGTAGGAAAAGGGTTGTCAGGCGGCAAAATTGCGGTCGCACCATCGAAAAACAGCAAATTCGCTCCCGAGCACAACATGATTATCGGAAACGTTGCGTTCTACGGAGCGACGTCTGGTGAGGCGTATATCAACGGGATGGCTGGTGAGCGATTTTGCGTTCGCAACAGTGGAGTGACGGCAGTCGTTGAAGGAGTAGGCGACCATGGCTGCGAGTATATGACTGGAGGACGCGTCGTCGTTCTCGGCCCCGTCGGCAAAAACTTTGCAGCAGGGATGTCAGGCGGTACAGCGTACGTTCTGGCTGAGGATAAAGAGAAGTTTGCTGCGATGTGCAATCAAGAGATGGTACTCCTGGAGGCACTGGAAGATCAACGGGATATCGCTCGAGTCAAACGCTTGCTGGAAAACCACGTCAGCCACACAGGCAGCCGTCATGCACAAGCTTTGCTCGATGAGTGGGAACGTACCGTCCAACAGTTTGTCAAAGTCATTCCAAAAGATTACAAGCAAATCGTCTCCACGATGGAGGAGTTGGAGAAATCCGGTATGAAGCGTCAAGAGGCGATTTTGGCCGCTTTTGAAATGAGCCAGAAGAAAGGCGATGCCAAAGCACCGAAAAAGAAAGCGCCCGAGCAACCCTTTGTCTCTGTGGGCAAATAAGGAGGATAGCCGATGACTTATGTTGTGAGTCGTCGGCTTTTTCTTTTGGTAACCAATCCCTTGTCCATGACGTCATAGGTGTAGGTGTAAGATTTTGCTAATAAGCCAGCGAAAGAAGGGATCATGGATGAAACGATGCACCATCATGGCTGTATCCATCGCTGCTCTACTATTTTCGCCAGTCATCGCCTCCGCCAAGGAAGGCGTGATCAACAGCAAGGGAGAATGGAGCGTGGCACCTACGTTCGAGGAAGTGAAGGACACGGGTGGACTCTACGCTGCTACACTGGGAGACAGTCCAGCCAACCAATCTTGGGGTTTCATTGATCAAAGAGGAAAGTGGGTAATTAAGCCTCAATTCTCGTACGTGGGTTCCTTCGCTGCCAACGGACTTGCGCCTGCTACACAAAACCTGAAATACGGTTATATCAATAAAAAGGGAGAATGGGTCATCAAGCCACAGTTTGACTATGCCGCCGATTTTTCCTCGAATGGACTCGCTGAGGCTCGCATAAAAGGTAACACGGAATACGGTAAGATCGGTTATATCAACAACAAGGGAAAATGGGTCATCAAACCGCAGTTTCATCCCATCGAACAGGAGAAAACCATAGTAGCGGACCGTTCCTTCTCCTCGAATGGGTTAGCTTGGGCATACAAGGATGGAAAAGTCGGCTTTATCAATGCGAAAGGCCAATGGGCGATCAAACCGCAGTTTACATATGCGAGTTCGTTCGGTGCAGACGGCTTGGCAGTTGCGGATCAGAATGGAAAATTGGGCTTTATTGACGGAAAAGGAGGCTGGGTGATCAAGCCACAATTTGATCAAGCTAACAAATTCGTCAATGGGATAGCCAAGGTAATGATCAATGGTAAGGTGGCGTACATCAACGAAAAAGGGAAGACATTGCTCAAGACAGCCTATACCGATGCAGGCGACTTCCATCAAGGTCTGGCATGGATTGTGTCAAACGGAAAGGTTGGTTATATCGACACCAAGGGAAAACTAGTGATTAACCCTAGCTTTGAACCCGATTATGGAATGGATACGAGCGCAGGCGACTTTCAGTCAAATGGCTTGGCACCCGCCTTGTTAAACGGGAAATGGGGCTTTATCAACAGAAAAGGAGCATGGGTCATCAAGCCGCAGTTTGCTTGGGTGAGGAGCTATTCTCCAGCAGGCTTTGCGGTGGTCGGTGTCCAGTAACGATTTCTTTCAATCGGATTGGGAAAGTAGACAGATTTTGGTATGATAAGAAAAGATTCGATAAATGATCGTACTGGCAGGTGATGTGATGTTTTTCCAGAATCAAGATTCGCAATCAAGTTATCGCCAAACCCCTGAAAATTCTTCTCTATCCCCAAGCACTAAAAACTCAACGCCACATGTCTTGCAGCTCGCCAAAAAAATCGGAAACAAAGCCATGACCCATTTACTCCAAATGCAAAGAAATAACCAACCCGTCATACAAGGCAAATTCAAGGGTATTGAAGCAACCGATTACAAAGCAGATGGGTATAAAAACAATCAAAATAATGAAGGTCAGTTTACTGCTGTGCAAGCAGATAAAGGCCTGCCTACCTTTTTTGGCGTGTTGAAAGATACATATGGTGAGGACAACGTAAATAAAAGTTTCTTTTCCAAGACAGAAGTATTAGGAGATACATGTGATCGTCCTCATTCCGTTACGGCTATCGTAAAAAAAGGCACATCGAGAAAGGATCGTAAAGGCGATCCTGTTGTAAGTGCGATCGGCAATTTGGGTACAGAAGAGCGAATGATACGGGATGGAAAAAATGATGCAGCCAAAACCGCATACGATGGGGGGCACTTGGTCGGTTATCAGATTATCAGAGGAATCGAAGCGAACCAAGCGTGGAATATAGCCCCGCAAGATGTGAAAAATAACGAGCATTCTTATAATAATACGATTGAAAAAATGCTACGTGGAGCGGGGAAAGGTACAGAGTATACGTACTCTGTTGAGGTGAAATACGATCAATGGAACTTTAGTGTGGATCAAGAGCAATTGGTAAAGCTAGGTGCTTTGAAACAGGTTGATTCAACGAAGCCATGGGAAATTCAGCTACCAGTCCGGATTCCCTTTAAATGGGATGCAAAGGCGGATATGACCAAGAAAGATGAAAAGAAATGGAAATTTGCCAGTCCAACAGAGGGTGAATCTTCTTTCGAACAGTTTTCTCAAACAATGGATGAAGGTAATTTGGATTTTACAAGAAAAAGCCACACCGCAAGATTCAATCTCGCATTTTCCGATCAGGACGGCAATGAGGAGCTCTATGACATTGATTCCAATAATTTCGATTCAAAGAGTGTGAAAGGGATACGCTACTCCATGCATCAATCATTACCTACAGACTTTTTGAAAAATCAAAAACCGGTAGAATGGATGGGAGACGAAGCGAATGCAGTTGCTCATTTTGGTGAGGTTAATAAGGGGCAAGCTTCGTCCACGAATATTTTTGAAATCATGCCAGCCAAACTGAAACGAAACAAAATTCTTATCGATGAGATTGAAGAAATGGGTGATGTAGAAAAGCCTGAAAAAATGAGGTTTATTCCAGAAGGGATTTCTCAGTTAGATGGACGTGATGAGAAAAAATGTGTATTTATTTATCAATTAGATAAAAACAAAATTCGAAACGAATACATGACTCTTAAGAAAATAGAGGCGGATTACTACCCGTTTTTTGATGTACAACAAGAAGAAGAGGAAAAGTTTGAGAAAGAAAAGGAGGAGTTCGATAACATAGCATATGAGTTCGCTACATGTATGGAAGATTTAGACAATAAGAAAAAGGATGAGATTGAAAGTATTCAGCAAACGATGGCCCAGTATCGCAAAATACTAGAGGCACAGACCCTAACTCTAACACGGATAAAAAACCATCGAATAGGTAGGAATTTATATAAGGAAACAGTGAAAGAGATCTATCCACTATATAAAGAGAAAATATTGTGTAGCTTACAAGTATTACGAGCAATAACTGGTTATGATTCTGACATCGAATATGATAATGGTGATAAAAAATCAGATAGTAAAAACAAAACGAATATGAATGGTAAAAGAACGCTGGAGGCTAGGGAAGATAAGCGCAAAAAAAGAAAAGATGATAAGGAACAACAACAAGAATATAAAAAGATAATCGAAAAAGCGACAGGGAAGTATTTGCGAAAATCAGTAGAAGATTATTTAAATAAGAAGTAAAGAGGAGTAAAGCAATGAGTATGTACGGTGAGAAATGGGAAGAGGTGCAGGTTTTTGCCCCTGCACCCCGATTTGTCAAGCCTAGTAGAAGCTTGCTTTATTCTGCTCGGTCCCTATCGGCATCATTTTTCGCAACATCCCACGTGTCATTGCCGTCAGCCGCCACATTTTCTCCCATTTCGTTGCCAAGTGCACCCCCGGCAACCGCACCTGCAATGGTACCCAGAGGCCCTAAAATAGAACCTACGGCAGCACCTACTGCCGCACCGCCAACTGTTCCTACAGCTTCAGTAGCTCCACCGCCTGACATGTTCGCTTCGTTGTTGTCAGCGTTGTCAACAGCATCGTTGTGATTGCGTTCGTTGTTAGTAGCCAAGATTGTCACTCCTTTGATTAGTGTTGGGAAGCTCTGCTATAGTATTCGTGCAGCCCCAAGGAATAGGTTTCCCTAAATACATCATTTAATTCCAAAAATAACCTTGTAGCTGGAGGTACCAAGAAAATGATTCAATCCATCGTCAATATCACTTTAGTCGTCAAAGATTATGATGAAGCCATTGAGTTTTATACCAAGAAGCTCCATTTTACCTTAGTGGAAGATACGTATCAGCCAGAACAGGATAAGCGGTGGGTTGTCGTAGCTCCACCTGGTTCTGTTGGCACGACGATCTTGCTTGCAAAAGCATCCAAACCTGAACAAGAGCTATTTATCGGGAATCAGACTGGTGGGAGAGTTTTTCTCTTTTTAAACACAGATGATTTTTGGAGAGATTATCATGAGATGGTCGCAAGAGGAATCCAATTTGTGAGAGAGCCAAAAGAACAGCCGTATGGAATGGTGGCGGTCTTTCAGGATTTATATGGCAACCTGTGGGATTTGCTAGAGCTGAATGAAGATCATCCGATTGCCAAACGAATGAAGTAGCGAGTTACCCAGCCAGACAAAAAACAGGTCTTACCTCCAGCGAAGTGGATGGAAAGACCTGTTTTTCATTTCATGTTATACGATATAGGACAGTCCCATGATCAAAATGATTGCCACAACAGAAAGAATGGTCTCCATTACTGTCCATGTTTTCAATGTATCTTGCACAGACATATTGAAGTATTCTTTGATCAGCCAAAATCCGGAATCATTTACGTGAGACAGGATGAGGGAGCCAGAACCTGTTGCCAGTACCAAAAGCTCTGGGCTTGTTCCAGGGACTTGCAGCGCGATCGGACCTACGATACCTGCTGCCGTCATCATGGAGACGGTTGCAGAACCAGTTGCCACACGGATCAAGGCAGCGATCAGCCAGCCTAGGAAAATAGGGGAGATCGCAGACGCAGTAGCGAGCTCAGCAATATAGTCACCCACACCGCTGTTCAGCAGTACTTTGTTAAATGCGCCACCTGCACCGATGACGAGCAAGATTGTCGCGGTTGGGGCCAAGCAATCATTTGTGAATTTGAGAATATCGTCTTTAGTAAAACCACGATTGAACCCGAGCGTCCAGAAGGAAACAATCACGGCAATCAACAGAGACGTAATCGGGCTTCCGATAAAATCAGCCCATTGGCGAATGGTATTTTCTTTTGGTAGAGTCACATCTGCAACCGTAGCAGACAACATCAACAGCACAGGGAGCAGGACGGTGAAGACGGTGATCCCAAAGCTAGGCAAATCACGCTCGGATTTTGGCTCAGCCAACTGGGAAGCGAGCTCTGGAGAGATGCTGGTCTTGACTCGTTTGCTAATCCAACTGCCGTAGAGCGGTCCTGCAATGATCGCGGAAGGTAGCGCGACAATGATCGAGAGCAAAATCGTTTTACCGACGTCCGCCTGGAACAGATCGACAGCGGCCATAGCAGCAGGGTGCGGCGGCACGATTCCGTGAACGATAGACAGGCCAGCTACGAGCGGAATTCCGATTTTGACAAGCGAGACACCTGTTTGTCTCGCAATCGTAAACACGAGTGGAATCAAGAGAACAAAACCAACCTGGAAAAATACCGGAATCCCTACGATAAACGCGACGAACATCATGGCCCAGTGTACGTTTTTCTCACCGAAGCGATTGATGAGAGTACGGGCAATGCGTTCGGCACCGCCAGATTCTGCCATCATTTTGCCAAGCATAGTTCCCAAGGCAAGCACGATCGCGATAAAGCCGAGAGTGCCACCCATTCCATCCTTGATCGAATCCACAACTTTTACAAGCGGCATGCCAGATGCGATTCCCACAAATCCAGCGGCCAATAACAACGCAATAAATGGGTTCAGTTTGAAGCGAGTAATGAGAACGAGCAGAAAGATGATGGACAGCAGTGTAATGACGAGTGGCATGACGAACCCTCCCTAGTTGTTGTCTCTAGTTGTTCAACCGCTTTTGGAATTCGGCTATCAGCTTGTACTCTTCCAGCAGGTTGTAATAAACACGCTCGTATATATAGAAAAGCTCCAAATAGACACTGGATCGTTCCAAATCAGGCTCATGGCGATGCGAAATATGAATCATCTTTTTCACATCTTGCAAATGATCCATTGCCCCCAATGCATGCATTGCCAAGAGAGCGGCACCAAAGCTCGAGCTTTCATGACTCTCCGGAATCAGCACTTCATAGCCGAACATATCGGACATAATCTGGCGCCATTCCCGCGAACGTGCGAATCCACCCGATGCACGGATTTCCTTGGCTCCACCTGCCAGGTCGCGCAGGGCGATACCGATGCTGTAGACGCTAAACAAGATTCCTTCGAGAACAGCTCGGATAAAATGCTCGCGCTTGTGATGGAGGCCGATACCGAAGAAGGAGCCTCTTGCTTGGGCGTTCCAGTACGGAGCTCGTTCGCCGGATAGGAAGGGGAGAAAGAGCAACCCGTCTGCACCAGCTCGAACATGCTCAGCAGCTTGAATCATGACTTCATAGGGATCAACGCCGAGCTGTTTGGCTTTTTCCACTTCGGGCCAACTGAATTCGTCACGGAACCAGCGAAGCATGATCCCACCGTTGTTCGAGGGTCCGCCAATCACCCAATGGTTTTCCGTCAGCACGTAGCAGAAAGTCCGTCCTTTTGGATCGGTGATCGGCTCTGGAACTACGGTTCTTACAGCGCCACTCGTGCCAATGGTGATGGCTACTTGTCCGTGATCAATGGCACCGATGCCGAGGTTGGCCAAAACTCCATCACTGGCACCGACAACGAAAGGCGTATCTGGATCGATCCCGATCTCTTCCGCATAACGAATCTTCATTCCTCGCAGGATATGAGTAGTTGGTACAGGCTCACTGAGATGTTGCTTGGAAATGCCTGCGACTTGCAGCGCCTCCTCATCCCAGTCGAGCTTTCTCAGATTGAACAGCCCCGTAGCGGAAGCAATGGAGTAATCGACGATATACTCACCAAAAAGTCGATAAATGACATACTCCTTGATCGAAATAAACTTGGCTGCCCGCCGAAACGTATCTGGCAAGTTCTCCCGTAGCCACATGATTTTGGGCAGTGGAGACATGGGATGGATGGGCGTGCCCGTCGCTAAGTAAATCTGATGACCGACACCGTCCGCTTTTAGTCGATCTGCTTGTGCCACGCTCCGATTGTCAGCCCAGATAATGCTGTTCGTCAGAGGATTGCCACTCGGGTCGACAGCGATCAGACTGTGCATGGCAGTAGAGAAGCCAATACCACCGATCTCGCTTTTGGCAATGCCTGCATGCTCCAGTGCTTGCTTCAATGCTTGGATGACAGCAGCAAAAATCGTCTCCGGCTCTTGCTCAGCCCAAGACGGCTGGGGAACGAGTAGCTGATAATCGATATTTCCCGTACCACGGATGGCGCCGGAAGGAGTGAAAACAATTGCTTTGGTACTGGTTGTCCCGATATCAAGCCCGATAAAGTAGGTTTGCGTCATAGAAGTCACCCCTAATTGAATACGCTTTCAACGTGTTGTCATGGAGATAACGCGATTATATAGAAATTTTTTTCATTTGTTAAGCATTAAGAAAAAAATTATTTCATAATTGAACACTTCACACGTTGCTTGTATGATTTGCATTTTTCTCCTGCAAGTTGCAAGAGGAGGCAAGCAAAAGAAAAAACGCCTGATTTACAGGCGTTTGAGTGAGATGGCTTCGCGGATGTGCTGGATATTGGCGATCGTATCATCCTGCCGCCGTAAGGATACGGCTACATAGAGCAGATCAATTAAGCTGAGCTGAGCAAGCCTGGAGGACAGGGCTTCTGTACGAAATACCGTTTCGCGTGAAGTCGTGTATAAGCACATGTCTGCCAGACGCACGAGAGGAGATTTCCCATAGCTGGTGATGCCGATTGTTTTTGCTCCGGCTTCCTTGGCAACCTGTAGGGCTGCCAAAATATCTTTATTGGAGCCAGAGTGGGAGATGCCTACGACGACAGCACCTTTGCTAAGGAGAGAGGCGGACATCACTTGATAGTGTGCATCAGAATGATAGAGACAAGGGATGCCTGTCCGCATAAATTTGTGGTACGCATCCTGCGCGATGACGGCTGAGCCTCCGGAGCCATAAAACTCGATCCGGCTTGCGTTTTCCAAACAGGAGACGATTTTCATTAACTCATCTTTATTGATAATCTGCTGTGTGTCCCGAATCGTCTCGATATTCGCTGTGAAAATTTTTTCAGCAATCGCACTGACGTCATCGTCGTCGAGATTGATTTCTTGGTGAATCGTTTGCTTCGGATTCGTGACTTCACTCGCCAAGGCGATTTTGAATGCTTGGTAGCCGCGAAAGCCAAGTCTGCGACACAGACGAAATACGGTAGCATCTGCACACTGGCATTGGTCGGCTAGCTCCGTGATAGAGAAGTGAATAATTTCACTGGCATGCTCCAAAATATAGTCGGCGATCTGTTGTTCTTTCCCGCTTAATTGCGTATAGATGGCGCGTAATTGCGTGAGCACCCGAGGAGCATGCGGGGTGGAAGCGTTCATCAATAGGTACCTCCTAACGTTCCATTGTGAATCTGTACTGATAGTATAAGGAAAACAAGACTCCTTTTCATAGGTTCGAAAAAATTTTCTTCATTTTTGATGAAAGATGAAAATTTTTGTCTTATAATACGTGGTAATGGATATGATCCAAAAAGGAGTGACGTACACGATATGAAACTGGCGATCCTCGGATTAGGAAAAATGGGGTACAATCTCACGCTTAATTTGCTCTCGCATCAGCATGAGGTCGTAGCCTATGATGTAGATTCTACGCGTGCAGAAGAGTTGAGTCATGAAGGTGCGATTCCAGCATTTTCGGTGGAAGACGCTGTGGCGAAGCTGCCGACACCTCGCGTAATATGGCTGATGGTACCTGCAGGCGAGATTGTGGATCAATTGGTTGATCAACTCTCTACCTTGCTAGCTGCCGGAGATATCGTCATTGACGGTGGAAACTCTCATTACAAGCAATCGTTAGATCGCTATGCTCGCTTAAAGGAAAAGGGCATTCACTTCATGGATGCAGGTACGAGCGGAGGCATGGAGGGAGCGCGCCACGGAGCATGTATGATGATTGGTGGAGATCGGGAAGCATTCACTCATATTGAGCCGATGATTCGGGACATTAACGTCGAAAACGGATATTTATACGCAGGGGAAGCGGGCAGCGGCCACTTCTTAAAAATGATTCATAACGGAATCGAGTACGGCATGATGCAGGCGATCGGGGAAGGCTTTGAGGTACTTGCGAAAAGTCAGTATAACTACGATTTTGCTGAGGTCGCACGCGTGTGGGCAAATGGTTCCGTCATTCGAGGCTGGCTGATGGATTTAACAGAGCGAGCTTTTCGAAAAGACGCCAAGCTCGATGAAATCCGTGGGGTCATGCATTCTTCCGGGGAAGGAAAATGGACGCTGGAAACCGCGCTGGATCTACAGGCAGCTACACCTGTGATTGCGATGTCCTTGCTGATGCGTTACCGTTCGTTGGACGAGGATACTTTCCACGGAAAAGTGGTCGCAGCCTTGCGCAATGAATTTGGCGGACATGCCGTAGAAAAGAAATAAGAAATGGGATGACCGTAAAGGTGCTTCGGTGGTTGGAGCTCCGGGGTCATCCTTTTTTGTTTTGCATATGGAAGAAGAAGGAATTTTCAATCGTATAGCAAAGTATGCAGGTATCGCCCAAAAGTTTGCCTGGTCGAAAAGTGCTTTTTTATTCAGTAGCTTCTAAAACGATGGGAGGATGGAAAGATGAGCGTTGAAGAGGTTGTTTTGTACAAGAATGAGAAAGGAATCGTGACCCTTACGCTAAACAGGCCAGAGGCATTGAATGCATTGAACCGAGATATCCTTAATCAGCTTTCGACCATCTTAGACAGGATCAAAACTGATCCCAGTGTGAAAGCGGTCATCCTTACAGGGGCGGGAGAAAAAGCTTTTTCGGCCGGCGCCGACATCTCGTATCTGCATCAGGCGACACCGCTGGAAGTAAGGGATTTTGCTCAGTTGGCCGTTTCAGTGACCAGTCAAATCGAATCGTTGGGAAAAGTAGTCGTTGCTGCAATGAACGGCTATGCGTTAGGCGGGGGCCTTGAGATCGCAGAATCGTGCACGCTGCGTATTGCGGTTCATCATGCCAAAATGGGACATCCCGAAGTACGAATTGGAGCAGTGGCGGGCTTTGGTGGAACAACCAGACTCCCTAGGTTAATAGGAAAAGGCCGTGCAGCGGAGTTGCTCCTTACAGGATCAGCGATAGATGCGGATGAAGCATACCGAATGGGACTGGTAAATCGGGTCGTTTCGCGTGAGCGGCTACTGGCAGAAACAGAGGAGGTTCTCCAAGAAATTTTGTCTCAGTCTCCGCTGGCAGTGAAACTAACGTGGGATGCGATTCATCGAGGGAGTAACCTGACAGTAGAGGAGTCCGCACTTCTAGGCGCAGACTACTTCGGACTCGTGGCATCCACTGAAGACTTCCGGGAAGGAACCAAAGCTTTCTTAGACAAGACTCCACCGCGTTTTACAGGGAGATAATCACAAGAGCTTCAATACCTCACACAATTCAACCAACCGTCTAACACCGTACATCTGATGGCGATTGCGATCGTGAATGCTCCTGATCGCATCTGCCGTCACTTTTTTTGCTTGCTCAATACTTTGATTTTCTACTGCTTGTACAATTTCTTTCATATTCGTTAAAAAATACACCGTATTGCGCAATGTGCGGATAAGCAAAATCTTCCGTATATCCATGGGAGTGAATTGGCGGTAGCCATTCTCAGGATCGCGTGGCAGTACAAGCAAGCCTTCTTTTTCCCAATGGCGGATCGCAGACGTTGTGACTCCTGTGTAAGCAGCGACTTCACCAATCGTCATGCGGTTTCGCCACTTTTTGTTTGGAGGCAAGGAGAGATCGAGATTTTCCAAAAGTTCGAGTGTTTGGTCGGCTGCGACCTTTTCTTGTTGGAGGTTGGCCTGTTCTTTATTCACGAGCCAAAATGCAGCATCCATATCCGCTTTTTGAAGCGATCGAAGGACTTCACAGGTGACAGCGACTCCAAAGCCGGGAAACATGGCGCGCAGGCAACGAAAATAGGCAAGATGGATTTCTGTATATAGTCGATAACCATTGTCTGCACGATCAGGAGCAGGAACGACTCCCCATGATTCATAATGGCGCAAAGCACTCGTGCTAATATGTAGCTCGCGAGCGATCTCAATCGGCTTGTAATAAGGCATCTGACGCACCTCCCGCTGGTTAGTTATCGCGGATTTCACTATACCAAGAACAACATGTTGAATCAAATGCTTCTGTTAATTGGAAAGTCGTAATACTTTTACCCTGTTCAGTATGGGATGGAAAAGCGAATATTGTCAGTAGATATTGATTCTTCTTTTTCAGAGGTGAGACAATGTATGGCCATTGTTCAGCTACAATCAGAGAACCCGGACTTTTCGTACATGATCAAAAAAAATCCGAATTCCGGACTGAGTTTACGATCCATTCGAAAAGGCATCGCATACGGGTGGTTTTCTAATACGGATACATATAACGTTTACTTTAAAGATGCAGAAAATGAGGTTTCCTACAAACAATCCGAACAGGAGCATTTTGAATATTTGAATGTCTCCCGGTACAATACACCCTTGTTTCCGTTAAATGCGATCAATGAATTTTTTTCCGCTCCGATGAAGCAACACGACGAACGGGATGTTGAAGGGTACGAGCATGTTTTTTTCATTAATATGATTCACATCGAACGACTGCTGTATCTGACATTTTTTGAGAAGCACCTCAAGGATTTCACCTTTGAACTCAAGCACCACGCCGATAAAAGCTACGCTTTGACCATCACAACGAAAACGAGTCTGCATCAGCTTCTCCACGTCGTGAGCGTGTTCTGTCTATTCTTGAGTATGTTTGGAAAAGAGTACATCGATATATCCGATAACATCCTGGATAAATACATCAAAAGCTTCCATGTTATCGACGCACCTTTTTACATACGAAGCCTGTTCGCTCGCAACTTCCTGACAACCAGAGAGCGCTATCGCAAGTACAAGGCTGAGATCGAGAAGACAAGCCGCTACCCCATTCAATTGGAGTATGGCAGCACCGGTTTGCAGAGAAGGAACTACATCGCGAGTAAGCTTCCTTTTACGAAATCCATTGTGGATATCGGATGCGGAGAAGGCTTTTATGCGATCCCGTTCGCTACCAAGCTGCCGCAGTATTACTATGCGATCGATATCGATGAACAATCACTGGAATTAGTCAGACGCAGGGCAGGGGAAAAAGAAATCTCGAATCTGATTTTGTTCCGCTCGCTTGATCAGTTTTTACAGGATTATAACGGTGAGCAGGTAGATGTCATTTTAACTGAAGTCATTGAGCATATGAGCAAAGAAGAAGCGAGAGCTTTCATTAAGCAAATCTGTAGTCGATTGGATTTTGACCATTTTATCATTACGACACCGAACGCGGATTTTAATCAGTTCTATGAGCTGGAAGGCTATCGCCACGACGATCATAAATGGGAAATGGGACAAGAAGAGTTCCAGGCATGGATGACCGAGATTATGGAAGAAGCCGGGGTGCAGGGGCAATTTGTATCCATAGGTGACGGCGTGAATGACATACACACCACACAAGGCGTCATTGCCCAGAGAAAGGGGGCGTAACGACGATGCTGATACAGACGCAGGTTCACACGATTTTTATGCTCGTCGGTCCCACCGAATGTGGGAAAACGACTTTTGCCAAGGAAGTACTCATGCCGAGGCTTTCTTTTGCAGATGAACAAAAAAACGTAAAAGCAATTGTCCAATATATTTCCTCGGATAGCATTCGCCAGGAACTGTTGGGCTATGATTACGACAAGTATGATCAGGTGATGCTGGAGGCTAGTGAGCAGGCATTTCAGCTCCTGTTTGAAAAGCTGCGCTTGGTGACTTCGTTTCCGATCAACGCCGAATTCGTGGTTGTAGATACAACAGGGCTAGCAGAAGACTTCCGCTCGAAAGTCCGCGAAATTGCAGCAGAGAACAATTACCGCTTGGAAGTGATCCTCTTTGATTATCGCAATCGGGATGATTACTACGCATCCGAGCGGTCAAAAAAACTGATTACCAACCATATTCTCCGGTTGAAGCAAGAAGTGCTCCGAGCATTATCCAAGGAAGGGTACCACGACATTCACCGGATACGGCACAAAGATTTTTATGTACTAGCTGATGGGGTGGCTAATCCTCGTTATGAGGTCTTGATCGAAAATAAGGATGCATATCTGGCTACGATCCTTCCCAAAGACCAAACATACATCATCATCGGAGACATTCACGAATGCGTCCATGAATTGAAAGGTCTCCTGCAAAACTACGGATTCAAGCTCGAAGACAATCGTCTCATCTCGACGGACAAGGTGCAGCATACCAAAATCATTGTCGCAGGGGACTGGATCGACAAAGGAGCGCAAACCAAGGAGATCATCGAGTTTCTATACGAAAATCAAAAGCATTTCTTGTTTGTTCTCGGGAATCACGAAAATTTTGTCTACAAGTACTTGCGCAAGGAACTAAAAGGGGTAGACCCACAGTTACTGGATACTTATTTTGATTCCACACACGTCTTGGAAAAAGACGCTGATTTAACAGCGATGTTCAATCACCTGTATACGCTGGCTCAGCCGTTTTACCGATCTAACGCACTGACTGGCCCGTCCTATTATGTAACACACGCTCCCTGCAAAAAGAAGTACATTGGAAAGCTTGATACGAATTCGATGCGGCGCCAACGCAATTTTCGGATAGACCGAACAGCTTCTTTGGAAGAGCAACTCGCATTTTTGACGGATGAAGCAGTCAGTAACCATCCGTACCATATTTTTGGACATATCGCGGCACAAAAAACGTTTCGCCTGAAGAACAAGCTCCATCTCGATACCGGATGTGTGCACGGAAATGCTTTGACCTCCATCGTGATCGCACACAAGCCGTTTTTCAAGTCGTTTCAGTCTGAGCATCGGGTGATGACAGAGGAACTACCGATCTTGTTCCATGCAGAAAAACAAGTATCCATGGGAGATTTGGAAGAGGAAGAACTTCATCGACTCCGTTACTGCTCGCAAAATAAGGTCAATTTTATTTCCGGAACGATGCCTCCGGCGGATAAGGATGAGGCGACTCAGGAGTTGGAGTCGTTGAAGGCGGGGCTGGACTATTTCGCAAATCGAGGTATTCATCAAGTCGTGTTGCAGCCGAAATACATGGGTTCGAGATGCAATCTCTATCTCCATCATGAACGCGACAAATGCTTTGCGATCAGCAGAAATGGCTATGCCATCAATCAGGTTGATTTGACACCGATTTATGACAAGTTACATGTAAGGTTCGGCGAATACATGGAGCAGAATGAAATGGCGATGCTCATCTTGGACGGCGAATTGTTGCCGTGGAGTGCAATAGGGAAGGGCTTGATTGAAAAGCAGTTCAAACCAATCGAATCCGCGCTGCGCAGTGAATTTGCATTTTTGCAGGAAAGCGGTTTTGAAGAGGCGCTTCACCAACTCGTTCACAACTATGACGAGAGCGGATTCGAAAAAGACCAGTTCCACCTATCCAAGAGTGCGCTCACGGAAAAATTCGGTTCACTCTTGTATCAAAACTACAAGTATGTGCGAGAAATCAAAGAGAGTTACGTTCCTGTCGACAAGCATTTGGAGGCCTATCACATTTACCAAAAACAGATGGAGCTCTATGCAGGAGAAGGGGAGCTTGACTACAAGCCTTTTTCCATTCTAAAGGCCGTCTATTTGAATGGAGACGAGCAATTGCCGAATTGGAAAACATCCGATATGTATCGCTTCGTAAATGACGATCATATTCTCGCCATCGATTTGTCTGAGCCGAATGCGTATGATCAAGCGGCACGTTACTTTTCCACGATTACACTGGAAAACAAAATGGAAGGCATCGTGATCAAGCCAGAGTTGATCGATCAGAAGGTCGTGCCTGCCATGAAGATTCGCAATCCGGAGTACTTGGCAATTATTTATGGCTACGATTACCGTTTCCCACACAAGTATCGCAAGCTTTTCAATCAGAAAAATATTACGAAAAAGCTCAAGACTTCGATGCAGGAACACAGGCTGGGTGAGCGGATGCTTGGTTTCAAATTCGACGACATTTCTCCAGAAAATACGGAGTATCAAACAGCAGTCGCAACGATGCTCTTTGAAGTGGCGAAGGAAAAAGAGATCGATCCACGGTTGTAAATGAAAAACGAGAAGCTGCTGACTGAGCAAGCTTCTCGTTTTGATTTGCAGAGCTATTTCTTGGACGATGGAGCAGCATCCCATGCTTCGATATTATCGACGCCTTCAATACTGTCCTTGTAGAACACAGGATCTTTTCCTGCTTTTTTCTGTTCCAAATAATCATGTAGCGCAGCATACGCGACTTTTGATAACATGGCGATCGCAATCAGGTTGACAATGACCATGAAGCCCATGAACAAATCGGCCAAATCCCATACGAGCTGTACCTTTGCCACTGATCCGAACAACACCATGGCAAGTACACTTAAACGATACAGCATGAGCCATGCTTTGCTTGTCTTTAAAAACTCGATGTTGGTCTCGCCGTAATAGTAGTTCCCGATCAAAGTACTGAAGGCGAACAGGAAAACCATAATGGCAAGGAAGCCAGAAGCCCAAGAACCGATATGAATGCTCAGTGCTGCTTGGGACAGCTCAATGCCACTCAATCCTTGTTGCGTGTACGCACCGGACAGCAAAATGATGAAAGCTGTGCTTGTACAAATCACGAGGGTATCGAATAGAACACCGAATGCTTGAATCAGACCTTGCTTCACTGGATGGCTCGTTGTTGCCGTTGCCGCAGCATTCGGTGCACTACCCATACCAGCTTCGTTAGAGAACAAACCACGCTTGATGCCGTGCATCAGGGCTGCACCCAGGGTTCCACCAGCGAATTGCTCGAATCCAAACGCGTTTTTCACAATCAACGCGATCATTGCAGGCATCTCAGTGATGTTCATCATCACAATAAACAGGGCCATACCTATGTACAACACAGCCAAGACAATCACGATGTACTCAGACATTTTTGCGATGCGTTTCACACCACCGAAAATAATCAATGCAAATGCGATAGTCATGATAATTCCGATTGTCAATCGGTCGGTACCGAACGAATTTTCAAAGGCAATCGTGATGGTGTTGGATTGCACGGCGTTAAATACGAGACCAAACGAAAGCGTGATGAGGACAGCAAACAGCGCGCCCATCCAACGTTTGTTCAGCCCTTTTTCCATGTAATAAGCCGGACCGCCACGAAAACCGTTCTTATCCTTGATTTTATAAATCTGAGCGAGCGTACTCTCAACAAAACTGGATGCCGAACCGATAATCGCAATGACCCACATCCAGAATACGGCGCCAGGACCACCTAATGCGATCGCAATAGCAATTCCCGTAATGTTCCCTGTACCGACACGCGCGGCCATACTAATAGCGAAAGCTTGGAAAGGGGAGATGCCGCCATCGTCTTTCGCTCTCCCTTCTTTAATGGAACGGATCATTTCCGGCAACATACGTACTTGCAAAAATTTACCCCGGAAGGTAAAGAACAAGCCTAACGCGATTAGCATGACAATGATAATATAGGACCACAAAAAATCGTTTACGGAAGTTGTTACATCGAGTAGGAATTGTTGCATCGTGTCACCTCGAATTTTCTTATGAATTTTTCCTTAGTATTCTCTAAAAAATCGTTACATCCCATTCCTGAGCCATATGTTTTAACAAAGAAACGCCCGCTACACTGTTTCCACAACCGTCAATAGAAGGTCCAAAAATACCGATTCCACAACCATCTTGAAACGGTGAATGTGGTTTGCGGTTAGGAGGAACCAGTGTCATGATACCGCCTGAGACACCACTTTTTGCTGGCAAGCCAACATTCGCGGCGAATTTGCCCGATGCATCGTACATGCCACAGGTGAGCATCAGTGCTTTGGCTAAACGGACGACATCTTTCGGGAGAACTTGTTCGTTGCGCATCGGATGGTAGCCATCGAGTGCCAAAAGGAGACCGATCAAGGCAATTTGCTCGGTGGTTACTTCAATCGAGCATTGGGTGAGATAGACCTCCAAAGCGTCCTCCACTTCGCACGCTAAATAGCCGGTATCCTTTAAATAGTGGGCGAGTGCCCGGTTTCTGTGAGAGTTTTCCCATTCGGAAAGAAACACTTCCTCGTTCACCGTGGGTGTAACACCTGTAATTTTACTGAAAAATGCATACAAGTAGCGCAGTTTATGATCCGGTGTTTGACCAGGGAGGAGTGAAGATGTCGTAATCGCTCCCGCATTGATCATCGGATTAAAAGGCTTACCTGGTTTGTTCATTTCCAGACGGATAATGGAGTTGAATGCATCTCCAGTCGGTTCTACATCTACCCGATCCAACACGTAAGGGATGCCATGGTAGCAGCAAGCAGCAATAAAACTGATTACTTTGGAAATACTTTGCATCGTGAAAGGAACTTCCCAGTCACCCGCCGTGTGCATTTTTCCTGTAGGCTCGATGATACAAATACCTAACTGATTCGGATCCGTTCTGTCCAAAGCAGGGATATAACTGGCACATTTTCCTTCAGATGCCTTGGAACGATATTGTTCCACCCATTGCTGTAATTCATCCACGAGTAAAACCTGTTGAATCAACGCCTTTCCCCCCAAAAATCGAATACACTGCTCTTACGCGAAGAGGAAGAGAAAGCGCTTCCATGCATCGCGAAATACATATAATGAACACTTTACAACCACCCTACAAAATAAAACAAAAACTCACAGATTGATTCATGTGAGTGTTACATTTTTTTTTGAGACTTGTCCTACATGCCTATCCTCGGTAAAAATAGATAGGGGCATCAAGAAACAACATGGGATGTGAAAGGCGTGCGTGTACAAACACAAGTAAAACGAGATTGGTATATATTGGCGCTCATGCTGATTACGGTCCCGTTGGCAGGAGAGTTGAAATTTTATCCCGTCAATGAGACATTTCGCATTAGCTTTGGAGCTCCTACCTTTTTCTTCTTTTTATTACTGTTTCAAAGAATTCCATCTGTTCTCGCTGGCTTTTTGACGGGGATTACGGTCGTATGCTTCCGGATTGTGATTGACCTTATCGCCGGGAATCATACAGCATGGGAGGCTTCTCTCCAAGCGCATTATTCTAGCTTTTTCTTTTATTTCGCTTATTCTGTTCTGTTTTATCTAACCGGAATGCGCCGTTTTCACAACAGGACGATTTTGGTTGGATTGATGGGAATGGTTATCGAGGTATTGGCTGACCTAGTAGAGGTTCTATCCCAATATGTGCTGCTGGATACTGTCCTCACTTGGGGAGCGGTGCAAGAGATGCTCGTCATCGCCCTATCCCACAGCTTTATCGTGATTAGTTTTCTCAATATGATGAAGCTATACGAAGCACAGTCGCGGGAGCAACAGACAAGAAAACAGAACGAGCATATGCTGATGCTGATTTCAAACCTGTATGAGGAATCGATTCATCTGAAAAAAACACTACAAAATGCCGAGAGTATTAGTATGAAGTCTTTCGAGCTATACCAGGGCTTGCATGAGCTTCATAAGGAACAGGTAGTATCAGCGAATGTAGAGAGCTTTGCCAAGCGAGCGTTGATTGTCGCAGGCGAGGTTCACGAGATTAAAAAGGACAACCAACGCATTTTTGCAGGGCTTCACAAGCTGATATCCGACGAAAGCATTTCCGATTACATGGACATCCATCAGCTCGTGGACATTATCAATCGAAGCAATATGAAGTATGCAACCTTGTTGGAGAAGGACATACAAATCACAGCTTCCATTTCGGGCACACATCCGCTCTACCACGTTTTCATGATGCTTTCTCTGATCAATAATCTGGTGGCAAATGCCGTGGAAGCCATCCAGCAAACAGGAGCCATTTCCATTGAAATCGATCGGATAGGCGATCTTGTGGAAATCAGAATCAACGATGACGGACCGGGAGTACCTCCACGGCGAAAGGCTTTGCTGTTCAAGCCTGGCTTTACTACGAAATACGATCAAACCGGCAACCCCTCTACAGGGATCGGACTGTCTTATGTACAACAATTGGTGGAACAATGGCAAGGGGAAATCTCCCTACAGGATGGAGTAGATGGGAAGGGGACAACATTTCTCATGCGATTACCAATTGATCCGATAACGAAGAAAGAGTGAGAAGATGCTGTTTTATTTAGTTGATGACGATGATGCTGTACGTCTCATGTTGACGGAAATCATAGAAGACGAGAATCTGGGCGAAGTCGTGGGGGAAGCAGCTGACGGCTCGATGGTAGACGGACATACGTTAACCGCACGCAACGTAGATATTTTGCTGATCGATTTGTTCATGCCCAACCGGGATGGGATTGAGACGATTCGCCAAGTGAAGCCGACATTCACAGGAAAGATCGTCATGATTTCTCAGGCAGAAACGAAAGACTTGATTGCCCAAGCGTACGCCCTTGGAAGCGAATACTACATTATCAAGCCTGTAAACAAGATCGAAGTCGTAACGATCCTCCAAAAAGTGATCGAGAAAATTCGCCTAGAGCGTTCGATACGGGACATTCACAAATCGCTGAATGCAGTCATGCAGGTGGACCAGCAGCCTTCCGGACAACTTCGTCCGTCACAGGGCAAACCACTTCGCGAGGCGGGGCAGTTTCTGTTAACGGAGTTGGGTATCGCGGGAGACAATGGAAGCAATGACTTGTTAGATATTTTGGACTTCTTGCATGGATACGAACAGACGCATACGTTTAAAAATGGATTCCCAGCTCTGAAAGAGATCTTTGTGGCAGTAGCACAGGACAGGATCGGAGTAGCTGTGGACGATCCACAAGTCGCCAAGGTTGTCAAAGCTTCTGAGCAGAGAGTCCGTCGAGCGATCTATCAGTCGCTGAATCATTTGGCGTCACTTGGGCTTGCGGACCTCTCGAATTGGAAGTTCGAAAATTACGCTTCACAGTTTTTTGATTTTACGTATGTGTGGAAGAAGATGGCGGAGTTAAAGAGCAATGCTGCATCGCCTGGTTCAGATATTCGGATCAATATGAAAAAGTTCATTCAAGTGCTGTATGCTGAGGCGAAGCGCATTCAGTCGGAGGCGTGATTGTCCTGTGTCTGACGTGTAGAGGTAAGTCCTGATCATGTTGATTAGGGCTTTTTGTTTTGTATGGGAATGTGTTTTTTATTGACTAAACGTTCATTCAATAATAAACTGGGATCATATACCAAATCTACAATTCACGGAGGGATCACCGATGGATTTGTACTATGAGGTTTCAGGGGAAGGAAAACCACTCATTCTATTGCACAGTGGCGGTGCTGATTTGCGAGATTGGATGTATGTCGCGCCGATTCTGGCGAAGCATTATCAGGTCATCGCTTTCGACGGACGCGGATGCGGAAAATCGCCGTCTCCAACAGAGACAGCCAACTACGTCGCTGATTTGCTTTCCGTCATGGACCATTTCCAGCTGGACGAAGCCACGCTCGTAGGGCACTCAATAGGCGGACGAATTGCAACGGATTTTACGCTGACTTATCCGCAGCGAGTGAGTAAGCTCGTGCTGATTGCTCCTGATTTGACAGGGTATATACCGAGTCAGCCATTCACGGAATGGATGGAGAAAATCCAAGTAGCACCGGATGTTGACCGTATGGTAGAGCTTTCCTTATCCGCCTGCCCGTACCGCCACGTGATGGCAAGTCCACAGAAGGACCTTCTGGTAGAGATGGCGAAGCATAATTTAGCAAAAATATTCGAGTGGGCGACATGGGAGTCCGTCTGGCCACAGCCGCCTGCCATTGAGCGGCTCGAAGAATTAGCCAATCAAACATGCTTGATAATCGGCAAGGAAGATGCCCTAGATGCGAAACGGATTGCTGAATATTTTAAAGAAGTATTACCAGAGAGAAGGTTTATTGAGATAACGGGTGCCGATCATAAACCAACGTTGACGCATCCTGAAGAAATCGCTCGCGCTATCACTGAATTTTTGGAGGATTGACTGAACCGTGCCCCGTACCCCAGCTGAAAATGAACGCATTCGCCAAGCTGCAAAAGACAAAATCCATGCAGCCGCGATGACGCTTTTCATAAAAAAAGGCTACCACGCGACCTCAATCGACGATGTAGCCAAACAGGCCCAGATATCGAAGGGACTGCTTTACAATTATTACAAAGGCAAAGAAGAGCTTCTCGCCGCGATGGTCCAGATACGGATCGAGGAAGTAAAAGAAGTGATGGAGGCTGCTACGAAGCTTGCAACGCCGCACGAACAGCTGCGCCATATTGTCGACGGTGCGCTTGATAACGTCTACCAGCGACCAGATGTCTATCGTTTTTACTTGAATTTGCAAACGCAGCCCGAAGATGATCGGGTACTTGCTTCTTACAGAGAGCAATTAAATGAGGAGTCACGCAGGCAGTTTGAAGTGCAGTGCCGGATCTTCAAACAGTTAGGCGTAAAGCAGCCCAGATTGAGATCGCTCTATTTTTCTTCGGCGCTCCAAGGCGCAATGCTGATGATTAGGACTTATCCAGAAGGCTTTCCGGTTGAAGAGATGAAGGAGCAGATGATTCGGGAGTATTGTAGCCCTCCGGCAGAATCATAGAGTTACGTTCGTTCAAAAATGAAGAGGCTATCCCATTCGTAAATGATACTGGTGGGGTAACCTCTTTTTCTGTACGTTTGGTATAACTGCTAATAGTTCGAGGGGGGAAAATCATTCGCTTTTCAAAATCATGCACGCGGAAGAAGACTAAACCATCTAGATATATCTAAATATTTAAAATTGACAGAAATCCATAAAACCAATATATTGGTTTTATGGATACAAACCTACTCAAACAAATCGAACGCCCCTCATTACGCGAACAGGTATACCAAGGCTTGAAGAAAGCGATCATCATGCTAGAGCTAAAGCCAGGACAACGAGTCAACGACAACGAATTGGCAGCTTTATTTGGCGTGAGTCGAACACCTGTGAGAGAAGCGCTCAAGCGGTTGGAGGACGAAGGCCTTATTGAATCCGTTCCCGGCTCTCTAACACGGGTGACACCCTTACTTGAAAAGGAGGCGAAGCACGCTTTTCCTGTCGTTGCGGCCTTGCACGGGTTGGCAGCACGATTGGCGATGCCATTTGAGTCAGAAATTATCCGTAGTTTGGAGCAGTGGAGTGAAAAGCTGCAGATCGCACTCGAACAGCAAGATGTGATCAAAGCGATTGAAGCAGATGATGGCTTTCACGACGTGATTCTCGAGGCTGCGGGGAATCGTGAAATCTACCTGGCACTTGAGCGAGTTGTACCGAAAATTCGGCGTTTGGAATTTGCTCGGTTCGGTTCCTTAGAAGGGGTGGAATCAGTAGAACAGCACCGCAGAATCATCGAAGCGATTCGAGACAACAACAGTCAGCTTGCCTCTTCTTTGATGGAAGAAAACTGGATCAACCTTGGCAGATTGCTTACGGACCATTCCAATGATGAATAGGGGGTAATAGCATGAGTACGGTTGAACTGAAGGGGGAAGTACATGATTCGCGTGTTTTGCAATGGGCGCGATCCATTATTGAAGAGAGCCCGTCACACCGTCTGATTCAGCAAGAGATTGTGAATGCGGTAAACCGCAATGCGATTTGGCGAGGCGAGGAATGCTTGAATTTGCTCGCACCAGAAGCACCTACCACGCCTATCGTACGTCAACTGCTCGCTTCTGAGGTTGGTACTCGCGCTGCGGAGGGACATATCGGCAGCACGCAGAGATGGTTCGCTGGCACGAAATATATCGATGAAATCGAAGCGTTATGTGTTGAGCTATTGAAAAAAGTATTCCACGCCAATTTTGCTGACCATCGATTGGTAGCGAGCATGGTCGGGAACATGACAGTCTACGCGTCGTTAACGCAACCGGGCGATACGATTATGACGATCGCACAACCGTTTGGGGGACATTCCAGCAACCGGGTGGACGGGCCTGCTGGCATCCGCGGTTTGCAAATTGTCGATGTGCCAATGGACCCCGTTGAGCTTACCGTTGATCTGGACGAGTTCGCCAAAGTCGCACGGCAAGTTAGGCCAAAGCTCGTTACTTTAGGCGCGTCCATGACCTTATTTCCATTTCCACTGAAAGAAATGGCTGAGATCGTGAAAGAATGGGGCGGGCGTATTTATTTTGATGGCGCACACCAGTTGGGGTTGATCGGTGGCGGTCAATTTCAGGACCCCTTACGAGAAGGGGCATGTGTGATGACCGGCTCGGCTGGGAAAACGTTTAGCGGTCCACAAAGCGGTATCATTATCTGGAATGACCCGGAACTATCGGTACCGATTACAGATGCCATCTTCCCAGCACTTGCCGCAACACATCAAGTCAACCGGGTAGCGGCATTGGCTGCAGCGGCGGCAGAGTTTTTGGCATTTGGCAAGGAATACATGGCACAAATTGTGACGAATGCACAAGCACTGGGAAAAGCATTCGATGAACGGGGAATTCGGGTGCTTTGCGCGCATAAAGGCTATACACGTACACATCAAGTCATTCTGGACGTGAAAGAGTTTGGCGGCGGTTACGAGGTAGGCAAGCGATTGGCAGAAGCGAATATCATCACGAACAAAAATTTGATTCCAGGTGACGGACCAGAGGATTGGGACTTCCCAAGCGGTCTGCGTATCGGGACGACAGAAGTCACTCGCTTTGGCATGAAGGAACAAGAGATGGACATGATTGCAGAGCTGATTGTAAGTGTGTTGTCAGGTAGGGAAAAGCCCGAGGTTGTCCAGTCTAAGGTGATCGAATTGCGCAGATCGTTTAGCAAGATGCAGTTCTGCTTCCCAGAATAGAGTAGGTAGGATAAACACCGTATGCCGGAGTTCAAAACTTGGCATACGGTGATTTTTCGAGTCGTAAGTGGACTCTCATTCTTGACAATGTCATTTCATTTCGTAAATAATCGATGGATACCATCAAAGAATGGGAGTCTAAACGGATGAGTACAGACCATACAAACTCGGATGTTACCATTGATCAAACGACGAAAGAGCTGGCTCTCGCATTTGGTCAGTTAAAGCGGATCGGACATGTTTTCAGTCCTTCGAAAGACCTCCGTCAGAGCGAATTGAATTTGCTTGTTCACTTGACCTACGTAAGTCCGCCAGGCTCGAACGGCATCAGAGTTTCCGAGCTAGGCAAGCAGTTGAAAATAACGTCAGCAGCCGTGACGCATGTCATTCAATCACTCGAACAGCTTGGGTTTATCACCCGTACCGTAGGCCCAAAGGATCGACGCTCTATTCTCGTAGCCCCTACGAAAGAGGGATTTGAATTTGTGGCAGCGAGAGAACAAGAACTGTTTAATCGTTTTCAGCAATTGCATGAGCATCTTGGTACGGATGATGCGCAGGCACTCATACGGATATTAACGAAATCAATCAGATTCCTGCATACTTATCAGGATAACGATGAAGCACGACCATAGTTCGATGATGGACTATGGTTTTTTATTGTTTTGATAAGAACCTTGCTCCAGCTCTTTGAGGAGCGAGTTCGCAGAGGGGCTCCATTGTAGCTGTTGTTCCGCACGCAATCCAGATATCCTCTGGTTGATGCTCGCCCCCCAAGCGGCTGGCCCTAATGCTTTGGTCGCATCCTCATAGCTCCATGATTCCACTTTTTCTACCCCAGCTATTTTGGCAATCGAAGTCATGAGCTCTTTCGTCGTGATTATTTCCTTGGAAGTTGCATTGAATAATGATCCTGGCTGTGCTCGTAAAAAAGCGCATTCGTAAAGTCTAGCCAAGTCATCAACAGCGATAGTAGACCATGCTGTTTGTCCGTCATCGATATAGTTGGCTGATTGAGATAGCTTCGTCCTTTGAATCGTTGCTTGGACGAGTCCACCACCTCGACCGTATACAAGTGTAGGACGTATGACGATCGTACGAATAGTGCGCTTAGCTGCTCCTAAAACTTCCTGCTCCTGGTTCGCTTTCCATTGGAGAAAAGGCAAAGGGTTGAGAGGGGAGTTCTCATCCACCACATTGTCGTACGTATCGTTATAGATCAGCGTTCCACTCGTATAAATGAATGGCTTCCCAGTATCTTCCAAACCATCCAGCATTGCTTGAACCGCTGCTACATCCAGTTTTTCCATATCAGGTGTGTGCGAGATCGCCATATGAATGACACCATCGAATTTTTTAACACTTTCTGTTAGCAGTGTGGTATCCGCAAGATCACCAACAATAGGGGTGAACCCTTGTGAGAGCAACAGCTCCGCTTTCTCTTCTGATCGAACAAGTCCAGCAACCTGATGCCCCAGAGACTGAAAATGCTCGGCGACTACAGACCCGACATACCCTGTTATGCCTGTAAGGAAAACATTCATGACAAAACCTCCTTCATATATAATTAATTTACTAACTAAATTATTTAATAATCATTTTGCAAAGTCAACAGTGTTTATAATTAACTGAATATTGACAAAACAAAAACTGGGTGTTATTTTCACATTAGGAAAACGTTTACCCGTTACATAGAAAGTGAGTGAAGAACCATTACTGTAACCATTAAAGACATCGCACAACTCGCCAACGTTTCCATCGCGACTGTTTCGCGCGTACTGAACAATTCCAAGCCAGTCCGACCAGAGCTGCGAGAAAGAGTCTTGAAAATCGTGCAAGAGACGGGCTTTCAGCCGAACGCGATTGCCAGGAGCTTGGTTAGCAAGGAAACCCGCATCATCGGGGTGATGATTCCCGATATCTCCAACAATTTTTACTCCAATCTCATTTACGGAATTGACAGCGTCATTAGCGAGTACGACTACAGCATGTTCTTGGCGATATCCGATGAAGTGGTGGACAAAGAGCTGAAGTACTTGCGACTGTTCAAAGAAAAACAAATCGATGGTGTCATTATCGCGAGTATTCATTTTTTGGAGGGCAATATCCAGACGCTACAAGAGATTCAGGTTCCCCTTGTTGTTACCGGCCACGATTTGCCCGGCTATCAGATTCCGACTGTCAACGTCAACAACGTGCAAGCCTCCTATGATGCTACTGCCTATCTCATCTCGCAAGGTCATACAAAAATCGCGTGTATATCTGGTCCATTGTGGGACCCGCCGTGCGGTCTGGATCGCATGGGCGGTTACCGAAAAGCCATGCGGGCACATGATTTGCTCATCCATGAAGGATTCGTCGTAGAAGGAGAATTCACAGCCAAGAGCGGTTACGAAGCCATGCGCCGTATTTGTGAAGAAAAAATTCGTCCGACAGCCGTTTTTGTCGCAACAGACCTGATGGCGGTTGGCGTCCTCAATTACTTGTACGACCATGGCATTCGTGTACCAGAAGACATCTCCGTCATGGGCTTCGACAATTTGGAGCTTGCCTCACTTTCCCGCCCCATGCTCACCACCGTACACAATGACCCGTTCATGTACGGAAAAGCCGCAGCAGAGCAGTTACTCAGACAAATCCGCAATGAACCCGTAGAGAGAATGAGCACAGTTCCACACCATCTCGTGATACGCCAAACTGTAAGCGCTTTACTGGAGTGAGGTAACAAGTCTTACCATATAGAGGAAGCAAACGAGTTTATGCATTCAAAAGGGGTGAAGAAATATGAAGCTTGGCGTATTTACCGTTCTTTTTAGCGAGAAGTCGTTCGAAGAAATGCTGGATCATGTGAAGGCAGCAGGTTTGGAGGCCGTGGAAATCGGCACAGGCTGCTATCCGGGCAATTCGCACTGCAATCTCGATGAGCTGTTGGAAAGCCCGGAAAAAAGACGAGCGTACAAAAAAGCAGTAGAGGATCGGGGATTGATAATCAGCGCGCTCAGTTGTCACGGCAACCCGTTGACACCAGATAAAAGCTTTGCGCATCAGTCCCACGATACGTTTGTGAAAACGGTACAGCTAGCCGAGATGCTGGAGGTGCCTGTGGTCAATTGCTTTTCTGGCACGGCAGGCGACCACGAAGGAGCGAAGTACCCGAGCTGGCCCGTTGCTCCTTGGCCCAATGAGTATCGAGACGTGCTCCATTGGCAATGGAACGAGAAGCTCATCCCGTACTGGCGCGAATGGACTGCGTATGCGACTGAGCACCATGTCAAGGTTGCATTGGAACTGCATGGCGGCTTTCTCGTTCACACACCAGGGACGCTACTAAAACTGCGGGAACAGGTAGGCGAGGGGATTGGGGCAAACTTCGATCCAAGTCACATGTGGTGGCAAGGGATTGATCCGGTAGCTGCGATCAAAATCTTGGGCAAAGAAAAAGCCATCTATCATTTCCATGCCAAAGACACGTATATTGACCAGGAAAAAGTGAACATGTACGGGCTGACAGATATGAATTCCTACGCCAATCTACATGAACGTGCTTGGTATTTCCGAACCGTAGGCTATGGGCATTCACAGCAGACGTGGGCGGATATGATGAGCGCACTGCGCATGAATGGATACGATCATGTCGTGAGCATCGAGCACGAGGATGCCATCATGTCGATTGAGGAAGGCTTTCAGCGCGCTGTTCAAAACCTGCAGCAAGTCATCTTGCGGGAACCAGTCCAGAATCTATGGTGGGTGTAGGAGGGGAGAAAATGACGAATCAACGCAAATGGAAAATCGGAATCATCGGTGCAGGGGGGATTACAGAAGCACACTTGGAGGCGATCAAGGAAGAGCCGCGAGCAGAGGTAGTTGCCATTGCAGATATTTCCGCAGAAATGGCTTCCTATCGTGCGAAACGGCATGACATTCCGCAGGTTTTCACCGAATACGAGACGATGCTTCAAGAGTCTGATACAGACGCGATCATTGTTTGTGTCCCGAACTACTTGCATGCAGAAGCAACCAAAAGTGCGCTTGCAGCAGGTAAGCACTTGCTGTGCGAAAAGCCGATGGCGATGAATGCCCAGGAAGCAGAAGAAATGATCGAAGCCGCGAAGAAAGCAGACAAAATCCTCATGGTAGCACAAAACAACCGATTCCGTAGCGATTCCCTGCAAGTCAAAACATGGCTGAAGGAAGGAAAGCTGGGAAATATTTATCACGCCAAAACCGGTTGGGTCAGACGAAATGGGATTCCAGGATGGGGGAGCTGGTTTACGCAAAAAGAATGGGCAGGCGGGGGTCCGTTGATTGATATCGGCGTACATATGCTCGATTTGACCTTATGGCTCTTGGACCATCCAAAGCCAGTATCCGTCCTCGGGCAAACGTACGCGCAATTCGGGCCTCACAAACGCGGCTTGTCAGAGTGGGGCAGGATCGATGATAGCGGGAAGTTTGACGTGGAAGATATGGCAGTGGCGATGATCACCTTTGAAAATGGATTGTCGCTTACGCTCGATGCAAGCTGGGCTTCTCACATCGAAGAGGAAAACGTTTTCCTTCAACTATATGGACAAGAGGGTGGGGCATCCATTCGTTTATTGGAGAACCAGTTCACGCTTTACCACGAATGGAACGGCGTAGCTGCCTCGACAGAATTAACACCAAAACCTCAAAAAGAACGCGTACTCTTATTCCGTAATTTCATCGACGCCATCGAAGGGAAGGCAGAGATTCTCTGCACACCGGAACAAGCCTTGTACATCAACAGATTGATCGAAGCCATCTACACATCCGCACAAAAAGGTGAAGCAGTCCGTTTATAACATGAGCATAGGGGGTTACTTAGATGAAAGTTGCGAAAAGACTTACATCCGTTGGACTTACCTTATTAATGGCCTTTTCATTGGTAGCATGTTCTTCCACACCTCAGCAAGCCTCTACAGATACAACCCCATCACAGCCTGCAACACCAACCGCACCCAAAACAGAGCCAGCACAGCAACCAGCAGAGAAAATCAAGCTCGTCTACGCACGGGGCAAAGACTTAACAGATTCCACTGTCAAGCTCGTGGAGGCATTCCAAAAAGCAAATCCAAACATCGAGATAGAGATTCGCGAAATGCCTGCGGATACAGGACAAAGCCATGACCAGTACGTCACGATGTTCAGTGCACAGTCGTCCGAGATCGACGTGTTTGACCTCGATGTCATTTGGCCGGCTGAATTCGCACAAGCGGGTTATCTCCTGCCGCTCGACCGCCTGATGGAACAAGATGGAGTCGAAACCGGAAAATATATCAAAGGGGCCATGGATGCAGGGAACTTTGGCGGTCAGCAATGGACTATGCCCAAGTTTATCGACGCGGGTCTCTTGTTCTACCGCAAAGATCTTGTAACCGAAGCTCCAAAGACGTGGGATGACTTGATTGCCCAAGCAAAAGCAACGAAGGGTAAGGGCGGCACGAAGTTTGGTTACTTGATGCAAGCCAAGCAATATGAAGGATTGGTTTGTAACTTTGTCGAGTTCAGTGCATCGTACGGTGGAAAAATTTTAGATGAACAAGGCAAAGTAGCGGTCAACAATCCAGCTACGATCAAAGGATTGAAAAAAATGATCGAGGTCGTCAAATCCGATTTTGTCCCAACCAATATCACCACATTCATGGAGCCGGAATCACATACGGCATTCCTCGAGGGGCAGGCACCTTTTATCCGCAACTGGCCGTATCAGTTCGCGTTAGCGCAGGATCAGGCTCAGTCGAAAATCGTCGATCAAGTCGCGATCGCTCCACTGCCAGCAGGCGATGCAGGCTCCGCAGCAGCACTCGGCGGTTGGATGGGCGGAATCAACAAGTTCTCGAAGCACCCAAAAGAAGCATGGGAATTCCTCAAATTCATGACAGGTCCAGAGGGTCAGAAAATATCCGCGGTAGAAGGTGGGCTCGCTCCAACCTACCTGCCAGCCTACGATGATGCTGATGTTCAAAAAGCCAGTCCGTTGTTTGCCAACAAAGATTTCGTCGATGGCGTAAGCGCTGCTGTATCTCGTCCAACGACTCCGATCTATCCAAAAATTTCGGAAGTGATCCAGATCGAAGTGTCCAAAGCGCTCGCAGGGCAGCAAACAGCTGAGCAAGCAGTGCAAAACATGGAAACGCAGATGAACGACTTGATGAAAAAATAAGCTGGAAAAACGTGGGGCTTCCAAGGGAGTCTAATCAGCTTCCTTGGAAATTGCACTACGATCTGGCAAGCACAAGCAAGCTTCTAGCGGGAAGGAAGGTGGTGAACGGATGAATCGATCATCCAAAATGTCTCTCTCAGAAAAACAGATGGGGTATTTGCTGATTTTTCCTGCACTGCTCATCATACTTATTATCGCGATTTGGCCTGTCATGCGATCCTTTTGGATCAGTCTACACGATATCCGGTTGAACGACCCGACGAAATCAGAGATTCACTCTACATACGGACTAGATATGGAGCGCTACGTCAGCACGTTACCCAATCTGCTTCGGTATGTGAAGAGGGAGGCAGAGTCTGCCGAAGGGTCATCAAAGGAAAAATTGAATGCGCTCCAAGCGCAAATCGAACAAATGAACACTTCCCTCAACCAAACAGGCGAGATCGCGAGCAGATACCAAATGATCGACCAGCTATTGCTGGACTTTAAACCAGTCCCCACAGAACTCAAATATGTGAGCCTCTCGAATGAACAAACAGATTCAATCAAAACCAGCTTGGCAGAAGTCAGAGCAGTCCTTTTGCAAATGAGTGAACAAAAGCTGCTTTCGAAGCCAGAGGGTGCACTTGGCGTGATCCAAGGCATTGAAGCTTCGATTATCGAGCCCAACTTTGTTGGTTTTGCCTACTACAAGAAGTTTTTAACGGACGCTCGGATGTGGGAGTCTCTGTACAATACGGCGTTTTTTACCGTTATCTCCGTTGCCATTGAATTGGTGCTCGGCATCTTGATTGCATTGTTGATCAATCGACCTTTTCGTGGAAGGAGTCTTGTTCGAGCAACCGTGTTAATACCGTGGGCGATTCCGACTGTGATTTCCGCGATGATGTGGAAGTTTTTGTACGACGGGCAAAATGGCATCGTGGCCTATCTTTTTGAGCAGGCAGGGTTGATCTCAGATATGGGGATGCTCCTGACGACAAAGGCTGGAGCCATGTTTTCCGTCATTTTGGCAGATGTGTGGAAGACGACGCCATTCATGGCTTTGCTCTTATTCGCAGGCCTGCAAACGATCCCGCAAAGCTTGTATGAAGCAGCTTCTGTGGACGGTGCCACCCGCACCCAGCAATTTTTTCGTATTACGCTTCCGATGCTGAAATCAACCATTCTGGTGGCGTTATTGTTCCGTACACTTGATGCATTCCGTGTATTTGATTTGGTTTACACGCTGACAGGTGGGGCACCTGGGAACTCGACCGAGACCATTTCCATCTACGCGTATAAAACGATGTTTGCTCAAATGAGCTTTGGGGAAGGCTCCGCGCTCGCAGTCATTGTCTTTTTGTGTGTGGCATTGATCTCTATCGGCTATGTCAAAATATTGGGAGCTGATCTGCTGAGCGATGGCAGTGGCAAATAAGGAGGTGATTGGATGCGCAAACATACGGGTCCCTTGTTTTACGTGGGTCTACTTCTATTTGTTTTTCTTGTGATGTTCCCGTTTTTATGGATTCTCCTCGCAGCATTGAAGCCACCAGCGGAGCTGTTTGGAGAGCGAGCCTTTCATTTTATCATCCAAAATCCTTCGTTTGACAACTTTATCCGCGTCTTCACGGAAAGACCATTTGCCCGGTACTTGTGGAATTCAACTGTCGTGGCGACGTTAACCACGCTCTACTCCATTACGATCGCTTCTTTTGCTGCATATGCGATTGCCTGGCTGTCCTTTCGGGGAAAAACGATTATTTTGGGTGTCGTACTGGCTGTGTCCATGTTTCCGCAGATTGCTACCATTTCACCTATTTTTATGTTCATGCAATCGATGGGCTTAACGAACAGCTACATAGGTCTGATCATTCCTTATACAACTTTTGCGCTGCCGCTTGCGATCTGGAATCTGACCATCTTTTTCCGCAAAATACCGAGTGATTTGGGCGAAGCAGCCAAAGTAGACGGCGCGAGCATTTGGCAGACGATGACCAAAGTGTTTTTCCCACTCGCCATGCCTGGGGTTTTTACGACGGCCATTCTCATTTTTATAGCAGCGTGGAACGAATTTTTGTTCGCCTTGACGTTGAATACACAGGAAGCGATGAAGACTGTACCTGTGGGAATCGTTATGTTTCAGGGAATGTTTACAATCCCATGGGGAGAAATATCTGCGGCCTCTATCATCGTGACGATCCCGCTCGTGTGGATGGTATTGATTTTCCAGAAGCGGATTATCTCAGGATTGACTTCTGGGGCAGTAAAAGAATAAAAGGGGATTCATTCTAGCGTTTGTCTCGCAAATGTGATTATGATACGGTGGAAACAGCAATCAGAAAGAGAGTTGACGGACGCATGAATAATCTTACAAAATTTCAGATGAACAGGCCTGCCCATGAAGTGTTCGAAGCTTTCGTGGACCCGGCGAAAATCGGCAACTTCTGGTTCTCTTCCAGCTCGGCAAGGTGGGAAAAAGGGAAGAACATTACGTTATTCTACGATATTTACAACGCAGAAGTAGGGATTACGGTTCACGAAATCGAAGTGAACAAACGAATCTTTTTCCAGTGGGCTGGAGAAGAAAATACCGTAACGATTACGTTAAAAGAGTTGGATGAAGACACGACGATCATTGAAGTGAACGAAGAGGGTTTTCAAGAAAATGATCCTGCGCTCGTACAAAAAATGGTCGACAATAAAGAAGGCTGGGTTTACGTCTTAAGCTGTTTGAAGGGGTATCTGGAGCATGGGATCAACACATTAAGAGAAGGGCTTGTGAGATAGCCCCCGGATGTTTGCGAGATCATACTCTGAAATAACGAGAAAGCCCGAACTTAAGTGTATCGGGCTTTTACTATTGCATTATTTAATTCCGAGGCTGCGTTTTTTTCGCACGAGCGTGGATATGTTCACTTGCAGCTTATCCGCACACTGCTGCATGGTGTCTGTCTCTATTAAAAGTCGTTGGATATACGCACGTTCAAACCGTTCGACCGCCTCTTTTAACGGCAACAGCTCATCCATTTTGGCTAGGTGGAGCGGCAGGGCTGTCTGCTGAGTATTGCGAATGGACGCCGGCAACTGATCAAATGTAATTCGCCCATTTTCACACATGTGGAAAGAGCGTTCCACCACATTTTTCAGCTCACGTGTATTCCCTGGCCAATCATAATCCATCAGCGCCTCCAACGCATCTGTTTCGATGCGCATTTCTTGCTGGTACTTCCATTCGAGCTTTTTCAAATAGTAGAAAATAAGAGCCGGAATATCCTCGCGGCGCTCACGCAAGGGGGGAATGGTGAGGGCAAGTACGTTTAGCCGGTAGAACAGATCCTGTCGAAACCGTTTTTGTTCGACCATCGCTTCCAAGTCGCTATTGGTGGCAGCGATGATACGCATATTAACCTGACGCGATGTTTTTCCCCCGAGTCTGCGAATCCGTCCATCCTGTAACACATTCAAGAGCTTCACCTGTAAAGGAAAAGGGAGGTCTCCAATCTCATCGAGAAAAATGGTTCCTCGATCCGCTAGCTCAAACAATCCCTCCTTCGATTGACTTGCCCCCGTAAAGGCGCCTTTCTCATATCCAAACAATTCGGACTCGAGTAAATGCTCGGGAATAGCCCCACAGTTAATCTTAATGAAGCCCCCTGTACGTCCGCTTTGGGCGTGAATGTAGTTCGCTATGACATCCTTACCGACACCAGACTCGCCTAGCAAAAGGACGGGGGAGTCGTTGGTCGCAAAGCGTTTGGCGAGTGAAGCTATTCGATGCATGAGTCCACTACGATAAATAATCTGCTCGTCAAAGTCACCATCGGTTTGGATATGCTCCAAAGCCCTTTGATACGCCGAACTGATTTGACGTGTTTCCTCCAGCTCCTTCTGAAGCTGATTCAGCTCCGTGACGTCACGCACATTTCCCACCACGAACAATAATTCCTTGTTTGGATCGAGCAGCGGGGTAGCCGTATTGATCGCTTGCCGACCGTTCGCATAATCGATCACGACACTATGCGTTTGTTTTGTCAAAATCGTACGTACAGCTGAAGAATCAGGAACCAGATGCATTTCTTTTTGCTCCATAAAGCTAAAATTGTTCAAGATGTCGGCGGGAACTCCCGTGATGTTCAAGTACGCCTCGTTGTAAAGCAGGACGTAGCCGTTACGGTCACAGATCGCCAATCCATCGTGGGACGTACTGAAGATGGTTGTCAGCAATTTAGCAAGCTCATGATTGTCACTGGTCTGGAAATACTTGGTTTGATACATCGGAGTCCTCCTCAGTAGGCTTGTAAACGGAATAATCAGAATTAATCATCTATGTGCAATAATGCATATGCAAAAATGATCATTTTCGAATTGTTTTGTTGTGAAATCGCTTTCAATTGTTTGGCATGCTACTTGCTTTTCTATAGGGATGAAAGCAGAAGCAAGACGAGCAGAACCACATTATCGAAAGACACCGCGGTGTTTTTCATTGAAAAAGAGAGGGATGTTTCCATGTCTTCATTATATCAGGTATTGAGTCCAGCGGGTGAGCTGGTAGGCGATCTCAAGGGGCGATTGGACGAGGCGACGATGATCAAGATGTATGAAAATATGGTGCTGGTTCGCCAGTTTGACCGCAAGTCTATTAACCTGCAACGACAAGGAAGAATGGGCACGTATGCTCCCTTTGAAGGGCAGGAAGCTTCGCAAGTAGGCAGCGCGATGGCATTAACACCTGGAGATTGGCTTTTCCCAACCTACCGAGACCATGCGGCAGCGATCGTCCATGGTCAATCCATGGCACGGGTGTTCCTCTATTGGATGGGCCACATGGAAGGAAGTATCAGCCCGAAACATTTGAACATCATGCCGCCATGTGTACCGATCGCTACTCAAATGGTTCATGCGGTAGGGACTGCTTGGGCGAGCAAGCTGCAAAACGAAAAGCATGTCAGTATCGCCTACTTTGGTGACGGGGCAAGCTCAGAAGGCGATTTTCATGAGGCATTGAATTTTGCAGGCGTGTTTCAAACACCGACCATCTTCTTCTGTCAAAACAATGGCTTCGCGATCAGCGTTCCGTTTTCACAGCAGTCTGCATCGAAAACGATTGCACAACGGTCGGCTGCTTATGACATCCCTGGGGTTCGGATAGACGGCAATGATATCTTCGCTGTTTGGCTGACCATGAAAGAAGCTATGCAACGTGGGTTAGAAGGTAAGGGACCGACATTAATCGAAGCGGTCACATTCCGCTATGGTGCACACACAACCGCAGATGATCCGAAGAAATACCGCGATCAAGAGAGCTTGTCAGAGGAATGGCGTCAAGAACGCGATCCACTCCAAAGGTTACGTGTGTATCTGGAGAATCAAGGGTTGTGGAATGAAACGAAGGAAACAGAGCTGGTTGCACGGGTGAATGAACAGATCGACACAGCTCTTGTCGAAGCAGAGAGCTATCCGAAGTCCAAACCGGAAGACATGTTCAAGCACGTCTACGCTGAACCATCGTGGATGGCAACGGAGCAGGAGAGCGAGCTCGTCAAGCCATCGAAGCAGGAGGGAATCCCAGCATGAAACGCAAACTGACGATGATTCAAGCAATCACGGAGGCCATGGATCAAAAATTGGCAGATGATTCACGCATAATGCTGCTCGGCGAGGATATCGGCGTGAATGGTGGCGTGTTCCGGGCGACCGAAGATTTGATTCACAAATACGGTCCAGACCGTGTAGTGGACACGCCGCTAGCGGAGGCGGGAATCATCGGGGCGGCAATTGGTCTTGCTATGAACGGAAAAATTCCTGTGGTCGAGATTCAATTCCTGGCCTTTATTTATCCGGGCTTTGAACAAATTGTTTCTCATGCTGCGCGCATGCGCTATCGGACACGCGGACAGTATCATGTACCAATGGTCATACGCACGCCGTACGGGGCAGGGATTCGCGGTCCTGAGCTGCATTCGGAGAGTGTCGAAACGTTTTTTGCCCATGTCCCTGGCTTAAAGGTTGTGGCACCAAGCACACCTTATGATGCAAAAGGCTTGCTGATTGCAGCGATGGAAGATCCTGACCCAGTCATTTTTTTGGAGCCGACCAAGCTCTATCGCGCATTTAAACAAGAGGTTCCGGAAGAAATGTATCGTGTGCCCATCGGAAAAGCGAAGGTCGTGCAGGAAGGCTCAGATGTATCCATTTTTGCTTGGGGAGCGATGCTTCGTGTCGCAGAGGATGCTGCGAAACAAATCGAGCGTGAAAACGGCTTGAGCTGTGAAGTCATTGATCTGCGCACGCTCTATCCATTGGATCGGGATACGATCATAGCCTCGGTCAAAAAGACGGGACGTGCAGTTGTCGTACACGAAGCGCATAAGACTGCTGGGTTGGGTGCAGAGATCATCTCCATAATCAATGATGAAGCATTGATCTACATGAAGGCTCCCGTGAAACGGATTACCGGATATGACGTGCCCGTCCCGCAATTTAGCATCGAGGATGACTACTTGCCAACGGCTGAACGTGTGAAGGACGGAATTATGGAAACGGCTACGTTTTAAGAGAAGGAGCGAGTCATATGGTTGAGTTCAAGCTTCCTGATGTGGGAGAAGGTATGCATGAAGGAGAAATCGTAAAAGTACTGGTTCGCAGAGGTGAATCTGTTCAACAGGATCAGCCACTCTTGGAGGTGCAGACAGACAAGGTGAATGCCGAGTTGTCTGCGCCAGTGACTGGCATCATTCGTGAAATTTTGATAGCGGAAGGGGAAACGGTAGAGGTCGGAACTACCCTTCTCGTGATAGATGCAGGTACGGATGCAAAGAAGGAAGAGACAAAGCTTCCAGAAAAGGTCGTAAACCCGGATAAGACAGTCAATTTTGCACCAGCTCGTGCTGATCACCGCCGCTCGTTGGCCACGCCATACGTTCGGCAGCTAGCGCGGGAAATGAAGCTGGATATCGAGTTGATCACGGGTACAGGAGCAGCAGGGCGTGTGACGGAAGAAGATTTGCGCCAATTCTCCAATCGACTGCAAAAATCAGCACCAGCTAAGTTTCCGACGACGGCTCCTGGCAATGAGCGCCTGTTGGAGGCAAGTACAGTGGGGGTTGAGGCTGAACCAGTTGTTCAGCCAAAAACAGGAAGCGCTACTCGTGCAGCCACTTCGTCGCAGGGAGATATCGAACGACTACCGCTAAAAGGCATCCGGAAAAAGATTGCCGAGCATATGGTGAAATCAGTCACAATCATCCCGCATGTTACTTCTGTCGATGAGCTGGAGATGGATCAGCTGCGTGCTTTGCGTGAAAAGTTAAAGCCACATGCGGATAAACGGAATATCAAGCTGACCTTCCTGCCGTTCTTTATCAAGGCGCTGGTCATTGCACTGAAGGAATTCCCGACGCTGAACGCATCGATTGACGATCGTACGAATGAAATTTTGCTCAAGCGTTTTTACCATATAGGTATTGCAACCGATACGCCTGAGGGCTTGATCGTACCAGTCATCAAGGATGCAGATCACAAATCGATTTTTCAACTCGCAGAAGAAATCGATCAACTGGCACGCTTGGCTCGAGAAGCCAAATTGACGATGGAGCACATAACAGGTGGCACCTTCACGATCAGCAATGTAGGACCAATCGGGGGGCTGCAAGCAACTCCCATCATTAATCACCCCGAAGTGGCGATTATCAGTTTGCACAAAATGGAGAAGCGCTGGGTCGTGCGTGAGGATGAAGGGGTTATTCGCTGGATGATGAACCTGTCACTTTCGTTTGATCATCGCCTGATCGATGGCGTGACGGCGGTACGTTTTACCAACCGGATCAAGGAGCTGCTGGAAGATCCGAATCTATTGTTTGCGGAGATGGTATAGATGGTAGTCGGCGAAGTAGCAGTCGAAACAGATGTGGTTGTCATCGGTGGTGGTCCAGGAGGTTATTCAGCCGCTATTCGTCTCGGACAGCTGGGGAAATCGGTCGTTCTGATTGAAAAAGAAGTACTGGGTGGGGTCTGCCTGAATCGCGGATGCATTCCGTCGAAAGCGTTGATTCATACAGCAGGCGAATTTCACAAGCTAAGTAGTCTGAATAAGCTTGGAATCCAACTGCCGGCAGGGAATTCGACCTTCCATATGCCGAGCTGGCAGACGTGGAAGTCCTCAGTCGTTGCTCAACTGAACAAAGGGGTCGATTATCTCTGTCAGGCCAATGGGGTTACAGTCGTGAAAGGGACAGCGACATTTCTCTCGAGTGATCGGATTGGCGTAGAGACGGGTGGCGACTTTGAAACGTACAAATTCAAACAAGCGATTATCGCGACAGGATCACGTCCATTCATTCCATCGTTTTTGAAAACAGATGGAGAATATATTCTGGATTCTACCGATATGCTGGCATTGGATGAAGTACCGGAAACACTGGCCATTATCGGTGGTGGCTATATTGGAATGGAACTCGGGATGGCGTTCGCCAAGCTTGGAGCGCAGGTGACCGTTATTGAGGCAGCGGAGCGCATTTTGCCACAAACAGCTGCCCATCTCTCTCAGGAAGTGCTCAAGCAGGCAAAACAGCTCGGGATGACGATAAAGATCGCGACAAAAGTAGAGAAGACTGAGGTAGCGAACGGAAGAGTCACGCTCGTATGCACTTCGGAAAAGAACGGTTCCCAAAGTATCACCGCACATAAAACGCTCGTCACTATAGGGCGCGTGCCTAACACAGGCGAACTCGGACTTGCGCAGGCGGGAGTAGAAATGGACGAGCGCGGCAATATTCCTGTGACCGCAACAGGTTGTACGAACAAGTCGCACATTTATGCCATCGGAGATGTAACACCTGGCCCTGCGTTAGCCCATCGTGCGACGAAGCAAGGGATTGTGGCAGCCGAGGTGATCGCAGGGCTGCCTAGCAGCGTAGACTCCCCGTATGTACCTTATGTGATTTTTACCGAGCCGCAAATAGCGGGTGTGGGGATGACACGCGAAGAGGCAGAGCTTCAAGGGTACAAAGTCAAGACAGCGACGTTCCCTTATCGAGCGAATGGCAGAGCACTCGCCATGGATGAAGGAGAAGGTTTTGCAGAGGTGATTGTGGATCAAGAAAGCCATTTATTGTTGGGAATGCACGTTGTAGGTGCTGATGCATCGAACCTGATCGGGGAGGGTGTGCTGGCACTTGAGCTTGCTGCACGTGTAGAAGATGTGGCGTTAACCATGCATCCGCATCCCACTTTAAGCGAGGTATGGCTGGAGGCTGCCGAAGCGGTGTTAGGTCATGCCATTCATATCGTAAACAAATCAAAAGTAGCTGTAAGCAAATAGGTTTATCGTGAAACCTTAAGGAATAGTGACGGATACTTATGACAATGATCAGCCTCTGAGCCTAACAAGATTAGCACTTGCATGAATGTGCTACGCTTGAATTAATCTCGTGCAAAGGATGTGTGGTCATTATGAAATTGAATCACGTCAATCTTACCGTTACAGATGTTCCAGCTGCTTCTGATTTCTTGGAGAAATATTTTGGCCTGAAAAAGCTAGATACGTCGGAAGATGCCCGTGGCGATAATTTTGGGGTCCTATTTGATGATAACGGCCTGGTGTTTACCTTAATGAAGGGTGCCGAAGTCCAATATCCCAAGACATTTCATATCGGCTTCATCCAGGAGAGCGAAGAGAAAGTAAATGAAATCAATCAACGCTTAAAAGAAGATGGTTACAAAGTAGCATCGCCAGTAAGATCGCATGGTTGGACGTTTTATGTGAAAGCTCCTGGTGGATTTACGGTTGAGGTACTTGCGTAACGCGTATACACATAGTCGAAAGCCTTCTTTTTCGCATAAGAAAAGGGGGCTTTCTTTTTTATTGTTTAAACATCCAGTAAGTCAGAAGGGGTGGGCGATAAAGTTGCAACGCCCACCTTTGGATTCGATAGAATGACATTTTTATACCTGAAGGCTTTCTTTCTTCCCATAATGGAATCCCAGGTGATATGCACGGTGCAACAGCTGCTCAAAATGCGCAGGATTTTGCGCCAAGGTGTCATAAAGGAATTCAACTCTCGAATCGTCGATTCCGACGTAACTAGAGATTCCGACATTGAGGTGATGCGCCATCATTTGGTCATAATTTCTTTTTTGAAAATGATCTTCTGGAGCAGCTGCGAGACCGATCCACAGTGCATGCGTATGATGCAGTTTACGTGAACCATAGGCAAACCCGTTGTTCCAGACGCGATCGATATATCCTTTTAACATAGCTGGCATGCTGAACCACCAGATCGGAAAAATGAAGGCTAACGCGTCGTGCTTTTTCATGCGCTCCATTTCAAACTCGACCTCTGCGGAATATTTCTTATCACCATTGTTCCAATCTGGTTCATCTTCCTCCCATAAAACAGGGTGAAAACCACTGCGATGCAAATCCAAAACTTCAACCTCATGTCCTGCATCTTTTAGGCCCTGAACGAAACGTTCTGCAACGGCAAAGGTCAAGGAATTGGTTCGTGGATGAGTAACAACTGTCAGTACTTTCATTTTCATACCGCCTCTATTTCTGTAGTAATTTGTACGCCAAAGCCTCCCGCGGTCAGTAGGCGATTCGCCATGTTCCTTCCCTCCTGTTTTACAAGTAAGGTGCTGGTATATCCGAATCATGCACCATATAATGGAATGTGAAAAGTACGCACTTTTTTGTTCTTTCGATACCAAAAAGTAACATAGGAACAAAAAGGTTCCTGGAAAAATCGTAAGGAATGAGGGAGGTTAGCCAATCGATGAGGCCAAAACTCAAACATACATACCAGATTCCTTCTGAAGCAACGCTAGATGTTTTAGGGGGCAAGTGGAAAACCTTGATTTTATGTCAGTTATACTACGGCCCAAAAAGAACGAGCGAATTGAAAAAACAAATGCCGGACATTAGCCAAAAAATCCTGACACAGCAGCTTCGCGAGCTAGAAGAGGACGGAATTGTCATCAGGACCGTGTACAGCCAAGTACCGCCAAAGGTCGAGTATGAATTGAGTGAATTGGGTGAATCGCTCAAACCAATCATGGATCTCATGTGTGAATGGGGCGAACGTTACCTTCGGGGGGAAATACCGGGGAAAGAATCTTAAATACCGATCGGTCGAAGGAGGAACAATCACGTGCATTCACCCTTGTTTCCACTTGCAGACCCTGCAAAAACGCGGTTAGATACAGAGCTTTTCAATGAATTTGACAGAAAGATCAGAAAAGAAAAGGTCGTCAGCTGCCTCGTCATTCAAGACGGTTATCTCGTATACGAATATCATAAAAACAAGAAGCAAGCGCAAAAACTTCAAAAGATCAATTCTTGCACCAAAAGCTTTATCTCGGCGCTCATCGGGATTGCATTGGATCAAGGACTGATTGCTGGTTTAGATACACCTATCACTTCCTACTTTCCCTGTTTAGAGCAAAAGTCCGTCGATCCCGTTAAACGTTCCATTACCTTGTTTCATTTGCTCACGATGACACCCGGCTTTGATTGGCCAGAGTTCGGCGAGTGGGAATCATTTCCCCGGATGCTCTATAGTCCGGATTGGGTGCGATTTGTGCTGGATCGGCCGCTGCTTGACCAACCGGGAGAGAAGATGAATTACAATTCTGGTTGTTCGCATTTATTGTCTGCCATCCTGCAAAAGGCAACAGGAATGAGCACCTATGATTTTGCCAAAAAGCATCTCTTTCAGCCTCTAAACATCGAAGATTCGTACTGGTATGCAGATGGACAGGGGATTCATAACGGAGGAGACGGATTACGCCTAACGTCGCGTGATATGGCGAAGCTAGGATTGCTCTATCTGCAAGGCGGTCAATGGCAAGAAAAGCAGATTGTTTCAGCAGCATGGGTTCAAGAATCGATTCAGCCAAAATATCGGACATACGAGAGGATTGGCTCTTACGGCTTGCATTGGTGGAGTGACAGAATCGATTTAAGCAAGGAGTGGACAGAGGATAACTGGTACTATTTTGCCCTTGGCTTTGGAGGGCAGAACATCATTGTCGTCCCATCTACTGATCTAACCGTTGTTTTTAGTAGTGAGCTGTACGATCATTCATTGTGGCCGCTTGCATTATTCAGACAGTACATACTTGCAGCGGAATAGAACGAAAACCAGTTCAGGACACGAGGAGGTCCTTAGAACTGGTTTCTTTTTACATGAAACATTTTACTTGGATGGTTCGTCTGTATGGACAAGAGTTTTACTGGCATGGAATTGCAGGCGATACAGCATCCAAACTCCCATGATGAGAATGGCTAGCAGGAGGAAGATATTGCTGTACACAGCTGCTGCCGGATTTGCCAGCGGATTGATCTTCATCGTTGCCGTTTGATTGTCTAGTGCTTTTCCAATCAGGCTCATAGCAACGGCACCTGAGATGAAGTTCAGCATCGAAAATAGTCCCATACCGACACCTGTCTGTTCCTTCACGAGCGTTCTCGAAAGTGTATTGGACAAGGCAATTTGCATGAAGGTTTGACCTACATTGCTCAAAATGAGAATGACAGCAATGGTGATTGGCGAGATGCCGACGAAGGTCGAGAGCAGGCTGAAGCATACGAGCATTAAGAAAGCAGCTAGCGAGACAACAAAGAAGTTCCCGCGTTCATCTGCAAGCAAACCACCTTTGCGTCCTAAGAGTGCAGAGGCAATTGCGGCAGGGAAAAGTACAAAGCCGATGTTTCCGGCAGACAACTGATTGATTGCGCTCAAAAATTGCGGGGTCATGAACATGACACTAAAGCTCAGGGCTGTCGATAGAAAAGCGATGAACAAGCCTACTGAAAAGCTTCGGTTGCGGAATAATGCAAGTTGAATAAAGGGATGTTCGGCAGTCCGAATTCGGACGATGAACATGGCCAACAGCACAATTCCCCCTACGAATAACAGTCCGCTACTCTCAGTAATCGACAGGAGAAACAAAGCAACCGTTGAAGCCAGTAGTCCTCCTCCGAGAAAGTCTATCGATCCAGGAGCTCCCTTTTCATCGTCCAAATATTTGCGAAAGAATGGGAGAGTAAAGAGCGGTAGCAAAGAAATAAGAAACAGCATGCGCCAGCTTCCAAAGCTAGCCATTAGGCCCGCCACCACCGGACCAAACGCATTTCCCAAGGCGAGTCCGACAGCAGACGTACCAAGTGCTCGTCCTCGTTGTTCAGGAGCGAAATAGCGAATCGGAATAATCATGGCGGTCGCTGGCAGAACCGATGCTCCAGAGGCTTGCAAGATACGTCCAAGAATGATCATCCAATATTCGCTGGCGAGCATCCCTGCAATGGAACCGACTGAGAAAATAAGGAGACCGTATGTCAGAAGGTCCTTGAGCCTATATTGGTCAGCGAGCTTGCCAAAAACAACCGAGCCGATGGCATAGACGGTCATGTATCCTGTCATAATCCAACTAACCTGCGAAGGCATCAGATTGAATTCCTGTGCAATTTCCGGTAAAGCTACATTAAACATCGTTCCATTCATGACCGAAAAAATCAAGGTGACGACAAGGACTCGAAGGAGCTTGTTGCTATTCTCCATGGCAAAATCGGAGTGATTCATGTGTATTCCTCCATTTCCAGGGTAGTTCTCAAAAGGCATTCAGACCGCTCGAATTTGCAAATAGCGTAAGATTCGCTACAATAATGAGAATACCGATGAAATTAGTGTACTTCCTCATAGTGAGCTTCCTCACTAATTAACTATAAAATAGTGAGTAACCTCTGTAGTAGAGGGTATTCGTTTTTCGCACAATTGTCAAGGAGGTCTACCATGTTTCCCAATCAAATGAGTCCACCAGCGATTGATATCATTCACATCCTGATTCGTGCCACCAATTCTATTCAGCGAGAATTCGAGACCAAATTGGCTGCGCTTGATATTCCATACCATATCTCTGGGCCAAGGCTACGTTTGCTTTCTATCGTTTCAGAAGCTGGAAAAATTCGCATGAGCGAGCTCGCCGCAAAATTGGGTGTAAAGCCGCGCACCGTCACAGATTTTATTGATGCCTTGGAGCGTGACAAGCTGCTGGTGCGGATCCCTGATCCGACTGATCGCCGTGCCACCTTGATCCAGCTCACGGAATTAGCCCAATCCAGCATTGATCAAGTTTTGGCACTGCAAACGGATATTGCCGAAAATATACTCGAGGATTTGCCAATTGAGCAGCGGAAGCAATTCTACGCTCTGCTTTTACAGTTGATTGAAAACAAGGATTTGTCAATCCCGTCCAAGGATGCATTTAAGTAAAGCAACGCACAGGATGAAAGTGGATAAGGAAGGTCTTGTGTACCCATAATACCTTACATCAAGAGGAAATCGACTACGGACATACAACAAAGAATTCGAGGTGTTTGGAATGAAAAAATGGAAACTGATATCACTTATGCTGATTACCGCGATGGGGTTAAGTGCATGTGGCGGTCCTGCTGCACCGGATGTACTGGAGCAAGTAGAGGTTGTACCGAAACCTACGTTTACAGTAGGGAGTGAAGTCACCTTGAAAGCAAGTCACCAACCGGGAATGCAAGGAGCAAAAGCAAAAATTGTGGGGGCTTACGTCACAACGGCCTATTCAGTGACCTATACGCCTACAACGGGTGAGCCCCCTGTGAAGGGTTATAAATGGATCATTCAAGAAGAAATCAAGAACCATATCAAGCAACCGTATAATCCGGGAACGGAAGTCGTTTTGAAGGCGGATCATGTGAAAGGGATGCTCGATGCATCAGCCAAGCTTGATACGGCAAATACAACGACTGTCTATATGATCGATTACACTCCCACGACAGGGGGAGGAGAAGTGAAGAACTACAAATGGGTGACGGAAAACGAGCTATCACCAGTCAAATGATCGATGCCATCTCTTATGAAAAAAGGCAGCAGTGGCTTTTTCAGCGCCAAAGCTGCCTTTCTACTTTTCCATTGATACGAGCTGTTTGATGTTACATGCGACGAGACTTCCACTCAGCGAGCATTTGGTTGAGAGATTCCCTGTATAGCTCAATTGCTTCCAGCGTCTCATGGAATCGCTGCATAACTAGCTCACTTTGCTTCAAACTATCAATTTGCATTCCTTTTTCTATGACATTCTTTAATGATAGGATTCGCTCTAACCCCTGTATAAGCTCTTCTTCGATTGCGTCAGGTGCCATGATGTAATAGCTCACACGGTCGCCTGTCACACTCTTTTTTTCCGCGAATCCAATTTTTAAAAGAATGCGCATATTGGTTGACACACTTCCTAGACTGACTTGCAATGTAGTGGCTATCTGTTCGGATGAAAGGGGTTCCTGAGAGACCATCAACAGTCCTATAATCCGGCCAGCAATTCTGGATAATCCTTGATTTTCGTGATGGAGAGCCATTTCTTCAATCAATTGCATCGTTTCCACCGTTAATTTGTCCAACTTCATGACTCCTTTTTCCTCGTTTTGCCCGATTTCCATGCTTTTGTCTATTATACTACCAATAGTCAGCGCTTTCTTCAGAAAATACCAAAAGAAAATGCGCCTGTTCTGCTGAAAGGCGCTCACGTCATTCATGATTTTAGTGGCGTCGCAGTGCTATCATGGGTTTGTCGAAGGTGCTCCATGATCATCAAGGCAGAACCTAGCTGGACACCGCACAATTCGCGCAGCGGACGCATCGACCAGTTAAAAAAGGAGAGTAGCTCTTGTAAGCCTTGATCCAGCCATTTTTCTGAATCTGCTCGAATCTCTGAAAGGGTGATGTTGTCGGGCTGGGCGTCCAGCATACGGATCATCATGCTGCAGCAGCATAGAGAGCTCCATAAACTGCGTAGTTTCAAGTCAAACATTTCAGCAACTGTTGCGAAGCGCGCTAAAGCTGCATCACTTTCAGCTGATTTTAAATGATGGGATCGATTTTCCTCCATACCGATCAGAAAATCCTCTACAGATCGCTGAAATTTGGTTGGTACCGTTATGAATGCTTGTGCGCTTTGATACTGTTTGGATAAAAAAGTAATCTGTTCACCTTCCAGTTTGGCTATGTCCAGCGTAGCATCCTTGTAGCTATGAGTGGTTTCAGATTTATCTCCCATCCTTGGATCCGTAAATAACGATAATTCCGAAACAAGGCAAAAGGTATGATAACGTGCCCCGGCATAATCGCGGGAGGAGCCTCCCATGAGGATTGCTTTCGCAGGGTCTTCTCCAGCAGGCAGGATACTTTCGTAGTAATCATACATAGTAGACAGCTCAGGCAGCTGATAAAAACCGTCTTGGATAGGGGGCATGAATGGTGCCTCAGGTTCGCCGATCATCAGCGGTAATTGATGATCATGCGTCAGTTTTATGATCTGTTGGCACAAAGCGTCGGGAAGAGGAGTCGATACATAATAAAACGTTCCAGTTTGATCGGAGCTGTGCAAGCTGTTGAGGAAATGCGGCTTGGCTTCATCAATCGCTCGCATAAATGCTACGGTTTCAGGAATGGGCTCACTGAATCTGAACGTTTTATACGCATATGGGAATGTCCATTCAACTTGTTCGAGCATACTAGGACGATAGTAGCTGCGGATGTAACGGTCTGGAGAAAAGGGGCCGCCGTACCATCCTTCATTCAATCGGCAACCATCTACATCGATTTCTTTGATGATATAAAAGGTATAATCCATTTGCTCTAATAGGGCAGTATCCTCACATAGCTTTTTGCTGAGATACTCTAGCGATAGAGCTCCAATCGGCTCATTTGGATGCGGACAACCGACGAACAACGCGCGGTGCTGGCCATTTCCAATTCGCAGCATGAGGATGCGGTGTCCTTCTGTTGAGTGACCGATGGTACTGAGGGTAACAAGATGTGGATAGGCGGCTGCTAATTCACGGGAAGAGGCGTCCAATTCCTCAATGGTTAGAAAATGTGAGAAATCAGGCATTTCTTGCAGCAGTTTTTGTATGAAATCAGTCAAGCTCCTCACTCCTTTTGAGATGGATAAGAAAGGATGAAACAAAAGCGATTCCTGCACCTACTAGCAACAGGGAAAAACCGGCTTGAAAGGAGTACGCCTGAATGAATGCGCCCATCGCGATTGGTGTAAAAATACTTGCCAGTTTTCCTCCGGTTAACAGAATTCCACTAGCAGTGCCCAAAGCATCTGAGGGAATGATACGCATGGTAAGTCCAAGAATGGGTTGAGTGGTAAGGGAGAGAAAAAACAAAGAGATCGACTCAAACAACAGAAACTGGTTGACATTGTCAGATAGGATCATAAGCGTAAGGAAAATCGTCGAGAACAGAAGGGACGGAATGACCATCGTTCGAAACTTTTGATGAAAATAACGGTCAAACAACCAACCGCCTACCAAGTAGCCAAGCATCGAAATGAGAAGAGGAAGAGATGCATATAAGCCTGATTGGGTAATAGCGAGATGTTTTTCAGTTGTTAAGTAGGTAGGTACCCATGTCAAGCATCCAACCATCACGATTTGAATTCCGCAGAGCATACTTGTTAGTTTCCACAAATGCCCATTACGTAAAAGAGAGAGGAAAGGGATAGGTTTCGATTTTAATGCTGAGCCTGAAGGTGGTTCAATTACGAAAGGACGGGGAAGGAATATCCAGAGAATGGGGGCCAAGAGCAGGCCGATTGATGCTGTAACAAAAGTAGCTTCTTGCCATCCCAGTATCGCAATCAATGGTGCTACGAGAAAAGGGGCAAGTCCAGTCCCAATAGGTTCGGCTGATGAAACGATGGATAAAGTGGTCGTACGGATGTTTGCAGGTGTTCGCTCGGCAATTGCTTTTAACATAGCAGGCATAAGTGGGGCATCGATAAACCCCAACAAAAAACGGACAACCAGTAAGGCTGCAAAACCAGTGACCGCCCCTGTAAGCGCAGTCAATATTGCCCACAGTACCAAGCTGATTACAATAATTTGCTTCGATCCTCGTTTATCAGCAATGATCCCTCCCGGAATGGTAAAAATCGCGAAGCCTAAAAAATAAACACTGACGATCGCACCTTGCTCCACTGGATTCAGATGAAATTCCTCTCCAATAAGTGGTAGTGCAATAATGATGCTGTACGAGCCAAGAACCCCTATGAGTATAGTGACAAACAAGAGCACAGCACTAATCGAAGCAGACTTTTTCATGTGCATCACTTCCTAAAAGATGTTATGTGTATTATTTTAATTATTTTCAGTTATTTTAGTCAATACTGAAATTACTGAAATGAGTGTCGTTTGAAAAAACTCCTTAGCCAACAGGGAAACCATGTTACAATATGAAAAGGGATTTGTTTCCACTATAAAAAATGTGATAGAAATGAAAACAGCCCCTAAATATATGTATGGAGTTGAAGGAAATGCCCCAGCTTAGGGATATCATTACTCCCGTACATGAGTGTCTTTCACCCGAACATACCTTGTCTGATGCTATTCAATTCGTACAGCGGACCAAATGGGATACGATTCCTGTTACCGATGAGCATCAAAAATTGCGTGGAGTATTGACCAGAAGCAGCCTCAATCAAGCGATTCTGGATGGACAACCATTGACGAGCGCCATTCATTCACTCATTAAAAAAGACGTCATTTGGACTCACATTGACAGTTCAGTAGGCGACATCCAAGAAATCATTCAAAAATCAGAAGTGGGGAACATTGTCATTTTGAATGATGACCACCAAGTAACTGGAATGCTTACCAAAACGGACATCATTTTCACATTGTTTCGAGCAACGAGTTCTTTGAAGGATCAACTGGAAGAAATTCTGGTTCGATCAGAGCTCGGCGCGATTATCACGGATGATTCCGAACGGATCACTTTCGCCAATCAGAAAATTTGCAATATGACAGGGCTGACACAAGCAGAATTGCTCCAGCGTGAGGTAACTTCGCTCATTTCAGGTATTCAATTAGAGTCCATGGAGCCTTCTGATCATTATCGGCTGCAACTAGGGAATAGTCACGCCGTTACCCGTATTTCTCGCTTTGGGAAAAAAGGGTGCATCCTTCTGTTTCAAGATGTATCGCAAGTGGAAAAAATGGCCCAGGAGCTACAGAGCGTAGTCAAATGGAAGAGTATTTTGCAGACGGTCATCGATAATGCGTACGAAGGTCTGATCATGATCAATGAATGGAAAGAAGTTAACTTCGTGAGTCCATCTTTACTTGAGCTTTTTGAGTTTGAAGAATCGCAAATTTTATATAAGCCAATCCAAGACGTTCTCCCTCAATTGGGACTCGACCGCGTCATGAAATCAGGTCTACCAGAATATAGCGAGATGATGCAGGTAAAAGGCATTCGATATACTGTGCATCGCGTCCCCATTATGCAAGACAACGAAATCATTGGGGTTATCGGGAAAATCTCGTTCCGTGGCCTGCACGAAATGAAAGAAGTCGTACGTAGACTGGAAAAGAGTGAAAAAGAAGAGAAGCAAGCCCCACACGCGCAGCACGAGACCTCCCGATTCTCGTTTGAGCAGATTCTCACACAGGACCCTCAGATGGAGAAAATTATACGCAGCGCCATGAAGACGGCCAAAGGAAACTCGACTGTTCTGATCAGAGGCGAGAGTGGAACCGGAAAAGAGTTGTTCGCCCATGCGATTCACAGCATGAGCTGGCGTAGCAATGGCCCATTTGTAACAGTCAATTGTGCCGCGATCCCGGAGCATTTATTAGAATCAGAATTTTTTGGATATGAAGAAGGTGCCTTCTCGGGGGCAAGGCAAAAAGGGAAAAAAGGAAAGTTTGATTTGGCAAATGGGGGAACCCTGTTTCTAGATGAAGTGGGAGATATGTCGCTGCAGCTTCAGGCGAAAATGCTTCGTGTCCTCCAAGAAAAGGAATTTTACCGTGTGGGTGGAACAGAGCGTATCCAGGTCGATGTGCGCATTATAGCAGCAACGCATCGTTCCCTGGAGGAAATGGTCCGAAATGGGGAATTCCGAAACGATTTGTTTTATCGATTAAACGTCATCTCTTTTGAAATTCCGCCACTGGCGAAAAGGAAAAAAGATATTTTGTTGTTTATTCCTTTCTTCATGGAAGAATTAAATCGCCTGAACGGGACAAGCATTATCGGAATTGACCCGCTGGCGGAAAAAGCCATGGTCGACTATGATTGGCCTGGCAACGTACGTGAACTTCGAAACGTAATGGAGCGCGCAATGCTGTTCAGTGAACACGGAAAAGTTGAGCTAGCGGATTTGCCCGAATACATGTTGGGTCATGGAAAAAATGAAATGACCGCATTCTCATTTGATTCAGAGAGCACCCTTATGGAAAAGGCAGAAAGAGCTGCTGTACAGCAAGCGTTGGAGCAATCGGGCGGCAACAAATCCAAGGCAGCTAAATTACTGGGAGTAAGCAGATCTGTGTTATATGATCGTCTGAAAAAATACCAATTAAGTGTACAAGAGTAAATGATGGATGACTTCTGGATGAAACGGAAGTCATTTTTTTATGGCTACGTGTCTGTATTTTTTACATCTGTCTGTAAAGGGTGTTTAGTCGCCATACATAACAACATCCATCCAAACGGTAAGGAAGAATAAGAAAAGACTCATGTGTGATTGGCATAACACTTGCTTTTTCTGAATTTTGTGTTTAATTATCATTTCTACTATGAAGGAGGGGAGTTTTGGGATGAGATGGATAGTTCTAGCACTCTTGTTTTTTGCCTACGTCATTAACTATGCGGATAAGGCGATCATTGGGTATGCAGCAGACCCTTTGATGAAGGAGCTTGGCTTAAATAATGCCCAATGGGGGATGGTCGGAAGCAGTTTTTACTGGTTATTTGCCATCGCAGCTTTACTTGGAGGGACATGGTCAGATCGGATCGGGACTTCGAAAATGATTGTAATTCTATTGCTTGCCTGGACCGTTCTGCAGTTTGGCTCCTATGCCATCATGACCTTGCCGATGCTGATCTTGTATCGGTTATTGTTGGGGGCGTTTGAGGGGCCATTTGGGCCGGTTGTGATGAGCCATGCTGCCAAATGGTTTCCTCCCGAAAAACGAGGAATAGCCTTTGCAGTCATCGTCTCTGGTGCCAGTGTTGGCGGAATTATTTCAGCGCCCATCCTTGTCTTGATGATAGAAAAGTATGGCTGGCGGTTGACCTTTGCACTCTTAGGTGTAGTGAGTCTGGTTTTGGCTTTCGTCTGGTTGTTTGTTGATCGAAAAAACAAGAATCACCCGAGTAATCAAATGGCTCTATCCAAGGTGAAAAAATTGAGATGGGCAGATATTTCTCCCGTTTTGCGCAATCCAGCATGTTTTCTCACCCTTGCATTGGCGTTCTCTGCTTTTTGGCTATCCACTTGGCTGCTTATTTGGCTTCCACTGTACTTGACAAAAGTACTGCACTTAGAGCCGATGAACATGGCGTATGCCGTCGCCGGAAGCGGTGTTGCAGCTACAGTCATGGTATTGGTGCTATCATCCTTTTCCGATCATCTTTATAAGAAGTCCAAGAGCGATTTCAAATCGCGGGTTCTGGTTTCAGGGATCGTCACGCTTATTGGTGGACTATCTCTTGCCTTTATGCCGGTATTTGATTCTTTTATCTGGATATTTGTTGCTTTGTGTTTAGCAAAAACATCGAGTTACAGCATTGCCACAGTTGGACCGCAAATACTGATTAAGCTCATGCCAGAACGAGCTGGTTTCATGACGAGTATCTATTCGTTTATTACCAATATAGCCTCCATCATTGCTCCGGTCATAACAGGAATCTTAGTGCAAGCAGCGGGCAATAACTTTGTGCTCGGTTTTCATTACTCGCTTTACGTCATCGTGGGCCTCTTCATTGTAACGGGGATTCTCTTTTTGGTGTTTGTCAGGCCGGATCAATCGTCCAAAGATATTCCGCTTCAAGTGGAGTCTGTGTAGGTGTCTGAAAACAAGATAATTGCGTTGAATTACCTGTTTGAAAATCAAACAATCCGACATTTTTCGTGTTGATTTTGTATAAGGAACTACTTTTTTGGTGTTGGCATGACATTTGCTTTTCTCTTTTTACAAAACAAAATCGACATGGAAGGAGAGACAGCGATGAGTCTGGTCAATGTTGAAAAACGGGGAAGAATCGCGATTGTCACCATCGACAATCCACCGATGAACGCATTGAGTGCTGGGGTCAAAGAAGAATTGCAAGTCATATTCGCTGAGCTCCATGCAAACGCCGACGTGCTGGCAATCATTTTGACAGGAGCTGGGCAAAAAGCATTTGTGGCGGGAGCCGACATCAAAGAGCTGCCAAAACGAATCGGAAATCCAAATTTGCTTCCTCAATTTATGGAGAATCACAACTTTTTTAACAGCATTGATTATTCTCCGAAACTGACGATTGCTGTTATAAATGGATACGCACTGGGAGGTGGCTGCGAGCTTGCCTTGACATGTGATCTACGCATTGCGGAACAGCACGCATTGATTGGGGTGCCAGAAGTGAAGCTTGGGCTGCTCCCCGGGGCAGGCGGTACACAGCGTTTACCGCGCCTGATTGGAGAGGCGACAGCAAAAGAATTGTTGTTTACAGGTGAGCATATTACCGCAGATGAAGCCATGCGGATTGGCTTGGTCAATCGTGTCGTACCCACTGGCGAGGGACTGGGAGCAGCGCTGACTCTTGCGCAAAAAATTTGCCAAAACTCGCCTTCTGCTCTTCAGCATATTAAAAAAGCGGTGGATGAAGGAATGGAGCTCCCTTTTCAGCAGGCACTCAAGCTTGAGGCTGAGTTATTCCAAGATTTGTTCTTGAAAGAAGACGTAAAAGAAGGCGTACAAGCGTTTTTAGAAAAAAGGAGCCCGCAATTTCAAGGGAACTAGACAATAAAGGAGAGAAGGGGAATGGATTTCAAAAACAGTGTGGTAGCAGTTACCGGCGGTGCTTCAGGTCTGGGAGAGGCAACCGTGAAAAATATCGTAGCGCATGGTGGAAAAGCACTCATGATGGATGTCAATGATGAGAAGGGAACCCAGCTCACCGAAGCACTAGGCGACCAGGTTCTTTATGTGAATACAAACGTCGTCGAAGAAGCGGATGTCAGGTCAGCATTAGACCAAGCGGTTGAAAAATTCGGTAAAATAACAGCGGCTGTGAACTGCGCAGGTATCGGCGGTTCACAAAAAACGTATGGAAAAAACGGCCCGTTCGATCTCACACTTTTTACAAAGATTATTCATGTCAACTTGATCGGAACCTTCAATGTCATTCGTTTAGCAGCAGAGAAAATGAGCGAGAACGAACCGAACGAGCTAGGGGAAAGAGGGGTTATCGTTAATACGGCATCTGCTGCTGCCTTTGAAGGGCAAATGGGTCAAGCTGCTTACAGTGCATCAAAGGGGGGAGTCGTTGGGATGACGCTTCCCATTGCAAGGGATCTATCCTCGCTTGGCATTCGTGTCGTTACGATCGCGCCAGGTCTTTTTGAGACGCCGATGCTAGGCAGGGCTCCCGAGCATGTTAAGCAAGCACTAAGCGCTATGGTGCCGTTTCCCCAGCGGTTGGGGCAGCCGAATGAGTTTGCCCATCTCGTTCGAAGCATTATCGAAAACCCGATGTTAAACGGGGAAGTCATCCGTTTAGATGGTGCACTGCGTATGCAGCCAAAGTAATCGAAAATAAAACGAAGTCCGGAGGAGAATGCAGATGAACATTTTAGTCTTGTTGAAACAAACATTTGATACCGAAGAAAAAATCGTGATTCACAACGGTCAGATCAATGAAGAAGGCATCGAGTTTATCGTGAATCCTTATGACGAGTATGCTGTCGAGGAAGCAGTCAAGCTCAAGGAAGAAAACGGAGCAGAGGTCACCGTGATCACCGTTGGCCCAGAGCGTGCGGAGGGTGCTCTCCGAACCGCTCTTGCGATGGGAGCAGATAAAGCGATACTCGTCGATCCAGGTGAAAACGAAGCGGATGAATACACCATTGCTAGTTTGATTACGGCAGCGATTAAGGATCTATCATTCGATTTGATTCTCGGGGGCAATATGTCTGTAGATAGCGGGGGAGGACAGGTTGCGATTCGGGTTGCAGAGGCATTAGGTATCCCACACGTATCTACGATTACAAAGCTTACAATCGATGGCGACAAAGCAACAGTCGAAAGAGACGTAGAAGGCGATATGGAGATCATCGAAGTCGGTCTCCCACTCTTGTCGACAGCTCAGCAAGGGTTAAACGAGCCGCGCTACCCGTCTTTGCCAGGCATTATGAAAGCAAAGAAAAAGCCAATGGAGCGTTTGACTCTGGAAGATTTGGCTCTTGCAAACGATGTGAGAAAGGCCCGCACAACGATTGTCGAGCAGTATTTGCCTGCCAAGAAGCAAGCAGGTCGCCTATTGAGCGGAGAAATCAAGGAACAGGTAATCGAATTGGCACTACTGCTGCGTACAGAAGCGAAGGTCATCTAAAGTAAAAAGGAGAGGATTAACCGTGAGCAAAAAGGTTCTGGTACTTACCGAAGTAAAGGATGCAAAATTACGTAATGTATCTCTCGAGGCATTAACTGTCGCGAATCAGGTCGCGGCAGGGGGAGAAGTCATCGCGGCGTTGTTCTCGCCGAATGCGGAAGCGTATGTGCAGGATATCAGCAAATACGGAGCCAGTACCTTGTATGTAACGAAAACCCAAGCGCTATCTACTGGCACAACCGAGGCGTATAGCCAAGCATTTACGCAACTCATTCATGAAGTTCAGCCAGATGTTGTCTTGGTCGGCCATACTTCATTGGGAAAAGATATCTCACCAAGAGTAGCGGCCAAATGTGGAGCGGGACTCATTTCAGATTGTACGGCTGTAGAGACAAACGGAGAGCAAATCAGGTTTGTTCGTCCGATCTATGCGGGGAAAGCGTTTCAAAAAAAGAACTTCCAAGAAGGAATGGTGTTCGCAACCCTGCGCCCCAATAATTTTGAAATCATAGAGACAGCTGTGCAAACCGTGATCGTAGATTTTCAGCCAGAAATCACTGATCTTCGTACCATCATCAAGGAAGTCGTGCGAAAAACAGCAAGTGGAATCGATCTCAGCGAAGCCAAGATCATCGTCGCTGGTGGACGCGGTGTGAAAAGCGTGGAAGGCTTTCAACCCCTGCAAGAATTGGCTCAGGCACTTGGCGGTGCAGTGGGAGCGTCCCGTGGAGCTTGCGACGCCGATTACTGCGATTACTCCTTGCAAATCGGACAAACAGGAAAAGTAGTGACACCCGATCTGTATATTGCGTGCGGCATCTCAGGGGCTATTCAACACTTGGCGGGAATGTCCAACTCAAAAATTATCGTGGCCATTAACAAAGACCCGGAAGCACCGATCTTTCAAATTGCCGACTACGGAATCGTTGGAGACTTGTTTGAAGTCGTTCCACTGCTGACAGAAGAATTGAAGAAAGTTCTCGTATCATAATCCCAGGAACTGTCTGGAAAATACACTCCGTGTGTCTGGTATCGTAGCAATTTCAAACAACTTCGCTCCATTCCATGACGATAAATCTAAGCAAGACAGTGATTTTCTTTTGGTATGATACTTGCTGGTTGATAGAAGTGTTTTCCAGATATCCTTTCCTCACCAAGATCGACATTCTGATGATGAAAATGCGTCAACGAATGATCGGAGGGCTTTCTTGATGGTTGATGTTACGGATCAAATTCAACAAGTATTCGAGTTACAAAAGAAACATCAGCATGTTGTCAAAAGAACCAGTGCCGCAGAACGTATACAAAAATTACAGAAACTAAAAACAATCATTCGTACGCAAACTCCTGCTATTTTACAAGCGCTTCAACAAGATTTGGAGAAGCCTTCTTTTGAAGCCGTCACAACAGAAGTGCTCGGTGTCATTCATGAGATTGATCGTTTTATCGCCAGCTTGGAACAATGGATGCAGCCTGTCGAAGTCGCTACACAAAGCGTGGGAGCAACTGCGAGAATTATGTGGGAGCCAAAAGGACAGTGCCTGATTTTCTCGGCGTGGAATTTTCCATTTTACTTGCTGTTTCTTCCGTTAATTCCTGCGATTGGGGCAGGGAATGTATGTATCTTGAAGCCTTCTGAAATGGCGCCAGCAACCAGCCGACTTGCGACGAAAATCGTTCGCGAGGTGTTCGAGGAATCTGAGGTTGCCATCTTTGAAGGGGGAGTGGATGTTGCAGAAGCTTTGCTAGCCCTTCCATTTCACCATATCTTCTTTACGGGGAGTACTTCGATTGGCAAGCATGTCATGCAGGCAGCTGCGAAACATCTGGCATCCGTTACATTGGAGCTGGGCGGCAAATGCCCTGTGGTTGTCGATGAGCATGTTGATTTGGAGAAAATGACTCCTCGCATCGCATTTGGCAAATTTGCGAATGCCGGACAAATTTGTCTTGCTCCAGACTATGTTTTTGTCAAAGAGCATCAACTCGAAGAATTTGTTCAGCATGTGGAAGCATATGTCCAACGTAGCTATTTTGAAAATGGACAGCTTACCCAAACAGATATGGCCAAAATTATGAATGAACGTAATTTGCAGCGTTTGCAAGATTTGTTGGAGGATGCTGTCTCCAGAGGGGCGAAAGTACGATTTGGTGGTACGATTGAAGATGGAAGAATTCACCCAACACTCTTAACGGACGTCCCTCTGGAAGCGAAAATCATGCAAGAAGAAATATTTGGACCGATTATGCCAGTCCTGACGTACACCGATTTGGATGAAGTGATCGAGTATATTGATTCAAAGCCCAAGCCTTTAGCTTTGTACATCTTCAGTGATCATCAACGTATTGTGGATAATCTGCTTGCCAGAACAACTTCTGGAGGAGCAACCGTGAATGATGTCATGCGGCATATGGCGGAACCGAATCTGCCTTTTGGCGGAATCAATGAGAGCGGGATTGGACGATATACAGGAGTTTATGGATTCAAGGAGTTTTCGCACGAACGGGGTGTTCTCTTCCAAGCACCAGTGGGAAGCAATCCAATGGAGGAATTTGCACGTGCTCCCTATAAAGGAAAGCTAGAGACGTTGATGCAAAGATTGAAATAATCGGATCTGCATGATTACGTTCTTTTCGAGGGGTGAGTGGCTTGAATAAACCTTGGCTCGCATTTTATCCTCCAGAAGTTTCGCACGAAGTAGAGATTCCATCCATAACCATTTATGATGTGCTAGAACGAACGGCTCGTCTACATTCTTCCAATATCGCAATCTCTGACGGCGAGAGAGAAATCACTTATTCACAACTAAAGGAAGCGTGTGAACGGATTGCTTCTGCCCTTTATCGACGCGGTTATCGAAAGGGTGATCGCATCGGGATCATGGTTCCAAACAGCATGGAATATGGGCTATCCTTTTTTGCTATTCAGCGTTTAGGGGGAGTGGTTGTTCAGATCAACCCGAATTTTCAGCCTGCCGAGTTGGAACATCTGCTCAAAGATTCAGAAGCGACAGGGGTCATAGCCTTTCGAGAACAGAAAGAGAAGCTGAAGAAAACCGGATTAGCTGATCAAGTGACATTCATCGCAGCAGATCGGGAAATTTTTGAGGAAGATAATCTGCATCATTGGATTCTTCATGAGAGTCTCGACTTGCCGGAAAAGGATGTACAACCTGAAGAGCTTGCTGTCCTAACGTATACAGGAGGAACCACCGGCAGATCAAAAGGCGTCATGATCACACACACAAATATGATAGCGAATCTCTATCAATCATACGAAACAAATAAGTCCGTTTTAAGTAAAGCTGGACACTGCCAGCTAGGAATTAGTCCACTCTACCACGGTATGGGGCTGTTCAGCTTCATTCAATTTGTCAAAATGGGGGCGAAGTACGTCCCTGTCGCAAAGTTTGAGATGGATCGTATTCTGGAATTGATCCGCAAGCATCGGCCTACTTATTTTACGGGTTCTCCTACGATGTATATTGCTATCTTAAATCACCCGGACTTACAGAAAGACGACCTCTCGTGCTTTCAAATGTGTATAGGCGGTTCAGCTCCTCTGCCTATTGAAGTGATGAAAAATTTTGAACAAAAAACAGGTGTTCCGATTATCGAGGGTTATGGCCTTTCGGAAGCGACATGTGCAGTGATGCGCAATCCACTGATTGGTCAACGAAAAGTAGGGAGTATCGGTCTGCCGATTCCAAATACAGATGTAAAAATTGTAGACACAGCTACCGGAACAAAAGAGATGCCGATAGGAGAATCAGGGGAACTGATTGTAAAAGGCCCACAAGTCATGAAAGGATACTGGAAGAATCAACAAGAGACAGAGCGTACGATACGCGACGGTTGGCTGTATACAGGTGATATCGGGACCATGGACAGTGAGGGCTATTTTTATATTGTAGGGCGCAAAAAAGATATGATCATCACGGGTGGCTTTAATGTATACCCGGTAGAAGTAGAAGAGGTCATTTACCAGCATCCGGCAGTGTTGGAGGCTTGCGTCTACGGTGTTCCTGATCCATATCGTGGCGAGACGATCAAGGCCGTCATTGTTCTCGTTAGACAAGCAAACGTGACGGAAGAAGATATTCAGAGCTGGTGCAGAGAACGCCTGACCAGATATAAGGTTCCTCGCTTGATCGAATTTAGGGAAGCGCTTCCAAAAACGCATGTAGGTAAAATCCTGCGTAGCAAATTGGTAGAAGAAGAACGGAACAAACAAAATATCTGATCAATAGAAATGAGAGGTGCCTGCACATGAGAGCTGCCGTTTTAGAAGCGTTTAACGAGCCTTTGGTCGTACGAGAAATCGCAGATCCGACACTGACTTCGGATGGGGTCATCACCAGATTAGAAGCAACAGGCGTATGCCGGAGTGACTGGCATGGGTGGACAGGACATATGAGTATGATTCAATCTTTTCCGCATATTTTAGGGCACGAGATGAGTGGAGTGGTGGAAGAGGTCGGAAAAAACATACGCAATTTCAAAAAGGGTGACCGAGTGATTGTCCCGTTTAATATCGGCGATGGGGTATGTCCGCATTGCGTCGCAGGTCACCACAATGTATGCGATAACCTCAAATTGGTAGGCTTCGACTTGAATGGCGGGTTTGCGCAGTATATTCATATCGGAGAGGCAGACCAAAACCTCATGCATTTACCTGAAAACATTGATTTTGTTGAAGCAAGTGCAATGGGATGTCGCTTCATGACTGCCTACCATGGAGTCATCACGCAAGGAAATGTGCGTCCTGGTGAATGGGTAGCCGTATATGGGGCTGGTGGTGTAGGGCTATCTGCTGTTCAAATTGCTGCTGCTGCAGGAGCGAATGTCATTGCGGTGGACATCGCGGATGATAAACTGGCCTTTGCGAAAGAGCTGGGGGCAGTGGCTGCCGTAAATAGCAAGCAAGTGAACGCTCCAGAGGCTGTGCGGGAAATAACAAAGGGTGGTGCGAACGTCTCTATTGAAGCGCTCGGTATCCAGGAAACGTTTTTGAATGCTCTCCTGAGTCTCACGAAGCGAGGAAGACATGTCCAGATTGGCATGAGTTCGAATCCGAATGGAGGTCTTACTTCCGTCCCCATTAACTTTTTACTCCGGCAAGAAGCGCAGATTATTGGATCGATCGGCATGCCTTTGCCTGAATTTTCAACGATGCTGCGCTTAGTAGAAAGCGGGCGCCTTTCACCCGGGAGATTGGTAACAAAAACCATCTCCTTGGAAGAAATCAATACGGCTTTGGAAGAAATGAATACGTATGCCGGTGTAGGAGTTACGGTGATTAACAAGTTCTAGGACGAACCGTCACGCTTTACGGGCCATCGCTCTTGCCGTAGTGATGGTCTTGCTGCTTTTACCAAATGCATACAAATAGGAGCCCATGGACAAAATATCCAATGAAAATTCAAAAAATAAACATCTGGAGGTATATAAATGGCAGATTTGAAAGTCAATCAGTCATTACCTGCCACGACTTTTACGAAAAAGGCACAGGAGGCCGTTTATGCCTCTCTCCCATTTGAAGACAAGCAAGATTTCGAGGATGCAAATAGAGGTTTCCTCGCCCCCATAGAAGCAAAAGTCATAAAAAATGAGGCTGGAAAAGTTGTTTGGGACATCGAAAAGCTCGGATTCCTTGATCAGCCTGCACCCGATACAGTCAATCCTAGCTTGTGGAGAAATTCGCAGTTACATGCAATTACAGGGTTGTTCAAGGTAGTAGAGGGCGTTTATCAAATACGTGGACAATCCATCGTCACGACTTTTTTCATCGAAGGAAAAGAGGGAGTTATTGTTGTTGATACATTAGCTGGTGTAGAATCCATGCAAGCCGCGATGGAGTTATATTATCAGCATCGACCTAAAAGACCGGTTACCGCGATTATTATCAGCCAGAGTCACGGTGACCATTTTGCAGGTACCGAAGCAGCACTTCAGTATGCGAAAAATCCCGAAATCCCCATTATCGCACCACAACATTTTACAAAAGAAGCGTTGAGCGAAAATGTACTGCTTGGTACGATCATGGCCCGTCGCGCAGGGTATCAATTCGGGAAAAATCTACCGGTTAACGCTACAGGAACGGTTTCTGTAGGGATTGGCCCCGTGACGAATTCGGGTAAGTTCAGCTTTGCGCTGCCTACGGTTGAGATCGTAAGCGAGACGCAGACTATGGAAATTGACGGAATGACCTTCGAATTTTTACTAACCCCCAATACAGAAGCACCTGCCGAAATGCACTTCTACATCCGCGATTACAAAGCGTTGTTTGTCTCGGAAAATGCCAACAAATCTATGCATCAAATCTACACCGTAAGAGGAGCAAAAACGCGAGATGCTTTGCTATGGGCAAACGCCCTGGATAAGACGATTGACTTGTTTGAGGCAGAAGAAGTGGATGCCCTGTTGATGATCCATGCTTGGCCAGTATGGGGCAAAGAAAACGCCATTGCCCATTTGAAAATGCAACGTGATCTGTATAAATATATGCACGATCAAACGGTGCGTTTAGCCAATCATGGATATACGATGGATGAAATAGCAGAAACAATCAAGCTTCCGGACACACTGGATAAATACTGGGGAAATCGAGGGTACTATGGAACGTTAAAGCATAACGTTAAAGGAATCTACAACTTTTATCTCGGCTATTACAGTGCGCATCCTTCTGATTTGGATCCGCTGCCACAGGTGGAAGCCGCCGAGAAATATGTTCAGTACATGGGTGGCGCAAGTAACATTTTGCAGCAGGCAAAGGCTGATTTTGAAAAAGGAGAGTATCGTTGGGTTGCGCAAGTAGTAAAGCATGTGGTCATGGCTGATCCCACTCATACAGAAGCGAAAAATTTGCTGGCCAATGCATTTGAACAATTGGGGTACCAAGCGGAATCCGCGAACTGGCGAAATATGTATTTGGTCGGAGCTACTGAACTGCGTAATGGGGTAAATAAGGACAACTCTCCAACTGATGTATCAGGGATCATTACCTACATGCCCATTTCGGATTTCTTAACACTGCTAGCTGTGAAACTCAACGGTCCGAAAGCAGAAGGCAAAAAGTTCACGATGAATGTAACGATCACAGATTCAGACCAATCCTTTGCTATGTACCTGGAAAATTCGGTTCTCGTGAACAAAGTAAATAAGCATGACGCTCATCCAAACGTTTCGTTTGTAACGGATCGAATGACTTTCTTTGCATTGATGCTTGGTCGTCTATCACTTGAGCAAGCCATGGCAACGGGAAAAATAGAAGTAATCGGTGACACGACGCCAATTAACGCGTTTCTAGCATTATTGGACGAATTTGATCCATTTCCCGCTATTGTGACACCTGAATAAAGGCTCAGCGAGTTGACCCTTGAGAAATCAAGGGTTTCTATTTTTTCTTCCAGTGTTGATGTGTATAGATTTCATACAACTGTTCTAGATGTATACGATTTGCTTACGCATAAAATTTACATCGCATGCATTTCATTCAAATAAGAACGGAAGGTTCCTTGGCACGGCATTTGCATTTCAGATAAATCAACACAGATGGATTCACAGTGCAACTGCAAAGCGAGGTGAGAGTATGTCCATTACGGAACCCCCAAAAAGGATACCACCGGGATTTGAGCGGCATCTTGGCATTCAAATTACGAATAGGGAAGAAGGACATGTGGTAGTTGAACTGCCAATTACATCTGAATTGTTGAACGCCGGTAATTTGTTGCACGGAGGTGTCATAGCGAGCTTACTCGACCACGTGATGGGTTTGACTATCCGAACTCAGACGGAGTACAGCCTGGTAACGGTTAATTTAAACATTCATTATTTGGCCTCTGCCAAAGAGGGTGATCTCGTTGTTGGAACAGCAAAAATTCGCCATATAGGCAAAAGCCTTGCCACAGGTGAAGGAGAGGTACGAGACCGTGCAGGCAAACTTCTGGCGATAGCGAGTGCTACCTTTAAGCTTTTATCAACCAATTTGAATGAGGTGAAACAATGAGCTTGTTGCGTGGCTATAAAGTTCTCGATTTCTCAACTTTACTGCCGGGGCCTTTTGCAACGACGATGCTAGCAGATCTGGGAGCAGAAGTGCTTCGCGTGGAATCGTTCACCCGACCGGACAGTATCAGGCAAGGTAAACAAGTAGATGGGGGGGTAACGGCAGCCCATGGCTACTTGAATCGCTCGAAATCATCCATCGCGCTTGACCTCAAAAAACAAGAAGCCGTAGATATCGTAAAAGAGCTCGTGAAAGAATACGACATTGTCCTTGAACAGTTCCGTCCGGGGGTCATGGAACGACTCGGCCTTGGATTTGAGGCACTGCGAGCGATTAATCCGCGACTGATCTACTGTTCCATCACCGGATATGGTCAAACTGGCCCGTATCGTAATCGACCTGGGCATGACAACAACTACTTGTCTATTGCAGGAATCAATGATTACTCCCGGCGAAAAGGATCGCCTCCGTCTCCGCATGGTTTTCATATCGCAGATATTGCGGGTGGTTCACTCCACTCCGTGATTGGAATGCTGGCTGCTTTGTTGCATCGCGAGCGGACGGGCGAAGGTCAATACATTGACATCAGCATGACGGATGCTGCATTCGTATTAAATACCATCCATGGCGCTGGTTATCTTGCGTGCGGGGTAGAGCCTCAGGCGGAGGCCATGCGGTTAAACGGCGGTATTTTTTACGACTACTATGAAACAAAAGATGGACGGTATTTTTCAGTAGGCAGCCTTGAACCTCAATTCCGTAAGCTGTTGTGCGAGGCAATTGGGGGATCGGATCTGTTGCCATTGTCTTTCAGTGAATCACCAGATGATGTCCAAACTTTTAAAGATTACGTTCGTAACGCGTTTCGAGCGAAAACCTTCGCGGAATGGACAGCCATTTTTCAGGAGATAGAAGCGTGTGTTGAACCAGTGCTCACATTTGCTGAAGCGTGCGAGCATCCGCAATTGAAGGCGCGCGAGATGATTGTGGATGTTCGGAAGCCGGACGGAACCACACAGCGACAATTCGGTTTTCCGATCAAATTTTCCGCAGCTCAACCAGAATATAAGCATATCGGAAGCAAACTCGGTGAGCATTCGATTCTCGTACTGAAATCGCTGGGTTATACCGACGAGCAAATTGCAGCACTTAAGGGAAAAGAGGTTTTTGCGCAATAGAAGTGTATGAATTTTATACAGTCGTATCAGGTTTGTGTATTTAACGCATACACAATGAGCGAAGAGACTTTGACAGACTCGATCATAGGCGAACAAACGTATTGGCACGACATTTGCTACACCTACTAGTTGTGTAAAGGTCTGTGATCGTCCAAAGGAGGAAGAAGCATGAGTCGAAAAACAAAAGTCATCGGTGTAAATATGGTACCGTTTACAAAGCCTGGCTCGCATGAACCGTATGAAGTGATGGCATCGAAAGCAGTCAAAGGCGCATTGGAAGATGCGGGCATTCACTATTCGGACATCCAACAAGCGTATGCGAGCTATGTATATGGAGACAGTACTTGTGGTCAACGAGCCTTGTATATGGTCGGGATGACAGGGATTCCGATCATTAACGTCAACAATAACTGCTCTTCCGGTTCTACTGCACTATTTTTGGCGAGGCAAGCAGTCGAATCGGGTATGGTAGATTGCGCACTGGCAGTTGGTTTTGAAGAAATGAAACCAGGCGCATTAGCAAGTGTCTGGACAGATCGGACTCCTCCGTTAGGCTGGACACAAAATCGCTTGAAAGAGCTGTGGGCAGACGTGCCGGATTCTGCTTCGAATGCGATCAAGATTTTTGGTTCAGCAGGAAAGGAATACCTTGAAAAGTATGGAGCGAACCCAGACATTTTTGCCAAAGTATCTGTGAAAACGAGAAGTCACGCGATTCAAAACCCGTATTCTCTTTTTCATAAGCCGCTGAGCGTGGAAGAGGTATTGAACGCCCCGGCCTTAATGCCTCATTTGACACGTCTGATGGCTTGCCCCCCAACCTGCGGAGCAGCGGCAGCGATTGTATGCAGTGAAGCCTTCGCGATCAAGCACGGGATTACGAATGCCGTAGAAATTGTTGGTCAGGCGCTCACAACAGATACCGATGTTACACATGAATCTATCCTCAATCTAGTTGGTGCTGATATGACTCGACGTGCAGCGGAACAAGTCTATGAAATGGCCGGGATCGGTCCGGATGAGGTAAACGTGGTAGAGCTACACGATTGCTTCACTCCCAATGAGGTCATCACTTACGAAGGCTTGGGCTTGTGTGAAGAAGGCGGGGCCGAGAAGTTCATCCTCGATGGCAATAACACATACGGCGGAACCTACGTTGTCAATCCATCTGGCGGTTTAATGTCAAAAGGTCATCCGTTGGGAGCAACCGGTCTCGCACAATGCACAGAGCTAGTTTGGCAGTTGCGAGGTCAGGCAGACAAACGTCAGGTAGAAGGGGCGCGTGTCGCTCTCCAACATAACTTGGGCCTTGGCGGAGCATGTGTGGTTACGATGTATCGTATCTGCTAATCCATACAAATCGGAGGGATTATTCATGTCTCAAACCATTCCAGCATCGAAACCAGCGACGTTCGATTTATTCAAAAGAAATCGACCTTTTCTCACGCAAGAGCATGAAATGTTTCGCACCTCTCTTCGCAAGTTTTTGGAAAAGGAAGCCGTACCGAACATTGAGAAATGGGAGGAAGAGCAATTCACTCCACGCGAGTTTTATCAAAAAATGGGCGAACAAGGATTCCTCTGCCCGCAAGTTGCTCCTGAGTACGGCGGACTTGGGCTCGATTTTGGCTTTAACATGGTTCTGGCAGAAGAATTGAGTCGGGTTGGAGTAGGCGGCTTGGCAAGTATGAGCAGTTCGATCATCGTTCCCTATTTGGAACGCTACGGTACCGAGGAGCAGAAGAAAAACTACTTGCCCAAATGCGTATCTGGTGAGATTACGACAGCGATCGGCATGACGGAACCAGGCATCGGCTCCGACTTGGCGGGAATGCGGACAACGGCCGTGCGAGACGGAGACCACTATATCATCAACGGACAAAAAACGTTTATCTCCAATGGATTCAATGCAGGACTATTCTTCATTTGCGTCAAGACAGACCCAACAGCCACTCCTGCTCACAAAGGGATCAGCATCATCTTAGTGGAGGAGGGTACACCTGGTTTTTCTCGCGGTCGCAAATTGAAGAAATTGGGTCAGCATTCAACTGATACAGCAGAGCTGATCTTTGAGGATGCACGTGTGCCTGTGGCCAATCTGCTCGGGGAGGAAGGCAAGGGCTTCTACTACCTGATGGATAAGCTGCAACAAGAGCGGATTATGATTGCAATTGGAGCGTTGGTTGTGGCTGAAGAGATGATCAAGACGACCATGACATATGTTAAAGAGAGACACGCCTTCGGTAAGCCAATCAGTTCCTTTCAAAATACGCAATTCGAGATGGCGGAGATGGCTACGGAAGTTTCCATGGCGCAGACCTTTATCGACGATCTGACAAACCGGCATATGAAGGGCGAAAATGTAACGACGCAAGTCTCTATGGCAAAGTGGTCGATCACCGAAATGGCGCGGCGTATGTCTGTCCGCTGCCTACAGCTTCATGGCGGATACGGCTTCATGGAAGAGTACGCCATTGCCCGGCGTTACCGTGATGTCGCTGTCATGCCGATCTACGGTGGTACGACAGAAATTATGAAAAACATCATCGCGAAAAATCTCGGGTTGTAGGCAAAACACTGTTAGACTTAACCACCTGAAAATCGCTTTAGGAGGAGAAGTTAGCATGAAGGAAGCTGAGAATCGACCCTGGCATGCGTTTTATCCAGACGGAGTTTCCCCGCTCGTGGAAATCCCGTCCATCTCCTTGTATGAATTTTTCAAGCGGACGGCAAGTCAGTATCCCGATGAAAAAGCAGTAATAGACGGAGAAAAAACGTTTACCTACTCCCAATTGAAAGAGGTCGTGGATCGGCTGGCAGCAGCCCTCCAGTACCGGGGTTTTCAAAAGGGAGATCGACTAGCCATCATGCTACCCAACAGCGTCGAGTATGTGATTTCCTTATTCGCTACACTCCGATTGGGCGGAATCGTGGTACAGGTAAATCCGATGTATACGACTCACGAACTGAAGCACATCCTGGAAGATTCCGGTTCGATTTGGTTCGTGAGCGAGGGCGTGCAAGGAGCCAAACTGGAGCAAACCGGAATGGCTGAATCGATCACCTTCCTTCAAGTTGACACTCTGTCCGATGAGAGCGGAACCTTCTACCAATGGATTTCGGAAAACCACGCAGACGCTACAAATGTGGAGATTACGCCAAGTGAAGATGTAGCGCTCCTGCAATATACAGGTGGAACGACTGGCCGCTCCAAGGGTGTCATGCTCACTCACTCCAATCTGATCAGCAATGTTTTTCAAAACTTTCCTGTTATTTCAAAGCAATTGCAAATTCCCGGCGAAAGATTGTTAGGTATTGCACCTTTGTTTCATATATTTGGCATCGTGACCTTAAACAGAATCATGATGTTAGCGGGCACGTATATCATCGTACGTCGTTTCAAAGTCGATCAAGCATTAGAAGTCATCCGTCAGTACCGCCCGACCATTTTTCCGGGCATGCCTACTCTCTATGTTGCGCTGCTCCAACATCCAGAATTGAACAAAGATGACCTGTCCAGCTTCAAACTGTGCCAATCCGGAACAGCGCCATTGCCGATCGAGGTGGCGCAACAATTCAAGAGAAAGACCGGACTAAACATCATAGAAGGGTATGGATTGTCAGAGGGGCTGGTCACGCATGGCACACCGACTACAGGCGCCATACGAGTAGGGACGATTGGCATTCCGCTCCCAGAGTGTGATGCAAAGATCGTGGATGTAGCAACAGGTAGGCACGAATTGCCCCCAGGCGAAACGGGGGAATTGATAGTCAAAGCGCCAAGCATCATGAAGGGCTATTGGCGAAATCCACAGGAAACAGCGGCTGTATTGAAGGACGGATGGCTCTTCACAGGTGACTTGGCAACGATGGGGGAAGATGGCTTCTTTTCGATTGTGGGACGAAAAAAAGAGATGATCATCGCGAGCGGTTACAACGTATATCCCTCGGAAATTGAAGAAGTGCTTTACCAGCATGAGGCAGTCAGCGAAGCTTGCGTTTTCGGCATACCAGACGAATACCGAGGAGAAACGGTAAAAGCAGTCATCGTACGGAAGTATCCAGGTGTCACAGAAGAGGAGATTCTCGAGTGGTGTAATCATAGGCTGGCTCGTTATAAAGTACCGCGCATCATCCAATTTCGAGATGAGTTGCCAAAATCGGCTGTCGGGAAGATTCTCCGCAGAGTTTTGGTGGACGAAGAAGTCAGAACGGGAGGAGACTCATGAACAAACAAAAAGACGATCGAGTTGGGATCAAGCTAGAACCCTTTACTTATAAAGTGGAGCATTGCAAAGTCAGGGAGCTATTGTGCGCACTCGATAATCATCAGTCTGTTGACGTTGAGGAAGGGGTCATTCCGCCAACTTTTCCTACTGTCATCGAATTTTGGGGTTCTCAAACGTCCATTTCGAAGACTTTGGGTCTGAAAATTGAAAAAGTTCTCCACGGAGGACAGGAATATGAGTACCGAGGCAAAATCAGAATCGGGGATGATATAACTGTTTATGGAGAAGTGGAGGACGTATACACAAAAGCGGCCATGACCTTTGTCGTCATCAAAAAAGAGTTCGTCAATCAACATGGTGAAACCGTCGTCGTTGGACGCTCGACCATCATCGAAAAGCACTAGGGGGTGAATGAGCATGATCGGTAAACCATTCGAACCGCTATATAAAGAAGAAATCACGCATAGCCAACTGGTACGATATGCCGGGGCTTCAGGTGATTTCAATCCTATTCATACGGTAGTGCCCGTTGCCGAAACAGTGGGGCTTGGTGGCGTCATCGCACATGGCATGATGATCATGGGTTTTGTCGGGCAAGCCATCCATACGTGGTTTCAAGCAGACGATCTCCTGAAGTTCTCCGTTCGGTTTCGAGGCATGACGCGACCGGGAGAAAAAATCATCGTAAATGGCTCCGCAGTAGCCGAAAAGGAAGATCGCTGGCTATGTGAAGCAGAAGCCGTCAATGAAGTAGGAGAAGTAAAGGTCAGTGCCCAGTTCGAAGTTAGAAAAGGGTAACAAAGGAGGATATCACTCATGATCAGTTTTCAAGTTTCGGAGGAAATCAAAGAGGTCATCTCTGCGATTTATCGATTCGTTGAAGTAGAAATTGACCCGCTTCGTAAGAAATATCAAAAAGAGCTGGAAAATGAAAGATATTTTTACGACGAAAACGGCTTGTATTCACCGGGGATACAAGAAGCGTTAAAACAAGTTCGCTTAAAATCAGCCGAAGCCGGATTTTACACGATGTTTGGTGATCCTGAGCTGGGTGGAACGGGAGATGAATTTGGACCGATCGCTGTTGCTTTGATTCATGAAGCCATCTTGAAAAAATACGGGCTAGATCCATTAGTCATGGAGATTTTCCCGGCTGGTCTGTTTACAGGCGGACTGACACCTGTGCTGTTGGGGATGCACCCTGATACCAAGGCAGAGCTATTACCCAGTATCGCAAAAGGTGAGGCTACCTTATGCTTTGGTCTGAGTGAACCAGACGCAGGCTCAGATGTATGGGCCATCAAAACGAAAGCGGTGAAGGATGGTGACTACTGGGTTCTGAATGGTACGAAGCAGTGGATTACGAATGCACATTACGCCAAATACGCGATTATTTTCGCTGTGACTGATCCGGATTTGGTGGAAAAAAGAAAGGGCGGAATTACCTGCTTCCTTGTCCCGTTTGATGGCAAAACATGCGTAGCTACCTCATCTATTCCGTATATGGGACACTTAGGCTCGCGCATCGGCATCATCTCCATGGAAAATGCGAGAGTACATGAAAAGTTTATTATCGGGGACTTGCATCAAGGGTTCGGCAAAGCCTTGCACGGCGTTGATCTCGGAAGGATCGTCATGGCAGCGTTATGTGTGGGTGCAGCACAATGGGCGTTGGACAAAGCGATCCAATACGCCAATGAACGAAAGACGTTTGGCGTCACGATCGGGAACCATCAGGCGATCCAAATCATGCTTGCAGATTGCGCAATGGAGATCTATGCAGCTCGAAATATGCTGCTTCACTGCGCGTGGAAAATGGAAAATCAAGAAAAGCTCCCGCTTAAGGAAATCTCGATGATCAAAGCCTATTGCACAGAAATGGTGCAAAACGTTGTGGACAGATGCATGCAAATCCACGGCGGCATGGGCTTAACGAATGAAATGAAGCTGGAAAAAGTATGGAGATGGGCAAGAACCTTGCGAATTCCAGACGGTACGACGGAAATCCAAAAGCGTACGATTGCCAGACGCTTGCTCCAAGGCGATCAAAGCTTTCAGTAGAACGGGAGGAACGAAATGAGATTTCAAGGGAAAGTAGCTATCGTCACTGGCGCAGGAAAAGGAATTGGCAAAGCGATCATCCAAAAATTCGCCCAAGAGGGAGCACTGGTTACTGTAGCTGATATTCATAACCAACTTTGTGAAGAGACTTCTTTCGAAATCAACCGGGCTGGGGGACGTGCCATCACTTCGGTAGTGGATGTAACCAAAGCCGAGGATACCGAAAAGTTAATCGAAAAGACCGTACAGGCGTATGGCAGAGTGGACATACTCATCAACAACGCAGGAATCGTACGGGATATGAAAATCACAGACATGCATGAGGATGATTGGGATCAAGTACTGGATGTATGTCTGAAAGGAGCCTTCCTTTGCGCGAAATATGCTGCGCCATATATGATCGAGCAGCAATACGGGAAGATAGTCAATATTTCATCCCGTGCCTACCTGGGAAATCCAGGCCAAGCAAACTACTCCTCCGCAAAGGCAGGAATCATTGGCTTAACCCGATCACTCGCCAAGGAGCTAGGAAAGCACAACATAAATGTGAATGCGATTGCACCTGGTCTTATTGAAACAGACGCGCTAAAAAGCCATCCCAAATACGAAAAGATCAAGGAATTACAAAAAAGAGACACGCCGATTCCACGAGTTGGCTTACCTGATGATGTAGCGAACGCCGTCCTGTTTTTCTCTTCTGACGAGTCTTCCTATATTTCAGGTGATATTCTGCATGTGTCCGGAGGACGATTCGGTTGAATATGTCAGAACAAATCTTATATTTTGAAGACTTTGAGGTGGGAACATGCTTTACATCCCCCGCTCGAACCATTACGGAAGCCGATGTGGTCAATTTTGCTGGTTTGTCAGGGGACTATAATGCACTCCATGTGGACGCGGAATACGCCAAGAGCACGATTTATGGTGAACGCATTGCTCATGGTCTGTTAGGATTGGCAGTTTCCTCCGGATTGTTTACGAGGACGGAGCTGAATAGAAGGATAGCCCCGTCCCTGCTCGCTTTATTAGGTATTCAATCCTGGCGTTTTCTCGGACCGCTCAAAATAGGAGACACCATCCATTTGGAAGTCGAAATTGTAGAAAAAGAACAAACGAGCAAGCCTGATCGTGGGATTGTGTATTTCAAACGCAAGATGCTCAATCAGCGAGGAGAGGTTGTCCAAGAAGGAACCACGCCGATGTTGATTCGAAGAAAGTAGACCAACTTGATGCAAAGAGGTGAATATAATGTCTCTCGCATTAACCGATGAGCAAACGATGATTCGAGATACGGTGCGCAAATTTTTGGAAAAAGAAATACTTCCTATGGTTGACAGCTATGAGAAATCAGGTAAGGCGGTATCCAAAGAAATCGTCCAAAGACTCGTCCCATTTGGGTATCTCGGGGGGCAACTTCCTGAGGAAGCAGGTGGGCACGGGCTTACTTACACGACGTACTTCACGATGATCGAGGAGCTATCCAGAGTCTGGCCGTCGTTGCGCGCAACAGTGGGACTCTCCAACTCGGTGTTGACGCACATTTACGAATACGGAACAGAAGAACAGCGTAAGAAGTTTTTAGGACCATTACTGAAGGGTGAAAAATTTGGGTTCTTTGCCTTGACTGAGCCGAATGTCGGTTCCGATACATCCAGCATTCAAACCCGGGCAGAGCGACGAGGAGACAAATGGGTCCTGAATGGCTCCAAAATGTTTATCACGAACGGTGTAGAAGGGGAAATCGGCATCGTCATTGTTCAAACGGACAAAACCAAAGGGAATAAAGGGATTGCCGCTTTCATCATTGAAAAAGAAATCTCTCCTTATCAAGCCAAGCCGATTGAAAAAATGGGAACAACGAGCTGCCCGTTTGCTGAGCTCATTTTCGAGGATTGTGAGATTCCGGCAGAAAACCTACTGGGTACCGTCGGAGATGGTTTGAGACAGGGGCTGAAATTCCTCAATGGAGCACGGGCGATGGTTGCCTTTATCTCCACTGGAATTGCTCAAGCATGTGTAGATGCTTCCGTGAAGTATGCCAAGGAACGCGTTCAATTCGGAAAACCGATCGGCAGCTTTCAACTGATTCAAGCCAAAATCAGTGAAATGGTGACACTGACGAGTGCTATGCGTCTGCTCGGCCTCCAAGCGAGTCATTTACTCGATGAAGGAAAACCGTGCAAAGTAGAATGCTCGATGGCCAAATACTTCGCGACAGAAAAGGTATTGAAAGTCGCTGAAGAAGCGATGCAAATTCACGGTGGCTACGGCTATACAAAAGAATTTCCGGTTGAACGCTACTACCGCGATATCCGTTATTTCACGATCGCGGAAGGAACGAATGAGATTCAAAAACTGATCATGGGAAGAGAGATCCTAGGGATATCGGCATTTTCATAAAGGGGAGTTCATTTTACATACCAAAAGGAGGTCTCTATGAAGAATATGCTAGAAAATCAAGTGGCGATCGTTACAGGGTCGGGACGCGGTGTCGGACGAGAAACTGCCTTGATGCTTGCAGAACAGGGAGCTCGCGTTGTCGTTAGCGATAAAGACGAAGCGCCAGCGGCCGAAGTCGTCTCAGAAATCAAGCAAAAAGGCGGAGAAGCGGTCTTGTTTTGCGGGGATGTAACGGAAGCAGATTTCGCGAAAAAGATAACCGAAACAAGCATCTCTGCATTTGGAAGACTAGACATTTTAGTCAACAATGCCGGACTTACCTTAGACAACATGATTCATAACATGACGGATGAACAATTTTATACCATTCTGGATATCCATCTCGTGGCGCCTTTCCGTCTGATCCGCGAAGCGGCCCCCTATATGCGGGATGCAGCCAAAGAAGAGATCGAACAAGGCATTACTCATCACAGAAAAATTATCAACGTTTCGTCCGTTGCAGGAATACGGGGGAATGTGGGACAAGCCAATTATGCATCTGCCAAGGCTGGCGTTATCGGTTTAACAAAAGTCGTTGCCCTTGAGTGGGGAAAATTCAACATCAATGCTAACGCGGTTGCCTTTGGTTTTATTGATACACGCCTGACAAAACCGAAGGAAGAGGCTGAGGTCATTGACGGTGTACAGCTAGGTATTCCGGAGAAAGTCCGAAATATGTTTATCGATAAAATTCCGCAAAAGCGTCCTGGAGATGCGAAGGAAGCTGCCGCCGGCATTTTGTATCTGGCTTCTCCGCTTTCCAATTATGTCAACGGTCAAGTCCTGCAAATCAACGGCGGTTCTTATACGTAAGGAGAAATAGGCTTCCCAAGCAAATAATCGATGCATGAAAAGAGGCTCCGATTATTTGCCCGTCCTACTTGAGGAGGTTCATCGATGTTATCCTTCCTAAACTTTGTAGCATTTCTCGCCATAACAGGGTATGCCACATACTTATTCGTACAAATCGTGTACAGCCGAATCGTCTTTATCAAGCTCGGCAAAAAAGCAATCCTGAAGAAGGATGCTGCGATACGGATCAATGAATTTCTCACGCAAGTATTCGGCCAAACAAAGCTGCTGAAAGACCCGAAAAGCGGTGTCATGCATATCATCATGTTTTACGGCTTCATCATTCTTCAGTTTGGGGCGATTGAACTCATTATCAAAGGGTTCGTCAAGGGCTTTGAATACCCGATAGGAGAGGCTCACAAGTATTTCAGTCTCAGTCAGGAGATAACGACTTTTCTCGTGCTACTCGCCGTTGGTTATGCCTACTATCGTCGCTATATCGAGAAAGTAAAGCGTCTGAAACGAGGGTTTAAATCAGGGCTCGTGATTATCTTTTTAACATCACTGATGCTCTCGATTTTCTTTACCTTGGCCTTTGAGCATCTATGGCTGGGAGATTTAGGTGGGGCTTATGCTCCCATCTCATCGTTGATCGCTAGCTTGTTCGCTGGCATGCATCCTGAAATAGCTGGTGCACTGTTCTATCTGTTTTGGTGGGTTCATCTACTTACGCTACTTGCGTTTATGGTCTATGTCCCGCAATCCAAGCACGCGCATGTACTATTCGCTCCTGTAAATATCATGCTGCGCGATACCAAACCTGTCGGGAAGCTTACATCCATTGATTTTGAGGATGAAAAGCAAGAGACTTATGGCGTCGGAAAGATCGAGGATTTCCGGCAAAATCAGCTGATCGACCTGTACGCTTGCGTGGAATGCGGCAGATGCACCAATATGTGTCCTGCTTCCGGTACAGGCAAAACGTTATCGCCGATGGATCTGATTGTAAAAATGCGTGATCATTTGACGGAAAAAGGCACATCGATTACATCACGTACAGCATGGATGCCATCCTTTGTGTTTGCGCAGGCAAGAGGGAGCTTTCCCATGCACGATGAAGTGGCTGTTACCGTAGAACAAGCGCCCGAGTTGATTGGGGACGTCATTACAGAAGAAGTGCTATGGGCTTGTACGACGTGCAGAAATTGCGAGGACCAATGTCCGGTTGCGAATGAGCATGTGGAAAAAATTATTGATATGCGTCGTTATCTCGTGTTAACGGAAGGTAGTATGCCGCATGAAGCATCTCGCTATTTCCAAAATATCGAACGACAAAGCAATCCGTGGGGAATTAACCGTAAAGAACGGTTGAAGTGGCGAGAGGGGCGGGAAGACATCCATGTGCCTACCGTGAGTGAGATAGAGGAGTTCGAATATTTATTCTTTGTCGGCTCCATGGGATCGTTTGATCTTCGCAGCCAAAAGATCGCACAGGCTTTCGTTAAAATTATGAATACGGCAGGTATTTCCTTTGCTGTTCTGGGCAATGAGGAACGGAATTCCGGGGATACAGCCCGCCGGATGGGGAACGAGTTTTTATTCCAGCAGCTCTGCCAGGAAAACATCGCGAACTTCCAAGTATATGGCGTAAAGAAGATCGTCACGATTTGCCCACATACGTACAACACGTTTAAGCATGAATATCCAGAATTCGGTTTGGAGGCAGAAGTCTATCATCATACAGAATTGATCTGGAAGTGGATACAGGAAGGGCGGATCAAGCCGACGAAGGAAGTCGAAGAATCCATCGCTTATCACGACTCCTGTTACATTGGACGCTATAACGATATTTACGATATCCCGCGGCAAATCCTTACCCACATTCCGGGCGTTCAAGTGCTGGAGATGGCGCGCAACAAAAAAGATGCGATGTGCTGCGGGGCAGGTGGCGGGATGATGTGGATGGAAGAAACACAAGGAAAACGGGTCAATATTGAGCGTACGGAGCAGGCACTCCGTCTGAATCCAACGACAATCGGCAGTAACTGTCCATACTGTCTCACGATGATGAGTGACGGGATAAAGGCAAAAGAAATGGAGCACCTCGTCAAAACTCTGGACATTGCAGAAATCGTAGAGAAAGCGATCTAAAAGATAAAAGAACGTCAAAGAAAAGAGCGAGAGACCGCTCTTTTTTTGTTTGGGGAGGATTTTTCGTGACAATTGGCATCAGATGTATTATGGTAACTTTATTACGAATAGTAAGTTACAGCGCAACTCCATCACTGAATAGATACAGTCGTTTATGGTCAGCTTGACAGTAGTACGAAGAACGCTCATGTATATAAACGAGGAGGAACACGCTTATGAATTTTCATCAAAGTCCCCATACGTTTGTCCGACAAGTCAATCTCAAGGTGCAAAACCTGGATCGCTCCCTGGCTTATTATCAGGAAGTGATCGGATTCAAAATCTTGAACCAATCTGCCACAAAGGCGGAACTGACAACGGACGGCAAAACCGCGTTGCTTTCTATCGAGCAACTCCATGATGCATTACCGAAACAAAATCATACGACAGGTTTGTATCATTTTGCGCTATTGTTGCCAAAACGCTCTGATTTGGCAAACGTAGTGAGACACTTCTCTGCGTTGAATATGCGTATCGGGTCTTCGGATCATCTCGTTAGTGAAGCGCTATACTTATCGGACCCGGATGGAAATGGGATTGAAATTTATGCCGATCGTGATTCTGATCAATGGAGCTGGCATGAGGGCACCGTAGACATGGCAACGGAACCATTGAATTTTACAGATTTGTTGTCCAGTGGGGAAGAAAGCGCGTGGAAGGGTCTGCCTGCTGGTACCATCATGGGACATATTCATCTGCATGTATCGAGGTTGAATGCAGCTGAACATTTTTATACCAAAGGACTTGGCTTTGAGGTAGTGAACCGATATGGAGAACAGGCACTGTTCATTTCCACTGGAAAGTACCATCATCATATCGCGTTGAACACGTGGGCGGGTGTTGGTGCTCCACCGCCACATCCTAAGAGCCCAGGACTTGAATCGTTTGTCATGGTGTTCCCGAATGAGGAAGCGAGACATCGTGTAATCACTCAGTTAAGAGAAATCGGCGCATCTGTTCAGGAGGAGAGCGGTCATTTTGTTACGGAGGATCCTTCTGGCAATCGGATTCAACTGCACATTTGATTGGAAGCCGCAGGAGAGTTTTCCTTTCGAATAACGAAAACGACCTGTGGGTTGCACGAATGGTTTTCCATCGGGCTACCTACAGGTCGTTTCATTATCTCAATTCGTAACAGATTGTATCCGTTATGATTAGTACTTTCTTGTAAGAATTCGAGAATGCTCTCCATCTACAGTGATTTCCCAGCCTCTTGGGATTTCATAAGCAAAGGCTGGCGAAGGATGCTTGACTGCTTCAATGCTGGATTCAGTAGGGATACTGGTGATATTTACGATATGTTTTTCATAGAGACTAACATTTACCACGACCCAGCCATATGGTACAGGCTGGCCGGTACCGACCCATTTATTCTCCAGCTCTTGAGGTTGGTAGCGTTTTTTATTCTCATTTCTGATATCTATATAAGCCTGTCTCTTGCTGTTATAACCTCGACCGATTTCTACCCAACCAGAAGGGATGTTAAAGCTTAAGCTTCTTTCCACTTGCCCATAATTAGCGCCAACAATATATTTTGCTATTTCATATCCACGCTGTGTTCCACGATGTGGCTCTTTTTCAATCGAAATCCATCCATTCGGAAAGAAAGTATCGTATGCCACTACTAACGTATCACCGTACCGCCAGTTTCCTTCAAAGATATATTTTTGTGGACGGACGATAGAGTCTTTTCCTTTTCCTACCGCATCTACTGCTTGAGTCGGGACGAACAGGAATGATGATGCCAAGACGAGAATACCCAGACTTCTTACCACTTTTTTCATAGCTGTACTCCTCCATATGAATGCAATAAGTAAAAAATGAATTTCAATAAGTATGAGAATTCAAAACAAAATTTAAAATTCCTTCTTTTTATGGAAAAATATTCTTGGTCCTAAGTGGTCGAGGGAGTCGTGCCGTCAGAATTATAAAAAGCGAAACCTGTTGAAACTAAAATTTGGATATGATACAATGCTGGTAACTTAATGACGGGAGCTGAAAGGTATAATGGATTCTTTTCTTGCCTAAAAAATAAAACAAAAAAGCGAAATCCTTCGCATGTTTTATTCTTTATACGCAAGAAAGTTACATTATCTTTTCACTCAATCAATATATCCATATCTAACTCTTGTTTGAGTTGGATTTGCTGTATTTATTTGAGCTACAAGAGAGGGTAACTTTCTTGTAGCTTTTCTATTTTTATACAGGAGGACGATTGTATGTCATTAATCAATGTAAATAACTTGACGTTTGCCTATGAAGGCAGTTTCGATAACATTTTTGAAAACGTGAGCTTCCAAATCGATACGGATTGGAAATTGGGCTTTACGGGAAGAAACGGGAGAGGGAAGACGACCTTTCTCAATCTGTTGCTTGGTAAATATGAATACAGTGGAAAGATTAGTGCTCATGTCAGCTTTGAATACTTTCCTTTCCAAGTCGAGAACAAAGAATATCTGACCATTGATATCGTTCAAGACATTGTCCCTGACTATCAGTTATGGGAATTAATGCGCGAGTTCTCCCTCTTAAAGGTTTCTGAGGATGTTCTCTATCGTCCCTTTGAATCTTTGTCTAACGGGGAGCAAACGAAAGTGATGTTAGCCGCCTTATTTCTAAAGGAAAACAGTTTTTTGTTAATTGATGAGCCAACCAATCATCTCGACATGCATGCAAGGGAGCTCGTCAGTGATTATCTTCATTCCAAAAGCGGTTATATTTTGGTGTCTCACGACCGGGCATTTCTAGACAACTGTGTCGATCACATCCTGTCCATCAACAAGACGAACATCGAGGTGCAAAAAGGGAATTTCTCTGATTGGTGGGAAAATAAACAGAGACAGGATAACTATGAACTCGCTGAGAATGAGAAGCTCAAAAAAGACATTAAACGCTTGTCGGACGCAGCCAAACGTACAAGCAACTGGTCGGACGCTGTGGAAAAGACAAAAAACGGGACATTAAATTCTGGTTCCAAAGTAGACAAAGGGTATATTGGACACAAGGCTGCGAAAATGATGCAACGCTCCAAGTCGATTGAGAAACGACAGCATTCCGCGATTGATGACAAATCGAAGCTGTTGAAAAACATTGAAAACCAGGATAGCTTAAAAATTGCACAGCTTGCTTATCATAAAAATCAACTAGCCGAACTGGAGAAGGTCTCGATTTATTACGGAGAGAAGCTCGTTTGCGCAGATGTCAACTTTACGATTGAGCAAGGAGAGCGCATTGCGCTGGCGGGAAAGAACGGTTCTGGAAAATCCAGCATTCTCAAGCTCATTTGCGGAGAGAACATCCAACAAACGGGGACCTTCAGAAAGGGGAGTCAATTGAAAATCTCGTATGTTTCTCAAGACACTTCCCATCTAAAGGGCAATCTCACTGACTTTGCGCGAGACAACGGGATCGAAGAGAGCTTGTTTAAATCAATATTGCGCAAGCTGGATTTTTCCCGGGTGCAATTCGAGAAGGATATCTCCGCTTTTAGTGGCGGGCAGAAGAAGAAAGTACTCATTGCGAAAAGTCTTTGCGAGAAAGCACATCTTCATATTTGGGATGAGCCGCTAAACTTTATTGACGTCATTTCTCGCATGCAAATCGAGGAGCTGCTCCTCGAACATTCGCCAACGATTCTTTTTGTAGAGCATGACAGGGAATTTTGCAATAACATCGCTACAAAGATTGTTGAACTGTAATAGGACGAAAAGTGTCTAAAAGAAAGAAGGTGGGGAGAACCGTTTCGTTTTCCTACCTTCTTTTTTTGTCGGAAGGGAAATTTGAGCAATCGAGAAGAAATACTAAGTAGTGAAATGTGTTAATTTTTAGATAATACTATATGAAAGAATGGCGGAGATCCGATGGGGAAAATAATTGCAAATGTAAGCAGCACATTGAATGGTATCTATACGGGGCCGACAGGAGAAGAAGACAATATGGTTAGCTGGGCGTTGCCTGGAATCATGGACGCCACAGAGGATGGTCTTGCGTTCTTCCAGAAGGTCGACGCAATCTTGATGGGGCGAGTCACCTATGAAGGTTTTGCAAGCTATTGGCCGTTCCAAGAGGGAGAGTGGGCTGATGCTATGAATAAGACACAAAAGTTTGTAGCAACCAATAATAGTGAGCTAACGGAAGTTCATTGGGGGGACTACGCCGCTACGGTTACACTCCTTCATTCTGATGTCATGACGAAAATAAAGGAGCTAAAAAAACAAATCAAGGGTGATATCATTGTTCCTGCAAGCGCGGGTCTTGTTCAAAGTTTGATCAATGCTGGTTTGCTGGATGAACTCCGAATCATTATTCATCCGGTCTTAATGGGCAGCGGCAAATATTATTTTGACAACATCCATACACGTCACGACATGAAGCTGATAGAAACAAAGCTTTACGGAAAAAGTGGTTCCATTCAACTGCGATATGAGATCGGAGAGGCACAAGGAGAATAAAACAAAAAAAGTCCAATTTCTCATTTCACGGATGGAGAAATTGGACTTATTGTTTTTTGCTCTAATTCGTACGTAAAGCAGGGTACACGAAAGCCTTTAACGTAACACCCGTAAAGGAACATCCAGAAGCCTTTGGATGACCACCACCACCGTAATGCTGGGCGATCACAGACAGATTCACGTCTTCGCGAATGGTTCGAAAGCTGATTCTGCCTTTCCCAGGATCGAGCATCGCGACGAAATCAATCATTTCCGCATTCTTACATAAGAAATTGCCTGTTGTGGAGTGATATTGTTCGAGGAAAACCACGCCCACTTGATACGTTTTTGGCTCGTCTAAATCGATTTCTACCGGAATCAGCTTCATTTGCTTCAGCTTTTTTTGCTCAAATTCATCAATTCGTTTTTCTTCTGTATAGATGAGGATCGATTCTACTTCGTCAAATACAAATTGATCCGTATCAGCACCTTCACCACGCAAGCGTCCCAGCACGTTTTGAACAAACGTGTCTCGCTCGACCATATAGAATAAAATGTTCAGCTGATTGGCTTGAACAGTACCGGTTGCATCCCAGTCCCACGTATCAAAGGCACGAACCAGCTCCACATAGTCAGAGAGAACGTCAGTAGGAGTCAAATATCCCTGGGTTACTAGGTAATCATAATAAAGGCTCGTTGCCGAGGTCTTTTTCCCCGCTTCTTCCGTGATAACGTTTGCCCATTCGTACTTGGAAGCCAGTGGCAGGGCGGTTGGGTGATGATCGATCAAAACAAACGCATGTCCCTGATCGACCTTTTTCTGAATGAGTGTGGCGACCTCGTCATTGACACTCACATCGGTAATTACAACATACATATCGGAGGTAAGTTCTTCTTCGATAAACTTCTGTACTTCTTGATTGACCGTGTAAGGAGTTACCCCACGCGAATCGACTTCTTGACTGGAAAAAGCAATCTGGCTCAGGATCGCACATGATACGCCATCCAAGTCCTTGTCACTAAAATGAATGATTTTTTGATGATTCATCAGGCATCTCCTTACTAAATGAGTCCGTATTTCGTATTTCACTACCATGAATCATTTTTCCCATGACTGCAATAGTTAGACCCTCTTTATTTCAATACCCTTAATCCAGCTTCGGTTAACCTCGTCCCAAAAGGCCCTCGGCTTTTCACAATATATCCTCTCGATTCCAGCACATCCAATCGGCTGCGAATCTGCTGCTCGCTCAGTGGCTTTGCCCAATCTGTGCTCATTTCAGTTATTTTCCGTCGATTTGGCCTTTCACCACGTTCAGCGATGGTTTGAATACTCCGTAAGATAAGCAGCAGCTCGTCTTCTTCATCAGGAATGACCGGCGCTTCGGTATGTGAATGATCGCTTTTTAAAAAGCTATTTTCCCACGGCATGTCCTCAATTTGGATGATATCCTCGTCACAGACAGCCAGCATGTAATCGATGGTGTTCTTTAACTCCCGCACATTTCCAAACCACGGTAGGGTAGTGAGCCTCTCGATGACTTCCGGCTTGATAGTCACTTGTGGGTGTACGCTTTGTCGGATAAAATGCCGAACGAGCAGCGGGATGTCATCGGTTCGAGTTCGCAGGGAGGGGAGATCGACAAAGAGAACACGTAGCCGATGATACAAATCTTCCCGAAAAGTCCCTTGTTCGATCATATGCAGCAAATTTTTGTTAGTGGCAGCAATGATCCGAACATCGATTGGAATGATTTGGCTTCCCCCGATGCGCATAATCTCTTTTTCCTGCAGGACCCGCAGAAGTCGTGCCTGTAGCTTCAGGCTACTGTCACCGATTTCGTCCAAAAAGATCGTGCCGCCGTTTGCTTGCTCGAACAAGCCAACTTTTCCACCTTTTTTAGCCCCTGTGAATGCACCGTCATCATAGCCGAACAGCTCGCTTTCCATCAAATCCTCAGAAATGGCGCTGAAATTGACAGCGAGAAAAGGCCTCTTATCCCGCAGCGATGCGTTGTGGATGGCACTCGCAAAAAGTTCCTTGCCCGTGCCGCTCTCTCCTTGGATCAGGAGGGTGAGGTCTGTTTTTGCCAGTTTTTTTGCCTTTTCCTTTGTGCACGTGAGGATTGAGCTTTCCCCAATCATATCGTCAAATGTGTATTTGGCCACAAAGCCTTTCTTTTTCAATTCGGAGCGCAGCGATCTTTCCAACTCGATTGTCTTTCTCGCATTCTTGAACGTAGCGACGAGTGATTGGTCATTGTTTAAAGGGAAGCGGTGAACAATGACTTCAACCTCACCGAACGTAAACCAGCGATCCTCTTCCTGTGAGAGGGTAAATAAAAAGTCGATGAGCTCAGGATGACCCATGACATCACGAATATGTCTGCCAATAACACGCTTGGCAGAGACACCGAGCAGAAGGCCGAGCTCCTCATTGAAGACCGTGATCTTGCCATCTTGCGTAATTGTCAAGATCCCGTCGTTTACGCCATCCAGCACCTCATTCAAATGCTTATTCAAATCTGTGGCGATCTGGTTGGCATCAGCCAGCCGCTTGCTCAATTGAATGATTTTACGCAAATAGCGCTGAGAGATCACATCTCCTGGCCCGTTCAGTTGGAAATGGTCGAGTATTTGATGAATCGTCGAGATGTCCATCAGGCGGGGACCGATACTCACTACATCTTGAACATGGTCAGGGATTAGCTCGAACGCCCCTGGTGTCACTGCGAGATCAATTTTTTCTACGTGCGGAATGCCGGGATAATACGGTATGTAATGAATGTGGTCAATCCCCAGCTTTTTCAGTGATTCAATGGACTCCAAACATGTTTCTAAGGAGTCATTGACGTAATAAGCTTTGGTTCCAGCTGGTAAGTATAAGAGCCTGTCGATGTTTTCGTAATTGATGATCCTATTGGCGATGATGAGCTTGCAATTTGTTCCAAGGCATGCTCTTATTTTTGGCTCTTCTAATACGAGCGGGTGGGAGAGGACGACCAATTGATTATGAAGGGATGTTGGAAGCTTCTCCTCGACGGAATAACTACTCATCCGCACATACCCGTCCATAATCTCCTGAAGTTGATTGACAAGCGCGATTCGGGTGTCTTTGCTGCCAGCTAGTAAAATGAATTCGTTCATCATGCCTTCCTCGCTTTTGGTTATTTGGGTGTGTTTGGTTGAATTAATTGCAAGAAATAACCGAATATTCTATATCGTAAACCAAATAGTATTTCATTGCACGATTAATTGATGGAGAAAACCAGCAAATATCAACGGTTCAGGACGAGGAAGCAGCATAGACTGCTGCCTATTTTTTTTGGCATAGATCATGCTAATTAATTCAGTAGTTTCACTTTATTGATAGAAAGGGGAGAGATTTACGTGCAGATGAGAAGAAGAGTGTGCTTACTCACAGTCAGCTTTTTGATGGCAACAGCCATGCTATCCGCCTGTACGAGCAATTCTGGTCAACCCCCGCCAACAAGCGGATCAGCGCCTGGAAATGCTCAACAACAAGAAGTACCAGCAAAGGCAGTACGAAATGCGGAATTAATAGTGGCTCTTGAAGCGGAGGCCACCTCACTTGATCCTTGGAATTCCACGGATAGCAACACGCTACACATTTTGTCCACGATGTTCGAAGGACTGCTTACGCTGAATGAAAACGGAGAGGTTGTCCCTGTTCTTGCAACCGATTACGAATTAAACGCTAATGCAACAACCCTTACTTTTCACTTGCGAAAAGGAATTCTTTTTCATGACGGCACAGTCTTTGATGCTGATGTAGTGAAAAAGAATCTGGATTACGTGCGTAACAAGGAGAATGGCATGGCGCGAGCGAGCTTCTTTGGATTTATCAAGGAGGTTACCGTCGTAGACCCGTACACGATAACGGTTACGGCGAACGAACCCAACTCAGCGATGGTAGCCTATATGGCACATCCTTCAGCCAGCTTTAAATCGCTGAAAGAATTGCAAAAAAAGATCGATGATCCGAAATACAATTTGGACCGGAATCCAGTGGGTACTGGGCAGTATCAATTCCGCGAATGGAAGAACGGGCAGTTTGTGAAGGTAGTTGCTTTTGATGGTTACTGGGATAAAGAGAAACCGGCAAAGCTAGCAGCGATTCTGTTTAAGCCTGTGACGGAGGCGAGTACGAGGGTCAATATGCTAAAAGTTGGAGAAGTAGACATCGTGACAAGTTTGCCGACACTGGATGCACGAACGATAGGGAAAGACGCGAATCTGGATGTTTACTCTGGTCCATCGCTCAATATGATTTATGTCGGTATGAATACAAAGCTGGATAAGTACAAGGACAAGCGGGTGCGGCAGGCGATGAACTACGCGATAAACAAAGAACAGTTGATTAGTCAGGTTGCTGACGGATATGGCACAGCTGCCGACTCACCGCTTTCGCCATTGGTGAAAGGCTACGCGAAACAGCAAAGCTATCTGTACAACGTTGACAAAGCGAAACAACTATTGACGGAAGCGGGTTATTCAGATGGTTTCGCAGCTACGTTGTGGACGCGCAATTCAACGGAATTCGTCGCGATTGCTGAAAATATCAAGATGCAGCTACAAGCTGTAGGGATCAAAGTAGAGGTGCAAGCTTACGAGAGCGGCACGCTATTTGAAAGGCTGGATGCCGGAGAGGGTACTGACTTGTATATCGGGCGATGGGGTACGGGTACTGCTGAAGCGGATTGGGGAATGAGACCAAACTTTGCCTCTGACAGAATTCCACCGAACTATAATAACTCTGGCTATTATCAGAACCAACAAGTCGATCAGCTGCTAAATGAAGCATTAAAAGCAACGGACAACAGCATGGCACAGAAAAAATACATCGAAGCACAAAAAGTTATCATGGATGAGGCTCCATGGATATTCCTGTACGTCCCGGATGTGGTGATCGCAAAACGGAAAAATGTCTTGGATGTTGGGGTTACTCTTGATACAGTTCGTCTCCAGGCTGCATACAAACAATAAGTTAGTTTTCTAAAGAGAAGGTGTAGGAAATGGCTAGATATATTTTTGGTCGCATATTGGGCATGATTCCCATTTTAGTGATCATCTCGATCCTTTCTTTTTTGTTCGTACATCTTACCCCTGGCGACCCGATCCGTATCATGTACGGTGCGGAAATGGATATGGCCACCTATGAGAAAGTAAAAGCGAATCTAGGCTTTCATGATCCACTCTATGTGCAGTACGGTCGTTATCTTCAGCAAATTTTGTCCGGCGATTTCGGTGTTTCCTATAAAACAAAGACCAATGTGTCTGACGAGATCGGTAAGCGGTTCTTATACACGCTTGGATTAACGTTTGCCGCCATGTTCTGGGCGCTGATTATAGGCCTGGTTGTCGGAATTTATTCAGCGGCTCGGCGCAAGTCGATTTGGGATCGCATCGGGATTATCTCAACCACGACGATCATTAGCATTCCGGAGTTTTGGTTCGGACTCATGCTCATGCAAATGTTTGCCGTGCAGTTGGGGTGGTTCCCTACCAGTGGCAGCGGAACCTTTGCGCACCTTCTGCTTCCGTCGATAACACTAGGATTCGGAGTGTCTGCGATCATTGCCCGCTTTACACGCTCCAGTGTCCTTGAAGTATTACAGGAAGATTTTGTACGCACAGCTAAGGCAAAAGGGCAGCGAGAGTCAGTCATCATTTGGACGCATGTATTGCGTAATGCGCTGATTCCCGTGATCACGATGACTGGGTTGCAATTTGGCTTTTTGCTCGGAGGAGCAGTCGTAGTTGAGCAAGTTTTTGCCTGGCCAGGGCTGGGATCGTATTTGATTGATTCCGTTCTCGCTCGCGATTATCCGGCCATGCAAGCGCTCATTCTGCTCTTTTCCGTCCAGTTTCTCATCGTCAATCTTCTTGTAGATATCAGCTACAGTCTTGTGAATCCGCAAATCCGTTATGAATAACAAAGAGGAGCAGACGAATGAAAAGTCAGAATACTCACTCTCCCTTTCAGCTATTTTTGAAAAAGTTCAAGAAACAGACGATGGCGGTAGTAGCCTTCTGGATATTAATCGGCATCTTTCTGCTAGGGTTGGCAGGGCCATGGATCACACCCTATGATCCGAATCGGCCTGTGACAGAGCAGTATGAGGAAAAGGGAATCGACAAAACGAAAGAATTGACCGGATCGATTCAAATAAGCGGGATCATGAGTGATGGTACAAAACGCCCTGTGTCTGAGCTTATGCTGCAAAGTACGAACCGACAGATTTCCACCGTCAGTGAATCGAATGGCTCGATCACCATAACACCAGTCGGGCAAGGAAGCACAACGGTGCTGATGGCAAAAGGAGATGTCGCTACGCAGATCAAGCTAGACGTTTCTGCAGAGGACTCCCCACCGATTCTTACGCAGCTGCTGCTTCAAGGTCCGGCAGGCATGGTAAAGAAGGGGGACATCTTCCAGCTTGAGCTAGAGGCCAGACTTTCAAATGATGTTAAGCTGATCGGCTTTGAACAAATTCGTAGCAACCTGAAACAAGTAGTGGGGGCGAACAAGGCTGTCTCACAAGAAAACAACGGGTTCGTAACAGCCAAGAAAAAGCAATCGGAAGAGGACGGACAAATTCATTACCAGTCGACAGATGAAAAAGTAGTACGTGTAACGCCTGATGGGATGGTGACCGCGCTTGGTCAGGGTATCGGGCAAGTGAAAGTATCAATCGGGCCTGTATCTACCATTGTCCCGATAGCTGTTGAAACATCGATGCAAGAGCCTGTACTCGTCCAAATACAGCCTAGTCAGACGCATATCGCACTTATGGACAATAGGAAACATCAACAGCCATCCCTACTGCACTGGTTCGGAACCGATCATCAAAATCGGGATATCTTCAGTCGTGTCTTGGCTGGGACTCGTGAAACACTGTTCATTGGTTTCGTGTCTGTCGGGATCGGTGCTGTTATTGGGACGCTCCTTGGCCTATTAGCTGGATATTACGGAAGGTGGATTGACTCGATCATTACGCGTCTAACCGATATTTTGTTGGCGTTTCCGGGGATATTGCTCGCGATCGCAGTGATTGCCGTGCTAGGGGCTGGGATGGTTAACATTATTTTTGCAGTAGCAGTTTTTACGGTTCCCATCTTCATCCGCATCGTCAGAGGGAGTGCTTTAGCGTTAAAGCAAATGACGTATGTGGAAGCGGCTAAATCAATCGGTGTGCAGGATTTTGTGATTATCATACGGCATATTTTGCCCGGTATGCTTCCTGTGGTCATGGTTTATTTGACGATGAGAATTGGTACAGCGATTCTGCTTGGTGCTGCTCTTAGCTTTCTCGGTCTGGGTGGTGACATAACAGCTCCGGAATGGGGGGCGATGTTGAGCGCAGCCAAAGACAACAGCCGGAATTTTTTCTACCCAACATTTTTTCCTGGGATCGCCATTGTACTGACTGTCGTCTGCTTCAATTTGTTTGGTGATGGTCTGCGAGACACGCTCGATCCCAAGCTAAAGGAGTAGAAGTAAACGAATGAATACGCCTATTTTAGAGGTCAACCAGTTACAGGTTTCTTTTAAAAAAGAAAAGGAAGAGATAACTGTCGTTAACGGTATTTCCTTTATTGTTCATGCGGGTGAAACCTTGGGGATCGTTGGAGAATCCGGTTGCGGTAAAAGCATCACGTCCCTATCGATCATGCGCCTGATCAGCCCACCCGGCCGCATTACGAATGGACAAATCGTTTATAACAACAGGGATTTGACCCAACTCTCCGAGGAAGAAATGCGTGTGGTCCGAGGAAACGAGATCTCGATGATTTTCCAGGAGCCGATGACCTCCTTAAACCCTGTTTTTACGATCGGCCGACAAATCGATGAGATTATTCTACTGCATACGTGCGCATCCAAACAGGAAGCAAAAGAACAATCCATCGAGATGCTAAAGCGCGTCGGTATATCCCGTGCTGAGCAAATCTACCGGAGCTATCCATTTGAATTGTCGGGTGGAATGCGGCAACGGGTAATGATTGCGATTGGGATGGCATGCCAGCCAAAGCTGTTGATTGCGGATGAACCAACAACGGCGCTGGATGTAACGATTCAATTGCAAATCTTAGACCTGATGAAAAAATTGCAAGAAAAAGAAAACACAGCCATCATGCTAATCACTCATGACCTGGGGGTGGTCGCTGAGATGTGTGATCGCGTTCTGGTGATGTATGCAGGAGAAGTCGTGGAAGAAGCTGACGTCGATGATTTATTCCATAATCCTAAGCATCCTTATACCATTGGTCTGCTGCAATCCATGCCCTCTTCAGTAGAAAAGAGAAGCCGCTTATATACGATCAAAGGGCAAGTCCCGCCAGCAGGGTCGATCACCAAGGGTTGTCGCTTTGCAGAACGGTGCGATCGTGTTATTGACCGTTGCTGGGGGGAAGACCCCGCGATCATTTCGGTCGGCAATAAGCATACTTGCCGCTGCTGGTTACATGCCTAGGAGAACGGGAGGTGTTGGGATGGAGCCATTAGTAGAAGTACAACAGTTACAGGTGTTTTATCCAGGGAAGAGCAAGCTGCTGCAAAAAACGAAGAGTGTAGTGAAGGCCGTCGACCATGTTTCGTTTACCATCAATCAAGGAGAGACGCTCGGTCTGGTAGGAGAATCCGGATGTGGAAAATCGACGATGGGCAGGGCGATTTTGCAACTGATAAAACCAACTTCAGGGGATATCAGCTTTGCAGGCAGGAGTCTGTCTTCCTTATCAGCGAGTGAACTGAGGCAACAGCGCAAGCATTTTCAAATGGTGTTCCAAGATCCATTCTCGTCGCTTAATCCACGATTGACGGTAAAGGAAATTCTGGATGAGCCGCTAAAAGCCCATAGATTGGGTGATGAACATCAGCGTTTGGAAAAAGTACATCATATGATGGAGGTTTGCGGGTTAAATCGCACGTATGCTGAGCGGTATGCTCATGAATTTTCGGGAGGGCAGCGGCAACGAATTGGCATTGCTCGTGCACTGATTCTTCAACCACAGCTAGTAGTGGCTGATGAACCCGTCTCTGCACTAGATGTATCGATCCAGTCGCAAATCTTAAATCTCATGCAGGATTTACAAGAAGAATTTCAACTGACTTACTTGTTCATTTCCCATGATCTCGGGGTAGTTCGGCATATATGCAATCGTGTCGGAGTCATGTATTTAGGGAGAATGGCGGAGCTTGCGACAACGGAACAATTGTACGCCAATCCTTTACACCCTTATACCAAGACGTTGTTATCCGCCATCCCAGTGGCAGATCCCCGATTGAGGAAGGAACGAATCATTTTGCAAGGGGACGTGCCTTCACCAGCCAACTCTCCACTGGGCTGCGCTTTTGCCAGTAGATGTCCGAATGTGATGGAGATATGCAAAGTAATCAGACCAGATATGCAACAAGTGACCGATTCACATAGTGTGGCTTGTCATCTCTATGTCTGATCAAAAAGGAAACCATAGATAGGAGAGAATATAGCATGAGCTTGGCTACTGTTCAGCGTCTAATAGAGGAGCGTAAAGAACATTATTTACAGCAACTGTTTGCCTTGTTGAAACAGAAAAGCATAAGTACAACCAATGTAGGGGTACGAGAATGTGCGGAGCTGTTGAATGAGATGATGCAGGCATGTGGGATACAGAGTCGCCTAATGGAAACAGCGGGACATCCTGTTGTATATGGAGAATGGATAAAGGCTGAGAATGCATTCACAGTATTGATCTATGGTCATTATGATGTCCAGCCCCCTGAGCCGCTCGAGGAATGGCTGTCGCCACCCTTTGAACCGACCATACGAGACGGAAGGATTTATTGTCGAGGAGTAGGAGACAACAAAGGTCAGTTAATGGCTCAGGTACTGGCGATTCAAACGTATTTGGACAGCTTTGGTGAGTTGCCAGTCAATGTGAAGCTGGTACTTGAAGGGGAGGAGGAAAACAGTAGTCCTCATCTCGCTACTTTCGTTGAAGAGAATAAAGAGCTATTGGCATGTGACCTTGTTTACACATCAGATGGGCCCATGCATGGAAGCGGTATTCCTTCTGTTGAGTTAGGTGTCAGGGGTATTCTTGGTGTCGAACTGGTAGCACACGGAGCAAAATGGGATCATCATTCGGGAAATATGGGAAATATCGCACCCAATCCGGCATGGATGCTAATTGACTTGTTAAAAACGATGCGTGATGAGCAGGGGAGGGTGCTAATCGAAGGATTTTACGATAACATCCGCCAACCGACTCCCTATGAGCTGGATTTGCTTCGCAAGCTTCCTTTTGAACGCGAGGTGTTAATCGAGCAGATCGGATATCCAGATATCGAAGCGGACGCCGAAACCTTTTATCGCTTGGTATCCTTGGAACCGACTTTCAATATTTGCGGCTTTCACAGTGGATACGGGGGAGACGGATCCAAGACGATTATTCCTGCTACTGCGCGTGTGAAAATGGATATACGGCTAGTCATCGATCAAGACCCAGACGATATTTTTCAAAAGCTTTGCGAACATGTGAAAAAACACAATCCATCCATAGAGGTTTTGCATCAAGGAGATATGAAACCTTCTCGTACTTCTGCTGAACTGGAGATCGTGAAAGTGGTTACACAGGCAGTCAGAGATGCGTACAGAGTAGATCCTCTTCTTGTACCTGGAGTCGGCGGGAGCCTCCCCGATTATGTCTGGACCCAGATTCTCGGAGTCCCATCCGTGATGGTCCCGTATGCGAATGCAGATGAGGCGAATCATGCACCGAATGAAAATATGAAAGTGGCCCTTTTTTATCAGGGCATTTCATGTACATGCCATGTGATTCATCGATTAGGGGAGCTTTCAAAGTAAGAATCAATAAGTAGTAATTTGCTATTCATATCCATATGTAATATAATGCTTGGGTTAATAGCACTCCACGTATCAGTAACGGCACGGGCGTGTTCGCGATTGTTCGCGACCGCCCTTATTTCTAATAAGCGAGTAAAACAGTGGAGAGAGAATATGGAAAAGGTGGTCCTCAACATGAAAAAGTCTACATTGATCCCAGCTGCACTTCTGTTAGCAGTTCTGACTGCTTGCGGCAACACGCAAACTGCAGAGCAACCAGCAAAACAAAATCAAGCGGCAACAGGTACCCAACAACCAGCGGGTGAAGCAACTACGCAAAAACCTGAAGAAGCGAAAAAAGAAGAGCAACAAGTGATCGTTGCTCCACAAGAAATCGTTGTGTACAAGCAAGGGGAAAAAACATCCCTGAAGCCGGAAGATGACAAGTTCAAGGAAATTCTTGCGCTCATGAATAAACGTTTTGAAACACCTGCGGACCAAATGCGTTTTGATGACAGCACCCAAGCGGTGGAGAAGGACAAGAAAGAGGCTTTGGCAGTTGAATTCAACTACGCTGAAGTAACGACAAACACTTTGCCAGCGACTGTTGGTACAGATGACAAAGCAGAAGTAAAGGCGAAGACACTGTTCTTCGTATTGAGCGGAGACAACAAAAACCATATGTTTGATTCAGAAGATGGCAAAGCTTATGGAACGGCACCGTTGCACTTGACCGAATCCACTGAACTGAACGAGCTGTTGAATAAGTAAGCCAACTACCCAGACTGTCGAGCAATCGGCAGTCTTTTTGCATAAGAAATGCCTGATTAAAGAAAACCCTCTTGATTTTGGGTCAATCGATCAAGAGGGAAGGGCATGATAAACTATTTTCTTTTTTGATCCGGTTCCGATTGCACGACAGTTAATGCCGTATCGCCATCGGTTTCCACCAGATGCTTCAACATAGAGAGCTTATTGTTCCAAAACTGCTCGTAAAAGGAAAGCCACTGCTTTACTTCTGTCAGGGGACCGGGATGCAACCGATAGATTTTCTCGCGACCTACCTTATGTCCCGTAACCAAATCTGCGTCAGCAAGTATATGAAGATGCTTAACCACAGCAGTTCGGCTTATGGGGAAATGAGAGGTAATGGCAGAGATAGGCAATTCTTTTTCAGCTAGCAAGCGAAGTACTTCTCGACGAGTAGGGTCAGCGATCGCTTGAAATACATCCACCTTTTCTGCTGAAGCAGACATTTAACCCTCCACAACCTTTTTCAGACGCTCGTGTACAATTCCAACCCAACCTTGATTCATCTTCTCACGAATCATTGCGCTCTTCGCGTTTGCTTTTCCGATGATCTCATCTGCCGCTTTCCATCCACCATGAATGAGGGTAAACTCCGTTTTATCTCCCAGGTCTTTTAAAAGAAACGAGACTACCCAACCGTCTGTATCCCAAGCAAAAGAAAGGCGATGAGGTGCTTCTACTTCCAACACTTTGCATGGGGACGGTCCAAAAGGGGATTGGATATGAAACTCGTGACCTACCACTGGTTGAAAATCATTCGGCATAAACCAAGCAGAAATGGCTTCCGCAGTGGATACTTTTTCCCATACCTTTTGAATAGGGGCTTCGAAAACAATGGTTTGTTTAATATCTTCTACGGTTTGTTGATTGTTCTGTTCCACGGTAAATCTCTCCGTTTCGTAGTGAAAATATAACACCTTTTGGTTTTACTTCATGATGATATAACACCTTTTGGTTATATGTAAATGGTATTTTTCCTCCAATGATCAAAGACTATACAAAAAAGGAGATCAGATTTACTGAAGCTCCTTTGTAACTATCATGTATCGACTCATTGTCTACTTATTTCTTTATATTGATTCGCTTGGGCTTGCAGTTCCTTTAAAAATTCCTTACCGGGTACTGAAACGTATTGGTTTTTTAATTTGATGCAATAATAGGAGACCACAGGTTCTTTTGCAATGAGGGGCTTGCAAATAATATCTTCCCTTTGAAAAAAGGGATCGGTTTTCGTTGTTAGGCGAGTTTCAAACCCCAATGCCATTCCTTGCGAGATGAAATGTTTTTTTGTTTCATAGTTTTGCGATTGAACGGAGAAGTTAATTTTGTGAAATTCCCCAAATAGATAGGAATAGAATTTTTTTGTATCACTCAAATTGGTGGATGCAACAATCGGATAGTTATATAAATCCTCCATGTAAATGATCTCTTTGCTAGCCAATTCCGAGTCCTTTCGAAAACAGACCATCATGGAGCTATCTGTGATATGGGTAGTAGTAAGCAACTTGTTTTCTTCATGGGAGGAGGGAAAAGAGTAGATGACGCCAATGTCAACATCCCCATTCAAAACATCTTTTCGAACTTGCATAAGATGTGCTTCTTTCACATGAAGATGGACCTTTGGGAATTTTGTAGTAATCGCAGCCAAGGTTTTCGGAATGAGTGTTCGACAGATGCCTGGGACTATGGAGATGGATAACTGTCCTTCCAACTCGGAAGAATCACATTTCGCCTCATTTTTGAATTCTTCAATGTGGTTCAATACTTCCTGGGCGCGTAAGATCAGCTTTCTTCCTACTTCAGTGGGCTCTAATCCAGTACGTGAGCGTTCAAAAATTTTTACGCCGAGCTCTTCTTCCAAACTGCTAATCGCAAGGCTTATACCTGGAGAAGACACAAAAAGTCGTTCGGCTGTGTTCGCAATCGATCCTGTTTTTGCTATTTCGGTTATGTAGATAAGTTGCTCGATACGCATTGTTTCACCCCAGTAACATTGATTTTCATGGAAAATGTGTTTAGGAATGCTTACCAATATGAGCCATTAATATTTACATAACGTACCTTTTCATTTCTAAACTTTAAAAATAGATAATACCAGAATATCATGAATACAAGATTCTGAACAATCTGAATTATAATTTTCATGAAATCTGACCATACTCGGTCCGAGTACGAAAAGAGGTGAGTCGTATGAAGGGAAAAAACATCGTGACCACGATTGAAAACAAAATCTGCATCATCAAATTGAACAGGCCAGAAATCAGAAATCCTTTAACGGAAGCGGCATGGGAACTACTCGATACCTTTAGGGAAATTCAATATGACGACCAAGTCAAAGCGGTTATCATCACGGGTACAGAACGTGCGTTTAGTGCTGGTGGCAATTTGAATAACGTTCAGGGCGATACTTCGAATGCCTTTTCTACCCGTAAAAGAATGAAACAGTATTATGAGCTACTCCACATGATGAGAAAAGTGGAAAAGCCCATGATAGCAGCGGTGAATGGCGCCGCAGCAGGAGCAGGAGTCAGTCTGGCATTGGCCTGCGACTTGGTGATTGCAGCCCGTTCCGCTTTCTTCATTCAAAGTTTCGTGAAAGTGGGGGCCCTTCCCGATTTCGGTGGGATTCATTTTTTGACACAATCATTGGGGCCTCACCGTGCCAAAGAACTCATGATGTTGGGAGAGCGCATCTCGGCAGAACAAGCATACCAACTCGGGATGGTGAATGAAGTAGTCGATGATGGCAGCTTGCTGGAGCGGGCATGTTCCATCGCGCAAAAGATTGCAGAAGGGCCAAGCTTGTCAATTGGACTGATCAAACAACTCGTTCACTATAGCGCAAATGTCAGTTTAGAAGAATTTTTGGAGTTGGAAGCCTTTGGTCAAGGAGTATGTTTTCAGACGGAAGATTTGAAAGAAGGAGTTACTGCATTTTTTGAAAAACGGGCTCCACAATTTAAAGGGAAATAATGTGAGATTTCCTTGTTGGTGAGGTGCGTCATCGTGAATATTGGGAGTTCACTTGTCAGAAACGCGAATATGATGCCGGATAGAGTCGCGATTATCTATCAGGATCAGACATACACGTATGAACAGCTAAATCGAATCGTAAATCGACTGGCACATGGCTTGCTTTCACTTGGGATCACGAAAGGTGAAAAAATATGCTTCATGATGAAAAACTCCAATATCTTCCCGATCGCTTTGTTTGCGGCCGCTAAGATCGGTGCTGTCACAGTTCCGATCAACGTTCGCCTGACGAAATCAGAAGCAGCATATCTCATCGATCATTCGGATGCCAAGCTAGTCATTTATGATGAAGAGTTTGGAGCGTTGATTGAACAGGCTCGATCTGCCAAGGTCGCTCATTGTATTGCTGTTCATCATGCGCAAGCAGAAGGACATTTGTCTTTGCAACAGGTTCTGACTGAAAATGTAAATGATCCTGATGTAGTGGTTGAACAGCATGATGATTCTCACATCCTGTATACATCCGGAACGACAGGAAGACCCAAAGGAGCCGTATTCGATCATCATCGAGCAATTTTGTTCATTTTTCATTCGCTTGGGTTGAGTGGGGAAACAATGAACAGCCGAATCTTGCATTTCATGCCTTTCTTTCACGGTGCAGGATTCAGTATCCTCTTCAAGGATTTATTTTTGGGACAAACAGTTGTCATTCAACAAAAATTTGATCCTGTTGAAGTTCTAAAAGCAATTGATCATTACAAAATTCAATCATTTATTGCCGTTCCAACGATGTATAACATGATGCTGCAAGTCCCAGATGCCGCCCAATACGATTTATCCTCGATTGAAAGTCTAAGGTATGGTGGAGCACCGATGTCTCCCGAACTCATCAAGAAAAGTATGGAACTGTTTAAGACGGATCAGTTTAACAACCGTTGTGGATTGACAGAAGGCGGACCTTCCGGGATTTACTTATATCCGGAGGAACACAAGGAAAAGCTGGGGACAAGCGGAAAGGCAAGATTCTTGACGGAAGCCAAAGTCGTTGACAAGGATGGAAAAGAAATTGCCCCAGGAGAAATTGGGGAATTGCTTCTTCGGAGCGACATGATCATGAAGGGGTATTATAAAAATTCAGAGGCTACTGCTGAGGCAATTCGTGACGGGTGGCTGTATACGGGAGACTTGTGTTCCGTTGATGTAGATGGCTTCATAACACTTGTTGATCGCAAAAAAGATATGATTATTTCGGGTGGCAGCAACATCTATTCCGTTGAAGTAGAGAACATTCTGTACGCTTTTGATGGTGTATTGGAAGCAGCTGTGATAGGAGTTCCTGATGAGAAGTGGGGAGAAATAGTGGCAGCGGTAATCGTCGCAAAACCTGGTTATACCATCGATAGAACAGAGTTAATAGAATTCTGTCGGAAGCATCTCGCTGGTTACAAGATTCCTCGCGCAGTAATCTTCACGGACGTTTTGCCAAGAAATCCTTCTGGGAAAATACTGAAATATGAATTGCGGAGCCGTTACATAAAACATCAATCCGAATCCACTTCTTCAAATGAAAGGAGTCGGTAGTTTGAAAAAGCCATGGCATGCCTTTTATCCGAAAACGATCCCTGTTGAAATGGAAATTCCTCTGTGCTCCATCTACCATTTCCTTGAGCGAGCTGCACAAGATTTTCCTCATCACCCAGCTATTATCGAAGCGGATCTGGCGTTTACTTATACCGAACTGAAGCACGCAGTGGATCGTTTTGCCGGTGCCTTGCATCGACGTGGATGCAAGAAGGGAGATCGCTTGGGAATCATGCTGTACAATTGCAAAGAATATATCATCGCCTATTTCGCAGTTCAGCGAATAGGGGGGATTGTCGTCCAACTGAATCCCATGTTTCAGCAGCGGGAATTGCTTATCATGCTGGATGACTCGGAGCCGAGCTGGTTGATTTGTGATAGCAGTCAGATTGAGAAACTAGAAAGTACCAACTATCACAATAAGCTGACGATCGTAACCACAGATCACAATCCAAATGGATATGCCAACTTCTATCAGTGGATCGAAGAACAAAACGATACACTCCCTCCTTTGCAAATCAATAGCAAGGAAGATATTGCCGTCCTACAGTACACAGGGGGGACGACAGGAACACCTAAAGGGGTAATGATTACGCATTACAACACGGTAGCGACCACGTACCATACCTCGATCACAGACGAAGGGGCACTTCAGCGTCCTAGCGAACGGTTTCTTGGTGTTTTCCCATTGTTCCATGGTGCAGGCCTGATGGTCATGATGGCCTCTATCTTCCATGCAGGTGTCTACATTCCCATCATGCATTTTCGCATCCACGACGCTCTTCCCATCATCCGCAAGTATCGTCCCTCTCATCTCTCAGCCTCACCAACTGTCTTTGTAGCATTAGTGAATCATCCTGACTTTCGGGACGATGATCTGCGTTCGTTGAAAATATGCAGATCAGGTGCTGCTCCGATCCCGTTAGAAGTATTGCGAGCCTTTGAACATAAGTCGGGCGTCCGTATTTCTGAAGCGTATGGACTTACAGAATCCAACGCTGTTATCGTTCGGGTATTTGGAAAAGGTATTCGAAAAACAGGAAGCGTAGGGATACCAGTTCCAAATGCCGATGTAAAAATCGTGGATATTGAAACAGGTTTGGAAGAATTGCCACCAGGAGCAACGGGTGAAATTGTTCTGAAAGGTCCGCAAATCATGAAAGGATATTGGAAAAAACCAGAAGAGACAGCGCAAACGATACGTGATGGATGGCTCTATACGGGTGACACGGGCATGCTGGATGAGGATGGCTTCTTGTATGTTGTCGGAAGAAAGAAGGAAATGATCATCGCAGGAGGATACAATATTTATCCCAACGAGATTGATGAGGTCCTGTACATGCATCCAGCCGTTGCAGAAGCGTGTACATTCGGTGTCCCGGATGCCTACCGGGGAGAAACCGTCAAAGCAGCCATTGTTGTGAAGAATGACCATTCGCTGACAGAAGAAGAAATTGTGGAATGGTGTAAAGAACGGTTGGCGAAATACAAAGTGCCCAGATTGATCGAATTCAGGGAGCAATTGCCGAAATCGGCAGTGGGCAAAATATTGCGCCGTACATTGGTTGAGGAAAATCGTACCCATTAATATTTACTTAATGTACCTTTTGCTTTCTAAACTTTATTAAATACAAGCATAAATTTATCATTAATTTAAAGATTCTAATTATTCATAAATATATTGAGCGACTTCACCATTCTGCAAAGGAGGCGAGACTATTGGGTAAAAAAGTAAAAGTAATCGGCGTCAATATGATACCGTTTACAAAACCGGGGGCACACGAGCCCTATGAAGTCATGGCAGCGAAAGCGGTAAAAGGTGCACTGGAAGATGCGGGAATTGACTATTCCGAAATCCAGCAAGCATATGCAAGTTACGTTTACGGTGACAGCACGTGTGGTCAAAGAGCGTTATATCAGGTGGGGATGACCGGGATTCCGATTTTTAATATCAACAACAACTGCTCCTCTGGTTCCAATGCGCTGTTCTTGGCACGACAAGCAGTAGAGTCTGGCGCTGTAGAGTGCGCACTGGCAGTTGGCTTTGAAGAAATGAAGCCGGGCGCATTGAAATCTCATTGGGATGATCGAACACCAGCAACAGGCTGGTTGCAGGATCGATTGAAGGAATTGTGGCCGGAAGTTCCGCAAGCACCAAATGCCATTCGTTTGTTTGGTTCAGCAGGTAAGGAGTATCTGGAGAAGTATGGAGCAAATCCAGACATTTTTGCAAAAGTGTCCGTGAAAACAAGGAATCATGCCGTTCAAAATCCGTACTCGCTATTCACACAAACACTGACAATAGAAGAGGTCATGAGTGCGCCGGAGTTGATGCCTAAATTGACTCGTCTCATGGCGTGCCCTCCTACGTGTGGTGCAGCAGCCGCTATTGTTTGCAGTGAGGAATTCGCCAAAAAGCACGGGATTTCCAACGCAGTCGAGATTGTGGCACAAGCACTGACAACGGATATGAATGTTAGTCACGACAATATCCTCAATCTGGTGGGAGCCGATATGACCCGTCGTGCCGCCAAACAGGTCTATGAGGCGGCAGGCATCGGCCCAGAAGAAGTAGATGTCTTGGAACTCCATGACTGCTTCACCCCAAATGAGGTCATTACCTATGAGAGCCTGGGGATATGTGAGGAAGGTGGAGCAGAGAAATTGATCAATGATGGCGATAACACATACGGTGGCAAAGTGGTTGTCAATCCTTCTGGTGGCTTGATGTCAAAAGGACATCCCATCGGAGCAACGGGTCTTGCCCAGTGCACGGAGCTTGTCTGGCAGCTTCGCGGGCAGGCACAGAAACGGCAAGTGGAAAATGCAAGAGTTGCCTTGCATCACAACTTGGGTCTTGGTGGTGCTTGCGTCGTAACTATGTATCGAGTTGGATAAAAACGAAATGGAAGGAAGAGTGGAAATGGCGAAAATGTTGGAAAACCAAGTAGCGATTGTTACAGGGGCTGGACGTGGAATCGGCCGTGAAACGGCATTGGTATTAGCTGAAAATGGCGCGCGAGTCGTTGTGGCAGATCGAGATGAAGAACCGGCAGCAGAAGTAGTTTCTACGATCAAGGATCTCGGAAGCGATGCGATCGCATTTTGCGGAAACGTAACAGATCCAGTCTATCCGAAGCAATTGGTAGATGCGACGATTTCTGCCTTTGGCCGACTGGATATTTTGGTGAACAATGCTGGCTATTGTATTGACGGCCTTCTTCATAAAATGACGGACGAAGCATTCCAAGCAATGCTAGACATCCATCTGATCGCTCCCTTCCGATTGATTCGTGAAGCATCCCCATACATGCGCGATGTCGCCAAAAAAGAGATCGAACAAGGCATCGTTCATCACCGCAAGATTATCAATGTTTCCTCCGGGTCCGGGGTAAGAGGAAACATGGGCCAAGCTAACTATTCGTCTGCGAAAGCAGGAGTCATCGGATTAACCAAGGTGGTAGCGAAAGAGTGGGGGCAATTCAACATCAACAGCAATGCAGTAGCATTCGGGTTCATTGATACACGGCTTACACGACCGAAAGAAGAAGGATTGATTGTCAATGGGGAAGCAGCGGGCATTCCAGAAAAAGTACGGCACCTGTTAATCAACAATATCCCTCAAAAACGCGTTGGCAGTGCAAGGGAAGCAGCCGAAAGCATCCTATTCCTGGCTTCCCCATTGTCTAACTACATTAATGGACAAGTGCTTGGGGTAAACGGCGGTTCCTTGACGTAATCATTCCGTCCAATTTATGCAGATGAGGTGAATGAACGTGTCAAATGTGAAAGATTTGATCGGGCTGGAGTTTAAACCTTACACCATGCCCGTAGAAAAAGGAAAAATAAAAGAATTGGCCCTCGCCATTGGTGATGACAACCCGATCTATTACGATCTGGAGGTTGCCAAAAAAGAAGGCTACGATGGAATCCCGATCCCGCCAACCTTTTTGCAGGTTATTGACTTGTGGGGCGGCATGGGTTCCGTTGAAAAAATGGAGAAGTTGGGATTAAAACTGGCGAGAGTTTTGCATGGACAGCAATCCTATGAATACTTGGGTGACATTGTCGCGGGAGATGTGCTGTCAGTCACGAGCAAGGTTGTCGATGCCGAAACGAAGACAGGAAGCAGCGGATCGATGGACTTGGTCACATCTGAAAATCAGTATCGAAATCAGCGAGGCGAACTGGTAGCCATTACGAGAAACACGATCGTGCATCGTCATTAACGGGGCATGAGAAGAAAGGAGAACGCCATGATATTTTATGAGGATGTAAGCGAAGGATACGAGTTCCCTGTTCTGGAAAAAGAACCGATCACCCGCGTGCAGCTCGTTCGGTTTGCAGGTGCTTCCGGCGATTTTCACCCGCTGCATCTGGTGGAAGAGTTCGCAGAGAAAGCAGGCATGAAGATCATCGCTCACGGAATGCTGGTCATGGGGATGCTGTCCCAAGGAGTTACTTCCTGGGTTTCTCGAAAAAACATTCAGAAAATTCAAGTTCGTTTTAGCAAAATGACACTGCCTGGCGAATCGATCCAGATTGTCGGAAAAGTTCTGGAGAAAAAGTTGGATAACACTGTAGTAGGAGAAGTGCTAGCCAAGAACAGCGAAGGAGAAGTCAAAGTTTCAGGCATCTTTGAGGCGAAATTGCCATCAAGGTAATAGATTTGTCTGCGTTTCCTAACTGACCGGCTTGAGTACCGTGGAATTGGTTGCCACTATAGCCCTCCCGGTTCTCATAGACGGTCTTTCCTATATGTATGAACAATCCAAAAAAGAGGAGGGGTGCATGGTGTCAAATTCAATGATTTCATCTAAACCAAATACATTTGATTTATTTAGAAGAGAGAGACGTTTTCTCACCCATGAACATGATATGTTCCGAACTTCTTTGCAAAAATTTCTCGAAAAAGAAGCTGTCCCTTCCATCGAGAAATGGGAAGAAGAAAAATACACGCCACGAGAATTTTATGAGAAGCTGGGTGCGCAAGGGTTTCTTTGTCCGCAGGTGCAGCCTGAATATGGTGGTCTTGGCCTCGACTTCGGCTTTAATCTCGTCTTGGCGGAAGAGTTACATCGTGTAGGCGTAGGTACGTTGGCAAGCACGAGCTCTTCGATTATCGTCCCTTACCTCGAAAGATTTGGAAACGAAGAGCAAAAGAAAAGGTATTTGCCCAAATGTGTGAGTGGAGAGGTAACAACGTCAGTGGCGATGACAGAGCCTGGGATCGGATCGGACTTGGCGAGTATGAGTACAACGGCTATTCGTGATGGCGATCACTATATCGTAAACGGGCAGAAAACCTTTATCTCCAACGGTATCAATGCATCGCTGTTTTTTGTTGCAGTCAAAACCGATCCAAAAGCAACTCCAGCTCGGAAAGGTGTCAGCATCCTCTTGGTGGATGCGGATACACCCGGATTTTCCCGCGGACGCAAATTGAAAAAGCTGGGCCAGCATTCTACAGATACCGTTGAGTTGATTTTTGAGGATGCGCGTGTTCCCGTTGGTAATCTGCTAGGTGAAGAAGGCCAGGGCTTCTACTACTTGATGGAAAAATTGCAGCAGGAACGGTTGTTGATTGCTTTGGGTGCAATGGTCATAGCAGAAGAGATGCTCAAGACAACCATGAGCTATGTAAAAGAAAGGCATGCTTTCGGGAAACCGATCAGTTCCTTTCAGAACACGCAATTTGAGATTGCAGAAATGGCAACCGAATTAAAAATGGCCCAGACCTTCCTTGATGATTTAACCGAAAAACATATGCAAGGAGAAAATATCGTTACCCAAATTTCCATGGCAAAATGGTTTATTACAGAAATGGCAAGGAAGATGTCAGCCCGCTGCTTGCAGCTTCATGGCGGATACGGATTTATGGAAGAATATCCGATTGCCCGTCGTTATCGGGATGTTGCCGTGATGCCTATCTATGGTGGTACAACGGAAATTATGAAAAATATTATTGCCAAAAACCTTGGTCTATAGGGGAAAGAATTATTACGAAGAACAGACTGCCGACAGAAAACCTCTGTCGGCTTTTATGTATCCTTCCACTAATTCGATTAAATAATTCCTTGGCGGTAGAGCTCTCCAACAGCATGGGAACGATTGTTGGCGCCCAGCTTTTGAATCGCAGATTTTACGTATTGTTTGACGGTTAATTCACTGATATTCAGGGAATCTGCCATTTCCTTCGTACTCTCACCCCACGCGATTTTTTTCATCACTTCCAGTTCTCGTTTGCTTAGTTGCAAAGAGTTTTCTACCCGCTGATAGTCTTCAATGAACTTTCCAACGAGCTTGCCATACAGAGTGACAGACGCAAGGATATTGTCATCAATGATTGCTCCCGTATGGAATTCTTTGGAGGATATAAAGCCAATGACGACCGAACCGTAGCAAATGGGGGAAACTAAAACGGCATGCGCATTTGAGGAATGAGGGTAATTGCTGCTGGTTTGTTTGAAGAACTCAATGCCAGAACAGTACTTGGCCTTTCTTTCACGGATGACATCCTGCAAAAAGCTGTATCCCCGAATATCATCACGTTTTTCCCGTATATGACTTAATCCTCTTGCTGAGAGAGAGATAATTCCTTCTCCGAAATATCCAATAGGCGAATATCGATATAAAGAAGCGTCCTGAGTTGGAAATAGCTCCAGGTATAATTCAAGAATTTTATATAATTTTTCTTCATGATTCGTTATGGCATCCAGCTTTCGAACTTGTTCTTCAATGGTATAGATTGCAGTCACTTTGTCATCTCCTTTTGGGGGAATCGATATACGACAAAATGGGAATATTCCAATTATACAGAAAAAAGTAGGCTTAAGATAAGGATTATAGCTCTTCTCTGAATCTATTTCCTTCAAGTATACATCAAATCAAGGGAAGGATGGATGCTTCGTGGCAAATTTAGATCCAAGAGCAAAAGTTTATTTGGAAAGGATTAACCAATTACCGCCCCTTCATAAATTGGAGCCGCAAGCAGTAAGAGATATATTTGCACAGATCCCTGCTGTCGAGGTAGAGCTTGCGCCGCTCGCAAAAGTTGAGGACAAGCTGATTCCGGCTGGAGCGGATGCCGAAATAAACATCAGGATCTACACACCGGAGGGGCAAGGGCCGTTTCCGCTTTTTGTCTATTATCACGGTGGCGGTTGGGTAATCGGTGATCTTGAAACCGTAGATGCTAGCTGCCGGATGCTGGCTCATCTATCAGGAAGAATCGTCGTATCGGTCGATTATCGATTGGCGCCGGAGCATAAGTTTCCTGTTCCCGTCGCTGATTCCTATGCAGCGTTAAAGTGGGTGAGTGAAAATGCTTCCTCTATTAATGGAAGCGCTTCCGATTTGGTAGTTGGCGGTGATAGTGCAGGAGGAAATCTTTCCGCCGTTCTCTCGCTTCTTGCAAAAGACCAAAACGGCCCGGCAATAAAGGCACAGGTCCTTATTTACCCAGTGACGGACATGCGCTTTGACACTCCATCTTACATGGAATTTCAAGAAGGGTTCGGTCTGAATCGGGACCTGATGTTGTGGTTTTCCAACCATTATATCAATCATGAGTATGATAAAGGCAATCCGTATGTAGCTCCACTATCAGCGAGAGATTTGAGCAATCTCCCTCCTGCTATCGTGATCACTGCCGAATGTGATGTATTGCGCAATGAGGGAATGGCATATGCCGAACGCTTGAAGAATGCAGGAGTAAAGGTCGAAGCGGTATGCGAGAAGGGGTTAGTACACGGATATTTTACGAATATGGCCGTATTTCCGGAGCAGATAAAAGCAACGGTTTCTCGCATAACGGAATTTTTGCATACAATCGATCAGATTGTAACCAAGTAGGGTAGGGGGCTTGGAACGATGTTGAAAGGAAAACGATTGATTTTATCACTGGCTACTGTTCTGACAACGCTATCCTTTTCTGCTAGTATCCCTGCTGTAACAGCTCATGCACAGGCTAACGCTATGGCATCGCAGGGAACGGTATCAACGAAACAGTCACGTGAGAATCTTGCGTACAGCCTGGGTATCCAAGCCTACATTTACGGCTATCCTCTTGTGACATTGGAAAAAAAGAAGAGGAGTGCTTTACAAGACAAAAGGCCCTTGAATCAGTTTTTTCATCTTCAAGCGCTGCCTGCTGCTGATTATAGAGGCGTGGTCTCCCCGAATCACGATACGTTGTACTCGGCTGCCTATCTTGATCTTGCGCAAGGTCCACTGGTTCTGCACGTACCTGATTTCGGAAAAAGATATTATACCATCCAATTGATGGACGCTTGGACAAATTCTTTTGACTATATCGGGACGAGAACCACTGGCACAAAAGAAGGCAAATTCGTCATCGTCGGACCAAACTGGAAAGGCGATCTGCCAGCAAATATGAAAGTCATTAAGTCCCCAACCAATACTGTGCTTGCTGGTGGGCGGATTTTAATAGATGGAGAAACAGATATACCGAATGTAACTGCGCTGCAAAAACAGATGACGCTTACACCCCTTGTCCAATCAACGAAGATCAGCTCTTCCTCGAATGCATCTGAAGCGATATTGGACGAAAAGAACCCGCTGTCGTTCTTTCGCCTCCTGACCAGCTCCATGAAATCCAATCAGCCAGCTTCAGCGGATGAAGCTCACGCCAAGCAGTTCGAACAAATTGGAATTTCCCCTTTCCATGATTTTGATGAAACTGCGTTGGGTGAAGCCACTCTGTCAGGATTAAGACGCGCTGTAAAAGATGGGGAAGAAATCATTGCAATGGCAAGTGCTGTCAAAGGACAAGGACAAAATACATGGAGTCTAAACCTCGATTACGGAACATATGGGGTGGATTACCTAAAGCGAGCAGTTGTCGCTCGTTCGGCCTTCGGTGCCAACATCCCGAGTGAGAGCGTATACCAAAGGACGGATGTGGATCGCGATGGAAACCCACTATCCGGAGAGAATCGTTATGTCATTCGCTTTTCAAAAGATAACCTTCCTCCTGTTGATGCTTTTTGGTCATTAACCCTGTATGGAGCAGATTATTACTTCGTACCAAACCGTCTCAACCGTTATGCCATTGGCGACCGCACGAGGGAACTGAAATACAATGCAGACGGCTCTCTCGATATTTACCTCCAGAAAGATCCGCCTGCAGGAAAAGAATCGAACTGGCTACCGACTCCAGCAGAAGATTTTAACTTGATGCTCAGACTGTATTTACCCAAGCCGATTGTTCTGGAAGGCAATTACGAAATTCCCAATGTGCAAAAAGTAAACTGACAAAAAGCAAAGGAGGAAGTGCTTGTGAAAAAGGCAGGACTGTTCATTACAGCATTGAGTGTACTGACATCAATGGCAACGGGTAGTGCATATGCAAACGAAAACAAGCAATATCATGCGGGAAGTGTTCAGCCACAAGCTTCGGCTACACCAAATTCCGCGCCACTCGTGCAAGCTCCGTACCGAACCAATTTGGCGTACAGTGTAGGGGTTGATGCATATATTTACGGTTATACCCTAGTGGAAATGGCAAGAACGATGCAGCAGTTCACAGAGAAAACCCCTTTAAACACATTCCATCACGACAAGGTGTTGGCAGATGCAAGTTTCAAAGATTTTGTCAAACCGAACAATGACACGTTGTACTCGACAGCATGGCTGGATTTATCAAAAGGTCCGCAAGTGTTGAGCTATCCCAAAATTGATCGATACTTCACCTTGCAAATGATGGATGCCTACAGCAACTCCTTCAAGTATATTGGTGGGTCCAATCTGGATGAATATAAAGGAGGAAAAGTAGTAATTGTGGGACCGAAGTGGGAAGGAAAGCTGCCAAGTAACGTAGAGGTCGTTCGGGCGCCTACTGACATGCTTTGGATCCTCGGGAGAACATTTGTGAATGGCGAAAAAGACTTGCCCAACGTTTATAAAATTCAAGAAGGGTATACGCTAGCGCCCTTGGATGCTAACCAGAAACCGGGGGCGATCGATCTGCCCAAAATAGAATCGGCGGATTTCGATGATCCGTCAAAATTTTACCCATTACTTGCCGAATTGATGAAGCTTAACCCGCCACCACAAAGGGACGAGGCTTTCCTAAGCAAGCTGGAGTTCATCCGCTTGGATTATCAGGCAGGGACATTTCACGCAAACAATGATCCTGTTGTATGGGAAGGGTTGACGAAAGCAGTAAAAGATGCAAAAGAGATCATAAAAAATTCCATCGGTATTCTGCAAAGACCCAACAATGGAAATTGGCGAGTAAACAATGAGCGAGTGGGTATTTATGATACCTATTATTTAAATAGAGCCATGGTTGCCATGCATGGAATTGGTGCCAATACACCGGAAGAAGCTGTTTATGCATCAACTCGTGTGGATGATGGCGGGACTTCGTTGGTCGGACAGAAAAAATACGTGATTCATTTTGAAAAAGAGCAGATCCCTCCGACAAAATCGTTCTGGTCGCTTAGCCTATACAATTTTGAAAATCACTTTATCGATAATGAGTTGGACCGCTATTCCATTGGCGATCGCACGGAAGGGCTGAAATACAATGAGGATGGTTCGCTGGATATCTACATTCAAAGCACACCACCGAAGGGCAAAGAGACTAACTGGCTGCCATCGCCTACCTCAACGACAGCTCCAAATTTTAGTTTGGTAGTAAGAATCTACACCCCGGATGAATCTTTACAGGAGAATACCTTTGTCATACCGGCTATCAAAGTAGTGAATGAGTAAAGCGTTGAACCTCTCCTTTTGAGGGAATGTTCACGTGTGTAATTGGGAATATTCGGATAACTAAGAAAGCCATAAACTTTAAGTAGTTGCTTCAACTATTCTACTAAATGATTTCATTGGGAGGTTGGAACAAGAATGACATCAATTCAGCACAAAGCCCAGGTGAACTCGAGTAACGACTTCGACGCGGTGATCATCGGCGCAGGATTCTCAGGGTTATACATGCTCTATCGCTTACGTGAAGCAGGATTTTCTGTACAAGTCTACGAGGCCGCTCCAGATGTTGGAGGCGTATGGTATGCCAATCGTTATCCGGGAGCGAAATGCGACTCGGAAAGCATCATTTACAATTACATGTTTTCTGAGGAGCTCTATCAGGAATGGACTTGGTCCTCCAGATATCCAGAGCAGGCAGAAATCCTGAGTTACCTCAACTATGTAGCGGACAAATTCGATTTGCGACGTAACATCCAGTTCAAAACGCGCATGACGGCGGCCTATTACGATGAGGTACATAACAGGTGGAGACTCCAAATGGAAGACGGCACACATGTAACGGCGACGTATTTTATTACGGGGGTCGGTAATCTCTCCTCCTCCAATATCCCCAAGTTCAAGGGCTTTGATAGCTTCGAAGGCGAGTGGTACCACACCGGACATTGGCCACATGAAAAAGTAGAATTCAAGGGGAAGCGAGTTGGAGTGATCGGTACAGGTTCAAGCGGCATCCAGTCGATCCCCGTCATTGCCGAGGAGGCAGAGCATCTGTTTGTCTTTCAGCGGACACCAGGGTATTGCACGCCAGCGAGAAACCATCCCTATGATCCGGAATTTATACGCCAGACGAAATCTAACTATAGTGAGATAAAACGGCAAACACGTGAATCTGCAACTGGCTATCTTCACAAAGTGCAAAATGATCGATCTGCGTTGGAAGATACACCGGAAGAACGCCAGCGGGAATATCAAAAGGTCTGGGATCGGGGAGGCTTTGGGTTAGGTAGCACTTACAATGACTTGATAATAAACGCAGAAGCCAACGAAACAGCAGCCGATTTTATTCGCTCCAAAATAAGTGAAGTTGTAAAAGACACCAAGGTGGCCGAGCTTTTGAAACCAACTTATTATTTCGCTGCGAAACGGCCTGTTCTGGACACCAATTATTATGAGACATACAACCGCCATAATGTCACGCTAGTCGATGTGAAGAGTGCGCCGATTACCGAGATAACACCCAAGGGACTCAAAACGACGGAAGAAGAGTATGAACTGGATATCCTCATTTTTGCAACTGGTTACGATGCGATGACTGGGCCGTTGTTTAAGATCGATATTCGTGGAAAAGACGGAATCTCACTCAAAGAAAAATGGGCGGGAGGTCCGCAAACTAGAACGTACCTTGGCATCGCAAACGCTGGTTTCCCGAACATGTTTATGATTACTGGTCCTGAGAGTCCTTCCTCCTTGTCCAACGTTCCTGTTTCCATTGAGCAGCATGTGGAATGGATTGGCGATTGCATAGAATATTTGCGCGAACATAGGATTGCATCTATTGAGGCGAAAGTGGAGGCAGAGGAGGCTTGGAACAAGCATTGTAGTGAAGTGGCGGATTCGACACTCTACACGAAAACAGATTCCTGGTACACAGGTGCAAATATAGAGGGCAAACCACGTGGATTCCTCATCTATGTAGGCGGTGTTGGAGCTTATCGCAAAATTTGCGACGAGGTCGCAGCCAAGGGCTATGAGGGCTTCTCCTTAACACCGTCGTCCACTAGAGAAACCATATCCTAGAAGTAGATGCAAATGAAGAAAAGCAAATTGACAGGAGATGAAAAACATGTCCAAAGTTTTGGGTGTACCGCAAGAAAGCGTAGCACAGTTCCTTTCCGGCACAAAACTAATGCTGATCAACGGTGAATGGGTTCCTTCTCTCTCCGGCAAAACCTATGAATCTATCAATCCAGCAAATGGGGAGGTCATTGCGAAAATTTATGAAGGAGACGAGGCAGACGTAGATCAGGCAGTTCGTGCAGCAAGAGCAGCATTTAACGGGCCTTGGTCCAAAACTTCTCCTGCAGAACGAACAAAATTCCTCAATAAGCTCGCCGATTTGCTGGAACAACGCGTCGAAGAATTTGCTTATCTCGAGACGCTGGATGGCGGAAATACGATTACGCTAACACGACACGGCTTCGTCCCAAGTGCAGTCGCTCACTTGCGCTATTATGCAGGATGGGCGACAAAATTAACAGGACAAACGATACCGCTTACATCAGGTGGCAATTTTCATGCCTATACACGAAGAGAGCCTTTAGGGGTTTGCGGACAAATCACACCATGGAACTATCCTTTGCTGGGGACAGTCTGGAAGTTAGCTGCTCCGCTCGCCGCAGGGAATACCGTGATTTTGAAGCCTTCCCAGCAAACCACCCTAACAACTTTGTTACTTGGTGAACTGATCATGGAAGCGGGTTTCCCCGCAGGAGTGGTGAACATTGTAACAGGCTCCGGCCGTAAAATTGGGGAAGCGATCACGAGTCACCCTGATATCGACAAAATCGGTTTTACAGGGTCAACGGAAGTGGGCAAAGGCATCATGAGAAAATCCGCTGACACTCTGAAAAAAATGACACTGGAATTAGGCGGAAAATCACCAAACATTATTTTTGCGGATGCTGACCTGGACAAAGCGATTCAAGGCGCGTTTATGGGAATGTTTACAAACCAGGGCCAGATATGTGTGGCAGGGACTCGACTCTATGTGGAAAAGTCAGTTTTTCAACAGGTCACAGAAAAATTGGTTGAAATGGCACAAAAAATGAAAGTGGGGAACCCACTAGACCCAGCTACACAGATGGGACCGCTGATTTCCAAAGAGCACTTGCAATCGGTGAAAAATTATATTGAAATCGCCCAAAAAGAAGGAGCTACCGTTTTAACAGGTGGGAACGTTCTACAAGAGGGCGAGCTGGCAGGAGGTAATTATTTGGAGCCTACCATTCTTACTGATCTCGAAGAAAATTGCACTGCCGTAAAAGAGGAGATATTCGGCCCGGTCTTGTGCGTCATGCCGTTTGAACAGATAGAGGAAGTCATTGAAAGAGCGAACGAAACAGAATACGGATTGGCTGCCGGTGTATGGACCCAAAACTTGACAACTGCGCATAAAGTCATCGATGCATTAGAAGCAGGAACTGTCTGGGTAAATACGTACCTCAAATCGGATAATGGTCTTCCCTTTGGTGGACATAAGCAAAGCGGAATTGGCGTGGAAATGGGCTATCAAGGTATTGAAGCATACACGAAAACGAAAAGTGTCTTAATCAGCCTCAATTAGATCAATCAAAACCATATCAGGGGGTAAACAGAATGAAGGCACTGGTACTCGTAGATAAACAGAAATGTGAAGTGAAAAATGTTCAAGATCCCACACCTGATAAAGACGGGATTCTTATTAAAGTAATGGCAAATGGAGTATGCCGGAGTGACTTGCATTTTTGGCTGCATGGACAACCGGCAAACCGTATTTTGGGTCATGAATTCTGCGGCGTCGTAGAAGAAGTGGGTAGGGAAGTGACTCACTTTAAAAAGGGAGATCGGGTAGTTGTCCCATTTATCGGAAGTGATGGAACTTGCCCTTTCTGTCTCAGTGGGAAGTCAAACCTGTGTGACTCCAGGTCATTCCCCGGGATGTCCTATGATGGCGGCTACGCAGAATACGTCGCCGTTCCAAAAGGAGACCGGAATGTCATCCACTTGCCAGAGGAAATTGACTTCCTCGATGCTTCTGCCTTGGGCTGCCGCTTCATGACCGCGTTCCATGGTCTGGTCGATCGGGCACAAGTTATGCCTGGGGAGTGGGTGGCTATTTATGGATGTGGTGGACTCGGACTTTCTGCGATCAACATTGCCTCAGCAATGGGGGCAAATGTAATCGGTGTGGACATTCAAGATACGAATTTGGCGTTAGCCAAGCAGATGGGAGCAGCTTATATCATTAACAGCCGTAAAACGACCCCCGTCGAAGCCATCATGGAACTCACGAAGGGTGGAGCGGACGTGTCTGTTGATGCACTGGGCCATTCTGAAACATGTGTAAACTCGATTCTCAGCCTCAAAAAGGACGGACGTCACTTGCAAGGGGGGCTTATTACACACGATGGTGGAAATGTTACGATCCCTGTGACTGATATGGTCAAGAAAGAAATTCGCTTCCTTTCTACCTTTGGTATGCCGGTTCATGGTTACTCGTCTTTGCTCTCTTTTGTGTTGCAAGGAAAACTTTCTCCTAGCAAAATGGTGAATCGCGAGGTTTCTCTTTCTGAAGTGAACGACATTTTTGAAGGGATGACCCAAAATACGCTGACCGGAACATTTGTTGTCACAAAATTCGAATAAGACAAGCTAGTCATTGCAAACATTGGGAATGGTCTGCTGGTCATCATAGCAGACTCTTTTTAGCTGCCAGTAATGGGCAGAGTACTGATAGAAAACGAACACAAGTTACCATGGTTCTCATGGTTTTAGTGAGCATCATATTGTTAACACCGAACGAAAACGTCGAGGGGAAAACCGGCGTTTTTTTGTTTTTTTACCTGACCAATGTGCTCCAATCTTGCGTGAAAAGGGTATAATAAACTGGCAAAATGTATCAAGTGTACAGTTACTTCCATTCAAATACACCAATCGATAAAAGGAGATACAATGACAGACAAAAAAACAACGATCGAACCGGGATGGAACTTCGACAACAGCTATACAACGCTGCCGAAATCATTTTATTCCCGACTGAGCCCACCTCCTGTGCATTTACCGAAGCTTGCCATTCTAAACGAGTCATTGGCAAAGTCTCTCGGGCTGAACGCCGAAGCCCTTCAAAGTGCCGATACTGTAGCCATGCTCGCGGGAAACGAGGCACCAGAAGGCGCAATGCCTCTCGCGCAAGCATATGCCGGACATCAATTCGGTCACTTTACCATGCTGGGCGACGGACGGGCCCTTCTGCTTGGAGAGCAGATTACCCCTTCCGGAGAGCGATTTGATATCCAACTGAAAGGTTCAGGCAGAACACCTTATTCACGCGGCGGCGATGGTAGAGCAGCGCTTGGCCCGATGCTACGCGAATACATCATTAGCGAGGCCATGCATGGACTCGGAATTCCTACCACTCGGAGCCTTGCAGTAGTGACAACCGGCGAGTCTATCTATCGCGAAGCTGAGCTGCCTGGTGCCATTTTGACACGTGTCGCTGCCAGTCATATCAGAGTAGGCACGTTCCAATTCGCGGCAAGATGGTGCTCCATAGAAGATCTCCGCGCGTTAGCTGATTACACGTTGAAAAGACATTTTCCAGAGATCGAAGCAGAAGAAAACCGCTATCTCCTCCTACTGAAGAGAGTCATCCAGCGTCAGGCTGCGTTGATTGCCAAATGGCAACTCGCGGGCTTTATTCACGGGGTCATGAACACCGACAACATGGCGATCAGCGGCGAAACCATTGATTACGGTCCTTGTGCTTTCATGGACACCTATGATCCTGCAACCGTATTTAGCTCCATTGATGTTCAGGGTCGCTATGCTTACGGAAATCAGCCGTACATTGCTGTGTGGAATCTTTCTCGTTTTGCGGAAAGCTTATTGCCGTTGCTGCATGACAACGAAGCGCAGGCTGTGAAAATGGCCGAAGATGCTCTCGCCGAATTTAGCAAGCTGTATCATAGCCATTGGCTTGCAGGAATGCGGGCAAAGCTCGGCTTGTTTAACGAAGAGGAACAAGACGAAGCGTTGATCGAGGGTCTGCTCAACATGATGAAGGAGCATCGTGCAGACTATACGAATACATTCCGTGCTTTCACGCTCAATCAACCAGAAGATACCGCGCTGTTTGGCACGAGCGATTTCACGGAATGGTATGAGCAGTGGAAAGCACGACTAACAAGACAGCCAGAAGACACCGAAGCGGTACAACAATTAATGAAAAAGAGTAATCCGGCAGTCATCCCTCGGAACCATCGTGTAGAAGAAGCATTGGAAGCAGCTTGGAAAGAGGGCGACTACACGGTGATGGAACGGCTCCTGGCAGTTCTTTCTGATCCATATGCTTACACGCCTGAACAGGTAGAATACACGACTTTACCAGCGGAATCGGCACGTCCTTACCAAACGTTTTGCGGTACGTGATAGAAGCATTCAATCAGAGTCCAACGATCTTTCACACGTTGGACTCTTTTTACATACGTCCGATTCGCGCTAAAATATGGAAAGCAAAGAAAAAAGGAGCAATCGTTTTATGGATAAAAAAGCAAAGCAAATCTTGATGAAAACATTTTGGAGCAGCAACGGGTGGAAGAGCCGCCCATACGATTTTACGGGTGCAGATTTTGAATACGCCAAAAGCAAAGGTCTCATGTTTGACCCGCTAACGATCAGTCACGAGGAGTGCATAGACAAAATCATTGCTCTGAAAAAAAAAGTGACGAAAGAGCAAGTCGCCGCAGCATTTTTGCACAGTCTCTCGACGCGAAAGGTGTACCTGCGCAGCGCCTTGTCCAGTTGGGCTTTGACAGAGTCTTTGAAAGTACATGCATTCGAAAGTAACGCCGGGAAGTATACGAATCCAGAAAACGGCACGTACTTCGCCATGTACGGAGACTGCCATAAATGCGACCGTTACTATATCGCTGGACGAGAGCTATATACGGATGAAGATTTGAATGTCCTGAATTTTGAAAGAATCAAGTGGGGGGGTATCCGTCTGAACTATCTACCGTACGTCATGCTTGATCTGGAGCTATTACGTACAGAAGAAAATCTTACGGTACAGGAAGAAGATGTAGCCATCCTCCGTCAAGTGCTAGGCATCATCGCGAGCAGTGAACCAACTGATGCCGCCCGGCAATTGGAGAAGCGCCTCCATGGTGTCTTTCCATCTAGCAAGAACGAACGGGATGTCTTCATGGAAATCCTTGCATCCGCTGGGATCTTGGCTCCAAGCAAGGACAGACCAGGGCGTGGCGGGAAGAACGACTTTTTTGCCGTCGTGAATTGGCGGGGGGAAGATAGCTATTGCGAGCAAGCTGTCCAGAGCTTCTTTGGTCCGTGGCTGTAAAGAAGGGGAAATCTAGGAACAAAGAAGGGTGCCATCTATACGCGAAGTGTGTATAATATTGGAAAAGTAAGTCGAAAAGTTAGTTTCTATTGAAAGGAGGTGAGATATAAGTGAAAAAGAAATTAATCGTCCTGTCAGGCATTGCGGGCAGTGGCAAAAGCAAGTGGGCACAAGAAATTGCCAAAAAGGAACGGGCAACCATCGTGTCTACGGATGAAATTCGCCAGAACTTATTTGGTGATGAGCGAAAACAAAAAAAGTCAGCGCAAGTATTTTTTGAGGTTTATTCGAAAATCGCAACGGAGCTGGCGAATGGAAAGAATGTCATCTTAGATGCAACCAATATTGACAGAGAGAAAAGAATGAAGGTCCTTGCCAAATTTCCCGATGTCCAAAAAGAATGCTATTACGTCGATGTTCCCTATTCTGTTTGCTTAGAGCGCAATCGATCCCGAAAGAGAACCGTAGACGAATACATCGTGGCAAAGATGCGGAAGAACTTCCATTTTCCCATTAAGAATGAAGGCTGGGATCACATTCATCTCTTGCACGAACCAGTTCCTTATGCCATTGAAAAAGAAGAGTTCGTTCAATTGCTTCAAAATGAACCCTCCTATGAAGAGTTGTTCGCCAGATTGAATGCTATTCCGATCTTCAAAGAGATGTATCAGTTTAATCAGGAAAACCCTTATCATCAGTACCCTTTGTGCAAGCATACCTATCATGTTTTCGATTATGTAAACGCCTTTTACACGGAAGAAGACAAATTTCTCATGCAAGTGGTCGCCTTGTTTCACGATACAGGAAAACCATTTTGCAAAACCTACAAACCGATGAAAGGCCATTACTCCTACTACGGACATGAGCATGTTTCTGCGCAAATTGCTTGCCATTTCTTAAAAGAATTAGGATTCGAAGATGATTTTATCTTCGAAGTCGTCAATCTGATTCAAATGCACATGAAGATTAACTACGGAACGCAGCAAGATATTTCCGAGATTTATCATTTGTTGGGCGATGAGTACCTATGGAAGCTGTACTTCTTTAAGGAAGGTGATGCCTATGCCAAATAAGGAGGTGAATAACGATGTTGAAAAAATACCCGAGAACCTTTCATTTACCCTGGTCAAGAAGTAGAACCGACGATGATAAAATCTTGCGAACGGTTAGTCATTTCGAGGGAAAAGAAGTAGTCGTGACAGAGAAGCTGGATGGCGAAAATACCACGCTGTACCGAAATCATATCCACGCAAGGTCACTGGATAGCAAAGATCATGCATCTAGACATTGGGTAAAGATGCTGCACGGGACGATTTCGTTTCATATTCCGGAAGGCTGGAGAATTTGTGGGGAAAATGTATATGCGCTGCACTCCATCTATTACGAACACCTAACGAGCTATTTCTACGTGTTCTCGATCTGGAATGAAAACAATGAATGCTTGTCGTGGGATGAAACGGTAGAATGGGCCGAATTACTTGGCTTTAAAACAGCACCTGTCTTATACAGAGGGATTTGGAAGGAAGAGACCGTAAAAAGTTGCTACACCAAACAATCTGTCTTCGGCGGAGAACAAGAGGGGTATGTGGTACGAATAACGGAGAGGTTTCCGTACGAAGATTTTAAACAATCTGCCTCCAAGTTTGTGCGTAAAAATCATGTACAAACCGACCAGCACTGGTTATCGAAGCCAGTCGTTCCGAATGGGATAGCACAAACCGATTAAAGACTTTTGAATAGAAGGGAATGAGAACGATGTAATTTGCTAAGTGGTATTGACCGTCTAATAGAGTATCCAAATTTCATTTTGGCTATTGTTAAGACAGTCATTACATAGGAGGCGAGAGAGATGAACGAAGAAATGGATGAAGAAATGTTGTCAGTGGGCTGGGATGCCATTGATCAGGAGATGAGAAAGATTTATGGAGAGCAGGAGCCTAAGCATTACGGGACGCTCATCTCGTATGCGCTGGGTGGTCACGATCCATTGGATGGGATAAGCGCCTACAAATCAGACGAGCCATACCCGCATTGGCATTTTGTGACCTATGGATTTACCGAGTTGTATGAAAAAGAGTCCGAGAATGAAGAGGAAAGCGGTTTTGGCTTTGAATTGACGTTTCGATTGGCGCGAAAGGACGACGAGGAAGAACCGCCTGCCTGGGCGCTGAATCTTCTTCAAAATATGGGACGTTACGTATTCAACACCGGGAATGTTTTTCAGGCAGGGGATCATTTGGATGCAAACGGTCCGATATGCTTGGACGCCGATACCCAACTGACTGCGCTCGCTTTTGTCACAGACCCACAGCTTGCCGAAATCGATACGCCGAATGGTCGGGTGCAATTCTTGCAAATGGTCGGGATCACAGGTGATGAACTCGATGCGATGATGGCTTGGAATACACGTGGCGTACTCCAATCTGGATTGCCATACATGCCTTCCTACATAACCGATCTCGAGCGGGATTCTCTCCTTCGCAACTCTACAGTTACAGATGCTGTTCAAAAAGGAATGGAACAAGAAGGCTCCAACACTGCCTATTTGTTTGTCAGCCAGCTTGGCTGGGAGCCAGGTAAAAAGGGCTTCTTAAAAAAAACGCCTTCGACCCTGAGGCTAGGAGCTAAGCAAGCGGAAGTCATCGGGAAAATTCTCCGAGGACGTATGCGCAAAGGGGAAAGCCTGAGTTTGGTGGGACCTGATGTTCGAGTTGTATTTGAGGCAGGAGAAAAGCCTGAATGTATTCCAGGAGATGACGTTATTCGCTTTGTTCTCGATGATGCGACAACGATTGCGCTTACCAAGCAGTTACTTCCAAAGGAATGCAACTTTGAGATCCCATCTCTGAAAGGAATTGCCATCAACATTGTGAAAACCAATATTACCGATAGCGAGGGCAATGTCGTCAAGGTCATCGGTTAAGACGGTAGCGCTGTTTTGGTGAGGAGGAGTCAGTCAATGAATCAGGCAGCAGAAGTATTTCTAAACGAAGTATGGACTTCCATCCAAGAAATTTACAAGAAAGAGAACCAGCGGATCAACGAGATCAAAGACTGGAGTCAACTGCAGGCGGGGATCAAAGACTACCTGAGAGTGGCATGGAGAAAAGGAAAACTCAATTGGGCCAATGGCAAAATCCACGTGGATGTCCATGAACCTTTCAAATGGAGTGACGACTCGTACAAATACGACGCGGGTCCTTACATTGAGGAGCTTACAGAGGAAATTCTCATGCAAGAGTTTTTCCCCGCACTGTGTGAACGAATGGAATCCCTTTTCCATTCCACCGACTATGATTCTCACTTTTTTGATTACCGCTTCGAGCTCGTCTTTGAATTCGAGTGGAAACAATCGGTGCAATGCCATTCTCACCATTTCGTAAACGAACGAAAACTCGAGAGTCTAAAACAAGCACTAGATCAATTTATCGAGACCAAAATCAAGCAGGAGCTTCCTGTACGTCCGAAAGAAAAAGACGATTTTTTCTTCGCTCATTGTCTCGTCAATCCCGATTTGATGGAACAAAAGCAGGAGGTTATCGAACCGCTCATCCAGCGTCTTAGCGAAAAGCTGCGTTCCAATAAAGAACGCAGTGATTCGTGGATATACCACTCTACTTTGGCTTTAAAAGGCTGGGCGGATGAGCGTTTTTTAGTTAAATTTTTTGATCGTACCGGGCATTATGGATTGGATTGGGTTATGAAACCTGAGCAGGAACGTCAAGAACCAAAAACAGAGGAGCTGGACTTTTTCCTGTACGTTGCTCTCGCAATAGGTAACAAGGAACCGGACACCCGCAAGATGTTTCTCGACCTCGCTGTTCAGCTTGGCTCCAAGCAGGCTGCGGACTATGTAAAACGGGGCAGCGGTCGTTTTGAAAACGAGTATAAAAGCAGTCTGATTCAAGCGACCGCCAATGACGTTTTGCAAGCGATCGACATCCGGATCGTATCTGAGGAAGAAGCTGCCTACGGTGAGGCCATCAATTTTATCAACGGCCTTTTGCGTGAAGGTTTTCCCAATGGGTACAAGCTCAAGCTGAAGAGCAGCGAAAAGCACTACCTGCCAGTAAAAAAACTGGCAAAGTCAGGTCTCCACCAGTTTTTTGCGAATGCGTCCCGTTACCCTGCCTTATACCCGAAAATCGCAGAATATGCCGAGCTAGCGATGGAGGAGTTTGCGTGGTACGGAGATGTAGAGCCTAGTGAGAAATCAGTCATGCCTGGCACTTATGCGGTATTGGCTCTCGGCTTGTCTAGCAACGATTATTTTCCACTTGTTCGTCGTTATATGGAGCTGGTCGACACGGAGCATCAGTCTGCCCAAGACGATTTTGCCATGGCTTTTATGGAGGCGCATGGTGTAACTGTAGAGAATATGCCAGTACTCGTCTCTCTGGTGCTTGGCAGTAGCGACTCGGCGAAGCCTTTGAAAAATATCACCATCGATCGTGCAGAACTGGTGGATGCCCTCATAGGAGAGCTTGCGGCGATGGAAGATTACCAGCGGGAAACCGTTATTTATCGCCTTTTCGGCGGGAATAAGAAGCTCGCACAGGCTGTAAAAAAGGAATCTTCCCCCATCAAAGACAAGCTTGCACAAGTGCTAGCCTTGGTCGAATAGCTTGATTGACATTATTTAGAAGGCCATGCTATATTGAAGTCAACTAATTGGAACGGAGGGTGAATCATTTGCGCAATTGTTTATTTATTGGAAAAGCCAATCCTATAATAAATAAACAAGAAGCCAAATTCACCCGCAAATGTATATCTTGAATCCCTGTATGGTCTATTTTTCATATAGCGATTTCTAGTACGAGAGCAAGATGCTTCTGTTTATTGGACAGAAGCATCTTTTTTGTTGTCAAAAAAGGGGGTGATACAGATGAACAAAGAGTAAATGACGAGAAACGTAAAAACGAAATGGGGAATCCAAATGGTAGAACTGCACAATATCACGATTACCACCAAAAAAGACGACAGGACGCTCATTCACAATTTGCATCTCACCCTGCAACTCAGCGACAAGATTGCTATCATCGGGGAAGAAGGAAATGGCAAAAGCAGCTTATTAAAATTGATATACGCGGAACAAATGATTGCCGAGTACTGCACATTTGAAGGTAACGTGTTGAGAAACGAATGTTCCATGGGTTATCTTGCACAGGAGCTATCGGACGAAGAGAAACAAATGACCATTGCCGACTTTTTTGCCGAAAATCAATGGAGCAAAGAACTGGTGAGAGCGATGGATGACCTCGGCATTCATGCATTGGATTCAGATAAAAAGATGGGTGTTCTGTCCGGTGGTGAGCGTTTCAAATACCGCTTTTTAAGTCTGCTGGCACAGAAGCCGGATGTTCTATTGCTGGATGAACCCACGAATGATTTGGATATTCAAACGATGGAGTGGCTGGAAGAATTTATTCAACAGACGGCTATTCCTGTTATCTATGTATCGCATGACGAAACATTTATTGCGAATACAGCAAACGGTATCCTTCATATGGAACTGACGAAGCGCAAACAAGTACCCAAATATACGTTTTCAAGAGAACCATATGAGAATTACCTCGCGAATCGCGAGAGCCACTTGAGCAAACAAGAAACGATAGCCAGGAAGCAAGCTTCTGATCATAGAAAGCAAATGGAGAAATGGCATGACGTTTGGAATAAGGCAGAACATCAACATCGGAATGTATCCCGGTCAGACCCGCGACTGCAAAAGAAAATCAAGTCTCTGAAAAATCAAAGAGAGCGCATGGAGAAAGCATCGCAAACGTTTGTAGAGGCACCAAGTGTAGAAGAAGCAAGCAAATTCCGGTTTGATTCTGCGGTGCATGTGCCCGGCAGTAGGCAAATCCTCGACTTTTCATTGGATGTACTGCAAATAGCGAACAAACAGCTATCGAAACAGATTCACTTATCGATCAAGGGGCCAGAAAAAGTCGCGATTATTGGGGAAAATGGGGTGGGAAAAACGACGTTGTTGAAAAAGATCATGGATGAGCTAATCCAGTACTCCTCATTAAAGATCGGGTACATGCCCCAAAACTATGAAGACCGGCTGGATTCGACCAAAACACCGATTGAATACTTGGAAACAACGGGTGTTAAAGATGCGATTACAAAAGCGTATACGCATTTAGGTAGTATGAAATTTACAAAAGATGAGATGCATCAACCCATTATAAACTTGTCTGGGGGACAGAAAGCGAAATTGCTCCTTGTAAAAATGATTTTGGATCAGTGCGAAATATTGATACTGGATGAACCGACCCGAAACTTCAGTCCTTTGACGACTCCTGTTCTGTGCCGCGCCTTAACGGCTTTTGACGGTGTGATTATCAGTATTTCGCATGATCGACGGTATTTACATGAAGTCGCAACAACTGTTTATGAACTAACTTCTGAGGGGCTCACGAAAATAAACTAAGGGATAGTCGCGGAATCATTGCTACATGGTTGACATTGCTATTTGAATTCAATATACTGACTTTAATTTCATATGAAACATACGTTGAAAGAGCCCAGTAGCAGCTTATTCCCTGTTCTAGAAAGCCGGGGGTTGATGGAACCCGGTACACAATAAGCGAGCGAATTACACTCTGGAGTATCTCGGGTAATGCCGAGCGGAATCGCGAACGATAACTCGCTACGAGTGGCATGAATGGCCTGCGCAAGCGCTTGGGTCCATTAGTGCAAGATGGGTGGTAACACGGTTATTCAATCGTCCCTATGTCTACAATAGACAAGGGGCGATTTTTTGTTTTTTACCATAGGAGATTGAAGGAGTGTATGGCAGTGAATATTATCGACGAACTCGAATGGCGCGAAGCCATCAATCAGCAAACAGATGCAGAAGGACTGCGAGAATTAACGAATGAAAAAGCAGTCTCGTTATATTGTGGTGTCGATCCAACAGGTGACAGCATGCATATCGGTCACTTGATTCCTTTCATGGTACTGAAACGCTTCCAGCTCGCTGGTCATCGTCCGGTCATTTTGATCGGTGGTGCAACAGGTACGATTGGCGATCCGAGCGGCCGTCAATCCGAGCGCTCTTTGCAAACACTGGAACAAATTCAGGAGAACGTAGATGCGCTCACAGCACAAATGAAGAAGCTGTTCGTAACAGAAGGCGACAACCAAATCCGTTTGGTGAACAACTACGACTGGACGCACAAAATCAATGTCATTGAATTTTTGCGGGATTACGGGAAAAACTTCAGCATTAATACGATGCTTGCCAAGGATGTTGTGTCGAGCAGACTGGAAAGCGGCATTTCGTTTACGGAGTTTTCCTATCAAATTCTGCAATCGCTGGATTACCTGCATCTGTACAAACATGAAGATGTTCAGCTGCAAATCGGCGGTTCCGACCAATGGGGCAACATTACTAGCGGCCTCGATCTGATCCGCAAAAAAGAAGGACCAGAAGCAAAAGCATTCGGACTCACTATTCCTCTCATGCTGAAGGCAGATGGTACGAAATTCGGGAAGACAGCAGGAGGAGCTATCTGGCTCGATCCAAACAAAACAACACCATTCGAATTCTACCAATTCTGGGCGAATACCGATGACCGCGATGTTGTGAAATACTTGAAATACTTTACGTTCCTCTCCAAAGAACAGATTGAAGAGCTGGCTGAAAAAGTACAGTCTGAGCCACATAAACGCGAGGCGCAAAAAGCGCTGGCTGAAGAAATGACGAAATTTGTGCACGGCGAGGAATTGCTGGAGCAGGCGAAGCGCATTACAGCTGCTTTGTTTACTGGTGATATTAAATCGCTATCGGCAGATGAGATCGAGCAAGGCTTCAAAGAAATGCCGACGTTCGAATCTACCCTCGACACGAAGAACATTGTCGACTGGCTCGTTGAGATCGGCATTGAGCCATCCAAGCGTCAAGCACGTGAGGATATTACAAAAGGCGCTATCTCCATGAATGGCGAGCGCGTTACCGATCTGGAACTGGAAGTTACGCCAAGTCTCGCTATCGGCGGCCGCTTCATCATTATCCGCAAAGGCAAGAAAAACTACAGCTTGGTAAAATTGTCTCAATAGATGAAGGAATAAGAAGCTTCCCTGGAAACATGAAGGGAAGCTTCTTCTTGTATTTGCATTATTTTCGTGTTTGACAGTCCTCCAACGTATGAGTGGGGAAGGACATCGCCTTGCGATCTAAACTGTAGCTGATAAAAGTCAACAACGATGCAACGATCGCGACAATCGCACCGACCCAGGAAACATCAATGAGTTCTCGGTTTGTCGTGATAAATCCACCCAATGCTGATCCGAGGGCGATCCCGACATTGACTGACACGGGAGTTAATGAGGAAGCCAAATCTCTGGCAGCCGGGAAATGTTTATCGGCCAAATCAATAAAATACAATTGCATCGTGGAATTCATGATATAAACGACCAAGGCCATCAATGATAAGCTGATGAATCCACCGAGATGGGAATGGGACGAAACATAAAGAGAGGCGAGAATAACAGCTTGCATCAGATACACATACCCGAGCTTTCCTATCCCGTTGTGAGCTGCTAGTTTTCCACCAATCAACGTGCTAAAGATCGAAATGACCCCGTACAATAAAAATACGAGACTAATATATTCGTTCGGTACGAAGAGCACTTCTTGCAGCAAAGGAGTTAAATACGTGTATACCGTGTAGGTTGCCGCGATACTTAATGCCGGGATAAAGAACGCGATGATGATACGTTTATTGGTCAGTAACCCGATTTGTTTTTGCAAGGAGCTGTTCGACCCCATCAATCCTTTTGGGATGGTCGCCGCACTTGCTAGGAGAGCTAGGACGCCTAGTAGAGCCGCAAACCAAAAGGCCATTTGCCAACCGCCCCATTGCCCAATAAAAGTACCAAGGGGCACCCCGACAACGCTGGCAATCGTGAAGCCCGCAAAAATGATAGAAATAGCAGCCCCTCTCTTCTCAGCAGGCATCGTTTCACTGGCAACCGCCATGGCAAGTGCAATCAAAACCCCGGTAACAACGGCAGTCAAGATCCTGGAAACAAGAAGCAACACATATGTCTCGGATAGGGCAGTAAGGATATTCCCAATAATAAAGATGCCTATCAATGTAAGCATGAGTGGATACTTGGCAAATCGGCTGAATATCGCCGTTAAGATTGGTGTACCGATGGCAAACGAAATGGCAAAGGCTGATACGAGCGATCCTACTGTTGAAATCGATATTCCCAACTCAGTTGCCACATCACTAAGCAGCGAGATGATCACAAATTCACTCGTACCCAGAACGAAGGTCAATAAAAATAAGGCGAAAGTTAGGAACTTTTGCTGTCTGTTCAATTGCCGAATCTCCTCTCCACATGTTCGAACGTTACGCTTTTTCTACGGCAATCTGAAGCTCGGCGACATAAGAGTCCGGATCTTCGGGATTTTCACGACGAACACAAATTTCACGACGCGGTTCATTCTCTTTGATCCGATATCCATTTCGTTCAATCCACATCGCCAATTCGACACTCGCAGTGCAACGGCACGTCGTCCGGCAATGATGGATGAGCGTAGCCATCAACGGAATTTCCGGCAATTGTTTAACGGTGAAAGGGGGTTTGGTCTGCAAATCGTGAGAAAGCAGACGTGCCACTTCCACATCCATGCTGTCATCGCATTCCTCACAACCATGCCAAAGAACCAATCTGGAAAGAGAAGATTGACCTAAACGCCCCAAGGAATCGTCCAACATTTGAAATAGCTCCGGAATTTTATTGAACGGAGTTCTTTGACGATAGGATAGGACAAGCTGAGGTTCTACTTTTTTGAGAATAACATCATGCGAAGGCAGGCTTTTCTCTTCATTTTCGATGGCGTACAGACGATCCTTGATGAGATTCAGTCTTGCTTGCTCCTTATCCAAAATGGATTGAATCTCGCTTTGCTTGATTCGAAACATCCCCCTGATTTGTTCGAGTGGGATTTGCTCGCTCATCATCTGACGAATTTGATCCAAGGAGAAACCCAATTCTTTATAAGCCATAATCCGATTAAGCTGAAACATTTGATCAGCCGAATAATACCGATAGCCTGAAAATTTGTCGGTATGAGCTGGCTTGAGCAAATGAACTTGGTCATAGTAACGAAGTGTTTTGACGGAGACTTGACTAATCTTCGCAAATTCACTGATTTTAAACATAGTGCAACCTCCTTACTGACGTTTTTTCTGTACCGAGTATAACTTTCCAGTTAAGGGGAGAGTCAAGCGGCAAGCGAAGGGGAATGGGCAATGAAAAAACCGGTGGGTTTGGATACCACCGGGTGTGACTGATTTTTATTTTATTTCAGGAGTGCAATACTATCCACTTTGTTGGTAGCAATAACAGCGACTGCATTCGGCTCCAGATCGAACCAAAAAATAAGATCGCCATCCGCTTTCTTCTGCGATGGCTTCATCCCGTTCACATAGACTTCCGAAGCTGTTGTCGCCATGGAAAGACCAGAAATCTTGCGCATGCCATCATTGTGCAGAACAATCGAGCCGTTTGGTGCATATTCCATTCTGACTTGAGAGAGGGCGAGCCAATAATCCATGATTTCACCTACGGTTGTCAAATGCAATGTGCCTTGATCGCGCAGCACATCCATTCGTTTCGATAAGCGGTCAAAATCGGGATGAATGATCCAGTTACCTTTGGCATCTCGAATGACAAATTTCCCACCTTGCTTTTTAGAAGGAATTCTTCCCAAGTAGGTATGGTTGATAAAAACCTTGCTGAACGTATCTGTGATCATTCATGTGATCCAGATTCACGATGAGTTGTTTTTGCGTTGCATTCAATTCAAGTGACGACACGTTGGGGGCATGGTACAAAAAAGCTGTTTGCTTCCCTTGACCAAATTTCGCACCTTGGCGATCCAGCCAGTAAGAAGCTTGGAATTTCTGTGTGTCCACTTGCCGGTTCTTGCGGTATACCTCTGTTACTTTTGGCTTGAATTGCAGGGCAAACGCCTCTCGAAAAACCTTTGCCACTTGCTTGTAGCTCGTTTTTACGGTGACATCGATGGTAGGGCTATTTTTTTGCAATTTATATTGTGTAGTAACCACTGAAATTGGAGTATGACCTGTGACGATGACCGTGTTACCAGTAGCCGTCTCCTGTTGTTCCACTTTTGCGTCATCCCATTTGCGAACCCAGTGGCTGCCCCGTTTGATAAATATGTTCCGGTCAATGACTTTCGTCGTAGCAGGAGAGAAATACACGTCATTTCCACGGATGGCAGTCACTTTAGCCTGATGAACAAGCGGTGCATTCATTCTGCCGCCAAACGATTCGGAGCGAATTTCGATGGCTGCCCCAGGCTGAAATGGTGGACTTTGATCCAACGTTATGTGATTGGCTCCTTTCGGAAGGGAAGGAGTCATTGCATTGTAGATGGAGCCATATTCGGCTTGGTACTGAATAGAAGAGAGGATTTCATTTTTCGCAAGATCGGTAATGCGGACATTGCCTGCCTCATCCCAGCTAAACACATAGTACGGATTTTGAAAGGAGGATTCCTTCGCAAGCGTAGGTATTGGAAAATAAAATACCAAGAAAAGCAATAATAAGAAGGGAATGGCGGAAAACCTTTTTGCCAGCATGATTTTCTCCTTTTGTATGATGATATAGGTTAGACGATCGTGCACCGAAAAAGCCACAAGGTAACCCATCATGATTTAGACCTTCTCAAACAGCAAGAAAAGATATATAATTAATTAAATTAATTAACTAATACAAAGGAGCTAACATGTACCCGTTCTTTTCAAAAGTCGCATTCACACATCGTATATACAATAACCAATTGCAAGAGGAGTTACTTCCATTCGGTATATCCGTCACGCAATGGGCGCTAATTCGTTATCTGAAAAATAACGGTTCTGCTACTTTTAGCGACGTCGCCGATTATTGGCAAGTAGAGAAGCCAGCCATTACACCCATTGCGCAAAAATTAGCTGCGCGTGAAATCATTTCGATTTCATCAGGTGCAGACAAACGGCAAAAAATTATGTATTTGTCAGAGAAAGGTGAAGCGCTACATAAGACAATTATGGAAGCGACTGATCCGTTCTTGGAAGAAATATTGGAGGGTATCTCACCAGAGGAAAGAGACGCAGCTGCCGCAACTCTAGAAAAAATAATCATGAACCTAAAGAGAAGAGGGTAAGCAGTGAAAAAGGATAGGCTTTGGACGAAAGAGTTCGTTATTGTTTCTTTCATCAATTTTCTTTTGACACTTATGTTTTTCTTACTAATGGTTACGATTGCTTCGTATGCCAAAACAGAATTTCACGCTTCAACCAGTTTAGCCGGATTGGTCTCTAGTATCTTTATCATTGGCGCATTGATTGGCCGACTACTCACGGGTAGAGCCATTAGTCATATTGGTACGAAAAAAACGCTTTGGATTGGGTTAGCATTTTTTGCTGTCACGTCGTTGCTTTACTTTTTTGCTGTCCATATCAGTTTGCTACTGGTAAATCGATTGCTGCAAGGGATTGCCGTTGGTATTGCGAGTACAGCTACAGGAACGATTATTGCTCAAATCTTACCAGCGTCTCGAAAGGGAGAGGGGATTGGCTATTACAGTTTAAGTGCGATTTTAGCCACTGCGATTGGTCCTTTTCTCGGCATAATCTTATTGCGGCTTGAAAATGGTTTCACCTGGATCTTTACGATGAATGTTGTGTTTTCCCTGATTTGTTTGATGTTTTATGCCATGGCAAAAATCAATGTTCCGCTTCCTTCCGTAAGTGTGAAAGAGGAAGCAAAAGGTTCTCTGCTTTCGAAATTCATCGAACCGAAAGCCTTGCCGATTTCATTCATTGCTTTATTAATCGGATTCAGCTATTCGGGTGTCTTGTCATTTCTATCGTTTTATGCGGAAGAAATTAATCTATCCTCAGCTTCCAGTTATTTCTTCTTGGTGTATGCCATTGTTATTATCCTCTCGCGACCATTCTCAGGAAAGCTAATGGACGCAAGAGGGGCGAACATCGTGACATACCCCAGCTTGGTGATATTTGCGCTTGGGATGCTTCTATTCAGTCAAGCCTCAACTTCCTGGATGCTGCTGCTATCTGCTGCATTAATTGGAGTAGGCTTCGGAAACTTTAACTCCATTGCCCAAACGGTAGCTGTGAAGGTGACAGCTCCGCATCGCTTTGGATTAGCAACCTCTACTTACTACATTTTGTATGATCTAGGATTAGGAATCGGGCCCTATCTGCTCGGATTTATCGTACCGCATACAGGATACCGTGCGATTTTCGTCGGGATGGTTGCCTTCATCCTTTTCAGTATCCCGCTTTATCACTGGCTACACGGCAAACGAGATCGGGAATTGATACGTGCTACCTAACTCATGCAAGTAAAAAAGGGGGAGTTTGGCCCCCTATAGTAGAAATGCAGGCTGCCCTTAGTCGGTAGCCTGTTATCTTTTCCAGCAGTGTTTTTGTTACCATGATTGTGGAAAGTTAGAGGGAAGTTTTAGTAAAAGTAGAAAAATGATAACGAACGGTTGAAAAACATAGTATACTTTTGAGTGGACATATTAATGGAAAAGTTTATGAACAAACAGGTCAACTTAGAACTCACAAAGGTTAGGAGTCAGCTAGAAAATGATGGAGAAAATACACTGGCGAGATATAAAGAAATACATAATGATCGCGACTTACACCGTATTGCTGTTTGCTCTGGTCTGGAATTTTCCTTCTGTAAAGTCATTTATCTATGAAATATTTGACTTATTAGATCCTGTGATTTATGGGATTGCCATTGCTTACATCTTGAACATTTTAATGAGATTTTATGAAGAAAGACTCTTCTCACCCTTTAACCGCGCTAACAATCGAATTTGGTTAAAAGTAAGGCGTCCTTTTTCAATGCTGTTAACTCTGGCGACTGTCCTGGTCTTTTTTACATTTCTCATGTGGTTTATTGTCCCACAGCTTCTCACGAGTGTTTCCATGCTCGCGGCAAGTATTCCGAATGACATGCAATCATTAAAGGCTTTCGTCGATGGGTTTGCAGAGAGGTTTAACTTGTCCGGTGATTTATGGAATACACTTATGGAGAAGTGGAATGAAATCGTAAATAAGTTAGGCCATTTTTTCCTGACTTCCATCCCTGTATTACTGACGTACACGAAAATGTTTACCGTTAGCTTTATCGATGTCATCATGGGGCTGATGTTGTCCGTCTATTTGCTTCTCTATAAGGAAAAGTTGACGCTCATTGCGAAAAAACTCGTTTATGCCTATTCGTCAAAAGCAAAGGCGGATCGGGCTGTAGAAATTGGACAAATCACCAATCGCGCATTTAGTGGCTTTATCTCAGGCCAGCTAACAGAGGCTCTCATTCTTGGCGGGCTTTGTTTTGTAGGTATGTGGGCGTTTAACATGCCGTATGCACTGCTTGTGAGTGTGATCATTGGCGTAACGAGCATCATTCCGATTTTTGGTGCTTATATCGGGACGATTCCGAGTGCCTTTATTATTTTAATGATCGATCCCGTGAAGGCTATTTGGTTCATTGTCTTTATTCTTGTCTTGCAGCAAATTGAAGGTAATTTTATCTATCCAAGAGTGGTAGGTAATTCAATTGGATTGGATGGCTTATGGGTGATAGTAGCCTTATTGGTTGGGGGAGCATTGTTCGGTTTGATGGGAATGCTGCTTGGAATCCCAGCTTTTGCCGTCGTATATACCCTCGTCAGAAGCACGACGAACAAGCGACTGAAGGACAAGAATGTTATCCTGAAAGAATAGGTGTCCACCGTTTCGATTCCTCAATGAAATCGTAAATCAAAAGGCTCACACTTTCGAATGAACCTAGAAAGTGTGAGCTTTTTTTGTAAGGATTGAAGAACGCTTTAGGTAAAAAGTAGTGTGATTAACAAAAATTTCCTATTTTTTAACTGATTTCCAAAACACTCTCTGTTATAATGAATAACAGTTTCTCAAACAGGTGCATATGAATACGTTATTCTGCTGGATTGTAAGGAGGTGTGCAGGCCAGCACAATTGTTTTCAGGTAACGTATTTACATTGTTCGAAATGGTCAGTAATCATGTCCTGAATCCATTAGGCTAGAGGGCTAGAGTACACGTTTTAATTAAAAAATGGAAGGTGACTTTTGTCCTGAAAACTGCATTGAGCAAACAGGGAATTATCCCCATTGTGAAAAAATGTAAAATCAAGGAGAATTTGTAGGTGAAAATTGGTTCATGACCATAGTAATATGAATATGGGTAATACTTACAGAAAAGATACAAAAACCCACATATTTTGTTACATTGGGCCATTATATTAAATGGTGTTGATGAGGGAGTTTCCAATGTGAGCCATTCGTCACTGAGGCTTCATCTTCAGATTTAGCGGACCATTTCCTTGTAGTGTCGTTCACTTGTTTGGCCATCACATTGTATTGTCACACTTCATGATAGACAAAAGTTTGCCAATTATCGGAGGGGACATATGTTAGCAAATCAGGCCAATCTCATCGACTTGGAGTGGGAAAAAGAACAGGTAGCCTTGTTTAATGATACAAAGGTTGAATACCCACAGGATAAGTCGATTCATCAGTTGTTCGAAGAGCAGGCAGAAGCTGTGCCACACCGAGTTGCTATCGTTTATGAAAATGAGCGCTTAACTTACCAGGAGCTCAACAGGAAGGCCAACCAATTAGCAAGAGCACTGATCGAAAAAGGGATTACAACAGACAGCATCATCGGTGTGATGATGGAGAAATCCATTGAAAATGTTACAGCTATTCTGGCCATCCTCAAGGCTGGCGGAGCGTATGTTCCTATCGATATCGAATATCCCCGAGATCGGATTCAATATATCCTGCAAGACAGTCAAACCAAAATCGTCATCACCCAGAAAAACGTCAGCCAACTTGTTTATGATGTCGGATACCGTGGTCCTGTAGTCGTACTCGAGGAAGAACAGCTGGATTCTCGCTCGGATTCCAACCTTCACTTGCCAAGCAAACCTACTGACATGGCGTATGTCATTTATACTTCAGGCACAACCGGCAAGCCGAAAGGAACCATGCTGGAGCATAAAGGGATCGCTAATTTGCAATCATTCTTTCAAAATACGTTCGGAGTAACACCTGCAGACAGGATTGGACAGTTTGCCAGCATGTCTTTTGACGCATCGGTATGGGAAATGTTCATGGCTTTACTAACCGGTGCCAGCCTCTACATCCTTTCCAAACAGACGATTCATGATTTCATCAGTTTTGAAAAATATTTGAATGAAAATGAATTGACTATCATCACGTTGCCACCCACTTATTTGACCCACCTCACCCCAGATCATTTTACTACACTTCGCATCATGATTACGGCAGGTTCAGCTGCCAACTTCCCTTTAGTGAATAGATGGAAAAACAAAGTCAGGTACGTGAATGCATACGGACCTACGGAAACAAGCATTTGCGCGACGATTTGGGAGGCACCTTCCAATGTGCTCGTCAACCAAACGATCCCAATCGGGAAACCGATTCAAAATACGTCCACTTATATTGTCAATGAAGAGCTACAATTGCAGCCAATTGGAAGTGAAGGCGAATTATGCATAGGTGGAGTAGGTCTAGCCAGGGGATACTGGAATCGTCCAGATTTGACCGCCGAAAAATTTGTGGATAATCCGTTCGTACCAGGAGAGAAAATGTACAGGACAGGAGACCTGGCCAAATGGCTGCCGAATGGAGAAATCGAGTTTCTCGGCAGAATCGACCATCAGGTGAAAATCAGGGGTCATCGGATCGAGTTGGGAGAAATCGAGTCCGTTTTGTTGAAACATGAACAAATAAAAGAGGCAGTAGTAATCGCTAGAGAAGACCAACATGCTCAACCTTATTTGTGCGCTTATTTTATTTCGCAACTGGAAGTAACTCCTGCGCAGATCAGAGAATATGCGGCTCAAAAGCTTCCTGCGTACATGCTTCCTTCTTATTTCGTGAAGCTGGATAAAATGCCACTCACGCCGAATGACAAAATTGATCGCAAAGCTTTGCCAGAACCTGATGTTACTGCTGAGACAAATCCTGCATACGAACCTCCTAGAAATCAGACAGAATCGATTCTCGCAACCGTGTGGCAAGAAGTATTGGGAATTGAGAAAATTGGGATTCGCGACAATTTTTACTCGCTCGGTGGGGATTCCATTCAAGCGATCCAGGTCGCTGCTCGTTTGCATGCCTATCAACTAAAGCTAGACACGAGAGATTTACTGAATTACCCGACAATTTCACAAGTTGCTCTCTATGTCAAAAGTACGACGAGGAGAAGCGAGCAGGGAATCATCGAAGGCCCTGTTACCTTAACGCCGATTCAACAATGGTTCTTTGAAAAGAATTTTACGAATATGTTCCATTGGAATCAATCGTATGTGTTGTACCGCGAACAGGGATTTGATCCTGAAGCTATCCGAAAGACCTTGGATAAAATCCTTTCGCATCATGACGCGCTACGCATGGTCTATCGGAACGAGAATGGGAGAATCGTTCAACAGAATCGTGGATTGGATAGCGAATTATACCATTTCCTTCAATATGATCTGACCTCGCATTCGGATGCCCAGCAAGCAATCGAAGAAGAGACAAAACGATTGCATGGCAGCATGAATTTACAAGAGGGACAGCTGGTAAAGGCAGCTCTATTCCATACGCGCCAAGGCGATCATTTGTTTTTGGCCATCCATCATTTAGTCATGGATGGAATCTCTTGGCGCATTCTGTTTGAGGATCTAGCAACTGCATACAGTCAGGTACTAGCAGGAAAAGAAATCGTTCTCCCAGAAAAAACGGATTCTTTTAAAAATTGGGCAGTATGGCTGAATGAGTATGCGAATAGTGATGCATTGATGAGAGAAATCCCGTATTGGGAGAATCTCGAATCAGGAGCTAGGAATGCTTCCCTCCCAAAAGATTATGACACGGTGGGCAGCAAACAGAAGAGTATCCGCAACATACAGGTCGGATTGCTAGCAGAGGAAACCGAACAATTGTTGAAGCAGGCAAATTCTGCTTATCAAACAGAAATCAATGATTTGTTACTGGCAGCATTGGGGCTGGCCGTTGCAGAGTGGAGCAGGCTTGACCAAATCGTGATTAATCTGGAAGGGCACGGGCGCGAGGATGTGATCGAACACGCTAACGTGACAAGAACAGTTGGATGGTTTACGTCCCAATATCCAGTTTTACTAGATTTGAGTCAAATGAATCACTTACCTGACCATATCAAATGCACGAAAGAAAACCTGAGGAAGATCCCTAATAAAGGCATTGGCTATGAAATTTTAAAATATATGACAGAACCGGAAAAACGACGTTCCTTGTCCTTTTTCTTGCAACCCGAAGTGACGTTTAACTACTTGGGGCAATTTGACTCAGGCCTTAACAACGAATTGTTTACCCGTTCTCCGTATAGTTCAGGTAACACGCTTGGTGCGGATGGAAAGAACAATCTGAGTCCTGATTCCGAGATTTATACCGCCTTGAATATTACAGGAAGAATTGAAGGTGGCGAGCTTCTCATCACGTTTACGTACAGCGAGGAGCAGTTTAGAGAAGAGTCCATTCATCAACTGAGTGAGAACTATCGAAAACATCTCCGGGAGATCATCACTCATTGCTCGCAGAAAAAAGAAGTTGAACGGACTCCTAGTGACTTTAGTCTAAAAGGACTTGAAATGGAAGAAATGGACGACATCTTCGAATTACTTAACAGTACGCTTAACTAAATAAGTACTTGCTACTATTTTTAGGGTTAAACATACTCTTGACTTACATTTTTATGTAAATATGACAAATAATGTGGATATCGAGGTGCCGGAATGAGTGTTTTTAGCAAAGAACAAGTACAAGATATGTATTTATTGACGCCCATGCAAGAGGGAATGTTATTTCACGCCTTGCTAGACGAAGAACATAACTCTCATCTTGTACAGATGTCGATTTCGATTCAGGGCAATCTTGATGTTGGTTTGTTTACCAATAGCTTGCATGTGCTGGTAGAGAGATATGATGTGTTCCGCACGCTGTTTCTCTATGAAAAATTAAAGCAGCCTTTGCAGGTTGTCTTGAAGGAACGACCCATTCCCATCCTATTTTGCGATTTAACTGCATACGACGAGCAAGAAAAACAGCAGCGCTACACACAGTACAAAAGGAATGACCAAGAGAAAACCTTTCATCTGGCGAAAGATTCGTTGATGAGAGTGGCTATTTTCCAAATGACGGAGAGCGAATACCAAATCATCTGGAGTTTTCATCACATACTCATGGATGGTTGGTGCTTTAGCATTATTTTTGATGACTTGCTTTCCGTCTATTTATCCTTAAAGAACGGGGCTCCGATTTCCCTTGACCCGGTGCAGCCTTACAGCCAATTTATTCGTTGGCTGGAAAAGCAAGATAAAGAGGCTGCCCTCGCATATTGGAGAGGCTATCTGGAACAATTTGAACAGCAAACTTCCTTGCCGAAATTTGGGAAGTCTTCTAGCAATGCCTTTCTACCAGCACAATATCGTTTTGTGCTGGACCGCATGCTGACGCAGCAGCTTTCTGCGATCGCAAGTCAAAATCAAGTGACATTGCCGACTGTGATTCAAACCATATGGGGGATTCTCCTCCAATCCTATAACGGTACGAATGATGCGCTATTCGGCTCTGTTGTATCCGGCCGACCAACTGAAATCGTTGGAATCGATAAAATGGTTGGGTTGTTCATCAATACCATTCCATTCCGCATTCAAGCGAAAAACGATCAAACCTTTGCCGACTTGATACAAGATGTGCACCAAAGAACACTGCAATCCCAATCGTATGAGCATGTGCCTTTGTACGATATTCAAAACGATTCCGTATTGAAGCAAGATTTGATCGATCACTTGATGGTCATCGAAAACTACCCGTTAGTCGAGGCCTTGCAGAAAAAAGTAGCGACGCAGCAAGTAGGCTTCACCATTTCTGATGTCGAGATGTTTGAGCCTACCAATTATGACATGACCGTCATGGTAATGCCCAAAGAAGAGATTGCGATGCGGTTTGATTATAATGCTGCTGTTTTCGATGAAGCCTTTATTCAAAAAATGGCTGGCCACCTCAAGCAGATCGCGGCTTGCGTGGCAAACAATCCGAAGGTCAACCTACAACAGGTTACCTTGCTGACAGAAACTGAAAAACAACAGCTAATGGCCAGAAACCTTGATACTTCCGCTGCCTATCCAACGAAAACCATGCACGAGCTTTTTATGGAACAAGTGGAAAGGACACCTGATCAGGTTGCTGTTGTATTCGGAGAACAGCAGTTGACGTATCGGGAGCTAGATGAAAAGTCCAATCAGCTCGCCAGATTTTTGAGAGGAAATGGGATTGCAGCAGACAGTCTGGTTGGTACGATGATGGATCGTTCGATCGAGATGATTGTTGGAATTCTTGGGGTTTTGAAAGCTGGCGGTGCGTTTGTACCGATTGATCCAGAGCTACCAGAAGAACGAATTGCCTACATGCTTGAGCATAGCGGGATTCGATTGGTAGTGACCCAGCAGCATCTACTAGAGAAAGTCTCTGCCTCTACTGAAAAAATAGATATCAACGCTCCAGCCATCTGGGAAGAGAGTAGTGCGTCTGTAGAAACGATCAATCATCCAGATGACTTGTTTTATATTATCTACACTTCAGGAACGACAGGTAAACCAAAAGGCGTCATGCTTGAGCATAAAAACATGGCAAATCTGATGCACTTTACGTTTGCCAAGACCAACATCGATTTTCATGAAAAAGTATTGCAGTATACCACATGCAGCTTTGATGTTTGCTATCAGGAGATTTTCTCTACGCTGCTTTCTGGGGGACAGCTCTATCTCATCACGAATGAGATGAGACGTCATGTAGAAAAACTGTTTGCATTTATCCAGGAAAAACAGATCAGCATTTTGTCCCTCCCTGTATCCTTCTTGAAATTTATCTTTAACGAAAAAGATTATGCGCAAAGCTTCCCGCGTTGCGTCAAGCATATTATCACAGCAGGGGAACAGCTCGTCGTTACTCATGAGCTACAGAAATATCTGCGGAACCATCACGTATTTTTGCACAATCATTACGGGCCGTCGGAGACACATGTGGTAACCACCTACACCATGGACCCAAGCCTGGATATACCAGAGCTGCCACCCATCGGAAAACCGATCAGCAACACTGGCATTTATATCCTGGATGAAAAGCTCCAGATGAAACCAGAGGGCATTGTTGGGGAGCTGTATATCTCTGGTGCGAACGTAGGAAGAGGGTATTTGCACAATCCGGAGCTGACTGCGGAGAAGTTTCTCGAAAACCCGTATCAATCAGGAGAAAGAATGTATCGAACGGGTGACCTCGCTCGTTGGATGCCAGATGGCAATATCGAGTTTTTAGGGCGAATCGACCATCAGGTAAAAATCAGGGGTCATCGTATTGAGCTGGGAGAGATCGAATCACACTTGCTCAACCACGCCTTAATTAAGGAAGCCGTGGTCATCGATAGAACGGATGAGACTGGCGGTAAGTATTTGTGCGCCTATGTCGTTTTGACAGAGGAAGTGAGCAACGAGGAACTGCGTGCGTACTTATCACGAACGCTGCCTGAGTATATGATCCCTTCCTTCTTTATGAAGCTGGAGCGGATTCCGGTCACACCAAATGGAAAAACAGACAGAAGAGCCTTGCCCATACCTGAAGGGAATGCTTTTAAGGGAGCAGATTACCTTGCTCCGACAACCGAACTGGAACAGAAAATGGCAGCGATTTGGGAAAGCGTACTCGGCGTGTCCCCGATTGGCATTCAGGATAATTTTTTCACACTGGGGGGCCATTCGCTAAAAGCGATTCACCTCATTTCCCGGATGCAAAAAGACTGCCAAGCAGATGTTCCGCTTCGCGTGTTGTTTGAGAGACCAACCATTCAAGAAATCGCCAAGTATGTGGAAGGCGAAGAGGAAGTAACCTATCTCGCTATTCCGCGGGTCGTCATGCAAGAACATTATCCTGTATCCTCTGCGCAAAAACGCATGCTCATTTTAAACCAGCTTGATCCGGCTAGTACGGTGTACAATCTGCCCGTTGTGACGGTACTCGATGGGGAATTGAATGTGCAGCAGCTGGAGCAATCCATTTCCAATCTGGTGAGTCGTCATGAATCGCTGCGAACCTCCTTCCATACCATCAACGGTGAGCTGGTTCAACGCATCCATCAGGAATGCAAATTACCAATCGCCTACATGGAAACGACAGAAGATGGTTTGAATCAAGTCATCACGGATTTCATGCGTCCGTTTGATTTGGAAAAAGCGCCATTAAGTCGGGTTGGACTGGTCAAACTGGGAGAGCGGCGCCATGTCATGATCATCGATATGCACCATATCATCTCGGATGGAGTGTCATCGCAAATCATCCTGAATGATCTTGCGCAGCTCTATCAAGGTAAATCCTTGCCAGAGCAACGCATTCAATATAAAGACTTCGCGGTTTGGGAAAAAGGTCTGGCACAGACAGACGAATACAGAAAACAGGAAGCGTATTGGACCGAGCGATTCGCTGGTGAAGTTCCTGTCTTGAACCTGCCTTTGGACTACTCTCGACCGTCTGTTCAAAGCTTTGAGGGTGAACGTTATCTATTCCGCTCTGAAAAACAGCTGCTGGATGGCTTGCAACGAGTGGCGGCCGATACTGGTACTACGCTCTACATGGTGCTCATGGCTGCCTATCATGTTTTGCTCGCAAAATACTCCGGGCAAGAAGACATGGTAGTCGGAACCGTGACAGCTGGAAGAACGCATCCTGACACAGAAAGCATTACGGGTATGTTCGTCAACACGCTGGCAATGAGAAATCAGCCAGTGGCAACCAAAAGCTTCAAGCAATTTTTACGAGAAGTGAAGGACAATACACTCTCTGCATTTGAGCATGGGGAGTACCCGTTTGAGGAACTAGTCGAAAAGCTGGCGGTCAATCGAAATCGAAGCCGTAATCCATTGTTTGACACATTGTTCATTTTGCAAAACATGGATGCCGATCCGATCAAGATCGAAGGCATGACAGTGACGCCTTACGTGCCAGAGGGCAAAATGGCGAAATTCGATTTGTCGCTCGAAGCAACCCAAGACCACGCAGGTCTCATGTTCTGCTTCGAATTTTGCACCAAGCTGTTCAAGCAGGAGACCATCGAACGCATGTCGCGTCATTACATCCAAATCTTGCAAGAAGTCACTGGGAACTCGGACTTGGCTCTCTATCAGATGGAGATGCTCACCGAGAAAGAAAAGCAGGAATTGCTGGTCCAGTTCAATGACACATTCAAGCCTGTTCAATTGGAAAGCACACTTCCACAGCTATTTGAAGAACAAGTAGGGAAAACCCCTGATCAAATCGCGCTGGTTTGCGGGGACAAAAAGTTGACATATCAGGAGCTCAATAAGAAAGCCAATCAGCTTGCTCGTACATTACGGAAAAAAGGAGTAAAGGCTGACCAACGAGTTGGGATTATGGCAAATCGTTCCTTGGAGATGGTGATTGGAATCCTTGCCATTCACAAGGCTGGCGGAGCATACGTGCCTATCGATCCAGAATATCCGAATGATCGCATTGCCTATATGCTGGAAGATTGCGAAGCCCGTCTGGTGCTTACTCACGAGCATCTTGGAGCAAAGGTTGCTGTTGGAGTGGAATGCCTGTATCTGGAGGATAAGAGTAACTATTCTCGTATCACGACAAACCTTGACCCGATTCATACGGCTACCAATCTGGCTTATATCATTTACACATCGGGTACGACAGGCAAGCCAAAAGGGGTCATGGTGGAGCACCGAGGTATTGTCAACAGTGTGACATGGAACAAAGAAGAGTTTGCCTTATCTGTCCATGACAGAGGCTTGTTGGCTCTATCCTTTGCTTTTGATGGTTTTGTCCTTACCTTCTTTGCGTTGATTCTATCCGGTTCAACTGTTGTCTTAACGAAGGATGAAGAAGCCAAAGATCCGATCGCGCTCAAAAACCTGATCTCAACATGGAGTTGCAGCTACACGTTGTGCGTGCCGAGTTTGTTCCAGGCGATTTTGGAATGCAGCACCACCGAAGAGATCAGTCCGATGAAAATGGCCGTGCTCGGGGGAGAAAAACTATCGCCGAAGTTGGTTGAGATGTGCAAAGAGATGAATCCGCAGATGATTGCTGTCAATGCGTACGGTCCGACAGAAAGCAGTGTTATCGCCACCTATCTGTGCGATACGCTCCCGGATTCTCCGATCACCATTGGACGGCCAATAGCAAACACAAGCATATACATCGTGGACCATTCGCACCAACTGCTACCAATCGGGGTAGTGGGAGAGATATGCATAGGCGGACTCGGTTTGGCACGTGGATATTGGAACAAACCAGAGCTTACCGAGGAGAAGTTTGTTTCCAATCCATTTGAGCCAGGTGAACGCATGTACAAGACGGGCGACCTTGGCAGATGGCTCCCTGACGGTACGATTGAATTCGCAGGACGCCTGGATGAACAAGTAAAAGTGAGAGGATACCGGATTGAGATCGGGGAGATAGAATCGGTTCTTCTCAGCTATGAAACGACAAATGAAGCGATTGTCGTTGCTTATCAGGATGGAAGCGGGGACGCGTATCTGACCGCCTATTTCACCGGGAAAGACAACATCTCGGAAGCGGCGCTTCGAACCCATCTATCTCAAGAACTGCCAGCGTATATGGTACCGCCCTATCTGATTCAACTGGATGCTTTCCCGCTCACGCCAAATGGCAAGATCGATCGCAAAGCGCTGCCGAAGCCGGAAGGAAAGCCTACAACAGGTGTGGAGTATGTCGCCCCTGCCAATGAAGTAGAGGCAACACTAGCAAAGATTTGGGAAAACGTCCTTGGCATCTCCGGCATCGGAGTGATGGATAACTTTTTTGAGCTGGGCGGACATTCCTTGAAAGCTATGACGGTAGTGGCGCATGTGCATCGGGAGTTTCAAACCGATCTTCCTTTGAAGCATTTCTTTGAACAGCCTACCGTTCGAGCCTTGTCCAGGCTGATAGCAAACAGTGAGAATGCACCAGATGAATCGATTCAACCAGCAGAACCACAAGATTACTACCCGGTATCATCTGCCCAGCAGCGGATGTACGTGCTCCATCAGTTGGAAGGCGCGGGTATCAGCTACAATACGCCTGGGATGATCATGCTAGAGGGTCAACTGGATCGCGATCAATTGGTGCAAGCGCTACAAGCATTGGTAGATCGTCACGAAATCTGGAGAACCTCCTTTGAGATGGTAGGAGATCAGTTGGTCCAAAAAATTCATGACCACGTGGAAGTGGAAATGGAGTATCGGAGTGCAGAAGAACATCAGATCGATGAAATTTTCCATGCGTTTGTCCGTCCATTTGATCTGTCTGTTCCGCCACTGCTGCGCATGGGTCTCGTGCAAATCTCGGATGAACGTCATCTTCTCTTGTATGACATGCATCATATTGCTTCGGATGCCTCGTCCGTCACGATTATCTTCAATGAACTAGCGGAATTGTACCAAGGCAGACAATTGCCAGAGCTGCGTATCCAATACAAAGATTTTTCTGTCTGGCAAAAACGCTTTAACGAGTCAGATAACTTTAAGAAGCAGGAAGAGTATTGGCGCTACGCGTTTGAGGGACATAACACTGTCTTGGAGATCCCGACAGATTATCCACGCCCAGCTGTGAAAAGCTTTGAGGGTGATCAAATCGTACTCGCTACCGATAGACCTCTGCTGGAAGCTTTACACGCGCTGGCTGCAGAAACGAAAACGACCTTGTTTATGGTCTTGCTTGCCGCCTACAATTTGCTGCTCTCGAAGTATACAGGGCAGGAGGATATCGTTGTCGGAACACCAATCTCCGGCAAGACGCGCGCTGAGCTCGAACCGATTGTCGGTATGTTCGTCAATACGCTAGCAATCAGAAACAAACCGACAGCAGAGAAGACCTTCAAGGAGTTTCTGATGGAAGTCAAGCAGAATGCCCTGGATGCCTATGATCATCAGGATTATCCGCTGGAAAGTCTGGTTGAAAAGCTTGGCATTCAACGTGATCCGGGACGCAATCCACTTTTTGATACCATGTTCATTCTGCAAACCGACGAACTGTACCAAAAAACAATGGGTCAACTGACTTATCATCCCTATGAATCGACGAGCGCACTTGCCATTTCAAAGTTCGACCTGTCTTTTCACCTGACTGAACGGGAAACAGACCTGTTGCTGCGACTGGAGTACAGCACCAAGCTGTTTAGAAGAGACACCGTAGACAGAATGTCGCGTCATTTCATGCAAATTGTACGCAACGTTACGGTAGAACCTGACATGCCGCTTCAAGCGATTGAGATGCTGACGGCAGAAGAAAAGCAGTTGTTACTAGTGGAGTTCAATCATACAGACAGAGAGTTCACGGAAGACCAGACCATACAACAGCTCTTTGAGGAACTGGCAGCGAACACGCCTGATCAAACGGCTATTGTATTTGAAGAGAAGAGCATGTCATACCAAGAGCTCAATGAAAGAGCGAACCAGCTAGCCGCGGTTTTGCGGGAAAAAGGGGTAGGTCCTTCTCAAATCGTCGTCATGATGGTAGAGCGTTCCTTGGAAATGGTCATTGCAACACTCGCCATTTTAAAAGCTGGCGGAGCCTTTTTGCCTGTCGATCCTGACTATCCCGAAGAAAGAGTTCGCTATATGATCGAGGACAGTCAGTCGAAGCTCGTGCTTACCCATTCTCACTTGATCCACAAGGTGTCCAGTCAGGCAGAAATTATCGATTTGGACGACGCAGGGAGCTATTCGTCGCATTCAGACAATTTGCTTTGCATCAACAAGCCGTCTGATCTTGCCTATATCATTTACACGTCCGGTACCACTGGCAATCCAAAAGGAGTCATGCTGGAGCACAAAGGGGCAGCCAATCTACAGGCGGTTTTCAAGAATCAATTCGGCGTAACCCCACAAGATCGGCCAGGACATTTTGCGAGTATCTCTTTTGATGCATCGGTGTGGGATATGTTTATGGCTCTATTGACAGGGGCGACCTTGTATATTATCTCGCGTGATACGATCAACGATTTCCGCAAATTTGAGGAGTACGTCAACAAAAACGGAATTACCATTCTCACGTTGCCGCCGACGTATGCCATTTATCTTGAGCCTGACCGTATGCCGTCATTGCGTATCCTGATTACTGCTGGATCGGCAGCATCTACCGCGTTGGTAGAGCAATGGAAAGAGAAAGTGACCTATGTCAATGGCTACGGTCCCACAGAGAGTACGGTTTGCGCGACACTCTGGAAAGCTTTGCCGCATGAACCAGTTGGTCAGACAATTACGATTGGCAAACCGATTCAGAATACGAAGCTGTTCATCGTGGATGAACAAATGCAATTGAAGACAGTTGGTCAAATAGGTGAATTGTGCATCAGCGGGGTGGCGCTAGCTAGAGGATATTGGAATCGACCAGAATTGACGGCAGAAAAATTTGTCGACAATCCGTTTGTGCCTGGAGAGAAGATGTATCGCACCGGGGATCTAGCCAAATGGCTTCCGGACGGAAATATCGAGTATCTCGGCAGAATCGATCATCAGGTGAAGGTACGCGGTCATCGGGTAGAGCTGGGCGAAGTCGAGAGTGTTCTGTTGCGATATGAGTCGATTATTGAGGCAGCAGCCATCACACATTTGGATGACCAGGGGCAACCTTACCTGTGCGCATACTATGTAGCCGATGGGGAAGCAAGTCCGGCACAACTGCGAGAATTTATGGGAAAAGAATTGCCAAATTATATGGTTCCCTCCTTCTTTGTTCAGTTGGATAAGATGCCGTTGACACCGAATGACAAAATTGACCGCAAAGCATTGCCGAAGCCAAGCCACGAAGAAAAATCGGGCAGAGAATATGAAGCACCGCAAAACGAACTGGAACACTTACTTGCAAAGACCTGGGCAGAGGTATTGGGAATTCAGCAAGTGGGAATGAAAGACAACTTCTTTGAATTGGGCGGAGATTCCATCAAAGCGATTCAGGTATCCACGCGTTTGCACGCATCAGGCTGGACGCTAGCGATGAAGGAACTGTTCCAATATCCGACCATTGAACAAGTTGCTGCCCATGTCATACCGAACAACAGAGAGAGCGATCAGGGAGTAGTAGAAGGCGAGATTGGCTTGACGCCCATTCAGAAGTGGTTCTTCGAGTGCAATTTCACAGACCGTCACCACTGGAATCAGGCTGTCATGCTGTTCCGAGAGGATGGCTTTGATCCGGGACTTGTTCAGCAGGCATTCTATAAGATTGTCGAGCACCACGATGCGTTGCGCATGATATACAAACAGGAAAATGAGTCAATCACACAAATCAATCGAACGCTGACAGGTGAGCGATTCCGCTTCCACTCGTATGACTTGAAAGACCATGCAAATAGCGCAGCTCATATTTTGGAGTTGTCTGATCACATCCAAAGCAGTATCGACTTGGAACAGGGACCACTCGTCCACTTGGCACTCTTCTCCACTACTGAAGGGGATCATTTACTGATTGCCATTCATCATCTGGTCGTGGATGGCGTCTCTTGGCGCATCTTGTTTGAAGATTTTTCATCTGCTTATTCGCAGGCTCTCCGCAATCAGGAGCTCGTCTTGCCGAAAAAGACAGATTCATTCAAGGATTGGTCGACTCAATTGCAAAACTATGCGGAGAGTGACGAGCTTTTACGTGAAGCTGCGTACTGGCACAACCTCGAGAGCACGAGCACGGCAGAAAAGTTGCCAACCGATTTTGTTACAGCAGATCGTAAACAAAAGCACACCCGTACAGCGAAGGTCGAGTTGACAGCGCAAGAGACAGAAAACCTTTTACGTCACGTTCATCATGCCTATCACACAGAAATGAATGACCTGTTGCTGACTGCGTTGGGATTAACCGTGAAAGAGTGGGCGAATACCGACTACGCTGTCATTAACCTGGAAGGTCACGGGCGCGAAGATATTCAGAATGAAATGAATGTGACCAGAACGATTGGGTGGTTCACATCCCAGTTCCCTGTCGTGCTTGATATGGAAAAATCAAAGGACTTGTCATATCAAATCAAGCAAATCAAAGAAAGCTTGCGCCATATTCCGAAAAAAGGAATTGGCTACGAGATTTTACGCACGATGACGGCGGAACAACTGCGTCCATCCCTGCAATTTAGCCTGCAACCGGAAATCAGCTTTAACTACCTCGGGCAATTTGATTCGGATGTAAAATCTGGCGGATTTACTTTCTCACCACTGGGTACGGGTCAGCTTTTCAGTCCAGAATCGGAGAGAGTATTCTTGTTGGATATTTCCGGCATGATCGAGGATGGAAAGCTCCAGATCAGTTTTGGCTACAGCAGTCTCCAGTATAAGGAAGAAACCATCGCGAAATTGGCAGACAGCTATCGGAATCACTTGCTCAGCATTATTGAGCACTGCATGTCAAAAGAAAATGGAGAATTGACCCCGAGTGATCTGGGTGATGATGACCTTTCCATGGAAGAACTGGAGAACATCCTGGAATTAATCTAATCGGGCGACATGAGAAATGCTATTCCTCCAATAAAAGCTGGGACATTTCGCTTTTATTGGAGGAACCCTCTTTAAATCGATAAATCACAGAGTTGAGGTGCAGAATGAATAAGCAGGAAAATATTGCGAAAATTTATCCGTTAACCCCATTGCAAGAGGGTATGTTGTTTCATGCTGTCAAAGATACAGACAGCAGCGCCTACTGCCTCCAGATGTCCGCAAAGCTCCAAGGTGATTTTCACCTGCCTATTTTTGAAGAGAGCATGAACAAGCTCGTAGAGAACTATGAGGTTTTGCGCACTGTGTTTGTATATCAAAACCTGCAGCGACCTCGACAGGTTGTTTTTAAAGAGAGAAAAGTTACCGTTCATTTCGAAAACATTGCTCATTTACCTATAGATGATCAGAACGATTACATAAAAGCGTATACCAACCAGCATCATACGTTTGAGCTGACGAAAGACGTCTTGATGAAAGGAGCCATTTTCCAAACGGGGGAGAACCAGTATCAATTCGTTTGGGCATTCCACCATATCATCGTCGACGGTTGGTCGTTGGGCGTATTGCTTCATAAGCTGCTCGCGTACTATGCCGCCATTCGTAAGGGCGAGGCTGTTCCGCGGGAAGCGACCAAACCATACAGCGAATATATCAAATGGCTGGATAAGCAAAACAAAGAAGAAGCACTTACTTACTGGCAGAACTACCTGGAAGGCTATGACCATCAGTCTGATTTCCCTAAAAAGAAGAATGTAGCGGAAGATGGCAATTATGTACATGTGGAGAATCTTTTCACGGTCGCACCTGAGAAGACTCAGCAGCTGATGCAGATTGCCAATCAGAATCAGGCTACGATGAGCAGCGTGTTTCAATCTCTTTGGGGAATTTTGGCGAGCAAGTACAAAAATTCGGATGATGTGGTATTCGGTTCTGTTGTGTCAGGTCGTCCGCCAGGGATCCAGGGGATTGAGAGCATGGTTGGATTGTTCATTAACACGATCCCAACCCGCGTGCAAACGAACAGAAAACAAACCTTCAGTGGGCTGCTAAAAACAGTTCAGAAGCAAGCCTTGGCTTCTGCTTCTTATGATTTCGCTCCGCTGTACGAAATTCAGAGCAAGACGGTACTGAAACAGGAGTTAATCGATCATTTGGTGACGTATGAAAACTACCCGGATCAAGCTTCGAATGATCGGGAGGATTCCTTAGGCTTTCAATTCAATGTGGAAAATGGGGAAGAACAGACTTCCTATGATTTTAACGTTGTGGTAGCAGTCGCACCTTCGAATGAGATGTATGTGAAGTTGAGCTATAATGCATCGGTTTATGAGGAATCATTCATGAACCGAGTAGAAGGGCACTTGAAAACGATCATTGAGCAGGTCATTCACAATCCGAATGTACTGCTTGAAGATATCGGAATCATCACGGATGAAGAAAAACAGCAATTGCTGGTAGCTTATAACGACACGACTGCCGATTATCCACGCGATAAAATGATTTTCGAGCTGATCGCGGAGCAAGCAAGACAGACACCTTCGAAAGTTGCGGTTGTTTGCGGGGAAGATCGCCTTACTTACCAGGAGCTTCAGGAGCGTTCCAACCAGTTGGCTAGAGCTCTGCGTGGGAAAGGAATTACCCAAGGCAGTTTCGTCTCCATTATGGCAGAGCATTCACTCGAGCTGATCGTGGCTATTATGGCAGTTCTAAAATCAGGCGGTGCCTATTTGCCGATTGATCCCGAGTATCCGATAGAGAGAATTCAGTATTTACTGGATGACAGTCAGACCACGATTCTCTTGACACAGTCTCATCTTCAGGAAAAAGTCGAGTTTGAAGGCGACATTCTCTACCTAGACAATCCTTTCTTGTTTGAAGGAGATAGTACAGATCTTGACACAGCATTCACTCCGGACGATTTGGCGTACATGATCTATACTTCCGGATCCACGGGGAATCCAAAAGGCGCGATGATTACCCACCGAGGTCTAGTCAATTACATTTGGTGGGCGAACAAGGAGTATGTCCAAGGGGAAGCTGTAGACTTTCCGCTGTACTCTTCCATTTCGTTTGATTTGACTGTCACCTCGATCTTCACGCCGCTTCTATCAGGCAATACGATCTATGTCTACAGAGGAACAGATAAGGTACAGGTCATTTTAGACATTATCCAAGATAATCAAGTGGGCATCATCAAGCTGACGCCAACACATTTGAAGCTGATTGAAGAAATAGATGGAACAAACAGCAGCATCCGACGGTTTATTGTCGGTGGTGAGAACTTGCCAACCCAATTGGCGAAGAGAATCTATGAGAACTTCGGACAGAATGTCAAGATTTTCAATGAGTATGGACCTACCGAAACGGTTGTGGGCTGCATGATTTATTTGTATGACCCTAAAAAACCGATCCAAGAATCGGTACCGATTGGCGTACCGGCAGACAACGTTCAGCTTTATTTACTTGATTCCTCTATGCAGCCAATACCCGTTGGCTCCATTGGCGAGATGTATATATCCGGAGATGGCGTAGCCAAAGGATATTTCAATAGACCAGAGCTGACCCAGGAAAAGTTCATCGAAAATCCGTTCCGTCCGGGGACCAAAATGTATCGAACAGGCGATCTGGCGAAATGGCTCCCAGATGGCAATATGGAATATTTGGGAAGAATCGACCATCAAGTCAAAATTCGTGGGCATCGGATTGAGATGGGCGAAATTGAGACGCGTTTGACGCAGCATGAATGGATCAAGGAAGCCGTCGTCATCGCTGAAAAGGATGACAGTGGTCAAAATGTGCTCTATGCCTACATCGTTTCCGAGCAGGAGTCGACCGTGTCGGAATTGAGAGAGCATCTGGGAAGTACACTTCCTTCCTACATGATCCCGTCCTTCTTTGTCCGTTTGGAGGAAATTCCGCTGACAGCCAATGGAAAAGTAGAGCGGAAGAAATTGCCGAAGCCTGACGGTGCAGTTGTAACGGGAACAGCGTACGTCGCTCCTCAGAATGAAACGGAAACAAAATTGGCTGAGATTTGGCAGCAGGCCCTGGGAGTTAGCCGTGTAGGCGTTCACGATCATTTCTTTGATTTGGGCGGACATTCACTGAAGGCTATGACAGTCATCTTTCAAGTTTCTAAAGCGTTGGAAGTGGATTTGCCAGTAAAGGCACTGTTCGAGAATCCGACCGTATCCCAGCTCGCTGCTTTTATCTCGAAATCGGGGAAAAGCAAGTACACAGCCATTCAACCGGTTGAGGTAAAAGAATTTTATCCCGTATCTTCTGCTCAAAAAAGAATGTACATCCTTCAGCAATTTGAAGGAAGTGGCATCAGTTATAACATTTCGGGAGCAATGTTGCTGGAAGGAAAGCTGGATTACAATCGCTTTGCTAGCACGGTCCAACGATTGGCGGAGCGCCACGAAGCCTTGCGCACCTCCTTCCACCGTATCGATGGTGAGCCTGTACAGAAAGTGGATGATGAGGTAGAAGTACCAATCCTGATGCTGAAGTCTACGGAAGACAAGGCGGAGCAGATCATGCGCGATTTTGTCCGTCCATTTGACCTCGGAATCGCTCCGTTGATTCGAACAGGCTTGGTCAAGTTAGGCAAAGACCGTCATTTGTTCCTGCTAGACATGCACCATATCATCTCGGACGGTGTTTCGTCCCAAATTTTACTGAGTGAATTTGCCAAGTTGTACCAAGGGAAAGCCTTGCAGCCTCTTTCTCTCCAATACAAGGATTTCGCTGCTTGGCAAAATGAGCTGTTCCAGACGGACGTGTACAAGAAGCAGGAGCTCCACTGGTTAAATACGTTTGCTGATGAAATACCTTTGCTGAATCTGCCGACTGATTATTCGCGTCCAACCATTCAAAGCTTTGAAGGGGATCTTGTTCTTTTTGACACAGGAAAAGAATTGGTCGAGCGTTTGCGCAAGGTAGCAGCAGATACGGGTACAACCCTGTATATGGTCTTGCTCGCGGCTTACCATGTACTGCTGTCCAAGTATTCCGGCCAAGAGGATATCATTGTCGGTACGCCTGTCGCTGGTCGTTCTCATGCCGATGTGGAAAACATCATGGGGATCTTCGTGAATACGTTGGCGATGAGAAATCATCCTACGAGCGACAAAACCTTTACCCAATTCTTGCAAGAAGTCAAACAAAATGCGCTGGCGGCCTATGACAATCAGGATTATCCATTTGAAGAGCTGGTGGAAAAGCTGGCGATTCAACGTGACATTAGCCGAAATCCATTGTTTGACACCATGTTTTCTTTGGAAAATGCGAATCAGCAGACGCTGGAAATCGAGCAGCTTACAGCAGCTCCGTATGAGATATTTAACAAAATTTCAAAGTTCGATCTTGCTTTGAATGCGAGTGAATCGCAGTCCGACATTCAATTCCAATTCGCATTTGGAACGAAGCTGTTCAAGAAGGAAACCATCCAAAGAATGGCCCATCATTATCTGGAAATTCTGCGTACTATTAGTGCACAAACGAATGCCAAGTTAGCAGAAATCGACATGATGACGGAAGCAGAAAAACGTGCTCTCATTCTGAACGTCAACGATACTTTTGTCGAACGTTCCGCTGATCAGATATTGCATCAATTGTTTGAAGAGCAAGTATTGCTGACCCCAGATCAAGTTGCAGTAGCCTATGACGGATACACCTTGAGCTATCGCCAGTTGAACGCCCGGGCCAATCAAGTAGCTCGTTTGCTGCGGAGCAAAGGAACTCAACCAGATACGATGATCGGAATTATGGTAGACCGTTCTATCGGGATGGTCGTGAGCATGTTGGCCGTGTTAAAAGCAGGTGGTTCGTATACGCCAATTGATCCTACCTACCCGCCTGAAAGAATTCAATACATGCTCAGCGACAGCAAAGCTCCGATTCTACTGACACAGCGTCATTTGAAAAAGACAGTAGAGTATGCAGGAGAAATCATCGACGTAGACGATGAAGCGATTTATACAGGTGACGACACCAATCTTGACAATATCTCTGGCAGGGATGACTTGGCTTATGTCATCTATACATCTGGTTCGACCGGAAATCCCAAAGGGGTTATGATCGCGCATCAAGCGATTTGCAATCACATGCTTTGGATGAAGAATGCCTTCCCACTGACTACAGAGGATGCTGTCTTGCAAAAAACGCCGTTTTCCTTCGATGCTTCCGTATGGGAATTTTATTTGCCACTGATCACGGGAGGACGCCTGGTACTGGCAAAGCCGGACGGACATCGCGACATCGAGTACATGACTCGCATGATCAGAGAAGAGAAGATCACGACTTTACAGATGGTTCCTTCCTTGCTGGACCTGATCATGACCGAACCGGGATGGAGCTCTTGCACGAGCTTGCAACGCGTTTTCTGCGGTGGAGAAGCATTGGCACCTGCACTTGTTTCGCGCTTTTACCAGACGCAAACGGCACAGTTGATTAACCTCTATGGCCCTACAGAATCCACGATTGATGCGACATACTGGATTTGCCCTCGTTTGCCGGAGTATGGTGTGATTCCCATTGGCAAACCGATTGATAACGTCCGTTTGTACGTCGTAAATGCGAGCAACCAGCTCCAGCCTGTAGGAGTTGCAGGAGAACTGTGCATTGCTGGCGATGGTTTGGCCCGCGGCTACTGGAATCGTGAAGAACTGACAACAGCCAGCTTTATTGACAATCCGTTTGAACCGGGTAGTAGGATGTACCGAACTGGAGACATGGTCAGGTACCTAGCCTGCGGCAACGTGGAATATCTCGGACGCATCGACCATCAGGTCAAAATCAGAGGCCACCGGATCGAGCTGGGTGAGATCGAAGCAAGGCTTTTGCAGTTTGAATGGATAAAAACGGCCATTGTCCTTGCCCGTCCAGATGAAAAAGGGCAAAACAACTTGTACGCCTATATCGTTGCCGATCAGGAAATCAAGACAGCCGACCTGAGAGCTTACATTGGTTCCCATTTGCCATCTTATATGATTCCTTCTTATTTTGTTTATTTGGAGAATCTGCCGCTCACGGCAAATGGCAAGGTAGATCGCAAAGCATTGCCTCAACCTGAGGGAGCATCCTCATCTGAAACCGTGTATGTAGCGCCACGCAATGAAGTGGAAGCTACGCTCGCAGACATTTGGCAAAGTGTACTTGGCGTGAACCAAATCGGGGTCCACGATCATTTCTTCGAGTTGGGCGGTCACTCCTTGAAGGCGATGAACGTCATCTCTTTGATCCATCGCACCCTTCAAGTAGATGTGCCGTTGAAAACACTGTTTGAATCGCCTACGATCGCTGACTTGTCGGCATACATCGCTACTGCGAGCAAAGGCAAGTATACGACGATTGAACCTGTCCAAAAGCAGGAGTATTACTCGGTGTCTTCTGCACAAAAGAGAATGTTTATTCTCCGACAAATGGAAGGTGCAGACATCAGCTACAACATGCCGGGCATCCTGTACATTGATGGCAAGCTGGATACAGAGCGTTTGCAGCAAGCGCTCAAGCGTCTGGTGAGACGCCATGAATCTCTGCGTACCTCGTTCCACTCCATGAAAGGAGAGACTGTTCAGCGCGTACATGAAGATGTCGAGCTGGAAATCTCGTTGATGGAGTCAACAGAGGGAGAGCTCAAACAAATCGTCGAGCAATTTATTCAACCGTTCGATTTGGAAAAAGCTCCACTGATTCGCGCTGGACTGGTCAAACTGGCTCCGGAACGCCATCTTTTCATGCTGGATTTGCACCATATTGTGGTGGATGGTGTATCGATTGGCATTCTTGTTCAAGAGCTTGCTCAGCTTTATCACGGGGAAGAGCTGCCAGAACTGAGCATTCAGTACAAGGACTTTGCCCAATGGCAGAATCAATGGTTCGAGACGGAAGAGTTTGTTGCTCAGGAAGCCTATTGGATCGATACCTTTACGGGAGAAATTCCTGTATTGAATCTTGCAACGGATTATCCGAGACCTTCTGTGAAAAGCTTCGAGGGTGAGCGATTTGTTTTCAGCTCTGGTGCCCTTTTGAAAAAAGAATTGAATCGACTTGCTCATGGTACAGGAGCTACGCTCTACATGGTTCTGCTGGCTGCCTACAATGTACTTCTCTCCAAATACTCTGGACAAGAGGACATTATTGTTGGTGCACCTACTGCTGGCAGGTCCCATGCAGAAACGGATTCGATCATCGGTATGTTTGTCAATACACTGGCATTGCGAAACGAGCCTGTGGGGGGTAAGTCCTTCCTTAGCTTTTTAGCAGAAGTGAAAAACAATACGCTGAAAGCCTTTGATAATCAGGATTATCCACTTGATGAGCTGATCGATAAGCTGAACATTCAACGGGATTTGAGCCGTAATCCTTTGTTTGACACCGTATTTATCTTGCAAAATATGGATCAGAAGCCGTTCGAAATGGAGCAATTGACGTTTACACCCTATATGGCAGACGTGAATCAGGCCAAGTTTGATCTGTCATTAGAGGCGTACGAAGAAGATGAGGAGATCATCTTTAGCCTTGATTACTGCACCAAATTGTTTACAAGAGTGACGATTGAAAAAATAGCGGCACATTTCATCCGAATCCTTCATGCCGTTATTGAGCAACAAGCTATTACCTTGTCGGAAATCACTATGCTGTCCGATGAAGAAAAGCATCGCTTGTTAGTAGAATTCAACCAGACGCATAAGGAATATCCACAGAACAAGACACTTCATGAGCTATTTGAGGAGCAAGTGGAAAAAACACCACAGGTTGATGCTGTTGTAATCGGCGATAAGCAGATGTCCTATCACGAACTGAATGAGCGAGCAAACCAGCTTGCGGTTACCTTGCGTGAACGGGGAGTAAAGGCTAACCAATTCGTAGGAATCATGGCAAACCGTTCTGTAGAAATGGTTGTGGGAATCATGGCCATTTTGAAAGCAGGTGGAGCCTACGTGCCTATCGATCCCGAATATCCGGACGATCGTGTGGCCTACATGCTGGAGGATTGCGAAGCCCGTCTGGTGCTTACCCAAAAACATCTTGGAGCTAAGCTGGCTTCTAGTGTGAGCGTGGAATGCCTGTATCTGGAGGAGGAGAAGAACTATTCTCCCAACCGTTCGAATCTCGAGCTGATTCAAACCGCTTCCGATTTGGCATATGTCATCTACACATCAGGGACAACAGGCAAGCCAAAAGGCGTAATGATTGAGCATCGTGGTATTGTCAACAGCGTGTTGTGGAAGAAAGAGGAGTATCAGTTTAGCGTCCAAGATAGAAGTCTGGTGCCCTTATCCTTTGCGTTTGATGCCTTTGTTCTTTCCTTCTTTACTCCGATCCTTTCCGGTTCAACCGTCGTCTTGGCGGAGGATGAAGAAGCCAAAGACCCTGTATCTCTCAGAAACCTCATTGCAGCTGCGAGATGCACCCAAATGACATGCGTGCCAAGTTTGTTCCAAGCGATATTGGAATGCGGCACTGCTGCGGATATCAGCTCCTTGCAAACCGTCACTCTTGGGGGCGAAAAAGTATCAGCTCAGCTCGTTGAGAAGAGCAATCAGCAGAATCCGCAATTGGTCATCGTCAATGAATACGGTCCGACAGAAAGCAGTGTCGTCGCTACCTGGCAGCGAATTTCGCAACTGGATTCTGCGATAACGATCGGACGTCCCATTGCCAACACCAGCATCTATATCGTGGACAAATTCCATCAGCTACAGCCAATCGGCGTTGTCGGGGAAATTTGCATCGGTGGCCACGGTTTGGCACGTGGATATTGGAACAAGCCGGAACTCACAGCAGAGAAGTTTGTTTCTCATCCCTATTCGGAAGGCGAGCGCATGTACAAGACTGGCGATCTAGGAAAGTGGCTCCCTGACGGAACGATTGAATTTGTCGGTCGCTTGGATGAACAGGTAAAAGTAAGGGGATATCGGATTGAAATCGGCGAGATTGAGTCGGTTATGCTCTCCTTTGAAAAGCTGACTGCAGCTGTCGTGATTGTCCATGAGGATCAACAGGGCCAATCGTCGCTTGCTGCTTATTACACGGCGGAAGAAAAGCTTGAAGTCTCGAATCTTTGGTCGTATTTGTCGCAAAGCTTGCCGTCTTACATGATTCCTGCGTACCTGGTCCAGCTCGATCTTCTCCCGCTTACGCCTAATGGAAAGATCGACAGGAAAGCCTTGCCGAAACCAGAAGGCAGACCTGTAACGGGAGCAGAATATGTGGCGCCAGCAAGTCCTGTGGAAAACAGGCTGGTAGAGATTTGGGAACGTGTGCTTGGGGTAAACGACATCGGTGTTCTCGACAACTTCTTCCAGCTAGGTGGGCATTCCTTGAAAGCCATGTCGCTCGCCGCACAGATCCATCGAGAGTATCAAGTCGAGATTCCACTCAGAGTACTCTTTGCGACGCCTACCATCCAGGCATTGGCACAGTATATCGAGACAAGTGGAAAAGACACACATGTACCGATTCAGCCTGTGCCGCGGCAAGTGTATTATCCCGTTTCTTCTGCACAAAAGAGGATGTTTGTCCTGCGCCAGTTTGAAGGCACTGGCACAGTCTATAACATGCCAAGCGTGATGTATATCGTGGGCGAACTGGATCATGCACGCTTTGAAACCGCGATACATGGGCTAGTCAAGCGACACGAATCGTTGCGGACATCCTTCCACACAGTGAATGGCGAGCCTGTTCAGCGTGTACATGAGGCAGTCGAACTAGATGTGCACTATGAGGATTTGACGGAAGACCAAGTCGAGCAAACCATCGAATCATTTGTGCAAGCATTTGATCTGGAGAAGGCTCCGTTGTTGAGAGTCGGACTCTTCAGCTTGGGGGAGAAGCGACATCTCTTCCTGATGGATATGCATCACATCATTTCGGATGGCGTCTCTGTCGGAATCATCATGGAAGAATTCTCCAAGCTATATCGAAACGAATATTTGCCAGAGCTGGCTGTTCAATACAAAGATTTTGCTGTCTGGCAAACGGATCTGTTCCAAACAGACATTTATACAAAGCACGAGAACTACTGGTTGAATTCCTTCGCGGGTGACATTCCGGTACTGAATCTGCCCGCCGATTTTTCTCGCCCGCTGGTTCAAAGCTTTGAGGGAGATTGCATTTCGTTCCAAACAGACAAAACGTTGATGGACGATTTATACAAACTCGCTCAGGAGAACCAAACCACGCTGTTTATGGTCTTGCTGGCGGCTTACAATGTGCTCCTATCTAAATACAGCGGCCAAGAAGACATCGTAGTGGGAACGCCGATTGCTGGTAGATCTCATGCGGATGTAGAAAAAATCTTGGGGATGTTTGTCAATACATTGGCTTTGCGAAACTACCCTGATGGAACGAAATCGTTCCAGGCATTTTTGGAAGATGTCAAACAGAATACGCTGCACGCATACGCCCACCAGGATTATCCGTTTGAAGCACTGGTCGAAAAACTGGAAATCCAGAGGGATCTCAGCAGAAATCCACTGTTTGACACCATGTTTATTTTGCAAAACCTGGACAAAAAAGCTTATGAGCTGGATGGGCTGAAATTTGAAGCCTACTCCGGGGATGGGCAGCAAGGCAACGCTAAATTCGATCTCACACTGGAAGCGCATGAAGATGAGACAGGAATTCATTTTGGTCTCGTTTACTCCACGAAATTGTTCCAAAGAGACACGATGGAAAGAATGGCAGGGCATTTCCTCCAGGTGCTACGAGGAGTCATTGCAGACCAAACAGCGGCGTTGCGTGAAATCAACTTGCTCGGTGAGGAAGAAAAACACATCGTAACTGTTGCATTCAACAATACGTTTGCCGCGTATCCACGCGAAAGCACGATTCAGGAGCTGTTCGAGGAGCAAGTGGAAAGAACGCCCGAGCATACTGCAGTTGTGATGAACGAACAGATGCTGACGTATCGGGAGCTGAACCAAAAAGCGAATCAGATCGCAAGTGCTCTTCGCCGATTGGAAGTAGGAAGAGACAGCGTTGTAGGTATGTTGGCAGATCGTTCTCTCGAGATGATCACAGGCATTATGGGGATCATCAAAGCGGGAGGCGCCTACCTGGGGATTGATCCAGAGCATCCATCCGAGCGTATTTCTTACATGCTCGAAGATGGCGGCGTGAAGGTTGTCCTTGTTCAAAGACATCTGTTGCATCTCGTCGAAGAAGGTCTCATTCCAATCGTTTTGGAAGACGAGAGCCTGGAGCAAGAGAATGCCAGCAATCTGACCAACCACAATGACGCCAAGGACTTGGCCTATGTGATGTACACGTCGGGTTCAACGGGCAAACCAAAAGGAGTCATGGTCGGGCATCGCAATGTCACCCGATTGGTGAAACATACGAACTACGTTCAGGTACGCGAAGAAGATCGCATGATTCAAACGGGCGCTATTGGCTTCGACGCCATGACGTTCGAGATTTTCGGAGCTCTGTTGCATGGTGCTAGCTTGTTCCTGGTTAGCAAGGATGTTCTGTTAGATGCGGAGAGGCTGGGCAGCTTCCTGCGAGAGAATCGGATTACAACGATGTGGTTAACTTCACCACTGTTTAACCAGCTTTCGCAAGACAACCCAGCGATGTTTGATGGCTTGCGTGCGTTAATCGTCGGTGGCGAAGCACTGTCTCCGAGACACATCAACAAAGTTAACAGCGCCCATCCCGCTCTGGAAATTTGGAACGGATACGGCCCGACAGAAAACACAACCTTCTCTACATGCTATTTGATTGAGAAGGAATTCGAAGACAATATTCCGATTGGGAAGCCGATCACGAACTCCACTGCTTATATCGTGGATCGCTACAATCAGCCGCAGCCAATTGGGGTGCCGGGTGAATTGTGCGTAGGTGGAGACGGGGTAGCCAGAGGCTATTTGAACAAGCCAGAATTGACTGCCGAGATGTTTGTTCCGAATCCGTTTGTTTCTGGTGAAAACATGTACCGCACAGGGGATTTGGCGAGATGGAAGGCGGATGGAACGATTGAGTATTTGGGACGTATCGACCAACAGGTAAAGATCAGAGGCTATCGGATCGAGCTTGGGGAAATCGAGACCGTTCTCACCAATCTAGAAAAGGTAAAAGAAGCTGTCGTTACGGTAATGGATGATACGAACGGTCAAAAAGCTCTCTGCGCTTATTTTGTTCCAGAAACGGAACTCGACGCAGCAGAGTTGAGAGAAGCGATTTCCAAAGAATTGCCTAGCTACATGGTGCCATCCTTCTATGTCCAAATGGATAAACTGCCTTTGACTGCAAACGGAAAGCTCGATCGCAGAGCATTGCCTGAACCAACTGGTGATCGGGTTCAAAGCTCCACATATGTCGCCCCACAAAGCGCGACTGAGACGAAGCTGGCTGAAATTTGGCAAGAAGTACTGGGTATTCATGCGATAGGCATTCACGACAACTTCTTTGAACTGGGCGGACATTCCCTGAAGGCTATGAATGTGATCACGCAGGTGCACAAAGCATTTCAGGTAGAGCTTCCGTTAAAAGCACTGTTTGAATCTCCTACGATCCATGAACTGGCTGCTTATATCAGCTCGAGTGAGATTGAACAGTTCGAGACCATTCAACCAGTAGAGCAAGCAGACGTTTACCCAGTCTCGTTTGCTCAAAAAAGAATGTACATCCTGCATGAGTTTGAAGGAAGCGGGATCAGCTACAACGTGCCGAATGTGCTGATAATAGATGGCCATCTGGATTACGAACGCTTTGAATATGCGATCCGAACGCTGGTAAAACGCCATGAATCCTTGCGAACATCCTTCCATTCGAAAAATGGGCAACCAGTGCAACGAGTACATGAGGATGTCACGCTGCTCATCGGTATTTCCGAGGCGACAGAAGACCAAGTAGAGCAACGCATTCAGGAGTTGGTCCAGCCGTTTGATCTGGAAGTGGCTCCGCTGTTCCGGGTTGACTTGATCAAACTGGGGGCAGAACGACATTTGTTCTTCATGGATATGCACCACATTATCTCGGATGGGGTATCGCTTGCAGTCATCGCTAAGGAGTTTGCGAGCTTGTACGAAGAAAAGCAGCTCCCTGACTTGCGCATCCAGTACAAAGATTTTGCTGCTTGGCAAACGAAGCTGTCCCAGTCTGAACGTTTCCAAAAACAGGAGGATTATTGGACGAATGTCTTCGCAGGGGAGATCCCGTTACTCAATCTGCCAAATGACTTCCCAAGACCTACTGTTCAAAGCTTCGAAGGCGACACAGTAGCGATCGGTACAGGAAATCAAATGCTTGCGGAGTTGCGGCAACTCGCTGCAAATACGGGCTCAACACTGTTCTTGGTGCTTTTGGCAGCCTACAATGTGTTGCTGTCCAAATATGCAGGACAGGAAGAAATCGTAGTCGGCACACCGATTGCAGGTCGATCCCACGCAGATGTGGAACGAATCGTCGGCATGTTTGTCAACACGCTTGCCTTGAAAAATGTGGCAGGGGGCAACTTGACCTTCCGCGAGTTTTTGGGTGACGTGAGACAAAATGCGCTACATGCGTTTGAACATCAGGATTATCCGTTTGAACATCTCGTAGATAAGCTGCAAGTGCGGCGGGATTTAAGCCGAAATCCGCTGTTTGATACGATGTTCAGTCTGGGGCTTGCGGACTCATCTGCCTTAGAAATTGCAGGACTCAACATGTCCGCATATCCGGTAGATGGCAAGATCGCGAAATTCGATATCGCTCTGGATGCGATGGAACAACAGGATGAGCTTCTCGTACAGTTCAGCTATTGCACGAAGTTGTTTGCCAAAGAATCGATCGATCGCCTGGCAACTCATTACGTCAATCTTCTAAAGACGATCATTGCCAATCCAGATTGCAAGCTGGCAGAGATCAGTGTCTTGTCAAAAGATGAGATGGGGCAAATGCTGCATGATTTCAATGCAACAAAGGCCACTTATCCAACGAATAAAACGTTTCAGGAGCTATTCGAAGAGCAGGTTGAAAAAACACCGAACCAGGTAGCTGTAATCTTCGAGGATGAACAGCTAACGTATCGGGAATTAAATGAAAAAGCAAACCAGCTCGCACGTGTTTTGCGCCAAAAGGGAGTCAAGCCAGAGAGCACTGTCGGCATCATGGTAGACCGCTCCTTGCACATGGTAGTAGGGACGCTCGGTATTTTGAAAGCCGGCGGCGCCTACGTTCCGATTGATCCAGACTATCCATTGGAGCGTCAAGCATTCATTTTGGAAGATAGCGATGCGAAGCTGTTCCTTACCTTGCAAAAGTTGAATACGCAGCTTGCATTCCCTCACGAAACTCTCTATCTGGAAGCAGAGGGGCTGTATCAAGGAGAAGTGAGCAATCTGGAGCCTGTGGCACTGCCGGAACACGCCGCTTACATCATTTATACTTCCGGTACGACTGGCAAGCCAAAAGGGGTCGTGATCGAGCACCGGAGCTATGCGAATGTAGCGTTTGCATGGCAGGATGAGTATCACTTGGATACCTTCCCGGTTCGCTTGCTGCAAATGGCGAGCTTCGCCTTCGACGTATCGACTGGTGATTTTGCCAGAGCATTGCTCACAGGAGGGCAGCTGGTAATTTGCCCGAATGAGGTCAAAATGGACCCTGCTTCCTTGTACGAAATCATCAAGCGGTATGAAATTACGATTTTCGAAGCGACACCAGCTTTGATTATGCCGTTGATGCATTACATTTACGAAAACCAGCTCGACATCAGTCAGATGAAGCTCCTGATTCTCGGAGCAGACAGTTGTCCAGCAGAAGACTTCAAGACCTTGCTCGCGAGATTCAGCCAGACGTTGCGCATCGTTAATAGTTATGGCGTAACAGAGGCGTGCATCGATTCCAGCTATTACGAAGAAACAGATGTCTCATCCATTCGCTCGGGAACGGTACCAATCGGAAAACCGCTACCGAATATGCAGATGTATGTGATGGATCAACAATTGAATCTTCAGCCTGTTGGAGTCGTGGGTGAGTTGTGCATCGGGGGAGCAGGGGTCGCTCGCGGTTATTTGAACAGACCTGAGCTGACACTGGAGAAGTTCGTACCGAATCCATTCGCTCCAGATGAGCTGCTGTATCGTACTGGTGATCTGGCGAAGTGGCGCGCGGATGGTAATGTGGAATTCCTGGGTCGTAACGATCATCAAGTGAAAATCAGGGGTGTCCGTATCGAGCTGGGCGAAATCGAGACACAGCTACGCAAGCTGGACGGAATCTTGGAAGCAGTCGTCATGGCAAGAGAGGATCACAGACAAGAAAAGTATTTATGCGCGTACATGGTGGCAGACCATGAGATCGACACTGCACAATTACGCCAGGAATTGCTAAAAGAATTACCTCAAGCGATGATTCCATCGTATTTCGTATCTCTTGAAGCGCTGCCGCTTACCGCAAATGGGAAGATCGATAGACGTTCCTTGCCGGCGCCTGATGTATCCATGCTTAGAACGACGGAGTACGTAGCACCTCGTACGGAGTTGGAAACACAATTGGCCCGCGTATGGGAGCAAGTACTGAATATGGAGCAAGTAGGGATTCTGGATGATTTCTTTGCAATTGGCGGTCACTCCCTGCGTGCGATGAGTGTGATTTCGAGCATGCATAACGAATATCAAGTCGATATTCCGCTTCGTGTTTTGTTCGAAAAACCGACGATTCAACAGTTGGCTGCACACATCGAAGAGACAGCAAGAGGATATGTCATTTCGATTCAACCAGCACCTGAGCAAGCGTATTATCCTGTTTCATCGGCTCAAAAGCGCATGTATATCCTCCATCAATTTGAGGGAGTCGGCATCAGCTACAATATGCCTTCGACCATGCTGATCGAAGGGAAGCTGGAACCGGAACGATTAGAGACAGCGTTCAAGCAATTGATAGAGCGACATGAGAGTCTTCGTACGTCTTTTGCCGTTGTAAATGGAGAGCCTGTTCAGAAGGTTCACGAGGAAGTTTCTTTTGAACTTTCGTATACAACGATCACAGAAGACCAAGCACAAGAGGTCCTTTCAACCCTCATTCAACCATTCGATCTGGGGGTAGCGCCGTTGCTTCGCGTCCGTCTTTTGCATATCGGAGAAGATCGTCATGTGCTCTTTACCGACATGCATCATAGTATTTCCGACGGTGTATCTTCTGGTATTCTCCTGTCTGACTTAGTGCAGCTGTACCAAGGGGATGTTTTGCCAGAGCTACGAATTCAGTACAAGGACTTCTCCGTATGGCAACAGGAGCTTTTCCAATCCGATGCCTTCAACAAGCAAGAAGAGTACTGGGCTCAAGTGTTTGCAGACGAAATCCCAGTGCTAAACCTGCAAACGGATTTCACCCGACCGAGCATCCAAAATTTCGCAGGGGATCAGTATACCATCGGAACCGGTAAACAACTCATGGAAGGCTTGAACCAGCTGGCTCGAGAAACGGGAACGACACTGTACATGGTGCTTCTCGCGACGTACAACGTACTGCTTTCCAAGTATTCCGGGCAAGAGGACATCATTGTCGGCTCACCGATTACGGGTAGATCCCATGCTGATCTGGAGCCAATCGTCGGTATGTTTGTAAACACATTGGCGATGAGAAACAAGCCGTATGCTGGGAAAACATTCACCGAGTTGTTGCTGGAAGTCAAGCAAAATGCACTGGACGCTTACGTTCATCAGGATTATCCGTTTGAGGAACTGGTGGAAAAACTAGACATTCCGCGAGACTTAAGCAGAAACCCGCTCTTCGACACGATGTTTACTGTGCAGAACAACACGGATGAGTCCATCGACCTGCTCGGCTTGACACTTGCTCCTTTCATATCTGATCAGGCTGGCAACCATTCCAAATTCGATTTGACGCTGATTGCCACAGAAGAGCGTGAAGAGATCAGCATTGGCGTGGAGTACAGCACAAGCTTGTTTACGCGAGAAACGATTGAACGGTTAAGCAACCACTTCATGGCTATTGCACAAATCGTTGTGCAAAATCCGCATATCCGATTGCGTGAGATCGACATGCTCGCGACGGAGGAGAAGCGACAAATTTTCGAGAAGTTCAATGATACAGCTGTCAGTTATGTACAAGACAAAACGGTGCATCAATTATTCGAAGAGCAAGTATCGAAGACGCCAGATCAGGAAGCTATTCTCTTTAACGGTCAGTCACTGACGTACAGTGAGCTCAATGAGCGAGCCAACAGACTAGCAAGAGTTCTGCGCACCAAAGGAATTGGACCTGATCGTCTTGTAGCAGTCATGACGGAGCGTTCACCAGAGATGATCGTTGGCATCCTTGGTATTTTAAAGGCAGGCGGTGCGTATGTTCCGATCGACCCGGCGTATCCGCAAGAACGCATTCAGTATTTGCTTGCGGACAGCAACGCAGCACTGCTTCTCTGCCAATCTCATCTGTCAGAACTATTGTCTAGCGTGTCGAGCGGGCTTGACTGGCTTGATCTGAACGCAGAGCATGACGTCGAGATGGATGGTACCAATCTCGTATCACTCAATCAACCGACTGATCTTGCCTATGTGATCTATACATCAGGTACGACCGGTAAGCCGAAGGGCGTCATGATTCCACATCAGGGAATCGTCAATTGCTTGCAGTGGAGAAGAGATGAGTATGGATTCGGACCGGGAGACAAGGCGTTACAGGTATTCTCTTTTGCCTTCGATGGGTTTGTAGCCAGCTTGTTCGCTCCGCTTCTCGGAGGTGCTACTTGCGTCTTGCCGAGAGAGGAAGAAGCCAAAGATCCGGTAGCGCTGAAAAAGCTGATTGTCTCAACGGAAGTCACACATTATTACGGTGTACCGAGTCTATTCCAAGCGATTCTGGATTGCTCGACTGCTGCAGATTTCTCTCCTCTGCGTTGCGTAACATTGGGAGGCGAGAAACTACCTCCGCAGCTTGTGCAAAAAACAAAAGAAAAGCATCCAGCAATCGAGATCAACAATGAATACGGTCCAACCGAAAACAGCGTCGTCACCACCATCTCTCGTTCGATTGAAGTAGGTCAAGACATCACGATTGGGCGGCCGCTAGCCAATGTACAGGTTTACATCGTAGATACACAACATCATTTGCAACCGATCGGCGTAGTGGGAGAGCTATGCATCGGAGGACCCGGGCTTGCAAGAGGCTATTTGAACAAACCAGATCTCACACAAGAAAAGTTCGTTCCAAATCCGTTTGTGCCAGGAGAGCTCATGTATAAAACGGGTGACTTGGTGAAATGGCGGACAGATGGCACGATCGATTACATCGGTCGGGCTGACGAACAGGTGAAGGTGCGAGGGTACCGCATCGAGATCGGGGAAATCGAAAGCACCATACTCGCTTACGATGGCATCGATCAAGCGGTGGTAGTTGTGCAAGAGGACGAATTAACGGCCGGACAGTTCCTATGCGCCTATCTCGTCCCAGCAGCAGAAGTATCTGTTTCCGAGCTGAGAAGGCATCTGGTGAAGGAACTGCCTGCTTACATGGTTCCAAGCTATTTTGTTCAGTTGGATCAACTGCCGCTTTCGGCCAATGGAAAAGTGGATCGCAAAGCGTTGCCGAAGCCACAGCCATCGGATGCGACCACACGTGAGTTCGTGGCACCAAGAACTGCGACCGAGCATCAATTGGCTGCCATTTGGCAGGAAGTTTTGGGGATCGAACCGATCGGTATCACTGACCATTTCTTTGAAATGGGTGGACATTCATTGAAAGCAACGCTGCTGGTTGCAAAGGTGTATGAGTACATGCAGATTGAACTGCCGTTGAACCTCATCTTCCAGCATCCAACCATTGAGAAGGTAGCGGATTTCATCACGAACAAGAACTTCGAGGGCAACTCCGGCAGAGCCATTCTCTTAAATGAAGAGTCGGCGAGAAAGGTATTCTGCTTTACGCCAATTGGTGCCCAGAGTGTCTATTATCAGAAGCTTGCTGATGAAATCAAGGGCGTTTCCCTGCATAGCTTTGATTTCATCGAAGAAGACAATCGACTTGAGCAGTACATCGAAGCCATCGTCGCGATTGATCCAAAAGGACCCTATACGCTCATGGGATATTCATCGGGAGGCAACCTGGCGTTTGATGTTGCAAAAGAACTGGAGAACCAAGGATATGTCGTGACCGACCTCATCTTGTTCGATTCGTACTGGAAAGACAAGGTGATGGAGAGGACTCTGGCGGAAACAGAGAGTGACATTGCCCAGTTATTTGCCGAAATTGGAGAAAACATCGAGATGTTCAACATGACACAAGAAGACTTCAATTTGTACGCTGCCAATGAATTCGTCAAGCAGAGCTTCATTCGAAAAACGGTCAGCTACGTCATGCACCACAATCAACTGATCAATACGGGTGCGACGACTGCAGCGATCCATCTCATTCAATCAGAGCTGGAATCGGGCGAGGAAGATCTAGTCGCAGTCAAATGGAATGAAGCCGCTTGGGCACAGGCTACGAAACGACTGATGACGTACGAAGGGTACGGAATCCACTCCAGAATGTTGGGAGGAAATTACGTGTCGATGAATGCCTCCATCCTCCGAGACATCCTGCAAGAGCTGTTCATTCTGAAATAAGATCGCGGCTTTGTGATGATTCCCCTTGGGAACACGTTTTCCAAGGGGAGATCATCCATTACATCCTTGGAGAGGAGCAGCAAATGATTTTTACCAAGCAAGCTCAGCACAGAAAGAAAGAGCCCGTGTTTGGCTGGGTACTCTCATATGTAAAGCCTTATCGAGGTTGGGTCATAATCTGTATCATTGCCTCGCTTCTTGTGGCTGTGGCAAACATTTGGATGGGAATCCTGATCAAAACCATGGTCGAACATACGAACAACTTCGACAAGCTGGTCAGTATTGCTCTCATCATTTTTTGTCTGACCATCGTCGGTTTTCTCTCAAAATATTTCATCACGTATTCGGCAGCTAGATTCAGTTCAAGAGCCATGAGAGATTTGAAAAACAGCATGGCGTCTCATCTCGAAAAAGTCCCCATGTCCACCATGGATAAATATCATTCCGGCGATCTCGTTTCTCGCTTAACAACGGATGCCCAAATCTTGCAAAGCTTTTTGCAAAAGCATTTTTTCCAGCTTTTTTATCTGCCAGTTGTTTTTGTGGGAGCTCTTGGACTGTTGTTGACGATCAATTGGAAGTTAATCATCTTCAGCGTCGCGATCCTTCCCATCGCCATCGTTATCACAGGGTGGATGAGCAGACCGCTTCAAAAATATTCGGAGCAAATGCAGGACCATCTGGGTCAAACGAACGCTATCGCTCAGGATACTCTTTCAGGGATTCACATGGTCAAAGCTTTTCAATTGGAAGGCGTTCTGTATCGTAAATACCATGCGGGTATGAAACAGGTATTGAAAAATGCGTTCCAGGCAGAGAAGAAACGCGCGTGGATGACAGCACCAGGGATTTTATTGTTTTCTTCCCCCATCCTGTTTTTTGTTGCTTATGGTGGGTACTTGATTCAGGCGGGAGAATTGGATCTGGGAAGCTTGGTCATCTTCAGCTATTTGCTTCACTTTATTATCGAACCACTTTCACTCGCACCCGTGTTGTTTGCCCAAGTACAAGAGACATCAGGTGCGGCAAAGCGACTGCAAGAAATTTTTTTACAGCCAGTCGAACAAAATGATCAGCCTGCCATTCCTGTCGATCGAGAGGCGATTCCTGTACAGTTTGAAAACGTTACGTTTGCCTACGATCAGGCAAGGATTCTTGATAACGTTAGCTTTACGTTACATCGGAACAAGACCGTTGCGTTAGTAGGCGCCAGTGGGAGTGGAAAGAGTACCATCATGAAATTGCTGTGCGGGTTTTATCCAATGGAGCAGGGCAACGGAAGACTGAATGTTTTCGGGCATTCCATGGCTGATTGGAATATGACGGACATGCGGAGCTATCTTTCCATGGTTTCTCAGGATACGACGCTATTCCCCGTGTCTATTGCGGAAAATATCTCGTATGGCCGCATTCAAGCGACACAAGACGAGATTATCGCAGCGGCAAAAGCGGCCAATGCGCATGACTTCATTATGGAGCTACCACAAGGATATCAAACAAAAGTAGGGGAACGAGGCTCTCGTTTATCTGGCGGACAGAAACAGCGCATCGCGATTGCCCGAGCAATTTTGAAGGATACCCCGATTCTACTTCTGGATGAACCAACGTCTGCCTTGGATACAGAATCGGAAGCTTTGGTCCAGGAAGCGTTGGAAAATGTGATGAAAAATCGGACTGTTCTCGTCATTGCTCATCGACTGTCTACGATAAAAGACGCGGATGAAGTGCTTGTATTGGAGCAAGGACAAATTGTTGAACGTGGTACACACTACGATTTGCTTGCCCAAGGCGGCGTTTACACCAGATTGTATCAAAAACAGTTTGCCACAGAGATGCACAGCTCGCTGGCTGCAGGGGGGGTATAGGCATGTTCATCCAGAATTTAATGCGGGAACTACTTCAACTGCTGTCGTTTATGAAATCGAAAAAGCGAGCGTATATTTTGGGACTCGTGGGTGATGGAATCGGTCAAGCAGCTGTATTGGTATCTTTACCTTTCGTGTTCAAGGATCTGACGGATTTTGCGAACACAAAAGACCCTGCTTTATTAACCAGAGCGATTGCCACCATGGCTGTGATGTTCCTCTTGCTAAGTATCTTGTCTCCATTTTTTAGCTACATCTATCGACGATGCGTCCGCGAGCTCATTGCCAACATTCGGCTTCAAGTCTATCAACGATTGAGCAAGCTGCCTTTCGATTACTATGAGCAGCACCATTCGGGAGATACGATGTCGAGACTGGGCAACGATGTTGTCCTCATGGAAAACGCGTACGCGGAGCAATTGAAAACATTAAGCATCATCCTGCTGTCGCTGATTGGTTCGATCATAGGGATGTTTGCTATGGATTGGAAAATTGCCGTCGTCCTGTTGCTCGTAAGCGCATTGACTCTTTATGTGAATACGCTGTTTGCCAAGTCAGTCCGGCGCATTGGAGACCGAATGCAGCAGCAGATGGGAATTGGGACAGAAAGATTAAACGATTTTTTGTCTGGGTTGCCCATCATTAAAATGTTTCATTTACATAACGTTGTCACCGCACGTTACACGGAAGCAAACGAAGAAGTAGCTTCGTCTGCCATCAAGCAAGGTCATAAACACGGATTATTGGAAGGGACCAATTTTTTCATCCAATTCGTAAGCTTCGGGGGAATGCTTGTTTTTGGAATCATGATGGTATCCAAACAAATAATCGGGTTGGGCGTGCTGGTCGCTTTGGTTCAGCAACAGATGCTTGTGACACTGGCATTTCTGCAGCTTGGCCAAGTCATCACAGCGTTGCAAAGTTCGCTAGCAGGCGCTTCTCGGGTCGTCGATTTTCTGAATGAACCTCTCGAACCAGAAGAGTATCAGAAGAGCTCCGACAAACACCAGCTATGCGAAAGCATGCTGAAGTTGGAGCAGGTCGTTTTCGGATACAACGAAGATACAAACGTGCTGGATGGTGTTTCGTTGCGAGTCGAGAAAGGCCAAATGGCTGGGCTAGTCGGAACGAGTGGAAGTGGAAAAAGCACCGTCATGAAACTTCTGTTGGGGTATTACCCACCTGCGAGCGGCGCTCTTTATTTACTTGGCAAGCCCATGGGAGCGTATTCTCTTGCAGAAATTAGAAGCTTGATCTCGTACGTGCCTCAGGATGCCTTTTTGTTCGAAGGAACCATCGAAGACAATATTCGTTACGGATGCCTAGATGCTTCGGAAGAGGATGTCATCAACGCAAGCAAAGCAGCGTATGCGCATGATTTTATTATGGAACTGTCAGATGGCTACCAGACAAAAACAGGAGAACGCGGTGCCAAGCTATCTGGCGGACAGCGTCAGCGAATTGCCATTGCCAGAGCCATCCTGAAAAATGCGCCGATTCTTCTACTGGATGAAGCAACCTCCGCTTTGGATGCAGAATCGGAATATTGGGTGCAGCAAGCATTAACCGCACTGATGAAAGATAAAACGGTACTCGTTATCGCTCATCGCTTGTCGACTGTTGAGGATGCCGATGTGATTTACGTGATGGATCAAGGAAAAGTCATCGAGCAAGGTCACCATGTTGAGTTAATGGAGCACAACGGCACGTATGCCAAATTGTATGAAGTGCAGCAGCGAAAGGATCGAGCAGAACAAGTCAGTAGTCTTGAATTGACAGAAAGAAGAGTGAGCGCTACATGATTGCCATCTACGCTTTGAAATGTCCTGCTGTCATGGAAAAAGAGTTGTTCAACCGATTTTTGCAAGCACTACCCGAAGAAAAGCGGGAACGGGTCAACCGTTTCAGAAATCCGGCTGATTCCTATCGGGCGTTGCTCGCGGACGTGCTCGTACGCTCTCTCATTTGTGAAGCCTACGAGATTTCCAATGACGAAATCGAGTATGACTACAATGCATACGGAAAACCTTTTTTGAAATCATTTCCCAACTTCTGCTTTAACGTCTCGCATTCCGGAGACTGGGTGGTCTGCGCCACGCATGACTCGCAAGTGGGGATTGATGTGGAGCAAATATGTCCGATTGACTTGGATATTGCCACTCATTATTTTGCACCAGCCGAAGTAGAAGATCTCTTGGCAAAACATCCGGATGAACAGCTTCCGTATTTCTTCGACCTTTGGACTTTGAAGGAGAGCTATATAAAAGCGAGAGGAATGGGGCTGTCTATCCCACTACAATCATTCGCCATTAGAAAAAGCCTAGACCAATCGATTACGATATCGCAAAATGATTCGCGCGATGCTTGGGCATTTCATCAGTATGAGATCGATCCAGGCTACAAATTGTCAGTATGCGCGACTACCGATCAGTTTGCTGCTCAAGTCGTCATGAAGGATTTACAAGATTTGTATCAGGCCATTTTTCATAGAAAGATATCGAGGTAATTACGTAATGAAGAAAGGGCGGGGAAAGAGATGAAATTGTTCTGCTTTCCGTACGCAGGTGGACTTCCCAGCATCTATTACAGTTGGAAGCGAGTATTGTCCCCAGCGTTATTGGAAATTGATCCATTCGAGGTAAGGCCTTCACTCCAAAGCGATAGCGTGGTTCTTTCCACCTCGTTTTATGAGGTCTTGGAGGATGTATACAAACGGATCACACCAGAGCTGGGGGAAGAACCTTTTGCCTTTTATGGCCACAGCATGGGCGGATTAATTGCGTTTGAACTGACGCGAAAGTTGTTGCAGAATGGAAAGCCACTGCCCCAGCACTTGTTCCTGTCTGCATCCCGCGTACCACATGCGTATCACAAACTGGTGAAAACATACAACCTGCCGCATAACGAATTCATCGAATCGCTACGCACACTTGGGGGCACCCCCAATGAAGTTTTGGATAATCACGAGCTCTTGGAGTTATTTTTGCCTAATATTCGCGCTGATTTCCAGGCCGTGCAAACTTACGAAATGAATAACGAGCTTCCTCAGCAAATCCCTGTCAACATGACGGTTTTGTTTGGGAAAGAAGATTCTATTGAAATCCAAGATATTGTGGCATGGCGAGACTATTGCGGGCGAGAATGCAAATTCTACCCAATGCTTGGTGGGCATTTCTTTATTCATCACCAAATGAATACGATCCTAACGATCATTCAAGACACATTGAATGTAGAACGGGCAGTTGCAACCCGTGCACAATTCTAACGATTGTGCACGGCAACAATAAATCCTAAGGTGAAGGTTGGTGTTCTTTTCATGAATCAGAAAGCACTATCTCGTTTGCTGGCGGCCGTTACATTATCAACGGCGCTGGTCTACCCGCAAGCTGCAAGCGCAGCGGCTCCTCCTCCGGCTTTGCATGACGACAATCCAAGTGGTCATTTTGGTGACTGGTACACAGGTGCGGTTCCTCCCAATGCATCCAAAGACAAGCCTGTGATCCTGTTTGTCCAAGGTCTGCACTCCACCTACAAAACTTGGTATACAACAGACGGATTTTATGATGCAGCCTATAACGCTGGGTATCGTACCGCATTTGTGCAACTGAAGGACGCGGATGGTACTGGCGGAAACATGTGGACAAACGGTGCCAAGCTAGCCGAAGTCATTAAAAAGGTTGCAGATTATTACGGTGTTTCCAAAATCAATATCATTGCACATTCCAAAGGTGGCATCGATACACAGACAGCACTCGTCCACTACGGCGCACATCAGTATGTTAACGTCGTTCACCAGATTGCTACGCCAAACAAAGGTTCAGAATTGGCTGACTTAGCGTACAGCAATTGGGCAGGATGGCTTGCTGACATTCTTGGCAAAAAAGACGATGCGGTGTATTCCCTGCAAACGTCATACATGGCCAACTTCCGTTCCCAGACTGACAACCGTACCGAAATTCGTTCAACCAAGACATACATGGCTGCCGGAACAGGGGACGATGGCATGTTTAGTCCTACCTGGTTTGGTCATGCGGCTATTCCAGGTGAAGATGATGGCGCTGTTTCCGTAGAATCTGCCTTCGGTTTGCCTTATGGGATTAAGAGCTTTACCAAAGACATTTCCCACGGTCAAATAGTGAAAGCCTCGAATACATGGAATCTGGTCGAACCGAAATTGCAAAAGGCCTCTGTTCGCAGTGCAAATAAAGTAAGCGAAGACAAGTCAAAATCAAGAACTTTGGAAGAGAGCTCCGTCATTCTCCGTGGGGGCGAAGTGGAAGACACTGTCTCGGAAACATTTTTCCTGGAGAGCGGAATCAATCAGTTCAACCTAGATACGATGACCTCGTCGGAAGACACTGCTGTGACCCTGATCAGTCCGTCTGGCAAAAAGTATGAAGCGGACCGCAGTGAAAAAAGCGAATCGGAGGATGAATCCGAGATATTCCAAGATGCTGTTCATCACTTCATTGAAGTAGAGGAGCCGGAAGCAGGCGAATGGACACTTGAAGTGGAGGGCTCTGACGATGCCTTTTTCATGGTGGGTTCCGTGGATGGTGGAGAAGAAGCGAAAGTAAAGGCGAGCAAAAAGGTATTCAAGAAAGGCGACAAAGCGAAGATTTCCGTCGACCTGGGCAAAAACGAAATTGATCAATCGCTACTGGAAAAAGCAAACCTGACTCGCTCGCTGAACGGCGAAAAAGCAAGCGTCCTTGATGAAGTGAAGTTTGCCATAAAAGAAGATGAGCTTACTGGCAATTTTACCGTGCCGACTAAGCCAGGCGTTTATAATCTCTCCTTTGACGTAACCGGTATCAATGAGGACGGCGAACCATTTACACGCTCTATTAATTACAACTTTGCGGTAACAGATCGTGATGGAGAAATCGAATAAGAATAAGAAGCATCTTCAGCTATTGGCGATACTTGAACGAGTTAAACGAGTCTCGATTTCGCTTTCATTTTTTTACAGCCCTCGCGGAAAGTGAGGGCTTTTTTGTTTTGGCGGAAGAAGTATTCGTGACGAGAGTTTGGAGCGTGATACCTTTCTGTATTATAATGAAACGAATTAGCATGACATATAGTCTAGAACAGGTGGAATTTACTATGAAAACCGACCCTAATCATGAACTTATAAACGATTGGTTGGCTCTTACTCACATTACTGAAAGTATTTCCAATATGCTTGAAAAAGATTTACGAGAAAATTACAATCTTTCTTTAAAAGAGTTTTACGTCCTTTACTTTTTATCGAAAGAAAGTAATAAAACACTGAGATTACAACAATTACAGGAACGGGTTGGATTAAGTCAAAGTGCGATATCAAGGCTGGTTGGAAGACTGGAGGCAAAAAACTGCAGAGCTTTACAGAGGAATGTATGTGAAGACGACCGTAGAGGCGTTTATACTCAGCTAACCGAATTAGGTGAAGAAAAACTCCAGAGATACCTCGTGACGATGAATGAAATTCTCCAATCTGCTTTTTCAGATGGAAAATTTAATGAAGCATTACAATTGTTAGTGCAAAAGAAGTAATGGCAAAAAGCCACCATTTCCAAACCAACGGGAATAGCGGCTTTTTTTCGTATCAGGATCGCCGTTACACTTATCGGTTGACAGGTGAAAAAGGATAATGGTAAATTAAATGCGTGCGCATGCATTTAAAAACACAAAACTTTACTCACAAAAATCAGTAAAGGAGTGGGGGTTTCAAAGGTTTAGAGTTAAAAAATCGTATGATGATGTATCCTATGTGCATGTATTCAGATGCATGATGTAACTCATTAACGATGTGATTGTTACAACTACTGCTCAAGAGTGGTATGGAAAAATTAGAATGAAAAAATAGTGAAAAGAAAGAGGGAAGCACATGAATTCATCAAAATCTGTAACAGCGTTATTCACCCCGTTTGAATACAAAGGACTGAAACTTGAAAATCGGTTTGTTATGGCACCCATGACCCGCAGTTTTTCACCGAAAGGGATTCCAGGGCCCAATGTAGCTGACTATTACCGTCGCCGCGCAGAGAACGAGGTGGGCTTAATCATCACCGAAGGAACGCTAATCGAGCATCCAGCTGCGGGTGCAGATCAGAATGTCCCACATTTCTATGGAGAGGAAGCACTCGACGGATGGGCACGCGTTGTTCGAGAAGTACATGAGGCGGGCGGAAAAATTGCTCCGCAGATTTGGCATACCGGCATGGCTCGCCAAAAGGAGAAATTCCCAGAATCAGATGCCGAACCAATCGGTCCTTCTGGTCTAAGTCTTACTGGTGAAAAGGTATCAGAACCACTCAGCATCGAAGAAATCAACGATCTCATTCGGGCTTACGCACAAGCTGCGTCTCAAGCTAAGAAAATTGGTTTTGACGCAGTGGAAATTCACGGAGCACATGGCTACCTGATTGACCAGTTCTTCTGGGACGTCACCAACAAGCGTACAGATGAATATGGCGGTGATCTCGTAGGTCGCACCAAATTTGCTGTAGAGGTGATTAAGGCTGTACGGGAAGCAGTCGGTCCTGACTTCCCGATTATTTTCCGATTTTCCCAATGGAAACCGAGCGATTATCAATCCAAACTGGCAAAGACGCCTGAGGAATTGGAGCTTTTCCTTGCACCTCTGTCCGAAGCCGGTGTGGACATCTTCCATGCTTCCACTCGACGCTTCTGGGAGCCGGAGTTTGAAGGCTCTGATCTAAACCTGGCAGGCTGGACTCGTAAACTGACGGGAAAACCAACCATCACCGTTGGATCTGTTGGATTGGACTCAGAGTTCCTGAGTCTATTCACCGAAGGCAAGGGTAGTCAGCCCGCTAACATCGATAATCTGATTGAGCGTATCGAGCAAGAAGAGTTTGATCTTGTGGCAGTTGGACGTGCGCTACTGAGCGATCCGACTTGGGTATCAAAAATTCGTAATGGCAATACCGAAGAACTTCAACCATTTACGCGAGAAGCATTAACAACATTGAGCTGATCGCACAAACAGATTCATTGAGCTCCCGCTTCTCTTCACGATTGGTTTTTCCCCTTCCGAACTCAAAAAAGGAAGTGGGCTGAAAAGAACGATGTAGTTCCATTCATAAGAACAAACTACGATAGGGCGACCCAGTTACATAATGGGCTTGCCCTCTTTTTTTTGATAGAAAACGGGGTGGCTGCGGATACCGTTCGTAAATAGATGCATACAACCGTAAGGCGATTGGAATTGTAGTATGGAAGAGGCAGGAAAGGGAGCGTGTATCCGTATGATGAGGCTGTTTCGATACTTGACGTCCTACAAATGGCCGATCGCAGCGATATTGGTGCTTGTATTCGTCCAATCGTTATCCGATTTGTACTTACCAACATTAATGGCGGATATCGTTGATGTCGGGATTGTGCAGGGCGATACCTTCTTTATTTGGAAGGTTGGCGGTTTTATGCTGCTCGTCGCTGCGGGTGGGGGCTTTTGTGCCATCGGAGCCAGTTACTTCTCATCCAAGGTTGCTATGAGCTTTGGTCGTGAGCTGCGTGCTAAGGTATTTAACCAAGTAGAACACTATTCCATGCAGGAGATCGACCAAATCGGCACAGCCTCGCTCATTACGAGGACAACGAACGATATCAATCAAGTACAGCAGGTTTTAATCATGATTTTGCGTATCATGGTGGCTGCTCCCATGATGTGTATCGGTGGAATTATCATGGCTTCATCTAAGGATGCCAAGCTGACGCTTGTTCTTGCAGTAGTTGTTCCCATTCTAGCTTTAGCCATTTTCCTGATCGCACGCAAGGGGATGCCTCTTTTCAAAGTCATGCAAAAGAAGCTGGATAAGCTGAATTTAGTCGTGAGGGAAGGCTTGACGGGAATTCGTGTGATCCGCTCATTTAACCGCATGGATGTGGAGAAAAGGCGTTTTAACGAAGCGAATACCGATTTGACGCAGACAGCGATTAACGTAAATCGAATCATGGCAGCCTTGATGCCGATTATGATGTTGACTTTTAACTTGTCTGCTGTTGCCATTCTTTGGTTTGGTGGCATTCGCGTCAGTAATATGGACCTGCAAGTTGGTGATCTCATGGCGTTCATCCAATATGCGACACAGATTATGTTCTCATTGGTTATGCTGTCCATGATCTTCGTCATGGTTCCGCGTGCTTCTGCATCCGCTATCCGAATTAACGAAGTGTTGGATTTACATTCGACCATTTATGATCGCCCTGAGCCTGTGACGCAAACGAAAACAACAACTCCAGGCACGGTGGAGTTTCAGGATGTCACATTTTCTTACCCGGGTGCAGAGCATCCCGCATTGACCTCGATCACCTTTACAGCTCATCCGGGGCAGACTACTGCGATTATCGGAGGAACAGGCTCCGGTAAATCGACGATACTCAATCTGGTTGAGCGATTCTACGATGTGACTTCCGGAGCCATTCGAGTGGACGGCCTTGACATACGTGACCTGCCTCTCGAGCATTTGCGAGCAAAAATTGGCTATGTCCCACAAAAAGTGCTGCTCTTTTCAGGCTCGATCTCTGCCAATATTCGCTTCGGTAAAGAAGACGCGACGGATGCCGAAATCGAGAATGCCGTCAAAATTGCGCAGGCAAGCGATTTTATTGCGAGTATGAAGGGCGAATACGAGGCACACATTTCCCAAGGCGGTACGAACGTGTCCGGTGGACAAAAACAACGGTTATCGATTGCGCGGGCAATTGTCCGTCAACCGGCCATCTACATGTTTGATGACAGTTTTTCTGCGTTGGATTTCAAAACAGATGCGTTATTGAGAGGCGCATTAAAAGAAGAGATCGAGAAGAACCAATCCACGTTAATCATCGTGGCTCAGCGGGTTAGCAGCGTGATGGACGCAGACCAGATTATCGTGTTGGATGAAGGCTCGATTGCGGGTATGGGGACACATGAAGAACTCATGAAAAACTGCGAAGTCTATCAGGAAATCGTACGATCCCAACTGACAGAGGAGGAGATCGCATGAGTGAGCCGCGAGGGGGTAAGCAAGCGCCAAAGGGTGGCGGCCACATGGGTGGTCCGATGGGAATGGCAATGCCAGGTGCGAAAGCAAAGGACTTTAAAGGTACACTCAAGCGCTTGATTGGCTACTTTCGGCCACACCGTGTACAGCTAATCATTGTTCTTCTGGCTGCCATTTTGAGTACGATCTTTGCTATTGTTAGTCCCAAACTGATGGGGAAGGCGACGACGAGTCTTTTCGCAGGCATGATTGGTCTTATGCAGGGACAGCCAAAGGAAATCGTATTTGACTTTGCGTATATCGCAAATATCCTGCTCCTTTTGATCGGATTGTATGTCATCAGTGCGCTGTTCAGCTATTTGCAGCAATATGTGATGGCCGGAGTATCGCAGAAGATCGTCTATGACATGCGTGAGCAGGTAAATGAGAAATTGTCCCGCCTGCCGCTGAAATACTTTGATTCGAAAATGCATGGGGATATTTTGAGCCGTGTCACGAACGACATTGATAATATCAGCAACACGCTCCAGCAAAGTCTGACACAGCTCATCACTTCCATCGTGACGATCGTTGGTGTCATCATTATGATGCTGACGATTAGCCCATTATTGACTCTCATTCTGATTTTAACGTTGCCGCTCAGTGCCATTGCTACGAAACAGATCGCCTCGAAGTCTCAAAAGCATTTCATCGGACAGCAGAGCTCGCTTGGTGAATTGAATGGGCATGTGGAAGAAATGTTTACGGGACACCAGGTTGTAAAGGCGTTTGGATACGAGAAAAAGTCACAGCAGACATTTGATCAAATCAACGCAAAGCTGTATGAAGCCGGATGGAGAGCGCAATTTATATCAGGGATTATCATGCCGGTAATGAGCTTCATCGGAAATATTGGCTACGTGCTCGTCTGCATTGTCGGCGGGATTCTCGCTACGAACGGTTCCATTGAAATTGGGGATATCCAAGCCTTTATCCAATATACTCGTCAGTTCACGATGCCCATTGCGCAGACGGCGAACATCGCCAACCTGATCCAGTCGACGATCGCTTCAGCGGAGCGGGTCTTTGAGGTTTTGGATGAAGAAGAGGAAGTGCCTGAAAGCAAAGAGCCAGTCACGATCGCAGCGCCTAAAGGCAAAGTGGAATTTCAGCATGTCAAGTTTGGTTATAAAGAAGGGCATTTGCTGATGCAAGATATCAATCTCGTAGTAGAGCCTGGACAAAAGATTGCGATCGTGGGCCCAACAGGTGCGGGTAAGACGACCATGATTAATTTGCTTATGCGCTTTTATGAGCTCAATGGCGGAGCGATTCTGATCGATGACGTCGATATTACACGCATGAAACGAAGCGATCTTCGCTCCCTGTTCGGCATGGTCTTGCAAGATACATGGCTGTTTAACGGAACGATCCATGATAATTTGACCTATGCACATCCTGACGCTTCTGATACGGATATCATTCGCGCGGCGAAGGCAGCTCGCGCCGATCACTTTATTCGTACGCTACCAGATGGATACAAGACGGTGTTAAATGAAGAAGCCTCCAATATCTCCCAAGGGCAAAAACAGCTGTTGACCATCGCTCGTGCTATTTTGGCAGATCCTACGATTCTGATTTTGGATGAAGCAACAAGCAGCGTTGATACACGTACCGAGGTGCATATCCAGGAAGCGATGAATGAGCTGATGAAGGGGCGTACCAGCTTCGTGATCGCACATCGACTTTCTACGATCAGAAATGCAGACTTGATCCTCGTCATGACCAAGGGAACGATCATTGAACAAGGAACACATGACGAGTTGATGGAGCAAGATGGTTTTTATGCGGATTTATACAACAGTCAGTTCGCAGAGGCCACATCAGCAGGCTAAAAATGATGCTTTACACGAAACCGCCAAGCAAGGGCGGTTTTATTGTTGGGAGAGGAAATGTGCAAGATGGCACGGTAATTGCTTGTAAATAAATCAAGCAGGTAAACCAGTTCTATGAATACGAAAGCGAGGGAAGAGAATGGGATTCCAGACAAACATCGGTGTATCAAAATCAGACAAGATTTATGTTCATGGCTATGATTTGACGGAAGATTTAATGGGACAGATCACGTTAGCGGATATGGCATTTTTGGGAGCAGCACATAGGAAGCCTACCCAGAATGAATCAAAGATGCTGAATGCGTGCATGGTTGCCATATGTGAACATGGATTTACACCCAGCTCGATTTCCGCACGCTTGACCTATCTGGGAGCTCCGGAGGCTGTGCAAGCTGCAGTCGCAGCCGGATTGTTGGGGGCTGGTTCAGTCTATCTAGGAGCCATGGAATACGTTGCTCAAATGCTTCAAGAGGCGTTGCAAAAGTACGGTGCTGATTGCGACAGAAAAGAGATCGCCAAACGAATCCTGGAGGAACGTGAAGAAAAAGGACTGCAAATGCCAGGGTTCGGACATCCGATTCATAGACCTGTTGATCCACGCTCAGAAAAATTGTTTGCATTGGCAGAGGAGCTAGGGTTTGCCGGAAACCATACGGCTATCATGAAAGAAATTCACGAGCAATTCAGCACGAAAAAAGGCAAACGGATCACACTAAATGCGGCAGGCGCGATTGGAGCTGTGCTGTCGGATATGGGGTTGCACTACAGTGTCGTGAAATCATTTGCCGTCGCGGCGAGGGCAGTCGGACTAATTGCCCACATTGTGGAAGAAATCGAATCCGGCAGGAAAGATTGCATGGCCCAAAAACTGTACGACTTTGTGGAGGAGAATACCCTCTACACGAATCGCATACCAGACGAAGTGAAGTAGTAAACCGACGTCACAGTAAGAAGGGGAGCGGATGACATGAACGTTACATTCAGCAGTGAAATAGAAGAGCTGCGGAAAGCTGTACGGAGTTTTATCAGCGAGAAGGTCGAACCAGTCGCTGATCAAATTGAACGTGAAGATCATATACCAGATCAAATCGTGGATATGTGCAAAGAAGTGGGATTGTTTGGACTGAGCATCCCTGAACAATACGGCGGACTGGGTATTGATATGTTTGGAAAATGCGCCATTTTTGAAGAAGTAGGGAAAACAAGCAATGGATTTACGACCGTCATTGGTTGCCATAATGGCATCGGTTCTGTAGGGATTGTCGAGATGGGCACGGAGGAGCAAAAAGGCAAATATTTGCCGCGCATGGCTACCGGTGAAATGATTGGGGCTTTTGCTTTAACAGAACCAAGTGCAGGTTCGAATGCGACTAATTTAAAGACAAGGGCTGTACGAAAAGCAGACAAGTTCATCTTGAATGGCTCCAAACATTACATCACGAATGCGCCCATCGCTGGTATTTTCACGGTCATGGCTGTCACCGATCCTTCCAAGGGAGCAAAAGGGATCACGTCCTTTTTAGTCGAGAAAGATTTCCAAGGCTTCCAGATCGGAAAAATAGAAGAAAAGATGGGCTTAAGGGGCTCCCATTCGGCTGAGATATTCTTTGAAGATTGTGAAGTGCCTGTAGAGAATGTCCTTGGCCATGAGGGAATGGGCTATACCAATGCTCTTAAAATCCTGGCGAATGGACGGGCGGGATTGGCAGCCAGAAACCTCGGTTCTTGCCAAAAGCTACTGGATATGTCCATGAAATATGCAATGGAGCGCATCCAATTTGACAAGCCGATTTTTGAACAACAAATTATCCAGCACTACTTGGCAGAAATAGCACTGGACTGCGAAACACTGCGAGCGTTTACGTATCATGTCGCTTCGCTCGTTGATCAAGGCAAAAATGTAATCAAAGAAGCCGCGATGGTGAAACTGTTTGCCTCTGAAGTCTATAACCGTGTGGCAGATAAAGCGGTACAAATACATGGGGGGATCGGATACATCAAAGAATACCCGATCGAGCGTTATTACAGGGACGCCAGAATTACCAAGATTTATGAAGGCACCTCGGAAATCCAAAAGAACATCATCGCAGGTCGTTTACGTAAGGAATACACGTGACCAGCGACATTTCCGGGCCCGGCGTCATACAAGACGAAGGGCCATTTTTTATTTGACTGTACTTTGTTATCAATATTTTTTATTTTCAGAATTATTTATTGTTGTTTTTTCATCTGCCGCTTATAATTCTACTAGTGCATGAACTTCATATCCTCGTTTTTTTGAAGTGTATACTTCGGAAGCGAAACTGAAATTGCTTTCCTGTTTGGAAGTAATGAACCTAAGGAGGCATGACATGAAGATGAATGAGTGGGAAGCGTCGTTTGAAGCATACGTCCAAAGGCTGATGGATGATTTTCAAGTTCCCGGTGCGATCATTGCTGTAGCCAAAGACGGAGAACTCACTTATGAAAAAGCATTTGGTTATCGGGACCGCGAAAAGCAAGCTCCCATCGATCTGGATACGGTATTTGGGATCGGATCGATTACGAAGTCGTTTACATGCATGGCGATCATGCAGCTTCAGGAAGAAGGAAAGCTTTCCGTTCATGATCCGGTTATCACCTATTTGCCTGAGTTTCGGACACCGGGCGAAGCCCAAACGAAGAGCATCACCATTCATCATTTCATGACACATACCCTCGGATTTCCACCACTCCCATCTCTCATTCCTGCAATGCTACCCAGCTTACAAGCCGATCCGACAGCAAAAGAATTACTCCAACATTTTGAAGCGCAATGTAAACATCCAATCGATACCTTCGAAGACCTCATGGCCTATATAGAGAAGCTGCCCTTTGAATTGTTGGGACCTACTGGGACAGAATTCAGCTATTCGAACGAAGCTTTTGGCTTGCTTGGAGCGATTATTGAGCGGGTCAGCGGCAAAACATACGAAGCCTATGTCCAAGAGCATATTTTACAGCCACTTGGCATGGAACGCACGGTTTTTCATGTGGAGGAATTAGGCGAGGACGACAATACGACCATGTTGTACACACCGCGCATGAATGATGGAGTTCGTGAAGTAGTACGTGCCCCCGGTTGGTGGGATGCTCCCTCCATGCGTGCAGCAGGCTTCCTCAAATCGTCCGCACGTGACATGCTTCGGTATGCGGATGTTTATCGGACATTAGGGCTTTCAAATGGAGCGAGAATCGTCTCGGGAGATAGCGCCTCACAAATGACTGCCCCTCATGTCCGGATTGATTTGAGCCGCAGCTATGGTTACGGACTCGGCGTGTTTCCATTTTCCGAAGATTACACCTTACTTACCCATACCGGCGGTTTAAAAGGGATGACCGCGCAAATGTTCATCGTCCCAGAGACGGGAGTAACTGGCATTCTTTTGACCAACATGGATGATGCCCCTATATCCAATCTGACATTAGGTTTGTTAAACAGCATGTTCGGTCGCCCGCTCGATACGCAGTTTGCCACGTTTTCCGAATGTGAAGTGCCGCTTGCTTACTTGCAGCAATGTCCCGGTAGATATAAATCCGGAGAAGGTGACGTAGTAGAGATCAGATTCGATGAAGCACAGAGACAGCTCGTACTCGTTTTAGGTAGTGATGCGTTCCCACTGCGTTCCGTTGGCGAAGATACGTTTTTGTTCACGCGCCACAACATCGATTCACTCATCCGCTTTGTTCGCCATCCAGACGGTGAGATCAAGCGCTTGGCGTTTGGTTCGCGTCAATTGTCGAAAGCAATCTAATCAAAGATAGGGAGGCAGTTTCGCATGAAGGTGTTTATTTCGTTGGACATGGAAGGGATCTCTGGACTAAGCGAATGGGAGGATGTGATCCCCGGTCGCAGACATTACGAAGCGGGGAGAAGACTACTGACACAAGATGTAAATGCGGCGATTGAGGGTGCACTGGAAGCAGGAGCTACCGAAATTATCGTCAATGAGTCTCATGGACCGATGAACAATATCATTCTGGAAGAATTGCATCCACAGGCAGATGTCATCCGTGGCTTTTTCAAGCCTCTCTGTATGATGCAGGGAATCGACAGTAGCTGCGATGCCGCATTTTTCATCGGTTATCATGGAAAAGCGGGAACAGGAGATGCGGTACTCAATCATACATTGTCTGGCCTCGCTATCCATCGGCTTATCTTAAATGGCAAAGAGGTGGGCGAAGCAGGTTTAAATGCAGCAATCGCCGGAGCCTTTGGTGTCCCTGTCGTACTCGTTACCGGAGATTCCCAAACGGCCAAAGAGGTCGAAGAAGATATCCCTGGAGTCTATACGGTCGCTGTGAAAACAGGGATAACGGGCCTCTCGTCGCAAGCGATGCATCCCGTTCGTGCGAGAGAGCTGATCCGTCAGCAAGCAAAAGAGGCATTGCTCCATCGCAGTACAGTTAAGCCGCTTGCACAAAGAGTAGAGAATACGATAGAAGTCGAGTTTACGAAATCACAATTTGCCACAGCAGTCAGCTGGATGCCAGGAATTGAACTCATCGAAGGACGAACGGTACGCTTCCATTCGCCTGATCTTGTTAGCATGATGCCCGTCCTGCAAGCGATGTTGTTGATAACTGGGCAAGTAAATCGAATGATTACTGGTTAAGTAAACCAAAAATGCAGCTCCTCATCACGAGGATCGCTGCATTTTTTTCGTTTTAGTTCAGAGGCTTATGGCTTTTCAAATACGCAAGGGCATTATAGATCATTTCGGCTGCTTCTTCACGCGTGATGGGCTTTTGCGGATGAAGCTTGTTTTCCTTATCCAATTCGATAATATCTCTTGCCAAAGCTCGTTGAATGGAGCCTTGGTAATCCACGGTGAGTTCATGATTATCTTGGATTTCTACCGGTACTAGTTTGATCATGGGCAGATTACCCTTAGTCTCCATGACTCTCATTAGCTGGTGAATGAACTGCTCTTTGGTCCATTCTGCGTTCGGATCGAGATCAGCTGGTAGCTCCAATCCGTTCGCAGCCGCTATGATCAGACTCTCTGCATACCAAGCATTGTTATCGGCTTTGGAAAAAAAGTCAGTAGCTTGTGGTGCCTTTACAAAACGGATCGCTGCCAGACTCAAATCAAAGGCATTTACAATCAGTTGTACACCTTGAGCAGCCGTTATCGTTTCGTTAGGCGCAAATTGGCTATCATCTACGCCTTTTATCACACCTTGTTGCTGTAAGGAAAGAATTTTATCTTTCGCTCCCGATTGGGCAAGGTCCGTAAAAGGAGTCGTTGCAGCAAAGCTTGGTTGGGCGAATGACACGGTTAACAAAGCAATGATAGAAAGAGACATCATATTTTGTCTGACATTCATGGTAGTCACCTCGTCAATTTTTGAAGTTTCACTCCATTTGACGAAGAACAATTAGCAACGTTTCATCTTTCCTTTTATCTGCTTTTGAGCAATCATATCCTATGATAATATTGAGATAATGATAATCGTTATCAAAGGAGGGGTTACTTATGTTCAATGCACCCGATAGCATATGTAGTACTAGCAAAGAGAGAACAGATCAATCAGTGACGATTTCTTTCGTACTTCTATCAACTTACAAAGGACCACTGCCTTCTCATTTTGGTACCCAAACATCGAATACACATCTTCTCTTGTTTGTCGAATCTGGGAAAGGTTCTATCTGTATAGGAGAACAAGAATACCGATTATTCCCTGGACGATGCTTCCTTAAGCCGCCGGGTATGACCATACAAACGGTGGCAGATGAAGGCGAAATAGTGACCGTTTCTGAACTTGAGTTCAGCGGGTACAAAGTAACATCCGTTCGTGAGGTTGAAAATGTTCATGTGGTAACAGAGCCTTTTGGCTTGCCCGTTTCGGGAGAGTTAAATGAGAGCGAACTAGGACAAGCGATCCGCAACTTATGTGAACGGCATGAAAATCCAGGAGATCGTGATCGATTTTCGTCCCATTGTCAGTTACTATCCTTGGTGGAACGAATCTGGGAAGCAAATGAAAGATGGCGGGGCAACGAAAATCTGAAAGCGGTAGAGCATACGATCCGCCTAATGGAACAAGACTATTTCAAGCCTCTCAGTCGTGAAATGCTGTCAAAAGAGGCCGGAATGAGCCCAAGTCATTATTCGACTGTATTTCGCAAAGTGAAGGGTAAAAGCCCGATGGAATATTTGTCTGAGATTCGTCTCGAGAAAGCAAAGGACAAGCTGTTGACATCAAACGCGCGGATTCGCGATATCGCTCTGGGGGTTGGATATGCCAGCGAGTTTTATTTTAGTAACAAGTTCAAGAAGATGACAGGCATTTCCCCCAGAGAATTTATCAGCCAGAATCTTAGTAAAAAGCTGCTAGTGTCGCACCCTGAGGCATTTAGCATGACGGAAACAGTGCCGAGTCGTGTGATTGGACTATTTGTGGAGGATCACTTGAAAGTGTTTGGGATCAAGCCTTTGGTCCAATTCGCTTCTGGAGGATTTCAACAACGCTATCTGGGATCATTTTTGCGTGAGGTACGACATTTTGATCCCTATGAATCTGATTTTCAAGCCATTCAACAGGAGAAACCGGATATCATTTTGCTGGGGATTCCACAATTTGCTGAGGAGGGACGGTTCGATCGGTTGGCAAACATTGCTCCCACATACCTGTTTGAAAACCCCGTTGATGATTGGCGACAAACGCTGCGCACTGTCGGCAAATTACTAGGCAAAGCATCCGAGGCTGAACGAGCCATCCATGAATATAATCAGAAGGCTGAAGTAGCGAGAAGTATCCTCAAACATTCGCTTGGAGATCGGTCGGTCGCATTGGTTCGTGTCTACGCAGATGGTGACATTCGTCTGTATGGAGGACCAAACGGCTATACCGGGTCTGTACTATATGGCGACCTCGGTTTACGCCCACCGACGCTTGTACGTGACCTCATCTGGGGTTCTTCCGAATGGATGAAGAAAATTACGTTTGACATGCTAAGCGAATTGGATGCACAACGTTTGCTAATTGTTGTAGACGAGGCTGGGAGGCAGGAGGCATGGAAAATGACGAGCAGTGAACAGTGGAAAAGCGTTCCCGCCGTACGCGAAGGAAACGTGTATGAAGTGAGGTCGGACATATGGATGACGTACGGCCTGCATGCGCATTGCGCAAAAATTGATAACGTACTGGCAGTATTGACAAGTGAGGGAACATACCGTACAAAAGTGTAAAAAACATCGAACATTTCAGCATGTCACTTCTATTGATGGCATGCTAAAATTCTCTTTGTTAATGAGAATCACTATCAACAACAGGGGGATTTATATGCAGAGCCAATCGAAAAGATGGTTGTTCAGCTTTGGTTTCGTTCTGTCCGTTTTACTTGCTGGTTGCGGAGGTGGTTCCGGCAACATAGCCACCACGGAGCCGACTGTCTCATCGGACACAAGCGCCCAATCCGCATCAACGGTACGCAAGTTCACACACATGATTGGTGAGATCGAAGTGCCAGCAGAGCCGAAGCAAATTATCGGGTTGTATATGGAGGATTTTCTTGTCTCCTTGGGGATTAAACCTGCAGCGCAGACCACAATTGGCGCTTTCACCTTGAAATATTTGCATGAGAACATCGGAGATCTTCCGAAGCTTGATACGAGTGCGATGAATTTCGAAGCGATCTTGGAGATGGAGCCGGATCTGATATTACTTGGTCTTCCCAATTATGCGCAAAATGACAATTATGCAAAATACGCCAAGATCGCCCCTACTTATGTATTCGAGGCAGAGGCAGCCAATGATTGGCGAAATACGTTGCGCAAGGTCGGGGACTTAGTCGGCAAGCGTGAAACTGCGGAGAAAGTGCTGACGGACTATGAACAAAAAATCACTGAAGGAAAACAAAAGCTTGAAAAAGCGGTCGGGAAACAAACCGTAGCGTTAGTCCGCGTACGCAGCAATAAAGAAATTCGATTATACGGTGGCCCACAAGGCTACGCTGGGTCGGTACTCTATCAAGATCTTGGGCTCGAGCCTCCAGCTTTAGTGAAAGAGCTTGCCTGGGGCGATAATGCTGGGCATGCAACCATTTCCGCTGAGGTGCTGCCAAAGCTTGATGTCGATCATTTGTTTGTCGTAGTTGATGACGGTGGGAAAGAGCTTGCTGAGGAGATATTCTCGACCAGCATTTGGAAGTCACTTCCAGCTGTTCGTTCTGGCCACGTTTACAATGTGGCGCCAGATCACTGGATGACGTTTGGACCTATTGCTTACAATCGCAAGGTCGACGATGTGTTAAATGCACTAGTGAAATAAGTGGCTTGAAAACAAGCAGAGGAGTGTTGGACTCATGAGTCAGGAAACCGTATCGGATATGACAGCAACGATCCGGAATCGCAGGACGATCCGGGATTTTAACGGGGAGCCTATGACGGAAGAAACGGTCGTCGAATTATTGCAAGACGCGGCTTGGGCACCGTTTCACTCCGCAAAAGAGCCTTGGCGGTTTATCTTGTTTATGGAAGAAGGGCGCCGAACGTTTGCTGAGGCGGTCATGCTGGCTTACTCCAAGGAAGAGGTTGAAAAGTGGGGCGAAAAGATGATGCATCAATATTGCGAGCTCATGCAAGCACATCTTTTGATTGTCATCGAAGCAGATCCGCGCCAAAAACAGTTCGAAGATGCTTTCTCGGCGGCAGCAGCGTTCATACAAAATTTGCAGCTGCTAGCTTGGGAGAGAAAGGTCGGAGTAGTCTGGAAGACGAACGATTACAATTGGCATCCGAAGTTTCTGCAAGCCGTTGGTGTTAAGCAAGGAGAGAGAGTTGTGGGCACATTACATCTCGGTTATTTCAACGACAACAAAGTCCCGCGACCGAAGATGCGTACACCGATTCGTGAGCTGCTTACTGTCCATCACGAATAGGTGCCTATCCCAATACTTCATAGAAAAAACAATCGGTCCTCCACGTGAGACCGGTTGTTTTTTCTATTTGTTTACAATTAAATGATTTAAAGAAAATTTTATCTTTTGATTACTATTTCATTTAACATTACCTATTATCATCAGATTGAAAAAGAACAACGTGTGTTCGAACCATGGAGGAAATGGAAATGAAAAAGCGATTTCTCTTACTAGGTATTCTTTTATTGCTACTGGGTTATCCATTCTTGCGACCGATCGTAGAGGATGTATGGCAAAAACAGCCGGATGCTACAGCTTTCCCGAAATACAAAGAAATTCGCGTTGAACAAGATCAGATTTATCAGGGCGATCTGTTACTGGTCAACAAGAACGATCCGATCCATTCAGAGGCGGTGCCATCCGATGTGATTCATTTGTCTTCGCATAATTATTTAGTGGAGGGTTATCGCTTGCAAGACAATTCCATTGAATTGTCTGAGAACGCAGCGGAGGCGTTCAACGAGATGGTCCATGCAGCAAGCAGTGACAACGTCAATCATTTTATGATCAAGAGCGGCTATCGAAGTTTGGAAAAACCGGGAAAACTGGCTGAAGAGAAGGGACATGCCCACGATACATTGCCAGATTGTTTTAACGAACATCATCTGGGTACAGCCGTGGACGTTACATCCACACAAATGAAAATCGACCAATCCCCAGAAGGGAAATGGCTACAAGAAAACGCTTGGAAATACGGGTTCATTTTGCGCTATCCGAGGGAAAAGGTCACAAGCACTGGCGTTCCTTACAATCCTATGCATTACCGATTTGTAGGTTTGCCGCACAGCGCCATTATGCGAGAGCGTCAATTATCCTTGGAGGAGTACGTGAATTACTTGCGAGAGAAAAAGGCAGTGTCAGGGACGATAAATGGTGGAGACTACAAAATTTATTATTATCCAGTGGCGACTAGCATCATGATTCAAGTGCCTACCAATGGGAAGTATGTGATTTCTGGCGACAATCAGGGTGGTGTCATTGTGACAGAGTTTTTGTAGTTTGGTCATTCTTTTGCACAGCGTGCGAAAAAGGCTGCTGAAGCACTCAGCAGCCTTTTTTTGTTGCGCCCAAGAAGATGATTAAATCACACGTCTTCCAAGCTCAAAACGTTTTTCCCAGGAAGTCCCTTTGAATTTGGTTGTCGTAACTCCCGGCTTACCGTACGTATGCAGTAGCTTATTGTCTCCAGCGTAGATGGCAACATGGGTAATGCGAGAAGAAGAGCTGCCATAGCTGCGGAAGAAAACGAGATCTCCTTTTTGCAGCTGATTCTTCGAGACTTTTTGACCGACTTTGGACTGTTGACGTGAGTCTCGAGGCAGATTCACTCCGACCTCTTTAAACACTCGCTGTGTAAAGGAAGAGCAATCAAATGTACGCGTTGTTTTTTTGCTCGAACCAAATTTATAAGGTACGCCTTTATACTTCAATCCTTCTGAAATGACCTGATCGGCAATGTCGGAAGAGGAAGCAGTGCTACTATCTGACTGTTTATTCTGATTACTAACAGTAGTACTTTCCTCATTGGCTGTCAGGTCGATATTCGTACCATCTTGCAGCATTTGATCCAATTGCTCATTTTCAGCCTGTTGATTCTGCTGTTTATCTTGATTAAGTGTAGTTGTGGAGGTGAGGCTTGTCTCAGAAGCCGCATAGGCTTGTCCGTTCATGAGAAGAGAAGTCCCCATTAGAATAGCTACGACCGTAGTAGTTGTACCTTTCCAGTTTCGCTTTGTCATGATGTTCCTCCTTCTGAATGGTTGATCTTGATGTGTGTTTCTCATCCACGCTCTTATCGTACAGAACAAAACTAAGATTCCCGGTAGAATTTCATGAGAGTTTCCTGAGAAAACTGTTGGTAAGATATTCAAACGGAGATGATATACATGCCTACACCAGATGGAAAAGGCTATTTGCTACTCGTGGAAGATGAGCATAACTTGGCAAGATACTTACAATTGGAGTTGGAGAATGAAGGATTTTCGACGGATATTGAATACGACGGGCTTTGCGGATTAGAAAAGGCACTAACGATTGAGTACGACCTCATCCTCCTGGATGTCATGCTGCCCGAATTATCGGGGATAGAATTATGCCGACGAATTCGGGAAACCAAAGATGTCCCCATTATCATGATCACGGCTCGTGGAGAGGTTCCGGATATCGTGACGGGATTAGACAGTGGAGCCAATGACTACTTGGCGAAGCCGTTTGCCATCGAGGAGTTATTTGCCCGGATTCGTGCCTTATTGCGTCAGCGGGAATCAAAAGCGAACCAGGAGATAGTGGTTGGCCGATTGCGTATCCAGCCCAACGCGCGGCGAGTGTTCCTCGATGAAGAGGAGATCATGTTGACACCACGCGAATTTGATTTGCTTTATTATCTGGTTCAAAACAAAGAGCAAGCGGTCTCGCGAGAACAAATTCTCACAGCCGTTTGGGGTTTTGACTTTATGGGGAATACCAACATCGTGGATGTGTATATCCGATATTTACGGAACAAGATTGAAAGTGATCCAACCGTCAAACTGATTCATACCGTGCGAGGAATTGGATATACACTACGAGATTAAAAGGAGAACGCAGTGCTTACACATCGCAGATACTCGCTCAAATGGAGACTCACGCTGTTTTTTAGCTCCGGCATGCTGGTCTTGCTTCTCTTTTTGTCCATATTTATTTTTTTCAGCACCTCTAATCTCGTCCATCAACATGAGCAAAAATTGCTTAATCAGAAAGCAACGGCCATCGCAGCCGATTTGAAAACGGAAATCACCGAAGAAGCATCGCTGACGATTACCTATTTGACGCGTTTGTTAATCAATTACGCTGACGTCAATCAATTCATAAACATTAGCGACCAAAACGGCAAGGAAATCGCTTCGATACAGGGAGCCAATTGGACAAAAGAGCCAGAAGACTATTATGAAAGGACCTTGGTCGCTAAAGAACCAGTGCAGCTGCCGTTCACATCCGAGCTTTTGTTTGTGCAAATTTCTACTACGACAGAAGCGCTTGAATGGTATTTTTCCATCTTGCTGACGATTCTTTTTCTCTCTTCCTTTTTTACTTTGCTACTTTCGGCAATTGGAGGCTATTGGTTGAGTAACTGGGGACTTAAGCCTCTCGATCATCTTATCCAGCAAATCCATTCCATTTTCCCTCAACGGCTCTCCCAACGTATTCACCATCATCACGTAGAGACTGAAATCTACGAGCTGATCCATGCCTTTAATCTGTTGTTAGATCGTATGGAAGAAGCAATGGTCTATCAGCAGCGATTCGTCACAGATGCATCTCACGAGTTGCGAACACCACTCTCGATTATTGAAGGGTATGTAAGTCTTCTGCAAAGATGGGGGCAGCACAAGCCAGAAGTAAGGGACGAAGCACTCGCAGCTGTTCAACAGGAGTGTAAACGACTTTTCAAACTGATTGATGACCTGTTGGCGCTAGCCAAATTGCAGCATACCTCACAACTAGGCTCAACGAAAGTCGTGCAGCCATTAACCCCTCTGCTCCTTGAAGTAAAGCAAGCGTGGGTACCGATTTTTCCTCCACAAATTAAGCTGCTTTTTGAATGGGAGGAAGCTCTTGTCCTTTTGATGGATCGAGAGCGGATTCGACAGTTATTGGACATCCTTTTGGACAATGCACGGAAATACACAGATGAAGGACAAGTGAAGGTACGAGCATATGGGGATGAAGAGACCGTGCACATTGTGGTAGAGGATACAGGGATCGGTATTCAAGCAAAAGAGATTCCCCACCTTTTTAAGCGATTTTATCGTGTGGACAAATCCCGTACACGAAAAAGGGGAGGTAGCGGGATCGGTCTGGCCATCGCCCAAGCGATTGTTGCGGATCACGAAGGAAGCATCTCCATTGCTCCTTCCGCGGAAAGAGGCTTGATCGTTCATGTTTTGTTGAAAAAAGCGGGAATGGATTAACGACACGAATGAATAACGATGGGGCTCTGTTCGCATTTTTGCTCGAAACAGGTTGGAACAGGCGTTCATTCCAGAACCTTCGTTTCTCATTGTGATTCCCTATGATAATCATAGGGAATTTGTAATTGTTTCGAAAGATGGTCGCTCCTATAATCAAATACGTAGCAATGCTACATAAAATCGATAGGAGCTGATTTCAAATGTTAAAAGCCATTTTTTATCATGCAGGTTGCCCAGTATGTGTAGATGCGGAGCAAGTCGTCCTTGATTACCTGGATCAAACAAAAATCGATATTGAAATTGTCCACCTTGGTACAGAGCGGAATCGCCTTGAGGAAGCAGAGAAGGCTGGTATTCAATCAGTTCCTGCTCTCGTGATTGGCGGGAACGTCTACCACATTAACTTTGGTGCAAGCTTGGAAGATGTGAAAAACGGCTAAATGAGAAAAGGAGGTGCTTTTGAGGCGCCTCCTTTTTCCTATGCTTTTACACGACCATGTTTCCATTTACAATGGATAGAAGAATGGAACAGGGAAGGTAAGATACGATCATGATGTTTGATCCTCAACAACGTAAGGAAAATCGCTCAGCTCGTATCATGATGGCTCTATTTCGAATGTCCCAAGCGATTAAAAAGGTGACCCAGGCAGAGAGTGATGAACAGGGACTGTCACCCGTACAAATTCAGGCGTTACTGTTCGCTTTGTATACGAGAAGAGACGTGGCTTCCATTGGTAACTTTGCCAAAGCAATCGGAACGACGCATGTGACAGCTGTTAAGATCATCAATGGACTCGTAACGAAAGGACACATGACGAAAGTACCTAAAAAAGAAGATCGACGAGTGACGCTGCTTCAACTGACTGCAAAAGGGGAAGAAGCTGCATCGAATCTTGAAAAATGGGGGCATACACTGGAGGAAGCCCTTCATTCTATTCCACATGAGATACTGGAAGATTTCGAGATCGGGCTCGGCTCCGTGATAACAGCGATGCAAAGACGTGGTCATCTCGTTGTAGCGGAGCCCTGTCTAGGCTGCATTCATTTTCGGCCGAATACAGGTGATTCCCATACACCTCATTATTGCGCGTTCATGGAAAAGTACCTCACGCATGAAGCATCCTTGAAAGAATGCCCCGAGCATATTTCCACTGGGAATAACTAAATAATGATAGGCAATACCTATCGAAATGATAACAACGCTGCTATTGAACAATGATTTGCCTCGTCATAAACTGATCTTGACTCTCGCATCATCGAACATCATCGCGTTTTACCGTGGCAATTAACTGCTCCATAAAGACTCGGCTTGCTGCACACAAATACTTGTTTTTCCGGTAAACGATACCGATTTGCGCCGTGATAGTGGGCTGTTGGATCGGAATCGTTCGAATCCGTTTATCATCGATATAGTCGAGGTAGCCTTTCGAAAGTACCGTGACACCAACACCTTGCCCGACCATATTCGTAATCGATTCCATTGTGGTCATCTCCAAAACAGGCTGAGGCGCGAAGCCCAGCTCCTGACACTTTTCATCAATCAACTGACGCAAAAAGTACGTGTTGGGCAATAAAATGGAGGGGGTTTCTTTCAAAATCGCAAGCGAAACAAACGGTTCCTTTGCGATCGGAAGATCCACAGGTACGCCTAGGGCCAGATTTTCTGTATAGAGCGGAATGGTTTCTAGATCGTCATGCTCCATAGGCAAAAAAACAATGCCGAGATCGAGTTCGTTTTTCAGAAGTCCTTCATAAATATCACCGGTTCTCAACCCAAAAATAGACAATTCAACCTTCGGATAACGCTGGTGAAACTCGATAACAGTAGGCGGGAGCAAGTAATTGACAACTGTCAGCAGTACGCCAATTTTTAATGCGCCTCTGCTTAAGCCTTGCAGCTCACTAATCGCTGCACGTGCCTGTGACAACTCATGAAACACATTATAGCTATGGTGAAGCAATGTTTTTCCTGCTTCCGTCATAACCGTTCGTTTGCCGACGCGATCAAACAAGGGCATACCGATTTCATGCTCAAGCAGGCGGATTTGCTGACTGAGTGAAGGCTGCGCAATGCCCAATTTCTCCGCTGCGCGAGTAAAATTCAACTCTTGGCACAGTGCCATAAAGTATTCTAATTGCTTGAGCTCCAACGACTATCCCTCCGGCGATTTATGATCGAACAATAGGTTTTTCCTATCATTATAGAACAAACCATTATGGATTTGTATGGATAAAAGAATGAGGTGATCGCTTGTGGATATCGAAATCATTTCACTGAATGTAGGTAAACCCAAACAAGTACAGTATCAAAACAAAGAGGTTTCTACCGGCATTTTCAAAAGCCCTGCAACAAAAGCTCTATATCTATCCTTTTTGAATTTCGAGGGAGATGGACAGGCAGATCTGGTCCACCATGGGGGCAAGGAGAAGGCCGTATGCGTCTATCCGTATGAACACTACCCATTCTGGGAAGCTGAATTACAGAGAGAGCTGGCAATCGGTGCCTTCGGAGAAAATCTGACGATTCGGGGATTAGTTGAGACGGACGTATGCATCGGCGATACCTTTCAGCTAGGGGGAGCGATCGTACAGGTCAGTCAACCGAGACAGCCTTGTTATAAATTATCCGTGCGTTACGGTGTGCCTGAAATGTTGGTTAAGGTCCAAGAGACCGGCTATACTGGCTTTTATTTTCGCGTGCTAAAAGAAGGGCTTGTATCTTATACGGATGGATTGATAAGACTCTCATGTCATCCAAAAGCGATAACGGTCTCCTATGCAAACCGAATCATGCATCAAGAAAAAGAGAATATCGACGGCATGAAAAAGCTGTTGGAAGTAGAGGAGCTGTCCTCCAATTGGCGAGCGACCTTTACCAAACGATTATCCGGCATAGAAATTGATACGCGCGAAAGGCTGACAGGCAACCAATCATAGCTACAGCATTTCATTAATACGGACAACAAGTGTTGTAACTCCCGGGAAGTGGATATGATCTCTTCCCCAGTACATATCGGACTGGATGCCAAAATTAAGCTAGGCTGTACCCGAGATGGAAAACTAATGGCCGCCGAAATATTGCATTTGTATGACGGCGGTGCGTATTCCGATCGGGGTGCGGTCATGAGCCTAGCCGGAGCCTCCGATTGTACGGGGCCATATCGCATCGACAACGTTCAATGCGATTCTTTTTGCATTCCATTGGGCTCTATGCATTTGGGAAGTTATACGTTGGCAGCGGCTTTACACTCCAAATTGGATTATGTCGAATCGTATCTGGCGACGGTACGGCAGATTGGATCGATCGTACATTTTATCAGGAGCCCATTCATCGGAGTTGGGCGGTATTTCACTGCTCGGAAGCGCACTTGGGGCAATCGTACCCGCTGCGTTGCGGCGTAGTGGCTGCACAAGCGATGCACGCGGCAGCCCTTATGATTTTGTTAGCGGATCAACCATTGATTACAACAGGGATGATCAATGAACTGCTCTTTCACTATCAGGCTACGACCGATGTGGGTTTGGTGGTTTTATTTTGAAGAAATATCAAAAGGGCCTAGAGATTTGGACAAGTTTATGGTCCGCACCATACACGAACGCTCGATTTGCCTATGTCGTAGCCGTTTTCGCTGCTATAGAGTTGGGCTTGGGGTCAAGAGCGTTCACCGACCATCTGCCAATCTTTGTAGCAGAGCATTTTGGCGATGGCTTATGGGCCTCCATGATCTACTTCGGTTTTCGTGCTTGCTTTACGCATAAGAAGATTTTTTCGCGCTGTGGTGCAGCATCGCGATTTGCTTTGCAATCGAGTTCAGCCAGTTGTACCAGGCGGTTTGGATCAATCAGATCCGGGGGACAACTCTTGGAGCGTTGGTATTGGGAAAAGGCTTTTTGGTGGAAGATCTCGTGAGGTATAGTGCTGGGATTGCCGTCTCTTCACTGTTTGATCTGGCTTGTCTATGGCGCAAGCGCTCTTCCTAGCGTTCAAAGGTAAAAGGTCGACTAATCGTAGCAAAATCACCGGCTAAACTGGCAAGTGGCTCCCACGATTCAATGGCGAGCTTGAAATCTCCTGCGTACGCAGCCGGATCGATATGGACGCATTCCACTGTACCCAATACCACATGATCGCTTCCAAGAGGGATGATTTGATTCAGGCTTAATTCAAAGGCGATCGGGGCTTGTCTCACTGCTGGAACCTGTACACGAGTACCAGGACGCGGTGTAACGCCGGCAAGCTCAAATTCATTTATACCTGCATCTACGTTGGCAGCTGAGCGAATCATCGCTTCGCCTAATGGACGAGAAACCATATTGATGACAAATTCCTTTGCCTCCCGGATATTTGTAAGGGTATCTTTTTCAGTTCCTTTACGCTCTTCTACCCCGGGACCGATTGAAATCATGAGGGTGGGAGGCTGTCGAGAAGCGATCGTAAAAAAACTGAACGGAGCCAAATTCAAAACTCCACCCTTGCTTATCGTTGAGACCCATGCGATCGGTCTTGGTACTACCGATCCGATCATGAGTTTATACATATGGAATTCACTGATTTCGTTAGTATGAAAAGTGATGGTATCGCGATCTGACATCATTTATCTCTCCCGACTGATTGATTTACGCAGCAATCCTCTTCAGTATAGAGAGAAAGAGATAGAAAGCTAGTACGCACAATTTTGTGAGCGACTAACAAATGGGAGAGTGACATCAATGACTTCTGAAATTTCAGCAACCAAGAAGCTAACGCCTTTTGACTATACGCTATCAATCATTGGTGGGAAATGGAAAATGAAAATCATGTATCAATTAAAAAGCAACGAAGTTTTACGGTATGGTGATTTGAAAAGGAATATCCCAGGAATTACGCATAAGATGCTTAGCTTGCATTTAAGCGACCTCGAACAAGACGGCATCGTCCAGAGAGTGGAATATCCTCAAATCCCGCCAAAAGTAGAGTATTCGTTAACAGCTCAAGGTCAGTCTTTACTGCCGATTTTGGAGGCAATGTGCTTGTGGGGGGTAAAAAATCAACCCTAATTGCACAACGCAACTCAACTCAGTTCAGAGAATTGGCTCTTCAGGGAGTTACCTGTCATTAGGTAACCACATAGGCTAAAGGGTAAAGCCTTTTACTGGAGAGGAGATTGAGATGTACAACAACTATTACTATTACAATAATCAATGGCATTATCCCATGTTTGCCGGATGGAATAACAACCATTTTCACTATGGGTGGAGTCCTCATTATTACAGCTGGAGCCATGCGAATGGAAATCGATACTGGAATCGTGATCAGAATACCATCGAATTGAGAGATTATGGACCAAAGCCATTTGTCGTGAATATTGAGCAAGCTACAAAGCAAAACAACACATTCCGTACGGCATTATGGACAGGGAAGCACTTGCAGGTGACGCTAATGAGTATAAATGTTGGAGACGACATCGGTTTAGAAAATCATCCGGATACGGATCAATTCATCCGAGTGGAAGAAGGCCAAGGACTTGTTCGGATGGGGGATCGACAAGATCATTTAGATTTTGAACAAAGAGTAAATGATAACGATGCCATCATGGTCCCCGCGGGCAAATGGCATAATGTTATCAATACGGGTAATACGCCGCTAAAAGTATATTCCATCTACGCGCCACCTCATCATCCATTTGGCACCGTTCATGAGACGAAAGCCAGTGCCATGGCTTCTGAGCAAAGCACTCAATAAGAATCGAGTCGATAGGAAATGGTGCCAGACATTGAGGGAGCGACTAAAAAGATAGGGGAAGTTATGCCGCTCCTTTTAAGGGGCGGGATTTTTTTAGTGGGATAGATATTTTCCCAAGGATATTTTCAACAAGCATAGAATATTATCATTATTCACAATCTTCGTTTAAGGAAGGTATAAACCTATGGATAAAGAAGCTCAGAGAATCGACCTTAGACAAGAACAGTTCAACATGAAAGAGCTGCTTCAGTCACTTGTTGAAACGACTACGGACGCGATTTCAGTTAGGGACATGCAGGGTAAAATACTTTTTGTGAATAGTGCTTTTGAAAAAATCTATGGTTGGACGTATCAAGACCTCCGGAATGACCCGTACTGTCTCGTACCTGAAGATCTTATTGACGAGACAAAGGAAATTTTCCACGAGGTTAAATATGAAGGGAAAAATATTACGGGCTATGAGACCGTGCGTCAACGAAAAAATGGCCAGATCGTGCAGGTTGGTCTAACAGCTTCCCCTATAAGAGATACAGAAGGAACGATCATAGGCACTTCCGTCATCGCAAGAGATATTACGGACCGCAAAATGGCGGAAGAGGCTCTCGTGACAAGCGAGGCAAAGTACCGTATCCTCGTAGAAAATACAAGCGATGTTATTTGTCAACATGATGTACACATGAATAACCTTTTTGTATCTCCTTCTATCGAACACCATTTGGGATACACACCGGATGAATTTCTGCAAACGAATAGTTTTGATCTCATTCACCCCGATGATGTGAAAATCGTGAAAGACCTGCGTTCCTTACTCTCCACGAATCCCCAAAATGTACAAATGGAGATCAGAATACGCCATAAAAATGGATCGTGGGTGTACTGGGAGTCGCGTTGTGTTCCGATCATGTCTGAGAACAAAGAGGTTGATAGCTTTCTATTCGTTTCACGCAGTATCACCGAGCGAAAACAGTCTGAAGAAGCTTTGCGCAAGAGCGAGGAACAGTATCGATTCATTGCCGAACACACAGCAGACTTCATATCCGTGATTGATAAGAACGGTCACGTATCGTATGGTTCACCTTCACATCTGAAGAAATTAGGTACGAACCAAATTATCATTGAAAACATTCATCCAGAAGATGCATCACTCGTCTTTGAGCGATTTTCCACTATGCTTCAATTCGATATACCTATTACATGTGAGTATCGATACAAAGTGGAAAACGAGAAATGGATCTACCTCGAATCAAAAGGAATGCCTTTTTTCAGCTCGGATGGCGAAAGTCAATACTTTATCAACGTTACACGTGATATTACGGAGAGGAAGCAGAACGAAGAACTTCTCCGCAGAACAGAGAAGCTGTCCGTAATCGGTGAATTGGCTGCAAGTATCGCGCATGAAATAAGGAATCCTCTTACGTCATTGAAAGGCTTTATCCAGTACTTGCGGCCAACGCTATCGGAAGGCGTCATTTTTACAGACATTATGTTGTCCGAGCTAGATCGCATCAACTTTATCGTGAGTGAGCTGCTTGTATTGGCCAAACCGCAAACTCTGAATGTGAAGCGGATTCTTTTACACCCTCTCATTGAAAGTGTGGTAAAGTTTCTCGAATCAGAAGCGAATCTCAACAACATTTCGATCAACACCATATTCAGCCATATACCGATAGCGATTAAAGGAGAAGAAAATCAAGTAAAACAAGTCTTTATCAATATATTGAAGAATTCCCTGGATGCTATCACGGCGAATGGCGAAATCAGCATAGAAACCACATGCCTTCATAATAACCAAGTGCTGATTCGTTTTACCGATAATGGTTGTGGCATTTCCCAAGAGCTGCTGCCTAGGCTTGGTGAACCTTTTTATACCACGAAAGAGAAAGGAACAGGCTTAGGTTTACTTATCAGCAATAAAATAATCAAAGACCATCAAGGCACCATCACCATCTCAAGTGAGGTTAACAAGGGTACCATCGTGGAAATCATGTTGCCCATTTCGAAATAGGAAGGTGATCCTAATGAATACTCAAATCGTTGGCAGTAAGGTAACATTCACCAAATCCCCACCTACGTGTGCTGAAAAAGCCAGAATTATTAGAGGGGGAGAAAATCATGTGGAGGAAGTTACAGCTTCATCCGCTTGCAGTTCGATACAGTGTGTTTATGATCGGACTGGCGGTTATGGCGTTTGGCATTGGCATGATGATTGAGGCGCATTTAGGTGTTGCGCCGTGGGATACATTGCATATCGGATTACAGAAAACATTTGGACTGACCATCGGCATATGGTCGCAAATCGTGGGAGCCATGATCATTCTCGCTTCCTACATCATTGGCAAGATCCGGCCTAACGTGGGTATGTTTTTAAACATGTTTTTCTTCGGGCTGTTTATTGACTTATTCATGTGGCTGAACTGGATTCCTACAGGAAAAACCGTTATAGAACGAGCCATTTTGTTCGTTGTCGGATTGCTCATCTATACGGTCGGCACGGGTATGTATATTTCACCGCGATTGGGAGCCGGTCCACGTGATAGTTTTATGTTAGCTCTGCATGAACGAATGGGATGGGGCATCGGTAAAGTTAGGATCGGTATAGAGTGCACGGTCATGGTGTTGGGCTTGTTGCTTGGTGGACCCGTTTCTGTGGGAACCTTTGTGACGGCCCTTGCGAGCGGACCGCTGATCAAGCAGTTTATTCCGATGTGGGAGCGAATCCTGGCAAAACCGTACGGAACGGCTTAAACAGCGCAAAAGAAAAAGGGTGCTCAAATTGAGTACCCTTTTTCACTTTGTTGCTGCTTGCGTTCAGCCATATAGGATGCGATTCCTAAAATCAGACCCAGTGCTACGAGCACAGCGCCGACCCATGGGAGAGAGGTAATATGAAGATGAGTAATAACCCATCCGCCAATGAAAGCACCAGCTGCATTTCCTAGATTTCCGGCAGAATGACTGGAGGTAGAAGCAAGCGCTGGCGCATTCTGTGCGAGATTCATCACACGCACTTGCAGCCCTGGAAATACAGCGAAAGAAGCAGCGCCCCATAGAAAAATGGTCAATACGGCAGCTATTGGACTGTACAGGGTAAGCGTAAAGAGCGTGAGAATGATGCAAATAGTAAAGTAAAGTCCAAGTATGGATGGCATCAGCTTCCAATCCGCAAGCTTTCCGCCCACGATATTGCCGATGGTCACTCCACAGCCAAAGAGGACAAGAATCCACGTTACATGATACTCAGCAAAACCGGTAATTTGCGTCAACAGAGGCGCAATATACGTAAATACGGTGAATAGGCCCGCATTGCCCAGTGCTCCGATCAGGAGGTACAGAAGGAGCTTGGGCTTGAGAAGAGCGGTAATTTGCCCAGTGATACTTCCGGTGTTTTTTTGCCGCATGTTTGGGACGAAAACGAGTATTCCGATCAGTGCTATTACTCCCATGATTGCTATAGTGCCAAATGAGGCTCGCCACCCCATGTGTTGACCGATGAAAGTCCCCAAAGGTACACCAATAATATTGGCGATCGTCAGGCCGGCCATCATAATGGAAACGGCTGCGGCACGTTTGTCAGGACTTACAAGACTAGAGGCTACAACAGCCCCAACTCCAAAGAATGTCCCGTGTGTCAAAGCGGTGATCAGGCGTGCCCCCATCAGTATTTCGTAGTTGGGAGCAAAAACAGAGATTCCGTTCCCGAGAATAAATAGAACCATTAGTAGACAGAGTAGCTTCTTTTGGGGAATTCGGTGGGTGAGGATTGTTAGTATCGGTGCACCGATGGCTACCCCTAGAGCATACATGGTAATGAGTTGACCCGCAGAAGAGATACTAACATCTAAATCCTCTGCAACATTCGGCAGTAGACCCATAATGACAAATTCCGTCATCCCAATGCAAAAAGAGCCCACTGTAAGAGAGAGCAAAGAGATAGAAGACTTTTCCTTTTTGGTCTGTTTCTTGGTAGTAGTGTGAGATAACTCCATGAAGTCAATACAACCTTTCTGCATTATAAAATCCCGTTTGTGGTGCGGGTAAAGATTACCTGTTCTACTTTGTTAAGTCAAGGCATTATTTTTACGCTTTATTCGTTATCAAGCGAACCTTCAATCATCCATCTGGCATTCGTATTGTGTCAGAAACCCACTAAGATAGGGGAAGGTACCTATTTGAAACACTCCCTCTGTCTCTTACGATTAGATAAAAACAAAACTTGTAGCTTGGAGGACCAATGATGGATCAAAGTCCAACTTATTTTGAATGCTATGGAGATGAAGGGAAGGTGATGGATAACGGTTATCTGAAGCAAATCTTCGACCACTTGCAGGACGGGATTATTCTCATGGATCAGGAACGAAAAATTATGGTGATGAATCCATCCGCAGAAAAAATGACCGGTTGGAAGCGAGGAGAAAAGGTGCCGTTCTGCTCCTACTGCCAGAGCAGAGAGCTGGAAGAGGGAGAAGAACGATGTTATTTGCTCGCCAAACGGGAGGTTCCCTATTTTCTTTCTGCGATGCCCACGTATGAAGGACGGTACGTTGACATGGAAATGAGCACGGCTGTCATCTATGAAAATGGTGAACAAAACATGCAGGATGTACTTCTGGTCTTGAAAGATATGACGGTCAAGAAAAAAGAAGAGGAGGTCAGAATCTCCAAGCAGGTGCTGCAAAAAACGCTAGAAGCTCAGGAAAACGAACATAAGCGTCTGGCCCAGGAGCTGCACGACGGCGTAGGACAGTCCTTGTATTCCGTTTCGGTTGGCATTCAAGCGATTCAAACGCGTCTCAACCAAGAAGGACAATTCCGGGAATTCATGCAAGAGATCGTGAATGAGCTGGAAAAAGCGATACAAGACGTCAAGCTCTATTCACTTCAGCTACGTCCGCATAGTCTCGATCAACTGGGGCTGATTCCTACGGTTCGGCATCTTGTTTCTAGCTTGAACAAAGCACATCAGGATGTTTCCATTACCTTTTCTTACAGCAATGTCAGCGATCATTTTCAGCCAATCTTGGAAATTAATCTGTACCGTGTCATCCAAGAAGCCTTACATAATGCACTAAAATACGCGAAGGCGACACTCATTGAAGTCATCTTGTACAACGAAGAGGACCAACTGACTTTGCTGATTCAGGACAACGGAATCGGATTTGTTCGCGATCAGGTTCAGGTCGGTCTGGGTCTCAAACATATGGAAGAGCGAGTGGATCAGATGGAGGGAATTCTTCATATTCAATCCGTGCTCCACGAAGGTACATCGATCAAGGTAACGGTAGTGGGAGAAGGAGGGAGAGCAGAGTGATACGAGTGCTTTTGGTTGATGATCACACGATGATTCGGAAGGGATTGCGTGTGCTTCTCGAAAGTTACTCTCAAATAAAAATTGTCGGAGAGAGCCATACAGGCAACGATGCTATCCTTAAAGCGAATCAGCTGGAACCCGATGTAGTGCTGATGGATTTGTCATTGCCCAATGGGCTGGATGGGTTTACAGCGAGCAATGAGATTCGCAAGTCGAATCCTTTCGTGAAAATTGTCATATTGACCATGCATGACGAGGAGATTTTTGTCCAGAAGGCTATTACCGTCGGAGCTCATGGGTACATTTTAAAAAACAGCCATGGCGAGTTGCTGTTTCAAGCCATTGCGGAAGTCTACAGAGGTAAGCGCTTTTACAAGACTTCCGTATCGCAAGAGATCATCAATCTATGGCTGAAATCGGATGCCAAAACGATGCCTTCTGTTTTAACGCTACGTGAAAAGGAGCTTGTCAGACTCATTGTGCTTGGCTATACGAATAAGGAAATGGCAGATAAGCTGTTGATCAGCGTCAAAACCGTGGAGAACCACAAAACGAATATCATGCAGAAACTAGGACTGGATTCCAAGCATCAATTGATCCAATACGCCATTAAAAATAGATATCTCGATCTGGCATTTTAATCGCATAGATCAAAAAGTAGGGGACTTCCCCTATATGGAAAAAATAACAGAGGAATAAACTGAATAGAGAGACTACACCTCATGAACCATCATCGTACGATTGGAAACCATATCGTCGTCGAAGGAGGAACTATGGCAAAACAAGTTCATTATACGGTTGTCATCGTGGGAGCAGGCTCAGCCGGTATCTCTGTTGCTACCCGTATCGTCCGGGCTTCCAAAAGGCTCAAGGGACAAGTCGCCATCATCGATCCCGCGTCCAAGCATTATTATCAGCCTTTGTGGACATTAGTCGGAGGTGGTGCCGCGAAAAAGGAGGAATCCGAGCGCGACCTCTCCTCTCTGATTCCCGCAGGCGTCGACTGGATTTGCGATGCGGTCACCATGTTTCAGCCGGAACAACACACGCTCAGTACGAAGCAAGGAACCATCTTTTCCTATGACTACCTCGTTGTTGCTGCTGGTTTGCAAATAGATTGGGAGGGGGTAAAGGGCCTGAGGGATGCCGTCGGCAAGAACGGCGTTTGCAGCAACTACGCTTACCAAACAGTAGAAAGTACATGGGAAGCGATCCGGAGCTTTAAAGGCGGCACTGCCATTTTTACTCACCCGAATTCACCCGTAAAGTGCGGTGGAGCCCCTCAGAAAATCATGTATCTGGCTGATGATTACTTTCGTAAGTTACATGTTCGCAACCAGTCAGAGATCATTTTTGCATCGGCGAAGGGAAGTATTTTTGACGTTCCCACGTATGCCAATACCCTCAATAACGTCATTCGTCGCAAGAACATCGAAACCAGATACAAGCATAATCTAATGGAAGTGCGAGCGGATTCCAAAGAAGCGGTATTCGAGAATCTGGACACGAAAGAGCAGATAGTATGGAAGTATGACATGCTTCATGTGACCCCTCCCATGAAAGCGCCTGATTTCATTGCAAACAGCGCATTGGCAGACACAGGAGGCTGGGTCGATGTCGATCCGTTTACGCTTGCGCACAAAAGATTTCCCACTATTTTCGGCATAGGCGATTGCACGAATCTTCCCACGTCGAAAACCGGAGCTGCTATTCGCAAACAGGCGCCTGTCGTCGAGAAAAACCTCCTCGCGCTGATCAATGGTAATCCATTGGTTGCCAAGTATGACGGTTATACATCCTGCCCACTCGTAACGGGGTACAACAAACTAGTACTAGCCGAATTTGATTACAACCTGACGCCGTGTGAAACCTTTCCTTTTGACCAATCTGAAGAGAGATTCAGTATGTACTTGATGAAAAGAGAACTGCTTCCCATCCTTTATTGGAATGGCATGCTTAAAGGATTGATGTAAGGCAGTCTTGAAAGAGAGGAGGAGAGCAACATTTCGAACGCCAGGAAGGTACAGAGAAGCTCTGACATGTTTTTAGAGGATTTGTCTGATCCAGAAGTTCAGGAAGCAATCACCATATTGATCCGAAAGCTCCCGAAGATAAAAGATACCGTCCTTGCAGTCGAAGAGGGACTTGAAGTAGCCACATCGATCTTACGCGATCAGGAATCACTACGGTATTTGTTTGAGCGCGTAGATGGTCATCTGTCCCGTTTCTTTGTGGAAAAAGAATCGGTAGATGCCCTGTTTACTTTGCTTGATAAGATGCCAAAGCTCGTTAAATATGTCAGCGTTCTCGAACAAGCTGCTGATTTTTTGGAAAGCCTTGGAGAGGATAAGCAATCGCAACAATACTTGCTAAACGGTATGAAGGCGTACATCGCTCCTGTGTCCGCAAAAGTGGAGCATGGAGTGGCTGTCTTCCAGGAAGCAAAAGTACGAGCCGAACATAATAGCGAACCCGTTTCCGTGTTCACGCTTTACAAGCTCATGAAAGATCCCACCGTCCAAAAGACACTTCGCTTTACCCAATCGCTGCTCGAAGTACTCGCGGAAAAATCAAACAAATAACAGACGTGTTAAAGGAGGAATGTATCATGTTGTTGCGTTACTTTTATGATGAAAAACTGGCCCATGCATCTTATCTGGTCGGCTGCCAAAAAACCGGGGAGGCGATTGTAATCGATCCCGCCCGCAATCTGGCTCCTTATTTTCAAGTCGCCAAAGCAGAGGGGGTTACCATTGTAGCCGCAACGGAAACCCACATTCACGCTGATTTTGTCTCTGGTGCCAGGGAACTGGGCGCAGCCTATCAGGCGAAGCTGTTTTTATCCAATGAGGGCGATGAAGATTGGAAATATCAATACTTGGAAGGTTTGAACCATCAGCTTGTCCACGATGGGGATCGCTTTTTTATCGGGAACTTGCTATTTGAAGTTATGCATACGCCTGGCCATACACCCGAAAGCATCTCCTTCCTTTTGACAGACCTCGGAGGGAATGCAGATCGCCCCATCGGGATCTTTACGGGAGATTTTGTCTTTGTCGGCGATATCGGCAGACCGGACTTGCTCGAAAAAGCAGCGGGAATGAAGGGTACGTCCGAGTCAGGTGCAAGAGCCATGTTCCAGTCCCTCCAAAAATTCAAGCAACTGCCGGATTATATGCAGGTATGGCCAGCTCATGGCGCAGGAAGTGCTTGCGGCAAAGCACTGGGGGCCGTGCCGTCTTCTACCGTCGGTTATGAAAAGCTCTTTAACTGGGCGATGGCACACTCCAGTGAAGAGGAATTCGTCAAGGCACTCCTGGATGGACAACCAGAGCCACCAACGTATTTTGCAGTGATGAAACGAGTGAATAAGGAAGGTCCTGCCTTGCTCAACGAACTCCCTGTTGTTCAAGAGTTCAACTCGTTTGAACAGGTAAAGGAATCGCTGGAAAACGGACAGATTATCGATACGCGTCCTTTCCAGAATTTTGCGAAGGGGCATCTGGAGGGAACACTTCACATTCCTTTTAACAAGTCATTCGCCAACTGGGCGGGCTGGATCGTTGATTACAATCGTCCGGTACATATTCTGGCCACACCAGATCAGCTGGACGAGATTTTGCTAGCCTTACATTCCGTAGGGATTGATCATGTTACAGGCTTTATCGACAGCGGCAAGCTGATGGAAAGTGAAGTGTCTTCGCTCGAGACAATCGAAGAGGTAACACCGTTGGAGATTGCAGAACGGGTGGGAAAGGGAGAGGTTCACGTAGTAGATGTACGTAATCTGACTGAGTGGAAGGAAGGACACATTCCGGATGCACAGCACATCATGCTCGGTACGCTCGCCATGCGGCTGGATGAGATTCCTCACGATAAGCCTCTTCTCGTACAGTGCCGTTCCGGTGCCCGATCCGCTATTGGCGCAAGCATTCTTCAGGCAAATGGATTCAAGGATGTCATGAATTTGAGCGGCGGAATCTTGAAATGGCAAAAAGACGGCTTGGCAGTCGTAGAACGAGGGTAAAACGAATCGAGGTGTTGCAAAGGGTGAGCGTATGACTATCGACCTTGTGATCACACTGTTTGTTATCGGTTTCGCGGGATCATTTATTTCTGGTCTCGTCGGAATCGGGGGCTCCATCATCAAGTATCCGATGCTTCTGTACATTCCGCCCGCCCTTGGATTCGTTGCTTACACAGCTCACGAAGTATCCGGAATAAGTGCAATCCAAGTATTTTTTGCCACCCTAGCTGCTGTTTGGACTCTGCGAAAAGATAAGCTTATTCATTACCAGCTCGTTCGGTACATGGGAAGTGCCATTATCGTAGGAAGCTTGCTTGGAGGGTATGGAGGAAAATATCTCTCGGCAGAAGCCATCAATATCGTTTACGCCATCCTGGCCACTATTGCTGTAATCTTGATGTTCCTGCCAAAAAAGCGAATGGACGAACGTGAACAGTACGAGGTTATCTTTCATAAACCAACAGCCGTATTATCCGCTTTGATTGTCGGAGGCGCTTCCGGAATTGTCGGGGCAGCTGGCGCTTTTATTTTGGTTCCCATCATGTTGATCATTCTCAAGATCCCGACAAGAGTTACGATTGCTTCATCTCTTGCCATTACCTTTCTTTCTTCCATCGGTTCGACTGCAGGGAAATGGATGGCGGGCGACATATTACTGTGGCCATCCGTGATCATGGTAATCGCCAGTATCATGGCAGCGCCGCTCGGTACGAAGGTCAGCAAACGTTTGGATACACGGGTTCTCCAAACCATTCTGGCCTTGTTGATCCTAGCCACCACGATTAAGATCTGGGCTGATATCCTCATATTCATACGTGTGTGAAGATTTACTTTTTTCATAAATAAAATAAAGAAAAATCAATTGTTATGGAACAGGATTGACATATCCGAGTAAAATGATAAGATAAAAAAGAATTTTACGATGAAATTAAATTTCATAGAACATTCTTATCTAGAGTGGTGGAGGGACTGGCCCGATGAAACCCGGCAACCTTGGTCTGATTGACCTTACGGTGCCAATTCCTGCGGAGTTATTCTGCGAGATGAGAAGGTGGGAACCGTGTAATTGCCCCTCTTCTTTTCGGAGAGGGGTTTTCTATATTTATAATTCATAGTATTCATATCTTTTTACTTTGTATTATGTGAAGGAGGAAACAACGTGCTTCATTATGCGGTCAAGCGTGGCTTTCTCATGATCGTTACCCTTTGGATTATTGTCACGGTAACGTTTGTGACCATGCACCTGATTCCGGGTGACCCGTTCGCGTCTGACGCCAAAATGCTTCCAGAAGAAGTGGTAAAGAACATGCGGGCGGAGTACAACCTGGATCAGCCAATCACGGTACAGTACCTGCTCTATCTGAAAGGATTGCTGCAATTTGACTTGGGGCCCTCTATCCAGTCCAAGACGAGGGATGTGAACACGCTGATTGCAGAGGGATTCCCCGCATCGGCTGTTCTGGGACTCCAGTCCTTTATTGTCGCACTGGCAGGTGGAATCACACTGGGAATCGTAGCGGCACTCTATCACAATCGAACCTTGGATTTCTTGTCTATGTTTGCAGCCATCATTGGGATCTCCGTCCCCAGTTTTATTCTGGCGCCACTTTTGATCAAGTACATGGCGGTCAAATGGGAGCTTCTTCCCGTTGCTGCGTGGGGGAGCTGGGAGCATTCGATACTTCCAACGCTTGCGCTCGCTATCGGTCCGCTCGCCATTATCGCCCGTTTCGTACGAGCCAGCATGCTTGAGGTTTGGCAACAGGAATACATAAGCACGGCGGAGGCGAAAGGGCTTGGCACCTTTTCTATTGTCGTTAGACACGGGATGCGCAATGCCATCCTGCCGGTTCTTACCTTTATCGGTCCGCTGTTTGCCAACCTGATGACGGGAACCTTTGTGGTGGAAAAGATTTTCGCCATTCCCGGGCTCGGCAAATACTTCGTGGAAAGTATTTTTAACCGCGATTATCCCGTTATTTTGGGAACGACAGTGTTTTACAGCTTTGTGCTCATTTTTACTTTGTACATCATCGACCTACTGTATCGGGTGATTGACCCGCGCATCAGATTGACGAGTGGAGGGAAGTAGCGTTATGGCCAATCAGGCAACACAACTGGATAGCCTGTTTCGACCAGTAGACCGAAACAGGCTATCCGAAGAAATTCGGGAACGTCCCAGTCTTGGGTATTGGCAGGAGGTATTGCAGCGGGTATGCCGCAACAAGCTGGCAATGCTTGGGTTCTTCCTGCTCATGGCAGTGGTAACCCTCTCGATCATCGGTCCGATTCTCGTTCCCCACAGCCCGCATGAACAGTCATTGACGAAGGGTAATCTGCCGTTGTCGGGCGAGCATTGGTTTGGAACAGATGACTTGGGTCGGGACATGTGGGCACGTACCTGGGTAGGCGGTCAAATCTCTTTGTTTATTGGTGTGGCGGCAGCTGCTATCGACCTAGTGATCGGTGTATGCGTCGGCGGGATTTCCGGTTACATGGCAGGGAGGAACAAGCTGGGCGACCGTGTGGACAACATCCTGATGCGATTGGCTGAAATTCTGTACAGCATTCCGTATCTGCTGGTGGTAATTCTACTGATGGTGGTTCTGGAGCCTGGTCTCACAACGATTATTATTGCCCTTTCACTAACTGGTTGGGTCGGAATGGCCCGCCTGGTCAGAGGACAAATCATGCAGATCAAGCGTCAGGAGTTTGTGCTGGCTGCAGAAAAGTTGGGTACCTCTCATGCCAAAATTATCATCAAACATCTGCTGCCAAATACGATCGGCGTCATCATCGTCAACCTGACCTTTACGATACCGCATGCGATTTTTGCCGAATCGTTTCTCAGCTTTCTTGGGCTGGGTGTGCAAGCGCCAACCGCCAGCTGGGGAACCATGGCCAACGACGCGCTAGCGGTTATGCTGAGCGGACAGTGGTGGCGGCTGTTTTTTCCGGGATTCATGATTTCCCTTACCATGTTCGCGTGCAACGCGCTCGGGGATGGTTTGCAGGACGCACTGGACCCGCGGATTAGGAAATGAGGGGGAGTACATCGTGAAGCCATTGTTGGAAGTAGATCAGCTGCGCGTCTCCTTTCGCACGTACGGCGGAGAGGTGCAGGCAGTAAGAGGGGTTTCCTTTTCTGTAAAGGAGGGGGAGACGTTGGCAATTGTCGGGGAAAGCGGCTGTGGAAAAAGTGTGACCGCTCGGGCATTGATGGGGATGATTCCTCCGCGATCCGGTCAGGTAAAAGGCGGTAGCATTCGGTTTCGTAGGCGTGAACTGACGGGGCTGACGAAGCTGGAATGGCAGCAGGTTCGTGGCTCGCAGATCGGTATGATCTTTCAAGACCCGATGACCTCACTGAACCCCACGATGAAAATCGGTCAGCAGATTGCGGAAGGGCTAATCAAACATCTTAAGCAGACGAAGACGGAAGCAAAGGAAGAGGCGTTGAAACTGCTGGAGAGGGTAGGCATTTCGGAGGCGGCGAGGCGATTTGAACAATATCCGCATGAGCTAAGCGGAGGTATGCGGCAGCGTGTCGGAATCGCCATGGCGCTTGCCTGCCAACCGCAGTTGGTTATCGCCGACGAGCCGACGACAGCGCTCGACGTGACCATTCAGGCGCAGATCCTTCGTCTGATGAAAGAGTTGCAAGAGCAGTTGAACACTTCGGTCATTTTGATCACACACGATTTGGGCGTCGTCGCAGAGGTGGCCGATCATGTCGCGGTAATGTACGCAGGCGTAGTGGTGGAGAGCGGCCCAGTTGGAGAAATATTTGACAACCCGCGCCACCCATACACACAAGGACTGTTGCAGTCTGTGCCACGTCTCGATGCAGGTAAAAAAGAGCGGCTGATCCCCATCGAAGGGACACCACCGGATCTGTTTCGTCCGCCTGCCGGTTGCCCGTTCGCTACACGTTGCCGATTTGCCATGGAAATTTGCGTAGAGCATATGCCGCAATCGAATTCGTTTTTTAATCAGCATGAGGCGAGCTGCTGGCTGAACGACCCGCGTGCCCAAAAGAGCAGAAGCGTGGATGGTAGCAGGGAGGGAGACACATGGTTGACAACATTGTAGGGGTGGAGAATCTCGCTAAATCGTTTGAGATTGGCGGAGGCCAACGGGTTAGAGCTGTTGACCGAGTCTCTTTTGAAATCAGGCGAGGGGAGACGCTCGGAATCGTTGGGGAAAGCGGCTGCGGCAAGTCTACGCTGGGCAGGACGATCGTGGGCCTGTACCCGGCTACTGCGGGTCGCATTCTGTTTCAAGGCAAAGACATCGCCACGATGGATAGACGTGAGCGATGGGAAGCAAACCGCCACATGCAGCTGATCTTCCAGGATCCGCAGGCCTCACTCAATCCGCGTTTACGGGTGGGCGACATCATCGCCGAAGGAATCGACTCCTATGGTTTGGCAAAAGGAAAAGAGCGAGAAGAACGCATCTATCGGCTGCTGGAGCTAGTAGGATTGCAACCAAGCCACGCAAAACGCTTTCCGCATGAATTCAGCGGCGGTCAGCGACAACGGATCGGAATCGCCCGTGCGCTTGCGGTGGAGCCCAGCTTTATCGTGGCAGACGAGTCCATCTCCGCACTAGATGTGTCCATTCAGGCGCAAATCGTCAATCTTTTAGCCGATCTCCAGGCAGAGCGGTCCATCACCTATTTGTTTATCGCCCATGACCTGTCGATGGTGAAGCACATCAGCGACCGGATTGGTGTGATGTATCTGGGGCAGATGATGGAGCTTGCCCCGAGCGAGGAGTTGTTTGCCACGCCGATACATCCGTACACGCAGGCGTTGATCTCGGCCATGCCGATCTCCCATCCTGCCCAGCGCGAAGAGCGGGAGCAGATTGTACTGACCGGAGAACCGCCCAGCCCGATTCATCCGCCAAGCGGTTGCCCGTTTCGCACCAGATGTCCGGTTGCCCAAGGCGTTTGCGCCGAAACAGCGCCGGATTGGAAGGAGGTGAGGGACGGACACTGGATCGCTTGCCATCTTGTACAGTAGACAGAGGAGAACAAGGAGGAAATCATAATGAAAAAGGGATTGCTCGCTTTTGCCGCATTGCTGGCGCTCGCTGTACCTGCGCTTTCTGCGTGCGGCAGCGATAAACCGGCTACGTCTTCCGATCAACAGACGGGAGCAGCCGTCAAACAAGTCATTACCGCTAACCTGCGGGGCGAACCGTACACTTTAGACCCGGCATTCGCTTCCGATACCACCTCGTACTGGGTGATTGACCATCTGTACGAAGGATTGTACCGATACAGCCAAAATGGAGACATCAGCGAAGGGGCAACAGAAAAGGTGGAAGTCTCCCCGGACGGAAAAACCTACACGTTTACCCTGCGCCCCGAGATGAAATGGTCGAACGGCGATCCGTTGACGGCGCATGACTACGAATACTCATGGAAACGCGTGCTGAATCCGCAGACTGCCGCCTATGAACCATCCGCACTCTACTACATACAAGGCGCGGAGGCATACAACACGGGCAAAGGTAGCGTGGATGACGTTCAGATTAAGGCAAAGGATGACCGCACACTCATCGTTGGATTGAAAGACCCGATCACCTATTTCCCGAAAATCATGATGAGTCGCGCCTATTTGCCGGTGAACAAAAAAGTCGTGGATGCAGACAAAAACTGGGCGGCCGAAGCGAAAGGCATCGTGACCAATGGCCCGTACACCGTGGAGAGCTGGGAACACAACAGTCAACTGACAATCGCCAAAAGTCAGAGCTACTGGGAGAAAGAAAAGGTAACGATGGAAACCGTCCACTTCAAGATGGTCAACGAAGCAACTACCTACTACCAGATGTTCAAAACAGGAGCGCTCGACCTGATTGACTCCCTGCCGATCGACGTAATTGAGCAAGAAAAAGAAAAAGAAGAGTACAAATCATTCCCGGACTACAGCATTTATACGTACACGTTCAACGTAGAGGAAAAGCCATTCACTAATGCGAAAATTCGTCAGGCCTTTTCCTACGCGATCGATCGGGACATCCTGACGAAAAACGTGACCAAGGGAGGCCAGCTCCCGGCGTACGGTTATACTCCATTTGGGGTAAAAACTCCTTCCGGCAAGGACTTCCGAGAAGAAGTAGCGCCTTACTATCAGTTTGATCCGGCTAAGGCGAAGCAGCTCCTGGCTGAAGGCTTGAAGGAAGAAGGCTGGACAGAGCTTCCGCCAATTACACTGAAATACAGCACCGCGGAAAACCATAAGAAGATCGCCGAAGCGCTACAAGAAATGTTCAAGCAAAACTTAGGTGTGCAAGTGAAGCTGGAAAATCAAGAATGGAAAACGTACATCGATACGTTCAAGCAGAAAAACTTCCAGATTGCCCGCATGGGTTGGGGCGGCGATTACCTCGATCCGCTCGCGATGCTGGAGCTGTATACAGGGAAAAGCTCCCGCAACTTCACCAACTGGGCCAATCCGAAGTTTGACGAGCTGATCGAAAAAGCAAAGGTTGAGCAAAACGAGGAAGCACGCATGAAGCTTCTGCACGACGCTGAAACCATTTTGATGCAGGACATGCCCGTCATCCCGGTTTATTTCAATAACGAAAACTACCTCAACAGCAAAAAGGTCGAAGGCATCCGCTTCAGTGTAACCGGGACACCGGACCTGCGTTGGGCGAAAAGAGTGGCAGAGTAACGATTAATAAAATGCGGTCGTCATTTACTAGAACAAAGAGCAGATTGCCTAAAGCATCTGCTCTTTGTTTTATGAACGCAATAATAGGTTTATTGCGAAACTCGTTTCCCAAATGATGAAAGTATCCTAAAATATAGAAGAAAGGATAAGAGCGCCTTTCCTATGCTGGATCAAGCGATGAAGAAATTCACGAATGAAGGGGTCTACTACAAATGACAATAACTATGGATTCAAAAGAGTTTATCAATCGCCGTCAAAGACTCGCGGAAAAAATGCCTGATCACAGCGCACTTGTCCTATTTTCAGGGGTTGTCAAGACACGCAGCAATGACGATAAATATCCGTTTTCACCGAACCGCAACTTCTATTATCTAACCGGTATTGCGCGAAGCAATCTCATTCTCATGATCACGAAACGCGCTGGCATCGTGACCGAAACGTTATTTCTTCAGCGCCCAAATGAGCTGGAAGCGAAATGGACAGGGGCCGTCTTATCAGATCAAGAGGCGAAAGAGCAGTCTGGTATCGAACACTTTGACTATCTCGATGAGTGGCTGGAGTCATTTGGAACCTTTATGAGGCGCTGTGAAGGCAAGTACTCGCTCTATCTCGACTTGTATCGCTATCTGTGGAGCGACGAGCAGACTCCTGCAGAGACTTTTGCCGAAGACGCACAGAAGAAATACCGGACCCTGCAGATTCACGATGCGGGCCCATGGCTGAAAGAACTGCGTATGGTGAAAAGTCCGGCAGAGATCGAAGAAATCAGACGTGCGATTGCGATCACAGATGAAGCAATCCGGCGCATGTGGTCGCATGCACGTCCTGGAAGCATGGAATATGAGCTAGAGGCGCACTATGATTTCACGTTGAAGTCGCATGGTGTTCGCGAGCTGCCTTATTTACCTATTATCGCTAGCGGAATCAATGCTACTGTCTTGCACTATGAAGCGAATAATCAGCGTGCGGAAGATGGTGACTTGGTCCTCCTTGACCTCGGTGCAACATCGAACTACTATTCGGCTGATATTTCGCGAACGTTTCCCGTGAATGGTCGCTTTACAGAACGTCAGAAAGCGATCTATCAACTCGTGCTCGAAGCAGAAATCAAGACCATCGAAGCAGTCAAGCCTGGTATCACACTCACACAACTCAATGATGTCACGAAACAAGTCCTGACAGACGGCTTGCTGCGCCTCGGCCTCATCGAAGAAAGCAGTGAGCTCCCCAAATACTACTATCATTCCGTGGCTCATCACCTTGGACTGGATACGCACGATGTCTCGGATTACAGTGCTGCTTTGCAACCTGGTATGGTGATCACGATTGAACCTGGTCTGTACATAGAGGAAGAAGCGATTGGGATTCGGATTGAAGATAATGTGTTAGTAACAGAAGACGGCTGCGAGGTGCTCTCACCGCAGATCCCGAAGGAAATCGAAGACGTGGAATTGTTGATTGGCAAAAAGGAATAGCGAACGCTTACGAGCGAATGGATTCATCCATTACAGAAAAAACATCCTTTCGATAGGATGTTTTTTTCTATTCAATTTTTTCTTAGTTGTTGAATTCTTGCATATTCATTTATACTTGTTAATGTAATAATTTGTAAAAACAGGAGGTGCTTAACATAAAAGCTCTCGCCAGTTCATTAGAAAGGGACGTCCCTGTGCACCTAGGAACATCCCCGAAAAGAGAATTAGAAGGTGCCCCGAAAAGTAAGTGCACGATCTGGGGCGCGGGAATAGAAGCAAGTCGCCATCACTTAGATTTAGAAACAAGCATCGAACAACTACGACAACAAATGATTGAATTGGCAGGAACACATGGTCTTACTAGTGACGCAGTTTTGGATGTAAGCCAGCAATTGGACAAATATATTGTGATGGCACAAAACACCCATAAAGCAGATAGCATCTGGTGAAGAATTCTATCGGCCTACTAAAAAATGATCGCAAAAGAGGAACCACCGAAGGATGAAAAATCCAGTGCGGTGGTTCTTTTTTTCTCTCGTCTCCCATGCCATCATTATAGACGGGGGCGATGAAGGATGTTCCAGGATTTCAAGCTTGTTGGTGACCGTCCAGTCGCGATACAAGTGAAAGAATACGTCAAACGTTTAATAATCAAAGGCGCGCTTCAGGCGGATCAAAAGCTGCCCTCCACACGAGAAATGAGCAGTCTACTAAAGGTGAGCCGCAATACAGTGATTGCAGCCTATGAAGGCCTAGCGGATGACGGATTTGCGTATGCGATTCCCGGCAAAGGCAGCTATGTTACCGCTATGGAGGGCCATTTGGCTGCGGATAAAGGAGGAGCTGACGGCTCCGACTCCTGGCAGATCGACTGGAAGGCTCGAATGAACGAATATGCTGTATCCGCTGCAGAGCTGGACATGATGAAGCAGGGCATTCGCGCCAAAAAAGGAACTATTTCGTTCACAAGCATCGCGCCGGATGAGCAGTTGTTTGATCTGGGGGATGTAAGGCGAGCCTTTATGGATCGGATGGCAATCGAAGGGCAAGTGCTGCTCAATTACGGGTATGCCAAGGGCTACAAGCCACTAATCGATTACTTGATGCGTTATATGGAGAATAAGGGCGTCGATTTAAGCGGCAAGGATATGCTGATTACAAGCGGGTTTACAGAAGGTTTTGACATAGTACTGTCAGCACTGCGCCCTTCTGCTCGCCGTGGAGCAGCCATTTGTGAAAATCCAACTCATCATACAGCGATCAAGAATTTAAAGCTGCAGGGATTTGAGATTACCGGCATTCCGATGGAGAGTGATGGTATTGATGTAGAGCAGCTTGATGCTTTATTGCAGAAGCAGACAAACAGCTTCGATCTGGCCTATTTGACTCCTTCCTATCACAATCCGACAGGTATTGTCATGTCGCCTGCGAAGCGTAGTGCCGTTATGAAATTACTGATGCGCTATCAGATTCCGGTGATTGAGGATGGATTCAATGAGGAGCTGCGCTACTCGGGAGCGCATGTTGCGCCATTAATCGCGACAGCAGGTCAAGGGAACGGAGTCATCTATATTGGTAGCTTCTCCAAAGTGCTGTTCCCTGGATTGCGAGTGGGTTGGGTGCTCGGAGACAAGGCACTAATCGATAATCTGGAAAGCATTAAGCGTGCACGCACCATTCATACATCAACCATCGATCAATCGATACTCTATCAATATTTGCTGAATGGAAATTTCGATAAATATGTAAAAAAGGCCCGTATGGAATATAAGCGCAAATATGAGCTGACGAAGGCATGCTGTGAAGCACATCTCCCCGAGGCGCAACTGTCTGGCGACGGGGGCTTGCATTTGTTTCTTACCTTTCCGATAGCGGTAAATACACGCCAACTGCTAGAAGCTTGCACAGAGCACGGTGTCATTTTTACACCGGGGGACAAATTTTTTATTCAAGAAGGAACAGGGACGAATACCTTGCGACTTGGTTTTTCACGAGTAACGGATGAAAATATCGAGCGGGGGATTCAGATCATCGGCAAACAGGCGCGTCGCTTTCTTGAGACATAACGATTACAAGCCGCACAACCATTTGAGAAAAATGAGGTGTCATCATGAAGATAGGCGTTATTATGGGTGGTATTTCTTCTGAGCGTGAGGTTTCTCTGAAGACTGGTCAAGAGATGATCAATCATTTGGATCGCACTCGTTATGAGGCAGTTCCCATTGTCGTTTCGCAGCGAGCGGATTTAATCACTCAGATTCAGCAGGAAGGCATCGATTTCGCGCTATTGGCGCTGCATGGCCAATATGGTGAGGATGGCACGGTACAGGGAGCGCTGGAGACACTGGGTATTCCATATACAGGAAGCGGTGTCCTGGCAAGTAGCCTATGTATGAATAAGCAACTGTCCAAAATGCTGCTGAAGGAGGCAGGCATTCAAACGCCTGCAGGACTTTACTGGAAGGACGTTTATGATCCTCAGGCCGTAGAGCAATTAAGTTACCCGGTGATTGTGAAGCCGAACATGGGAGGATCCAGCATCGGTGTCCAGCTCGTGCATAATGAGAAGGAGCTGCTGTCAGCAGTTCAGGAAGCCCGCCATTTGGATCAGGGAATCTTAATTGAGCCCTATTTGAAAGGGACGGAGCTTACCTGCGCAATTCTGGATGGCGAAGTACTACCGATTATCGGCATTCGCTCCGCGCATTCAGAGTGGTTCGACTACCGAGCGAAATATGAGGACGGCGGCGCGGAGGAGAAGGTGATCGAGCTTCCTTCCGTTACTCAGCAGCGTGTACGCGAGGCGGCGCTCGCCAGCTACCGACTGCTGCAGTGCAAGGTCTATGCAAGGGTCGATATGATTTTGTGTGAAGATATGCCTTACGTGCTAGAAGTGAACACCTTACCGGGGATGACTGCCAACAGCCTGTTTCCAAAGAGTGCAGCTGCAGCAGGTATGACTTTTACACAGCTGCTGGACCGTATTATTGCGAGCTCTCTCCATGAGCGGAAACAGCAATGGGGGAACACTGCTAACGACTAGCAATTATGCTAGTGACCTAACGGAAGAGAAACCCTACATGTAGTGGGGTTTCTCTTTGTTTTCATTGACTAGAGTAGTGAATGACTACGGAACACTTTACGATACGATCTCCGTTGTTTCGATAAATGTGAGGCCTGTCTGCTTTAAAAATAAGAGTATCCTCTGGCTCAACTATATAAACTTGTTCATTGACAACAACCTCTAGCGTGCCTTCATTTACGAGAATGAATTCCTCAACCCCTGTTGAATGCGGTTCTGCTATATGCTCGCATCCTGGTTCAAGGATTACCGAGAAGATCTCAAACTGTTGTTCTGGATTGTACGGTACCAGTGGATATACACGATACTGTCCGTTATTTTCAATAATCGGATTTACTTCCTTCTTTTTTACGATCGTAACATTCGGCTTGTATTGACTAACGAGTGAAGAAAAGGATAAGCGCAACCCGCTAGCAATTTTCCAAAGGGTTGTGATAGTTGGAGCCGACTTGCCTCTTTCAATTTGTCCTAACATTGTTTTGCTAACTCCTGTTATTTCAGAAGTTTTATCCAAGCTCAAGTTTCTTTCTTTCCGAATACGCTTTATGTTCTCTCCAATATTTGTCTGAAATTCTTCCATTAAATACCCTCCATCGAGTACGGACGCTATATTGCACGCATGTACGTTATACTTTACAATCGAGCTATATATAGTTTGAAGCAGACACTATATAGTCCAAAATATACGAAAAGAGGCGCTATGTCTATGGAGAACACGATTTTATCGGGCGTTCATCAAGCGATTGGTAACACTCCCATGGTTCATCTTTCTAGGCTAACAGAAAATCTCGATGGAAATATTTTCGCCAAACTGGAATATTTAAATCCAGGCTTTAGCAAAAAGGATAGAATCGCCTTGCAGATCATTGAAGAGGCTGAGAAGGCTGGAATACTAAATCCAAATGATACTGTGGTGGAATTAACGAGTGGCAATACAGGGACAGGGCTTGCGATTGTTTGCGGAGTCAAAGGGTATAAATTCGTTGCTGTCATGTCAAAAGGAAATTCACTGGAAAGAGCGAGGATGATGCAAGCACTGGGAGCAGAAGTTGTTTTAGTAGACCAAGCGCCTGGTTCTCCAATAGGGCAAGTTTCTGGAGAAGATCTTGCTAAAGTGGAAGAAGTTGCGCAGCAAATAACAAAAGAAAGAAATGCGTTCCGTGCAGACCAATTTCATCACATTGGCAATATTCATGCTCATGAATTTCACACGGGGGAAGAAATTTGGAAACAAACGAATGGAAAAGTAGACGTTTTCCTTGATTTTGCAGGTTCTGGTGGCACTTTTACAGGTTGTGCAAAAACGTTAAAAAAGTATAATCCCAACATTCGGTGTTATTTAGTTGAACCAAACACCGCACCGTTCTACTCTGGTAAAGCTGCTACTAACCTCAATCACAAGATCCAAGGTGGGGGATATTCCATGGATTTACCTCTTCTGGATAAAAACTTGGTTACAGACTACATCCATGTTACAGATGAAGAAGCGACACAAGTTACAAGAGAACTAGCAAGAAAAGAAGGAATATTCGCAGGATTTTCTTCAGGAGCAAATGTTGCGGCTGCCTTACATCTTTTGAAAGGGAAAGAAAAAGGAGCAGATATTGTGTTGACGATTAATGATTCAGGGCTCAAATATCTAAGCACAGATCTCTATGAATAACCTTCAACCGTCCGATCATGTAAACCTTACGAGTTTAAGAAGCCAGGTGACAACAAGCACCAGGCTTTTTCATGTTCAAATTACACTACGGTGAACGCATGATCATCAGTTGACATATTGCCCCTTGAATCTCAAGTTACTAGAGGTTTTATAATTGGTTAGGAGGTGTTGTAACGTGCACGGAAAGGCGAGGAACAGATTAGACACCACACAAAATCAACAAACTGATCGAACAACGAAGGACGTGAAGTTCTTCATCGGACAAGTGGCGAAAATGACAGGATCTTCTGTACCCACTGTTCGTTATTATGACGAGATCGGCCTGCTTTCACCTGCTGAGATAACTCCTGGAGGTCATCGTATGTATACGGCAGAGGAAATATGGCGGTTAAAACTGATCCTAACCCTTCGCTATTTAAACTTTGGGATTGATGAGATCAAGAGAATGTTAGCTGGGGATATACCTGTTGATATGGCGATAGAATGGCAAATTGAAGCTTTGGACATCCAAATGCGTACTCTTGCCAGCATGAAATCCATTTTGGAACAAACAAAGGAGAGTAAGGGTGGCAGTGATTCTTTGAGCTATATGCACGAGCTAATTGAATCCATTTCTACAGATGCATTGGAACGAGAAAAGTTTATTTTGGAAAAAATGGTTTCGTCCGTTTTTCCTGAACAATTCCCAGTTGAATGGCGAGAGATATTTTTGTTAGGGGTTAACGTCTCTTCGTTGCTGGAAGGCAAGCTTTCGGCAGCACAAACGGCTGCATTAGATGAGTTGGAGGAAATGTTTAATGATCCACAGATTGTCCAGGAGATGCAGCAAGATGTTATGTCCTTCCTAGAAGTAGTTCACCTACCTAAGATCAGTGTGGAGATGTGGAGCGCCAGAATGCTTAAAAACCTTAAACAGTTGTTGAAAGCAGCGGAGCAACATGCAACTCCAGACAGTCCTGTCGTACAGGCGAATATTCAAGAGTATGTCTTGCTGTTTGCCGATGTTGACGAACTCCCTGTCTCGCAGTCATTTTTCCGTCGATTTGCGGAAAGGTTGCTTTCAAACCAATCAGAAAATCTCGAACGCTTCAGAAGAATTTGTTCAATCCTGTACCCAGGTCTGCAAGCGTATATGAAAACAAATGAATTATTCTACCAAGGATTACAGTGGAAGCTTCAACAACTGGATGAAGAGTAATGCACTCTTTGTTACAGCTTGCGAAGGAGGTGAAATCATCTGTCATCATCGGAACTTGTTTCCAAAAGAAAAGGCTAGGAGGTGGCATGCTGACACATGAAGAGAAACAAGCGAAAAACGTACAGTGTCTTTTGGAGGGGATTTGTCACTCTATGTTTGTTCTTGGTGGTTGGTTGCAGCACGCAAACAACTGTGCCAGCCGAGCAACAGGAGAGTGCTGAACCTAAAACGGGTGGAACCATTACAGTAGCGTACCCTTATGAACCGGATACGTTAGATGCTCACATGTCTGCTGGATCTGCTGGGGTCTATACCTGGTTGCTCGGTGGATCACTGCTATATAAGGATCCTGCCTCAAACGAATACAAGCCCTCTCTGGCTAGTGACTATAAAATTTCTGAGGATGGCAAAACGTGGACCTTCACCATTCGTTCCGGGATTACCTTTCACGATGGAACACCTCTGACTGCAAAAAGTTTTAAGGAAACCTTCGATCGTGTTCTCAATCCGCAGACAAAAGCAAAAACAGCCGCTGAAGTAATGGCTCCAATAAAAAGCGTGAAAGCGCCAGACGATCAGACCCTCGTTCTGGAACTACATGAACCTAATACTGCCTTTCTCGATTCGCTAGGGAATTATGTAACACAGCCGCTATCGTTAAAAGCGATTGAAAAGGCAGGAGAGGACTATAGCCGGAGTCCTGTCGGAGTAGGCCCGTGGAAGTTTGAGAGCTGGAAAACGGGCGAAGGTGTCACCTATGTTAGAAATGAAGCTTTTCAGTGGGGAGAGCCATATTATGAAAATCAAGGTCCTCCAAGAGCAGACAAACTTGTCATAAAAGCGATTGCTGACAGCCAACTCAGGTTGTTATCGCTAGAGAGTGGTGCTATCGATGTAGCCACGGAAATACCTGTGAAAGATGCAAGTTATTATCGGAATAATTCGAAATATGAAGTGATAGAGCGCTTACGCCCTGGTCTGGGATTATTGATGGAGATGAATCTGAAGAGACCACCATTTGAAGATATTCAGGTGCGAAAAGCATTTCAAATGCTCGTCAATAAAGAAGCCATTATCCAAGCTGTTACGCAGGGAGAAGGCGAAGTAGCCCATACACCGTTATCTCCATCGACGCTAGGGTATGACAAATCTTTAGAGAAGTACGGATACGCGTATAGTGTGGACGAAGCAAAGAAATTGTTGGACGATGCTGGTTGGAGAGTAAACGGAAATGGTGTGAGAGAAAAAGACGGAAAAACACTGAGTCTGAAGTTACTCAGTACCGCAGATTTTGACAAAGAAGCCCAATTGCTCCAAGCCATGCTGAGAGAGGCTGGTATCAACATAATGATTCAGAATCTGGAAATAGCAGGGTACATGCAGGAAGTCGTAAAAGGAAATTTTGATGTAACGTTGATATCCGGCGCCTATGATGACCCTGATATTTTATACTTTTATTTTCATTCCAGCGGTGTCTACAACCTGTCTGGTGTAAAAGATGACAAGCTGGATGCCCTCCTTTTAAAAGGGCGTACAACCATACAGACTGATGCCAGAAAGCAAGTGTATATGGATGTACAAAAGCAACTGATTGAGCAAGCGTATGTTGTCCCTCTCTATTACGAGAAGGCCTTTACTGTCATAAACGCTCGAGTAAAAGGAGTAAAGTGGACATCTGTCATGCCGACATATAATGACAGCTGGGTCGAGAACTAACTACATGTCAACAAAGGAGAGAAGCGCATGCAAAATATCGGATGGATTGATTCTTTTGAAAAATATGCTCAAAAAATGATAACAGACGGTCAGGTTCCTGGTGTTTGTATGGGATTAGCAAAAGATGGTCAAATCTTCTATAGTAACGAAATTGGCTTCCGTGACGTGGAACGGCAGTTAGGAGTTACAATCGATACGGTCTTTGGAATAGGATCGATAACAAAATCCTTTACCTGTGTGGCGGTCATGCAATTACAAGAAGCTGGTAAGTTATCCGTACATGACCCTGTTGTCAAATACTTGCCGGAATTCCGTCTGAAAAATATTGATGTGGGGCAGATCACGATTCATCATTTTATGACGAATACGAGTGGAATTCCTCCCTTGCCAACATTTTTTGCAAGTGTAATGCGAAGCTTGGAAGCGAAGGAGTTAGAAGACTTTCCATTCCTGCAAAACCAGACAGATGAAACGGTACCAATCGATACGTACGAAGACCTGATGAGTGTTATTTCTACATTAGATTTAGAGCTTTTAGGGCCACCAGGTACAGAGTTCAGTTATTCCAATGATTGTTTTGCCTTGCTGGGAGCGATCATTACGCGCGTCAGCGGGATGTCGTATGAGGCTTATGTTAAGGAGCATATCATAGATCCAATCGGGATGGAGCACACGAGCTTTTTTCTGGAAGAGCTGAATGGCTATGAGAATATTACAAATCTGTATATCAAGCAAGACAGAGGTGATCACAAGGAAGTGGTTCCATCTCTGAATTGGTGGGATACTCCCGCTTCTCGTGCGGCGGGATTCCTAAAATCAACGGTGCGGGATATGCTGCAATATACGGACATGTTCTGCAAAGGTGGGCTTATAGCAGGGGGAAAACGTATCCTGACACCTGAAAGTGTACAACAAATGATGACCCCTTATTTTCCGACTGATATGGCACCTGGTCAATTTTACGGGTATGGCTTGGTCATAACTACTGACTACTACGGAAAAACGCTAGTTGAACATAGTGGTGGTATTAAAGGGGTTACGGCTCAGATGTGCTTCTTTCCCGAAACAGGACTGGCCGGAGTGGCACTGTCCAATCTAGAATTGTCGCCGGTTTTGGCGGTTATGGTGGGTGCGCTAAATAGTCTGGAAAACCGCCCTCCAGAAACCTCTCATCTGGTTAGCAAGATTGATTTCCTAACCGAGGAAGCGATGAATCAATTCGTGGGGGACTATCACTCTAGTGAGTTTGGGACATTGCCGATCCGATTGGAAGATGGTCAACTGATGCTCTCCTTTTTGGGAGAAAACTACGTAATGAGACCATTTGCTGAAGATATCTTTGTAGTCCGGGCTTTTGGAACAGATTGCTCTGCACGGTTTATTAGATTAGAAAATAATAAGATTGCTCGAATGGCTTTTGCTGGAAGACAATTTACTATTCAAGATAAAAAAACGAGTGGGGGAAACGAAAAATGACCCAGCAAGCCAATGTAAGTGATGCGAGATGCCGCCAGCTTGATGAGCTTTTATCAACGATTGCTGAACAAAACAATTGGAACGGTAACATCCTGATTTTGGAAGAAGGGAAACCTTTTTATCAAAATTCCATAGGATTCGCCAATCTGGAAACGGCTGAGAGATTGTCACCGCATTCGGTATTTGAACTCGCATCAGTTTCCAAGGCGTTTACAGCAATGGGCATCATGATCCTGCAAGAGCAAGGGAAGCTCGACTATACAGATAAAGTCGACAAATTCTTTCCGGATTTCCCTTATGCTGATATTACTGTAGAGAATCTACTTGTGCACACATCCGGTTTGCCAGATTACATGGAGTTGTTTTCTCAATATTGGGATAAATCTCAAATCGCTACGAATCAAGACATGCTCGAACAGCTAATCAAGCATCGGCCCGACGTGTTGTTTCAACCCAATGAAAGGTATGAGTACAGTAATACCGGCTATGCTTTATTGGCTTCTATCGTAGAACACGTAGCTGATACACGATTTGTCGATTTCTTGCAGCAACAAATTTTTCAACCATTAGGTATGCAAAACACGAAAGTGTACAACCGAAGATATTCTCCTGAGTTGATCCAGCATTACGCCTATGGATACGTATATTCTCCTCAATCTGAAGCATTTGTGTTACCAGATCAATCAAGTGAGCACGATTTTGTTATTTATCTGGATGGCATTCAGGGAGACGGTGCGGTCAGTTCAACACTGGATGACTTGCGTAAGTGGGACAGAGCTCTTTACACAGAAAAGCTGGTAAAAAAAGAAACGTTAGAGAGAGCGTTTTCCCCCGTGCAGCTAACTGACAACAGCATATCTCATTATGGTTATGGCTGGCGTCTGCGTGAAGGTCAGGTGACAGGAAAAGTCGTGCATCACAGTGGAGGCTGGCCGGGGTATCGAAGCTACTTGATACGATATATTCAAACAGATAAAACGATTATTTATCTCACAAACGTGGATCAGGAACGTGAATTGACGGAAAAGGCAGTAGGGGCAATCGAGAATATTTTATTTGAACGACCTTATGTTATGCCCTAGCCATTTAAAAAAGAGGAGCCGCCATCTACGGTTCCTCTTTTTTCGTCCTACACAAGCATTTTTTTCACCAACTGTGTCCGGTTGCTGACATCCATCTTTTCAAAAATCGATTTCAAATGCTTTTTTACAGTGACTTCACTCAAATACAAGCGGGCAGCGATTTGCGCGTTCGTCAATCCCTCCAGCACAAGGGTGGCTACTTCTTGTTCTCGCGCCGTCAGCATGCTCATGTCCAGTGTTGTGACTATGCCCGGTGATGTCGGTGGAGCAGCAGCTGGAATCGCTTCTTCTTCCAGGGGCAAATCCGCATCCAATCCGGATCGTTTGAGTAGCTTTTGCAAATAAGCGGGGAGATGCTCTCCTTGCGTATCACGGAAAAATACGAGGGAGGGTGTTACTCCGTCATAGTTGGTGTGGGTGGCGAATTCAGCTATATCAAATCCCAAACTTTCGTGAGCGGCTTTGAAAAAAGGAAATGGTGCAGGGGAACACAACAAAAATTCTCCGGTGAACATCAAACCGTGCAGCATATGGCCAATGGCTGTATGTTGAGAAACATCCTCGTAATCGTCTTGATGAATCGTGTGAATGAACCAGCCAGCCCGTGTGTGTTCCGGCACGCTAAACCGTTCTAGCTCTTGTTTGGATAGAGCGGTGAAATAGGAACGGGAGCCAGAATGCTCCATCAGGTAAGGAAGGGTTTTTTCGTTGATGGGAACAACTGCGGCAAGTGCCGAGATCGCTCCGTTTTCATTACGCAGAACGCGAAGCACGTCGTACCCCAGCGAGAATAAACGGTCATGATCAAGCCAATTCAACGGGTACAAGGTTTGCTCCGCTGTCAGGTGAAAATCAAAATGGCGGTTTGTGTGCGGATCAAACAGCTTGATCGTTTTAGGGGAGGGAGAGTGCCGCTGATTGCGGATATACTCCAGCAGTTCTTCTCGATGACTAGTATGGATCGATTCGAACGGTTTGGGTAATGGATCGAACCAATTTAAAAAGGCGCGAATGAGTGCGTCACCTAAAAAGAAGGTAAGCTCCAAAGCTTCTGGTGTGCGGACCGAATGCGCTGATTTGGTGAACTTCTCATAATAGTAGTGAACGGCCCGCTTCTGCAAATCTGCAAAATGAAGCGGAGTCCGTGCCCGCATATCCTGGGCAATGGATTCTCTCATCAAGGAATGAATCGTCCAGCCGCTGTCCACTTTCCGTACAAATGAAAATCGGATCAATTGGAAAAACTCGGACGCCGTGATTTCCCTTTTCAATAAAAAAGACAGATTATCCTGATTGAAGTGACGCAATACAGCAGCTGCTTCCACGAGCGGACGCAAATGCTCGCCGGGAACTTCGCGCAGCCATTGACTTACGACAAACGGCAGCGTATCCATTTCCTCATGAAAAGCACCGTTTCCTTCTTGATCTTTCGGTTGCAAGGTAAAGGACAGCAATGAAAGGGTAAGGGGATGCCCTTTGGAGCGACGCCACATTTCTTGGATGATAGGCGGTTCAAAAATGTGACAGTAATGCGCATAGCGCTCAACAGCATCGTAAGGAAGATGGGACAAAGGGACCCTACTGATGAAGTGCCGCCAACCGGGAGAAAGAAGCCAAGCTTCAGACAGCGGATGCCGCCCTGCGATCACGATCAGGATATTCGAGCTTAATCGCTTGAAAAAATATTCGCGCAACCAATGGTCCAAGCCGTCCAAGTTCTCGTAAATGTCGAGAAAGAGGACGAGTCTCTGATCAGCCGCTTTTTCATTCAGCTTCGAAACACAATCCTCCAACAATTGGGAAGGATGGTGCTCTTTTCCCTTATGATAAACGTGCAATGCCTGCAAAATATGCAGGCAAAAATCAGAGGGCGTGTGCCAAAATTGCTCGCTGTCCAAAGAGAGTGTAGCTGCTTGACGCAGATGAGCCTGCCGCCTGAGCTCGTCGAGCAAATAGCTTTTTCCTACGCCTGCGGTCCCGAAGAGATTCATGATTTTTTTGGAGCGCCGCTCATCCGCAAGCAACTTCAAAAAATGAAGGACTTCCTCGGTTCTTCCCACCAATAGACGACTTTCCAGCTCTTCAAGGCTATCCTGATAATTCATAGCATCACCTGCTCCATCACAAGGTTTTCCTTTTTCTTCCTACGATTTTACTACGCTTCTTTTATACTGGGTACTCATATTTATCGCACGGGTATCCTTTTGGATGCATCCTTTCGAGTAATATCGAGACCCGTATTCTCGGTGTTAGGATGAAACAGGCGAGTCAATACGAAAGGATGGAGGGAACATGTCAAAGCTAAGCCGCTTGGGTCACATTTCCCTATATGCGCATGATGTTCGCAGATTGGCCTCTTTTTATGAAACCGCACTTGAATTGGCAGTAGTGAACCCTGGCGACGAAACGGCATGCTTGGCGATTGATCCGCAATCGGGCAGGCATGATTTGCTCATCCTGAACAATCCGCATCATGTGCATCTGGCTTTTTGGGTGGATACGTTGGATCACTTCAAGGAAGTGTGGAGGAGGCTGACGGATCACGGTATTTTGGCACATGGTCCGTATGTGGAGAGCGAATATGCACGTTTTTCTTTTCTTGATCCGGAAGGCAATCATGTGGAGATCATTTGGGAGCATCGAGGAGAAACAAGACATCCACAAAGAAGAAAAATCAGCTTTCGGGAGTTAGAGGAATTCGGCGTTAGCCAAGAATGATCGTCCGTGCAATGGAGACTGGCTCGCACAAACTATTTCATTCATTGTGATAAGGGAGAGGGAAAAAGAATGTCAACTTCTACAAACACTTTCAATGCAGGGGGAAATACGCTCGGGATTACGACGATGGCTGTGAATCCGGCTTCCTTCCAAGCAGCACCCCAAATGGTTCAGGATCGAATGACGTATCATAAAGCGGTGCTAGAGTCATTCGGGATTACGTCCCTGTCCAGTCTGGGGGCGCTCAAGATCCGCGGAACGGTTGTACCTCAGTCGGGATTGACGAAACCAACCCCCACGCTCGTCAGTGGGAATACCATGATTCAGTCTGCGTATCGAATCGACTCAACCAAATCTACACCAACGTTGCAAATGTTGAGTGGAAAAGCAGAACTGTTGCAAACCATCCCGTTCCCTAAAAAAATGATGGCTACACTAGCTGTTCCGTCTCCTGCATCGGCCTTGAATATATCGGTCGACACTGCCTATTGGGCCGCATCAGAAATTTATATCGAGGATGGAACCAATGTTATTTTGAAATATCCGCAGCGCTACTTGATCATCATCGCCGAAAAGTTGACGGTCGGACAAAATGTAACGTTTACATGGGAGCGTCCTTACCGCTATGTTCCAGCTAAACGACAAAAACCAATAACACCGCCTGATGCACCGATGTCTTCGACGCTCTCCGGCATTCCGGGGACACCTGGAACACATGGATTGCCTGGAGACCGTGGATTCGACGGCGCTGCTGCTCCTGAACTCGAATTATGGGTACTCAATATGGCGGGACGCCCTCATTTTGACTTGAAAGGGCAAGATGGCACACAAGGTGGGTTTGGGCAAGACGGTGGAGATGGTGGCAGAGGAGGAAAAGGCAAGCCGGCCGAATTGGATTGGGCAGGTTTCTGCAAAGCTGGAGCAGGAGCAGGTGGAAATGGAGGAAGTGGCGGTGCAGCTGGCTACGGAGGCCCGGGTGGCAATGGGGGCGCTGGCGGTCGGCTGACTCTGTACGCACCACAAACGATCATCCAAAACTATTCCCAGGGCTTTGCGATCACGATTGAGGGAGGCAGCCCGGGGGCAGGGGGAATTCCTGGCAATCCTGGAGCAGGCGGACCGGGTGGCGCCGTGGGTGACACCAAGAATGGAAAATTCGGTACGGCATGTGGTCCCGGGCCAAGAACAGCAGGTCAACCGGGAGTGCAGGGTTCATTTGCCGATGCTGGACGTGTCGGATATGCGGGAGGCAGATTGTCTGATCCTGTGAGCTTTCGAGCCATCGACGCAGATGAATTCAGACGCAAGCTCCTGGAGCCGTCGATTAGCCATGTTTCTCCGCTCTATGCATTCGCAGGTGATACAGTGACGCTGGAAGGAAGTCGGTATACCAAAACCGATGTCGTTTTGATCGATGGCACGGAAACGAAAACCCAGGTAGTAAGTGATACGATGCTCCATTTTGTCTTGCCTTTTGTGACAGGAGGCTCTCATACACTTCAGGTTCGACAATCAGATATGACTCTTTCCAGCAAGGCATCCGTCTTCGTGAATCCACGAGTCATTTCCGCCCAGCAAGAAAATCAAGTGAAAACGCGTGTGAGACCTGGACAAAAAGTGATCGTGAACGGAAGCGGCTTTTCCGAAGGGTCACGCGTCTTGGTAAACAACCAAGAAATGCCCGAAGTACGGATGGTAAGCTCGACTCAAATGGAATTTACCATGATTCGACCTGCTGATGTGGAGAGCAATCCAGCGGGTGAGCATGTGACGCTGAAAGTATGGCTATCCGATGGCACACCTTCCAATGAAATTCCACTGACACTAGAAACCTTCCATATGCTCGTGATGGGCGATTCCGTGAGCTGGGGGCAAGGCTTACAAGAGCATGAGAAGTTTTATTCCATCGTGGGTGCAGCCGTTCAGGCCAGAGAAGGAAATATCAAGCAATATACACAAGTACTCGCTCATTCCGGCGCCATTATTGGAGAGGGTAAGGATGACGTAGTGGCCCCGGTAGACGGCGAGGTACCTAAATCATTCCCATCAATCCTGCAGCAATGTGCGTTCTTCAATGGCGAGGCTGACTTGGTGGATTTGATTCTTTTGGATGGAGGTATGAACGATGTCGATGTTCGGACAGTTCTGAATCCTTTCCATCCAGCCGATTTGGGGAAATTACATTATGACTATTTCTTTGTGAGCATGAAGAAATTGCTGGTAGAGGTGACGAATAAATTTACACAAGCCAAAGTCATCGTTACCGGTTATTATCCACCTGTGTCTGAAAAGAGCGATATGGCTGTGGTAGAAGCACTGTTGATCGGCGTAGGGGCCATTGTCGGGGGAGTCGGCGGCGGTGCAGCCGGAGGAATTCTCGGTATAGCTGAGTTGGAAAAGGTATACAAGCGCTGTGCCCAGCTAGAAGCAGAATCAAAGCTCTACCTGCGCAAAGCAATCGATGAGAGAAATGCGGAGCTCGATAAACCGCGTATCTTTTTCGCCGATCCGAATTTTGGTCCCGAGCACGCTGCCCTGACGGATGACCCCTATGTATTCGGCATCAATTTGGACCTGACACCACAAGACCTGATCGCAGCTGAACGCCTCGTTTCTTGCACAGAAGCAGGGTGCACGGGCTTGGATTTCGAGATTTGCAAGCGTGCCTCCATCGGTCATCCAAATCAAAAGGGAGCCCAGGCGTACGCAAACGCAATCTTGCCTCTTCTGTAAGTAAGCAATAGAATCATAGGATGATTGACACAGATACTACGCTGTCGAAGGAACTGATGTTCCCTGACAGCTTTTTCATGTGCACAATCCTTCCATAAAAAAAGTTGGATTACCATGTAGATCCGGTGATATAATGTACCCGTAGCTGATCATTGATGGTTAGTAATGATGAATTGCTCAATCATCCTGATCTCACTTATATGTACGTTGGGACGGATAACGAGTATCCTTGGATGCTTAGGAATTAGCCCACCATTAAACAATTTGCGCATGTTCATGTGTTCATGCTCAGTTTGTTTGATGGTGGGCTTTTATTATTTTCTTGGAGGTTTTAAAGAAGATGAAAAAAATAAGCTTTGAACTAAATGGAGTGAAGCATGAAGCGAAGGAAGGAACCCGTATCCTGGATTATTTGCTGCAACAAGAAATAGAGCATCCTCACATCTGCTACTCACCCATATTAGGGCCCATTCAAACTTGTGATACGTGCATGTGTGAAATTGACGGAAAAATGATGCGGGCGTGCTCGACTCCTATCGAGGAAGGGATGCACATCCTTACATCCTCTGAACGGGCAAAAGGTGCACAGGCAGAAGCAATGGATCGGATCTTGGAAAACCACATGCTGTATTGTACCGTCTGCGACAACAACAACGGAAATTGTCGGGTTCACAATACGGCAGAGCTGCTCGAAGTTGACCACCAAACACGCCCGTTCCGAGAAAAAAAGGAAGAGGTGGATATGTCGCATCCGTTCTATCGTTATGATCCCGATCAATGCATTCTCTGTGGACGTTGCACGGAGGTTTGTCAGGATTTACAGGTAAATGAAACGCTCACCATCGATTGGGAGCGAGAGATTCCTAGAGTGATATGGGATGACAATCAATCAATTAACGAATCATCTTGTGTGTCATGTGGTCAGTGTGTGACAGTCTGTCCGTGCAACGCGCTGATAGAGAAATCCATGCTCGGTGAAGCTGGCTTTCTGTCAGGGATTAAAAAAGACTTGTTGAATCCGATGATCGATCTCATTAAAGAAGTCGAGCCAGGTTACAGCAGCATTTTTGCTATCTCTGAAGTAGAGGCGGCGATGCGGGAAACACGGACCAAGAAAACGAAAACCGTATGTACGTTCTGTGGGGTAGGCTGTTCATTTGAGGTATGGACCAAAGGCCGCCACATTCTGAAAGTCGAACCAACGGAAGACTCCCCAGTCAACAGTGTCTCTACTTGTGTGAAAGGAAAGTTCGGTTGGGATTTTGTTAACAGTGACCAACGCTTGACCACACCCTTGATTCGAAAAGGAGACGCATTTGTACCAGCTACGTGGGATGAGGCACTATCACTGATCGCTGAGAGAATGGGTTCCATCAAGCAAAACTACGGAGGCAACGCGCTGGGATTTGTAAGCTCATCCAAAACAACCAACGAAGATGCTTACCTCATGCAAAAACTGGCGCGGCAGGTATTTGAATCAAACAATATTGATAACTGCTCCAGGTATTGCCAGTCACCAGCTACTGACGGATTGCTGGCAACGGTAGGATACGGTGGGGACTCGGGAACCATTCAGGATATCGCAAGTGCCGGACTAGTCATCATCGTCGGGGCGAATCCAACTGAGGGTCATCCCGTTTTGGCAACCCGCGTGAAACGGGCAAAGAAATTATACGGTCAAAAACTGATTGTCTCTGATCTGCGCAAGCATGAAATGGCCGAACGTTCTGATCTCTTTCTGCATCCAAAACAAGGGACCGATTTTGTCTGGCTGACGGCAGTCGCGAAGTACATCATCGATCAAGGCTGGCATAACGAAGCCTTTCTCCAAAATCGAGTAAACGATTTTGAGGCTTATCGGAAAATGCTTGAAAATTACACGCTGGATTACGCTGTGGAAGTAACCGGGCTGATAAAAGAACAGTTGATTCAAACAGCCAAAATGATTGTCGAGGCAGATGGTACTTGCATCTTGTGGGGAATGGGTGTGACGCAGAATATCGCGGGTTCGCATACGTCAGCCGCTATCTCTAATCTCTTGCTGGTAACAGGAAACTACGGTCGACCAGGAGCAGGAGCCTATCCATTGCGTGGACACAACAACGTACAAGGCGCATGCGACATGGGAACACTCCCTACATGGCTTCCAGGTTATCAGCCTATTACGGATGATCAGGCGAGGTTCAAATTTGAAGAAGCATATGGCGTAACGATCTCGAACAAACCAGGCCTAACCAATATTGAAATGCTGGAAGCAGTGGAGAAAGGTGAACTGAAAGCCATGTATCTGATGGGGGAAGACATGGCTTGGGTCGACTCCAACGCCAACCACGTGCATGATACGCTCAGCAAGCTTGATTTCTTTGTCGTACAAGACGTATTCCTGACCAAAACGGCTCAATTTGCCGATGTCGTTTTACCTGCGTCTCCATCCCTGGAAAAAGAGGGTACCTTTGTGAATACGGAGAGACGTATCCAGCGGTTGTATCAAGTAATGGAACCACTGGGAGAATCAAAACCAGACTGGTCGATCATCCAACTGATTGCACAACGCATGGGCGCAAACTGGAGTTACGAACACCCTGCTGAAATCATGGACGAAATTGCGAGCCTGGCACCCATTTATGCTGGAGTCTCATACAATCATTTAGAAGGATGGAGTAGCTTACTTTGGCCCGTGCAACAAGATGGTACCGACGAGCCGCTTCTGTACAAAGAACAATTCAACTTCCCAGACGGTAAAGCAAGACTTTCTCTCGTCGAATATGTTCCGCCTATGGAGTATCCAACGGAATTTGATCTTACCTTAAATAATGGACGACTACTGGAGCATTTCCATGAAGGTAACATGACGAATAAATCAAAAGGCATCCAATATAAGCTACCGGAAGTTTTTGTGGAGGTTTCCCCTGAGCTTGCCAGCGAGCGGGGGCTAAAAGACGGTTCATTGGTTCGTCTAGTCTCTCCATACGGTGCCATTACGCTTCGTGTTCTCGTGACAGATCGAGTCAGCGGCAAAGAGTTGTATGTACCCATGCACTCTGTTAGCCATGAAAATGCCATTAACCTTTTAACCGGAAGCGTCGGGGACGTTCGCACGCAAACCCCTGCCTACAAGCAAGCAAAGGTACGTATGGAGTTTCTTAATGAAGAAGGAATGACTCCGCTACCTATGTACAATCCCCGTTATGCGAAGCGAAATCCTCAGATGGGTGTCCAAGTAGAGCGCAAATGGGCCAGAGATGATTATGAACCGATTGCAGATGTAAACATGGTGGGAGGTAAAAAATAATGGCAAGACCGATTTCAAAAGTGGAAGAACCTGTTCTTACCGAAAAAGAAAAACAAGATCAATCGGTAGAAAGTGTCATACAAGCGCTCGCCAAAAATCCGGAAGGGATCCAGGCAACGATCAAGCTGCTCCAGGAACTCCATGCAAGTGGAATTCTTGGAGCACTCAACGCCGCAGTCGAGGCGAAGGAGGATATTGCCAAAATTGTCGTAGGGCAAATGGTACGTCCTCCTGTCACTCATATGATCAACAATGCGATGGCTGCCGCAGGTGGGTTAACTGAGCTAGATCCTGAAATGACAAAAAAGCTGATTGGCGGTGTTACAAAGGGTCTACAAAGGGCAGATGATGTTCTTCGCTCTGGAAAAAAGGTAGGTGTCTTCGATTTGATGAAAGCTCTGCGTGATCCAGACATCAATCGGGCGATGGGTTTTGGCATAAACCTGCTGAAAGGATTAGGAGCGGGCTTAAAGGAATGATGAAAGAGACATCGATCGTGCACTTCTATCAACGGATATTAAATACTTCACTCATCATTCTGGGGCTTGTGTTGAGCTTTTATCTGGTACGCGAACTGTATTTCATTGTGACAGCTGCACTTCTTGGTAATACTAACGTTCATGATATTTTGGAGGAAGTCTTAGCCTTTTTTCTGTACTTTGTTTTTGTTTCTATGATCGTCAAATATTTTAAGGAAGAGTACCATTTTCCGCTACGTTACCTCGTCTATATCGGCATTACCGGCACGATACGTTTTATCATCGTCAATCGTGATGATGCTATGAATAATCTGATTCTATCGCTAGTTATTCTTATCCTGATCATTTGTTACCTACTGTTGGCTCCTCGTAAGAACAAACTGGGAGAATGAAAGGAGAACATCGAATGACGAAAAATCTCGAACATCAATTCAGTATGCTAGTTCGTGAGATTCGAAAAGAATACGTCGGTAACGGCCCAAAAGAAATCGTTACACGCTTTTGTGGTCCATGGGTGATCTGTGAAATGAAAGGGAACCTGACCAATGTAGAAAAATTTATGATTCTATCTGATGAAGGCAAACGAATGGTACACGATGCACGCACGAAGCTCGTGAAGAATATTTACAACGACCCTGCGGTAGTAGAAAAACTCGAGGATATCATCCACGCAAAGGTCCTGCGGATTTTTTCAGATATCAGTATTGAAGAGGATATTGCCATGACTGTCTATGTATTAGATAGATCAATTTCTTGATCCGTATGGTAGGAAGGGGGGAAACGCTCGTGATTCAACCGGTGTGCGTTTCATCACATGTCCTGCATGATGAATATGGTACGTTGAAGGCAGTGGAAGATTCCATCGTGACAGAGTCACCGATAATTAAGGTTTCACCCGAAAAGATACGTTTCTTCCTATTGTGGGAAAAGTCGGCAAAGTTTTTACTTTTATAATGATGCGAACAAGGGGGCGTTCATAATGCTGAAAGGGGGAAGTCCAGTGATTCCAAGTGAATTGGTGGACGCTTTTGGTCGTGTCCATGACTATCTACGCATTTCAGTAACGGATCGTTGCAACTTGCGGTGTGTTTACTGCATGCCTGCTGATGGAATGGAATTTGAACCGGATGAAAATATCTTGTCTATGAAAGAAATAACAGAGGTTGTGAGGGTTTTGGCCGAAATGGGGGTCAAAAAAGTAAGACTGACAGGTGGAGAACCATTGGTCCGCAAAGGCATTGAAAATTTGGTATCGACGATAGCGGAAATTCCAGGAATCGAAGATATCGCTATGACTACCAATGGGATTTTCTTGGCGAGAAAGGCCCAAAAATTAAAAGAAGCCGGCTTGAACCGTGTGAATATCAGTCTGGATACGTTGAAAGCGGATCGTTTTTCGTTGATTACCCGCGGTGGAGATGTCCATCGAGTTCTGGATAGTATAGCTGCATGCCAACAAGTAGGGATAGAACCGATTAAGTTGAACGTCGTACTTATGAAGGGGATCAATGATGACGAAATAGAAGATTTTCTTCAGCTCACGATCGATAGTCAGTTACAAGTTCGCTTTATTGAGTACATGCCCATCGGCCACAACGATATGAGATGGAAGCAATCCTATCTACCTTTGTCCACTGTTTTGGACCGCTGTCATCAATTGGGCTGGAAAGTGGCTGAGAGTCATCATGTGCGAGGCAACGGACCCGCACAAACGTTTCGGATAGAAGGCGCCAAGGGGAGTTTTGGGCTTATTCATCCCGTGAGCGATCATTTCTGCGAAACTTGCAACCGACTTCGTTTGACAGCAGATGGAAATATAAAGCCATGCCTATATTGGTCGGATGAGTTTAACGTTCGTAAGTGTATTGGAAATGATGAAGCAGTACGCGACCTCTTTTTCCGAGCATTGCATATCAAACCACTGAATCACGAAATGGCTAAAGCTTTCGTCGATGAGAGTCAAACGCATGTACCAACAGTTAGGCGCATGTCTCAAATTGGAGGGTAGTGTAGACGACATGGATAAAGTAGAAAGCGTGAATCGATTTCACCGCAATGCGGTTCAAGTCTTGGAAGCACAGCGCAGAATTGAGCAACATCTGAACCATCTCGGTGTAGAAGAAGTCTCATTGGAAAATGCCTACAGACGTACATTGGCGGAGGATATCATTGCGTCTGACAACATGCCTCATTTCCGGCGTTCCGGGATGGATGGTTTTGCGATCATATCCAGTTCAACTCGCGGAGCATCCCCTGAGTCTCCCGTCCTTTTGGAAGTGATCGACAATATTCCGTGTGGTGCTCTTCCTACAAAAAAATTATCGCAAAAAACAGCCTCCCGAATCATGACGGGAGCCATGGTACCTGAAAATGCAGACGCAGTCATCATGCTGGAAATGACAGACGACTTTGAAGAGCAGGGCAAAACATACATTTCGATTAAAAAAGAAGTCCATCCTGGGAAGAACCTGACTCTGATCGGTCACGAAATCACAATGGGCGCTTGCGTCCTGCAAAAAGGTACAGAAATCCTCGCTGGTGAGACCGCCTTGTTGGCTACATTCGGTTTCTCCCGCGTCAAAGTATATAATCGCCCAACCATCGCGATATTTGCAACAGGTTCAGAGCTTTTACCTGTAGATGCGCCACTTTGTTCAGGGAAAATTCGAAACAGTAACTCTTACATGCTGGCGGCACTTATTCGGGGGGCAGGAGGGATTCCATTACTGATGGGTTCCATCCCGGACGAAGCGGACCAAGCACAAGCTCTTATTCTTGAAGCATTTTCCGTTGCAGATTTCGTGATTACATCAGGTGGGGTATCGGTAGGTGACTACGACATTCTCGTAGATATTTTTGAAAAATGGAATGGGAAGGTCCTGTTTAACAAAGTAGCGATGCGACCCGGAAGCCCTACGTCAGCAGGGATTTGGAATGATCAATATTTGTTTGCCTTGTCAGGTAATCCGGGAGCGTGCTTTGTTGGTTTTGAGCTATTCGTTCGTCCTGTGATTTTGGGTATGCAGGGTATTCAAAATCGTTACTTGCAGGACTTTACTGCTTTTCTAGGCGAAGACTTTACAAAGGTAAATGCGTATTCTCGGTATGTCCGGGGAAAGTCGTATGTAGTCGATGGCAAAGTATTCGTAAAACCTGTCGGGATGGATCAATCAAGCGTTACGGTCTCCATTAAAGATTCCGATTGCTTAATCAAGATTCCACCTGGAGGGAAGGGAATGCTACAGGGGGAGCTTGTCTCCGCCTTGATGCTTAGAGGATAATACTAACCTTGCGGGCGTTATGGTGAAAGTAACGACCGTCCCTTGGAAATAATAGGTAGGAGAGCGCGGGTTGGAAGCGAGAACAGTCAGGTACGAAAGATCTCCTTCTGAATGGTACAATGTAAATATAAGTAGAAATGAATACTATCGGAAGGATGTTTGGCATGAGCGAATCTAATCAGGAGTATATCGTAATCTCCGGTGCGAGGGAAAACAATCTCAAGAACGTATCCTTGCGCATTCCTAAGCGGAAGATTACGATCTTCACCGGTGTATCTGGATCCGGCAAGTCATCGATCGTCTTCGATACGATCGCCGCAGAATCCACACGATTGCTGAATGAGAACTTCAGCATGTTCGTGCGCAATTTCCTGCCCCGCTATCCGCAGCCGGATACAGACGCGATCGAGAACCTCAGCATGGCGGTTATCGTAGACCAGAAGCGACTGGGGGGCGGTTCCCATTCTACGATGGGCACGATTACCGATATTTCTCCCATTCTCCGCCTGCTCTTCTCCCGAGTGGGCCAGCCTTATGTTGGACAAGCACGTACGTTCTCTTTTAACGATCCACAAGGCATGTGTCCCGAATGTAACGGTATCGGTCGCAAATTAGGCGTCGACATCAGCAAAGCGGTTGACATGTCAAAGTCGTTGAATGAAGGGGCAATCATGCTGCCGGACTATAAGGTAGACGGCATGGAATGGAATATGCTCGTGCAGACGGGCTTCGATCCTGACAAGAAGCTGAGCGATTATTCAGATGAGGAGCTTGAACAGTTGTTGTACGCCAAGGCGAGGAAAGTGGAGATGCAATTCGCAGGGAAAGCCGTGAATATTACAGTAGAAGGCGTTCTTGAGAAGTTCACCAACAAATACATCAAGCAGGATGTAAAGACGAAGTCTGAGCGTACACAAAAAGCTGTTGCGCCGTTCATCACTGAAGGTCCCTGCCCATGCTGCCACGGCGCAAGACTTAGCAAGGCTGCACTCAACTGCAAAATCAATGGCCTCAACATTGCAGAGATGTCCTCCATGGAGGTCGGTCGGCTCATCCGGGTCATTCAGGAGATTGACGATTCGGTCGCCGCACCGATGGTCAAGTCGCTGACGGAGCGGTTGCAGCATCTAGTGGATATCGGACTAGACTACTTGACGCTGGACCGTGAGACGGATACCTTGTCCGGCGGCGAGTCGCAGCGTGTCAAGATGGTGAAGCATCTGAGTGGCAGTCTGGTGGATGTTACTTACATTTTTGATGAGCCCAGCGTTGGTTTACACCCCCGTGATGTACACCGGTTAAATGAATTGCTTCAGAAGCTGCGAGACAAGGGCAATACCGTCATTGTCGTCGAGCATGATCCCGATGTGATCAAAGTGGCAGATCATATCGTCGACGTCGGGCCTCACGCCGGCAGCCACGGCGGTACCATCGTGTATGAAGGAAACTTCCAAGGCCTGCTTGAATCAGGGACACTGACAGGCACCCATATGAAGCGGCCGATCCAACTGAAGCAAGATTCCAGGAAGCAGTCGGGCAAGCTGTCCATCGAGGATGCCACACTGCACAATCTGCGGAACGTGAGTGTAGATATTCCAACTGGAGTGCTGACAGTAGTTACGGGTGTCGCAGGCTCAGGTAAGAGTACGCTGATTAACGATGTATTCCTCAGCAACCATCCGGATGCGATCGTCATCGACCAATCGGCGGTAGGCGTGTCCACGCGCTCGAATCCAGCGACTTACACAGGGATCATGGATGATGTGCGCAAGGCGTTTGCTTCTGCGAACAAGGTCAATCAAGGCTTGTTCAGCTTCAACTCCAAGGGGGCTTGTGAGAACTGCCAAGGTCTAGGTGTTGTGTATACAGACCTTGCATTCCTTGAAAGCGTAAAGCTGCCGTGCGAAGTCTGCGGAGGTAGACGGTTTAAGGAAGAGGTGCTCGCGTACAAGCTGAATGGCAAGTCAATTGCAGAAGTGTTAGAGATGACGGTGGAGCAGGCATTGGAATTTTTTGAGCTAAAAGAGGTAATGCGCAAGCTCCAGGCGATGAGTGATGTAGGGCTGAACTATATTACACTCGGCCAACCACTCAGCACACTCTCCGGCGGGGAATGCCAGCGCATCAAGCTGGCAAGCGAACTGCACAAGAAAGGCAGCATCTACGTGATGGACGAGCCGACGACTGGCTTACATATGTCTGATATCGGTCACCTTCTGGAGATCATGAACCGCCTCGTAGATGCAGGCAATACGGTAATCGTCATCGAGCACAACCTCGATGTGATCAGCCAAGCGGATTGGATTATCGATATGGGACCGGACGGAGGAAGCAACGGCGGTCAGGTGGTCTTCGAGGGCACACCTCCGCAGATCATTCATGCGGAACAGTCGATCACGGGAAGATACTTGAAGTAATGCATCAAATCCACTTTCGTAATGTATGGGATTCCGACGTAAAAGCTGCTATGTCATAACGAATTCAGATCTCCTCATGGGAAACCGGGGGAGATTTTTGTTATGTCAAAGTAAATATCAGAAAATAAAAAATAATCTTGACATTGAATGGGGTGATTAGTAAAGTGGTGATTACAAGCAACCAATCGATCGATCGATCGACAAAATCCAAAAAGCAAATGATGTAACCGCCACATGTAAATGGACATGAAAGGAGCGCGCTTTTTTGACCAAAGAAAAAATATTTCAAGCAGCATTACGGCTATTCGCAAGAAAAGGTTTTGAAGCAACCAGCATACGTGATATCGCTCTAGAAGCAGAGGTAACCTCCTCCACTCTCTATCATTACATGAAGACAAAAGAGGATCTGCTCGTTGCCATCATGCAAGAAGGCTTACAGACCCTTCTTGGAAATGCAAAGGAAGTGCTCGCTGAGCTTGAAGCACCCGAACAACAATTGGCAGCGTTTGTACAGCTTCATGTTACCAGCCATGCCATTGACAAGCTAACAGCGCTAGTAGTAGATACCGAGTTCCGTGCGCTGACAGGAGATACGCGCGTAGAAATTGCCAGGTTGCGCAGTGAATATGAGCTGCTCTGGCAGCGTATTTTAACGGGCGGATTAGAGCAGGGCGTATTTACGATAGAAAATACCAAGCTTGCCGTCCTGGCTTTGCTTCAAATGTGCACGGGTGTCGCCCATTGGTACTCGCCTGATGGGCCAAATTCATTGGAAGAAATCAGCTTGAATTTTTCCGATATGGCGCTTGCACTCGTTCAGGCAAAGCGGAACGGACAGCAACTGACTGTCTCCGATTTGGAGCTGCCTGAACCCGGTCGTTTTTTTATGAAACCATGGCTGGGGGCTGCTGCGCATGAACATTCTTGATGCTCGTGTCCGCTTGCCACAGCAGTTCCGTGAGGCACGCATAGGTGAAATGCGAAATGAGTACGTCGCTCAATATGATGCGGTGTTACAAGTAAGATCGACTATCGCGAAAACGCTCGACGATTTGATTCAAGAAATGAAAGAATCAGGAGTAGACCACGCCATTATGCATGCAGAATACGAATTCGGCGAGGATGGGGATGCGCTGAATGAAGCATTGGCAAAAGTCATATCCGCTCACACCGAGCTCTTCTCAGGGTTCGGTACGATTTCAATGGAGCATTTCAGACCGATGCGCGCTGTCCAACAAGTGAGCCGCATCAAAGAGCTGGGTTTTCTGGGAGTAAACATCCAGCCTGCATTTTTTGAGATGCCGATCGATGATCGCAAATTATATCCCGTATACGCAAAGGCTGCCGAGTTAGGCTTGGCAGTTGCTATTCATACGGGAATTAATTATTCGATGATTCATCCCATCCGGAATGAACACCCGCTGTTGCTGGATCAAGTCGCCTGTGATTTTCCGGAATTAACATTGATCGCGTGTCATGGGGGGTGGCCCTGGGTGCCAGAAATGGTTGCTGTAGCGCGCAAGCACCCCAATGTTCTGATAGATTTGGGCGGGCTTTCTCCAAGGTATTTGGGGGTGCAAGGAGCAGGGTGGGAGATGATGTACAGGTTAGCAAACAACCTCTTGCAAGATCAAATCCTCTTTGCAACAGACTGGCCTGTATTTCCTCTAAAACGCGCGATTGCAGAATGGAAGGAATTAAGCATAAAGCCCGAGGTGCTAGAGAAGGTGCTTGGTTCGAATGCAAAAGCATTGTTTTCCAAAATAAAGGCGGAGGTAAAAAAGAATGACAACACGTAAGGCGGTGGTAGAGTGTGAGATCCATCAAGAGATAGGCTGGATTCACCTGAATCGCCCCGAGCGGTTAAATGCGGTGATTCCACAATTGGTAGAGGAGCTGTATGGATCGCTCGATAAGTTGGAACGGGAAGGAGTAAGGGCAGCAATACTGGCTGGTCGCGGGAATGCTTTTTGTGCAGGACATGATTTGCGTCATGAAGAAAAGCCTGCAAGTGAGGCTGAGCTTCGTCTTAATTTACAGAAAATCCAAGATATAACACGAAAGATCCAGCGTGTTCCTTTCCCGGTGATCGCTGCGGTCCATGGTTATGCATTAGGAGCAGGCTGTGAGTTTGCGCTCGGATGCGATTTGATCATCGCCGCTCAAGATGCCGAATTCGGCTTTCCGGAAGTGAGTGTGGGACTTAGTGTTACCGGAGGAATCTCGCATATCCTTCCCATCGCAATCGGACTGGTCCGGGCGAAAGAATTGCTGTTTTCGGGCGAAAGGTTCGGTGCATCGCAAGCACTGCATCTAGGACTCATCAACAAGGTAGTGGATCATAAAGTGTTAGCTGAAGAAGCTGACAAGTGGGCGAAACGGTTAGCTGAGCTCCCGCAAGTAGCGCTTGCAAAAGCCAAATTTGCGCTAAATCGCGGGGCACAATGCGATCTGGAGGCAGCTTTTGAATTGGAGATCGAGCATGCGCTGGCAACCGTGCAAACGATCGAATCCAAGCAGGCGGCTGAAGGGTTCCGAAAAAAAAGATCGGTATAGAGAAGGAGGGCTGAAACCTTTTGGACATGCAAGAAATCAAGTCTTTGACGGCACGGGCGGCCAAACGATGGGGAGAAAAAATCGGGCTTGTCTTTGATGAATGGAATGAACAACTGTCATTTAAGGAGATAGAAGACCGTTCCAACCAGATCGCCAACATGCTCCAAGTGCTGGGCGTAGGCTATGGGGATCGGGTAGCCGTCATGCTGAGGAACCAGCCGGAATTCCCGCTTACCTGGCTGGCGTTGGCAAAACTGGGCGCGACTATCGTGCCGATAAATGTAAATTACAAAGAGTACGATGCACAGTATATCCTCCACCACTCCGAAGCAATCATTATTGTAACTTCACAGGAATTTATATCCCTGCTACAGAAGATCAGACCTTCCTTACAAACCCTCAAAACAATCCTCTCAGTAGACCAATCAGACGATCCCAATGTTGTCGATTTCAGAACGATGTGTGAAACCGCGCCCACGACTCCAACAGCGCTTACCGTTTTTCCTGAAACTTTAGTCAACATCCAATATACATCTGGTACGACAGGCTTACCCAAGGGGTGTATGCTTTCACATGAATATTGGATCACCATAGCAAAAAAGATGGTCGAGCAGCATCCCAATTTGACCAATTCAGATGTACTGTTAACGGCGCAGCCCTTTTACTATATGGACCCGCAATGGAATTTGCTGGGTGTGATCGCTGTGGGGGCAAAGCTTGTGGTTCTCGATCGATTTCATCCCTCTACATTTTGGCAGAAAGTAAGGCAATATGGCGTTACCTTTTTCTACTGCCTGGGGATCATGCCCACGCTAATGGTCAAAGCACCACGCTCGCCAGTAGACAAGGAAAATAACGTTCGCACCATCTTTTGCTCGGCCATTCCCCCGCATCTGCATCGCGAATTGGAAGAGCGATGGGGCGCGCCGTGGTATGAGGTTTTTGGCATGACAGAGACAGGTGGAGATATTTCGGTAAAACCACCCGATCATGACCGATTGCTCGGAACAGGCTGCATCGGAAAACCGGATAAAGACCGGACCGTCCGCATTGTTGATATTCACAACCGCCCCGTTTCGAGGGGAGAGGTTGGCGAGCTCCTCCTACGGGGCTTGGGGATGATGGACGGCTACTATAAAGATCCTGATGCGACTTTCGCTGCCTTTCAGGGCGGCTGGTTCCACACCGGAGATTTGGTGCGAATGGACGAAGACGGATACATCTATTATGTCGGCAGAAAAAAGGAGATGATTCGCCGGAGTGGGGAAAATATTTCGGCTGCTGAGGTTGAGGAAGTCATGAAAATGCATCCGGCCGTGCAATATGCTGCCTGCCTTCCAGTGAAAGACGAAATACGCGGGGAAGAAATCAAGGCATACGTGGTAGTGAAAGCGGGCCAAACGGTGCCTCCTCATGAATTGATCTCTTATTGCACCGAGCATCTTGCTTACTACAAGGTTCCACGATATTGGGAATACCGCAGTGAATTGCCTCGTACCCCATCTGAGCGTATAGCCAAGCATGTACTGGCGAACGAAAAAGCAGATCTTCGCATCGGTTCCTATGATCGCATGGATGATAGCTGGAGATAACATGCAAATGGAGAGGAAGATATGGATGAATAGTTGGGTAAAGGTACTGAAAGAGCTGACAGAGGCGGCCGGAGTTCCCGGACAAGAACAGGAAGTGCGAGAATTAATGCACACGTATTTGGAACCGCTTACAGAAGAAGTGTTCACAGATAATCTGGGAAGCATAATCGGGCGAAAAACAGGCCTGGCCAATGGACCCAAAATCATGATGATGGGCCATATGGATGAAGTGGGGTTCATGGTAACGCGTGTCATGAAGGATGGATTCATCGCCTTCCAGCCGCTTGGTGGCTGGTGGTCGCAGGTGATGTTGGCACAGCGCGTGAACATTAAAACAAGCAAAGGGGATATTGTCGGCGTAATCGGGTCAAAACCGCCGCATCTGCTGTCTTCGGAAGAACGAAAGAAAGTGGTTGAGATCGAGCGGATGTTCATCGATATCGGAGCATCCAGTGCAGAACAAGCAAAGGAGCTGGGAATTCGCCCAGGTGATCCGATTGTGCCGATCTGCCCTTTCACGGTGATGGCGAATGACAAGATGTATATGGCAAAAGCGCTCGATAATCGCGGCGGTTGCCTGACAGCCATTGAAGTAATGAAACAGTTGCAAGAAACGGATCACCCCAACATCGTATTTAGCGGCGCTACTGCACAAGAAGAAGTGGGATGCCGCGGCGCATTCACGAGCACGTATATGGTGCAGCCAGATATATTTATTGCATTGGAGACAGGGATAACGTTTGACACGCCGGGAAGCGCCGACTCTCCTAATTTGCCTGATATCAAGTGCGGTGGCGGGCCTACGATTGGTCTATTCGACGGCTCTCTCGTGCCCAATCGGAAATTGCGGGATCTGTTATTTGATACGGCTGAAGAGGAAGGCATCCCTTATCAATATGCTGCTATTGCAGGTGCGGGTACGGACGCAGGAGCTGCTCATATGGTTGGCAAAGGGGCTCCATCCATCGTCATCGCAATCCCAGCGCGTTACATTCACAGCCACGCTTCGATTCTCCATCATGATGATGTAGAAAATACGGTGAAATTACTGACGGCTCTCGTCAAAAAGCTGGATCAAAAAACGGTTGAATGGCTCAGATCGTAGGAGGCAAGGATATGTTCCAAACATGGGAGAGTGGTGTCATTCATGGGGATAAGAAAGCGGGAAACCGCCACGTTTGTGAGCATTGTCCTTTCTTGTTTCGTACTGCTGGGAGGCGTGGCCGGCTGCGGTACGCTAGCCACGAAACCAGATACTGATGAAGGAAAAAGAGATGCCAATATATCCGAGAAAAAGGGCGGAACGATCACTGTTGCGATCGGCAGTGAACCAGATACACTGGATGTCCACAAATCGACAGCGTTAAGCACGGAGGCGGTCGCACTCAATCTAGGGGGGGCTCTGCTTTACAGAGACCCCCAAACACATGAGGTCAAGCCTCATCTGGCCGAATCGTACTCCATTTCGGAAGATGGGAAGACATGGACATTTCGCATTCGCCAAGGCGTTACCTTTCATGATGGGACACTGCTTACTGCACAGGCGTACAAGCGAACGTTTGAGCGGGCCATGTCTCCGGAAATCGCTCCCAAAGGCGTAGGGATGGTTCTTGGCATCTTCAAATCGATCAAAACACCAGATGATCAGACCCTTATTTTGGAGTTGAATGAACCGTCTGCCACGCTCCTCACCTATTTCACTTCCGCGAGCTGGATGCAGCCGCTCTCGGTGGACGCGGTGCAAAAGTTTGGGGATCAATACGGAAGGAATCCGGTCGGTGTCGGTCCATGGAAGATGGAGAGCTGGAAATCAGGAGACTCTATCACGCTGATTCAAAATGATGCGTATCGCTGGGCAACGCCCTTCTTTAAAAATCAAGGACCACCGAGGCCAGACAAATTAGTTCTGAAATTGATTCGAAATCCGCAAACGGCTGTCGCTGCTTTGGAAAGTGGAACCATCGACATCGCTGATCTGCCTGCGAAAGATGCGAAGAAATTCAAGAACAACAATGGTTTTACGGTACTTGAGCAGACAAAGCGCGGCTTGGGGCTGTTTGTCGAGCTGAACTTGAATAACGAGATTTTACAAGATAAAAACGTACGCAAAGCGTTACAAATGGCAGTAAAGAAAGATGTTATCGTGCAGTCGCATCTGCAAGGCGAAGGAATTGTTGCAGATGGTCCGCTGCCAGCAAATTTGTTCGGATACGATCAATCCATTGCCCAATATGCATACAAATACAACCCCGAGGAAGCGGTGAAGCTCCTGGAAGAAGCCGGATGGAAACTGAATGCACAAGGGATAAGGGAGAAAGCAGGAAAACCGCTTCATCTCGAAATGTTGAGTATGGAAGTATGGTCTCAACCTGCCCAGTTGATGCAAGGAATGTTCAAAGCGATTGGGGTAGACGTGAAAATCATTACTCTGGAAGGTAGCGCAGTTGACCAGTTAACTGCTGCCGGCACATTTGACTTGGCGCTGGATGGATACGTCGCTGATGACCCTGATATCTTGTTTCCGTTCATGCATTCAACTCAGATCGGTGGGATGAATCGTTCAGCCATCCATGACAAAACGATCGATTCCTTGCTGGAAAAGGGACAGGTGACGATGAAGAGCGACGATAGAGCGAAAATCTATGAAGATCTTCAGAAGCGCTCTGTGGAGGAGGCTTTTTGGATTCCCATTTACACGGAAAAACGATTTGTCGTGGTAAACAACCGTGTTCAGGGTCTGATGCTTGATCCATCCGGACTGAAATTGTATCAGGACGTGTGGGTTAAGTAAGCGTGGAAACAAAAAACAAGGAGAACAGGTCATGAACAATCAGGAATGGATCGTGAGTTATGAGGAGTTTGTCCGAGAAACAATGATGGGAAGCAAGGTGCCTGGAGCTGCAATAGGAGTGGCCAAAAACGGACAGCTCGTTTATGCCAAAGGCTTCGGCTATCGTGATGCCGAGCAATGTCAGGTAGCGACAGTTGATACGATATTCGGAATCGCTTCGATTACGAAATCGTTCACAGCTATTGCGATCATGCAGCTACAGGAAGCCGGAAAACTGTCGGTTGCCGATCCTGTTTCCCGCTTTTTGCCAGAGTTTCATGTGAAAACGGGAAGTGGAACGGAAGCAATCACCATTCACAACTTTCTAACCCATTCCTCCGGTTTGCCGCCATTATCTTGCGTCGATGAAGCACTCAAGCATGGAATGAACACCTATGAGGAATTGATGACCTATCTGGCACAACTGGAATTTACTTTATTGGGCGCACCAGGTACGGAGTTCAGTTATTCCAATGATTGCTATACGCTACTGGGAGCAATTGTTGAGCGGGCAAGCGGCAAGCCATATTCGACGTACGTGAAGGAGCATATCCTCCAACCAGCGGGAATGCAGCATAGTTGCTTTTCTTTGGTGGAGTTGCACGGGTACGAGGATAGGACACCGCTATTTGAGACACCGCCGTTTCAATCATCCGGCGGATTAAAATCAACGCTCACCGACATGATGAGATACACCGAGCTGTTTCGAACGAAAGGTTTGATTGGCAAGGAACGAATTCTTCGCACGGAAAGTGTGCAGCAGATGACCACCCCTTATTTCCGATGCGAACATAACCAATATTACGGGTATGGTGTAGCGATTACACCCAATTTCTACGGTGCTTTGATGCTGGGCCATAGCGGCAGAGAGAAAGGGATCCAAGCCTACATGAGCATCATCCCCGAGAACGGATTGGCTGCCGTGGCGCTCACCAATCTCAGCGGTTCGCCGGCTGCCGCATTGGCACATGGCACGTTTCACTGCATCGAGAATCGTCCTGCGAAATCAACGCATGTCACGTATAAGGAATATGACCTCCCGACAGATTGTCTGCTTGAATATGCGGGCGAGTACGGCTCTATGGAAGGAATTCATCTACAGGTAAGCGTGGATGCAGGCACGCTGATCGTAACGGTCGATCATTCGGACTCATTCTCTTTAAAAGCTATCGACGAAGACGTTTTTCTCACGAACGTTGAAGGGTCGGATCAAACCGTACGCTTTATACGAGACGGAAGTCAAACGGTAATTCGCATGATGGGCTCCTATCGCCAAATTCCCAAGCGAGTTTAGCCGTAAGCAATGAATACGCATTCTGGAAGAGAGGAGTGAACGAATCATGAAACAGTATTTGTTAAATCGGATGCTATCAGGAGTGATTGTCCTCCTCGGCATTTCCATCTTTTCGTTTGCGCTCGTTCATTTTATTCCTGGAGATCCGGTACGGATCATGTTAGGGGAAAAGGCTACAAAAGCACAAGTGGAACAGTTACGTGAACAAATGGGGCTAAATCAGCCCCTTCCTCATCAGTACCTGACCTACATGGAAAAAGTCATCCAAGGGGATTTCGGGACTTCCTTACAAACAGAAAGACCTGTCATCGTGGAAATTATGGAACGGTTTCCGGCAACGGCCAAGCTAGCCTTCGCTGGGATTGGCATCGCGGTCGCGATTGGCTTAGCGATGGGAATTATCGCTGCGAAATACAAAAATACGCTCGTGGACTTTATGCTGATGGCGGTAGCTTCGATCGGATTATCGCTGCCGAGCTTCTGGCTGGGGTTAATCGTAATCATGTTTTTTTCCGTTCAATTAGGCTGGTTTCCAATCGCGGGCGGTACGGGATGGAAGGATCTTGTTTTGCCTGCTTGTACCTTGGGTATTTTATCTTCCGCGATGATCAGTCGCCTGACGCGTTCCGGTATGGTCGAAGTGCTTTCCCATGATTACATTCGAACGGCACGGGCCAAGGGATTGAGAGAGTCGATCATCCTATTCCGACACGCCTTGTGCAATGTCATGATTCCTGTTGTTACGGTGGTAGGCTTGCAAATCGCGACTCTGCTGGGCGGGGCGGTGATAATCGAACAAGTGTTCAACTGGCCTGGAATCGGCACATTGGCTATCCGTGCGATTTCAGCCCGTGATTTTCCGATGATTCAGGGCATTGTGCTGCTTATGGGCTTTGTCTATGTCTTGGTAAATATGATGGTCGACCTCCTCTATGGTTTGATTGATCCGCGTGTCGACCTCATTACGGAAAAGGAGGGGCGGTAACTTGAATGAGGTGAGCAAAACCGTCGCGCCGCAAGCCAAGTCCCCGATTTTTCCCAAGCTTGCCTTTTGGGGAAAAATCAAGAAACAACGAGCAGCAAAACTAAGCTTGGTGGTGCTTTTACTCATTTCTGCGATCGGAATCGTCGGGCCTTGGATCGCTCCTTATGACCCTACTGAAAGTAATTACGAAGCCTTTTTGCAAGGCCCGTCTGCCAAGCATGTTCTCGGAACGGATGCGATCGGCCGCGATTTGTTTTCCCGTATTTTATACGGAACGCGCGTTACGCTTGTGGTTGCTGTCATGGCGGTCGGCATCACAGTATCGGCAGGAACGATGATTGGTGTCATCAGTGCGTATGTGGGAGGATTTATTGATCACCTGCTCATGCGGATTATGGATATTTTGCTCGCCTTGCCGGGGATCATTTTGGCCTTGGCCATTGTCGCGGCGCTTGGACCGAGTCAAACCAATGCGATGATCGCAATCGGTATTTCTTCGATTCCCAGCTTTGCTCGTCTGATCAGGGCAGCGACGCTCGTGATCATGTCTTCTGGATATGTGGAAGCCAGCAGATCGATCGGGACGCCGAGTTGGTGGATCATTCTTTTCCAGGTTCTCCCCAATATTACGAATGTATTGTTCGTTTACATGACACTGTTCGTGGGGGGAGCGATTCTCGATACGGCTGCGTTGGGCTTTATCGGCTTGGGCGCGCAGCCGCCGACTCCCGAATGGGGGACCATGTTGAACGAAGGAAAAGATTATTTGTCCGATGCCTGGTGGCTTGCGACATACCCGGGATTGGCCATCACCATTGTCGTGTTGGCAGTAAACCGACTGGGAGATGCCTTGCGTGATATTTTTGATCCTCGTACGCAAAAGTAAAAGGGCAATAAGAGGATTGGAGAGGGGACTCCATTTATGGACAATGTATTGGAAGTCACAGGGCTGACAACCCGGTTCTCGAAAGAGTCGGGTACGATTACGGTTGTTGATCAGCTTGATTTACATGTGAAAAAAGGGGAGACGCTGGGAATTGTCGGAGAGTCGGGGTGCGGCAAGAGCGTCACTTCGCTCTCGCTCATGCGACTGTTGGACAATACGGCCACTTTGACTGGAAGCATTCGATTCAACGGGAAAGAAGTGCTTGCGATGAGTGAAGCCGAGATGCGCAGTCTCAGAGGCAAGGAAATGGCGATGATTTTTCAGGAACCGATGCATTCGTTAAATCCGGTGTTGAAGATCGGCAGACAAATCAGTGAGGTACTGCACGAGCATGAGGGTGAAAACAAAGCGGCGGTAAAGCAACGGGTACTGGATTTGCTTACCTTGGTGGGCATCTCCCGAGCGGAAGAGATTTACAGGGATTACCCGCACCGTTTGTCAGGAGGAATGAGGCAGCGGGTGATGATTGCCATGGCGATCGCATGCAATCCGTCATTACTGATCGCTGATGAACCGACGACCGCATTGGATGTGACAATTCAAGCGCAAATCTTGAATCTGATCAAAAAAATCAGAAGGGATATTGGCATGTCAGTGATCATGATTACGCATGATTTAGGGGTGGTCGCTGAAGTGTGCGACCGCGTCATGGTGATGTATGCGGGACAAGCGATTGAAACAGCGGACGTACGCTCGTTGCTGCGCAATCCGAAGCACCCTTACACCGTAGGTTTGCTCCAATCGACACCAAGGAAACGCGCAAAGAGGCTTCACAGCATAGAAGGCAGTGTGCCGACACCGGAAAACAAACCCAATGGGTGCCGGTTTGCCCCGCGATGCGATAGAGTGATGGCGATGTGCTGGGAGCGAAATCCTGTGCTCCAACCAGTGGATCAGCATTCTTCTTGTCGATGCTGGTTATTTACCCAAGACAAGGATTATGAACAGGAAAGCTCGGTGGTAGGTGGATGACGACTCCAATCCTGGAAGTGAAAGGGCTACGCAAGCTGTTTCGCATGAAAAAAGGGTGGCTTCAACAACCGCATTATGTTCATGCCCTAAACGGGATTGATGTGAGTGTCTATGAAGGAGAAACGCTGGGGATTGTCGGGGAGTCAGGCTGCGGAAAGTCTACATTGGGAAAATGTATTCTGCGTTTGCTGGATCCGGTCCAAGGCGAAATTCGTTTTCAAGGTAACGAAATAGGAAAAATGAACAAAAATGAAATGCGTGCACTAAGGCGAAATATGCAAATGGTTTTTCAAAATCCATTTGAAACATTGAACCCGAAATTAACGATCGGGCACATCTTGACGGAGCCGCTGATCTCGCACTGTATTCCCCGAGAGCAGCGACAAGCGCTACTGGAAGAAACGATTGAGATTGTCGGCATGAGCAAGCAGCATCTATCTCGCTATCCTCACGAATTTTCCGGAGGGCAAAGACAACGAATTGGCATCGCACGCGCCCTGATTCTTCGGCCCAAGCTGATTATCGCAGATGAGCCAGTCTCCGCCCTAGATGTGTCGATTCAATCGCAAATCCTTAATTTGCTGCAGGATTTGCAAGAACAATTTTCCTTGACCTATGTCTTCATTTCGCATGATTTGAGCGTAGTTGAGCACATTGCCGATAAAGTGGCGGTCATGTATTTAGGTGAAATCATCGAGTATGCTGAGAAAGAGAAGCTGTTTGACCGACCGCTGCATCCCTATACACAAGCATTGCTTTCAGCCAAACCCATTACCGATCCTGATGATACGCGCGAGCAAATTGTGTTGACGGGCGATCTCCCGTCTCCGTCTAATCCGCCGGAGGGATGTAAATTCCATCCGCGCTGCCGTTCTAGGATGGAAATATGCAAAGTCGAGTTGCCAAAGCTGTGTGAAATAGAAGGGCAATCGGTCGCTTGTCATCTCTATCAATCATTTCCCGCAATCGATCCTTCTTAAAGCAAGGTGACTGCTCCATAATACTGGAACTTTTTTGCACGGTACATCGGATAAAAGGAGGAGTGAAATGTTTGATCTTGGGATCCCGTTTAAAAAAATGAATGGCTGTGGCAACGACTTTATTGTAGTAGACAATCGCGATGGCCTGTTGAACGAGGTTGCGCTTTCAGCCTTTGTCCAAAATGTATGCAGGCGGGGCACTTCAATCGGTGCGGATGGGTTCATGCTGCTGGAGAACTCCAACATCGCCGATTTTAAGATGAGGTATTTTAACGCAGATGGCAGTGAAGGAGAAATGTGCGGCAATGGTGCAAGGTGCATGTCGCGCTTTGCTTACCACATCGGAGCAGCCAAGAGGAAGATGAGTTTCGAAACGATGGCCGGCATCTATCAGGCAGAGCTCAATCAGAACGGCGTGAATGTCAAGTTCCCCGACGTTCAATTGCAAGCGCTGAAGCTGAATCAACCATATGAGTGGGACGGACCGAACGGCGTCTACCATTACGGTGTTGTCGGAGTTCCCCACACGGTCTGGTTTGTCGAAAATGTTTTCGCGATAGCGGACGACCAGCTCAGAGAATGGGGACGAATGGTCAGAAATGATCAGCAGCAGTTTCCCAATGGTACGAATGTAAATTTTGTGGAACTGATTGATAGGCAAACGCTTAGCATCAGAACCTATGAGCGCGGAGTAGAGGCAGAGACCTACGCGTGCGGTTCCGGATCGACTGCTGCAGCAATCATTGCCGGTATTTTAGGACATGTAGACACCTCTGTGAACCTGCTCACTCGAGGGGGACCCCTTAAAATTTCTTACCATCTCACAGATTATGCTGCCGAATCCATTTACTTGGAAGGCAACTCGAAGCTGGTAGCAGAAGGACATTTGTTGCCCGATGCATGGACATGAGAACGCCACACAATATCATCCATGTGGAACAGTCGATCAGGGGAAGATACTTGAAGTAATCCATCAAATCCACTTTCGTTGCATGGAGCACGATAATGAAATAGCCGTACCTCATAAAACAGCTCACTCAATGGCATCTATCGCCAATGAAGTGAGCTGTTTTTACACTAGGAATAAGACACAAGATGACATATTTAAAAGTCTAAAATGGGTGGTAGATCAACGAAAGGAGAACTATTTATGAAGCGAAAAATCATTTTAGATTTAGCCGTTACTTTAGATGGTTTTATTGAAGGGAAAAATGGGGAAGTTGATTGGTGCATAATGGACGACGAAATGGGGTTTGTTCATTTCTTACATCAAATCGACACTATTCTTTATGGAAGAAAAAGTTATGATTTATGGGGACAATTTACGCCAGAAATAGAACATACGGATACGGAAAAAGAGATTTGGGCATTGGTTCATAGTAAAGAAAAATATGTGTTTTCCAAGACACAAAAAGGGACTGATCATAAAGCAATATTCATCAACGATCATATTCTTGAAGTAGTCAATCAATTAAAGAACATGCCTGGCAAAGACATCTGGCTATATGGTGGAGCCAGTCTTATTACAACTTTTATCAATTTAGGGCTTGTCGATGAATTTCGATTATCTGTTCACCCTGTTATTTTGGGAGAAGGAAAACCGTTGTTTATAGATATAAAACAGAGGTTGAATTTGAGTTTGGTGAATACAAAAACGTTCTCCTCTGGCGTTGTGCAACTCATCTATCATTTGAATGGGAAATCATATACTGGATAGATATTTCAATCAAAACAGCGGTGAGTCCAAGACTGCATTTTCAGGTCTTGAGTCGCCGCTGTTTTATTTTTCAGAGTCAGTCCAAAGCCAATTTTTATGGGGCTGGAGGTTACATTATTCATTTCATCACTTTACAGTTATATAACCAAATGGTAATATAATAACCAATAACAGTAAATTTGAAGTCTCGGAGGGATTGTATGGACGGAAAGATTATACAGATGGATGGACGCCGTGTCGTTAGCTTCGAGCGTTATTTGAACCATCCGGTAGAAAAAGTATGGAGAGCGATCACGAGCCCAGAGCAACTTGCCAAATGGCTAACCGTGCAGACTGAGTTGGATTTGAATGTGGACGGCAAACTTGCATTTCGGTGGGAGAATGGAGATCTCGTACATGGCCATTTCACTAAAGTCGATCCCCCTTACGAGTTGGAGTACACATGGCTAGAGCAAACATCGGGACACTCCATAGTGCGATGGAGTCTAAAGGAAGAAGGGGAAGGGTGCCTTCTACATCTCACACACACATTTAACGGACCCGCTATTGTTCCCGATTTTTTGGCGGGCTGGCATGTGCATCTTGATGTGTTGGATATCGTCCTTCATGAACAGTTTCGCCAGTTTCCTTGGGAACGCATGAAGGAAATACGCGACAAATATGCTTCTAATTCTAATTTAAGTTGAATGGGGTGAAGCATTGACTTTACTGAAATATTACTTGGAGCATGGGCTTACTTATGGATTTGTCCCACGGCATGATTTGGAGATACCGATGACAGAGCAGTACGCAAAAAGAACGGCCAACTTCACGAAATTACAACAATAAAAGCAGGGATTACAATGAAAACCATGAATATATTTGAAATTTTGGCTGAGCCGCACAGACGGACTATGCTTGATTTCCTGCGTATCCGTGATCGCTCAGTTGGTGAGCTCGTAGACAAGTGTCAGTTAAGTCAACCGGGTGTTTCCAAACATTTGCGAATCATGCGGGAAGCTGGTTTGGTAACTGTGCGATCGGTTGCGCAAAAAAGCATCTATTCGATACGGCCGGAACCTCTCCAAGAGGTCGATCAATGGCTGGAGTCATATCGACACTTCTGGTCGAGCAAGCTGGATGAGCTTGAGACATTTCTTGACCACACGGAAGAATAAATAAGCGAAGACAATTTGAAACCTTGAATAGCCCACTCCTCCTGTTACGGAGAGCATAGTGGGCTATTTGTGCAGTCCGTTCGTTTGAACTGGAAGCATGAAAACAACTGGCTGTATACCATGGACAACCGAGTTCAATCGTTCTATATGGCGTACGGATTGAAGAATAGACGGGGATCGTGGTAGAATTTGTCTCGAGATTGCCTCTTTTGACTAATTGTACTGGAGTTGAGATAAGACCATGAAAACGGAAATCATGAATAGATTCATCTCTTACGCACAAGTTGATACACAATCCGATGAGAACAGCGAAACTTGCCCCTCTACACCAGGGCAGCTAGTGCTTGCCCAAATGCTCGTAGACGAGCTGAAAACCATAGGGATGCAGGAAGTTACCATGGATTCGAACGGTTATGTAATGGCGACCCTACCGTCCAATACAGACAAAGTAATTCCAACAATCGGTTTTCTTGCTCATATGGATACGGCCACCGATTTTACCGGCGCTGGCGTGAAGCCGCAAGTCATTGAAAATTATAACGGACAAGACATTGTCTTGAATGAAGTACTGAATATTGTCCTTACGCCGCGCGAGTTTTCAGAGCTGGCTGGCTACAAAGGCCATACCTTAATCACGACAGATGGTACCACATTACTTGGCGCGGATGATAAAGCCGGTATTGCCGAAATCATGACCGCTATGGCTTATCTGATTCGACATCCAGAACTAAAACACGGGAAAGTAAGAGTAGCTTTTACCCCTGATGAAGAAATCGGCAGAGGCCCAGACAAGTTTGATGTGTCCGCCTTCGACGCAGTATATGCCTACACGATGGATGGTGGCCCTCTTGGCGGGATCGAGTACGAGAGCTTTAATGCTGCATCAGCCGTCATTACCTGTAAAGGGAAGAATGTTCACCCCGGCTCAGCCAAAGGTAAAATGGTCAACGCTGCTAAAATAGCCATGGAGCTGCATGGAAGGCTGCCAGCTAATGAAACTCCTGAGGAGACGGAGGGTTACGAAGGCTTCTATCATCTGTCTTCCATTCAAGGTGACGTCGAACAAACTCAGCTTCGTTATTTGATCCGGGATCACGATTGTAATCGGTTTCAGGAACGAAAGTCCGAACTGACTCGTATTGTGGAAGAATTACAGAAAAAATACGGAGAGAAGCGAATTGAGCTCGAAATCAAAGACGAATACTTCAATATGCGGGAAAAGATTGAGCCTGTAATGGAAGTAGTGGACATCGCTACACAAGCACTAGAAAACCTCGGAATCGTGCCGATTATTCAGCCGATTCGCGGTGGCACGGATGGCTCCCAGCTATCCTACATGGGGTTGCCAACACCGAATATATTCACAGGTGGAGAAAACTACCACGGGCGGTTCGAGTATGTTTCCGTTGACAATATGGTGAAGGCTGTAAAAACCATCATCGAGATTGTTAAGCTGTATGAGCAAAGATCCTGAAGACGGCTATCCTTCATGTGTAGCATTTTTACGTGGATGTCCTAGGGGTAGCAATTGCATAGGGGATGTTATCAGGAGGGGGCTCTCACGATGAAGAAACAAAAAATTGTAGTGGTTGGTGCTGGTATTGTTGGTGCATCCATGGCCTATTATTTATCAAAGCAGAATCAGAATGTCACTTTACTAGAGACGAATTCAACTGCTGCATGTGAAGTCACTAATAAATCTTTCGCTTGGATTAATCCATCGGGCCGGGTATTAGAAAAATTTCGACATTTGTATGATGCATCGATAGCCGAATATCATGAATTAGAAAAAGAGATACCTGATCTAGAAATAAAATGGGATGGATCACTGACTTGGGAAACCCCTACAGATTATGACGAGTCTCGTAAACAACCATTAAAACGGCAGCAAATCATAGAATTAGAACCGAATTTAAAGGAATACCCCGAGGAAGCTTATTATGCGAACGAAGAAGGCGCACTAGATCCAATTTTGACTACAAAACTTTTAGTGAAAAAAGCAGAAGAAAATGGAGCGAACATACTGTTTGATACAAAATTGATGCAAATAATCACAGAGGGTTCTAAGGTTGTTGGGGTAAACACCTCCCATGGTTTTATAGAATCAGATGTGATTGTATTAGCAACTGGCACAGCTATATCCGAACTCTGTAAGCCAGTAGGCTTCGATGTTCCTGTCGCTCCTTCGCCTTCTATACTGATCCGAATGAAATCGAAAGAAAAGCTGATCCACACCTTAGTTTCCAATTCTATGTTTGAAGCGAGACAACTAACCGATGATACGTTACTAGCAGCGGAAGATTATATCGATGAGTCTGAACAAAATGGACCAGAGGCAGTTGGAAAGCGGGCGTTTGAAATTCTACGGCACAATTTAAAAGGAGGAGAAAAGTTGGAGCTGGAAAGCATCACAGTAGGCTTGCGACCCATGCCTGAAGACGGTTACCCCATTGTGGGATTTCATGACCAAGTAAAGGGTCTTTATCTGACCGTTATGCATTCAGCTGTTACACTAGCTCCCATCATTAGCCGCTTAGCTGCGAAGGAGATAATAAACAACGTACAGATGAAAGAATTAGAGTGCTGTCGACTAATCCGATTTTCTCGTGAAATAGATTAATTGAAAGACACCTTTCGTTCAGAGATTACCTTCGCGAACAGCCAGATATATGTAAGAAATACGGAGAATGAAAGAGGAAGCTAGCGAGCAAAGGGCGGATGTCTAGTAGAGACGATTCGCCCTTTGTCATGAGTTATTTTAATCTCATCACCATGTAACTCCATTTTTTCTCTTTGAATAAAATTTGTGATAGGAAGTTGCTTTCTCGCAATTGCGTATGGAACGCTAATCGCTGGTAAAGCTGCTCTGCCCGGGGGTTTTTGCCTGCGACGTACAAGCTTAACTTGTCTAGGCTAGGTTGTGTTTGTGCGAAATTCTGCGCCCACTGCAATAGCAGGTTTCCAATTCCTTTGCCTTGATGATCCGGATGGACAACAACGTCTGTAATATAACATTCTCCAGCCTCTGGTTTATGGTCTAAGAAAGATAACCCGATGAGCATTTTCAGGAGATTCCATTTTCCAAAACGATGGAAGTTCTTCCATCCAGGAAATGTTTTCATGCTAGTAGATTCGGTCTTCCACTTGATGGATATCGTCCCGATAACTTCTCCCTCTTGTAGCGCGACCATTCGTTGACTTGCAGGATCTGAAGGAACATGATCAAATAACTTTTCGAAAAAAAGGGCGAGATCGCCATCATTGAGCTTCGTAAGGGTTTGGAATTTTCCACGAAACCCGTGAACAAGAAGTTGACCAATCTGTTGATTGAACATAGAATGCATAGGTTCTATCGTAATTGGTGATACAGTCATGATCGGTTTCCCCTTTCGGAATGGGTAGTCGGTTCGATCATAGCTTGTAGTTCATAATGCAGCTGGCTTTGACTAAATAGGGATAAGTAAGATCTTTCAATGAGAATCAAGGGTCCCTGTATAACATGAGACTGGGCTGCGGCATAGGCGTAAAACTGTTCAATCACTTGTTCAAGCTCATCCTCTTCATGGACCAGCCTCTGGGTAGACAGATAGTTGCCGCTGGGTATTGAAAAATCGCCAGGCGCTTCTGTTTCCGTGTATAACGTAAGGGTACTGGAACCATCCTCGATAAAATGAATGTCCGATTCGAACAAGTTCGGGACAGACTTGGCCTGTTCAGCCAACAGTTTGGCGTTAAGCGTCATTTGTGAACTCATTTCCATCCACCGTGCCAAATAAGTGGTTTCGCGCCACTTTATTTGGTAGGGATTCGTGTGAGATTGAAAATTCTTTTGTTCATGCAAAACCTTTGTTATGAATTGCTGAAGCTCTTGAAGGCGAAGCAACTCTTTATTTATTTCTCTCAAAGAACGATTGAGTAGCTGCCCGTATTGATCAGCAGAATAGGAAGTCATGCATTCTTTAATCGACTGGACAGGCACTCCCAATTTGCGAAGCAACAGAATATGGGCTAGCTGGTAAACTTGATCCATGCTATACATTCGATACTGATTGTTATCTAAGTAAGCAGGTAGAAGAACCCCTTTCTCTTCAAAATAACGAATCTGATGAACAGACACATTCATAAGCTTAGCTAATTCGCTAATGGTGATTTCACTCTTCATAAATGTTACTCCCTTGGGATGTGGTAGAATATCTTAACCATACACCTTAGGTCAGACCTAAGGTCAAGAGGTACGTTCAAAGGTAGACTCTTTTTTAGATGCTCTCGATACCACGGGATATTGACACATCCATGTCTTTGGAGATATTGTAGATATAATAAATCTACAATGGATTTTAATGACAGGAGGCCGATGAGTATGGCGAATATTTGGAATGAGCGCTTTCATTCGGAAGAATATTATTATGGGGAAGAACCTAACGTTTTTATTCAACAACAAGCTTTTCGATTAGAACAAGGTCAAAAAGTGATCGCGTTTGCAGAGGGTGAAGGCCGGAATGCAGTTTTTTTAGCAAAAAGAAATCTTGAAGTGACAGCCATTGACTATGCGGAGAGCGGATTGTAAAAAACGAAAAAACTGGCTCGGAAGCATTCCGTTGACGTACAAACCCAAAAAATAGACCTTTTGGAAGAGGATGTGCCGAGCGAAGAGTATGATACCGCGATTATGGTATATGGACATTTTCATAAAAATGCTCAGACGATGGTTCTGAATAAAATGAAAAAGGCAATAAAGCCCAAAGGAATTCTCATGCTTGAGGTATTTTCGGAGGAACAATTAAAGTATGGTACAGGCGGCCCCCAGGAACTTGACATGCTTTATGATCCAAAAGAAATTCTTGCTTGGTGCAAAGGTCATGAGGTGATCCATTTCTTCTATGGCGAACAAGAGCGTGTGGCAGGAAAGGCGCACACCGGATTAGCCCATGTCATTCAACTGGTAGTAAGAAAATGATGGGTATCTGCCCCAATCTCTTTATCCCAATTTTCTTCAATCCGCAGCTTCTTACCAAGTACCGTACCGTCCACACAAATCTTGCATTTTAAATGTTATCAACTCAAAAACCTCTTTCTAAGCTCAAGTTACAATCATCTGACCATTCAGGCGGGAGCAAAGATAACTTGTCACACCTTTCGAAGACTTAATATGCCTATAATGACTTCTTCTAATATTACTTGAGCTTAGGTCTGACCTAAGGTGTATGGTTGGAGATATTCACTATGAAATCTTTTCAAGAGGAGAAGGGTAGATGAAAAAGAAAATAATGATTTCCATGATGATTATCGTCCTGCTATTTGGCGGTGCAGGACTATACATATTGGAGCAAAACAGCTTTGATATGATTGAGCAAGCCGTTGAAATCCAGACATCTGAAGGCAAATTGACCGGTACGTTCGTACTGCCTAAAAACTACACGAACAAATTGGGCTTAGTCTTGTTTATACATGGTGATGGACCTATTGATGCCACGCATGATGATGGCTATAAGCCGCTATGGGAGCGGTTAGCCTCTCTTGGTTACGCCTCCTTGTCCCTTAATAAGAGAGGAATGAACGGTTCCGAGGGCAATTGGTTACATCAGAGTATAGATGACCGCGTGGAAGAAGCGCGTGAGGCTATTGCTTGGGCAAAAGAGCAGCCAATGATTGACGAGAAACAGATTGGGGTTTGGGGAGCAAGCCAGGCAGGATGGGTCATTCCAAAACTCGCCAAGAAGGAACCGCTCGCATTCAGCCTTCTTCTATCGCCCGCCATTAATTGGGTAAGTCAAGGGCAATACCATACACGCAAAAAAATGGTGATAGACGGGTACTCAGAAGCGGAAATTCAAGACAAAGAGGCGTATGACTTGAAAGTACTCACCCTTTTGGAAAAACAGGTCTCCTATGAGGAGTATGTAAAAACCGCTCGCGAAAATAATTTGATGTCAAAAGAAAGATGGACATTTGTGAGCAAAAATTTCTTGTCAGATGCCACTGATGACCTTCGAAATTTCAATTCGCCTGTGCTTCTGATTCTAGGGGAAGAAGATATACATGTCGATGTGAAGGATACAGAAAGGGTATATCGCGATATCGTAAAACCTGAGCTACTGACCGTATCGGTCTTCCCTGACGCTGATCACTCCATGTTAAGCAAGCAAACGGCTAATTCAAATATACGTGCAGTCCTCATTAGTCTTTTCGCTCCCAGACAAATTACGATACCGGGTTATATGGATGCAATCGATCAATTTCTAAAGAAACTTCCGAAGCATACATAATGGCGGAAGAATTGTTCAATGAGTCTAAACAATGAAGGTGATGCATTCCAATGGTGTTTTGTTGTTGACCTTGACACTATATCAGGGTATAGAATGTGCTTCACATAAGTCTAACGTATAAGGAAGTGAACATAATGACAAATCCAGTAAGAAGTGCGCCTGTATTTTCACAAACGATCACTGACTTTTGGCGGGAGCAATTTTTGAACGGTGACGTCCTCTATAGCAATGAATCTTTTACTGTTGCTATAAACCCTGCACTTGACGAAGATAGTCGGGTCATGGTGTTGGAAACCTCCGACGGACGTGTTATGGCGGTCTTGACGCCTGCGCTGGCTGATAAGATAGGCCTCTCTCCACGACAATCCTTGTCTGAGTCGATCTTTCGCCAGAAATTGAATGAAGCGGGCGTCACACTGCATGGCGCAGACTATCTTTTTTATTTTTCAAAAGCCGATAAGAACGTATTGCTGCAAGAAAACCTCGAAGGTGACTTACGCCGGTTAACCGTGCATGATGAGGCGGTTTTCTCCGAGTTCGCATTCTCCGCCTCGGAACAAGATTTGGATGACGCTTATGTGGAATTGGATCATTGGGCGGTGTTCGGTTCTTTTGAGCTAAATCGCTTAGTCAGCGCTGCCAGTATGTATCCATGGGAGGAGGAAGCGCAAATTGCGGATCTTGGGGTACTGACGCTGACATCCTTTAGAGGAAAAGGTCACGCCCGCAAAGTGGTGCGCTCCATCTGCAACTACGCCTATGGTCAGGGATACGAACCGCAGTATCGATGCCAAATCGATAACCATACGTCTACGGCTTTGGCGAAAGCAGCGGGTTTCACGCTGTTTGGAAAGTGGGAAGTGATTTCTCCCGACTGCATGGAATGAGAGTCCCATGTCTCGTCTCATATTGATTGAATCATTCATTTGCACAGATGGCAGAGACATTATCATGAAGAAAATGGGGGCTTACTTGCTTTGACTGTGATGGCACCAACCGGAGCAACGGCTGCAAGCGTCGCCCCTGCGATTGCGGATGGCCAAGGATTGGAGAAAATCGCGGCAGAAGCAATAGGCAAAACGATGACGGTCAAGCTACCAAAGGAGGGGGCTTTCGCGGTATATGATGAGGAAGGAAAATACCCTCTCAACTATTCCATCGTCAGTGGGAACAACAAAGTGACTCTGCCGAAGAGCGGAACAATGGTATTCACCGGTGCTCCAGGCTCGGAATTTCAAGTAACAATCAAGTAAGCCAGTTACGCCCAAAAAGCCCACACATTCCGTTACGCGGATAATAGTGGGCTTTTTGTGATGGATCGAATAGAAGGCGAACAATGGAGTTTGACAAGATCATAATCTACACGGTCCATGCATAGGTTAGAATCAACCTTTCGGAAATGAAAGAGTTCATATATTTTAATCCTCAGGAGGAAAAAACAAAAAGATGTTGATTTCTCTTGTTAACTGCTATATAAATTAATTAGAAGTATTATTATGTAATACTTAATTTAAATGACGGGAGAGGGACAAATGGACTCTATGGCAACCGCTAACACTGGAAAGTGCCCGTTTTCGCACGGTAGCACTACGAATCACAACCCTAGTGCTACGTCGAACAAACACTGGTGGCCCAACCAGTTGAACTTGAACATCCTGCATCAGCATGACAGAAAATCTAACCCTATGGGCGAAGAGTTCAATTATGCAGAAGAGTTCCAAAAGTTGGACTACCAGGCTTTAAAACAGGATCTTTATGATCTAATGACAAACAGCCAAGATTGGTGGCCTGCCGACTACGGACATTACGGGCCATTATTTATCCGTATGGCTTGGCACTCCGCTGGTACATATCGTACAGCAGACGGACGTGGAGGTGCTGGAACCGGCACACAGCGTTTTGCTCCACTTAACAGCTGGCCAGACAATGCCAACCTTGATAAAGCTCGTCGACTTCTATGGCCGATCAAGCAAAAATATGGCAACAAGATCTCTTGGGCAGACTTGTACATTCTAGCAGGTAATGCTGCTATTGAATCCATGGGTGGGAAGACAAGCGGTTTTGGGGGCGGACGCGCGGATGTTTGGCATCCAGAAGAAGATATTTACTGGGGCGCTGAAAAGGAATGGCTAGGCGATAAGCGTTACTCCGGCGATCGTGAGCTCGAGAATCCGCTTGCTGCTGTTCAAATGGGTCTGATTTATGTGAACCCAGAAGGTCCGAACGGGAATCCAGATCCGCTTGCCAGTGCTCGCGACATTCGCGAAACCTTCAAACGCATGGGAATGAACGATGAAGAAACCGTTGCACTCGTGGCAGGCGGCCATACATTTGGGAAGGCTCACGGTGCAGGAGATGCTGCTCTTGTAGGCCCAGAGCCGGAAGCTGCTCCTTTGGAAACAATGGGCTTAGGATGGCAGAGCACACACGGTTCCGGTAAAGGTCGCGACACCATCAGCAGCGGTATAGAAGGTGCCTGGACTGCGAATCCAACACAATGGGATAATGGTTTCTTTGAACTACTGTTCGGATATGAATGGGAGCTGACTAAGAGCCCGGCAGGTGCCCACCAGTGGATTGCTGTAAATCCTGCTGATGAGCATCTTGCACCAGATGCAGAAGATGCATCCGTTCGTGTTCCAACGATGATGACCACTGCGGATATGGCCTTGCGTATGGATCCCGCATACGAAAAGATTTCTCGTCGTTACTATGAGAATCCAGAGGAGTTTGCAGATGCATTTGCAAGTGCATGGTTCAAACTCACACACCGCGACATGGGGCCTCGCTCAAGATATTTAGGTCCAGAAGTTCCAGCAGAAGATTTTATTTGGCAAGATCCTATACCCGCTGCTGATTATGATTTGACAGATGCAGATGTAGCAGAGCTGAAAACAAGGATCTTAGACTCTGGCCTTACCGTTAGTGAGCTGGTAACAACGGCTTGGGCTTCCGCTTGTACCTTCCGTGGCTCGGATATGCGTGGTGGCGCTAATGGTGCTCGCATCCGTCTTGCTCCACAGAAGGAGTGGGAAGTGAATGAGCCGAAAAAACTTGAAAAGGTGCTTACGATCCTGGGAGTCATTCAAGAGGACTTTGCTAAAAAAGTCAGCATGGCCGATTTGATTGTACTCGGCGGTAGTGCCGCAGTAGAAAAAGCTGCACTAGATGCTGGCTTTGATGTAACGGTTCCATTTGCTCCTGGACGTGGCGATGCAACACAAGAGCAAACCGATGCAGAAAGCTTCGACGTACTCGAGCCAATCGCTGATGGTTTCCGGAACTACCAGAAGAAGCAATATCGTGTCAGTCCTGCGGAACTCCTGATAGACAAGGCACAGCTACTAAATCTTACTGCTCCAGAAATGACTGCACTCGTTGGCGGTATGCGTGTTATCGGTACAAACCACGGTGGCACACAACACGGTGTATTCACGGATCGCGTAGGTACACTCACGAACGACTTCTTCGTTAACTTGCTAGACATGGGCGTACAGTGGAAGCCTGTAGACGGCGGTGTATTTGAAGGACGTGATGGCAAAACCGGTGAAGTCATGCGTACAGCGACTGCTGTTGACCTCGTGTTCGGATCAAACTCTGTTCTGCGTGCCATTGCAGAAGTTTATGCGCAAGACGATAACAAAGAAAAGTTTGTGAGTGACTTCATTACTGCATGGGTGAAGGTAATGAATGCAGATCGTTTCGATCTTAAAAAAGCATAATCTGAAATGTAAAGCAAAGAACAGTATTTGTTGTTGGATACTGTTCTTTGCTTTTCTTTTCTATAGTAATATTAGAAATTGAATCGGTTACGATGTTCTAATCTCATTCAATGGTAGGAATGTGAAACCCGCTCTTGAAAACCATCTGAAGCAAGCCTCCAGGTGGTTTTCAATCTTCCCTGTGACAACGAACGAAATGGTTTTTATAGAATTTACAACTTGGAGACAACTGAAAGATACTTTTAACATATGAACGCTATATTCTATTAACTGTAACAAGGGTTTCGTGCCCAAACCAAAAACAAAAAATTTCAGGAGGCATTACCATGAACAAAAAAAATATTCTCGTTTTGTCAATGGCACTAACAATTGTAGGCGGTGCTACAGCAGCTGTATTTGCAAGCGATAACGCAATTAATTCTACTAAAAACAAAGTCGTAACGTTGGCAAGCAAAGAAGGAAATGGCACAAATCAAACCACTACAAATGATGTAGTCAAAGTAGCAAATGGAAAGATTAGTGATGAAGAAGCGGTAAAAATGGCAACCAAAGCTCTAAATGACTATATGGGGCTTGACGCGAAATCTTTTGGTGAGGCGCGTGTAAATCGAACGAACAACCAAGATAACTTTAAGTTCTTTATGGATTTATATTCAAAAGAAGATGCAGCTGTATTAAAAGAAAACGCCAAAAAAGATACGGCAGATGTTATCGTTGTACAGTTTGTTCGTGCTGAAGACTTAAACCAGCCCATGGCCGCTTCAAATCAGATTGTCATAAATGAAAAAACAGGTGAAATTGTTTCTTTAACTGCTTTCACTAATGAAGCTCAAAGCTCAGAGACAACAATCGATGATGAGAAAGTTAAATCTGCGGTTATCAACTTTTTTGATAAACAACAGAAAAATGTTAAGGAAAATACGATGAAGGTTAGTAAGAATGCTAGTTCCGGAACTGTACGTGTTCTTTGCAACCTGGAAGATGGAAGAGATGTAGATATGACAATTAGTCTGAAGAATTATTCAGTATCTAGATATGAGATTAATTATGACAGACTAATCCCTCTACCTTCCGAAGAAAAAGATTACCGTGAGAATTTCAGAGAACTGAAAGTGAATTAAAATTGATTTTGTAGGACTGGTTAGATGGAGTAAGTGCCCAAAATGGCACTTACTCCATCTAACCGTTACAAAAGGAATGAGGTAAAAACAGATGATAAAAATTTTAGTTGTAGAAGATGATATCGCAGTAGCAAATTTAATAAAATTGAATTTAAATACCGCTAATTATGAGAGTTCAATCGTTTTTAATGGAGAGGAAGCCCTGAGTGTAATTGAAAGCGATCGTTTTGATCTCATACTTTTGGATGTCATGCTTCCAAAAGTTGATGGATTTACTTTATTTGAAAAAATAAAACCTTTAGGGATACCTGTCATTTTTTTAACTGCGAAAAGTTCAGTTGCGGATAAGGTGTATGGATTAAAAGCGGGAGTAGATGACTATATGACGAAACCCTTTGAAGGGATTGAATTACTGGCCAGAATTGAAAATGTATTAAGGCATTACAATAAAAAAAGCAACATCATAAATTTTAAAGACACAGAAGTATACTTGCAAGAAATGCAGGTGAAAAAGAACGGTGAAATGATTGAGCTTACCTTGAAAGAGTTCGAGTTATTGGTGTTTTTAGTACAAAATAAAAACATCGTATTAACGAGGGAAAAAATCATAGAAAAAATTTGGGGATATGACTACATTGGCGAAACTCGGACGATAGACAATCATATACAAAAGCTAAGAAAAAAGCTGGGATGGAAAGATGAAATTAAAACAGTATTTAAATTGGGGTATAGGCTGGAGGAATAAATGAAATTTTGGCAGAGGATATTTTTATGTACATTAATCATATTTGAGATCTTTTTTGTACCAGCATCCATTTACCTGATTAATAGCAGCTTTGAACTCAATCTCAATATGGAGATCCGTTCCGGGATAAGTGAACAGGATCGATTTGCTAACTCTTTAGAATCAAATCTATATCTACTTAAAGTTCAAAAATCTTCAAACCCGGATGCTGAAGGAGTTGGCAAACCAAACATAGATTCCATGATTCGTACGTACTTGGACAACCTCGGAGAACAAGATGTGTATTTGGATGTAATAGATGAAAGTAACAAAGTTGTTTTTAGTCATTTTAAAAACAATAAGATTACTCTTACTAATCGAGAAGAATTAAACATCCCATCCGATAAAGTAAATTACATCATACGGGATCTAGGGGAAAAGACTTACTTATTTATAGCTAAGAATATTTATTTGGAAAATAATCACTATAAGCTTTCTTATGTGAAAGATATTTCGAGTGTTTATGAAAATAGAGAAGACTTATTAAGCCTTTTAATCAAGTTAAATGCTCTTGTTTCAGCAATTTTGGTCATTGTTACCATAATCATGAGCATGTTTATCGTAAAACCGATTAATAAACTGATCCAGTCAACAAGAATAATTGCAGGCGGGAATTTCAGCGAAAGAGTAAAGGTGAAATCGAATGATGAAATCGGGTTGTTAGCGGAAAATTTCAATTTGATGGCCGCTGATGTAGAAGATAAAGTAAACCAGCTTAAAAAAACTTCAGAAGACAAGCAAAGGTTTATCGATAACCTGGTACATGAACTTCGGACTCCTTTAACTTCGATCATAGGCTATGCGGATTATTTACGAACGAATAAACATGATGAAGAGACTTATATCAACTCATTAAGCTTTATCTATGAAGAAGGAAAGCGGCTAGAGAAACTGACATTTAAGCTTATGGAGCTCATTGTTTTGCGAGAAGAAGATTTTGAGTTAAAAAAGGGAAAACTTGACGAACTTTTTGTGGAAATCAAACATTCCTTTATTCCAAAGCTGAACATAAAGAATATGGATCTGGAAATATCGACGGAGCATCTGAGTGTTTTAATGGATAAGGATTTGATGAAAATTTTACTTGCAAACCTGATAGACAATGCGATTAAAGCATCGAAGAACAACGATAAAATACTTGTACGTTCATACAGAGATACGGAGTCAAAAATCATTCTTGAAGTGAAAGATACAGGGATCGGTATTCCTGATGACGACATAACAAAAGTCTTTGAGCCATTCTTTATGTCCGACAAATCGAGATCGAGAGCGAATGGAGGAGGCCTCGGGCTCGGGCTTTCATTATGTAAGGAGATAGCTAAAATTCATGACGCTGAAATAAGAATAGAAAGTAAGCTCGGTGAAGGTACAATTATCCAATTGGTTTTTAATTGTTAACACCCGGGAGCGAGTGTAAATTCTAGAGACAACTTCTTTGTTACGAGAAACTAGCCATTTTTCATTAGAGTTTTCAATGAGAAATGGTTTTTTCTGTTTAAAAAATCAATATGGATAAAAATGTAAAAAAACTATAAAGATTATTAAAATTATCCTTTACTGGAAATTATTTCTATTCTATTATTGATTTGTGATCGTAACCAAGCACTAACAGACGCGCGTGAAGTTCTGGCTACGAACAAAAAAATTAGAGGAGGAACAAAAAATGCAAAAAGATCTGTTTGATTTGGATGTTCAAGTAAAAGAGGTAAATCAAGCACAATCAGATTCAGTATTGAGCGACCTCATTTGCACTACATTCTGCTCAACTACTTGGTGCGAAAGCAACTGCTGCTAATTTAGTTTGACGCTGGAGGAGCATCGCGATAAGCGATGTTCTTCCTTTATAGTCTCACTACTTGCATGGGAAAGAGGGTTATGAATGGCTAAGCAAATAATAGAGAGGGAGCTGACTACTCGCTACCATGAGAACAAAAAGGAGGGAAACCTATATACCTCAGAAGACTTTTTTATGCTGCGGGTACCCCTGTTTCCAATCGAGGTCTTCTATGAATCAAATAAAACCAGTGATTATCTAGCTGCTATAAAGGAATATGCGAGGGACGAAAAAGTACGGGAAGCTATTCACATTTCTAGTCCATCTCTGTACGAAGCATTGCCGAATCTAGAAGGCGATCCTACTTCTCGAAAGACCAAGCAGGCACTTTCTAGTTTTGTTCGTTTTTTGTTAAGGATGAGTACCCGTGCCACTCCATATGGCTTATTCGCAGGTGTTGCTCTGGGCTCATTCACTGACAAGACAAACGTTTCATTAAAAGACTCGCATTTTCATCAAAAACGTACACGTCCAGACATGGAATGGTTGCTTGCAATCGTTCAGAGAGTTGAGCAACGACTTGATATAGTAAAACAGTTGAAAGTACAACGAAATCACGCTTCGGTGCAGGTCGGCGGGCGAATGGAGCTTACCTTTGCCACTGAATACGGTCAATTGAAACGGTTAGATGGTTTACAAAAAGAGAGAATTTCAATCCGTGCTACAGAAGTTGTGCATGCTGTGTTTGATTTGGCAAAACATCCGATCCTATTTGAACAATTAATGATTAGATTGATGGAAAAGTACCCTGAAGCGGGGGAACAAAAAGTAACCGGACTGCTGTGGCAATTATTCTCTCGAGAGTTTTTAATTAGCGAATTACGTCCACCACTCACAGTAGCCACTCCCTTTGATTATGTGATGGAGCGCCTTGCGTTACTTGATGGTGTACAGGATATATATACGGAATTAGCTGCGATTCAAGCAAGAATGAAACAATACGATGGACTTCCAATTGGAACGGGCATACAAGACTTTCAAGACTTAATTGCGCAGATGAAGGCTCTTGAAGCAAGCGTGATGCCAGTACAAGTAGACCTCCATGTAGGTACTAGCAAAGTATCTTTACACAACAGAATAGGCGAAGAAGTAGCGAAAGCGCTGGAATGTCTATGGCGACTGTCTTTACCACAACGAGGAGCGTCTCATCTAAGAAGCTACCATAAGGACTTTTTGGAGAAATACGGAACGTCAAGAGAAGTCCCCGTTTTGGAGCTTCTTAGTGATGAGGTTGGTTTAGGAGCGCCGGCAGGATATATGTTTCCACAAAGCAGCAGAAGAGAGCCAGTATCGCCTCTCAAGTATTCTGATAAGCGTGAAGCCAGTTTGATGAGAAAAGTAGTTCATGCGATTGCAACAAAAACGAGAGAGATAGAAATTACGAATGATCTTCTCGATCAGCTAGAAACAGAGCCAGTAGATACGAAATACGCACCAGATTCCTTGGAAATGTACGTGGAGGTAATCGCACCCTCAAAGGAAGCAATCGATCAAGGTGACTATCTGCTAGAGGTAGCACCAATGCCTGGTTCAGCTAAGGTAGGTCAATCGTTTGGGCGATTCCTCGATATACTTGGACCAGAAGCGCTAGAGAAACATGAACAGATTCATAATCAAATACAGGAACAGCATGAAGATGTGATCTTTGTCGAGGCCAATTATCTTTCTTCCGTTGGACGACATGCCAATATCGTTCTTCATCCGTCCATCAGCCAATATGAACTGTCCATTGGCACGAATTGTTCAGAGAAGACACAGCATGCCCTTCAACTGGAGGATATTGTGGTTGGTGCCACAATAGAGCATTTCTATCTGAAATCCCGTACACATGGAAAGAAATTAATTATTTCAGCGGATAATATGCTTAATTTCAAGAATGCCCCAAATATTTATCGTTTCTTGCGAGAAGTCTCTATGGAAAATGTACGTCTTTGGAACCCATTCTCTTGGGGAAATATGGATGCATCACCGTATTTGCCACGTGTTCGCTATGGAAAAACCATCTTGTCGCCTGCTATATGGAAGGTGATACCCGAATCTCTGGGGCTGAAGGGAGATCCGAAAGAAGACAAGATCTGGAATGAGGCTTTTGCTGCGTGGAGAATGGAGTGGGATCTACCACGATATGTGTACATGGCTTTCGGTGACAATCGTATTTTGTTAGATTTGGATAATCCTTATCATGTAGAAGAGTTGCGTACAGAATTGTTTAAGTCAAAAAACATTCAACTCCGTGAAAAAATCGGGGGTACAGAAGAGTATTGGGTCACTGGACCAGAGGGTCATTTTTCCATGGAATGTGTAGTTCCATTACTGAAGAGACCACCTATAGAGAAGAAAAAAAATATCCCCTTCAATAGAAATGAAAATGTTCTAACTAAGGAGCAATACATAAAACTCCCTGGAAGTGATTGGCTGTTTTTAAAACTGTATGGAGGCAACCAGAGACAGGATGAATTTATCGTTGATCAGATCCATTCGTTTGCGGATTCCATGGTTAAAAAAGGAGTAGCAGATGAATGGTTTTTCATGCGATATATAGACCCTGACCATCATATTCGCCTCCGTTTTCACGGTAAGCCTGAGAAGCTTATGAAGGAGATTTTTCCAGAACTTTACCCTTGGATTCAAGAATGTCAGCGAGAAGGATTTATTCAAAGAATGGTAATTGATACGTATGATCGCGAAGTAGAAAGATACGGTGGACCATCGATCATGGCTGATGCGGAGCGAGTATTTGCTAAAGATAGCCAGACGACTGCGAATCTTTTGAGATTGTTGCGGTCGCATCAAACGAATCTACCTGACTATGTTTTAGCAACGATTAGTATTATTGACATAATGACTAGATTCGGACTTAGTTTTGAACAGCAACTGGCTTGGATGGACATGCGTGTGAAAAAGGATGCCCAGAGAGAAGAGTTCCGAAAATGGCGGAAACCATTGCTCACTCTGGCTGATCCGCGGAACGATTGGCAAGGATTGCGAAGTCATCCGAGTGGCGAAGCCATTCGTGAAGCGATGGCCTTGAGAGTGGATGTATTGCAGGATTTCGGAAGGCTAGTAGCAGAGGGTGAACAAAACCATTCGCTGTGGAGTTCCCCATCGATGATCATGGGTAGCTTGATCCATTTGCATTGCAATCGCTTATTTGGAGTAAGGCGAGAGATGGAAGATAAAGCGATGGCCTTTGTACGCCATACTTTACACAGCCAGCTTCACTGGAGGGAGAATGCTGGTGACTCCAATTAAGGCAAACAGCAATCGATTAGAAACGATTCGAAACGTATTTGCTTCCTTCTCTCATTGGCCAAGTGTTTTTCGTTTACTGTATCAAACAAATCCTCGCTACTTTGTGATTGTTATGATATTGACGATTATAAGTAGCCTGATACCTGTAGGAGTGATTATTGCCACGCAATCATTAATTAATGCGGCAGTAGCCATCTCAGCCGGTGGGGGAATCGTTCCGCTTTTCATCGCGTTTGGTCTTTTCGCGTTTCTAGCCGTGATTCGCGATACTCTCAAACATATTGACCTGGTCTACAAAACGTTGTATCAAGAACTGTTAGCCAATCATGTCAATCTGTTGATCATGAAAAAAGCTACGCGACTTCCTTATTCCAGTTTTGAGGATGCAGGAATTTACGACCAGCTTCAACGGGCAAAGCAAGATTCCACGTTTCGCCCGTATCAGTTATTTCAACAGGTGATAAGTATTATTAGTAATGTGATTGTGCTACTATCTGTTTCCGCTATGCTGATCACTTGGAAGTGGTGGCTAGCACTTATATTGCTCTTGCTACCTATCTGTTCTACTTTCTCTTTTATTCGATTAGGACAAGAGGAATTCATGATTGACCACAACCGCGCTTCCGATCGTCGTAAGCAATATTATCTGATGCATTTATTGACGAGTGATTCATCAGTAAAAGAGCTAAAAACTTTTCAGCTAGGCCCATTTCTGGTCGATAGATATCGTAAATATTACGAGCGATTTTTTCAGCAGGACAAAGCAATGGTGATAAAAAGGACAAAGGTGGCGCTTGGGTTTCAGGCCCTGTCACTCCTTGCTGTCGTATCGATGCAGTCGTATGTAGTATGGGAAACGATGTTAGGAACGATTGCAGTTGGCAGCTTAATTGCGTTTATCCAAGCGATATCTTACACCCAAACAACCTCCACAGATCTTATGCAAACGATTTTCAACATGTATCAAAACAATCTGTACATTAGTCAGTTATTTACATTTTTAGCTGTGCCAGATGAGAAAAAATTAGCAATTGCCGAAAGCGATCCTTGTGAGAAGAATGCGTCTGGTTTAGAGTTTCGCAATGTCTCGTTCAAATATCAAGGTGTCGATGCCTACGCGCTACGGAATGTAAGTTTCGCCATTCGTCCAGGAGAAACGATGGCGTTAGTAGGAGAGAATGGTTCGGGAAAATCGACAATCGTAAAATTAATTACGCAATTGTATCAACCGACGGAAGGCGAGATTTTGTTTAATGGTAAACCAATTTACCAGTATGAGGAAAATGAATGGCGCCAAAAAATGAGCGCCTTGTTCCAAGATTTTATTAAATATGAAATGGCAGTCAATGAAAATATTGGCTTTGGTAACTATCTAAAAGCTGATGATGAAGCAGCCATTATCGAGGCAAGCAAACAGGCTGGAGCAGATGAAATGATTAAACGTTTTCCGCAACAATTCCATACACAGCTTGGCAAATGGTTTGCGGAGGGGTATCAGATTTCGGGGGGACAGTGGCAGCGTATTGCCATCTCCCGCGCTTACATGCGCGATGCGGATTTATACATACTTGACGAGCCGACAGCAGCACTAGACCCTCAAGCAGAGCAAGAAGTATTCACTCGGTTCCGTGAATTGACCCAGAATAAAATGGGATTATTTATTTCCCATCGATTTTCAACTGTTCGATATGCCAACCAGATTCTTGTCCTAAAACAAGGAGAAATCATTGAAACAGGCACGCATAAGGACCTACTAGCAGTAGACGGCGTTTATGCATCTCTTTTTCATATGCAGGCTTCTTTTTATCTGGAAGAAACGGATGAATCGACAAGACAGATGGTCGGACAAATATAAAAGAGAGAGGGAAAGTATGGAGACAAATAAAGCAGTGGTAACAACTAAGCATGCATGGAAAGGGATTAAAAATGAAGAGTTAAGAACAAAGGCTTTATCTACTGCACTCAAGGTGGCTGCGTATTTACGAGATCCGATTCAGGTAGAAAAGGTCGTAATGGATAAAGATAACATAAGTGTCGCAGGACCGATTCATCAACATCCTTGGGGGGCTGCTACTCTTTCTCACGGATATCCGGGTACGATACTCTTTTTTGCTGAGTTGGATAGACATTTCCCTGATCAAGGTTGGAATATCGTTGCTCATGAACATCTCCTTGCTCTTCAAGAAAAAATTAAGGCAGTAGGGATTTCAAGTGAGTCCATGTGTGGTGGAGTAGCAGGTATTTGCTTTGCTACGCTAGTAGCTTCACGCAATCGAGAGCATTATCAACGCTTTCTTGGACAACTGGATCAATTGCTCGCTACACGAACAGCGGTCATTATTGAAGACGAGTATGTCCTTGATAAAAAAAGAGGAGGAAGTAATCCTCATATCTATGATGCTATTAAAGGTGTAGCAGGCATTGGACGGTACTTACTGGCAAGTAAGCAAATCGATGTTCTTCATGCCGCCTTACAGGATGTTTTGCGATATCTCGTACATATAAGCCAGCCTAGGGATTATGAAGATGGTAGAAAAATACCAGGGTGGTACTTGACTCAGGAGATGCAATATTTAGACATTGATAAAGAGATGTATCCGAAAGGAAATTTTAACGTAGGTCTTGCTCATGGGATTCCTGGACCATTAGCCTTATTATCACTTGCTTTGAGAGAAGGCGTAGAAGTAACTGGTCAGAGGGAGGCAATACGAAGCATCGCTGACTGGTTGGTGCGGTGGAAGGAAAAGGACGCTTGCGGGATTATGTGGAGAGGTAGAGTGAAATTAGAAGAAGAGCTAGGGGAAGAAATGCTATCCCAACAGCCGTTTCGACGCGATGCATGGTGCTATGGCACGCCAGGAGTAGCTCGTTCACTCTATCTAGCGGGTGAAGCTCTGCAAGATTCATCTTATTGTAATCTTGCCATTCAAGCTTACGATGATGTTTTCAAGAGATCAGAAAGCGATTGGAATCTGTATGCAGATACGTTTTGTCATGGAAAAGCAGGACTTTTGCAAATGACGCTTAGAATGGCAACGACTACAGATGACGAACGCTATCAATCACATATCGAGTATTTAACTAAGTGCCTCGTAGATAATTTTAATCCGTCGCTTCCTTTTGGTTACCAAGATATAGAACCAAATGGTGATGGAAAAGTAGGACTCAATAAGGCAGGTGCACTTGAAGGTGCAGCCGGTATTGGTCTTGCCCTCCTTTCTGCAAGCAGTAATCAAGAGCCACTATGGGATCAGTCATTCCTGTTGGCCTAAAAGAGGAGAAATCGAGAGATGACACACGATCCATTTCTGAAGGAGAAGAAACTTTTGGTCGGTATATCAGGCTCGATTGCTGTTATAGGTGCGTCTGCTTATCTTAGTATGTTTCGAGCCCTGTTCAAAGAGGTAAAAGTAGTGATGACAGAACAGGCCGCAACGCTGATCCCGCCGTCTACGTTTTTGTTTTACTGTGACGAGATATTTATAGATGAAGAGCCTGGTCTTGAGAAAAAAATGAACCACGTTGAGTTAGCACGTTGGGCAGATCTGTTCGTTGTTTTGCCAGCGACGGCGAATGTAATTGGACAAGCTGCTAACGGGATTGCCCCAAACTTGCTAACCTCCACTATTCTTGCTCATCCAAAACCAGTTATGTTTTTTCCAAATATGAATCGCCTAATGTGGACGAAAAAAGCGGTTCAGCGTAATGTAACTCAGCTTCGAGAGGACGGTCACATCGTTGTGAATCCAGTAGAAGCTATGGCTTATGAAGTAGCATCTGGCACCACGCAGCCTAACTTCGTCTTGCCTCAGGGACCAGCGGTGATGCAGGAAATGAGAAATGTATTACTTGAACGAGAAGAAAACACAACCACATTTGTATAAGAGAAAGGACTGCTTCGGCTGCTTGTGCCAGTGAAGCAGTCCTTTTTTGTATTTACCCTGCGTGAGAAGACGCACCATTCTTACTAAATTGTAAGAAAGAAGGTCAAAATCGTTAGACAAAAGTCATTCAATTACATGAAAGTCTCGTCTATAATCCAGACATAAATAGTTTATAAGGGAGCAATTAAGATGAAAAAAGTAATAGGTTTCTTGTTGGTTATTGTTATTTTTGCAGGGATTGGATTCGGAGTAAAACGATTTGTAGAAGGTCCATCGCAAGCGGTCGATGGCGTGCTCGTTATTGGCACAGAAAACGACGCGAATAAGGTCAAAGAGTTGTATAAAGATGACACCAAACAAACGATGGACTACAAAATGAAATTGGTTACAACGAAAAAAATTACGAAATTGTCAGAGCAAGATCAGAAAGAAACAGGTCAAGAATTTGATACTAGAGATATCAAATATTCGGTTGTTACTCGATCCACCGCAGAGCAATTCGTCAAGAAGGGGATTCTCAGAGCCAGACAAGATCCAGACAGCACGTCTATTATTTCAGACCCTGTTACCAGCATCAAAGAATTATCGAATGGTCAAAATCTGTTTTACTCTATAATTGATGCAGAAATGAAGAATAACCAAATCGATTTGAACGGCAAGATGGTACCTGTAGCGTATGTGAAGCATCAGATGTGGATCGGGTATATACCACAAGCGGATCTTGTTATTGTTGACGAACAGACTTACAACCAATTAACCGAAGCAGAGTCAACGCTCTCCTTGATCCAGTTTGAAAATCGCAGCTTCGATTATAAGAAGAAAGATCAGGTGAACCAAGTCTTACAAGAAATCGGGAACGTATACGCAAATAGTGAAGACAAAGTAAACTTCGTAGACGTACAAGATTGAGTTTGGGTGATGAGAGGGTGAGCTGTATGGAAGTTGTACGGATGGAAAACGTAGTAAAAAGTTATGGGGAAGGTAATAACAAGGTAGATGCGTTAAAAGGGATTCACCTTTCGATTCAGCAAGGAGAGTTTGTTTCCATCGTTGGTGTTTCCGGCTCAGGTAAAAGTACACTGCTGCATATTTTAGGCGGGTTGGATCGTCCAACTTCAGGACAAGTATTCATTGGGGATCATAATATTTACGATTATACAGATGATGAGCTTTCGATATTCAGAAGAAGAAAAGTCGGGTTTATTTTTCAATTTTTTAATTTGATCCCGGTATTGAATGTCCAGGAAAATATCGCGTTGCCCATGTTATTGGATGATGAACCGATAGATATGACATATTTGGATGAACTGATTGAAATCCTGGGTCTCCATGAACGGAAAGACCACTTGCCTTCCGAATTATCGGGCGGTCAACAGCAACGCGTCTCCATCGGCAGAGCCTTAATGAATCGACCGCATTTGATTTTGGCGGATGAGCCCACAGGTAATCTGGATACGCGAAATACGAAGGAAGTCATAGATTTATTACGATTGACTGCTAGAAAATACAATCAAACCATTGTCTTGATTACGCACGATCTTGCGATTGCTTCGGCTTCTGACCGGATCATCACGATAGAAGACGGTACGATCATTTCAGATCAACGGCTTGCTGCGAATTAGCCAAAAGACTGGAGGAGAATGATTTTGATCAGCAGTTATAAACAATTAAGCAGCAAGTATTTAAAGGGGAATATGAAACGAACGATTTTGACTTTGATCGGAATCATACTCTCTGTAGCGTTAATTTCCACAGTCGGCCTTTTTATGAAAGGATCACAACTATCCCAAATCGAGAACATCAAGAAGATAAACGGGTTTTCTTTTCATCTCGGTATTTCAAATTACGATGAAGCACTATTAAACAAAATCAAATATAATCCACAAATAGCATCGTATGGCTTGATGTCTCAGGGCGGGATCGTTCCGGTTGGAGAGGTTTCTGTTCAAAAGAATTTCGCTGATCATAGCGCCATGGAGTTTTTAACCTACAGTCTCATTGATGGCAGATTACCGGCCAATGACCGTGAAGCAGCTGTCGATTCATGGACGCTGCCTTATATGAAAAAGGGTCTTCAGATCGGCGACTCATTTGTATTGGATGGTCAAACCTATCAACTAGTTGGTTTACTAGATAATCGGGCGTTCACTCAGATAAATAAAGTGGGACGTTTACTAACCTATAAACATGATTTTGCTATCGGAGAGGGTAGGATCTTAGCCGAAATAAACGAGAAGGCGGACTTTAAAGCGGTTGTAGAGGAGATAAAATCACTTACGAAAGACGAGAATCTGGTTATCAATGAGGAATTGATCAAAGTTTTGAAACCGGGATCGAATCAATCGATTTTGGCTGTTCTCGTCATCGTCGTTAGTATTGTTGTGATCGCGACAGTCGTGGTGATTTACAACGCTTTTCAAATCAACGTCGTAGAGCGAATGAAGCAGTTCGGCTTGCTCCGAAGCATCGGCGCTACGCGAAAGCAAATTAGACAAATCGTGATGAGAGAAGCTGCTGTGCTGGCTGTTATCGCCATACCGGTTGGGCTTGTATGTAGCATATTGGCGGTTGCTGCACTCCAATCCATTTTCTCGATCATTTTAGAAGATGGTGCAGGTGTTTCGTTCTTCCATATCGATTGGCAGATTTTATTCATCAGTTCGATCATTACGCTGACGGCCGTACTAGCGTCCAGTTATTATCCGGCTTTTTTTGCGGGCAGAATATCCCCACTGCTGGCAATCAGCAGCAGGCTATCCATTAAAAAAGAGGCGATCAAAAAACACAAGAATAGCGTGTTGAGAAAGCCGTTATCTTTTCCCTTGAGCCTAGCCTTGAAAAATGTCAAAAGAAATAAAAATCGTTATACCATTACGATTCTATCTATCATTATATCCAGTGTATTGTTTATTACTTTCTCGTCTATGATGGATATCGCATTTGCATCCAAATATATGAAGGACTTATCCACGAAATCAGATCTATCCATCTATCTGGAACAAGATCATGATGATTCTTCAGCTGAAAGACAGCAAATGTTGGAGCTTTTGAAGTCGGTTGAAAATGTATCCGGAGTGAAGGAACAGGACCTCCATTTTGAAATCGATTTGAAGGATAAGACACAATCTCTTGCAACAGTTACTCACATCGAGGAGTCTGTTGGTAAAAAACACGCCATTACTATTGTGAATCACATCGAAGAGAATAAAGTGAAGAAAGATTCGGAGCTCGTCATAAAAGTGCTGGTATACAGTTTTATCACAGTCATTTCTTTGATTGGCAGTCTCAATATCCTTAATACGATTACGATCAGCATCATCATCAGACGAAAAGAACTGGCTGCGTTAAAATCCATAGGCATGTCACAAAGGAATTTGAAAAAAATGATCATCTATGAAGCGCTGATTTACGGTTTTTCTGGAAGTTTGCAAGGGATCTTTTTCGGTTGTATACTTTCTTATATTATCTATTTGGCGGCTTCCGGTGTCTTGAGGGTCGAATGGACGATCCCCTACGAAGCTTGTCTCATTACGTTTGCTTCAGCTTTGATCATCAGCTTTTTATCTGTTCTATTACCACTGAGAAAAATCCAAAAAGATAATCTTATCGATGTTATCAGGGAACAATGATAGAATGGGCCTGGCTATTTTATAGTCGGGCTATTCGGATTTGGTTAATAGCTGAAATGGAATGATGATAGGGAGAGGACAACCTTGCATAAAATATTGCTTGTGGAAGATGATGAGGCGCTAGGTCTAGCCATCGAATTCTCATTGCGAAATGAAGGCTATGAGGTGGTCAGAGCCTCTAGTGTAAAAGAAGCGAAACGCCAGTTTGATCATCAACCTTTTGATTTGGCGATCCTAGATGTCGGCCTTCCAGATGGAAACGGCTATGATTTATGTCTGCATTTCAAAAAACAAAACGATTCATCGGTTATTATCTTCTTAACGGCCTTGGATGAAGAAGCAAATGTAGTAATGGGCTTGGATATTGGCGGGGACGATTATATAACGAAGCCTTTCCGAGTCAAGGAATTCATATCCAGAGTGAAAGTGCAATTACGTAAACGTGGGCGGTTGGAGACTTCCTCCATCACCTTAGCATCTGAAAATATAAAAATGGATACGAACCTCGTCAAGGCTTTTAAAAATCAGGAAAACATTCCATTAACCAATCTTGAATACAAGCTTCTGTTAACTTTCATGATGAACGCCCATAAAGTACTAAAAAGAGATGATCTCTTGATGAAAGTATCGGAAGGAGAAGATGCTTTTTTTGATGAAAATACGCTATCTGTATACATTAAGCGTCTAAGAGATAAAGTGGAAGATGACCCCAAAAATCCGCAGTTTATCGTCACCCAAAGAGGATTAGGTTATCGGTGGAATAAGGATGTGAGTAGAGAGTAAGATGATGAAGAATACCGAATTGAAAGGGTATATGACGATACTGGCCGTTCTGTTATCACTATTTACCATTCACCAGTTTATTGCACATCAACTGTTTTATGATGCTTTGAAAAGCGACTCTATTGCAACCTGGAGTGAAATTACGGCTAGATTGGTTGAACAAAATCCCGAGAATGAAGCGGAAATTATGAAAGTCTTAACAAGTCACGCATCTAATTCAAGTGTGTATCAGGAAAAAGGAAGAGAGATCTTTAGACAGTATGGATTATATGAAGGTTTGGAATCAGAGCTTTTTCCCCTATTAAATAAACATATTGCCAGCCATAATCAATGGATTTATTGGGGATTGATTTGTTTCGGATTGATATTGCTTGGGGCAAGCTATTTGCAATACAAGATGGTCTTCCATAAAATTAGACAACTTACTTCCGCAGCAAAAAAAATAATCGATGGGGACTACACGGTAGTCATCAATGAAAATAAAGAAGGGGATCTCGCCAAACTAGCGGCTTCCTTTCGTTCCATGAAAGATATCATTCGAAAAAGCATGCAGGATCTTCTGGAAGAGAAAGAGTTTTTAGCACTAATGCTGCAAGATATCTCCCATCAATTAAAAACGCCTCTTTCAACGATATCCATCTACAATGAAATGTTGTTGAATGCAGAGCTGCCTCGTCAGCAGCAAGTTCAACTCCTGCAAAATAATGAAGTTCAAATCGCGAGAATGAATGTCTTAATTCAAAATTTGTTAAAAGTAGCGAAAATCGATGCCAGAGCTATTTCATTTGATAAAGAGCCAGCCAATTTGGTGGAGACGATCGAGGAAGTTCTGGATCGCTTGGCAAGCATGATCAGTGATAAGCATATAGCGATTGACTGGGATGCGCCGAAGGAAATCGTCGTTGCCCACGATAAACTATGGATGCAGGAGGCTTTGTTGAACCTGCTGAAGAATGCGATCGAGCATTCCAAACCAAGCAGTACTATCATCATTCAGGTAAAAGATACGCCGATCTATACGGAGTTGGTGATTCAAGACTTTGGAGAAGGAATTGCTCCTGAGGAATTGTCCCATATTTTTGATCGATTTTACAAAGCAACAGGTTCTAAAAAGCATGATTCGACTGGGATTGGATTGGCGCTAGTCAAAGCCATTATCGAAGCACATCATGCCTTGATTAAAGTGGAGAGTGAGAAAGACAGCTTTACAAGATTTACGATTACTTTCATGAAGTTTTAAGTACAGAAGAAAAAGAGTAGTGGAGAAGTTAAATTCTTCCTTACGCTTAATTGACCGTCCGATAGTGTTTTATGGATAGAAGCGCCGCAGGCAGCCCAAAATGGCTGCCTTTTTGCATTTTAGGGGAAAGAACTGTTCAAAAAGGCGAACCAATTTATTTAATTGGCTCCGCCAACTCTAAAACAATTCCCTCTGGCCCACGACAGTAGGACCTCAAGGCCAAAATCGAGAAAAAACTCTTTTTCATGTGGAGTTTAAAATAATGTTGACACGACACTAAATGGTGTCATAAAATTAAAGCGTCACCAAATGGTGTCCTATAATCAATGAGACACGAAAAGTGGTCCATTTTGGGGTCCGCGCCTCGTGGGCACTAGACCCGAAGACGTGAATGGCTGCCCCTTGGTAAAAATATTAAGGAGCGGGTGATGTGAGCGAGAACAACCAGTTGCGGGATGTGTTCGCCGCGATTGCAGATCCTACTAGGCGCCGACTGATTCGTCTGTTAGCAGAGGCAGAGGAGGTGCCGCTTCACGAGTTGACGTCGCAGTTTCCAATGGGCCGTACAGCGGTATCCAAGCATTTGACGATTCTCAAAGAGGCTGGACTGGTACTTGATCGAAAAGTCGGCAGAGAAACGCGTTTTAGGCTCAACGCCTCTCCACTCAAAGAAATTCAAGATTGGGTGGCTTTCTACAGCAAGTACTGGAGTATGAATATGTTGCGCTTGAACCAACTATTTGAGGAGGAAGAAGAATGAGTTTAGCATTGTCCTTGGATTTTCAGTACACGACATCGATTGAGAAGGCTTGGTCCGCACTGACCGATTCAAGCAAGTTAGCAAAGTGGATCGCGGAAAATGATTTTAAACCCGTCGTGGGGCATCGCTTTCAGTTTCGCCATCAGCCATCCGAATATTGGGATGGAATCGTTGACGGTGAAGTGCTTGTCGTGGAAGCACCACACCGGTTGTCCTATTCTTGGGCTACCGGAGACGAGCGGCATACGGTCACCTGGACGCTGCAGGATTTAGGGGACGGAAAGGTTAACCTTCATCTCGAACAAACTGGATTCTCAAATGTTCACGGACTCGAAGGCGCCAAGTATGGCTGGAGTGCATGGTTCGGCAAGTTTGAAACGGTATTGGAACAATAACCGCGGAGGAAACAACATGGAAGTTTTTGAAGAATATTTAGCGCGTATTGATAACCCGCAACATCATGCCCGAACGGAAGAAGTTTTGGGGTGGGTAACTAAGAAATTTCCAAATTTAATGCCAAAAATTGCGTGGAATCAGCCTATGTTTACCGATCACGGCACATTTATTATTGGCTTTAGCGTTGCCAAACATCATTTGGCTGTTTCCCCAGAAAGGGTAGGGATTTCTCGTTTTTCTGATGAAATTGTACAGGCTGGCTATGATCACACCAAAGAGTTGGTACGTATCCGGTGGGATAGTCCGGTTGATTTCGCATTACTTGAGAAAATGATCGAATTTAATATCTTGGATAAGGCAGATTGTTCAACTTTTTGGCGGAAATAGCTCACCATCATAAAACAGATCACTTGATTGGCCTAGATACCATTCAGTGATCTGTTTTTATATGTTTCTCTAATCCTAGCTTTTCAAGCAAAAATCCAAAAAGGTCTCAACGCAAAGTGAACAACTTGAGAAGCTATAAAGTAGACGAAAGAACGTATTGACGAGAACGTAGCTCAATCTAGTTGTTCACTAAAAATAATGTTTTAGATTCAATATGAAAGTGTTAGACTGTGAAAAAATAGACTTAGATTACTCTCTCTGTAGAGGAAGATTGATGGTATATGCACAAAACCGAATGGAAGTACTACCGAACGATACCTATGAGCACATGTAACAAGCACTCCGCATGTCGATGGAGAGAGAGGCTCGCCTATTTCGTGGCCGTTTTTGTTGTCATGGCTTTGGGCTTAGGGTCCAGAGCGTTCGCCGATGTGTTGCCTGTCTTTGTAGCTGAGCATTTTGGCGATGCATTATGGGCGTGTATGATCTACTTCGGCTTTCGCACCTGTTATGCTCATAAAAAGATTTCTTTCGCGCTGTGGTGCAGCCTCGCGTTTTGCTTTGCGATCGAGGCCAGCCAATTGTATCAGGCCGGTTGGATCAATTACCTCCGGGCGACAACTATTGGGGCGTTGGTATTAGGAAAAGGATTTTTGACGGCGGACCTTGTACGGTACACTGCGGGGTCTGCCGTCGCTGCCCTGCTCGATCTAGCTTGGCCTTGGCGTAAGCGCTCGTGATTTTTGGAGGATGTAACTATCGTAAACTTCTAGGAGGGATCAAGTTGCAGCAGATCTTTACCGATATGATTAAACAGGATGTAAAGCCGTTCCTTTCTAAGCGTGGCTTCGCAAAGAAGAGTTTGAATTTTACTAAGAGAACAGAAAGCCTCATCTACATGTTCAACTTCCAAAAATCTGCAGGCAATGCAGCGGACAATGTAATGTTTTATGTGAACTGTGGTATTTATGCAGCGGAGTTGGCACAAATACAATCGAGAGAGATTCTAACAGCACCTCAAGAAGCGGAGTGTCACTTCAGAGCAAGAATTGGGGAAATTGTTGAGTCTGTTCCAGATCGATTTTCAATCACTCTTGATACAAATATGGATGATATAAGAAAAACGTTGCTAAGTGGATTAGATGAGGTTATTCAGTTTTATGATACTATGACCAGTGCCAGATCCATTGTTGATTATTACACTTCAGGTCCATTTTTACATCTGAGCGAAGAGAGCTTTCATTTGCTCTTACAATCCAATAATGTAGTAGAGGCGAAAAAATTTTTGAAGGCTTTGCAGGAAAAGTACGGAACAGAAAAGCGATGGACCATATTTGAGAATAAATACTCGGCCATCTTCAATAAATACGGAGTGGAAATTGATAACCGATAAGTCAGCACAAAGGGGTCTCACCCATTCCTCGGGCTATGACATGAACCTAACGGGAACGTTCGTTTAATAATAACAGCGGTCAGTCTAAGACTTGATTTTCAGGTCTTAGGTGGCCGTTGTTTCATTTCGTGGAGTTAGTATAAAACCAATTTATGGTAAAATGGGCGAACAAATAGGCGGAAAAACCATAACCTAAAGTGTATCAAAGCCAATAGAGGAGGGAATTTATGTACGGGTGGTATCCACAAGAGGGTTATTATCCAATTTCGGCGGGAGAAGGCAGACAATACAACGATTACGAATTACTGAGACACATTGCCAGATTAGAGCGACGTCTGGCGGAAGTACAAGAAGCCTTGTCAGCATGTACGAAAAAGAATGACGCATTAAAAAAGGATTTAGAAGTTGTTAGACAGCAAAGCTCAATGCAAACTCAAAATGATCAAACCTATCAACAACCAGCAGTAGATAAAGTAAATGTCAAATGTATAGCAGCTACAGGGACATCGGTAACCTTTGAAATATCGGGAAGAAGATTAACATTTGATAGCGATTATTATGGTAATTATGTAGGCGAATATACCCCTGGAAAAGTATACGTAGCCATGGCGGATTATGGAGCGGGGCAAATCTATCTAACCATTCAGGATGATAATGGAATTTGGCATACATTTCGATATTCACGTATCCAATCGTAATTGACAAGTTGTGCTCATGTGTCGAGTGATATAACCAAGGAATACTGACTGCGTGTTGCTAGAAAATGCTTATGTCACTCGACATTATACATACTTCGGAAAGTGCTATGTAAGCAAATATTTAGCCCAAACCAAAAAAGTGGCAGACTGATGTCATTTTGATGGTTGAGAATAATAGCCTATAAAAAGAGACTTGAATATTCAGTGAAAGTGTAATTAAATGTAATTGTGCGTATAAGTTGGGATAAATTGTATATTTGCAAACTCCTCATGAAACGTCCCTTTATTCACGAAATGGAAAATGGAGGAACTCACTGATTTGGAGATCACGGGCATAGAAGATGGCTGCTTATAGTCGATTTCATTGACGAATTACTTACCATGTGCAAATTATTGGAGGAATTTTGAATTTATGGTAGAATTGATAAACTACACGAATATCCTAAAACTCCCTCCATCCAGTGGTTACTTACGAGCTGGCACAAGGCATTTCTAAACGCGATATTTAGATAAATTCCTAAATATCTAAAAATGATGGATGAAAGTAGGATGGATTGATTATGTCAATGAATTACGCATTTAAGGCACTCTCTGATCCCACAAGAAGAAAAATTCTTGACCTGTTGAGGGAGAAAGATATGACGGCTGGAGAGATAGCCGACCATTTTCAAATGACAAAGCCCAGCATCTCCCACCACCTCAGTTTGTTGAAACAGGCACAAATGGTTTACGACGAACGAAAGGGGCAAAACATCTACTACTCACTTAATACGACCGTTTTTCAAGACTTATTAAAATGGTTTATCCAATTCCATTAGAAAGTGAGGTAATCACATGAATAAATCGAATTTGTCTATTTTATTTTTTTTCATCAGTGTTGTCTTGGGCGTCATTTGTTATCCCTCCATGCCAGATCAGATGGTAATTCATTGGGGACCAAATGGCGAACCGAATGGTTTTGCGCCTAAGTTTGTGGGTGTATCCTTTATTCCGGTTGTGATGCTGTTTATTTTCGTGGCTGTTCGCAGTCAAAAACAGTATTACCAAAAGTTCCAAAGCAGTCACGATACAATCTTGAATACATTAATGATCGTACTTCTCGTCATCCATAGCGTGATAATCGCATATGGATATGGATATATGTTAAATATTGGGATTTTTGTCACGCTTATTTTAGGAATTCTCTTTGTAACGATAGGAAATTTTATGCCTCGTTTTCGACATAACTATCTGATTGGGATACGCACGCCATGGTCACTCGCTAGTGAAGAGGTCTGGAAAAATACCCACCTATTGAGTTCCCGTGTGTTCTTCTTCGGAGGAATCCTCATCATGCTCACCTCATTTTTACCAACGACCATTCATTATGTCCTGATGTTAATCATTGTATTGGTGACGATTCTGATTTCTTTCGGAAGCAGCCACTACTATTACAAAAGAACAGGAAGGGGAAAGTAGAATGAAAAACTTAAAAATAGCAATTCTGTTATCATTGGTGAGCGCTATTGGTTTTATCGCAGCTATTCCATATATGCTGGCAATCGGTGGGGATGCATTGGCAATGATACCTCTCCCGATACCGGTTGCAATGGCAATTTTCGTCTTGCAAGGAAGCATTATGGCATTTTTGTTTTCGTGGATTGGATTGACCTTTGCAATCAAGGTGGGGCTGGATGCCCCTGTCATTCGGAAGTGGCTATATAAAACAGGTGGAGAATCCTTCAACAAAAAGGGAATCATTCAGGCAGTCATCTTTGGATTTGCAGCAACAGGTCTTCTCCTCATACTGGAACTCGCTGTTTTCCAACCATTACTGCCAATCTTGGCGGAAAAAGCCCAAGACGTAGAAGTGTCGACTTGGGCAGGTATCCTGACATCCATTCAAGGCGGAGTATACGAGGAAGTCATGGTTCGCTTGTTCATGATGACAATGATCGTGTGGATTTTGAGCAAGTTATTCGGACGTAAAGCCTCCCCTAAGCCCTGGATGTACTGGGCAGGCATCATTGGGGCAGCCCTTATATTTGGGCTTGGTCATCTCCCTGCGGCAAATGTCTATTTTGGTGAGATTACCCCGCTGTTGTTCATTCGCACGATGGCTCTTAACGGGGTGGCAGGAATATTATTTGGTTACCTCTATTGGAAGCGCGGGCTGGAGTACGCAATGATTGCTCACGCGATAGGGGATATCATCCTTCATGGTTTCATTAAATAAGACCGCCTCGCATACGATTCTGTTGTGTGTAGAAACATACAATTTCTTTACATTTCGAGAGATGATTCGAGTAAGTAGATCAAAAACTCCGTCACAAGGGGTTTTTGGTCTTCTTTCCTGTTTCGTAAAAAAGCGGAATGAAAAACAAATTTTAATTTTTATGGAAATTTATTGAATACCAAAAAAATGAGCGGTAATATAGAGAATGGAATTTATTAGGAATGAGGGGGGCATGCCTTGCGTTTTCTAACGAATTTTTCTCTCAGAAACTCAACAGCTATTATTATTATGAGCCTGCTTGTCGTAGTCAGTGGAATCATTGCCGCCATGTCTCTCAAGGTAGAGAACATGCCAGATGTCACTTTCCCTGTGCTTCTAGTCAATACTACTTATCCGGATGCATCACCAGAAGATGTTCTCGATGATGTAACGAAGCCATTGGAACGTGAAATTGCGCATGTAACAGGCGTTAAGGCAGTGGAGTCATACTCAAGCAACAATAGTTCCACGCTACAGGTCTACTTGGAGACTGGTTCAGATGTACAAGCTGTCAGGGACGAGCTGGAAAGAAAAATTTCCAGTATCGCGCTTCCTAGCAAAGTAAGCAGACCACAAGTGATGATTCAGGGCTTCAGCAATCAACCCGTCTATTATTTGTTTGTGACAGGACAGGATAAGGAGAGTGGACTCGATCATTTTGACAACGATGTGAAAGAAACACTGCTCAAAGAGTTAGAAGGTATTGAAAGTGTTGATAAAGTATCGACAATAGGCGGACAATTCAAAGAAATGAAAATCCTGCCAAATATAGATGCGCTAAACTACTACGGAATCACTCCGTTGCAGTTGAAACAACTTTTACTAGACAATCACGTAGCTCTGCCAATCGGTTCGATCACCGAGGATGGGGAAGAGCGCGTCATTCGCGTGGTGAGCCGTTACCTCAATGTGGAGGATATCCGTAACACCAAGATATTCCTCCCAAGTGACCCCAAAAATGGGCTTACCTACGTCAGGCTCGGCGATATCGCAGAAGTTAATTTTGATCAGGTCATTAATTCGATCAGCCGCTTTAACGGCCAGAATGGAATTAACATCAATATTTACAAAACACGTGACGCCAATGCAGTAGAAACCGGTGATGCCATCAATGAAAAACTATCCCTATTAAAAGAAGAGTATCCGAACTTAACCTTTACCACGATTTATGACACCTCTGTCGATATCAAGAATTCGATTAACGGCATGCTCAAGGAAGGCATGCTCGGAGCTATTATGGCTTCTGTAGTCATCTTGCTGTTTTTGCGTCATGTGAATGCAACCCTCATCGTCCTAGTCTCTATCCCAACATCCATCCTAGTGAGTATGATCTTCATGTCCTGGATGGGCATTACTCTCAATATGATCACACTGTTCGGGATGGCAGTGGCTGTAGGACGAGTAGTGGATGACAGTATCGTCGTCATCGAGAATATTTTCCGCCATTTGCAATTGAACAAAGAGCGCAAGGAAAACTTGATTCAAATTGCCACCCACGAAGTGCTACATGCAATTACCTCATCGACTTTTACGACAACTGCCGTATTTTTACCCATTGTGTTTGTTGGAGGGATGATCGGAGAAGTATTCCGCCCATTTGCACTAACCGTCGTCTGCTCGTTGTTTGCCTCACTATTAGTAGCCGTGACGATTGTTCCACTGTTAGCGAAGCTGTTGATCCTAAAAGACCACAAGATCAAGGAATATGAACATGGGAAAGGGTCTGATACGTACAGGAAGTTACTGCACTGGGCGCTCAACCGCAAGCCTGCTGTCGGATTTCTGGCACTCGTTCTATTTGTCGCAAGTCTAGCGCTTCTCCCGTATATGAAATACGGATTGTTTCCTGATCCAGAAGCGAAGTTCATATTCGCGCAAGTAACTATGCCAAAAGGTACTCAACTAGATGGTCTCGATCAAACGGTTGCCCAGGTCGAAAGTAAATTGCTGGAGCAGCCTGAAGTAGAGTACATAGAAATCAATCTTGGCTCTGAAAATGAAGCGGAAATACGCCAATCGAACCAAGCCCTCTTAATAATCAAAACAGGGCCAGATGTGAATCTCGACCAAACCATCAAGAAATTTGAGGGAATCGTCAAACCAATGATTCCACTAGGATCTGAAATGGCCTTGACTAAACCTGGTAGCAGCGATACCAACAAGTTCAAGGTAATCCTGTACGGGCCAGATCTGGATCGTTTGAAAGAGGCAAGCGAAATAGTCAAATCAAACTTGAAAGTAAGTCCTCTGTTGACCAACGTGAAGGACAATTTGAACGATTTCAAAAATGAAGTTGTCATCAAAGTCGATAGAGACAAAGCCTCGGAGCTGGGAGTTTCCCCTGTACAGGTGGCTCAAGAGGTCAACCTCCTAGTCTCGGATACTCAAATTGGCAAAATCAAAGTCGACGACAAAGACTATAGTCTTTTCTTTGGACTCGGTCAAAACCATGCGAAATCGCTAGAGGAACTGAACAATATCTACATTCAAACGCCAAGCAAGCAACAAGTGCGTTTGGTGGACTTTGCTGAGATTGATCAAGAAAAAGTTCAATCACAAATCATGCGCAAAGAGGAAAAACAATTCGTACAAATTACAGCAGATATCACGAGCGACAACAAAGGAGGAGCGAGTAATTTCCTGTTTGCGATGTTGCAAGCGGAAAAATTACCTGCTGGAGTTACATTGTCATCTGAAGGTGTCTCAAGTGACATGGAAAAAAGCTTTAAAGATATGCTCTTAGCTATTGGAGCAGCCATTTTTATCGTCTATATTGTCATGCTCATCACTTTTGGCAATGCTACGGCTCCGCTCGCGATTCTACTGTCCCTACCACTTGCTGTGATCGGCGGATTATTTGGCCTGTTCATTTCGGATACCGTTCTCGATATAACGGCACTTATCGGCTTTTTGATGCTGGTCGGAATTGTTGTTACCAATGCAATCGTGTATGTGGACAATATCCAGCATCGAAGACTGGAAGGGACTTCTATGCGTGAGGCAGTTGTCGAAGCTGGCGTTACCCGATTACGCCCCATCATTATGACAGCAGTTGCGACAGTCAGCGCGCTCTTGCCGCTTTACCTCGGCTTTTCTGAAGGAGCCTTGATGACCAAAAGCTTGGCGATTGTGGTTATTGGTGGACTTGTTACTTCGACGATCCTGACCTTAATCGTTGTTCCTATCGGGTATGAATTACTGTATCGGATCAAAAAAGAGTTTTTTGCCCCGGATACCAAAGAAGCAGAGATCGAGCCAAGTGAGGATATGTTTATTTCCGTGCTGAGAAGTTTACGCGATATGAAAAAGTCTGGATAAGGCAGAGGGAGGAATTTACTAAAAATGAAGAAGACGAAGCTAATCAGCTCAGTTGTGACATGTCTTTTAGGCTTGGCGATCATCTCGGGATGCAATTCTCAATCCGCAGAAAAGACCAATTCTAATGAAGGAAGAACACAAATCGAAAGCCCGTCGAGTACTGAAATTGAAACCATTAAAGTGGAGAATTCCGTTGATGTTCAAGTAGAGGAAGTAATAGAAGGAGAACTCAAAGAATCCAACAGGTTACTGGCGGAGGTATTCGCTAACACGGATGTGAGTATTTACGGCAAAACTACCGGGACTGTCTCGCAAATCCTAGTGAAAAAAGGGGACACAGTCAAAAAAGGACAAGTCATCGGAAAGCTGGATCAAACCGAAGCGCAATTGAAACTACGTCAAGCTGAGGCGGCATTAGCAGTCGCCAACGCAAATCTAGAGCATTCCAACAAAATGGGGACGTCCAGTCAATTGGCAAACAGTCAACTGAAGCAGGCGGAGCAAACCTTTGCGAATGCCAATCGTACGATTGCACAAGGATTGACGCTGGCGAAAGCAAATTACGACCGCGCTAAAAAGCTGTTTGAAGAGAAAGCATTGTCCAAAAGTGAGCTTGACAATGCAGAAAACGCATATCTGCAAGCAAAAAATCAGTATCAAAGCCAGCTAGATCAGGCACAAATCGCTTTAATTAATGCTCGGACGCAAGTGAATACAGCCGATAAAAATGGACGAGTCACGCAAGCAAATGTTCAACAAGGAAAGGTTGAAGTGGATATTTCCAGAAATGCGTTGGAAAACACACTGATCAAATCAACAGTAGACGGCATTGTCACCGATATACAAGTCCAAGAAGGTGATACGATCAACCCGCAAAAGCCTGTTGCAACGGTAATTAACCTTGACCCGATGATTGTGAAGGTGAATGTGTCAGAAAAAGCGTTGGCAAGCTTCCAAAAAGGAATACAACTAGATTTGCAGGTTCCATCTCAAAATATCAAGGTCAAAGGTAGTATTACCTACGTGGGACTAAAGGCCTCTGACCAATCTAAGCTTTTCCCTGTGGAAATAGAAGTGCCAAATCCAAAAGGTACGCTACTTCCTGGAATGAAGGCGGATGTGTCTTCAATCAAAGGACAAGCAGGTATTCTCATACCGACAGATGCCATCCTTGAGCGAAATGGGAAATCGGTTGCCTACGTCGTGAATGGTGAAAGAGTAGCTGAGAAGGAAATCTCGATCGCTTCAAAAGGAACTGAGAAGACGCTTATCGGCTCTGGAGTGAAATCAGGAGACAAGGTAGTTATCAAAGGACAATCACAATTAAAAGATGGCGCAAAAATTCGCATTGTTCCCTAAGTAATATCGAGGAGGATACCTATGCAAAAGATGTACGCTTCCCAGAATCGATGGCTACTCTCTGCAAAAATGACAGCAGAGGCAGAAGTGCTATTATTTTGCTTTCACTATGCTGGTGGTCATGCGGGTATTTATCGGGATTGGCAAAAAAAGCTGCCCGTTCAGATTGGCGTTTGTCCTGTGCAGCTACCAGGGAGAAGTAATCGCTTTTTAGAGCCTTGCTACACGGATTTGTCTGTAATGATTCGTGATCTGGCAGAAGCGCTACTTCCCTATCTGAATCGACCGTTTGCCTTTTTTGGACATAGCATGGGAACACTGGTCAGCTTTGAGCTGGCCAGATATTTACGCAAACATTACGACCTCAAGCCGCAGCACCTGTTTGCATCCGGATACCATGCCCCGCATCTGCCAGATCCGGGTGAAGCCATCCATCATCTCCCAGATCATGAGTTTCTGGAGGGCGTACGAACGATGAATGGCACGCCAAAGGAAGTTTTTGAGGACAAGGAGATTCTGAACATGCTTCTCCCTACGCTTCGGGCTGATTTCACGATATGCGAGACGTATCGCTATCAAGACGATCAACCGCTGGAGTTCGGACTGACGGCCATTGGCGGTTGGCAGGACCCGGATTTTTCCGTAACCCATCTCGAAGCCTGGAGAGATCACACGAACGCTTCTTTTCAAACGCACATACTAGAAGGGGACCATTTTTTCATCCATTCTCAACAGGACCAAGTCCTTACTATTGTCGGGTCAACTCTTCAAAATTATCTTGCTGGGTACAGGGGGATAGGATGATGACTGGAAAAGCAACGCGAGAGGGGACACAGCGCCTAGCACAGGCCAATACCCATCTTTTCTATAAGCAATTTGGTAGCTTCGATGTGTGGATCAGTCAGGTTGGATTCGGAACGTACCGGATTGATGAACAAGATGAGCAGTACCAGCAAGCTCTCCGTAAGGCACTGCTCGAAGGAATCAATCTAATAGACACGAGTAGTATGTATACAAATGGTAGCGCTGAGAAAGTCATCGGTCATGTGCTGAAGCAGCTGATAAGTGAAGAAAAAATAAAGCGGGAAGAGCTTGTAATCGTGTCCAAGGCTGGTATCGTCCAAGGCGAGGATTCCGAAGAGACGACGAAGAGGACAGCGGAAGGCAAACCGTATCAAGACTTCACAACGGTACATGATGGAATGTCGATATGTATCCACCCAGAATACCTTCAAGATCAGCTGACACGCAGTCTGCAGCGCCTACAGGTGGACACGATTGATTGCTACATGCTGCACAATCCTGAGTGGTATTTGTTATGGGCAAAGATGAAAAAGATCAAACAACAGGAAGCGTATGATGAATTATTAGAGCGAATGGAGAAGGCTTTTCGACATCTGGAGAAAGAAGTAGAATCAGGCCGGATTCAATGCTATGGAGTCAGTGCCAATTCGTTTGTCAGCAATGGCAAGGAATTTGATTTTGTTGCGCTGGATACCCTCTGGGAGATTGCAGAAAAGATTACGCCGAATCACCATTTTCGCGTCATACAGTTTCCAATGAACATGTACGAATCCGGTGCCATGCTGGAAAAAAGCCATGCGCAAGGCAAGAGTGCCTTGTTATTTGCCAAGGAAAAAGGACTTGGTGTAATGACCAACCGGACGCTAGATGTGACAGCGAAGGAAAAAATCTTCCGCCTGACGAACTTCCAACTAGATCAGAGCACAGTCATTGACGAAAAAGAAGCCATTCGTCAAATCAAGGATTGTCTGAATCGTGTAGATGATGTAGAGGATCAGATCGTCTATCGCGTCTTGCCATTACTTAAAATGGAGAAAGAAGATGTGAAAGAGCTGAAGAAAAAAATATCATCTGGAGCTACACTCCGCAAATACTGGAAAAAGCTATACTCTACCACAAATGTGCAAAATGTGAGAAGCTTCTTGTTTGAGCCGGTCATCGAAGATATTCGCAATACGATTAAACAACATGAGGGCTTGGACGAGCAGACGCAGCAATGGCTGGATAGCTACAAGGCAACTCTCATGGAGACAGCTGAAGCTTTGAAGAACTACTACGCCCCGAAAGACTACCAGCGTTCACTGGATATCTCGAAAGAGGTGACGAGGGTGAAACCGCATTTGATGACAACAGATAACCTCAGCCAAGCAGCAATTAGAACGATGCGCGCCACTCCAGAGGTACACAGCGTCCTTGTGGGGATGAGACGTGAGCATTATGTAGATGATGTACTCATGGAATTGAAGAGACCTTTGGATACGATCATGCAAGAAGAGGACTGGCATACAATGACCCAAACCCTTAAAGCGGTTATTGGCTAAAAACACTCCCCAAATAGTAAAACCACCTGATGAAATCGTGTGACAACAACGATTTCATCAGGTGGTTATTTTTCATACTTTCGGTTATTTCCACTTGCTGATGATATGCTCACGATCAAACACCTTAATACTTATCTGGAACATGATCAGGGCAACCACCGCACAAATCGTGACCATTCCCAGATAGATTACCGGATTGCTCATCATGGAGAGGAAGATGACCTGACTGACAGCAAGTCCGATGATCGGCAGAACCAGTATGGCACCAAATTGTTGGGCTGCTGCGACATTGTCAACTTTGGAGGAAACAATGACGCTCATGGATACGCTGATGATCGAAATAAATGGGACGAGCAGGAGCATCGCGAGAATAAATACGATGGAAAAATACTCGCTAGCATTGTCAAAGGTTGCAAAGATGAACCCTAGAAAGATTAGCTGGACCACCCAGGTCAGAGCGATGGAAGGCAAGGAGTAAGCTAGGACCTTACCAAGCAAAAACTCCTTGGTGGAAATCGGGGTGACCAGTACGCTTTCTAATGTTCCTGTCATTTTTTCCATGATGATGCTCGTCGTGGCAAATGTTAAGGGGATCATCGCCGGTACGATCAGGAACAAGAGGAAATAGAAGCGGGCAATGGCAATATGACCATCTTCACCTGCCATGTTAAGGAGGGGATTAGTCAATTTCATTAGATTAAGGATGAACTCCATCTTACCGTTTTGGGCAAATACAGTTGTGATCAGAGCTACAACCAATATAACGAATGGTGCAGCAAGATTCGTAATCAATACGGAACGGGCTGCGAAAAGCTCTTTCCATTCCCGGATAATAACAAATCCCGGCATCCTAGATCGCCTCCTTTTCTTGATTCAACAAGCTGAGATAGGAGTCCTCCAGTGACACGGAGATGGGGGCTATGTAATTGACGGTAATATCCGCTGCGACCAGCTTTTTGATCAGCTGTGGGTTCGAGGTCTTTGGATTGGCTACCCTTAGGTGGAACTGATCTTCGGTGCGCTGATACGTCTCCACTTCCTCGGCGGCTTTAATAATCTGTTCTGACTTTTGTGAATCCGATCCTACATCAAGAAGCACATTGTAGGTGGTCCACTCTTCGCGGAACTTCTGTGGGGTAGTTAAACGAATCACCTCACCCTTAATGATGGCGAATTCATGACATAACTCATCAATTTCTGCCAGGATATGTGAACAAAAAATGATCGTTTTTCCAGCGGCAGCCCACTCGCGAATCAGATCTTTCAGCTTCCGAGTGCTGACAGGATCGAGATTGGCTGTGACCTCGTCTAAGAAAAGCACTTCTGGATCGTGTAAAATCGCGCAAACAATCGAAAGTTTTTGTTTCATTCCTTTAGACAATCTGCCAGCAGGATCGTTTCTTCTGTCCCACAAATCGAACTGGCGAAGCAAATACTCGATGCGTGAAGCACGCTTGGCTTTGGGAATCTGGTAGCAGGAGGCGAAGAATTCCAGGTTGTCCAACAGAGAAAGCTTGTCATACACCCCGGGAGATTCTGTTACACAACCAATTTTTTTGCGAATCTCTTCTTTATTCTTGCTGATTTGATGACCGAGGATGGTGACTTCTCCTGACGTAGGCTCAATGAGGCAGGACAGGATTCGGAGGGAGGTTGTTTTTCCAGCTCCATTAGGCCCAAGTAGACCAAAAATAGTACCTTTGGGAATCGAGAGGGAAATGCCATCGAGAACTTTTTTGTCTCCGAACGACTTTTTGAGATCCTTAATTACGATTGCAGGCTCCATAAAAAAATCTCCTTTTCTAGACTTTTCTGTGACTCCGATTGAGTGTACAACTCCCATATTAACTTTTTTATCCAATTCAGAATATTGAATGTTTGTAAATATATTGAGTTCATTACAAAAATGGGCAGAAACAACTGGAGATTGAGAAGGAAATTCCTTGTGGCAATTTCATATCAGAGTGATATGTCATGTTGAACGAAGTGCAGCATTGAAAATGGAAGTTGTCAAAGATTGTCATTTTTTACCAGTTCTGTACTTACCTCCTTTCATCCCTTAAAAACCAGCAGAGTATTGCCTTTTGGCATTCTTTACTCTAATTGTTGGGAACCAAAAAATAAAAAAATTTACATACAACCACTTGCAGAAAACCATATTTTTGAGTTATATGTAAAATCATGTAACAAAAAGTAAAATTGTGGAACGACTTCCATCTAAAACAATTTTCAATCGAAGTCAACTTTTTGTCAACGAAATTATGAGAAATGCTGGTGATGTTTTTTTGAGAATATTATTCCTAACAACATTCATGAGCAAAGAAAACAAGATTGTGCAGTACTTGGAATCAAGAAACCATGAAGTCATCGTGTGCGAGAAAAAATGGGAGCAACAACAAGCTGAATATTTTGAACAAATCGACTATATTGTCAGTTACGCGTACGGCTATATTCTGAGTAAGGATATCGTTTCCCGTTTCAAAGGGCGCATTATCAATCTACATACATCCCTCTTGCCCTGGAACAAGGGGAGAGACCCTGTTTTCTGGAGTATTTGGGATGAGACACCAAAAGGGGTTACGCTACACCTCATAGACGAGAACATAGATACAGGCGATATCCTTATTCAAGAAGAGATTGCTTTTGATGACGCAGATACACTGATCGATTGTTACAACAAAGCGAATCAGGTGATTGAAGACCTGTTCATCCGAGAGTGGGAGAATATTGTAAGTGGGCGGATCACACCATTTCCGCAACCATCTGGTGGAACGATTCACTACAAAAAAGACCGAGATTTCTACAAAAACCTGAATATGACCTCCGTAAACGAGCTGCTGGCATTAAAGCGTTTTTGTGGAGAACGAACACAAGTAGAGATGCAGAGCGATAAAACCTACCATCAGTTGTTTGAACGACAAGTAGATATGTCACCGGACAGTCTAGCAGCTGTATGGCAAGACCAGTCTCTGACATACAAAGAGCTTAATGAGCGAGCCAATCAGTTAGCCCATAATCTTTGTGCCAAAGGAGTTAAGTCTGACGATTTTGTGGCGCTCATGATGGATAGATCACTAGACATGCTGGTGAGTATTCTCGCCGTTCTAAAGGCCGGAGCAGCATATCTCCCTATCGATCTGGATTATCCGGATGAACGAATTGCTTATATGCTACACGACAGTAGCGCACCCGTTTTATTGACACAGACTTCCCTTATTGAGAAGGCGAAAAGTATTTGCGAAGTAGAAGTGATCGACGTGTGTGACCCTGGTAGCTTTAGCGACAGAAAAGAAAATCTACCGCACGTCAATCGATCAACAGATCTCGTCTATGTCATGTATACATCGGGATCGACAGGTTTGGCCAAGGGCGTGATGATCGAGCATCGCAACTTGGTAAATTTTTGCGAATGGCATCGCCAGTACTTTGAAGTGAGCGCTGAAGACAAAGCCCTTGTCTATTCCAGTTTTTCATTTGATGGGTCTGTATTGGAAATGTTCCCCTATCTACTCACGGGCGCATCGTTACACATCGTGCCAACTACACTGAAGTATGATCTGATTGCCTTGAATGATTATTGCAACCAAGAAGGCATTACGATCAGCTTTTTTCCGACGGGAGCAGCTGAACAGTTCATGCAAATGGATAATCGTTCTTTTCGAGCGATGCTCACAGGCGGGGATGTGCTAAAAAAGGTTGATCGGCACGGTGCATACAAGCTGTACAACTTGTATGGACCAACAGAGTGCACGATTGTTGCTACTATTTTTGAGGTGGACAAGCAATACCAGAGCATTCCGATTGGCAAGCCTATCGCTCATACCTACATCTTCATTTTGGACGAAAAGCTGGCATTACAACCGATTGGGGTAGTGGGCGAGGTATTTATCCTCGGTGAAGGGCTGGGACGAGGATATGTGAACCGACCAGATTTGACCGCAGAGAAATACATCATTCATCCACAGACGGGCGAGCGCATGTACCGCACGGGAGACAGAGCACGCTGGTTGCCTGACGGGAACATCGAGTTTTTGGGCCGCCTCGATAATTTGGTAAAAATTCGCGGATATCGGATCGAGCCAGGAGAAATTGAACCTTTCCTCATGAATCATCCAATGGTCGAAATGGCAACGGTTATCGCCAAAGAACGGGAGGATGGCCGCAAATACTTAGTTAGCTATTACGTTGCTCCTGATGAAATCCCTTTTCACGAGCTGAGGGAATGGCTCGGAAATGATCTTCCTGATTACATGATCCCGACGCACTTTGTTCACATGGAGACTTTACCGCTCACCACGAATGGAAAGGTAGACAAGCGGGCATTGCCAGATGTACAGGGAGATGAGGAGCTGCTGAGGGAAGATTATGTCGCGCCCACTGATGAGCTTGAACAACAATTGGCTCAGGTGTGGGGCAACGTGCTAGGAAATTTGCAGGTGGGAATCGACGACCATTTTCTTGAAAGCGGTGGGGACTCGATCAAGGCCATGCAGCTCATTTCCCAGTTCAAGAATATCGGATTCGATTTGAGATATGACCAGCTTTTTAAGCATCCAACGATTCGCCAATTGAAACGTTTGTTCACAGAGCAAGAGCAAACGAACATACAACCATTGCAGGAGCTGATCGTGCAACAGGAATACGAAACATCCGCGGTGGAGAAACGAATGTACATCATCCAGCAGCAGGATGTCGAATCGATCGCATACAATGTGACATTCACGGTTGACTTTCCCCAATCCGTAGATGTGGAGCATATCCAGACGGCCTTGCAGCAGCTGGTGATGCGCCACGAAGGATTACGAAGCACGTATCACATGCATCATGATGAAATCGTAAAACGAATTGTCCCGTGGTCCGAACTATCATTAGTCCGTCAAACGGGTGCAGAAGAGGTGCTACACAGCCTACTTGCAGAGCACATCAAGCCATTCGATTTGGCAAAAGCGCCATTGCTCCGGGCTGGAATCATTGAAACTTCTGACAAACAGGTTCTCTGGCTCGACTCCCATCACATCCTCATGGATGGCTTATCCAAGTCGATTTTGTTGCGAGAATTACAGACTTTACTCGAACGACAGCAGCTTCTCCCTTTAAAGAATACCTATAAGTCGTTTGCGCGATGGCAAAATGACTGGCATTCAAGCGAGGAATACAAACAGCAAGCTGCTTACTGGAAAACCCTTCTAGAGGGCGAGCTTCCTGTTGTCCAACTTCCTACACGAAAACGTCCGCCGCAACTGACATTTGATGGGGCTACGATCACGTATCGCGCAAACAAAGAACTCACTAGAAAGCTCAAAACCACAGCAACAAAACATGATGTAACCCTCTATATGCTGATGCTCACCATTGTAGCTGTATGGCTATCCAAAATGAATAACGACAGCAAGCAAGTCATACTAGGTACCGTAACAGATGGAAGACAGCATCCAGATACGCGAGAGATACTTGGGATGTTCGTTAATACGTTGCCACTTCTACTCTCGATTGAGCATGAAGAAAGCTTTTTACATAACCTGCAACAGGTAAAGCAAGAGCTTTTGGCTGCTTTGCAAAACCAGTACGTTCCCTTTGATAAAATTCTCGAGGGCTCTGGCGCCAAACGCGACGGGAATCGTCATCCCTTGTTTGATGTGATGTTCATGATGCAAAGCTCACCGGAGACAGGGTTGGAAAACCAAACGCATCATATCAACAACAGGATTAGCAAGTTCGACCTGACACTAGAAGCAGTGGAGCGGGAGAACGAGCTGCACATTGTTTTTGAATACAACACACTGTTGTTTGATGAACGCATGATCCACCGTATGATTGCACAGTTTGAACATCTCCTTTTGCAAGCTGTTCACGGTTTGGAGGAGCAAGTTAAAACGTTTGAACTAATGACCCAAGCACAGCGCCTCGATTTGTTTCTAGGGGTAAACGATACATCCAAAACATACCCCGACAAATTGATCATGCAGTTGTTAGAAGAATGGGCTACTGCTACACCTGACAAGAGCGCATTGGTACTCCGCGAAGAGTGCATGACGTATCGAGAGCTGAACGAACGAGCAAATCAACTGGCACATACCCTCCGTACAAAAGGGGTGAAACCAGACGATCTGGTGATGCTTATAACGGAACGATCCTTCGAGATGATAGTGGCAATTTTCGCCGTGTTGAAAGCAGGTGGAGCCTATCTGCCGATCGATCCGAACAGTCCAACTGACCGAATTTCCTACATTTTCACAGATAGCGGCGCCAAGATGGTGGTAGCACAGTCTCGTTTCGTTGAAAAAGCAAGCTTTACAGCGGATGTTATTGATTTGAACAGCGAGAGTAGCTTTTCCCCAGATACAAGCAATCTACCGCTGGTTAACAAACCGGATGACCTTGCGTATGTTATGTACACATCTGGCTCAACCGGGAAGCCAAAAGGCGTGATGATTGAACACGAGGCGCTGCTCAATGTACTCCATGCCATGCAAGACGAATATCCGCTTATGTGTGAAGATGCATTCCTGCTGAAGACGACCTACATTTTTGATATCTCTGTAGCGGAAATTTTCGGGTGGATTCCTGGGAATGGCAGATTGGTAATTCTCGAGCCAGAGGCAGAAAAGAATCCCGAAGAAATATGGCAAGCGGTAGTCCAAGAAGGAATAAGTCACATCAATTTTGTGCCATCCATGTTGAATCCGTTCGTCGAATATCTGGAGGGGCGAAACGAAGCCAACCGTTTGCGTTACATTCTTGCTTGCGGGGAAGCGATGCCAGATGATCTCGTGCCAAAAGTATATGAAGTACTGCCGGAGGTGAAATTGGAAAACATCTACGGGCCAACAGAAGCGACTATATATACTTCCCGCTATTCGCTCGAAAAAGACTCACTGGAGAATCCTGTTCCCATCGGAAAGCCACTGCCTAACTATCGCATGCATATCGTCAATCAGTACGGACAATTGCAGCCAATAGGAGTACCGGGCGAACTATGTATTGCCGGAATTAGCTTGGCGAGAGGATATTTGAACAACAAAGAGCTGACAGCGGAAAAATTTGTTGCCCATCCATTAGAGGCTGGTAAGCGTATCTATCGCACAGGCGACCTGGCACGCTATCGTGAGGATGGCAATATCGAGTATCTCGGACGCATGGACCATCAGGTAAAAATTCGTGGATACCGCATCGAGTTGGATGAAATTCGTAGCAAACTGATTCAGGAAGAGTCCATTTATGATGCGGTGGTTATGGCCCGAACCGACCAGAACAATCAGGCATACTTGTGCGCCTATCTGCTTTCCGCAAAGGAATGGACAGTCAGTCAATTGCGCGACCTGCTTCGCCGTGAATTGCCAGAATATATGGTACCTGCCCACTTCGTTCTCATGAAGGAGTTTCCGCTTACATCCAACGGTAAGCTGGATCGCAAGGCCCTGCCTGAACCGGATGGAAGTGTGAGAAGCGAAGTGGAATACGTAGCACCGCGCTCTGAAATGGAAGAGATTCTTGCCGGAATTTGGGGAGAAGTATTAGGCATCGAGAGGGTAGGGATTCAAGACAGCTTTTTCGAGCTTGGTGGAGATTCGATCAAGAGTTTGCAGATCGCGTCTCGTCTGCAACGGATGAATCTCATGATGGAAGTCAATCACCTATTTAAATATCCGACGATCGAACGAATTGCACCGTTTGTCATTTCCGAGAGGATCACTATTGATCAGGGATTGGTAACAGGGCCTGTCTTACTTACACCAATCCAACACTACTTCTTTGAACGGATTACAACAAGCAGACATCACTGGAATCAAGCAATGATGATTTTCAGTAAAGAGGGCTTCCATAGCGAACGACTGATGGAGTCTCTAACTGCGCTTGTGCTTCATCATGATGCCCTGCGCATGAGTTTTACCGAATCGGATGAGGGATTTGTCCAGTTTAATCGGGGAGACGATGGTTATCTGTTCGAATTCCATGTGTTTGATTTTACAGAAGAGCTGGACGCTCGAAACAAAGTGGAAGAAGAAGCAAACCGCCTGCAAGCCAGTATGAATTTACAGGAGGGACCGCTGGTTCAAGTAGCGCTCTTCAAGACAAGAGTAGGTGACCATCTGCTTTTTGCGATTCACCATCTGGTTGTTGACGGTGTTTCCTGGCGCATCATTCTGGAAGACTTCCGAATCGCCTATCAACAAGTAGCCTCAGGTAATCCAATTGCTTTACCGGAAAAAACACATTCTTATCAAAAATGGGCGAAAGAGCTAAAAAACGTAGCCAATAGCAAAAAGCTTGTAAACGAACTAGCTTATTGGAAAAAAGTCGAATCCATTCCGACTCGTCCGTTGCCAAAAGATCAGGAGACCATTTACCAGACCGAAATGGAGACGATAACAGCTTCGGTTCGTTTCTCCAAAATGGAGACTGAAAAATTACTGCGCCATACCAATCACGCCTACCAAACAGAAACGCAAGAGATCCTGTTGACTGCCTTGGGAATGGCGATGCAGGAATGGACAGGGGCAAACGATGTTAGGGTCTTTTTGGAAGGACACGGACGTGAAGAGATTGTCAAAGGCTTGAATGTCTCCCGGACGGTAGGTTGGTTCACTTCCCTTTTCCCAGTAATCCTGCCTGCTACCAAATCGGGCCAATTGGCGGAGCAGATCAAGCAGGTCAAAGAAATGATGCGCGCTATTCCTAATAAAGGAATCGGGTATTCCATCTTAAAGCATCTCACAGAGACAGAGCACAAACGAGACATCCATTTCACACACCAGCCCGAGGTTGTGTTCAATTATTTGGGACAGTACGATGCCGATCTGGACAATGATCTATTCACGCCATCGAATCTACCAGAGGGTAGAGTACTAGGACCTCATACCGAACGCATGCATCCGTTAGATATCTATGCCAAGATTATCGGTGGAGAGCTGGTTATCTCTATGAATTACAATCGCCATGAGTATCACAAAACGACGATAGACAGGCTCATGGGACTCTATCAAATTCATTTGAACGCTATTATTGTACATTGTATACAAAAGAAGGATTCTGAGTTAACACCGAGTGATTTTGTGGATAAGAAGCTCTCTCTGGAAGAACTCGATGACATTATGGACTTGATAGGCGATTTGTAAGTAAATGTAGCTCAGGAGGAGAGTAGACGTGTCAAGTAAAAAGATCGCCAATATATATCCGTTATCTCCCATGCAAGAGGGAATGTTATTTCATTCCCTCCTGGACGAAGGAACAGAGTCCTATTTTGAACAATTGCGATTTACCATTAGAGGACTCATCGATCCAGCTATTCTCGAACAAAGCTTAAACGCGCTGATCGAGCGACACGATATTCTCCGAACTGTCTTTATCCTTGAAAAGGTTCAAAAGCCGCGACAAATTGTACTCAAGGAAAGAAAGACAAACGTGCAGGTGATAGATATCACACACCTCTCTGAAGACGAGCAAGCTGTCTTTTTGGAGGACTTTGCTAAAAGAGAACGTCAGAAAAACTTTGATTTGGCAAAAGATGTGCTCATTCGCCTCACTCTTGTCCAAACCGCTTCTGATGCCTATACACTGATCTGGAGTCACCATCACATTTTGCTCGACGGTTGGTGCATTCCGATTGTGTTACATGACTTTTTCCAAATCTATCAACAATTAAAAGACGAACGACCTGTAAATCTCGGCCAAGTTTATCCGTACAGCACCTACATAAGCTGGTTAGGGGAACAGGATGCAGAAGAGGCAAAAGTCAACTGGTCACGGTATTTAAGTGGCTATGAGCCGAGCACATTTATTCAAAAGCAGGGTACCGGAATCAAATACAATCAAGCAGAGCTGGTCTTCACGATTGGTCAGTCGTTGACGAGCCACTTGAATAAAATCGCAAAACAATTGCAAGTGACTGTAAACAATCTCTTTCGTACCATCTGGGGTCTCATGTTGCAGCGCCAAAGCAATATCGATGACGTTGTATTCGGATCGGTTGTCTCTGGCCGTCCAATCGATATCCCGAATGTCGAGCAGATGGTTGGACTTTTTATCAATACCATACCTATCCGTGTTCAGATGAGAGAGAATCAAACGTTTTCTGATCTGGTGAAACAAGTACAAGAAGAGTCGATTTCGCTGGAAAAATATCATTATCTTTCCCTCGCGGACATTCAGAAAAATCAACAACTGATCGATCATATTATTCTGTTCCAAAACTATCCGATGGGCGCAGAGCTTTTGACCCGTCTGAACCAATATAACCAAGAATTCACTCTCACAAATCTGCATGCTTTTGAACAAACCAACTACGACCTAAACATAATGGTCACCTCAGACGATACCCTCACAGTTACGTATATATACAATGCATCTGTATTTACGGAAGATCAACTCCAGCACCTCAACCAACAACTCACAACGATCATGACGCAAGTGACAAATACACCGGATATCCTTCTGAAAAATCTAGAAGTGGTAAATTCCGAAGAGAAGCACCTTCAGCTCCATACTTTTAATGATACATATCGCAATTATCCTATTGATTATCTGATTCACCAGATTTTTGAAGAGCGTGCAGAGAAACAACCACACTTCATTACGTTGGTCATGGGAGAGCAAAAGCTTACTTACCGTGAGCTGAACGAAAAGGCAAATCAACTTGCTACATTTTTACGTGCAAAAGGGGTCGGACCAGAAAGTATTGTCAGCTTGCTCACAGAACGCTCACCGGAAATGATCATTGCCATTCTTGCGATTTTTAAAGCAGGCGGAGCATATTTACCAATAGACCCGGCTCATCCGAAGGAACGCATCGAATACATTTTACAGGATAGCGGCAGTGTGCTACTTCTTACAAAAAAACGCTTTTTAGAGACAATTGATTTTGCAAATAGGATCTTTGATCTAGAGGCGGAGGAGCTTTATCAGGGAGCACCGGGTAATCTTGCGAATGTTGCCCAAACGAGTAATCTTGCATACGTCATCTATACATCGGGTTCGACAGGTAAACCGAAAGGCGTCATGATCGAGCATGCGAGTCTATTGAATCAAATCTTCGCACTGCAAGAGAAATATCCGCTACAAGAAAAAGATGCGTATTTGTTAAAAACGACCTATACCTTCGACGTATCTATCGCAGAAATCTTCGGCTGGATTCCCGGCAACGGCAGACTGGTGATTCTCGAACCTGGCGCTGAGAAAGAACCTGACAAAATTTGGGAATCTGTTGTAAATTATGACGTAACTCACGTCAATTTTGTTCCATCTATGCTCATTCCTTTTGTCGAGTATCTAGAGGGGCGAAAAGAGGGAAACCGCCTGCGATACATCATGGCTGCCGGGGAAGCAATGCCGAATGATCTTGCGCCAAAAGTATATAACGTATTGCCAGAAGTGAAAGTGGAGAACATCTATGGTCCGACAGAAGCTACCATTTATGCTTCCTGCTACTCACTCACGGTAGACTTGATAGAAAATCCTGTGCCTATTGGAAAGCCATTGGCCAACTATCAAATGCATATCGTCAATCAATATGGTCAATTGCAGCCAATCGGAGTGCCTGGTGAATTATGCATTGCCGGAGCTGGATTGGCGAGAGGATATCTAAATAATGAAGAATTGACGAACGAAAAGTTTGTTCCCCATCCGTTTGAAGCAGGCAAACGCATGTACCGTACAGGCGACCTGGCTCGTTTTCGCAAGGATGGAAACATCGAATACCTCGGACGTATTGACCATCAAGTGAAAATTCGTGGCTTTCGGATTGAGTTGAACGAAATTCGTAGCCAGTTGATTGAAGAAGAATCGATTCGTGATGCAGTGGTTGTGGCACATACAGATCATAACAATCAAGCGTATCTATGCGCGTATATCATCGCCGATCAGGTGTGGACTGTTGCCTCATTACGTACACTGCTTCGCGAAACGCTTCCTGATTACATGGTTCCGTCTCATTTTATTCAAATGGAAGAGTTCCCTCTGACCTCGAGCGGGAAAATTGATCGCAAAGCTTTGCCGCTCCCAGATGGCAATGTGCAAACAGGCAACGCGTACAGTGCGCCGCGCAATCCGATTGAGGAATTGCTCGCCCGGATTTGGGAGGAGGTTCTTGGTGTATCACAGGTCGGGATCCACGATAACTTTTTCGAATTGGGAGGGCATTCGCTTTTAGCGACACAATTGCTGTCCCGTACATCCAAACTATTTCAAACTCAGCTTCAGATGCGTGAGATTTTTACCTATCAGACGGTAGCAGAATTGGCTGAACGTATTCAATTCACTCGCCAAGGTGCGGAGCCGATAAAGCAAAGTCCGATAAAACCGCTTTCATTGGACAGTTCTCAAGAGTTACCGCTGTCTTACGCCCAACAACGTCTATGGTTCCTTGATCGGCTTATCCCGAATAGCGCCATGTACAACATTCCGGTCGGATTCCATCTGCGTGGAGCAGTCGATACGAATGTAATGGAACGTGCTTTGAATGAAATCATCAAACGGCATGAATCCCTTCGAACAACGGTTAAGGACATAGAAGGACGAGCGGTTCAAGTGATTCAAACGAATGTACATTTGTCACTTCCTGTCACTGACCTGCGCGACATGCCAGCAGCGGAAAAAGGCGCTATATGGATGAGTATGGTGGAAGAAGATGGCGCGACTCCATTCCAACTGGATCAATGGCCGCTGATGAGAGCAGCGTTGATTCGACTGGAGGAACAAGAGTCCGTTCTCTGGATGAATATGCATCACATCATCTCAGACGGTTGGTCTATGGATGTATTGGTAAACGAGCTAAGCACAGTGTATGAAGCATTCGTTAAAGAAGCTGAAGTACCGCTTGCCGATTTACCCATTCAATATCGCGATTACGCAATCTGGCAACGAGAGAACTGGCAAGACAATGTATGGGAGCAGCAACTCAGTTACTGGAAAAAGAAGCTGGCCCAGAGTGAACCACTTTTGCCACTTCCGACCGATCGACCACGGACAGTCGTGCAAAGCTATCGCGGTGACAATTATTCTTTCTTCGTGCCAGGTGAAGTGGGGCAAAAGCTACGCGAGCTTGGGCGACAAGAAGGCGCGACACTGTTCATGACGCTCTTAGCGGCATTCAAGCACTTCATGTACCGCTATACGCATACCACCGATATTCTGATAGGCACACCTGTTGCGGGACGTAATCGTCAGGAAATAGAAAACCTAATCGGGTTCTTTGTCAACATGCTGGTTCTTCGTACTGACCTGTCTAACGAGCCTACATTCGTTGAGCTGTTACGACGTGTTCGTGAGACGGCATTTGATGCTTTTGCCAATCAGGATATTCCTTTTGAAAGATTGGTCGATGAATTACAAATTGAGCGCAGTCTTAGCTACTCGCCGCTATTCCAGGTGCTTTTCTCCGTACAGGGAATGTCAACGGGTGTACGGAAAGGCGAGACGCTCTCCATTACACCTAATGAAGTCAATCTCAACAAGACGACCAAATTTGATTTGACTCTCACCATGATTGAAGACGAGGATTACGGATTCAAGTGTGTGTTTGAATACAGTACAGATTTATTTGATCGTACGACGATTGAGCGCATGGCTGAGCATTTCCGTAATCTTTTGCAAGCTATTGCGACCAACCCAGCACAGAAAATAACGGAAGTGGAACTGTTAGGCGATGTGGAACGAGATCAGCTACTCGTCGGTTGGAATGATACTGAGGTTGATTATTCCCGCGATCTTTGCGTGCACGAACGTGTTGCCCAACTGGCACAAACGTTGCCTGATCAGATTGCAGTTTCGGGTGAGCAAGGTGCAATCACCTATGCAGACCTGGATGCGAAGGCTAATCAGCTCGCTCATTTCTTGCTAAAACAAGGGATTGGCTCGGAAGACTTGGTAGGAATCTGCGTGGAGCGTTCCATCGAGATGGTGATCGGTCAACTCGCGATTCTCAAAGCAGGTGCCGCTTATGTGCCGATGGACCCTGCATACCCGCAAGAACGACTCGCTTTTATGATCAGGAACTCACAGATGTCATTGGTCTTAACCCAAGAGCGGTTGGTAGGTGCATTACCAGAAGACGCTGCAACTTTCCTTTGCTTGGATCGAGATTGGCATGTCATTGCTGAGATGAGTTCGGTTGCGCCAGCGGTTACGGCCAAAGCAGAACAACTCGCCTATGTCATCTATACGTCAGGTTCTACAGGAACACCAAAGGGAGTGGAGATCGAGCACGGATCACTCTTGAATCTAGTCAATTGGCATCAGCGAGCGTACAACGTAATCGCTGCGGACCGTGCATCGCAAATAGCAGGTACAGCTTTTGATGCTTCGGTGTGGGAGATTTGGCCGTATTTGACGGCAGGTGCTACGATTTGCTTGCCACAGGAAGAGATTCGTCTTGTACCGGAAAAACTGCGTACTTGGTTAGTCGAATCAGGCATCACAATAAGCTTTTTACCAACGCCTTTGGCAGAGAGCCTGCTTACCTTGAATTGGCCAGCCGAATCAGCATTGCGCTACATGTTGACGGGTGGTGATACCTTGCACCAGTACCCGTCTGCAAATGTACCGTTTACGTTGGTAAACCAGTACGGACCAACAGAAAATACTGTCGTTGCTACTGCTGGCATCGTGCCCGTGCAGGGAACACGAGAAGCGGCTCCTTCCATTGGACGTCCCATTGACAACGTATCTATCTATGTACTCGACGCAAGCAGAAAGCCTGTGCCTGTAGGAGTTGTCGGGGAACTTTACATCGCGGGGAAAAGCTTAGCACGCGGCTATCTGAACCGTCCTGATCTGACGGAAGCCAGCTTTGTACCCAATCCGTTCTCTACAGATGAAGGGGCACGGATGTATCGCACTGGCGACTTGGTTCGCTATTTGGTAGATGGCAATTTGGAGTTTATTGGACGCGCCGATGATCAAGTAAGCATTCGGGGATTCAGGGTTGAGCTGGGGGAAATAGAGTCGGCCTTGTATGCACATGCAGCTGTTTCGGAAGCAGTGGTGATCGTCAGGGAAGACTTGACGCCTGGAGTGAAACGACTGGTGGCTTATGCCGTGCTTCATGAGGGAGAAGAGGTACAGACGAATGAATTGCGTCAGTCTTTGAAAGATAGACTTCCAGACTACATGGTGCCATCTGTCATCATACTGATGGATGCCCTGCCTCTCACTCCAAACGGAAAAGTTGATCGCCGTGCTTTGCCGGTACCCGATGCCTTGCGAGCTCAATGGGAAGATTGCTTTGTTGCCCCACAAACAGAAATAGAACACAAGCTGGCCGAAATCTGGCAAGGAGTTCTAGGTGTAGAGTCAATCGGGATTCACGATAACTTTTTCGAACTGGGCGGCGATTCGATTCTGACTATTCAAATTGTGTCGCGTGCCAATCAGGCGGGTATCAGATTTACACCAAAGCACTTGTTTGACTCTCAAACATTGGCAGAATTGGCCGCAAGTGTCGTTGTTCTTGAGGATGCACCACAAGTGCATATGGAGCAGGGTGTTGTTACAGGCGAATTGCCTCTGACACCCATTCAGACGTGGTTCTTTGAGCAGGAAATTTGCCATGTCAACCACTGGAATCAATCTGTCATGCTTGCTGTGCGTGAAGAGATGGATGCAAGTTTATTGGCAAAAGCTTTTGCGACGATTCTTGCTCACCATGATGCCTTGCGCCTGCGTTTTCGGAACGTCAACGGAAAATGGGAGCAATATCATGATGTCGTTTCGGATGAGGACGTGTTTCAGGTAGTAGATTTGACAGCTGTACTTGAAACGGACATAGAGGAACAAATGCAAGCCATTGCAGACCAGCTACAAGAAAGTCTGGATATCGAAAAAGGACCATTGCTTCGTGCTGCATACTTCCAATGCGGGGCCAAACAGCGTCTGTTCATTGCGATTCATCATCTCGCTGTCGATGGTGTTTCTTGGAGAATTATTCTGGAAGACTTGCAAATGGCCTATCAACAATTGACAGGGTTACAACAGCTGAATTTGCCTCAGAAAACGACTTCTTTCAAGCAATGGTCGGAACAGTTGACACAGTACGCAGAGCAAAGCGTAGTCGACGATTACTGGGCGAATCTGGATACCAGTCATGTACTCAACCTGCCTGTTGACCATCCAAATGGAAAGAACACAGAAAGTCTGGCCGTTCAAGTAAAGATAAAACTGGATGTGGACGAGACTCGTGCCTTATTGCAGGAGGTACCAGCCGCTTACCGTACTCAGATTAACGACGTGTTACTCAGTGCTTTGATCCGAGCCTATAACGACTGGACGGGGCAACAGACACTCTATGTTTCAGTGGAGGGACACGGGCGTGAAGAGATCATCGATGGCGTGGACATTTCTCGTACAGTAGGCTGGTTCACAAGCATGTACCCGGTCTTGCTGGAAATGGAGCCAAAGACGCCTTGGGGTTCCCTGATAAAATCAGTCAAAGAACAATTGCGCACGATTCCTGACAAAGGGATTGGCTACGGCATTCATCGTTATGTAAGCAAAGATGAACAAACGTTAAATACCCTGCAAGCTTATCCGCAACCTGAGATTAGCTTCAATTATTTAGGACAATTTGATCAGGATCAAACGGCTGATTCTTCCTTGTTCCAGATCATTCCGAACTGGTCAGCATCAAATCTGAGCAAGGATGAAGCCCGACTCCATAAACTTGATTTCCAGAGCATGGTGGCGGGAGATCAGTTAGAAATGACCTGGACGTACAGCGGCGATATGTACGAACAACAAACGATTGAAGAGCTTGCTCGTGACTATGTGCAATCATTGCAAGCGATCATTGCCCATTGTCGCTCTGAAAAGGCAGGTGGCTATACACCTTCCGATTTCCCGTTGGCGGAGTTGGATCAAAAAAGCCTCGACAAGTTCATCGGAAACAATCGTCTGATCGAGAACATTTACACGCTCACCCCGTTACAAGAGGGGATGCTGTTCCACTCTCTTTATGAGCAAGAAGGCGGGGACTACGTCGTTCAACTGGTCGTGAATTTGGATCACTTGAATGTGGCGATGTTTTCAGAAGCATGGCAAAAAGTTGTTGAGCGTCATGCCATCCTCCGAACCTCCTTCTTATGGAGCGGATTAGAAAAACCACATCAGGTTGTTCATACAAATGTAAAAGCACATGTCGAACAACTGGACTGGAGTCACGTAACGAAAGAAAAGCAAGAAGCGAACTTGCAAACCTATCTCGAACAAGATCGCAAGCTAGGCTTTGATCTCGCTCACCCGCCATTGATGCGTTGGGCGTTAATTCGTCTCGATTCGAAAACCACTCAGCTCGTTTGGAGCTTTCACCATATGTTGTTGGATGGTTGGAGTACACCGATCGTCCTAAACGATTGGCTGGCCTATTATCAGGCATCTGTTGATGGTACCGAAGCAAAACTGTCTGTCGCTCCTCCGTTTTCCTCTTATATTGCCTGGTTAAAGCAGCAGAGTCTTGAGGCATCAGAGCAGTATTGGCGAAATCATCTGCGGGGCTTCCGAATACCAACTCCCCTTAGCATGGGGAACCCGGGTGGAAGGGCTGTGCAACAAAAAGAATACGCAGATCATATGACTCTTTTATCGAAGGAAACAACTGCGAGTCTGCAAGCTTTTGCCCGTAGGCATCAACTGACGATGAATACGCTGGTCCAAGGTGCGTGGGCGTTGATTTTAAGTCGTTACGCAGGTGAGTCGGAAGTGGTATTTGGGACAACCAACCTGGGACGTCCTACAGATTTGCGTGGAGTGGACTCCATGGTGGGTCTGTTTATCAATACTCTGCCTGTTCGCGTACTTTTCTCGGAACAAATGACGGTGATCGACTGGCTGCAGAACATCCTACAGGAACAGAGTGAGATACGTCAGTACGAGTTCACGCCGCTCGTTGACATTCAAAGCTGGAGCGAAGTGCCACTTGGACAGGCGTTGTTTGACAGCATACTCGTTTTCGAGAACTACATGTCTGGTGCAAAAACAAATGCGAATACAGACATGTCGCTAAACGCAATCAAAGCAGTTGAGCAGACGAACTATCCATTGACATTGGTGGCAGCGCCTGGCGAAGAGCTAATGCTCAAGCTAATTTATGAAACCAATCGATTCGAGCAGTTCACCATGGATAAGGTATTGGCTCAATTGATCAAAGTATTAGAGTCAATGATGGCTCAGCCTACGGAACATCTCTCTACCATTTCATTCATCACAGACGAGGAACGCCACAAGCTGGTAGTGGAATGGAATGCAACGGAAACGGAATATGCTCGTGACGCAGTGATGCACCAACTATTTGAAGCACAAGTAGTCGCAACACCGGATGCCGAGGCTTTAATCGTCGGAGAAGAAAGACTGACGTACGCCGAGCTGAACCGCCGAGCAAACCAGTTGGCTCACTATCTACGCGCGCAAGGGATCGGCCCAGAGGTCTTGGTGGCTGTTCTCATGGAACGCACGACCGAGATGATCGTTGCAATGATGGGGATTCTCAAAGCTGGTGGGGCGTATGTACCGATTGATCCCGCGTATCCACAGGAGAGAATCGGCTATACGTTGGAGGATTCGCAAGCGGCGATCCTGTTGACCCAAGGAAGCTTGCTGTCGATGCTGCCTGAACATCCAGCACAAGTGATCTGCCTGGATCGTGACTGGGAGCTCATCGCGGAGCAAAGCGAAGAGAACCTGCCAAATTTGGCGTTACCAACGAGCCTTTCGTATGTCATTTACACCTCGGGCTCGACAGGTCTGCCCAAAGGAGTAGCGATTCAGCACAGCAGTGTCCTTGCCTTTATCGCCTGGGCGAAAACCGTCTTTTCGGCTGAAGAAATGAGTGGGGTGCTCGCCTCCACTTCCATCTGCTTCGATCTGTCTGTCTATGAAATATTCGTGACCTTAAGCTACGGCGGGAAAGTCATCTTGGCTGACAACGCCTTGCATGTACCGAGCCTGCCAGCAGCCAACGAGGTGACATTAATTAATACCGTTCCATCTGCGGCGAAAGAACTGGTGCGGATGAACGCGATCCCGTCGACGGTACGAGTGGTCAACCTAGCTGGAGAGCCACTGCCAAACACATTGGTGCAAAGTCTTTATGCACTGGGGCATGTGGAAAAAGTCTTTAATCTGTATGGTCCGTCTGAAGATACGACCTACTCCACGTATGTAGAGGTCACCAAAGGCGCCACGTCAGAACCGACGATTGGCCGTCCTTTGTCCAACACACAAGCGTATATTCTCGATGCCAACCTGCAACCTGTACCGTTGGGTTTACCTGGGGAACTGTATCTTGGCGGGGAAGGATTGGCTCGCGGGTACCTGAATCGTCCAGAGCTGACAGCAGAACGATTCTTGTCCAATCCATTCCACGCTGACCCGCATGCACGGATGTACAGCACCGGCGACTTAGTCCGTTATCTCCCAGATGGAGAAATCGAGTATTTGGGACGAATTGACCATCAGGTAAAGATTCGCGGCTATCGGATCGAGTTGGGAGAGTTGGAGGCTGTCCTTCGAACCCATCCAGCTGTCAAGGAAGCCGTGGTGATGGCAAGAGAAGATAAGCTGGGTGACAAACGTCTGGCAGCGTATGTGACGACAGAAGAGGAAAGTAGGGAAGACGGCACTGACTTTGCGGCCTGGGCAAAAGCAAAATTACCGGAGTTTATGGTTCCATCAGTCTTTGTCTGGCTGGACGCTATGCCACTCACACCGAACGGCAAGATCGACCGGAAGCAACTGCCAGAGCCGGAGTGGGGGCAAATCGCTTCTACACAAGAGTATGTAGCGCCACGCACGCAAACGGAGGAGCTGGTCGCCACAATCTGGTCGCACGTGCTCGGTATCGAAAAAGTCGGGATTCATGACAACTTCTTCGAGTTGGGCGGGCATTCTCTCTTAGCAACACGGGTCATTTCCCGTTTTCGTGACATGTTTGCAGGAGAAGTACCTATCCGTACGCTTTTCGAAAACCCAACCGTTGCAGAACTGTCCGAAGCACTCGGAAGCTTTTTGCAAGAAACAACCGGAGCTTCGATCGTACCAGTTTCACGGGAAGGTCATCTGCCATTGTCCTTTGCGCAGCAGCGCCTGTGGTTCCTGGATCGTCTGATGCCAGATAGCGCCTTGTACAACATCCCGTCAGCGATGCGATTGCACGGGGATCTGAATCTGGAGGCTTGGAACAAGAGCTTGCAGGTACTGATCCAGCGCCACGAAAGCTTGCGGACAACCTTTGACCACGTAGATGGGCAAGCCGTTCAAATCATTCACCCTTACCAAGAGCAGTCGCTACGTGTAATCGACTTGAGCGAGCTACCAACGGACGAGTGTGAAGCAGAAACACAGCGTCTGGCAGGAATAGAGGCAGCTACGCCATTCAACCTGAGCGAAGGTCCGTTGTTCCGTACCACCTTGATTCGCATAAGCGAGCAAGAGGCCGTCTTCTTATTTAACATGCACCATATTATTTTCGATGGCTGGTCTATCGGTATTTTCATCAAAGAAATGCGAGCACTGTACGAGGCATTTGTTCACGGCAAAGAACCTGCATTAGCTGATCTGACATTGCAGTACGCCGATTACGCTGTATGGCAACGGAAGTGGATGGAAGAAGATGTGCTTACGCAACAGCTAGCGTACTGGAAAGAAAAGCTAGTCGATGCCGAACCACTATTAGCTTTGCCGACAGATCGTCCGCGTCCAGCCGTTCAAGGCCACGTTGGCGCGATGCATACCATTACACTTTCAGCTGAACTGTTAGCAAAGTTGAATTTGCTCAGCCGTGAAGAAGGATCGACGCTGTTCATGACACTGCTGACTGCCTTCCAAACTTTGCTCTACCGCTACAGTGGACAGGAAGACATCCTCGTCGGAAGCCCGGTTGCAGGACGAAATCGGGAGGAGACCGAGTCGCTCATCGGTTTCTTCATTAATACATTAGTGCTACGTACGGATCTGTCAGGGGAACCGACATTCCGTGATTTGCTGGCGAAAGTGAAAGAGACGGCGCTAGAAGCTTATGCTCATCAGGATCTTCCGTTTGAAAAATTGGTCGATGAACTAACGCTAGAGCGTAGTCTCAGCTACTCGCCGCTGTTCCAAGTGATGTTTGTCCTCCAAAACTTCCACCTAGATTTAGACGAAAAGGCTGGCATTCGCGTATCGGAATTCGATATGGACAAACACCTCGTCACTGCTAAGTTCGACCTGACGTTGACCATGGCAGAAAGACAAAACGGATTGATCGCAACGTTTGAGTACAATACAGCGCTGTTTGATGAAACGACGATTGTGCGAATGTCACAGCACTTCCATCACTTACTCGAAGCCATCGTTCAGATGCCGGAGCAGACCATTACTCAATTGCCGTTTTTGCCTCAGGCAGAACGGGAGCAACTGCTGGTGGAATGGAACGACACCACGTCGGCTTACCCACGGGATCAACGCGTGGATCAATTGTTCCAGCAGACCGCGATGCTTTACCCGAATCGCATAGCATTGGTAGCGGGAGACCAGAGTCTCACTTACTCCCAGTTAGAGACACGAGCCAACCAAGTGGCCAACTACCTGCAAAAGCAAGGCGTTCGCCCAGGTTCACTCGTGGGTATCTGCGTGAAGCGTTCTCTCGAAATGCTGATCGGGGTACTCGGGATTCTCAAAGCTGGTGGGGCTTATGTACCGCTCGATTCGGATTATCCAAAAGAACGTCTGGCCTACATGATGGACGACGCGCAAGTCACTGTTTTGCTCACACAGGAGCAGCTTCTACCGTCACTTCCATCTGGAGAGCATACCGTGATTTGCCTGGATCGCGACTGGGCGATGATTGCCGAAGAAAGTGAACGCGCACCTGACATTGACACCACAGCGGAAAGTCTCGCTTACGTGATCTACACCTCTGGTTCTACCGGGTTGCCAAAAGGAACGCTTGTCATCCATCGAGGCATTGCCCGTCTCTTCAAAGAAACTGACTACGTGACGATCACAGAGCAGGACGTTTTCCTGCAAGCATCGACAGTATCGTTCGATGCGGCGACCTTTGAGATTTGGGGCAGCTTGCTGAATGGGGCAAAGCTAGTGCTGATGCCGCCTGATCTGCCTTCCCTGGAAGAACTGGGACAGGCCATTCAGACGCATAAGGTTACGACGCTTTGGCTGACGGCGGGACTGTTCACACTGATGGTGGATCATCACAAAGAATACCTGACGGGGGTTCGGCAACTGCTCGTGGGTGGAGATGTCGTCTCGGTTCCTCACGTAAGAAAAGCGTTGGAAATCGAAGGACTAACGATTATCAACGGGTACGGTCCAACGGAAAACACGACATTCACCTGCTGCTATCCGGTCACGGAGTTGCCAGAGACGATTAGTTCTTTCCCGATTGGCCGTCCCATCAAGAATACGACTGTGTACGTTCTTGATGGCAAAATGCACCCCGTCCCAATTGGTGTAACAGGTGAGCTGTACATCGGTGGAGATGGTCTGGCTACAGGATATTTGAATCGTCCTGATTTGACGGAAGAACGTTTTGTACCCAACCCGTTCTCAACCGATCCGCAGGCACGACTCTATCGAACGGGTGACTTGGTTCGTTATCTGCCCGATGGTCTTATCGAATTCATCGGCCGAATCGATAATCAGGTGAAAATCCGCGGATTCCGTATCGAGCTAAGTGAAGTAGAGGCAGTTTTAGCCAAACACCCTGCACTTGCCGCATCCGTTGTCATTGTTCGAGAAGATGAACCGGGCAAGAAACAGCTCGTAGCTTATGCGGTCAAAGAAGCGGAGCAAGAAATGGATACAGCCGAACTACGCAAGCACTTCAAAGCACATGTTCCGGATTATATGGTGCCATCTGCTTTCGTCATGCTGGATGAATTGCCGCTTACGCCAAACGGGAAAGTAGACCGTAGGGCCCTGCCAAAACCTGACTATGCGAACACAAGTGATGAGCACTACGTTGCACCACATACCAATATCGAGCGCAAACTGTCTGAGATTTGGCAAGACGTTCTCAGAATCGAAGAAATCAGTATCAACTCCAACTTCTTCGAACTCGGAGGAGACTCGATCCTGAGTATCCAAATCGTCTCTCGGGCTAACCAAGCAGGGATTCGTCTTACACCTAAACAGATCTTTGAAAACCAAACAATCGCTGAACTGGCAGCTCTCGTTTCAACCACTGGAAACGGGGAAAACGCTATTCAACTGGCGGAGCAAGGCATTGTGACCGGAAATGTGTTGCTTACACCAATCCAGAAGTGGTTCTTTGCCGCAAATCAACCGTCTATCCATCACTGGAATCAATCCTTCTTGTTGACAGTCGAGGAACCGGTGGATACGGACGCATTGAAGCGTGCCATTACCGAGTTGCTTGCACACCACGATGCTTTACGCATGCGTTATACCAACAACGACGGTTTATGGTCACAACACATCGAGGGCTTGGGCGAACCTGCACCTTTCGATTTGGTTGATTTGACTGACATCTCACCAGAGGAACAATTCACGCGATTGGAAGAAATTGCAGGCGAGAAGCAGGCGAGTCTGAACATCACAGAAGGCCCGATGTTCCGAGCAGTGTACTTCCACCTTGGAAAAGAACGCGCGGGACGACTCCTGCTCGTTATTCATCACTTGGTAGTCGACGGGGTATCCTGGCGCATTTTGCTGGAAGACTTGCAGGCGGCTTATGAGCAAGCTGTAAATGGTCAGGCGGTGCAATTGCCGTCAAAAACGACCTCGTTTAAGGCATGGGCTGAACAGTTACACGCTTATGCCAACTCTGATGCGCTCGAAATGGAAAAAACCTTTTGGACAAATCAAGCGTATGAAGTGGAGCCACTTCCTGTAGACCGTACGTATGAGTCAGCCCAAAACACCGAGGCATCCACGAAACAGATTACACTTACGCTGACCGCCGAAGAGACGCGCAACTTGCTTCACGAAACGCTCCCTTCCTACCGTCTGCAAATCAATGACGTATTGCTTGCTTCCTTAGCAAAAGCACTGAATCAATGGACAAGAAAAGAGACGATGGTCGTACTTCTGGAAGGGCATGGACGCGAGGAGATTATCGAAGGGGCAGATTTATCCCATACGGTTGGCTGGTTCACAAGTATGTACCCGATACAGATCTCTATCGAGCAAGAAAAAACTTGGGGACATACGCTGAAGACAGTCAAGGAACAGCTCCGCCAGATTCCAAATAAGGGTGTTGGCTATGGAATTTTGCGCTATCTAAGTGATGATCTTGAACTACAACACCACCTGAACGCCCAACCGAAACCGCAAATCAGCTTCAACTATCTTGGGCAATTTGATCAGACGGTGGCCGTTTCCTCTACGTTTGGCATAGCGTCTGAATGCAGTGGAGCCAATCTTGCCCCTGATTCGATTCGAGAGAACTTGCTAGATATCATTAGTGCGGTTACAGGAGATCAGCTACACGTCACCTGGTTGTACAACGAAAACATCCATGAGGAACAGACGATTGCGGCGGTTGCTGATGATTATATGGAAGCACTGCGAGAGATTATGTCTTACACTCAATCGGCAGAAGAAATCGGCTACACACCGTCAGACTTCCCACTGGCTAATCTAAATCAGCAGTCTATCGACAAATACATCGCTTCGGATCGTCAGATCGAAAGTGTATACTCGCTGACTCCACTGCAAGAGGGGATGCTGTTCCACTCTCTGTATGAACAAGAGGGTGGCGATTATGTTGTACAGTTCCTCATGACAATGCGAAATATTAGCTTGGAAGCATTCGAGCAAGCATGGCAGAAAATAGTCGACCGTCATTCGATTCTTCGTACCTCCTTTATATGGGAAGGTTTGGAACAACCGCATCAAATCGTCCGAAAACAAGTAAAAGTAAGCGTAGAAAAAATCGACCTACGCCATGTGGATGTCGCTAAGCAGGAAGCTGAAATCCAAGCGTACATGGAAAAAGACCGCGCGCGAAACTTCCAGTTTAATCAGGCGCCATTAATGCGTTGGACATTGTTTTCCACAAACGATAATACGTATCGCTTCTTATGGAGCTTTCATCATATCTTGCTAGATGGCTGGAGTATGCCACTTATCTTGCAAGATTGGCAGGCAAGTTACCAAGCGATCTATAAAGGCGAAGAAGAAAAATTAGAAGCAGTCCAACCATTCAGTCGCTATATCGCATGGCTCAATAAGCAAGATAAACAAGTTGCGGAGCGCTATTGGCGCGAGCAGTTAAAAGGCTTCTGCGAGTCAACACCACTTGCTATGGGAAAAGCAGGCAGTCATGCCATACAGCCTAAAGCCTACAGAGATCGAACCGTTTACTTATCCAAGGAAGTAACGGTCCACCTGCAAGCTTTTGCCCGCAAGCAGCAGTTGACGCTAAATACGTTAGTGCAAGGGGCATGGGCACTCATCCTGAGCGGTTACAGCGGATCAGACGATGTTGTCTTTGGAACGACAGTTTCTGGTCGTCCAGCAGAGCTGCCAGGAGTGGAAAACATGGTAGGACTCTTTATTAATACGTTACCTGTCCGCGTCATGTTTGATCCAAGCCAAACGATACAGGAATGGTTACAACACTTGCAAAAGACACAATTAGACATCCGTCAGTATGAATACACACCACTTGTAGACGTCCAAGGCTGGAGTGAGGTTCCACATGGACAATCGTTGTTTGACAGTATTCTCGTTTTTGAGAACTACTTGAACAGCACGAGTGAAGATTCAGATTCTGGGGTGTCGCTGAGTGAAGTCCAAGCAGTGGAGCAAACCAATTACCCACTGACATTGGTGGTGGCTCCTGGCGATGAACTTGCTCTCAAATTGATCTATGAGCAAGGACGTTTTGATACGAAAGTGATTGTTAAGGTATTAGAACAGATGTCGCAGGTTTTACATGCCCTAACTGCACAAGTGGAACAGCCGCTGACTACACTTTCATTTATTACGGATGAGGAACGCCACAAGCTGGTAGTGGAATGGAACGCAACAGAAACAGAATATGCTCGTGATGCAGTGATGCACCAGCTGTTTGAAGCTCAAGTAGTCGCAACACCGGATGCCGAGGCTTTAATCGTCGGAGAAGAAAGACTGACGTACGCCGAGCTGAACCGACGAGCAAACCAGTTGGCTCACTATCTACGCGCGCAAGGGATCGGCCCAGAGGTCTTGGTCGCTGTTCTCATGGAACGCACGACTGAGATGATCGTTGCAATGATGGGGATTCTCAAAGCTGGTGGGGCGTATGTACCGATTGATCCCGCCTATCCACAAGAGAGAATCGGCTATACCTTGGAGGATTCGCAAGCGGCGATCCTGTTGACCCAAGAAAGCCTGCTATCCATGCTGCCTGAACATCCAGCACAAGTGATCTGCCTAGATCGTGACTGGGAGCTTATTGCAGAGAAAAGCGAAGAGAACTTGCTCAATCTGGTAGAGCCAACGAACCTTTCGTATGTCATTTACACCTCGGGCTCAACAGGTCTGCCCAAAGGGGTAGCGATTCAGCACAGTAGTGTCCTTGCCTTCATCGCTTGGGCGAAAACCGTCTTTTCGGCTGAAGAAATGAGTGGAGTGCTCGCTTCCACTTCCATCTGCTTCGATCTGTCTGTCTATGAAATATTCGTGACCTTAAGCTACGGCGGGAAAGTCATCTTGGCTGACAACGCCTTACATGTACCGAGTCTGCCAGCAGTCAACGAAGTGACCTTAATCAATACCGTTCCATCTGCGGCGAAAGAACTGGTGCGGATGAACGCGATCCCGTCGACGGTACGAGTGGTCAATCTAGCTGGAGAGCCCCTGCCAAATACATTGGTGCAAAGTCTATATGCACTGGAGCATGTGGAAAAAGTCTTTAATCTTTATGGTCCGTCTGAAGATACGACGTACTCCACGTATGTAGAGGTCACCAAAGGCGCGACGTCAGAACCGACAATTGGCCGTCCTTTGTCCAACACACAAGCGTATATTCTCGATACCAACCTACAACCTGTACCGTTGGGCTTACCTGGGGAACTGTATCTTGGCGGTGAGGGATTGGCTCGCGGGTACCTGAATCGCCCCGAGCTGACAGCAGAACGATTCTTGTCCAATCCATTCCACGCTGACCCGCATGCACGGATGTACGGCACGGGTGACTTGGTCCGGTATCTCCCAGATGGTCAAATCGAGTATTTGGGACGAATTGACCACCAGGTGAAGATTCGCGGCTATCGGATCGAGTTGGGAGAGTTGGAGGCTGTCCTTCGCACCCATCCGGCTGTCAAGGAAGCCGTGGTGATGGCGAGAGAAGACAAGCTGGGTGACAAACGTCTGGCGGCGTATGTGACCACAAAAGACGAAAGTAGCGAAGAGGCCACTGACTTAGCGGTCTGGGCAAAAGCAAAATTGCCAGAGTTTATGGTTCCATCAGTCTTTGTCTGGCTTGACGCTATGCCGCTCACACCGAACGGAAAGATTGACCGGAAGCAACTGCCAGAGCCGGAGTGGGGGCAGATGGCTTCTACTCAAGAGTATGTAGCGCCACGCAACCAAACGGAGGAGCTGGTCGCCACGAGCTGGTCGCATGTGCTCGGTATCGAAAAAGTCGGGATTCATGACAACTTCTTCGAGTTGGGCGGGCATTCTCTCTTAGCGACACGGGTCATTTCCCGTCTTCGTGACATGTTTGCAGGGGAAGTACCTATCCGTACGCTTTTCGAAAACCCAACCGTTGCAGAACTGTCCGAAGCACTCGGAAGCTTTTTGCAAGAAACAACCGGAGCTTCGATTGTACCTGTTTCACGAGAAGGTCATCTGCCATTGTCCTTTGCGCAACAACGTCTGTGGTTCCTGGATCGTCTGATGCCAGATAGCGCCTTGTACAACATCCCGTCCGCGATGCGATTGCACGGGGACCTGAATCTGGAGGCTTGGAACAAGAGCTTGCAGGTACTGATCCAGCGCCATGAAAGCTTGCGGACAACCTTTGACCACGTAGATGGGCAAGCCGTACAAATGATTCACGCTTACCAAGAACAGTCGCTACGTGTAATCGACTTGCGGGAGCTACCAACGGACGAGTCCGAAGCAGAAACACAGCGTCTGGCAGGAATAGAGGCAGCTACACCATTCAACCTGAGCGAAGGTCCGTTGTTCCGTACCACCTTGATTCGCATAAGCGAGCAAGAAACAGTCTTCCTTTTGAACATGCATCACATCATCTCTGACGGTTGGTCGATGGGAGTATTCATTCGCGAATGGTTCACCTCCTACGAAGCGATTAGCCAAAACGATATACCAGCATTGGCTGATTTACCTGTGCAGTATGCTGACTACGCGGCTTGGCAACGTGAGTGGCTCCAAGGTTCGGTATTAGACGAACAACTTTCTTACTGGAGTGGAAAATTAGGTGGTGCTGAACCGCTGCTCACCTTGCCAACAGACCGTTCACGTCCTGCTGTACAAACGTACGAGGGAGCGATTTACTCAACGACGCTCGCAGGTGAACTTCTCGACAAATTACAAACACTTAGCCGTAAAGAAGAATCGACGCTGTTCATGACCTTGCTGGCTGCCTTCCAAACTCTTCTCTACCGCTACAGTGGACAGGAAGACATCCTTGTCGGAAGCCCTGTCGCAGGACGCAATAGACAAGAGACGGAACAATTGATTGGATTCTTCATTAATACATTGGTGCTCCGTACGAACATGTCAGGGGAACCGACATTCCGTGACTTGCTGGCGAGAGTGAAGGAGACGGCGCTCGAAGCTTATGCTCATCAGGATCTTCCGTTTGAAAAATTGGTCGATGAACTAGCGCTAGAGCGTAGTCTCAGTTACTCGCCGCTGTTCCAAGTGATGTTTGTCCTCCAAAACTTCCAGCTAGATTTAGACGAAAAGGCTGGCATTCGCGTATCGGAATTCGATATGGACAAACACCTCGTCACCGCCAAGTTCGACCTGACGTTGACCATGGCAGAAAAACAAGATGAACTGATCGCAACGTTTGAGTACAATACAGCGTTGTTTGATGAAACGACGATTGTGCGAATGTCACAGTACTTCCATCACTTACTCGAAGCCATCGTTCAGATGCCGGAGCAGACCATTACTCAATTGCCGTTTTTGCCTCAGGCAGAACGGGAGCAACTGCTGCTGGAATGGAACGACACCACGACGGCTTACCCACGGGATCAACGCGTGGATCAATTGTTCCAACAGACCGCGATGCTTTACCCGAATCGCATTGCAGTGGTAGCGGGAGACCAGAGCCTCACTTACTCCCAGTTAGAGACACGGGCCAACCAAGTAGCGAACTACCTGCAAAAGCAAGGCGTTCGCCCAGGCTCACTCGTGGGTATCTGCGTGAAGCGTTCTCTCGAAATGCTGATCGGGGTGCTCGGGATTCTCAAAGCTGGTGGGGCTTATGTACCGCTCGATTCGGATTATCCAAAAGAACGTCTGGCCTACATGATGGACGACGCGCAAGTCACTGTTTTGCTCACACAGGAGCAGCTTCTACCGTCACTTCCATCTGGAGAGCATACCGTGATTTGCCTGGATCGCGACTGGGCGATGATTGCCGAAGAAAGTGAACGCGCACCTGACATTGACACCACAGCGGAAAGTCTCGCTTACGTGATCTACACCTCTGGTTCTACCGGGTTGCCAAAAGGAACGCTTGTCATCCATCGAGGCATTGCCCGTCTCGTCAAAGAAACTGACTACGTGACGATCACAGAGCAGGACGTTTTCCTGCAAGCATCGACAGTATCGTTCGATGCGGCGACCTTTGAGATTTGGGGCAGCTTGCTGAATGGGGCAAAGCTAGTGCTGATGCCGCCTGATCTGCCTTCCCTGGAAGAACTGGGACAGGCCATTCAGACGCATAAGGTTACGACGCTTTGGCTGACGGCGGGACTGTTCACACTGATGGTCGATCATTCCAAAGAATACCTGACGGGGGTTCGGCAACTGCTCGTGGGTGGAGATGTCGTCTCAGTTCCTCACGTAAGAAAAGCGTTGGAAATCGAAGGGATCACGATTATCAACGGGTACGGTCCAACGGAAAACACGACATTCACCTGCTGCTATCCGGTCACGGAGTTGCCAGAGACGATTAGTTCTTTCCCGATTGGCCGTCCCATCAAGAATACGACTGTGTACGTTCTTGATGGCAAAATGCAGCCCGTCCCGATTGGCGTAACAGGTGAGCTGTACATCGGTGGAGATGGTCTGGCTACAGGATATTTGAATCGTCCTGATTTGACGGAAGAACGCTTTGTACCCAACCCGTTCTCAACCGATCCGCAGGCACGACTCTATCGGACTGGTGACTTGGTTCGTTACCTGCCAGATGGCCTCATCGAATTCATCGGCCGAATCGATAATCAGGTGAAAATCCGTGGATTCCGCATCGAGCTGAGTGAAGTAGAGGCAGTTTTAGCCAAACACCCTGCTCTTGCCGCATCCGTTGTCATTGTCCGCGAGGATGAACCGGGCAAGAAACAGCTCATAGCTTATGCTGTCAAGCAAGCCGAGTACGAGGTTGACACAGCCGAACTGCGCCAACACTTCAAAGCACATGTTCCGGATTATATGGTGCCATCTGCTTTTATCATGCTGAATGAAATGCCGCTTACGCCAAACGGAAAAGTAGACAGAAAAGCACTTCCAGTCCCTGTCTATGATCGCAGCCAAGATGTTCATTCGTTTGCACAGGCTACGAGCCTAATCGAACAAAGACTGACGGAAATCTGGTGCGCTGTTCTCCGAATGGATCGCATCGGCATTCACGATAACTTTTTTGAGCTTGGGGGCGACTCCATCCTCAGCATTCAAATCATCGCGCGTGCAAACACAGCTGGCATCCATCTAACTCCGAAAAATCTTTTTGACCATCAAACGATTGCAGAGTTGGCAAAGGTTGCAGGCCATAGCACGAAAATGGAAGCAGAGCAAGGAATGGTAACAGGTGAAGCTCCGATATTGCCGATCCAAAAATGGTTCTTCGAGCAAGAGCAACCAACACCACATCACTGGAACCAATCGATGCTCCTGCAAGTGAACGAACAATTGGACGAAGAGCATCTGGAGCAAGCTATTACCCACCTGCTCGCTCACCACGACGCACTCCGCCTGCGTTATACCTACACAGATGGACAGTGGAAGCAGACACACGCAGAAGTCGAATCGGAAGGTTTGCTCATGGTGGAGGATCTTAGCATGGTCTCGCCAGCTCAGCACATGAGAAGAATCGAAAAACTTTCACACCAAGCACAAGCGAGCCTAGATTTAGAAAACGGACCGCTCATGAAGATCGTGTACTTCGATCTCGGATATGATCGACCGGGCCGCTTGCTGATTGTCATCCACCATTTGGCGGTAGACGGCGTATCGTGGCGAGTTCTGATCGAAGACTTGCAAACGGCATACAGACAGGCTGCGGAGGGAACAGAGATTCAATTGCCAGCTAAAACAACCTCCTACAAAGCATGGGCAGTAAAAATGAATGAGTACGCATCTTCTGAACGTATTGTCGCTGAAAAGGAGTACTGGATAACTGCAGCAGACGAGATGGTCTCCTTTACACCGCCAATCCATGACGGTGAGTTGAACACAGAAGGGAACTGCCGGACGATTACGATTTCACTGGAAGAAGAAGAGACGGAAACCCTGCTACAGAAAGTACCGTCCCGTTATCGCGCGCAAATCAATGATGTTCTATTGACCTCGTTAGCATTGGCACACGCCAAGTGGACGGGAGAACAGTCCCTACTAGTCAACCTAGAAGGTCACGGTCGAGAAGAATTGTTCTCGGAGGTCGATCTCTCCCGCACGGTCGGCTGGTTTACGTCCATGTATCCACTCCTGATTCGACTGGATCAGAACATGTCTCAGGAAAATGCGCTGGTAATAGTCAAAGAGAAGCTTCAAAAAATTCCGAACAAAGGCCTTGGATACGGCATCCTGCGCTACCTGACGAAAGATAACGAGGTGTCCGAAAAGCTAGCGGCTATTCCGCAACCACCGATTAGCTTCAACTATCTGGGACAATTCAATCAGGCGGGAGAAGGAGATTCCCTGTTTGGATTTGCGACAGGAGAAAGAGGCTCCAACATCAGTCCGGACAACAGACGGGCTCATCTGATTGATGTGGTAGGGGCAGTCACAGGAGGCAAGCTGAACCTAAGCTTCCTCTACAGCGAGACATTGCATAGTGAAGCGAGCGTCGAGACTTTTGCCCATCAGTTCACGGAAATCCTGCGTTCACTGATACAAGCGGAGAAACAAAGCTATAGAGTCGAAGACTTCGAGGATGCAGACTTGAGTCAGACGGAGTTAAACAAGGTTCTCTCCAAGCTGAAGAAAAGAAAGGGGAATTAATCCAATGGGGGATTTTACTGATCTATACACCTTATCCCCGCTGCAAGAAGGGATGTTGTTCCATTCGCTGTACTCTGAGGGTTCAGCCTATATGGTGCAGAACATTGCCATTCTTACAGGCGAGCTTGACATCGTCAACTTTGAAAAAGCCTGGAACAAAGTGGTTCAAAGACATTCCATTTTGCGTACTGGATTCCTTTGGGAAGAAGTGGAGAAGCCGCTTCAGGTGGTCTTCGAAAGTGTTCCTTTTTCCATACGTCAGGATGACTGGTCACATCACACCGATGAAGAGCAGGAAACCATGCTGACATCGTTTTTGCAAAAAGAAAAAGAGGCGGGCTTCGATTTGAGCGAAGCCCCCCTCATGCAAGTAACGGTCATCAAAAAGGCCAACGATGTGCACCAGTTCATCTGGACCTTTCACCATTTGCTGTTGGATGGATGGAGCAGCCCCATTCTTTTTCAGGAAGTCCTCGACTTCTATGAGGCGTACTGCCAAGGCAAGGACTTGAGACTTCCACAGCCAAAGCCATTCAAAGATTATATCTCCTGGCTTCGCCGTCAGGACAACACGGAGTCTGAAAAGTTCTGGCGCGAGTTCCTAACGTCCGTCGAGAGTCCCACACCGCTTCCCTTTGAATCTCATCCCTTGAGAGGTTCGGAGCAGGAAAAAGGGATTCATGAATCGACTCGAACCTTAACTGATGAGGTCTCGAAAGCTCTCTTAAAATTAGCTCGAACGTATAAGGTTACGATCAATACTATCGTGCAAGGAGCATGGGCCATTCTCCTCAGCCGTTTGAGCGGAGAAGAAAGCGTGGTATACGGCGTAACTGGTTCCGGGCGCCCGAGCGATCTGCCAGGTGTAGAGCAGATGGTTGGAATGTTTATCAACACGTTGCCGATGAAAACGAAAGTCGAGCCTGAGCAAACGTTGGATCAGTGGTTCAAAGAGCTACAGGATCAGCAATCGAGAGTCCGACAGTATGAATACTCTCCATTGGTGGATATCCAGGGCTGGACGGATGTACCGCGTGGACTACCACTGTTTGAAAGTATTTTCGTATTCGAGAACTATCCGCTGGGAGAAGGGGAAGAGAAGGAATTCGGTTTTTCCATCTCTAATGTACAGCACTTCCAAGAAGTAGATAATCCGCTCACGATTGTCGGGATTCCGGGCGAACAGTTTAGCATCAAAATGATATACAGGACAGACCGCTTTGAGCAGGCGGCAATCGAACGGACACTTGACCGAATGGCATCCATTCTAGTGGCCATCGTCGAGAATCCGAAACAACGCCTGTCCTCTATCTCTTTTATCAGTCAAGAAGAAAGACAGCATCTCCTGGTCGGGCTAAACGATACTACGAGCGACTACCCTGGGGATAAAACCGTTCAACAACTGTTTGCCGAAACAGCGGCCCAATACCCAGATCGTATCGCCATCGTAGGAGGGGAAGAACAGTTGACCTACGCCGAGCTGGAGGCAAAAGCCAACCAGCTTGCCAACTACTTGCAAAAGCAAGGAGTAGCAACAGGTACTTTTGTCGGACTTTGCGTAGAACGCTCGTTAGATATGCTCGTTGGTATGCTCGGGATTCTCAAAGCAGGTGGAGTGTATGTGCCACTCGACCCTGCGTATCCAGAAGAACGTCTGGCTTTCATGCTGGCAGATGCCCAGATTTCCATTTTATTGACACAGGAGCATTTGTCTGACAAGTGGCAAGGACAAGAGCTTACCATTCTCAATCTTGACCATGCTGGGGAAAAATGGGCGGAAGAGAGCACACTTGCTCCCCAGGTAGATATGACAGCTGACAGCCTCGCGTATGTCATTTACACATCTGGATCAACAGGTACACCAAAAGGAGTGCTGGTCGTTCATCGCGGAATTGTTCGCCTGATCAAAAACACGAACTACGTGACCATTACAGAAGAGGACGTGTTCCTGCAAGCCTCTACCGTATCGTTCGATGCTGCTACCTTTGAAATTTGGGGTGCGTTGTTAAACGGAGCGAAGCTGGTGTTGATGCCGCCACATCAGCCTTCACTCGATGAACTGGGAGAGACAATTCAGAATCATAAGGTGACGACACTTTGGCTGACGGCTGGTCTGTTTACGGTCATGGTTGACTACAAGGTGGAGTACTTGCGCGGCGTGCGCCAACTACTTGTCGGTGGGGATGTGGTCTCCGCATCCCATGTACGCAAGGTACTTTCGCTTGACGGTATCACGGTGATTAACGGCTATGGCCCGACGGAAAACACGACATTTACTTGCTGCAATCCCGTCACGGAGCTTCCAGAAGGCGTCAACTCCTTCCCGATCGGCCGACCGATCAGCAATACCACGGTGTACGTATTAGACAAACATCAACAGCCTGTCTCTCTGGGTGCGGCAGGCGAATTATATATAGGCGGAGATGGTCTCGCTCTTGGCTATTTGAACAATCCGGAGTTAACCGCAGAACGTTTTGTGGAGAATCCGTTTGACCCACATGGGGGTTCTCGCCTGTACCGTACTGGTGACTTGGTTCGTTATTTGCCTCATGGCACGATTGAGTTTATCGGTCGTATCGACAATCAGGTGAAAATCCGCGGCTTCCGCATCGAATTAGGTGAGGTGGAAGCAGCACTCAGCTTGCATCCGTCTGTGAACGAAGTTGTGGTCATGGTCCGTGAGATTACGCCGGGCGAGAAGCATTTAACTGCGTATGCTACCGTTTCAGGAGATATCACGCTCGAAACTTCTGATTTGCGTGCATGGACAAAAACGAAACTACCAGAATTCATGAGGCCTTCATTTTATATTTTCCTTGATGCGATGCCTTTGACGGCAAATGGTAAAATCGACCGCAAACAACTGCCGGAACCGGAATGGACAAATCCAGCTTCCGCCAAAGGCTACATGGAGCCGCGCAATCAGGTAGAAGAATTGATTGCCAACATATGGTCGCAGGTGCTTGGAGTCGAAAAAGTGGGGATTCACGATAACTTTTTCGAGCTTGGTGGACATTCACTTTTGGCGACACGAGTCATTTCACGTCTACGAGAGGCGTTTGGAATAGAGCAGACGGTGCGCTCCATTTTTGAACATCCGACCATTGCAGCATGGAGTGAACAGGGAGCAGCACTTCATTTGGGAGAGAAAGAAGCGATTGGTGGATCGATTCAACCTGTATCAAGACAGAGCAATCTCCCGTTGTCTTTTGCCCAGCAGCGATTGTGGTTCTTTGATCAATTCATGCCAGAAAGTCCGATGTACAACATTCCATCTGCCCTTCGCTTGCAAGGCGAACTCGACGTAGTGGCATGGGAGAAGAGTATACAGGCGATCGTTTTGCGTCACGAAAGCTTGCGTACCACGTTCCACGAAATAGACGGACAATCCATCCAAGTGATTCATCCGCATATGGACTGGAAAATGGACATTTTGGACTTACGCGATCGATCAGCTGAAAAGAAAGAACAAAAGATAGAGCAATTGGCTGAAGCCGAAACGGCCCGAGCTTTTGCCCTTGGACAAGGGCCGCTGATACGCGCGACGATGATCCAAACAGATGATCACGCATATGTCTTTTTGATCAACATGCACCACATCATCTCTGATGGTTGGTCGATGGGCATATTTTATCGCGAATTGCTTGCCAATTACGAAGCCTTCAGTAAACAAGAAACACCAGAGCTGGCAGACCTACCGATTCAATATGCGGATTTTGCTACATGGCAGCGTGAGTGGCTCGATGGCGAAATCTTAGAGCAGCAGGTTACGTATTGGAAAGAAAAACTGAGTGGAGCAGAACCGCTTCTAACACTGCCGACAGAACGTTCGCGCCCTGCTGTGCAATCCTATCAAGGAGCCATTTACACTGAGACATTTTCTGCGGACTTGCTCGCCAAATTGAAAGTACTTAGCCAGGAGTCCAGTTCTACCTTGTTTATGACGTTGCTGGCTGCATTCCAAACCCTTCTTTATCGCTATAGTGGTCAAGAAGACATCGTTGTGGGAAGTCCGGTAGCTGGACGCAATCGTCAAGAAATAGAGAATTTGATTGGATTCTTCGTCAATACTTTGGCACTCCGAACCAACGTAACAGGAGATGTAACATTTACAGAATTACTGGCACGCGTTCGCGAAACAGCGTTGGAGGCATATGCACATCAAGATTTACCTTTTGAAAAATTGGTCGATGAGCTACAGCTAGAGCGTAGCCTCAGCTACTCGCAGTTGTTCCAGGTCATGTTTGTCCTGCAAAACTTCCCGCTGGAGGAAGCAGTAACGTCTGGCATTCAGCTCACACCATTGGATTCTGAGCGACATTTGACGACTTCCAAGTTTGATCTCACATTGACAATGAGAGAGCAGGCAGACGGACTCGTAGCTTCCTTTGAGTACAGCACAGATTTGTTCGACAGATCAACGATAGAGCGAATGACTGGACATTTGCAAAATCTGCTTGAGGCTATCATCTCCCAACCAGAGGAGTCGATTGAAAAACTTGATCTTCTAAGGGAGAGCGAACGAAATAAACAGGTGGTAGAGCTTAACAACACAGCGAGCGACTACCCTCGGGACCAAACTGTTCCACTACTGTTTGCCGAAACAGCGGCCCAATACCCAGATCGTATCGCCATCGTTGCAGGGGAAGAACAGTTGACCTACGCCGAGCTGGAGGCAAAAGCCAATCAGCTTGCCAACTACTTGCAAAAGCAAGGAGTAGAAACGGGTACTTTTGTCGGGCTTTGCGTAGATCGCTCGTTAGATATGTTCGTTGGTATGCTCGGGATTCTCAAAGCAGGTGGAGCGTATGTGCCACTTGACCCTGCGTATCCAGAAGAACGTCTGGCTTTCATGCTGGCAGATGCCCAGATTTCCATTTTATTGACACAGAAGCATTTGTCTGACAAGTGGCAAGAACAAGAGCTTAGCATTATCAATCTCGACCATGCTTGGGAGAAATGGGCAGAAGAAAGTACACTTGCTCCTCAAGTAGAAATGACCGCCGACAGCCTCGCCTACGTCATTTACACATCGGGGTCAACAGGTACACCAAAAGGAGTGCTGGTCGTCCATCGCGGAATTGTTCGCCTGATCAAAAACACGAATTACGTGACCATTTCGGAAGAGGACGTATTCTTGCAAGCCTCCACCGTATCGTTTGATGCTGCTACCTTTGAAATTTGGGGTGCGTTGTTAAACGGAGCGAAGCTGGTGTTGATGCCGCCACATCAGCCTTCACTCGATGAACTGGGAGAGGCGATTCAGAATCACAAGGTGACGACACTTTGGCTGACGGCTGGTCTGTTTACAGTCATGGTTGACCACAAAGTAGAGTACTTGCGCGGCGTGCGCCAACTACTTGTCGGTGGGGATGTGGTCTCCGCATCACATGTACGCAAGGTACTTTCGCTTGACGGTATCACGGTGATTAACGGCTATGGCCCGACGGAAAACACGACGTTTACTTGCTGCAATCCCGTCACGGAGCTTCCAGAAGGCGTCAATTCCTTCCCGATTGGCCGACCGATTAGCAATACCACGGTGTACGTATTGGACAAACATCAACAACCTGTCCCACTGGGTACCGCAGGCGAATTGTATATAGGCGGAGATGGTCTCGCTCTTGGCTATTTGAACAATCCGGAGTTAACTGCAGAGCGATTTGTGGAGAATCCATTTGACCCACAAGGGGGTTCTCGCCTATACCGTACCGGTGATTTGGTTCGTTATTTGCCTGATGGCACGATTGAATTTATCGGGCGTATCGACAATCAGGTGAAAATCCGCGGCTTCCGTATTGAGCTAGGCGAAATCGAGACGGTGTTGCAGAGCCACCCGGCTGTAAAAGAAACCGTACTCATGGTGAGAGAGGAAACTCCTGGAGACAAGCGCCTAGCTGCCTACCTCGTTTTTGCAGAAGAAAAAGAGGTTACTCACATCGAGATGCGATCCTATCTCAAGGATAAGTTGCCAGAGTACATGATCCCATCCGCCTTCATGAAGTTGGACAGCTTCCCGCTGACACCAAACGGAAAAGTGGATCGCCGGGCGCTACCAATCCCAGACTATTCCCGAAATGAGGCGGATAGCGGTTTTGTAGCACCTGCAACGGATCTGGAAATGAAATTGGCGGAAATCTGGAAAAGTGTGCTGGGTGTTGCGAACATCGGCATCTACGACAACTTTTTTGAATTGGGCGGCGACTCCATTCTCAGTATCCAGATCGTCGCAAGAGCCAATCATTCCGGAATTCGCTTCACACCCAAGCAACTTTTTGAAAATCAAACCATTGCAGAATTGCTACGCGTTGTTACTGATTTGAGCCAAGCAACAGATACAAAATGGAAAAATGAGCAGGGCACTGTTACTGGAAATGTACCGCTCACTCCCATCCAAAAATGGTTCTTTGACTCCAATCAACCGTCGCTGCACCACTGGAATCAGTCGGTACTTCTGACTGTTCAGCAACCAGTAGACCTTGTTGTCCTGGAGCAAACAATCGAGAGCCTGCTGGCTCATCATGATGCGTTGCGTATGCGCTTTTCACACTATGACGGCATGTGGACACAAATGATGGAAGGTCTTGAAGAGAATGTTCCATTCCGTAGCGTGGATCTTTCTAATCTTCCAAAACAGGAACAGGAGTCCAGGCTGGAGGAAATCTCACAAGAAGTACAAGCGAGCCTAAATATCACAGAAGGTCCCGTCGTACAGGCTGTGTACTTCAACATGGGCGAAGAGCAAGCTGGCCGACTGTTGCTCGTCATTCACCACTTAGTTGTTGACGGTGTATCGTGGCGTATTTTACTGGAGGATCTGCAACATACCTATGACCAAATAGCAAACAGTCAAGACGTACAAATGCCAGCAAAGACGACTTCGTTCAAGATGTGGGCTGAGCAATTAGTCGAGTATGCCAATTCAGACGCCATCCTGCAAGAAAAAGAGTACTGGCTCAAACAAGCTCATGAAGTGAGTCCGATCCCGATTGATCACCTTTATGAACCGAGTCAGAACACGGAAGCGACAACCAAACAAGTAACATTCTCGTTAAACGCAGGAGAAACCCGTGCCTTGTTGCAGGAAACACTTTCTCCATACCGTTTGAAAATAAATGATGTATTACTCTCTGCCTTAACAAAAGCGATGCACCGCTGGACAGGGAAACAGACGTTATCTTTCCATCTCGAGGGGCATGGACGCGAAGATATTTTGGAAGGAGCAGATTTATCCCGCACAGTTGGCTGGTTTACGAGTATGTATCCTGTACAGCTTACACTTGACCAGACGAAACCGTGGAGCGAACTGCTGAAAGCAGTCAAAGAACAGCTTCGAGCTATTCCGCAAAATGGGGTTGGCTATGGTATCCTGCACTACTTACGTCAGGATGACGAGCTGAAAGAGCAGTTGAAGTCTCGAATGAAGCCAGAGATCAGCTTCAACTACCTCGGCCAGTTTGATCAGGTAGTTTCGTCTAACGCTACGTTTGGCATGGCTGCTGAATCGAGAGGCTCGAATCTTGCACCTGATTCCGTTCGCACGCATTTAATCGATGTAAACAGCGTCATTTCCGGAGAACAACTGCATATCACTTGGTTTTACAACGAAAACATCCACGAGAAAAGTACGGTGGAAGCAGTTGCTCGCGATTATATGGACGCCTTGCGTGAGATTATGGCACATTGCCGCTCCGAAGAAGCAGGAGGCTATACTCCTTCTGACTTCCCGCTGTCTCGTCTAGATCAGCGTACACTTGACACCTATGTGGGTAGAGATCACTCCATCGAGAACATATATCCACTGACGCCGTTGCAGGAAGGAATGCTTTTCCATTCGCTATACGAACAAGAGGGCGGAGACTATGTGGTTCAATTCTCCATGACGATCCATCATTTGCAGGTCGATGCACTCCAACAAGCATGGCAAAAAGTCATCGATCGTCATTCTATTCTGCGCACCTCCTTTATCTGGGATGGGGTAGTCAATCCGCATCAAATTGTCCGCAAGCACGTACGGGTGACTGTTGATGAAAGAGATCTGCGACATTTACCAATTGATAGGCAGAAAGCAGCGCTAGACGCATTTTTGGAAGAGGATCGCAAGCGGAACTTCTCTATTACTGAGCCACCTCTCATGCGTTTGACTTTGTTCAGGATTAGCAACGAAGCATATCGCTTTATCTGGAGCTTCCACCACGTATTACTGGACGGTTGGAGCTTGCCGCTTGTCCTAAAAGACTGGTTTGCCGCTTATCTAGCGCTCGCAGAAGGAAGAGACGTTCAGCTTGGAGCTGTACAGCCTTTTTCCCAGTATGTTGCGTGGATTCAGCGTCAAGACTTGCAAGCTGCAGAACGCTTTTGGCGCAACCATTTGAAAGGGATATACGGGCCGACACCAATCAATCTCGGACAAGCTCTCCAATCCATTGGAGAACCGAAAACCTACGACGAGCGCTTTATCCGATTCTCGCCCGAGTTTACAGAACATCTGCAATCATTTGCTCGTCAGCATCAGGTAACGCTAAATACATTCATACAAAGTGCGTGGGGCATGATCCTCGGAGCTTACAGTGGTGAAGAAGATGTCGTATTCGGGGCAACTGGTTCAGGCCGTCCAGCCGATTTGCATGGCGTAGAAAATATGGTTGGTCTGTTCATCAATACGCTTCCGGTTCGAATCACACTTGATCCAAGCAAAACCGTTCGGGTATGGCTGCGCGAATTGCAAGAAATGCAATTGGAGATTCGCCAATATGAGTACACGCCGCTAGTTGACATCCAGAGCTGGAGCGAATTCGAGCGCAACACCTCTCTGTTCGAAAGTATTTTTATCTTTGAGAACTACCCGATTGACGAGTCTGTAAAAGAAGTGGACAACAGTATTCAGATTTCTGATGTAGACTCTGCGGAGCAAACCAACTATCCACTTACCGTAGTATGTGGCCCTGGCAAAGAATTTGTCCTCAAAATCGTTTTTGATCAAAACCGATTCGATCATGTACGTATCGAACGTGTCCTAGAGCAAATGACTCTTCTGCTCCAATCGATGACAGCGAATCCTGATCAAACTTTGGCTGATGTGCGCATGATCAGCGAAATGGAACAAGAGCAGGTTTTGGGCGAGTGGAACGAAACGAAGGTGGATTATCCAACCGGGCTTTGCATTCATCAAGCATTTGAATACCAAGTAAGAAAGACGCCAGATGCCATCGGACTCATGTACAAAGAGATGGAAATGACGTATGCCGAACTGAACCAGCGAGCGAACCAATTGGCGCATCATCTCCTTGCCCAAGGCGTGAAATCAGATACGCTCGTCGGTATTTGCATCGAGCGCTCTCCAGAAATGATCGTCGGGATTCTCGGTGTGATGAAAGCAGGTGCCGCCTATGTTCCAATTGACCCGGCACATCCGCTAGAGCGTATTGCCTACATGATCGAGGATTCGCAGGCAAACATCGTGTTGACCCAGCAATCTCTGGTAAACCATTTGCTTACAACGCAGGCTCAGGTAATTTGCCTTGATAGTAATGCTCTAGAGAATGAACCTGTTCACGATGTGGTGAGTGGGATTACAGAACAAAATCTTGCTTATGTCATTTACACATCTGGTTCCACTGGCTTGCCGAAAGGCGTAATGGTCGAACACCATAGTGCGGTGAATATGGCTTATTACCTGATCGATTTGTTCCAAGTCCAGCCGTCTAGCCGCGTCCTGCAGTTATGTTCGTTTAGCTTCGATGTTTCTGTCGCTGAGATCGTCATGGCTTTGATTTCGGGTGCGACCTTAGTCATTGAGGATCGAGAAATGCTCTTGCCAGGCCCTGAACTCATCTCAGTCTTGCAAGAAAAACAAATTACGACTGTGATGACGGTTCCTGCTGTACTTGCGGCATTACCTAACGCAGACCTACCTGATCTGAATACATTAGTGATCGGTGGCGAAGCACCAGGCTATGAGCTCATCACTCGCTATGCAAATCATCGTCAATTTTTCAATTGCTACGGACCAACGGAGGCAACTGTTTGCACCACGTTAATGCTTATGGATACGAATCTCACGAACACGCCAATTGGCCGCCCAATCGCCAATGCGACCATCTACGTATTAGATGCCAATCTGAAGCCTGTCCCTATAGGCGTACCAGGTGAGCTGTATATTGGTGGAAAAGGTTTGGCACGCGGTTACTGGAATCGTCCAGAGCTTACAGCGGAACGCTTTATCACTCATCCGTTTGGAGCGGAAGGCGAACGTCTCTATCGCACAGGCGATCAGGTGCGCTATCTGGAAGACGGTAACCTTGAATTCCTCGGACGTATCGATAATCAGGTGAAAATTCGCGGCTTCCGCATCGAATTAGGCGAAATCGAAAACGCAATGAGAAAGCACTCTGCGATTCGGGAAGCTGTTATTACCGTACGAGAAAATCGTTTGGCTGCTTATTTGATTGCAATAGGTGAAGAGAAGCCGGCTACAGAGGAGCTCGCTCGCTATCTGAAAGAGACATTGCCAGATTACATGATTCCAGCAGGCATAGTCTGGATGGATGCTATTCCGCTTACGGTTAACGGAAAAGTAGACCACCGGGCACTGCCTACACCGGATTGGGGACTTTTGACCACACAACAAGAGTATGTCGTACCTCGCACACCAACAGAAGAAATAGTGACTAACATTTGGACACAGGTGCTTTCCGTAGAGCAAGTCGGGATTCACGACGATTTCTTTGAACGAGGGGGACATTCCCTCTTAGCTACCCAGGCGATTTCCCGTATGCGTCAAACTTTTGGCGTAGACATGCCGCTTCGTACGCTGTTTGATTATCCGACAACGGCTGCGATCAGTGAAAAAATTACGACATTGTTACGAGGGGAAGCGGGTCACACTAACATCCCACTTGTGCCCGTGTCGCGTGACGGACACTTGCCGCTCTCGTTTGCGCAACAACGTTTGTGGTTTTTGGACAAGTTGTTGCCAGACAGTTCCGTATACAACATCCCATCTGCTGTTCGACTGAAGGGTGAGCTAGACGTCGATGCGTGGGAACGTAGTCTCAAGCAGATCATCCAACGTCATGAGAGCTTGCGTACAACTTTCTCCGATATCAATGGAGAAGCCGTTCAAGTCATTCATCCGGAGATCGAGTGGAACCTGGGACGAATCGACTTACGAGACTGGAACGAAGAGGAGCGAGAAGTGGAAGCATTGCGTCTCGCCATAGAAGATGCTGAACAATCGTTTCATCTGAATCAAGGGCCGTTGTTGCGCGCCAAACTGATTTGCATGGATGAACAAGCGTATGTATTTTTGCTCAACTTACATCACATCATTGCGGATGGCTGGTCCATGAGTGTATTCATGGGTGAGTTAGTCTCCATCTACGAAGCGTTATCTGCTGGAGAAACACCACAGCTTGCCGAAATGCCGCTTCAATATGCAGACTACGCCACATGGCAACGCAATTGGTTGCAAGGAGAGGTACTGGAGCAACAATTGGCGTACTGGAAAAAACAATTAGGCGATGCAGAACCACTTCTGATATTGCCGACAGATCGTCCACGCCCTGCCGTTCAGAGCCATAAAGGGGCAATGCATACAATTAGGCTCCCAGAAAAACTGCTTGCCGACCTAAAAGCACTCAGTCGTGAAGAAGGATCAACCTTATTCATGACCTTGCTAGCTGCCTTTCAGACCCTGCTCTATCGTTACAGTGGTCAAAAAGACATCCTCGTCGGAAGTCCGGTCGCAGGACGTAATAGACAGGAAATGGAGTCGCTTATTGGTTTCTTCATTAACACCTTGGTAATGCGTACGGATATGTCCGGGGAACCAACCTTCCGAGACTTGCTTGCAAAAGTACGAGAAACTGCACTGGAAGCTTATGCGCATCAAGACCTGCCGTTTGAAAAACTGGTAGATGAACTGGAGCTGGAAAGAAGCCTAAGCTACTCACCGTTGTTCCAAGTGATGTTCGTACTGCAAAACATCCCGATGGACGTACAAGAATTGTCCCAGATCCGCATCGAGCCTTTCCACAGAGGTCAGGAGGGCGTAAGCGCCAAGTTTGACATCACCTTGACCACCGTAGAAGCACCTGATGGACTTATCGCAACATTCGAGTACAATACCGATCTTTTTGATCCAGCAACGATCGAGCGCATGGGGAACCATTTCTCGAACCTGCTAGAGGCGATTTCGGCAAATCCGATGCAACCAGTCACAGCCATACCTCTCCTGAGCGATATGGAAAAGGAGCAGCTTCTCCATCAATGGAATGATACGAATGTACCTTTTGAACGTGAAACATGCGTGCATGAAAGGGTTGCAAGGATTGCACAAGCGTTGCCAAATCAATTAGCAGTTGTTTCCGAAGAAGGGCAGATCACCTATGCAGAACTAGATGCCAAAGCGAATCAGGTAGCGAACTACCTGCAAAAACAGGGAGTATCCTCTGAAACACTTGTCGGCATTTGCGTAGAACGTTCCATCGATATGCTCATCGGTCAACTGGGAATACTCAAAGCTGGCGGTGCTTATGTCCCAATGGACACGGCGTATCCACAAGAGCGTCTTGCTTTCATGATGAAAGATGCGAATATGCCAGTTGTATTAACCCAAGAACGACTGTTAGGGCGATTGCCGGAAGGACCTGTAACATTCATCTGCTTGGATCGTGATTGGAATATCATTTCAGAAGAGAGCAGCGAGGCACCAAACATTGCAATGACAACAGAGAATCTTGCGTATGTCATCTATACGTCTGGCTCTACTGGAACGCCAAAAGGGGTAGAGATCGAGCATGCCGCCTTGTTAAATCTCATTTTCTGGCACCAACGGTCGTACAGCGTAGATTCAAATGATCGAGCCTCACAAATCGCCGGGACCGCCTTTGATGCATCTGTTTGGGAAATCTGGCCGTACCTAACAAAGGGAGCAACGCTTTATCTCCCATCCGAAGAAATTCGTCTTGTACCTGAGGAACTCAGAGATTGGCTTGTTACATCGGGAATCACGATTAGCTTTTTGCCAACGCCATTGGCGGAAAGATTGCTTACCTTGGAATGGCCTATCAACACGAAGCTGCGCTATATGCTCACAGGGGGCGATAAGCTACATGATTACCCACCAGCAACCATGCCGTTTACTCTTGTGAACCAATACGGTCCAACCGAAAACGCGGTTGTCGCCACAGCAGGTGCCGTTCCGACAGAAGCTACTCATGTATTCGCACCATCAATCGGACGTCCAATAGACAATGTGCAAGTATACGTCCTTGATGAAAAGCTGCAACCTGTGCCGATTGGTGTAGCCGGAGAGCTCTATATCGCTGGAGACAGTTTGGCACGTGGCTATCTGAAGCGCCCTGATCTAACCAAAGAGAGGTTCGTAGCCAATCCATACTCTCAAAAACAGGGAGCCCGCATGTACCGAACTGGAGACCTGGTTCGTTACCTGCCAGATGGAAACATAGATTTCATTGGTCGTGCAGACGATCAGGTGAGCATTCGAGGATTCAGGGTCGAACTGGGTGAAATTGAAACGGCTCTGTACACTCATCCAGCGGTAAAAGAAACCATCGTACTCGTACTTGAGGATATTCCTGGCATTAAACGACTCGCTGCCTACGTCGTACTTGGAGAAAAACAAGAGATTCAAGCAAGTGACTTCCGTAGCTATCTAAAGGATAAGCTGCCTGAGTATATGGTGCCAGCTGCCTTTGTCATCATGGGTAACCTGCCGCTGACTCCAAACGGGAAGGTAGATCGACAAGCATTGCCTGTACCTGATTTATTACACACTGAAACAGAAGGCAGATTTGCAGCCCCGACAACTGCAATAGAGGCTACGCTTGCAGATATATGGAAAAATGTTCTAAGAATTGACAAAGTTAGTATTTATGACAACTTTTTCGAGTTGGGTGGAGACTCCATCTTGAGTATCCAAATTGTTTCTCGAGCCAATCAGGCTGGAATTCGTTTGACACCGAAACAGCTCTTGAGAAATCAAACCATCGCGGAACTGGCAAGTGTCGTGACAGCGGCTGACGGCATACAAACAGGAAAAATCCAAGCAGAACAAGGTATCTTGACGGGAGAGGTGCCGCTCACGCCAATTCAATCGTGGTTCTTCACGACTGAACAACCGTCGATCCATCATTGGAACCAATCCTTGCTTTTGACGGTTCAACAACCCGTTGACCTAACTGTTCTAGAGCGTGTCGTCGAGAGTCTACTCACTCATCATGACGCATTACGTATGCGTTTTAACCATACGGAGCAAGATTGGACCCAATATATGGAAGGGCAGCCTGAGATTATTCCATTCCGTAGTGTGGACCTGTCCGCTGTTCTAGATGAAGAACAAGCCGATCGTCTGGAGCAAATCGCAAACGAGGTGCAATCAAGTCTACATGTAAGTGAGGGACCCGTTTTCCAAGTCGTTTACTTCCATCTTGGTGCGGACCAACCTGGTCGTCTACTGATTGTTGCCCACCATCTGGTGATAGACGGTGTATCCTGGCGCATTTTGCTAGAGGATCTACAAACTGCTTACGGGCAACTTGTAAACGATCAAGAGGTGCAATTCCCAGCGAAGACGACTTCATTCAAGTCATGGGGAGAGCAATTGCAATCCTATGCGAATTCCGAAGCGATCGAGCCGGAAAAAGTGTTCTGGCTGGGCCAAAATGATGAAGTGAGTCCACTTCCAATTGACCGTGCCTTCGATCCAAGCCAAAACACAGATGCAACCTCCAAACAAGTCAGTCTTGCGCTTACTATTGATGAAACTCGCGCGTTGTTGCAGGATACGCTTTCGCCTTACCGTCTGCAAATCAATGATGTATTGCTTACCGCTTTAACCAAAGCAATGAATCGTTGGACAGGCGAAAAGCTAGTATCCGTTCATCTGGAAGGGCACGGACGTGAGGAGATTATCGAAGGAGTGGACTTATCCCGTACGGTTGGCTGGTTTACGAGCATGTACCCGGTACAGCTTTCGATTGACCCTTCAAAGCCGTGGGGTGACGCTTTGAAAGCGGTCAAGGAACAGCTTCGTCGCATTCCAAAGAAAGGTGTCGGCTACGGCATTTTCCGATACCTCAGTCAGAATGAGGAGTTGAAAAAACTCCTAGATGAAAAGCCGAAGCCAGAAATCAGCTTCAACTACCTCGGACAGTTTGATCAGATCGTTCAAGCCGAATCGAGATTTGGCATGGCGCAAGAATCAAGAGGCTCCAATCTGGGGAAAGACACAATACGTCAGCACCTGATTGATGTAAACAGTGTCATAACCGGAGAACAACTCCATGTCACATGGATCTATAGCGAAAACATTCACGAACAAAGCACGATCCAAGAGCTTGCTTGCAACTATCTGGAAGCTTTGCGTGAGATCATTGCGCACTGCCAGTCCGAAGAAGCAGGCGGCTATACGCCATCTGACTTTCCACTAGCGCGAATGGATCAACGTGCTATCGACAAGCATCTGGGACAGGATCGCCTGATCGAAAACGTCTATCCGCTCAGTCCATTGCAAGGTGGCATGCTGTTCCACTCCCTGTACGAGCAAGAGGGGGGAGACTATATTGTTCACTTTGCCATGACGATGGAGGGCTTGTACGTCGATGCGTTTGAACAGGCGTGGCAAAAGGTAGTGGATCGCCATCCGATTCTACGTACCTACTTTGTTTGGGAAGGTTCAGAGGCTCATCAGATTGTACGCAAACAAGTAAAAGCAACAGTAGAAAAAATCGACCTTCGTCATTTGACGACGGAGCAGCAAAAAACGGAACTGGCTCACTATCTAGAAGCTGATCGAAGACGAAATTTCGAGATTGCTTCTCCACCACTCATGCGTTGGACGTTATTCCATTTACGTGAGGGAGTTTATCGCTTCACTTGGAGCTTCCATCATGTATTGCTTGATGGTTGGAGCGTACCCATTGTACTAAAAGACTGGTTTAGTGCTTATGTGTCCATAGCAGAAGATAGAGAGGTTTCGTACAGCTTCGTCCAACCATTCTCAGCCTACATCGATTGGGTACAGCGCCAAGACTTGAAAGCCGCCGAACATTTTTGGCGCGAGCAGCTTAAAGACTTCCACGAGTCTACACCATTAGCGATGAGTAGCTACTCTGGCGGCCGGGAACATATGCCGAAAGTGTACGAAGAAAAAGAAATTCGCTTATCGGTGGACATGACTTCACGTTTGCAAGCCTTTGTCCGTACACACCAGTTGACATTGAATACGCTTGTCCAAGGAGCATGGGCTCTCATCCTGAGCCGTTACGGCGCAACGGATGATGTCGTCTTCGGTGCAACAGTTTCCGGTCGTCCGGCAGATCTACCTACTGTAGAGGGCATGGTAGGTCTCTTCATCAACACCCTGCCGATTCGTGTTTTGATCGATGCGAACAAATCGGTGCGGGAATGGCTACGCGAGATTCAAGAACATCAAGTGGAGCTTCGCCAGTTTGAGTACACGCCGTTGGTTGACATCCAAGGCTGGAGTGAAATGGCGCGGAATGCTGCCCTGTTCGAGAGCATCTTCATTTTTGAGAACTACCCGATTGGTGAATCGGTAAAAGATGAGCATTATCAGCTGCAATTATCCGACGTAGAAACGATGGAACAAACGAATTATCCAATCACCGTCGTCTGCGGTCCGGGTAAAGAGTTCATCCTTAAGATCAAATACGACCAAAACCGATTCGCGTCTGAAAATATCGAACGTGTATTGCACCAGATGTCTTCCTTGCTCGAATCCATGATGGCAAAACCTGAACAGTGCCTCGCAGAGGTATCGATGATCAGTGAAAGCGAGCTCCAGCAGGTATTAGTCGAATGGAATGACACGAGCGTAGATTATCCGGCACAGCTTTGCATCCATCAGGCATTCGAGAAACAAGTGGAAAAGACACCCGATGCTATTGCACTCGTCTACAAGAAGATGGAGTTGACCTATGCTGAGCTAAACAAACGTGCAAATCAGCTGGCACACAGGCTGATTGCATGCGGTGTACAACCGGATAAGCTAGTTGGCATTTGCGTCGAGCGTTCTCCAGAGATGATCATCGCTTTCCTTGGTGTAATGAAGGCAGGTGCTGCTTATGTGCCTATTGATCCAGCGCATCCGCAAGATCGCATTGCCTATATGATCGAAGATTCGCAAGCGAACATTTTGTTGACGCAAGTATCGCTGAAAGACATGCTACCAGTTCCTTCTAAACAGGTCATTTGCCTCGATAGCGATGAACTGGCAGATGAGCCAACCACAAACGTGGATAGCAGCGTCAATGAACATCATCTCGCTTACGTAATCTATACTTCTGGATCAACCGGATTGCCCAAAGGGGTGATGGTCGAGCACCACTCCGTGATCAATTTGACACATGCCCTGATCCATTCGTTCCAAATCGATGCGACGAGCCGGGTTTTGCAATTCACATCATTTAGCTTTGATGTTTCTGTCTCCGAGATCGCCATGACCCTGCTCGCTGGTGCCACGCTAGTCATTGAGGATCGCGAATTACTTTTACCTGGTCCGGAGTTGATCCAAGTCTTGCAGGAACAACGCATTACGATCGTGACAATGGCTTCTTCTGTAGTATCGGCCTTGCCACAAGCGGATTTGCCAGACCTGAAGACTCTGATTGTCGGTGGGGAAGCGTTAAGCCGTGAGCTTGTCGCCCGTCACGCGAAGGATCTCCAGTTCTTTAACTGCTACGGACCAACAGAAACAACCGTTACTGCTACGCTCATACGTTGTGAGAATAACGGTCAAAATCCATCAATCGGCCGACCCCTCGCCAATGTGGAAGTGTATGTACTGGATGCAAACCGGCAACCTGTGCCAATAGGCGTACCAGGCGAGCTGTACATCGGCGGAAAAGGAATAGCCAGAGGGTACTGGAATCGTCCTGAGCTTACGAAAGAACGCTTTATCAATCATCCGTTCGGCAAGGAAGGAGAACGCCTCTACCGGACTGGTGACCTAGTTCGCTATACGGAAGACGGACAGCTCGAATTCCTCGGACGAATCGACGACCAAGTCAAGATTCGCGGTTATCGAATCGAACTGGGCGAAATCGAAAATAGACTCAGACAGCATCCAGCCGTTCAAAATGTCGTCGTTATCGCGCGTGAGGAGCGAGAAGGAGACAAGCGTTTGGCAGCTTATCTCGTTGCAGCAAACGAACAACAACCGGGAGATGCTGAGCTTATCCACTACCTGAAAGAGACCCTACCGGAATACATGGTTCCAGCAGGGTATGTATGGATGGCAGAGATTCCACTCACGGTCAACGGGAAAGTAAATCGCCGCGCCCTTCCAGCACCGGATTGGGGACAAGGGGAGTCAGGGAAGGAATATGTGGCGCCGCGTACACCAACAGAGGAAATCGTCGCCCATATTTGGTCGCAGGTACTTTCTGTTGAGGGAATTGGAATCCACGATGACTTCTTTCATCTGGGTGGACATTCGCTCTTGGCTACCCAAACCGTTTCCCGCCTGAAAGAAACATTTGGTGTGGAAGTCCCACTCCGTGCCTTGTTCGAAAATCCTAGCGTGGCACAAATGAGCGAAAAATTAACCGGTTTACTGGAAGCCAAATCGAAAGTGGCCAGCATTCCACTCACACCGGTTTCTCGCGATCAGCATCTACCGCTCTCATTTGCACAGCAACGCTTGTGGTTCTTGGATCGTTTAATGCCGAACAGCGCCTTGTACAACATCCCGTCTGCCATGCGGATGCAAGGACACCTCAACATCCTTGCATGGGAACGCAGTCTGCAGATGATCATCGAGCGACACGAGAGTTTGCGAACAACCTTCACTGACATCAACGGGGAAGCAATACAAGTCATTCACCCAGAAATCGCGTGGAGCCTGGGCAAGATTGATTTGCGTGATCTACCAGAAGAGGAGCGCGACACCGAGGTCCATCGCCTGGAGAGAGAAGAGGCAAACAACCCATTTGACCTACGTACAGGACCGTTACTGCGGGCCACGATCATCCAGATCGGCGAAGTGAATTTCGTCTTCCTGCTTAACATGCACCATATCGTATCTGACGGTTGGTCGATGAACATTTTCATACGTGAGCTGGTTACGATTTATGAAGCGCTTCGCAAGGAAGAAACGCCGCAACTCACCGAGATGCCACTACAATATGCAGACTTTGCAGCTTGGCAGCGTGAATGGCTACAAGGAGAGGCGCTGGAGCAACAACTCGCATACTGGAAAGTGAAACTCGGTGGCAGTGAGCCGCTATTGGCCTTACCGACAGATCGTCCGCGTCCACCTGTACAGACATATAACGGAGCCTTATACACGACGAGTTTCCCAACGGAGCTTGTGGAAAAATTACACACGCTCAGCCGACAAGAAGGCGCCACGCTCTTTATGACATTGCTCGCTGCATTCCAAATCCTGCTTCATCGCTACAGCGGTCAAGACGACATTATCGTAGGAAGTCCGGTTGCTGGACGCAATAGACAAGAAACGGAGTCATTAATTGGCTTCTTCATCAACACGCTGGCGATGAGAACCGATATGTCTGGCGCTCCAACCTTCCGTGAACTACTTGCAAGAGTGCGCGAGTCTGCACTGGAAGCGTATACCCATCAAGACCTGCCCTTTGAAAAGTTGATAGATGAGCTGGAGTTGGAACGTAGCCTCAGCTATTCGCCGCTCTACCAAGTTATGTTTGCTCTGCAAAACTTCCAAATGCAGACTCATGAACTTGAGGGCATTCGGATTGCTCCGTTTGAAAGCAAGAACCAAGAAGTGATGTCCAAATACGACATCAGCTTGACTATGGCAGAAACGCCAAACGGCCTGATCGCTACATTTGATTACAATACAGATTTGTTCGACCAAACAACGATGGAGCGAATCGTGAATCATTTCCATCATTTACTGGAGGGAATAGTCGCCCAACCTGATCGCTCGATCATGGCGTTACCACTGCTTCGTCCGGATGAACGTGAACAGCTTATACTCGCGTGGAACAACACAGCTGCAAATTACACATATGAGAAGACAGTGCACGAGCTAGTCGCTGAAATGACAAGGAAAATGCCGGATCAACTGGCAGTCGTCTCCAAGGAAGGCTCGCTCACCTACGCAGAGCTGGATTCAAAAGCGAATCAACTGGCGAACTACTTGCAACAACAGGGGGTAACGACAGAGACTCTCGTCGGCATTTGCGTCGAACGCTCCGTCGGGATGCTGATCGGCCAATTAGGGATTCTCAAAGCAGGCGGCGCGTTTGTTCCGATGGACCCATCTTATCCAAAAGAGCGCCTTGCCTTCATGATGAATGACACGAACATGCCGATCGTATTGACCCAAGAAAGCTTGCTTGAAGCATTGCCAACAGGTGATGCAACGTTTATTTGTCTCGATATCGATTGGGATTTGGTTGCCAATGAGAGCACGGAATCACCCGAAATCACGACGACAACGAACAATCTCGCCTATGTCATTTACACGTCCGGTTCTACTGGAACACCAAAAGGAGTGGAAATCGAGCAACGCGCTCTATTGAATCTCATCTATTGGCACCAGCATGCTTACAACGTCACGCCAGAAGATAAAGCATCACAAATCGCCGGAACAGCCTTTGACGCCGCTGTCTGGGAAATCTGGCCGTATCTGACGGCAGGAGCGACGCTATATCTGCCACAAGAAGAGATTCGTCTCGTACCGGAAAAACTGCGTGATTGGCTCGTCGACTCAGGAATCACGATCAGCTTCCTACCAACGCCATTAGCAGAGAGCTTGATGTCTGTTGAATGGCCGACCGATTCAGATTTGCGTTACATGCTGACTGGCGGTGACAAACTGCATCACTATCCATCGGCTCATCTGCCATTTACATTGGTAAATCAGTATGGGCCAACGGAAAATGCCGTCGTAGCTACAGCAGGCATCGTTCCTGTACAGGCTGGTCAGGTAGCTGCACCGACAATCGGACGCCCAATCGACAATGTGCAAGTATACGTTCTTGATGCAAAGCTGCAACCTGTGCCGATCGGTGTTGCAGGCGAACTGTACATCGCAGGGAACAGCTTGGGTCGCGGGTATCTCAAACGTCCTGATCTGACACAAGAACGCTTCGTCGAAAATCCGTTCGCGCACATTCGAGGGGCAAAAATGTACCGAACAGGAGACCTTGTCCGCTACCTGCCGGACGGCAACATCGAGTTTATCGGTCGTGCCGACGATCAGGTGAGTATCCGTGGTTTCCGCGTCGAGCTGGGCGAGATTGAAACCGCCCTGTACACTCATCCTTCTGTCAAAGAAACGATAGTCCTTGCCCGTGAAGACATGCCAGGTGTGAAACGACTGGCCGCGTATGTCGTGCTAGAAGAAGGAGTAGAGGATCAAGCTGGCAACTTCGACAGCTACCTCAAAGAATTACTGCCGGAGTACATGGTACCAGCCGCATTCGTAATTATGGATGCTCTGCCACTCACTCCAAATGGCAAAGTAGACCGTCGTGCATTACCTATACCGGAGTACACGGTGAGGAACGGAGAATTCGTTGCTCCAGAGACGTTTGTCGAGAGAGTATTGGCCGAAATATGGAAAAAGGTTCTAGGAGTAGAGCAAGTCGGAATTCACGATAACTTCTTCGAACTCGGTGGTGATTCGATTCTAAGCATTCAGATCGTGGCTCGCGCAGCCCAATCTGGAATTCGCTTGTCACCAAAGCTCTTGTTCGAAAATCAGTCGATTGCTGAGTTGACTCATGCGATTGGGGAGTCGGTTAACATTTTTGCCGAGCAAGGCATCGTCACAGGGGAAGTGCCACTCCTGCCGATTCAGCGCTGGTTCTTCGAGCAAAAATTGGCAGATCGCAACCACTGGAACCAATCTGTACTTTTAACTGTCAAACCGATCGACCCAGAAATTTTGAGACAAGCTTTCTATCACTTGCTCGGACACCATGATGCCCTCCGCCTCCGCTTCTACCATCAGGATGGAAAATGGAAGCAAATTAAGGAGGATTGGACAGATATTATTCCATTTACCGTAGAGGAATTGGGTCATTTGCCGTATGAACAGCAAGTAAAGCGAATCGAGGAAATTTCCGAGGAAGCTCAGGCAAGCTTACATCTCTCGGAAGGTCCGTTGCTCCGTGCCGTCTACTTCGATTTGGGCAGTGAACAGGAAGGCCGTTTGCTAATCGTCATTCACCACTTGGCAGTCGATGGTGTGTCTTGGCGCATCATCACGGAAGACTTGAATAAGGCCAGCAGCCAACTGCTACAAGGCAAGCAGGTGCAACTGCCGCCAAAGACCAGCTCCTACAAGTATTGGGCTGAAAAATTGACGGAGTACGCTCAATCGGACAGCCTGCGAGAGGAAGCGGATTATTGGCTAAGCACCTTCGATACAGGAGTAAACGCTCTGCCAAAAGATTATGAGAACGGAAAGAACCGAGAGCATACTGCTAGGATGGTTTCTGTTGCACTTACGCAGGAAGAAACCAAAGTACTCTTACAGGAATTGCCTTCGATCTACCAAACTCAGATCAATGACGTCTTGCTCACTGCATTGGCAGAAGCGATCTTCGTCTGGACTGGAAATCAAACCTCCCTCGTCCATTTGGAAGGACACGGACGTGAAGAGCTCTTCGACGATGTCGATCTGTCCCGTACCTTGGGGTGGTTCACGAGCATGTATACCATCCTCTTGGATACGAGTGGAACGACCTCTCTCAAAGAAGCGCTACAAACGACCAAAGAACAGCTGCGTAGCATTCCGAACAAGGGTATCGGCTATGGTATTCTCCGTTACCTGAACGAGGAAATGACTGAAAAGTTCAAGTCCTTGCCAAAAGCAGAGATTAGCTTCAACTACCTCGGTCAGCTTGATCAGTCAGTCGATGACACAGAATCCTTGTTTGGCTTTGCAAACGAAGCAAGAGGCGACAACTTCAACCGCAACTCAGAACGTCAGCACCTGCTGGATTTCGGTAGCTCTGTCGTTGGAGGACAATTGATTGTAACGATCGCCTTCAGTGAAGAGATTTATCGCAAAGAAACTGTCAAAGATTTGGTGGATTACTATGTAAACGCACTACGACAATTGATCGAGCTAGGTCAGACGGAGACGGCCACAACACCAGCTACAAGTGATCTGTCCGAATTCGGTTGGGATGATGAAGAGATTGCCGACTTACTTGATCTCATCCAAGACAAGTAATGAATACAAACTGCATAGAGGCGTCAAACACGGCGCCTCTATGGCAAATTTTTTATGGGAGTGGGCAGGAGAAGATGAATAACATTGAAACGTATTATCCCGTTACTCCTTTGCAGCAAGGACTCATTTTCCACAGCTTGTTGGAACCAGAGTCCGGAGCCTATATCGTACAGATGGGGTTGAAGCTGCAAGGTCCCTTGAACATTCCGTTATTCGAACAGGCATGGCAATGCCTCGTAGACAGACACGCTATTTTTCGCACCAGGTTTATTGGCGGGAAAGTAAAAGAATACGTCCAGGTTGTCTTGAAAGAGCTGAAGGTTTCCCTGGTGGAACATGACATTATTCATCTTTCTTCTTCCGAACAAGAAGCGTTTCTTCATACCTTTACCAAAGATGATCGCAAACGTGGTTTCAATATCGAAGAAGCACCATTGATGAGATTAAATCTGTTCCGTTTGAATAGGAATACCTTTCAATTCTCGTGGACTTTGCACCACGTACTGATAGACGGGTGGAGTATGCCGTTAGTATTCGGGGAAGTGTTTGCGGCTTACAACATGCTCTGCAATGGGCAGCCTGTACAACTTCCTCCGGTTAAATCTTACCGTGACTACATCGTCTGGCTGAAAAAGCAGGACTTGAAGCAAGCGGAGGCGTTTTGGCGCACGTATCTACAAGGCTTTACGGAAACCACGCCACTTTCATTCGGTCGAGCTTATAAAAACCCGTACCTTGATCAGAAAAATTATCGGGAGCTAGATCTGACCGTTTCCGAGCCAATCTCCAAATCATTACAGACATTGGCCCGTCAACATCGCCTGACGGTCAACACGATTGTGCAAGGCGCATGGGCACTGCTGTTGAATCGCTACAGTGGACAGGACGATATTATTTTTGGTGCCACTGTATCCGGACGTCCTGCCGATTTGCCTGGAGTCGAGACGATGATTGGTCTGTTTATTAATACACTCCCTGTCCGCGTGCAGGTAAAAGCAGAGGAGAGCGTTATCAATTGGCTCAAATCTCTGCAACAACAGCAAGCCGACTTCCGCCAGTACGAATATACCCCACTGGTGGAAATTCAAGGCTGGAGCGACTTGCCGCGTGGACAATCTCTGTTTGAGAGCATTCTCGTCTTTGAAAATACTCCTGTCGGTAATTCTAGTGGCGGTAGTGGAGAGAGTGAGCTTTCGATCGTGGATGTACATGCCGAGGAGCAAACCAATTATCCATTTACTCTGGTTGCGGCATCAGGCAAAACAATCGACATCAAAGTCAAATTTGATGAAAGTCAGTTTGAGCTCCCATCTATTGAGCGAGTTCTTGATCAGCTTCATTCACTACTAATCTCTATCGCCAAAAACGCCAAGCAACGGATTGCCGACCTTTCTATGATCAGCGAAAACGAACGTGAACAGGTTCTCGTTCAGTGGAACCAGACGGCGGAGGAATATCCGAGCGGCCTGTGCGTTCATCAGGCGTTTGAACAACAAGTGGAGAAATCACCAGATGCGATTGCCGTTACCTTTAAAAACGTAGAGCTCACCTACAAGGAACTAAACGAGCGAGCAAACCAACTGGCCCATCAGCTCGTAAGCAAAGGCGTAAAACCGGATACACTCGTAGGCATATGCGTACATCGTTCCCCTGAAATGATCATCGGTATTCTCGGCGTCTTAAAATCAGGAGCTGCCTACGTACCGATTGACCCGGCTTACCCGCAAGAACGCATCGCCTATATGATCGAAGATTCACAAACAAATGTGTTGCTGACCCAGCAATCTCTCATGGACATCTTGCCAGCAACACAGGCGACTGTCATTTGTGTAGACGGCAATCCTTTAATAAATGAACCTATCGCCAACGTTGCTTGCAAGGTTACAGAACATAACCTTGCCTACGTTATCTATACATCTGGTTCAACAGGACAGCCAAAAGGGGTAATGGTCGAGCACCACAGTGTGATAAACATGGCTCATGCCTTGATCCATGCTTTTGATATTCAGCCAACCAGTCGTGTTCTGCAATTTACCTCGTTTAGCTTCGACGTATCGGTGTCCGAGATGGTTATGGCCTTACTCGCTGGTGCGACGCTGGTCATCGAGGATCGAGAGTCCCTTTTGCCAGGCCCTGAGCTGATCCAGGTTTTGCAAGAACAACGCATTACCACCGTATCCATGGTTTCTTCCGTACTGGCAGCACTACCTGAAGCAGACCTGCCTGACCTTTGCACCTTGATTGTAGGCGGAGAAGCTCCGAGCCGTGAACTTGTGGCACGCTATGCGACGAATCGCCAGTTCTTCAACTGCTACGGTCCAACGGAAGCAACGGTCTGCTCCACTATGATGCGTTGCGAGGTTGGAATGAGTAATCCGCCTATCGGTCGGCCAATTGCCAACGCGACGATGTACGTTCTGGATGCTAACAGGCAGCCCGTGCCTATCGGTGTACCAGGTGAACTGTATATCGGAGGAAAAGGCTTGGCTCGCGGCTACTGGAATCGTCCAGAACAAACAGAAGAGCGCTTTATCACTCATCCGTTCGGCAAAGAAGGAGAGCTACTCTATCGGACGGGCGACCTTGTTCGCTATCTGCAAGACGGCAACCTCGAATTCCTTGGACGTATGGATGATCAAGTCAAAATTCGCGGTTTCCGCATTGAATTGGGGGAAATTGAAAATTCACTCAGACAGCATTCTGCCGTCCATGAAGCTGTGGTCATCGTCCGTGAAGAAAAAGCCGGAGGCAAACGCTTGGCCGCATATCTGGTAGCAACGGGAGACAAGCCAACCGCCGAGGAGCTCGTTCTTTTCCTGAAAGAATCGTTGCCTGAATACATGATACCAGCGGGCTTTGTATGGCTAGAGACGATTCCGCTCACGGTTAATGGAAAAGTAGATCGACGAGCACTACCAGTACCAGATTGGGGACAACTTTCCACGCAGCGTAATTATGTTGCCCCCCGTACTCCTACAGAGGAGCTGGTAGCCAACATCTGGTCGCAGGTTCTCTCGGTAGAACGAATCGGTAGCTACGACGATTTCTTTGAGCTTGGAGGCCATTCTCTTTTGGCTACGCAAACCATCTCTCGCTTAAAAGAAGCGTTTAGCATAGATTTACCGCTCCGTGCCTTGTTCGAATATTCAACAGTCAACAGACTCAGTGAATTGATTGTATCCATGAACGAGGACAATTCTGGACTTTCCAGCATTCCGCTCGTACCAGTTTCACGTGATCGACATTTGCCGCTTTCCTTTGCACAGCAGCGCTTATGGTTCTTTGACCGCTTGATGCCAAACAGTGCGCTCTACAACATCCCAACTGCTGTTCGTTTGCAAGGAGAGCTTAACATTGAAGCACTAGAGCAAAGCTTGCAGATGATTATCTGCCGTCACGAGAGCTTGCGTACAACGTTCTCCGATATCAACGGGGAAGCCGTTCAGGTGATTCATCCAGAGATTGATTGGAAACTGAGCAGAATGGATATACGAGAGCTGCCAGAAGATAGACGAGACGACGAAGGACAACGCTTGACCAAAGAAGATGCGAATAAGCCGTTTGACCTCGTCACAGGACCGCTCATGCGTGCGACGATTATTCAAACAGGAGAGCAGGATTTCATCTTCCTGCTGAACGTACACCATATCATCGCCGATGGTTGGTCAGCGGGTGTTTTACTCAGTGAATTATTTACCTGCTATCAGGCATTTAGCAAATCAGAAGTACCGCAACTAACCAACCTGCCTATACAATACGCAGATTATGCGGCATGGCAGCGCGAATGGCTTACAGGAGACGTTTTGGAAAAACAACTGTCCTACTGGCGTGCAAAGCTGGGTGCAGCAGAACCGCTTCTCGCCTTGCCGACAGATCGTCCTCGTCCTGCTGTACAGTCCTACGAAGGAAACAGCATCACACTGATGTTTGACAAGGAATTGATGACGGATCTGCTTTCCTTGAGCAAACGCGAAGGTACGACGTTGTTTATGACGTTGCTCGCCGCATTCCAAGTATTTCTGTATCGATATACAGGACAAGACGACATCCTCGTCGGTACTCCTGTAGCAGGACGCAGTCACCAAGAGACAGAAGGATTAATTGGATTTTTCATCAACACATTGGCCATGCGAACAGATTTGTCAGGCGACCCTAGTTTCAGAGAGGTACTAAGCCGTGTGCGAGAAACAGCCTTGGGAGCCTATTCCCATCAAGATCTACCCTTTGAAAAGCTCGTAGACGAGCTGCAATTAGAGCGCAGTCTCAGCTACTCACCATTGTTCCAAGTGATGTTCGTTCTGCAAAATATTCCGGTTCAGGTAGAAGCGCTTGAAGGGATTCGCATTTTGCCACCAAAAGGGAATCAACAGGTAGAGACAACCAAGTTTGATCTCACCTTGACGATGGCAGAGACGGTAGAGGGTCTGTCCGCTACATTCGAGTACAACACATCACTATTTAATCAGAACACAGTAGAACGAATGATCGAACACTTTACCCAGCTGCTCAAAGCCGTTGCTGCGAACGCAAATCAAGACATCACCGCTCTACAACTGATGGGGGAGACGGAGCAGCAGCAGGTAGTATCTGAATGGAACAACACCGTAGTTGCTTACTCCAAGGATCTTTGCGTGCATGAACTGGTGGATCAGCTCGCTCATGAAATGCCCGACCAGCCGGCTGTTCTCACACGCGACCAATCTATTACCTGCGCGGAATTGAATGCCAAAGCGAATCAACTGGCGCATTATCTGCAGAAACAGGGAATTGGTCAGGAAAATCTGGTAGGGATCTGCGTTGAGCGCTCTATCGAGATGCTGATCGGTCAACTGGCAATCATGAAAGCTGGCGGTGCCTACGTACCAATGGACCCAGCATATCCCAAGGATCGTCTCGCCTTCATGATGCAGGATGCAGGTATGTCGATTGTACTTACACAAGCCAGACTCGCAGAAAAACTCCCTGCGGGTACGAGCCAATTGATTTGCCTAGACTCAGACTGGGAGTCGATCTCCCGAGAAAATACGACGACTCCAATGAACTTGACTACGACGAACCAGCTTGCTTACGTCATCTATACATCTGGTTCGACAGGCACGCCAAAAGGGGTTGAGATCGAGCACGTCGCGCTTCTCAATCTAATTTCTTGGCATCAACGCGTATATAATGTCACGTCCGCAGATCGTGCGTCGCAGATCTCCGGGACGGCATTTGACGCATCTGTATGGGAAATTTGGCCTTATTTGACAAAAGGAGCCACACTTTATTTACCAGAAGAGGAAATCCGTCTTGTACCGGAAAAACTCCGTGATTGGATCATCCATTCTGAGATCACCATCAGCTTTTTGCCGACGCCTTTAACAGAGAGCTTGCTGGCTCTGGATTGGCCGAGCCATACCAAGCTTCGTTACATGCTGACAGGAGGAGACAAGCTCCATCACTATCCAAGTGCGAATCTGCCGTTTACCCTGGTGAACCAATACGGTCCAACCGAAAACGCAGTTGTTGCCACAGCTGGTATCGTTCCGATAGGGACTGGACAAAGCTTTGCACCATCCATTGGACGTCCTATTGACAACGTGCAAGTCTATATTCTCGATGCGCGTATGCAGCCAGCACCCGTAGGAGTCACTGGTGAGCTATACATTGGTGGAAGTTCCTTGGCGCGCGGCTACCTGAACCGTCCCGAACTGACACAAGAGCGCTTTGTCACTCATCCTTTTAGTGAAATAGAAGGAGCACGTCTCTACCGTACAGGGGATTTGGTGCGCTACCTGGAGGACAGCAACATTGAGTTCATTGGTCGTGCAGATGATCAGACGAGTATTCGTGGATTCCGCGTCGAACTGGGGGAAGTAGAAACAGCCATTCTCGCTCACGCTGCGGTAAAAGAAGCAGTGGTCACTGTCTGCACGGATCATCAAGGAACAAAGCGTCTTGCTTCCTACCTGGTTTTAGAAGCGGACACGGAGATTGCCACAAGTGACATCCGCAAAGCGCTAAAGGAAGTACTGCCTGATTACATGGTTCCTGCGTTTTTCATCCCGTTAGATTATCTGCCGCTCACACCAAATGGAAAGGTAGATCGCAAAAATTTGCCTGCACCTGATTTCAATCGTCCTGAGTTGGAAGGACAATTTGTTTCACCAACTACGGAGAAGGAGCAACACCTTGCCGCTATATGGAAAGAAGTTCTCGGTATTGACCAAATTGGAATACACGATAATTTCTTCGAGCTAGGCGGTGATTCGATTCTCAGTATCCAGATTGTGTCACGTGCCAATCAATCAGGTCTAAGGCTCACACCGAAGCAATTATTCGAATACCAAACCATCGCTGAATTAGCAGAGGTCGTAGAGGAAAAAGAAGCGATATTTGCTGAACAAGGTCCTATTATCGGCGAATTGCCACTCTTGCCGATTCAGAAGTGGTTCTTCCAGCTTCCGTTGAAGAACAGACATCACTGGAATCAATCCGTGCTGCTCTCCATCCAGGCAGGCATTGATCAGGAAGCACTGAAACAAGCGGTAGGGCACTTACTCCTTCAGCACGATGCTTTACGCATGCGCTATACACAGACAGAGTTCGGCTGGAAGCAAGAGATGGATGCGCCAAGTGATACGATTCCATTCCGGATCGAAAATCTGTCCCACCTTACACCAGATGAGCAATTCAAGGCCATCGAAAAGATTGCAGATGAGACGCAGGGAAGTCTGAATTTGTTTGAAGGGCATGTGGTTCAGTCCATTTATTTCGATTTGGGTCAAGATCAACCCAATCGTTTGTTGATCGTCGCTCACCACTTAGTCATAGACGGGGTATCGTGGCGCATCATTCTCGAGGACTTGCAAAACGCCTACCAACAAATTGCCGCAGGGCAAGAGGTGAAACTACCAGCGAAAACTACCTCCTACAAAGAATGGGCGGATGAACTGGAGCGCTACGCGAATTCAGATGCTTTGCAAAACGAAAAAAAATACTGGATGAGCAAATCCTCCGTCGATTCAGCACAACTACCTGTGGACGTGACAGATGATGGGGAAAATACAGAAGCAACGACAAAGTCCGTCAGCGCTACATTGACCAGCGAAGAAACCAAAGCACTCCTGCAAAACGTACCGCAGGCATACCGCACTCAGATCAATGACGTCCTGCTAACCGCTTTGGCGAAGTCACTTACTAGGTGGACGGGTAATCGATCTGTGTTCGTAAACGTAGAAGGGCATGGCCGTGAAGAATTGTCAGAGAGAATCGATTTGTCCCGTACCATCGGCTGGTTCACCAGCATGTATCCGGTGCACCTTCAATGGGACGAAACATTCTCCGTAGGAAAAGCACTTTTGACGACCAAAGAAGAATTGCGTGCGATCCCAAACAAAGGGCTTGGTTACGGCGTTCTTCGTTACCTCCATGCGGATCAGAATATTGTCGATGAAATTTCCCATATTCAAGCACAAGTGCTGTTCAACTACATGGGCAAAATCGATCAGATTGTCGATGGCGATTCCTTATTTGGCTGGGCACCTGAGTCCAGCGGTTCCAACCTTAGCCCAGCCGCTGGGCGACACCACCTGATCGACGTAAATAGTGTCGTTGCAGGGGAACAACTGCATGTGACTTGGCGATACAGTGAGAAGATTCATCTAGAGAGCACGATTACAGCAGTCGCGAAGGACTTTATGGATGCGCTTCGTGAGATTATTGCCCATTGTGCGACAGAGGAAGCTGGCGGTTACTCACCATCCGATTTTCCTCTGGCAGAATTGGAGCAGAAGAACATCGACAAGCACATCGGTTCTGACCGACATATCGAGGATATCTATACACTTTCACCGCTCCAACAGGGGATGCTGTTCCACTCCCTGTATGCAAGCGACAGCGGGGATTACGTCGTTCAATTTGCCATTCATTTCAAGAACCTGAATGTGCCGGTATTCGAGCAAGCATGGCAAAAAGTTATGGACCGCCATTCCATTCTGAGAACGTACTTCATCTGGGAAGGTCTGAATCAAGCACATCAAATTGTCCGCAAAGAGGTAAACGTATCTCTTTGTCAGGAAGATTGGCGCCATTTGCATTCGGATGTACAGGATGAGATGTTTACCGCTTTTCTAGAGGAAGACCGTAGACGAAGCTTCGATATTACACATGCACCTTTGTCACGATGGGTTGTCTTCCGAACAGGAGAAGAAAGTTATCGCTTCGTTTGGAGCTTCCATCACGTTCTACTTGATGGTTGGAGCGTTCCTTTGGTACTGAATGAACTGTTTGCCTATTATGCCTCGATCAGCGAAGGGCAAGAAGTTAAGCTTGGACATCCTCAGCCGTTTTCCCAGTACATTGCTTGGTTGAAACGTCAGGATATGCAGGAAGCCAAGCAATTCTGGGTAAACCAACTAAAAGGCTTCCACGAACCAACCACCTTGGGAATGAGCAAAACAGTAGTCACTGCGGGACCGAAGCAATACTCAGAGAAGAGCATCCTCTTAACAGAAGAAACAAGCGAGCATTTGCAAAAATTCGTACGCGAACACCAGTTAACACTCAATACCTTGGTACAAGCGGCGTGGGGCTGGATTCTGGGAAGCTACAGCGGGGAAGAGGAAGTCATTTTTGGGGCGACAGGTTCAGGGCGTCCGGCAGACCTCTCCAATGTTGAGACGATCGTAGGCTCCTTCATCAATACCTTACCTGTACGGATATCATTGCAGACGAACGCGACCATGCTAGAGTGGCTGAGAGACTTGCAGCACAGACAGCTAGAGATACGCCAATATGAATACACTCCGCTGTTCGACATCCAAGGATGGAGCGAACTGCCGCGTGGATCTGCGCTGTTTGAATCGATACTCGTATTTGAGAACTATCCGGCTGTACAAGCAGCAGGGCAAGAAACAGACGAGTCCAATTCGGCTATACCCAGTGTTTCTTTGGAAATTCACGACGTAGCAGCCGTCGAACAAACGAATTATCCACTTACCTTGGTGGCAGCACCAGGCAAACAAGTGGCCATCAAACTCAAGTATGAACAAAACCGTTTTGATGACGCGATGATCGACCGGGTCTTGAGCCAAATTACCCAACTCATGGTCACTATGAGCAAGTCTCCGGAGATGCTTCTGAGTGACGTGACGTTGATAGATGATATCGAGCGCGAGCAGGTACTCATCGAGTGGAATCGCACGGAGAAGGAGTATCCACGCGATCTTTGCATCCATGCAGCATTTGAACAACAAGTCGCGAAAACTCCTGAAAACATCGCACTTGAGTATAACCAACAAGCCTTAACGTATGCGGAGCTGAACCAAAAAGCCAACCAGATAGCACATCTGCTTCTCGCGCAAGGAGTGCAGCCTGATACGACTGTTGCCATCTGCGTGGAGCGCTCCATGGAAATGATCATTGGCATTCTTGGTGTGTTAAAAGCGGGAGCAGCCTATGTACCAGTTGACCCAGCTCATCCCGAAGAAAGAATGGCCTTCATGCTGGAAGATTCACAAGCAGCTGTCGTGCTGACACAAGCGAGACTTGCAGAGCCATTCACAAAAACGAACGCGAACGTCATCTGCCTGGATGAACTGTTCTACGAGCAGATGTCCGTAGAAAACGCACAAAGCGGTGTCGTATCAACCAATCTCGCCTATGTCATCTACACATCCGGTACCACTGGATTGCCGAAAGGGGTAGCTGTTGAGCATCGCAGTGTGATGAACATGGTGCAGGCTTACATGAATTACTTCGAAATAAACGAGTTCAGCCGTGTCCTGCAATTTACGTCATTTGGCTTCGACGTTTCCATTTCCGAGATTCTACAGGCTCTGCTCTCTGGAGGAACGTTAATCATCGAAGATCGTGAGTCTCTGTTACCAGGTCCAGACCTCGTTCGCACCCTTCGTGAACGTCGCATCACCAAGGTATCGATGGCATCTTCGGTACTCGCGTCACTACCTGTTGAAGAGTACCCGGATCTGGTCTGCCTTGAGGTCGGAGGAGACGCATGCAGCCGTGAACTGGTTGCCCACTATGCAAAAGGACGAAAATTTTATAACTGCTACGGACCGACGGAAGCAACAGTTGGTACGGTCATCGCTCTTTTAACGGATGCTGACGATGCCCTGACTATTGGTCGTCCATTCCCGAATACCAAGCTGTACGTGTTAGATCGAAATCTTCAGCCAGTCCCTATCGGTGTTCCGGGAGAGCTGTACATTGGTGGCGAGAGTCTTTCGCGTGGTTATTGGAATCGTCCAGAGCTTACAGCAGAGCGTTTTATTCCGAATCCATTCGGTCAACCGGGAGAACGACTCTATCGAACAGGCGACCTCGTTCGTTATCTGCCAGATGGCAACGTGGACTACATCGGTCGTGTCGACGATCAGGTAAAAATCCGTGGGTTCCGTATCGAGTTAGGTGAAATTGCAGAGGCATTGAGACAACATGAGGCAATCAAAGAAGCAGTCGTTATTGCGCGAGAAGCTCGACCTGGTGACAAACGATTGGTAGCCTATCTGACCAATGCTTTGGAGCAGGAGACGTCCATAGACGAAATCAAGCTCTGGCTCAAAGAGAAACTTCCCGAGTACATGATCCCGTCGCATTTCATGTGGCTTCCGGAAATCCGCCTTACGGTCAACGGAAAAATTGACCGCAAAGCATTACCTACGCCAGATTGGGGCCAGTTTACAGCCGTATATGTCGCGCCACGTACCCCAGTAGAAGAAATGGTCGCCAACGTCTTTACTGAAATCCTCTCCATAGAGAAAGTGGGCGTACACGACAACTTTTTCGAGTTAGGCGGACACTCCCTGCTCGCAACGCAGACCGTTTCTCGCCTGCGGGAAATCTTTGGGGTAGAGTTGCAAATTCGTACGCTGTTTGAATACCCAACAGTCGAAGGGCTTAGTGAACAGCTGGTTATGCTCACCAAGCAAACATCCATCAAGATGGCTCCACCGATTGTGAAAGTATCTCGCAAAGAACCGCTCCCATTGTCATTTACCCAGCAGCGTTTGTGGTTCCTGGAGCAGTTCAATCAAGGAAGCTCAGTCAACAATATTCCATCCTTCCTACGTATCCAAGGGGACCTCAACATATCCGCGTGGGAAGAAAGCTTGAAAGCCATCATACAGCGTCACGAGAGCTTGCGTACTCGTTTTGAGGTTCGTGACGGACGACCTGTTCAAGTGATTCACCCTCAGGACGATTGGATAATGAGCCATACCGATCTGCGGGCTATGGACCCTGCTGAAAGGGAAGCAGAAGTCAAACGCCTTGCCGAGCAGGCCACACTCAAGCCATTTGACCTAACCAAAGGTCCGTTGCTCCGTGCAAATCTGGTTCAGCTCGACGAAAAAGACTTTGTGTTCCTGTTCGTGATGCACCACATTGCTGCAGACGGTTGGTCGATGGGAATTTTCATGAGCGAATTAATGACCAATTACAAAGCGTTTAGTCAAGGAGTGGCATCGCCATTTACGGAATTGCCGATCCAATATGCAGATTTTGCCGTCTGGCAACGTGAATGGTTAAGTGGAGAGGTTCTTGATGGACAGCTCGAGTACTGGAGAGAAAAACTCAAGGGCAGCGAACCATTACTGCAACTGCCAACAGATCGACCGCGGCCACCTGTACAGACATACGAAGGAGAGAAGCTCTCCATTCAGTTTGGAGCCGACCTCTTGGAAGAATTGCGTAATCTGAGCGGAAAAGAAACGACGACACTCTTCATGACATTGGTTGCAGCCTTCCAAACTCTGTTGTACCGCTATACGAATCAAGAAGATATTCTCGTCGGTACTCCGATTGCGGGACGTAACAAACAAGAGACGGAGCAGTTGATCGGTTACTTCATCAATACACTCGTTTTACGCACAGATATGTCAGGTCAACCAAGCTTCCGCGAATTGCTTGCACGCGTTCGTGAAACAGCCCTGGGAGCTTATGCACACCAAGACGTACCGTTTGAAAAATTGTTAGATGAACTGCAGCTGGAGCGTAGCATGAGCTACTCGCCACTATTCCAGGTGATGTTTATTCTGCAAAACATCCCGATGCAGATAGATCCTGTTCATGATATTCAAATGAGCAGCTTTGACGTCGGCGCGGAAGCCGTGACCTCGAAGTTCGATTTGACGGTGACCATGTTGGAGACATCAGACGGTCTCATCGCAACCTTGGAGTACAACAAGGCGTTGTTTGATCACAGTACGATCATTCGAATGTTTGATCATTTCCACAAGCTTCTGGAAGAAATCATTGCCAACCCGGATCAGTCAATCACCTTGCTACCGCTCATGCGTGAGGAAGAGGAACAACGACTCATTACCGAATGGAATCGTACAGAAGCGCCATACCCGAAAGAAAAATGCGTGTATGAAATGATTGAGGACATGGTGGCGAAAGCCCCGGACAACATCGCTCTCATCGTAGGAGATCAAACGACTACCTACAGGGAGTTGAACAGACAAGCGAACCAGCTGGCTCATTATTTACGCAAGCAAGGAGTAGGACCCGAAGTGCTCGTCGGTGTCTGCACACAGCGGACAACCGAGATGATGATTGGACTTTTGGCCATTATGAAAGCTGGTGGGGCCTATGTGCCAATCGACCCAAGCTACCCAGCAGATCGCATTGCCTACATCATCGAACATTCACAGGTTCCAGTCCTATTAACGCAAGAAAATCTGCTGTCAACTCTGCCTGAGCACCACGCCAAAGTGATCTGCCTAGATAATGATTGGGAAGCAGTTGCCGACGAAAGCGAGGAGAACCCGACCAAGCTTGGGAATTCCGACAATTTGATCTATGTCATCTACACGTCCGGTTCTACAGGCAATCCAAAAGGAGTAGCACTCGAGCATCGCAGCGTCAGTTACTTCCTATCGTGGGCACACGACACATTTACACCAGAAGAGATGAGCGGCGTACTGTTCTCCACATCAATCTGCTTTGACTTGTCTGTCTATGAAATGTTCGCAACACTGACCATGGGTGGCAAAGTTATCATGGCGGAAAATGCATTACAATTGCCAGCCTTGCCAGCAGCCAATCAGGTGACACTGATCAATACCGTCCCGTCCGCAGCGATGGAGCTGGTGCGTATGAAAGGTATTTCAGCGTCGGTTCGCGTCATGAACCTATGCGGCGAGCCACTTTCTAACAAGCTGGCGCAGGAATTGTATACCTTTGAAAACGTAGAAAAAGTCTTTAATCTCTACGGGCCGACAGAGGACACCGTTTACTCTACACACTCCATCGTGAAAAAAGGAGCCATTAGCGAACCACTGATCGGACGACCGCAGTTCAATACGCAAGTATTTGTATTAGATAGCCATCGCAAACCAGTGCCAGTAGGCGTGCCGGGAGAATTGTACCTCAGTGGATCAGGCTTAGCACGTGGCTATCTCCACCGCCCCGATCTGACCATGGAACGCTTTGTGCAAAATCCGTTCCGTGAGCCAGGGGAGAGAATGTACCGGACTGGAGATCTCGTACGCTACTTGCCAGATGGGAATCTTCAGTTTATGGGACGTGTTGATTACCAGGTCAAAATCCGCGGCTACCGTATCGAGTTGGGAGAAATCGAATCTGTTCTGAGACACCACCCTGAAGTCAAGGAAGTCGTGCTAGTCGCTCGTGAAGACAGAGAAGGGGACAAACGTCTAGTAGCGTACATCGTGTTCGAAGAGAATCACACAAGTACGTCTCATGACCTGAACCACTTCCTGACTGACAAGCTTCCAGCCTATATGATCCCGCAACACTTTATGATCATGGAGAGCTTACCGAAGACGCCAAACGGTAAACTGGATCGCAAAGCGTTACCGAAGCCGGAATACGACCGCTCGGAATCAGGCGTCGAATACAAAGCGCCGCAAACGCCAGTCGAGATCATGTTGCATACCCACTGGGCCGTCGTGCTGGAAATGGACAAAATCGGTGTTCACGACAACTTCTTTGAGGTTGGTGGTCACTCATTGCTCGCTACCCAGCTTATCTTCAAGATTCGCGAAGAGCTACAGCTTGAGGTACCGCTGCGAATCCTGTTCGAGACCCCGACTATTGCGGGTATGGCCAAGACCATCGAGGAAATTCTCAAACACGGTCTTTCTGCTGTTTCCCATGACATCGACGCAAAGGATCTCAAGGATGAAGTCGTACTCGATCCAGCGATTCAGCCTGAACATCCGTACATGGGTGATCCAAGCCAGTTCCAAGCGGCATTGTTGACAGGAGCCACTGGTTTCCTTGGTGCTTTCTTGTTGCGTGACCTGCTACAGATGACAGACGCTGACATTTATTGCCTCGTTCGAGCTTCTGACGAAGAGGAAGGAATGGCACGACTACGCAAAACATTAGAGCTATATGAGTTATGGAATGAGGAGCAGGCGCATCGGATTGTTCCTGTAATCGGTGATCTGGCACAGCCACGGCTCAATCTGACCGACGATCAGTTTTCCGAGCTGGCTGAGAAAGTGGATGTGGTCTACCACAACGGTGCTCTCGTTAACTTTGTCTATCCGTACGCAGCTCTGAAGAAAGCAAACGTAAAAGGGACTGAGGAAATCCTCCGCCTTGCTGCAGCCAAAAAGACCAAGCCTGTGCATTTCGTCTCAACGATTTTTACGTTTGCATCCGAAGAAACAGAAGAATCTATGGCCTTCCGCGAAGAGGACATGCCAGAGAACAGTCGCGTTCTCACTTCCGGTTATACACAGAGCAAGTGGGTAGCCGAGCATCTCGTCAATCTCGCACGCGAACGCGGCATTCCAGCGGCGATATACCGTTGCGGCCGGATGACTGGGGACAGCGAAACAGGAGCATGCCAGAAGGACGACCTGATGTGGAGAATTGCAGCAGGGATTATAGATCTAGGCAAAGCTCCTGACATGAGCGGCGATCTGGACATGATGCCAGTTGATTTTGCAAGTAAAGGAATCGTTCATCTCTCCATGACAGAACAGAGCTTGAGCGAAAACTTCCACTTGCTCAACCCGAACTCAACCGATTACGAAGACCTGATTTCAGCGATTGAAAACAGAGGATTTGTTTTGGATCGAGTCACCATGGATGAGTGGATTGAAGCGGTGCAAGAAGATACGAAAGAAAAAGGCAACGAGGCCAATTCAGCCGCTCCACTCGGCAACCTGTTCACAGACGGCCACACTAGCAGAGGAAGTGTAGTCTATGTAGGCAATAAAACGACTCGATTGCTGCGCCAAAACGACATTGAATGCGCGGAAATCGACGAAGAAGTTTTTGGCAAAGTCCTTGATTACTTTATCAGAAGCGGCCAACTAAAATTACCGGAACAAGCTTTACAATAAAAAAATGAAAGCCCATCCGTCACCTCATTTCATGGCGGCGGGTGGGAAAATTATCAAAATAATGATAAACTTTATAATAACTATAAAAATTGGAGGTTTTATCCATGCCATTCGACATTCAGCTTCTTGCGCCTATCATTGCTATTCAATTGATACTAGCAGTTATTGCTTTAATTGATTTGGCTAGACGCGAAGCGTACCGAGTTGCAGGTGGAAAAAAATGGCCGTGGGCTCTCGGCATTATCTTTATCAACACCTTGGGTCCGATCGTGTATTTCTTTGTAGGCAGAAAAGACTAGCTCAAGAGAACCGAGGAAAGGGTTGACATTCTTTGCGAGTTATTGAATGTGAAGGCCTCACAAAGGAATATAAAGACCATAAAGCGTTAAAGAACGTAACCTTTTCCGTCGATGGCATCGGTTGTGTCGGTTTTCTTGGGGGAAATGGTGCCGGGAAAACGACTACCATTCGCATCCTAACCGGATTAGCTGCACCGACCAGAGGAAAAGTGAGAGTAGTAGGCTACGACGTCGTGACCGACCGCAATAAAGTCACAAGTGAAGTAGGGTATTGTCCACAAATCCCAGCCTTTTACAACTACATGACAGCGACAGAGTGGATGCATTGGGTGGGTAGACTTTATGGATTGGACAAGCGCACAATTACGCAGAGGACAGATGAACTCTTGGAGTTATGCGGAATCAATGAGGCGAGGAACCGCCCAATAAGCGGTTACAGCGGAGGGATGAAACAGCGTCTGGGGATTGCCCAGGCGCTCATCCACAACCCCAAGCTACTCGTCTTGGACGAGCCCGTTTCGGCGCTAGACCCAATGGGCAGATATGACGTCTTATTGCTAATAGAAAAGTTGAAGCAACATATGACTGTCTTCATGTCGACCCACATTTTGGATGACATCGAAAGAATCGCCGACCATATCGTCATCATCAAGGACGGTACAGTGGTGCTGTCGTCCAGTTTGGATCAGCTGCGAGCAAACCATGTGGAGCCGCTGATTGAGTTCAAGCTTGATCAACAGGACATCGATTTAACCGATGTATTGAATGGGCTAACCTGGATCAGAGAATGGAACCGAGACGGCGGTATTTACAAAGTTCTTACCGATGACATGGAAAAAGCCAAGGCACTCCTGCCTCACATTCTTCTGGAGTCTGGCGGGACACTGGCGTATTATCGCTTGTCCGTATCGACCCTCGAAGATATTTTCCTAAAGGTTGTGAATAACTGATGACTTCCCACCCAATGATCAGAAAAGAATTTAATGAATTGGTCAAAACCTACAAGATACTCATTGTCCCGATTGTGTTTATTGCTTTAATGATTACACAGCCGATTACGATGAAAATGCTCCCTGATATTTTGGCCAATTCCACTGGACTGCCGGAAGGGGCAGTCATCAAAATTCCAACCCCGTCTGCTCCGGAAGTGCTCTCGACGGCGATTAGCAAATTTAGCTCACTCGGCACGTTTGTGCTAATCCTTATCGTCATGGGATCCATTGCAGGAGAGAAAGCCTCTGGGGTAGCATCCATGGTATTCGTCAAGCCCATCAGTCGAGCTAAATACTATCTCGCCAAAGCCATTACCTATTACACGTTGACAATGGCAAGCATGCTGATCGGGATGGGGATAACCGCCTACTATACAGAGATCCTTTTCGGAAAACTAGATTGGACCCATGTATGGATAGGTACGTTGATGTATATACCGAATCTATTCCTTGTCGTCACAACAACGCTGTGCGCCTCCAGCTTTTTTAACAATGCTGTTGGTGCGGGTGGAGCCTCGCTGGTATTCAATATCCTGATCTTCACGGTTCCACAATTTCTCGGTAAATTTTTGGATATGGTATCTCCAGGTGGATTGTCAAATGCGGCGATGATGATTATTCAAGAAAACTCAACTCTGTCGCAAGCATTCATCACAGGTTTACCGGGTCTCGCAGGTGTCTTTACACTCAACATCGTGTTTTTCTTCATGGGCTGGTACTTTTTAGAACGATCAGAAATCTAAAGAGGAGGCGTAGAAATGGAACATTTTTGGCTGATCTGGTTGGTTAGCGTACTGTGCGCGCTATGCACTATACCTATTCAATCCAACACGATTCGCCAACATGTGCAGCTGCAAGCAGCCATCTACCCTAACAAAAAAGTCCCGCCTATTTCCGTCATGGTTGCGGTTATGATCATTCAGACTTGTGTATTTCTGACTGTGGCGACTGCTATAGGCTTATGGCTCATGCCTTCCACTGGTCTTCGACTCTGGATTCTCGATCACTGGGTGTCTGGAGCGGAGCTGCCTTTTTCCATCTGGTCGTTGTGGACAGTAGCGATTGGTTCAGGTATCGCCGTAGGCCTCTTGGTAAAATGGGTGGACCGTTCTTTCTTTCAACAACACATGACTACAATAATGGGTAAAGAACCTATTTCATCACGGTTCTACGGCTTTCTCTCGTCTTTTTACGGAGGGGTTTGCGAAGAAGTGCTCATGCGTCTAGGGGTTATGACTGTTGTCGTGTTTTTGGCACAGAAGATGGGATGGATGGGAATCTCCTATTGGCTGGGCATCTGCGTCGCCGCCATTGTTTTCGCTGCATCCCATCTCCCAACCAATTACATGACGTACGGAAAAAGCAACGTGGTCACTGTATGGACGTTGTTGCTAAACGGTATCTTAGGCATCTTGTTTGGCTTCCTATATTGGCGATACGGTTTAGAAGCTGCGATCATTAGTCATTTTAGCGCTGACATCGTGCTACATGTGATCTTCAAAAATAAAAGCAGAAAGTAGGAGAAGCAAATGATCGTCGTAACAACAGAAAACATTCCAGGATATCGTGTCGTTGAAGTAAAAGGAACGACATTCGGTTTGATCGTTCGAGCACGCGGAATTGGGGGAGACATCATGGCAGGTCTTCGTTCAGTAGTTGGCGGAGAAATCAAGGAATACACCGTGCTCCTAGAGGACGCGCGGAAACAGGCGCTTGACCGCATGATTAAAAACGCAACTGCCATGGGAGCTAACGCTGTGGTAATGTGTCGTTATGACTCTGGAAATATGGGAAATATGGGGGAAGTTGTCGCTTACGGTACAGCCGTTGTCGTTGAAAAGGTGTAATGAATGATTTATGTCCTTTATTACATTGTGTTTCAGATCTTGCTTTTCATCACCTTGCTAATCATTTCCAAAATCAAGGACAAGCGACTGCACGCAGACCACGGAGAAATCGTCCCGCCCGGATTTGAGTCGACGAATGAAGTGACAATCGATCCGGTAACGCAGGAAAAGCGTCGTGTCTACTTCAATCCAAAGACCGGGGATCGCTATTACAAAGTTGAAAAATAAGCGATGAGGATGATTGTCCAACTCGTGGGGCATGCTGGTTTTATCATTTGGTGGAAAGTATGTAGTTAGATTTGTAGTAGAAACGAGCCAAATCTTGTTAGATGACAAGATTTGGCTTTTGTTGTGCGCCGAGCATGAGAGATAGCTCTAGGGTGTAAGTCCCGAACGGGGTTGGCTGGACCAACCTTACCATTTTTTTCATCGTTAACTAATAAACAACAGGTAAACCAATCATCTATGAAGTACAAATTGAAAAAATAAAGGAGGCAGTCGGTCAATTTAACCGACTGCTTTCCCTAATTCATGGATAACGCCCCGCTGTGCAGAGATAATAAAGTTTTAGACTGATTAGAAAATGGCGTCCTCTAGGACCTTCGGCAATACTGCCCATATTGTGATGACCCCAAAGTCATGATAACATTCTAAAAAATATCTTTTGGAGAGATAGAGGACGAGAGGTCATTAGCATGACGAAAACGATACTGATTGTGGAAGACCAACAGGTTTTGCGAGAGATTATGAAGGAATACTTGATGGACGAGGGATACGAAGTGCTGGAAGCGGGGGACGGGAGTCAGGCGCTGACGTTATTTCAAGAGCATGAAGTGCATTTGATCATTCTGGACGTTATGCTGCCGGAATTGGACGGGTGGTCAGTATGCAGACGCATTCGCAAAGTCTCCAACGTCCCCATTCTGATGTTAACAGCTCGTTCGGATGAGGATGACACGTTGCTTGGATTCGAGCTCGGGGCGGACGATTATGTGGTGAAACCGTGCAGTCCTCCCATCCTTCTGGCACGCTCCAAACGGTTGCTGGAAAACCGGCAAATGCGCGAACCGGGGGATATGTTGTCCGGCGGCGGGATTACGATTCACTTGCCGTCTCGAACCCTCTCGATTGAGGGAAAGAATTATAGCCTGACTCACACGGAATTCGAAATTTTGGCCTACTTGATGAAAAACAAAGGCATCATCCTCACCAGAGAACAGCTCATTACAAAAATCTGGGGTTACGACTTTATCGGCGAGGATCGAACGCTCAGCAGCCATGTTCGGAATTTGCGTTCCAAGCTGGGAGAGCATGCGAAGCATATCGTCACAGTTGTTCGTTCCGGTTATAAATTCGAGGACCGGCCATGAGAACAAGCATTGTACGCAAGCTGTTTCTGCTCACGACAGGATTATGCCTGTCTGTGATTGCGAGCATTTTTATCGGACAAACCGTATTTTTCGAGCAGTATTATGTGCATCAAAAGGTAGAAAAGGTGAAGGAAGCCCTTCAATCCTATCGGCAAAACGAGTTGAATCATGCCGGAGCTTCCCAGGATGAAGTCAGGAAGGAACAGGAGTTCTATCAAAAGACGAATGCCTGGCTTGCTCGATTGGATGATAGAGGCTATTTAAAATACACGAACGATTTCCAGATGGAGGTCCGTCTGGAGCACTCGGACGCCCCCCCTGCTTTTTCTGGCAAGTCGATTGTCGTTCCGCTGTACACGGTCATGGATGTGGAGGATGTAAGCACCGATAACCCCTTCATCGATACCTTTGTTAAAGCGGGGCAACAAATTGCCATGGAAGGGATCATGATCGATAATCATTTGTTTCCGCAGCGGATCGGGAGGAGTGTCTCCAATCTCAGAGAGGAAGATCGACTGGAGAATCAGCAACTCGTCAAAAAAGAGTATGAGGTCGTCCCGAGATTCAAGAGTCCAACCGAATACCATGAGCGTTATCCCAGCGTTTTGGTGCGCGGAACCATCACACAGGTCCGGACACCGCAAGGCGCGGATGTATCCCGCTATACGAACCGCTTATTTCTTGAACGGGTGAAAGCTTTTCAAGCGGATCTTCTATACGGAGATGATAGGGAGCAAACGAGCACCATAACGGACTACAAAGAAAACAATATCGATTACAAAATATTCGTTGAGCGCGTGACCGATCAAACAGGGAAACCCACCTATTTGTTCGCCATGACATCGCTGCAGCCCGTAAACGAAGCAGCGGGGATCATGAGAAGTTATTACGGTTACATCATTGCAGGTACCTTGCTGCTCGTTCTGCTCGCCTCCTTCTATTATTCCCGCAGAATAGCAGCTCCTTTGCTCCGCATGGACGACATGACGCAAAAAATGGCCAAGCTGGATTTCTCTGAAAAAATTCCGATCAAAACAGAGGATGAAATCGGCAGCCTGTCACGGAATATTAATCGGCTTTCGGATATGCTACATGACCATATTGTCCGGCTGGAGCAGGATATTGAGAAAGAAAAGCGGCTGGAGCAAACGCGCAAAGAATTTATAGCTGGCGTGTCGCATGAGCTGAAAACTCCGCTTAGCGTCATGGAAAGCTGCCTATACATTTTGAAGGATAAGGCGGACAGCCCGAAGCGGGACTACTATTTTGCTGCGATGGAAGATGAAGTGAAGAAGATGAACCTGCTGGTTGCGGATATGTTGGAGTTGGCAAAATATGAATCCGGTACGTATAGAATGCAGATGGATTCGTTCCGGATTGATGTGCTACTGGAGCAAATCTGCGTAAAGTTGGCACCAGACCTCGCCGGCAAGCAATTGCAGTTGCACAATCGGTTATCCCCAGTTGAAGTCATCGCCAATCAGCATCGAATCGAGCAGGTGATCGTGAATTTCCTGACAAACGCCATACGCTACACGCCGGAACAAGAGGATATTGTCATTTCGACGGTTGAAGGGGAGGATGCTGTCAAGATCTGCATCGAAAACAAAGGCGTCCAGATTCCTGCCGAGCAGCTGGAGAAGATATGGGATCGTTTCTACCGAGGCGAGCATTCCCGCAACCGTTCGACCGGAGGAACCGGATTAGGCCTGGCTATTTCCAAGCAGATACTAGAACTCCATGGGGCGTTCTATGGAGTAACGAATACGGAGGATGGCGTCTTGTTCTATTTTGAATTGAAGAAAAAGAAAGTGTAGAACTTCGGTTCTGCACTTTTTTTATTGCATTTCTACCCAATCTGCACACGATCTGCATCTGATCTTGATCTCCGACGATTACTCTTTACCTTGTTCAAGAAGAAAGGGGAAAGATGAAAATGCAAAGGAAAATGATGGGTATTACACTGTTCGCAATGGTCGCCTTATCGGTTGCGGCATGTGGCACCAATGGACAACCAACCGCTTCCGAGATTACCAGGCAGGCCGGGGACATCTCCACTCCGGAGCAAACCTCATATGCATCACAGTATCAAACAAGCGTTTTTCTCGGAGATTCGATTACGGAGGGATTGTCTTACCATGATGTGCTGAAAGAGGAGAACGTGCTGGCAGGTGCAGGGAAAACGGCTGAATTCGCGCTGGAAGATGTGGACGAATTAGTCAAGCGAAAGCCCGAGCATATTTTTATCCAACTGGGTTCGGACGACATTTTATGGCCGACCGATCATCCCAAGGAATATTCGTTGTCGTACTACGCCCAATTGATCGACCGCATCAAAGAAAGGCTTCCTGAGGCGTCCATCACGATGTTATCCGTTACCCCGGTTACGGAAAAGGCAGAAAAAACGGAACCCCGCTATCAAAATATCGGGGACTACAATAAGGGACTGAAAGAGCTGGCAAGTAAGGTACAAGTCGGATACATCGATGTGTCGTCAATTGCGGTCGATCATCCTGACATGTACGATGCGGACGGCATTCATTTCCAAGCCAAATTTTATCCGATCCTGCTCGATTACGTAAAAGATGAGCTGGGTCGTAAAAAGAGCGTAAAATAACGGCGCGGGAGGAAAGCAACATTGGTATTCAGTAGTCTGATTTTCCTGTTTCAATTTTTGCCCGCCGTGCTGCTCGTTTATTATTTGTCGCCCAAGAAGCTGAGAAATGCTGTTCTGTTCGTATCGAGCCTCATCTTTTATGCATGGGGCGAACCGGTCTATATCATCCTCATGATTTTTACAACCGTATTTGATTATATCAACGGGCTTGTGATCGACAAGTACAGTCACCGCAAGCCGATCGCCAGAGCAGTGTTGTTCGGCTCCATCTGTGGCAGTCTGGCGATTCTCGGTTTCTTCAAATATGCCGGGTTTGTCGTTCAAAATATGAATGATCTATTCGGTCTGCATATACAGGTGGCTGATCTGCCACTACCCGTCGGTATTTCCTTCTATACGTTCCAAACGATGTCCTATGTAGTGGATGTATACCTAGGAAAAGTGCCAGCACAACGAAATTTCGTCGCTTTCGGCACTTACGTCACGATGTTTCCTCAACTGGTCGCAGGTCCAATCGTCAAATATGGAGATATCGCGGAGCAACTGGTCTTTCGTAAAGTGACACTGGAGCGGTTCGGAGAAGGAGCGGAATGGTTCATCCGGGGATTGGCCAAAAAAGTGCTGCTCGCCAACAATATCGGACTGCTATGGACCAATGTGAAGTCGACGCCGATGGAGGACTTGACTGTCCTTTCCGCGTGGCTCGGCATCCTGGCATTTACGTTTCAAATTTACTTCGATTTCAGCGGGTATTCGGATATGGCGCGCGGGCTCGGCAAAATGTTTGGTTTCGAATTCCCAGAAAACTTCAGGTATCCGTATATTTCACGAAGCGTCACAGAATTTTGGCGCAGATGGCATATCTCCCTCGGTTCCTGGTTCCGGGAGTATGTCTATATTCCGCTCGGAGGCAACCGAATGGGCTTGGGCAAGCAGTTCCGTAACCTCTTGATTGTATGGTTCTTAACCGGTCTGTGGCATGGGGCGAGCTGGAACTTTATCGTATGGGGCTTGTATTTCGGCTGTTTCGTTGTGTTTGAGAAGCTGTTTTTGCTGAAATGGCTGAAGCATTGGCCGAACTGGGCAGGACATCTCTACACGCTGCTGATTGTCGTTGTCGGGTGGGTCTTTTTTGAATTCGAACATTTGCCTTCCGCGTGGATGTTCATCAGTGCGATGTTTGGTTTCGGGGCACACGAATGGGCGGATCGCCAGGCACTCTACGACCTGACGACGTATGGGGGATTGCTCGTTCTGTTGGCCTTGTGCGCGACACCTCTGCCCCGCAAAGTATTGGAGCAGGTGAAAGCCCGATGGAATTCAGTAGGCATGATCGCTGCTTTGGCACTTTCTATCATCAGTTTGGTTTTGTCTTCCGCTTATTTGGTCTTTGAGGATTACAATCCATTCTTATATTTTCGGTTTTGAGAGGGAGGGAGCGATCTTGACCACCTATGACAAACGGACACGAGCAGTGACGGGCTTGTTGTTCTTGCTGTTTATCCTCATGGTGGCTGTTTTGAACATACTGACCCCTGATCAGGCGTTCTCGGAATCGGAAAACAGGGTGCTCGAGAGGAAGCCGCCATTTTCACTGCGATCACTGCTGGCGGGGAAGTTCACTTCTGATTACGAGACCTATATCACCGATCAATTTGCTTTTCGGGACGTTTGGATCGGGCTAAAAACGGATGCGGATCGTGTTATGGGCAAAAAGGACAGCAACGGTGTTTATATGGGCAAGGATGGGTACCTAATTCAACATTTCTCATCGCCGCTGGACGCCGAGGTGAATGACAGAGTTCAGGCCATCCATTCGATTCACCAGACAACGCCTGACCTTCGCAAGTACTTCATGCTGGTACCGACCGCCGCCGCGTTGCTTCGGGATAAACTGCCCTCCTACGCACCAATTGGCGACGAACATGCGGCTCTGAATCGAGTTCGGCAATTGCTTCCACCTGATATTCGCTTCGTTGATGTCTATCCCGCGCTGTTTGCCAGACGCGAAGAAGCCATTTTTTATAAAACGGATCATCATTGGACGAGCAAAGGCGCTTATTATGCTTATCGGGTGTTGTGCAAGCAGATGGGGATTGTTCCAAAAGACGAAGCTGCGTTCAACATCCGGCAGGTGACCGATGCATTCTACGGATCGCTCTATTCGAAGAGCGGCTTCCGTCATCTGCAGCCTGATCGTATCGATCTTTATCTGCCGAAAGAGGAAAGCAAAAAGAAGGTGGAGTACGTGGACGAAGGCCGTACCGCGGCTTCCATATATCAGATGGACAATCTGGCCAAAAAGGATAAGTATGCAGTATTTCTGAACGGCAACCATGCACTGGTCCGAATCACAACCGGCCATCCGGAAGGGAAAAAGCTGCTGGTAATGAAAGATTCATACGCCAATAGCCTGATTCCCTTTTTAGCCGAACACTTCGCAGAGATTGATGTCGTTGACCTTCGATATTATGAGGGATCCGTAACAAAGCTCATACAAGATCGGCAGTTTCATGACATGCTATTCCTTTACAACGTCAAAACGTTTTTTGAAGACACCTCTATTCTGAACATCATGGAGTGAATGTAATGAAGCGATTTTTGTCTGTACTGCTTATGTTTGCTATCGGAATGGGAATGTTGGTCGGATGCTCCAATGACGACGTGACTTCCGGAGAACTTTCGGCCGCAGAAGTGGGAGAAAGAATTCAACAAACGGTAAGTTTTCAGGATATGAAGCAAGGGGATCTGGAGAAACTGCAAAAATTGTATCAGATCGAGGCAGGAAAAGTGGATGATTTCATCCTGTACACGGCTTCCTCCAATGTGAAAGCGGATGAACTGGCTGTTATCAAAGTCAAAGATGCGAGCGACAGCGAAAATGTAAAAGAGAAGATACAACAACGGATCGAGGCCCAAACAATCAAATTCAAAGACTATCGCCCGGAAGAGTATTTTCTTATCGAAAAGCATGTTTTGAAGACGAAAGGGCAGTTTATTTTATTCGCGGTGTCGAAAGAGGTTGATCAAATAGAATCTGTGTTTGAAGAAGCTCTGAAGTAAAAACAAGCTGCTCAGAGACCCAAGTAGGGAGAGCAGGAAGATTTAGCAACCCTTAACTATAAAAGGACTCATCCTGATTCTGATAGGGTGGGTCCTTTTTCTGACAAACTACGAAGAGAAGGATTTCTAGTGGTTATAAACCGTACCTCACGCATAAAGAGCATGAGAGGTTCAACATGACAAAACAAGTTGTGTATGTTGTAACAAAAGAAAACGGTAACCCTATTAGTTACCGTTTTCATACGGACCCATTTATCTTACTCGGATAAACACCAAAACATTATCTCTTGATAACACACGTTGGAACCCGTTATTCAAGAGACAACGTGCAGCTGGACCCACACGTCTACCAATCATTAAAAATCGGTTGCATGGTGCGGCACTTCCAATGATGCTAACGTCGCGAATAATTCGCCTCCGTACGCCATTCACTCTGATACGTCTGAATAGGATTACTACTACATCAGTCATATTAATCACCTCGCTTCTCTCTGCATGATATAGAGCATGCAAATGGGGGAAGCTTGGCAACTGATACGAGCCTATAGTAAATGAAAATGTGCTAATTGATACGGCAATTTACAAGAAAGCGTTAGTCAAAATTCAGAATAACTAAGTAATCATGTTAGTGACAAATTAGTTAGGGAGGAAAGTGCAATGAATAGACAAGCATTTTTGGACATTCTGAACAGCCTGCAAGTCGTTGATAGTGAAGGTGGCGAATCTGCGTATATCCTGGTCGAAAATAACGAGGAAGTGCTCCGGAAACTCAACGCCGTAGGTATTGTTGATGAAGTTATCAACCAATACGGCGATGATGAATCGTTTGATTTACTATGACGCTCTACAGTGAAAGTATTTCATAGGATGAACAGGTACTCGTTCGCATCTATGTAGACCATAATAGCGGTGAATTAAAAGTCGGGGGATCAGATTCAGATGATTAACACATCGGTACTTATTTAAATAACTTTTATGGAAGTACAAGAGCGCTTAGAGATCTATATCCAACTTTGACATTGGAGAGATTACCCGCTTCCCCTACATTCATCTCGATATAATAATTGTGAGATCCAGATGACACTAAATGTACCCAATTTAAATTGATCGGAAAGTTAATGGTAAAAGATAGTGGTACAGTGACGACGTGAGTATTCACCTTTCTAACAAACAATTCTGTAATCACTTGCCTTGAAGTTTGATTAGACTCAATCAAGGCAAGATACATAACCAATATGTAGTCTGAGCCGATTCCCAGACTTAATTCAACATTTATCATTGAATCAAATTTAATTTGTTGATTATACCCTGTTGTTATCGTAGGAATATTTAGAACACGTTGAGGATATCCAGGTCTGAGAGATAAGTTGTCATAGCGCTGATCAAAAACGAGATAAGCCATAATGATTCACCTTCTTTGGTGGGTGTTATCTCAGTGTATTCAAGGTCTGAAAAATCATTCTAGCATGTGAGGAGAATTTTGGACTCATCGTTCTTCGATCGCTCCAAAGAAAAGACATCAGAAAACTTGGAACTTCACCTTTCCATAACGGCTTCATCGAAAATTTTTCTGTAATGGTGCAAATCAAATTGAGAGGCTAATGCGTCGACTGTAGACCAAAATTCATCTTCATTGAAGCCAACAAAATCTACGACGATAAACTCTGCGAGATTATGGAATGCATGCACTATACGGAAATTTCTATAAAAGGTAGCCTCGTCAAAAGAACCACTGTTTTTTAGGTCTAGGAAAGCTTGATGAATCAACTTCTTATAACCGATCTTCTTTACTTCAGTCATCAGATCATCTCCTTTACCTGAATAAATAGGACAGGGGGGTGGAAAATTCCTGCGTGAAGAAAGCAGTTCATTTATCAAAACATTACGTTTGTACCCAGGGAGGGATAGAACATGGTTGAAGTCTTGAAAACGCCTAAATATCCATGCTCTATCTGCAAAAGGAAAGAGGCGACGCAGTTCTGTGATTTTGTAATCGGGTATGGATTACTAGCGCGAACGACGACCAGCAAAAATGATGGCAGATATAGCATTTGGGAGGTAAGCGGAATGAATTTACAGGCACTTTTCGAAAAACACAACAGCTTGACGTTAACTTGACATTCATTCCAAGAGAGGTGAACGCACGCATGGTTCAAGCTGGCAAGCCTATTCTTCTTCTCAATTTTTATGTTTTAATGAAAAAAGAAATTGCAGTCGAGTAGCTATGGAAGAGGGATAACATGAAGCGTCTAACGATCGGCTTGTTTGCCCATGTGGATGCGGGCAAGACTACTTTCGCCGAACAGTTGCTATATCATACGAACAGTATCCGGTCGCGGGGCCGGGTGGATCATCAAGATGCCTTTTTGGACAGCCACGATATTGAGAGGAAAAGAGGCATTACCGTGTTCGCCGATCAGGCGGTTATGCACCATAAGGGCGACGTTTATTATTTGATCGACACGCCTGGACACGTCGATTTTTCTTCCGAGATGGAACGGGCGATCGGGGTAATGGATTATGCGATCGTGATTGTCAGTGCGGTAGAAGGTGTCCAGGGTCATACCGAGACAGTCTGGCAGTTGTTGCGCAAACATCGGATACCAACATTTTTCTTCATCAATAAAACAGATCGCATAGGCGCGGATGCCAGTAGGACGGAAGAGGAGATACGCAGTCAGTTGACAGGGAATGTCTGTTCCGTCAAGGACAACTTCGCCAACGGTATCGTTGGTGAGGAGCTACGGGAGATGATGACGGAGCGGAACGAGGCACTGCTAGAAGCGTTCATAGAGGAAAGGGACGATCAAGCTTTTTGGCTGGGTGCCTTGCAGGAGATGATACGAGAGGGGAGTCTTTTCCCCTGCGCGTGCGGCTCGGCACTGCAGGATGATGGCGTTGTAGAGTTCCTGAATCAACTATCCTTGTTGACGACTGCGTCTTATGACGAGACGGCTCCGTTCGGGGGGCGCATTTATAAAATTCGACACGCAGCAAACGGGTTGAGGCTAACATTCGTCAAGGCGCTGAGCGGCAAGCTGAAGGTACGGGAGCTGCTTAGCTATGAAAGCGGTGGACTTCGATACGAAGAGAAGATTACACAAATCTTACTGTTTAATGGTAGGAAATCACACTCGGTTGACCAAGTAACTGCCGGCGATTTGTTCGCGGTCGTCGGCTTGTCCGAGGCCGAGGCTGGACAAGGGGTGGGGCTCTACTCAGACAAGTTTGCTTATGAGACTGAGCCGACACTACAGTCGAAAGTACAGTTTGACGGTTCGCTTCACGTGCAGCAAGTGCTCAGTGCGTTTCGCATTCTGAATGCGGAGGATCCGTCTCTGAATGTGGTTTGGGAAGAGAGCTTGCAAGAGATTCACATTCGCGTCATGGGTCTGATCCAATTAGAAGTGCTGGAGCAGGTTGTAAAGGAACGCTTCGGTTTCGTTGTCTCTTTCGGCCAACCGGAAATCTTGTATAAAGAAACAATACAGTCTGCTGTGACGGGATATGGACACTTCGAGCCACTCAGGCATTATGCGGAAGTGCACCTCCTGCTTGAACCGGGAGAGCGAGGCAGCGGGATTCACTTCACTAGCATATGTCATCCTGATGAACTGAGTTATAACTACCAGAATTTGGTTCAGTCTCATCTCTACGAACGGGAGCATCATGGGCTATTAACAGGCATGCCGGTCACCGACATGAAAATTACGCTCCTAAGAGGCCGTGCGCACAACGAACATACGCATGGTGGCGACTTTCGTGAGGCCACCTTCCGCGCGCTGCGGCAGGGGCTGGAGAAAGCGGAGAATATGCTGTTAGAACCCTATTATGACTTCAAAATAAAGGTGGGAATGAACGAGATGGGGAGGGTACTTTCGGATATTCAGCGCGCCTCAGGTTCATTCGAGCCACCGCAAATGTCGGATACGCATGCGGTCATTACGGGAAGGGTGCCCGTAGCAACATTCATGAATTACAGCACCGAATTCGCTTCTTTCACGCATGGACGAGGCAGCATCCGCTGTGTATTTGGCGGATACGATCGCTGCCATAACGCGGAGGAAGTGATTGAAAGGAAGAGCTATGAAAAGGATGCAGATCCGGTTTATACATCCTCCTCGATCTTTTGCGCCAAGGGAGCAGGCTACTCGGTGCCGTGGGACGAGGCAGAAGCCAAGATGCATCTGCTCTAAGCAGCGTCGAACAGTGCTGTATCAAGAGTTTCAAGGGTTATTTTCAATGCAGAGGGGCGAGCCTGATTAGGCCTCGCCCTATTTACATTGGATGCGAGAATAAATCTCACGCAATCCCTCTATATCCACAACTCGAATGGCACTACGCTCAGATAGCTCAATCAAGCCTTGCTGTCGCCATTTCTGCAAAGTCTTGTTCACCGTAATGCGAGACGTATCAATATAGCGTGCAAAAGACTTCTGATCGATAGGGATATGATTATTTCCATGCACAGCTATCAGTTTGAGCAAATAATTAGCCATCGCAAGCTCAATCGGACTGTCAGTGAACGCGATGATTTCAGCTAGGAGACGGAGCTTATAGATTTGTGAATTGGTGAAGATCACTGCCGACTGTGGGTGGTCTTGGCATACGCGCGATAAGACCTCGTCGGAGAAAAAGTAAATGACGGAAAGAGAAGTAGTTATGGCTGATGTCAGGTATGAGCCGTTATAAGCGCCGTGCTCCCCGAACAACCCACCTGTGGGAATGTAATCGATAGATCGCTCATGCCCGTTCTCAGATAAGAGAGTGATCTTTACGCTCCCTTTGTCTAGATAATAAAATCCAGTTCCCACATCGCCTTGATGGTAGATAGTTGTATGTTTTCCCATTTCGATCTTCTTGCCATACATGAGGTACGGGGTCCACTGATAGCGGAGACAGGCCATTGTGACCACCTTTCACATGGATAGGCTTACACTGTGCGAGCAGTGTGTGCCGTAAGTTGTGGAGGCTTCAGCATATCTGGGCGTTTGACGACAAAGGATCGGTTTTTGATTTCAATGATGCCATGTTCCTTCCATGTCTTCAGGATCTTGTAGACAGTGATACGGGTGAGGCCAGCACATTCAGCAAGCTCTTGTTGCGTGAGGGGAACCTCGTGGTTTTTAAAGTCTTCGCAAATGTTGAGCAAAAGACGAGCGATTTGTTCTTCTGAAGTCAGTGCCTTCATGTTGATGGCGGTTAGAAGAATCCGCATTTTTTGATTGATGGTTTGGGTGAAAAGAGACAAGAGTTCAGGGCGTACCTTCAGCATTTCGAGGAATTGCAAACAGGAGAAATGGTAGACGACTGCATTTTTTACAGCAATAGCCGTGGTGAAATGGGGTTGTTGATCCATCGTTTGAAGTCCCATGATTTGACCAGGGACTACGATGTTCACCAGGCGATCCTTCCCCTTGAAGGTAGAGGTCACAATCTTGACTAATCCCTTATGAAGATAATAAAAACCTTCTCCCATCGTCCCTTGCTTATAGATAGCTGTTTTTCCTTTCACAAATTGACGGTTGCCGTATTCTAAAAGGGTTTCCCATTTCAAATCTGTTTCAAAAGGGGATACCATCTTCACCGCTCCTTTCCTCATCAATGATCTTGCCTCTTCCAAGCATCCATCCAAGGTTAAGTCTTAATTTTCTGAACTTACTACTTTTGATTATATGAAAATAAAAAGCTCCTTACCAATATTTCAACGTGAAAATGACGTGCATTCGAAAGAAAAACAGAATTGATGTTAATTCGTTTACATATCCGCAGTGGCCCGTGAATCAGGTGAGAAGCATTTTATATTTTTCAGCTGTGATGTTAAGTGGGTTACATTTTTCAGAATAGCCAGACACTATAATGCGGTTTAAGAACAAAATCGATTCAACAAAAAACAACAAGGAGGAATTGTGGTGGGGATCCGTACAGGTGACCAATACATTCGGGGCTTGAAATCACGGCAACCGGAGATTTGGCTACAAGGCCGCAAGGTGACAAATGTATGTGAGGAAGCTGTTTTTCGACAGCCGATTCATGAAATAGCCAAACTATATGACATGCAGCATGACGAGAAGTACCAGGAGAAGATTACCCATATTTGTCAGGAGACCGGCGAGCGTGTGAACAACGCCTTTCTCGTTGCAAAGACCCCTGAGGAATTGCAGGCGAAACGAGCCTTGTACGAAGCTTATGCGGAAGCCACTTTTGGCTTGATGGGAAGAACGCCGGATTTTCTCAATGTCGTCTTGACGTCGCTATACAGCAATGCGTCTTTCTTGGAAAAGTACAATCCGCAGTGGGCGGAAAACGTGAAAAATTATTACAAGGATGTTCGCGACCAAGACCTGTTTTTAACGCATGCGATTATCAATCCGCAAAATGACCGCAGCAAGTCCTCGCACGAACAAAACGATGTGTACACCCATTTGGGAGCAGTAGAAGAGACGCCGGAAGGGCTGATTGTCAAAGGAGCGAAAATGCTTGCGACACTGGCGCCGATCACGGATGAAGTCATCATTTATTCGTTCCCTGGGTTCAAGCCAGGAGATGAGCGATACGCCTTGGCATTTGCCATTCCGATTAACACGCCGGGCTTGCGCATCATTTGTAGAGAGCCTATGCAGGATGGAATTCGTTCCGTTTACGACCATCCTTTGGCATCGCGCTTCGAAGAAATGGATGCTCTTCTTGTCTTTAATGACGTACTCGTACCTTGGGAGCGCTTATTCCTGTACAACAATGTAGAAGCAGCCAACCTGCTTTATCCAAAGACAGGAATCGGACAGCAGCCGGCGCACCAGACAGGGGTGAGAGGACTGTTGAAGCTCCAATTTGCCACGGAAGTTGCCATGCGGCTTGCAGACTCCATCGGGGTAGACGTCTATCCGAATGTCCAAAACAATCTCGGGGAGCTAGCGCAATCGCTGGAATCGGTCAGAGCGCTCCTAAGGACAGCTGAGCTGGACTACGAGACTTTGCCGTCGGGCGAGCTCATGCCGGGATACGTACAGCTCGAAACCATTCGCGGACTGCTTCCGAAGCTGTACCCACGGGCGATCGAAGTCATTCAAATTATTGGAGCAGGCGGATTGCTCATGTCCCCGACTGACAGTGATATGGAGCATCCCGAGTTGGAGGAGGATATGGAAAAGTTTTATGCCGGACGGGAGGGTATCACCGGTACAGAGCGGGTTCGCCTGTTTAAGCTCGCGTGGGACATGTGCGGGGAAGCCTTCGGACAGCGTTTGCTGCAATACGAGCGGTACTATACTGGTGATCCGGTGCGCAAATTGGCGATTTTTTACAACAATTATAAGAAGTCTCATGCATGCACGATGGTGGATGACGCGCTCAGCGTTTTTGCTGCCAAATCGACATCGCAGACGGAGCAGATTCTTTAAACAAGTAAAAACAAGGAGGGAATAGAGCATGCGTACATTGGCACCTATCCATTTGTGGAAGTTTATCGAGGATCACATCGATCAGCTCAAGCCACCGGTTAATAACAAGGTGATTTGGAAAGATGCAGAACTAATGGTAATGGTAGTAGGAGGGCCGAATAAGCGGCGGGATTTTCACATTGATCCATCCGAGGAAGTCTTTTACCAGCTCAAGGGTGATTGCTTCGTAGAGATCATCAATCCGGATGGGAAGCGTGAGATCATTACGGTCAGAGAAGGCGAAATGTTCCTTCTTCCTGCAAATGTCCCGCATTCCCCTCACCGGATCGCGGATACGATCGGACTCGTGATTGAGCGCAACAGAGATGAGGGAGAACTGGAGGACTTTGCTTGGTTCTGCGAAAACTGCGACCACGAAATGCACCGCGTACGGATTCAACTAACCAACATTGAGGTGCAGGTAAAAGAGGCGATCGAAGGATTCAACAGCAATCTGGAGCTGCGAACATGCCAAAAATGCGGGCAGGTTATGTCTCCGGAAGCGAGTGAGTGGAAATGCGAGTAGACTTTCATACCCACATTATTCCAGAGGATCTTCCCAACCTGGCTGAGCGCTTTCAAGGAGAGCGCTGGCCAGTTCTGCACCGCACTTGCACATGCGGGGCAAATATCATGGTCGGGGGAAAAGTATTTCGCGAAGTGACGGATCAAGTGTGGGATCCCCAAAAACGGATTCATGACATGCAGCGGGAAGGCGTGGATATGCAGGTGCTGTCACCCATTCCGGTCACGTTTTCCTACTGGGCCCCGGCAGCCGAAGCGGAAGTGATGGCGCGGATTCAAAACGATTTTATCGCAGAGACGGTCAACCAACATCCGAATCATTTCATCGGACTGGGTACAGTTCCATTGCAAGACACCGAGGCAGCCATTCGGGAAATGGATCGCTGCATGCACGAGCTCGGCCTGAGAGGGATCGAAATCGGTACCAATGTAAATGGCAACAATCTCGATGACCCGGGACTGATTCCTTTTTTTGATATGTGTCAGACATGGGATGTGCCACTCTTCGTACATCCATGGGAGACGCTGGGCAGAGAACGGATGCCGCGGCACAACCTGATGTACACAGTCGGGATGCCAAGCGAGACAGCGCTTGCCGCAGCAAGTCTTATCTTGGGAGGCGTGATCGAGAAGTTTCCGCGCCTGAAAATCTGCTTTGCCCATGGCGGCGGCTCTTTTCCTTATATTCTACCCAGGCTGGACCAAGGCTGGAAGGTATGGCCGCATCTGCGTCTGACCGATCAACCGCCTAGTGTGTACGCGAAACAATTCTACTTTGATTCCTTGACGTACGACCCACTGAACATCCAATACATGATAAAGCGCTTTGGCGATAATAAAATCATAATGGGATCGGACTATCCCTTCCTGCTTCGTGAAACACCTCCCGGGGAAGTCATCGATCATACTTTGGAGCTGACTGACGGACAGAAGCGGGCGTTGCTGGGTGAAAACGCGCTTTGCTTCCTGAACATAAAGGAGATGAACGGACTGTGAAGCATCAGACTGAAACGCCGGAACAACGTTTACAGGCTATGGGCCTAGTCCTGCCCGAACCGAGACAGCCGGCCGGTAATTATGTCGGTTGTGTCCAAGCGGGCAATCTCCTCTTTCTGGCAGGCCAAGGGACAAACGAATATCGAGGGAAGCTAGGACAGGATGTCACGATAGAGGAAGGCTACCTAGCTGCCAGGCAGTGCATGCTCAATCTGCTGACTGTTGCCAAACATGAGCTAGGGGAACTGGGGAGAGTCAAACGAGTGGTCAAAATACTCGGATTCGTTAACAGCGACCCAGCTTTCATAGATCAGCCTAAAGTCATGAATGGGGCATCCGATTTGTTGGTGGAGATATTTGGAGAGAAAGGCAGGCATGGGCGGTCCGCTGTAGGGATGGCACAGCTCCCGCTAAATAACGCCGTAGAAGTAGAGATGATCTTGGAAATCGAGAATTAGGAGGATTCCCATGAGTCAGACTGCCAAGGAAAACCAAGTACGAAAAGACGCCAAGCTATTCATAGACGGAGATTATGTGGACGCTGTTTCCGGTGAAACCTTCGAGACGATCAATCCAGCGACAAATCTCAAGCTGGCTTCTGTGGCTAATGCAAGTGAGCAGGATGTAAAAAGAGCGATCGACGTGGCCCAGCGTACGTTTGAGTCAGGTGTTTGGAGTGAGATGTCTGTAGATGAGCGCGCCAAGATTCTTTGCAAAATGGCTGACCTGGTGATGAAGCGTGTGGATGAACTCGCTTTGGTGGAGACGCTCGATGTCGGCAAACCGATCAAAGAAAGTCGGGGCTTCGATATTCCGAGGGCGGCGGCCAATTTGCGCTTTTTTGCCGAAATGGCTAAATACATGGTCCACGAGCATTATGAAATGCGCCATTTTATGTCCTACGCCAAATATGCTCCGGCAGGTGTGACAAGTCTGATCATTCCATGGAATTTGCCCTTCATGCAGATGACATGGAAAGCATCGGCGGCTTTAGCAGCGGGAAATACCGTCGTTGTAAAGCCAGCCTCGTACACGCCTCTCTCGGCGGTGATGCTTGGAGAGATTGCCAATGAAGCAGGTCTGCCTCCTGGCGTGCTCAACATCCTGACTGGTCCGGGCGGGACTGTCGGAACTGCGATGACGACGAATCCCCATGTGCGCCGGATATCTTTTGTGGGAGAATCAAACACTGGCAAGACCGTCATGCAGAATGCCGCTTCGCATTTGATTCCGGTATCGCTCGAACTGGGAGGCAAATCAGCCAATATCGTGTTTGAGGATGCCGATCTTGATGAAGCGGTAAAAGGGTCGGTCGAGGCAATATTCCGCAACCAGGGCGAGATTTGTCTGGCAGGATCGCGTTTGTTGGTACAAGAAAGCGTATATGATCAGTTTCTGGACAAATTTGTGGCGGCTGTTCAAAGGATCAAGGTGGGAAATCCTCTGGAACCGGAGACGGATATGGGAGCGTTGGTGTCCCGCAGTCACTTAGAGACGGTGGAGCACTACATCCAGATCGGACTGGAAGAAGGAGCCAAGCTCGGTTACGGCGGAAAACGAATCAGCGGGCTGGGTGACGGCAATTTCCTAGAGCCAACCGTTCTCTATGATGGTAACAACAAAATGAGGGTGGCGCAGGAAGAGATTTTCGGTCCAGTCATCGTGATCATTCCATTTCGTACAGAAGCGGAGGCTATTCGGATCGCCAATGATTCGGCTTACGGCCTGGCAGGAGTGGTTTGGACCAACGACCTGAGGCGCGCGCATCGCGTGGCTGATCGAGTGAAGTCAGGTCTTTTATGGATCAATTGCTGGTATGTGCGTGACTTGCGAACTCCGTTTGGCGGTGCCAAGGACAGCGGTATTGGCCGAGAAGGCGGGCGTCACAGCTTCGAATTCTACTCCGAGGTCAAGACAGTCACAATGAAATTATAGTGAGAAGAACAGCAAATCAGGGAGGGGACCGTGTGGACATAGAAAAGATCACACGATATGCCGATCATTTAGCGGCGGTGAGTCGTGAAGGGGTGGGAGTAGCGCCACTCACTTTACTGGATCCGCAAATCAGCGAGAGAGAGGCATACCACGTTCAATTGGAGACGATTGAACGAAAAGTGAAAGAAGGCGCGAGGATTACAGGGAAGAAAATCGGCCTGACCTCTCGTGCCATGCAGACACTGCTTGGCGTAGAACAGCCAGATTATGGACATCTATTGGACGACATGGTCGTGGAAAACAACGGAGAACTGCCTTTTGAGCATGTCCTTCAGCCAAAAGTAGAAGCAGAAATTGCCTTCCTGTTGAAACGCGATCTGGAAGGGCCACATGTAACCATCTATGATGTCTTGATGGCAACGGAATATGTAGTGCCTGCTTTGGAAATCGTGGACAGCCGTATAGCCAACTGGCAAATCAAACTAGAAGACACAATTGCGGACAATGCATCCTCAGGCTTCTATGTGCTGGGTGGACATCCCGTGAAACCGCAAGATCTGGATCTTCCTCTGGTAGGAATGGCGTTTTATAAAAATCAGGAGCTGGTCAATACCGGTGTGGGTGCCGCCGCATTGGGCAATCCCGCATCCTGTGTGGCGTGGTTAGCAAACAAGCTGTACGAATTAGGGATTACACTCAAAGCAGGAGAGATCATCTTGTCTGGTGCGTTATCGGCAGCGGTTGAAGCTAAGCCTGGCGATGTATTTCACACACGGGTTGCTGGACTTGGTTCAGTAGGAGTCAGGTTTGGCAAGTTAAAAATAGGAAAGGAGTGCCTGTATGAAGAAAGTAAAAGTAGCCATACTGGGCTCGGGTAACATCGGGACAGACCTGATGACCAAGCTGGGAAGGTCGCCAGTTCTTGAGCTGACGTCCATGATTGGAATCGATTCTGATTCGGATGGTCTGCGTAGAGCAAAGGCAGCTGGATACTACGTATTTGACGGCGGATTAAAACCGTTTTTGGAAAGCGGTGCGGAGCTTGCGGATATCGTCTTTGACGCTACTTCAGCCCATGCACATATTCGGCATGCCACGGCGCTCAGGGAGGCAGGAAAGTTCGCCATCGATCTGACGCCTGCTGCTGTAGGCCCTTATGTAGTACCATCTGTGAATCTAGGTGCGCATTTGAATGAAAAGAACATCAATCTGATCACATGCGGCGGCCAGGCTACGATTCCGATCGTTCATGCGATAGGGAGTGTGAGTCCGGTCAGTTACGCAGAAATCGTGGCCACTATTTCCAGTAAAAGCGCGGGACCTGGCACACGTTCCAACATCGACGAATTTACGGAGACGACTGCACATGGTATCGAAGCGATTGGCGGCGCGAAGAAAGGCAAGGCGATCATCATCCTGAATCCGGCGGAGCCGCCGATCCTGATGAGAGATACGGTCTATGCCGTAGTGGAGGAAGGTGCCGACCGACAGGCGATCGTGAAAGCTATCCACCAGACCGTTGCCTATATTCAATCATACGTTCCTGGTTACCGCCTGCGCACAGAACCGATCTTTGATGAAAACAAAATCACCGTTTTTTTGGAAGTGGAAGGCGCGGGCGACTACCTCCCTACTTATTCAGGCAATCTGGATATCATGACGGCGACAGCGGTGAAGGTAGCAGAGGAATATGCCAAGCATGCTGTCGGCATCGGCACAGGTATATAGCCACGAATGAAAGGAGGAACCGCATATGAGTCGTGATATTGTGATCACAGAGGTAGCGCTTCGAGATGGAAGCCATGCGATCAATCACCAGTTTACTGTAGAGCAAGTAGTCGAAGTGGCGCGCGCATTAGATGAAGCTAACGTACCGTATATTGAAGTCTCCCATGGAGATGGGTTGGCCGGATCGTCTCTACAGTATGGGCTGTCCAGGACCCCTGAACTGGAGCTGATCGAGGCTGCCGTTTCCGTTTGTAATCAAGCGAAAGTGGGCGTGCTCTTGCTGCCGGGAATCGGCACGATCAAAGATTTGAAGACAGCTGCAGGGCTAGGGATAGGCATGGCAAGAATCGCCACACATGCGACCGAAGCGGACGTCTCCGCTCAGCATATTTATCGGGCGAAAGAGCTTGGTTTGACGACAGTTGGTTTTTTGATGATGTCTCATATGGCTGCCCCGGAAAAACTGGCGGAGCAAGCTGGACTTATGCAAAGCTATGGAGCCGATGTCGTGTACATCGTCGATTCGGCTGGCGCTCTGCTACCTGATCAAGCAGGGGAACGAGTCCGGGCGTTGAAGCAATGTCTACATATTCCTGTTGGCTTCCATGCACACAATAATTTGTCTTTAGCTATGGCTAATACGCTCGTCGCCATTCAAGAGGGTGCGACCTGGATTGATGGCAGTGTTCGGTGCTTGGGTGCTGGTGCGGGCAATACACAAACCGAGGTTCTCCTTGCTGTACTGGATCGAATGGGCATTCAGACGGGCGTCGATCTGTACAAAATGATGGACCTAGCAGAGGAAATCGTGTCGCCGATTCTTCAAGTACCACAGGAAATTACCAGAGACGCTCTGGTTCTCGGATACGCGGGTGTCTATTCCAGCTTCCGGCTTCATGCCGAGCGTGCAGCCAGAAGATTCGGCATCGACTCCCGGGATATTTTGATCGAGCTCGGAAGGCGAAAGGCCGTGGGGGGACAAGAAGACATGATTGTGGATGTCGCAGCGGAAATCGCCCAACTGAACAGCTCTTCCAAAATCAGATAGGGGGTATCAGCGTGCAATCGGAACTATTGTACAAAAGGTTGGCTCAGAAGCTGGTGGATGCGGAGTTGAATAGGGAGGAGATCGTGAAACTGACGGCTGAATACCCCGAGCTGACAGTGGAAGATGGATATCGTATTCAAAATGAGCTGGTATCCCTCAAGCTTGAGCAGGGACATCGAATCTTTGCCTCTAAAATGGGTTTGACCAGTCAGGCAAAAATGAAGCAGATGAATGTGCACGAACCGATTCGGGGCTACATTTTTGACTATATGAATATCGAGGACGGCATTCTGCGGATCAATGAATTGATTCATCCCAAGGTGGAAGCGGAAATCGCCTTTGTTTTGAGTGAGGATTTGGAAGGACCGGGCATCACGGAGGCTCATGTTCTGGCATCCACTGACTATGTGGTTCCCGCACTTGAGATTATCGACAGCAGGTATGCGCAGTTCCAGTTTGCCTTACCAGATGTCATTGCCGACAACACTTCGTCTTCCCGTGTGTTTATCGGATCGACATGGAAAAAGCCTGATGAACTTGAACTCGATTTGGTAGGTGTTACTCTTTCGATCAATGGCGAGCTCAAAGACTTGGGGGCTGGTGCGGCTGTTCTCGGTCATCCAGCCCACGCGGTCGCGATGCTGGCGAACATGCTTGCTCGCGAAGGGCGCAAGCTGCACAAGGGAGATTTGATTTTGTCCGGGGGCATTACCGGTTCCCACCAGCTACGGGAAGGGGATGTCGTAAGCGCCAAATGGGGTGGCCTCGGAAGCATTGAGTTTGTGGTGAAAACGGGATAGGCAGTAAAGGCGAAAAGCCGAGAAGAATGCAGGGAGTTATCCCGTATTCTCTCGGCTTCTTTTTACGTTGGCTTTCTTGACATTAGGTCTGACCTAAAGTTTACGCTTCTATTAAAAAGTCGGAGCAACCTGTCAAAATGAATACAAATCCTGCGGAGGTAGATGTTATGGAGAAAAATCTGGCTCAAGGAGAGTCAAACCGTATTTTTTATCTAGATTTTGCAAGAGGATTGGCTGTGTTTTTTATGATTATGCAGCATGCTATGATCATGCACGAAAGAACATCAGGCGAAGGCGACACCCTGTTGGGCAATCTGTTTGTTTTATTAGGTACCGCACCTGCTGCGCCTGTATTCATATTTATTATGGGAGTTTTCGCAGTACGCTCAAAAAAAAGCGTAGCAGAAAATATGATACGCGGCTGTAAAATATTCGCTTTTGGATATGTCTTAAATGTACTTCGATTTACCATTCCTTTTTCATTGGCCGGTGATTCGGGGGTAGCGATGTCACATTTGTTCATGGTAGATATTTTTCAATTAGCAGGATTGTCACTGATCTTTTTCTCCGCTTTAAAAAAGCTTGCAGAGCATGCATTCATTCTGCCGGCATTCATCCTGGGCATACTGCTGATCTCACCCTACTGGTGGGGATTGAAAAGCGATTTGTATATTTTCGACCCGCTTTGGGGGGCTGGCGCCAATACTCAATTCCCCTTATTTCCATGGGGGGTATACTTCCTTTTAGGCATGTATGTAAGTAAACACCTTCAAACACAGAAATTGGAGGAGCAGATCAAGAAAAAATATTTGATGGGATGTCTGATTTTAGGGATAGCTGGTGCTGCAATGTTTCCGCTATTTCCAATAGGTGATTACAACCGAAGTGGACTGGCTATTCATTTGCTGATGATGAGTTTTATCTTTTTATGGATGGTTCTAGCTGATTACTTTGTTAAAAAGTTAAATAAAGCCGGATTTCAGAAGCTGTTACATCCAATATATTTCTGGAGCAGTCATGTCACTGGGATCTATATCATTCAATGGGTAATCTTTGGCTGGAGCGTGCTGCTCTTGGGTTTACAGCAAATGACGGATTATTCAGCTATGATCTTTGGTTTCGTTGTCATGCTTGTAACAGACGTTTTGTTAAGATTTACGAATCTGAAACGTATTTTACCTAAGCTGTAGCCCTGCTTCAAACCAAGTGACAATTTATATTGCTTTACGTAAGTAGCCCTTTACACCATCTATCAAAATTAATGTTAGGGATGATCCTTGTGAGCGGGATTGAAAACACGAAGGTAGCAGCAGTATTCGAACATTATCCAATAAATATTCAGGAGAAGCTGTTTTTTCTCCGTCAGCTCATTCTGGATACTGCATCGGAAACAGATGGAGTTGATTCCGTGGAAGAGACGTCTGGTTGAGACATTCAGGGAAATTTACCGTGATAACTTCAAATTTAAAGGCAACCGAGGGATCGTGTTCGATGGAGACGACGATATATTAGTAGACGAACTAAAGCAATTTCAAAAGAGAGGGAATTTATATGAATCGTACACACAATCAAACAACACAGGCAGCGATTGACCAATTATTTAACAAGTTCTCACCCAATGAACCTGGTTGTGCTTATGTCGCGAATTGGAAAAAGCCTTCGCGAATTTTCGAGGGAGCGTATTTTTGAACCTTTACACATGAACGACACAGCGTTCGTGGATCGCTATCCCACAAACTTCCCAGTTGCTCGTGGCTACTTGAAGAACGAGCAAGGGGCATATGAAATCTATGAAAGCCCATGGGAACATATGGGCGATGGAGCCATGCATTCAAATGTGGAAGACTTGATAAAATGGGGACAAAACTTCACTTCAAGTACGGTTGGTGGGAAAGACCTTGTAAAGAGAATGGCTGAGGTAGGCCCGAAAACTTCTCCAGATGGTCAGATGATTATTGATGATGAAGATTATGCTTTTGGCGTGTCTCTTGGCAAAGATTTTAATTGTCCATACATGGAACATTCAGGAAGTTGGGCTGGCTACAGTTCACACTTTATGCGTTTCCCTGAAGAACGTTTGACTATTGCTGTATTAAGTAATTATGAGGCTTTTGATGCTGAAGAGTATGCGAAAAAAATCGCAGAAATTGTATTAGGGAAAAGCACAAAAAAATAGAAGAACAATGATTAAACATGAATCTTTTTGATCAGAAGCTGTCTCCATTTTGTTGTATTTCCGACATCACTCGATTGCCTCAGCCATCACAAGTACCTAAATTTTCGTAATAGGGAGCCTAGTTTGTGCTTACATAAAAAAGAAAGGATGACTTTTTCTGATGTAACGAGATTATGCCTCAGATATAAGTCGATTAACAATAGGGATAATGAAAAGGATAAAGTGGAGCTTCCAAATGAGGAGGGCTCCACTTTTTTTACGTATTAGAAAGTATAAATATGAGCAGAGGGCGCTCGGCGATTTTCTTGTGGGACCCTATGAGTGCATGGTAAGAAAGCTGTGCCGCTGCAGCCACTGGCGCCTGTAATTCTGCTTTATCATTATTGTCTGATGAAGATTCTGATTCGGTCACACTCTCTCCGTTCGTTACGTCATTATAGTGAGAGGCAGAATTAAGGGCTTCTCTCAGATAATCAAAGGAGTGTTTCCTATGCAATCCAGAATGAAAAACCCTGTTATCATTTTGCCCGAAGTGGGCCAATCCTTGCAGGCGTTGGGCAAAGCCTTATTTACGTCAGCCGAGAAAAACGGCGTGTCGGCCCGCACCCTTTTCCTTGCCTACCTTCGTATTAGCCAAATCAACGGAGATAGCGTCTGCGTCGATCTTCATTCCAACAACGCGAAGAATGCAGGCGAATCTACAGAGCGAATTCTAGCTGTAGCCGCATGGCGCGATACGTCGAATTTCACCGATGCGGAACGTGCTGCGCTAGCGCTGAGTGAGTCGATGACTCGACTTAACGAACAATCCCAGCCTGTGCCGGACGAAGTATACGAAAAAGCAGCCCGTCACTATGATGAAGCGGCGCTGGCTACGCTTATTGCTGGAATCGCTACAGCCAACCTTTATAACCGGATTAACATCTCTACTCGTCAAGTCGCAGACGTTTTGGCCAAAAAATAAATCGGCAGTCGCTGCCCATTGAAAACGGAGGTAGTTCTTTTTATGGCAACCGTACTTTATATTACAGCTCACCCGCGTGATGATGAGCGTTCCTATTCCATGACAGTAGGGAGAGAATTTTTACAAGTTTACCGTTCCACCCATCCGCAAGACGAGGTCGTGCATCTCGATTTGTTTAAGCTGGATCTCCCTCAACACGATGGTGATGTATTGGATGCACGGGACAAGCTTAGACAGGGAGTGTCTTTCGATCAATTAACGCCTGCGGAGCAAAGTAAACTCGGACGTATTTTCCAAGTTCTTGAACAATTCATAGCTGCAGACAAATATATTTTTGTCTCGCCGATCTGGAATTTTTCCTATCCGACAGTTATGAAGAACTATCTTGACGCGATCGTCCTTCCAGGAAAGACGGTTAAATATAATTCTGACGGCAGTAGAACCGTTGTGCTTGGCGGTAAAAAAGCAGTTCATATTCAAGCATCTGGAAGTATCTTGTCGCCTGGCTCAGGGGGGACCTACGAAGATTGTGAAATGGGGCACCGTCACATAAAAGCCATTCTGAACTTTTTAGGTGTAACGGATTTTCAAGGCATCTTTGTTGAGGGGATGCAAGAGTTCGCTAATCGAGCGGAGGAGTTCAAGGAAAAGGCGCTCCGAGAAGCGCGTCAAGTAGCGGAAATTTTCTAATTGAAGACATCCTTAAGATGAGGGAAGCTGTTCGATCGGCTTCCCTTTTAAAATGGAGGAAATGACATGTCTCATTCCACAGACAATCATTTGGCGACAAGAAAAACTACGCAAGCACAAAGTATTAGACTCGCATTCAACTAACGAGCAGGCTAATTCAATACACACATGGAATTCGTTGGATATAATATTTAACGGGAAGATGAAATTACGTGTTGGATTCCATGAAGGAAAACTATATTTTATAATTAATGTAAAAATTACGAAAGAAGGAAAATATATTGAGAACTAAAGTATACGTTTTATCTGCTTTCACTAAAAACGGAGAAGGGGGAAACCCAGCGGGAGTAGTTCTAGATACGAAAGATCTCACAGAGAAAGATATGCAAGTTATCGCTAGTACATTAGGTTTTTCAGAGACTGCTTTTATATTCCCTTCTATAAATTCAGATTATAAAATTAGGTATTTTACACCGAATGAAGAAGTAGATGTATGTGGGCATGCCACGGTTGCAACTTTTTCCTTACTAGCTCAAAGAAGAATCGTACATCCAGGAATTTATACCACGGAAACAAAAGCGGGGGTACTACATGTACAAAATTTTGATGATCACAGGATTTTCTTACAGCAAAACCCCCCGAGTTTTTTAGAAATACTTCCTTCTAAAGATATAATAGGATCATTACGTATAAATGAGGACCAATTAATGCCTAATATGCCTATCCAAATTGTTTCTACAGGCTTACGCGACATCATTGTACCTGTAAAAAGTCTTAAAGACTTATTAGAAATAGACCCTGATATGGAAGGAATCACTAAAATAAGTAAAAAGTATAATGTAACGGGGTATCATTTATTTACTCTAGAAACCCTACATGATTCCACAGCTCATTGTAGGAACTTTGCACCTTTATATGACATTCCTGAAGAAAGTGCTACTGGTACATCAAATGCTGCTTTAGCTTGTTACTTAGTAAAATATAATGACAAGAAAAAAAGTAGAGAAAGAACCTTTACTTTTGAACAAGGGTATACAATGAACAGCTCCTCAGAAATCACTGTAAATGTATCTGTTCACTTAGGTGATATTACATATGTTCAGGTGGGAGGTTCTGCTTCTACATTCCAAGAAAAATGGATTGATATTTAAGTAAAGTGAATTATCAGCCTGGTTCTTGTGTCCGCGATTGGCTTGAAATGGATTTCATAAACTCAGGGACCGTCGGGTGGACCAAAAAAGGAGCTGCGGATGCGGCTCCTCTTTCTTTTACACCAACTGACAGCAAACTCCGTGCCTAACGGGGGGTATTTTTTGCCCCGAAGGAGCGGTGCGGGAGGAAGAGGAGCTGATGAAGTTTCTACAGAGCTTGGATAACGTAGCTACGCCTACAAACGGATGGGGAGCTACTGCAGGAGCCGAAATGTTTAAAGTGCTAAATTTCCTGCAGCGTGCAGATTCGGGGCTTGGAAAACGAGGTCAGTCATGCACGGTTGAGCCAGGTAGGTGAGAAGACGTATTAGATTACGGTCGCAAAGCTCCTTAAATCGAAACCAAGAGAGATTGGCGAGTTAAAAAAGGAAAATAATGAAATTATCAATTTTCAGTTCATAAAAGAGCCATTTCATGAACTGAAACGAAAACGGATCATTCACTGGGAGAGGAACATATACATATCGGGTCTATTCTCGAATAACTACCTTATAAAAGAATACTACGTACTTTTGTATGCCTCGACATTTGTTTGTCTATGTAACCTTTAAGGCCCTTGCAAGGAGTTTAATACGGGATAAACGCTAAAATCAGACCTGATTAGTAGCATGTTTGTGTCACCAGACAATGATTAATTACCTTATTATTGCGCTCGTTTCATAAACATTAATTAAACTGCGACACAAACAAGTATACCAATGATCTAGTGTACTTGTTTGTGTCATTTTCGTATTACATGTTTGTGTCGCTAGACAACAAAATCCCATTACATTTACACCTAGCCGATTTCTGCTCTTTTTATAAGTTTACATAATATATATTATCGGACTCAATACGAAATGCATAATTTCTGAAAGAGGTACTCACCTGTTTTTACAAGCTACTTGTCACAAACTCATTCGTACATGGATCTAATTGAAAGATGATGCAAAATAAATAGCTTTTTTCCATCCATCCGTGCCAATTGACATACATGTAATGTATTACCGAAACTTGCTCTCATAAAAACCTAACTAGTAATAAGGAGCTTTCCAGTATGTTTATCAGCTTCACAATAAGACATTAACAACAGCAACCAAACTGCTGATCATCTAATAAGACCACTCAGTCATTTATCATCTACAATAAAAAAGTTCATTTAAATTAAAAGACACTATTTACATTTATTGTAAATTCATTTATATTATAATTAAGATCACTATAACTAAAAATGCCCGGAGGTCCCCAAATGACCAAAGTAATCCCAAAATCGAAAACGATCACCACTTCACCGAAAAAAAGATCGTATGAAAATACCTTGAATAACCTGGCGCAATACCTCGAACGAAATAAGAAAAAATAACCAATAAAAAGAGTGCCACCGGAGGCACTCTACTTTGGCGTCTATAAGCTTTTCTTCTCTCTTCCTTCCCCGTTTCCCCCAACTTCTATTCTTCAGCCGTTCCCATCCAATCCAACAAGTAAAAATCGGTTACCAAACGTGCGATTTGTCCCTCGGCATCATAACCAATATAGCTCGCGTAGCTGCCGTCTCCCCATCCTGTTGAAAACATGGCAACATTACAGCCTTCCGCTAAATCTATTAGACCCCAACTCCGTGTGTGTTTATACGTTTGATCCATTTTCTTCGTCAACGTCTCATAGAACATCTCGTCTTTCTCCATTTCTCGTTCCAAAAGCGCGCAAGCTTCTGCATCCATGAACGAGCCTGTACCCGCATCCACACCGTAGCCAAAAAATTCACCTTCGCCAAGCTGTGACACATCTGACTCCGCCCAAACAGCCATTTTCCAAGACACAACAGGTTTCTCTGAGAAGACAATCCGTGCCAATGCTACCCGTTCATCTGGTTCCAGAGCGTCATCCGTTTGCTCATCCTTTGACAGGGATTGAACTTGCGCGATAGCGAGCTGTACGGAGAAGCTCCCCTTTGGGAAAACCTCTACAAACGGTTCCGTCTCAAACATGACAAACGGATCGTTCGCCACGATTTTTCCAGTTTTCACCTGAAGCTTGCCCATATCTTGGCGGAACAACCGATATAAATAGCCATCCAGCTCTTGCGTATACCCTTCGTCAAATGCCGTTTCAAAAAAGGCAGGGCAATTATGTTTCATGATTCCATCCCCTTTTTCTATCCTCTACATAAAATCCCACTGACGATAGTTTGCCAGTGGGATGTCGTCTGCATGCTAATTTACTTGATCAGAGCTGCTTCCAGCGCCACTTCAATCATTTCATTGAAAGTTGTTTGGCGCTCGTCAGCGGAAGTTTCTTCACCGGTCAGGATGTGATCACTTACCGTGAGGATTGACAATGCGTTGCGCTTGTATTTTGCAGCCAAAGTGTACAGCGCGGAAGATTCCATTTCAACAGCAAGCACTTGATAGGATGCCAATTTTTTGTACAAATCTAAGTTCTCGCGATAGAAGCTGTCGCTCGTAAAGATATTGCCCACTTTAACAGACAGATTGCGCTCTGTCGCTGCTTGATACGCTTTGTGCAGCAAATCAAAGTTAGCAGTAGGAGCAAAATCAACCTGATTGAGCAGGAGACGATTTGTTTGGGAATCGGATGATGCAGCCATACCAATAATCACGTCACGAACTTTGATGTCTTCCTGGATCGCGCCGCAAGTGCCTACTCGAATCAGGTTTTGAACGCCATAAGATTGCATGAGCTCATTTGCGTAGATCGCGATAGAAGGAACTCCCATGCCCGTTCCTTGTACAGAAACGCGCTTACCTTTGTATGTACCTGTGAAGCCGAGCATGCCACGCACGTTATTGTAGCACTCTGCTCCTTCGAGGAAAGTTTCAGCAATGTATTTGGCCCGTAGCGGATCGCCCGGCAGTAGGATGGTTTCAGCAATTTGACCTTGCTGTGCTCCAATATGAATACTCATAATCTGTTTGCTCCTTTATCAAGAAAAAATGACCTACTTGCCTATCGTACTACAAAAACCGAACAATGCAAAGTCAAGAGATCAAATGATTCCAGCAGCTTATGATTGCACGTTTGCGCGAGACTTTTGAAAATAAGGAATAAGCGATACCGACAGATGGCATCGCCTCGACAACGGTTTCATTCATTTTAGGGACATCACGTAATCCATTGCTTCCAGGTGATCTCCCAGGATCGTCTGGTTAACGCTCGGTTTATTCTTTCTTTGTGTCGCTCTTTTTCTCGTAAGCTTTGCTGACGAAATGTAATGAGATGGCACGACTCGCAAATGATTGTGTAGAGCAATGGCGTGCGCAACGGCAGGTACGACCAAATGTTGAACGCCGATAATTGAAGCGGCTTGTCGCGTAATGGCAAAAGGTAAATCGTACATCGAGGAAGTTCCTAGTTCATGGTGCGAAACCAAGGTATTGAGAAATGTCTTCGCAAACCAAACCATATCCGGTTCCATTGATGGTTGTCGAAGTGGCGTCATACTCTTTCTCAAGGCGATGTCTGCTCCCCGGTAACACGTTCTGACAAAGGACTGCATGTCATTTGCAGCCACCACGTGATCCGCATCGAGAAACAACCACACATCTCCTGTGGCCTCCTTGGCACCTATTGCTCTCCATACATCTTCCCCTAAAGGAAACGGGTACACAAACGCTGTGAGTGGACACGAGGAATAGGTGAGTATCTTTTTCACCGATCGATCCGGGCAGCCATCCACAACGAGTACGATTTCCATGGGCCTGAGCTTCTCAATTTGTTTGAGTACTTTTTTGATCGTCCGCTGGTGGTGAACAGAGAGGATGACACTTAATCGATTTAAGTTCTGGTATTTTTCTTTACCATTAATGTGCTCTTCTCTGCGTTTTTTTGTGGGATCTCGCATATTTCGCTTTGCGTTTGCCACCCCATCCACCGCCCTCCTTTACGCGCGATTCCAGATGAAAGACCGAGCGCAAATGCAGAACACCTGATGAATGCACCAAGTCGCGGTGTCGTTGTCCATCCTGATCTGCGTGTCGCAGCTTCGTTCCACCCGTTAGTAACTGGATTGCCTTCGCATGCTCCCGATAAATCGTACGGATGTCTTTTCGCACGATAGCACGAGTGGCTGTTGGGTGTTTTTCCGAGGCAAACGGGGCAATTGTTGTTATTTTGAGCCCCAAGACTGACGCTTGAACCAAGGCAACTGCCGGATTGCATAAAGTCCCGGAACCAATTGCCTCTAGAGCATTTCGGCTCAAGGCAAATGGAATATTTTCAAAGGAAGCGGAGCCCATTTTTTTATGACCAAGAAGATGGTTCAACAAGCAATAGGCACTTCTTGGTGAACGCTTTCCTCTTCTGGATACCGAGCGGTCTGAGCATGTCGTGATAATGACATCTGATCCCTTTTTGACCAGCGTGACATATTTCTTCAAGTATAAAAGAGGCATGACGAGTCGTTCGTCGATAAAAAGGACAATGTCTCCCCTCGCGTGAGCACACCCGATCGCTCTTGCCTCATGGCTGTCTACATCCAAACCGGTTGAAATGACTTGTGCCCCCCAAAGATTGGGCAGCATAGCTTCTTGAGAGCTCACTCCGTTGCATACGACGATTACTTCCGTGTGTGGATCTATTCTTTTGACAACAGAGAGCAGTTTTTTCATATTCCTGGCGTTGTCACTTATTGGGATGATGACGGACACGGCAGGGTGATCATAGATTCGGTTGTCCATCTCACTCCCCCTCACCAGATGATCAATGATTACTCTAATGTACGCTCGGTTTCCACGATTGGACACGGCATCTATCCCTCACAACTCAACAAGAGATGACCTGCTTGGAACACTCGGTTTCACGGTCATTTCACAAAAAAACAGGACGTGCATATTGCTACGTCCTGTTTTGATTCTCATTTTTGTATTAGTAGAACCGCCGTTGAAGACTGCGTTCGCGAATTCGTTTATTCCTCTGTGCACGGGAAAACGTATACACGATTAAGAAAAGGTTCATTCCTAACCAGACGATTAATACGCTATAGCGAGCCAGTGGATGACTGTTGCCACTTTCTGAATCCCCAAATACAGTAGCAGCAGCAGGAGCAGGCGGATCATGACGAAGCAACGGATAAGAAACGGCTAGCTTGCCAGCCTGGACAGACAGGTTTCCATCTGCTTTTAGCTCTACCAAAGGCTCCACACCTTTGGGAACCGTCGCATACAAGTCCTCCTTGGCTGTAAAAGTCACGACCGAGTTGTTGCCAGGAACAGCTACTTCTGAAAAAGAATCCCCTTTTTTGGCGATTGGTTTGGTCTCAAATCCTTGAAAACCATAGTCCAGTAGCTTTTTCACATCTTTGTATGCATTTGCACTCGTAGAGGCCTTCATTGTGACAGCGATGAGCTCCATTTCTCCACGCTTGGCGGAGCCTACCAGCGTATGCATCGCCTGATCAGTAAAACCGTTCTTGATTCCCGTCGCACCTTCGTAGTCGCGCAGGAGCTTGTTGTGATTCACCAATACCGTTTCCCACGTTTGTCCATGCCAAGGCAGCCGCTTCGTACCGACAATTTCCCTGAAAACGGGGTTTTTCATCGCGTACTGCGAAATTTTGGCCATGTCCGCAACAGTCGTGTAATGATTCGGATCATGCAGTCCGTGTGGATTGGTAAAATTCGTTTCGGTGACACCTACTTTTTCTTTCAAAAAGGCGTTCAAATCCACTGCAAAACGCTCTGTCGTCTGGCTCATATGCTCAGCAATCGCAGTACCAGCGTCGTTACCTGAATTCATGAGCAGTCCGTACAGCAAATTGCGTAGGGAAATCTGTTCTCCCTCTTCCAAATAAACACGTGTTCCTTCTTCACGGCGTGCTTTTTTTGAGACAGTGACAGTGTCATCCAGATTCCCTTTTTCTATCGCGTAAATACCTGTTGCGATTTTTGTAATACTAGCAGGGTACAACTTCTCATGAGGGTTCTTTTCAAACAAGACTTGTCCCGTTGTAGCATCAATCAGAATGGCTGATTGTCCAGTGAGAGTGCTAGGCTCCAGGCTTGATGACTCCTCGGCAAAAGCGGAAGGCATGCCAAGATTGAACAAAACCATCACCACAACGAGTAGGTTCGTTAGCAAAAAGCGCATGTTAGTCAATATCCTTTCCTACTTTGTCGCGTTTTTTCAGGTTACATTTGGTCTGTAGACAACAAAAGACGTTATTTCAACCGGATCCCCAACAAATCGTGAATCATTTTAAACTTAGGATTGTCCGCAAAAGCCTCTTCGAAACCACTGACATGTTCTCTGTACAAGGCTGCAGCCGAATCCAAATCCTGCTTGACGTACAGGGAAAATATTTCTTCTAATTTTTCTTCCAGTGTCGTATCAACTTCTGCCGGTGTGAGAATTTCTTGACGCAAATTGTTCATCAACACGTCGAGCTGATGCGTGATCACGGAAGCTTCATGAAGCTGCTCCAACACATCTGTCGGAATGTTGCCCGAATACTTGTAGCGCAGTTCGTGTTCATTCGTCGCCCAGAAGTTCATTCCTAATGTACGGATTTGGATCTCACAAAAGAGTGTTTTCTTCTCGCTGCCGTGGTAGACCGTATAAGAAACAATCATGTGAATACTTCTGTATCCAGAATCCTTTGGAGCTGCGATGTAGTCTTTGACATCGTGAATGACGATATCCTCCCGCTCCTGCAACAACTGCAGCACCTCGCGCACGTCGTCTACATAGCGGCATACGACTCGAAGTCCCGCGATATCCTGGACTTCCTTGGCGACGTCACTTTGCCAATGATCTCCCAAAAAGTCGATTCCTTTTTCGTTCGCCTTTTTTACTAAACTGTCGACCTTTTTCACTCGTCCGACAACAAATTCAATAGGAGAATAACGGCCGCTTTTTAGAAAGCCGTATTTAATTCCTTTTAGTTTTAACTTTAGCTCTTCAACTGCCTGTTCATACGGCGCCAAGAAATGAACCATGTTGTTGAGCACTTTGCTTGGCACATTTGTGACTCTCATGAAGACACCTCCAATTACTTCCAGAGGAAAGGTGATGCATCAAAAAACGGCTGAGGATTTACATACGTATTACCCACTAGCATGCCGTAATGAAGGTGAGGACCTGTAGAAAAACCGGTGCTACCCATTTGTCCAATCACCTGTCCCTGTTTCACTTCTTGTCCTGTCTTGACATCTAGTTTGGACAAGTGTGCATATATGGAAAAAATATTTAACCCGTGATCGATGATGATGGTATTGCCTGTTAAGTATAAAGAGTCGGCCAGAACCACTTTCCCATGGTTGCTCGCCCAAATTGGCGTTCCTGTTTTGTTCGCGATGTCAATCGCCGAATGCCTGTTGGCTGGTACACCGTTTACTACGCGTTGATAGCCGAATGGAGTCGTTAATTTTCCGACTGCTGGCTGTTTAAACGGCTCAGAGAAATACTGAATCGCTCTCGAGTTGGACCTGGCTGCGTTGATCTTTTTTTGATCTGCATTGATTCGATTCGTATCCTGTCGCATTTTGTTGAGTTGTTTACTTACCGTGAGCTTGTCTACTTCAAATTTTTTCGGTGCGATTGTCACAGATACGGAAAGTTTTTTGTCAGCAGATGTAACTTTATAGGTGCCCGCTTTCGTGTTAAAAGGAATCGGGATAAACCGGGCATACTCATCCTGTGTCTTTTGCAAACGATAGTTCTGAGAGAATACCGTTACGGTTTGTGGCTCTTTACTGCGTACTAAAATAACGTCCCCAGGATATGTTTTGGCTGGTGTTACGCTGATCGCTGGTTGTTGTTTCGTTGTTTGGGCGTAAACCCCTTCTGCTGTCTGGCTGAATATGCTTGTCCCAGAGACGAGCGTCAATGCTGTGACCAACATGAGACTAACCATTGATTTGAACATAGACATGCTCCCTCCCATTTTCTAGTATAACAAAACACACCCTGAAATGAAAAAGAAAAAGAAGGCTAATGAGCTAGCCTTCTCCAATCATACCAAATGTAATCTTATTGTTTCTTCGAATAATCCGACATCATTTCCATGATGGATTGCACGCCTGTCAGCATTTCGCTTGCACGTTTGGTTTTTTGCGAGATGCCGTCAAAATCAAGCATCCCTTTTTTTCGATCGTTCCATCTTTTAAACAATTCTTCCGCCATATCGGGGTTGCTTTTGACCGCTCTAATCCGCATGGAATCTTCGAGAACCCACGCTTCAAATTCGGGATGCTTTTTTAAAAGCTGCTTCACTTCTTTTTTCTTCATAGCCGGACGTCGCTCCTTTCCACTGGACAAACGAGGATAGATAACTGTTCGTTACACCATATGACTAGTCCGCGATTGTGCTTGTGTGTTTGCACCACACAGGAAAGAAAAGGGCTTTTCATGGTAAATATAGAAAGGCCCCTAAAAAGGGGCCTCTCTTCATCCAGCTATTTACTTGTCAGTTCGTTAGACTTGACGGCCTGCCATTTGTTGCTCAGCAAAGCTCACCAGACGTTTGGTAATTTCGCCACCAACAGAACCGTTTTGGCGAGAAGTAGTGTCTGGTCCGAGATTTACACCGAATTCAGATGCAATCTCATACTTCAGTTGATCCAAAGCTTGGTTCGCTTGAGGAACTACCAGATTGTTGGTGCCACCTTGGTTGTTAGCCATGATTGATTCCTCCCGACGCGTTTTTTCTCCCGGGACGGGTTTGAACCGTCAGCGTTTGCTTCTCGCCTTGAGACCGGAAGTTGATTTCAAGAGGTGGTTGTTGACCTCTTGTGGTACTATCATCCCACCGTAACAAAAGTACATGCACGTTTTCTTTCGATATTTCAGTTGTAAAATCTGACAAGGTTGTCCCGCTCCTTTATGCTATAATGGTGCGTATAGTTTGGTAGTGAGAGGGGCAAGGATTTGTGAGTAATTCAGGAAAAGTACTGCTCATCGATGGCATGAGCTTTTTATTTCGCGCCTTTTATGGTTCTGCTTGGGGTGGAGCCTATCGCCAGACTTCAACAGGTGTGTACACAAATGCGGTTTATGGATTTACCAAAATGATGCTTGATTACGTAGAGTTGACACGTCCTACTCATCTCGTGGTAGGCTGGGATGTCGCTTCACGCGAGTCTTTGGTGCGTAGTCAATGGTATGACGGCTATAAATCAAATCGTCAAGCGGCGCCGGATGAGCTCATTCCACAATTCGATTTGGTGAAAGAAGTAACGGATGCGTTCTCGGTTCCGAACATAGGTTGCCCAGGCTTTGAAGGCGATGATGTATTGGGTACGCTCTCCACACGTCTTTCCGAAGAAGGACACGAGGTTATCATTGCGACAGGTGATTACGATAGCTTGCAGCTCGTATCTGAGCGAGTAAGTGTAAAAATCCTGAAAAATGGTGGCAAACACGAACACTATAATCCAGCGAGCCTCTTGGTATTGCGTGGAATTTCAGCTGAACAAGTCGTTGACGTCAAAGCTTTAATGGGAGATGCATCTGACTGTATTCCAGGCTGCCCAGGAATTGGCGAGAAAACAGCGACAAAACTGATTACCGAGCATGGTGATCTGGACAACCTATATGTAAATCTGGCAAGCTGTACGCCTAAAATGCGCAGCAAGCTGGAAGAAAATCGCGATCAGGTGTACTTGAGCAGAAAGCTGGCTACGATTATCCGGGATGTTCCGGTGGAGTATGCGCTGGAGGATGCCGTGTGGGAATACGATCGTCAAGTCGTTCAGAGCAAATTCGATGAGCTTGAATTCGGTCGTACGATGGCAGCAAGAGTCGGCTAATTGGGTCATGATCATCGGCTGAGAAGAAGCGGTCTATCCACTTTTTTTCAGCCGATTACTTTATGCACTGCATAATCGCTCCGTCAGTGAAACCCACACGATTCGGCGATCCGTTCGGTCTCGGAATCTTCGTACCAAATTTTCCTCCTCCAGCCTACTAATTAAGCCTGAAGTTGTGCTGTTTGACAAATCAACAGCTTTGCTAATGTCCCCCATTGTTTTTGGCCCGTTTCCAAGAAATTCGAGAATCAATACTTGCTGCCAATTGAGTTCATTTGTCTCTAGCTCTTTTTGTGCAATATTTGAAAACAAGACATTGGCTCCCCGTATAAGCTTGGCCAGCTTGATCAGTTCCTTCATGGTGTCCTCCTTTTACCATTTTCCTTTTGTTAGCTACGCTCAGCATAGGCGAAACTATTAAAGAAAAAAGTGGGTAAGAGTTAAATTTTTTCTTAAGCTTCATAAAAAAATCCCGTCCCACGAGAGGAGACGAGATTTGGAAGTGAAGTCGAATCACTTATTTGGTTGTTTGAAATACATCCAGGAGCAGTCCCGTATTTTCTTCCCCATCCGCTTCCCAGCTCGTAGCAAATTTGACACGGTGAGAAACGCCCAGCAAATCATACGCTTGTACGAGATGCTGCCTCGCAGAACCCACAATCAAGCTGTGCAAACGAACTTGTTTGTGCTGGCCCAAAGAGATGAGCTTTTCTTGAACATAAGGAGAAATGCCCCCTATTCCATCCGTTACCATGACAAAATCTGCTCCACGCCACGCTTGTTCCTTTTCAACCAGCTCGATGGCTCGCTTCATCGGGGCGTCAAAGTGAGTCCCACCGCCAAACGCCATTTGTGCCAGGCCGTAAAAGGCAGGCCAATCTGGCTTTTTGTGATAAAGCGGTTGCTCTCTGATCTCGCCTTTTGCCCCGAACAAAAGGAGGATAAAATCACGTTTTTCCAGCATTGAGAGGGCCGCAAACGTCATGATGAAAATTTGTGCAAGCCGCAGCTTACTTCCGCGCATCGAATGGGATGTGTCCAGCATGCAGATCACCGGACCTTTTGGCGGTTCTTCTACCCATCCCGAGGTATCGTAGGTCATGAGCTTTTGCTCCAGCCATTTGAGCATAAAGTAGTTCTCGAAGTCCGGATCAGCGAGAAGCACAGCTTCACCAGGTAGCATGTGTGCAATATCGCCTGATTGCCGCAAATCATAGTATTCCTCAGGAAAATGTCTGGAGCGAATTTCTTTGCGTTTCACACGAAAGCGATGGACTTGCCTGCCTACTTCGTTCAGAAAAGCGACCAGGTCAGGATGGCGCTTCAATTTCTCAATCCATTTCAAATACTGCTCAAAGCTTTGCCTGCGCAGCTTGCCTAGTTCATGACCCCAGCTTCGGTTGGCGAAACGCTGACTAGCCGTAAATACCTCTTCAACAAAAAGCGTATCAAGTTCTTCAGTGGATAGCGTCGCCTTTAATGATCGCTCCAGCCATTGTCCCAGCTCTTTTTCAAAAGCGGCGATCGCTTCCTTCTCTTGCTTTTGTAGTCGGTCCAGCTGCTTTTCGCGTTGGGCGAGCTCATCCTCCAATTTTTTCACCTTTTGCAGAAGCTTGGTCCGTTTCGTGAACTGGACTTTCATTTCTTCTTGCAGCTCAGTAATGCGATTTTGCAAAGACAATACCTCTGCCCGCACTAACGGCTTGGTGTCCATGGCCTCTTGCTTGTCTTCCACAATACGCTTCCCCTGTTGAAGCGTATAACCAACTAGCTCGAGTTTGGCCTTTTGTTTTTCAGTCAGTAGCTCGGAAAGCTGTGCTTGTTGACTTCCTTCCTGGCCTTGCTTGTCTTTTAAGCCAGTTAAGAGCGGAGAAAGCCGTTGATCCTTCTCCCGCTGCTTCACTTCCTCAGAAAATGTCTCTGTCAGCCACAGCAAGGCCTTGATTGCGGTTTTGAACGACGCGCTTTCCTGCCCGACTGTACGAGGATGAATCATGCGTGTAAAATACTGCTTCATGAGCGTACGAATCATCCAATGTTGAAAAGGAGTAGATTCTTGCGTCAGATCGATCTCCGGCTTTTCCAAATAAAAGACGAGGAAAAAATCCGCCAAGAGCTCCAAATCAAACCATGCTGCTCGTGCCCGCGCCTCATGAACCCATTCCTGAGCGGTGCGCGAAGAGGCGAGGTACGTTTCAAATACATAGCGATCAACACCGCTAGCGCGAATGATCATACGAACTACCCCCTACAACGTAAAATCATAATCCGCCCCGGGGATTTCCTTGTCAAAAATCGTCCGATACGTGCGCTGTAGCTGCTGCAAAATCCGTTCGCCTTCAATTCGCAGGTATGAATATTTGACCGCGTATTTTTCTGCATGCGGAATCAAGCGGTTTTTTTCTAGGACATAGGCATGCAAATCGTGCTCCCGCTTCTCCCACTGAATGAGACGATTACGCAAGTCTCGCGCCGTCTCTTCCACCTCATCCCGACTCTCCTCCAACAACCGGACATTGCGCTCCATCGCTTCCTTGCCCAGCTTTGCGCCCACTTCTTTTTTAAACTGGAAGGCATGCAGCTCCGATTCTTTTTCCTTCCATTTATCTGCAATTTGTCCGAAGCGCTGGAGTGGCAATTCATTCTCCATATCATTCTTCAGCATTTCCGTAAATTGCTGTTCAAACGCTTCTTGCATGACCGTCAAGTCCTCAGGAACATTCCACAACATATGCGGAGTAAAAACCGTGTCCCAGATTGTCACCTGCTCACGTCCGTGCAAGGCAGCAGAAGTACGCCATACATGCGCGATTTTGCTCCAGCGACGGTCGGAGAGCACATACTCTTTTGCTTCCAGGTCTTGTTTTAGGCGATACAAGAAATAAATGATGGTTTCTGGAATGACCACTTGCTTCGCTGCCGCTTGAATATCCTTCACGTCATACAGAGAGAACACAACAGGAAGTGGCGTCGTTGGCAATGAAAACATGCGCTCATAGCTTGCAGCATGCTTCAAATAGTGAACCTCATAGCGGAACAAGAAGCGGTCATAAAGAGCGGTCAATTGATCATCATCATCGGGAAGTTCATTCGATGCAGCGATTAAGAACTGCAACGGAACCTCCTCTTTTTCTCTGCCATTAAAATAAATTCGTTCGTTCAATATAGAAAGCAACGCATTCAGAATCGCGCTGTTCGCTTTGAAAATTTCATCCAAAAACGCAAACTGAGCGTTGGGTAAATAGCCTGTTGTTTTTCGTACGTATTGATCTAGCTTCAATTGTTGAAGAGAGACTGGACCGAATATCTCATCGGGCGTCGTAAAACGGGTAAGCAAATACTCGAACCAATGTTCCGATCCGAAGAGCTGAGAAACAGATCGTGCTAGCTGAGACTTGGCTGTTCCCGGCGGACCGATTAACAAAGCATTTTCCCCGCTCATGATGCCAAGCATTAAAAGGCGAATCAATTCACTTCTTTCCAGGAAACGACGTTCCAAAAGCTCAATTGCCTGGTCCATTTTACGTTGGATGGGTGTAGTCGAATTCATCGTAGTTGGCTGCACGACGGACTGGTTAAGAACGTCGATGTGCCGATCCCCCTCTCTTGCTTGGAACCCAAATATTCGTCATTCATTAATAGTGGCATATCATGGACAAAAATGCCAGTTTTCCAGTTGATCCCACTCGTCCTCTCTAGGGTGTGCGTTCACCCATGGCCTATTTTTCGCATATGTTGTGACATCAAGGTACTTACATCGGAGTAACGCAAAAGGAGGGTGCGAAATGGGAATCGAGCTTTTGTGGATACATGGTGTGTACGTTTTGTTCGTGATCGGCATTATTCTCGTGATGGTTTTGCGAAAAGATACGAGTTTGATCAGTATCGTGGGTATAGCAATCCTTGGTTTCGTCGCGACAGGGTCTGTGACAACTGCCGTCGGCGGAATATTCGGCAGCTTCATCTACGCGATCACCGAGCTATTGCCGACGATTTTAGTTATCTGTATCATCGTGGCCATGAGTCACGTTTTGACGGATACGGGCGTAAATGAAACGATGATTCGGCCGATGACCCATTTGGTTCGAAATCCTACATTGGCTTATTGGGTGATCGGGATCGTCATGATGGTCATTTCCTGGTTTTTCTGGCCTTCTCCAGCTGTCGCATTGATCGGTGCTGTCATGTTACCCGTGGCATTGCGCGCTGGCCTGCCGGCGATGGGTGTCGCCGTTTCGATGAACTTGTTTGGACACGGGATTGCACTGTCCGGCGATTATATTATTCAAGGGGCTCCCACTTTAACGGCCAAAGCCGCAGGAATTCCTGTCTCAGACGTGATTTCGGCCAGTGTCCCTCTCGTTATCATTATGGGCGTCGTGACGACTGCAATCGCATTCTGGTATTTGAAAAAGGACATGAAGCTCGGCGTGCTTGCGTCTCCCAAAGAGACAGTCATACCCGATGATGTTTTTACTTCCGCACGAGTCCCGTTGTCAGATGGTGTGCGTCGTACGTTAGCTGGTCTCGTACCGGTATTATTTATCCTCGATGTCGTGGCGATGTTTGCTTATGATTTACGCGGAGGCGATGCAACGGCGCTTGTAGGCGGAACCGCCTTGCTCATTCTCATCATTGCAACGATGCTCGCGCACAAGCAAAGTGGTCTCGAGCAAGTAACCACACATCTCATCCAAGGCTTTCAGTTCGGCTTTAAAGTATTTGGTCCGGTCATCCCGATTGCTGCTTTCTTTTATATGGGCGACAGTGGGTTTATCAAGGTGTTTGGGGAGGTCCTGCCGCAGGGTTCACACGGAATCGTGAACGACCTCGGCGTGGCGCTTGCACAGACGATACCCATTAACAAGGAAGTAGCTGCTCTTACTGTATCCGCAGTAGGGGTCATTACAGGACTGGATGGCTCAGGGTTCTCGGGTATTACACTGGCTGGCTCTTTGGCTCAACTATTCGCAACTGCTTTGGGTGCTGGTGCGGCTACGTTAACAGCGCTAGGACAAATTGCCGCCATCTGGGTCGGCGGTGGAACGATCATTCCGTGGGCATTGATTCCTGCTGCGGCAATTTGCGGGGTAGACCCATTTGAGCTAGCGAGACGAAATCTGTATCCCGTGGCGATCGGACTTTTGGTGACGACAATCGTGGCGATGTTTCTTCTATAAAATGTCGGTATCTATACGAAAAAGCGAATGGTCACGTGCCATTCGCTTTTTTTCTAGGTTAGGTTATGAGATAGACGAGTTTTCTCATTCTGTTTTTCTCCGAGACTCATACACTTGTACTAGCATCTATTTGGATGGGAAAGGAAAAAACCAGTATGAAGTTGTGGGGAAAAAGTATCCAGGTCGCAGCAACGTACATTGGAACAGTCGTAGGTGCCGGGTTTGCGAGTGGTCAAGAAATTCTCGCGTTTTTCACCGCTTACGGTCATGCCGGAACAATTGGCATCCTGCTCGCCACATCTCTTTTTGTTTGGTTGGGCTACAAGATGATGCTAATCGCTCATCATTTGCGCACACCCTCCTATGAATCCTTTAATCAAAAACTTTTTGGACCGATGATCGGTCGTGCGATGAATATTTTGGTCTTTCTCACCCTTTTTGGCGTAACGACTGTCATGCTGGCAGGAGCGGGTTCGGTCTTGGAGGAGCAGTTTGACATTCCGTATTTGGTCGGGACCACAGCCACCGTTTTGTTCGCTCTGTTGCTTCTGCGAAAAGGGTTGGAGCAACTACTCGTCGTGAATGCGATTGTCGTTCCGTCCATGTTATTGTTCGCTTTGCTCATTTTGTTGGATGGCACCGCAGAATCCCCCATGCCTCTTTCACCCCCAGCTGATTATTCCTTCTTATGGAAAACAGTCTTATACGTGTCCTTTAATCTGGCCATGGCCCAATCCGTACTCATCCCAATCGGCTATGCGATCCGCGACAAGGTCGTTTTGTTTCGGGCAGCCGTCATTGGCGGGGTCGTGCTTGGATTCATGCTCCTCGTCGTCCATACTGCCATGTTGGCCAACTGGGACGATGTCCGTCTCATGAATATCCCGATTCTTTTTGTAACCGATCAATGGAACGAGTGGCTCCAGCTGTTCTTTGTTTTCGTGCTCTATTCCGAGATTTTTACCACACTGATTTCGAACGTGTTTGGTATTGGTCAGCAGCTACGTGAATTATTGGTCGTTCCGGAATCGCGGCTTTACTTGTATTTATTCTCTACTTCTTTCGTATTGTGCCTGATTGGGTATAGTCAGTTGCTCATGTTTTTGTATCCGTTGTTTGGGTATTTGGGGTTGTCTACGCTCTGTCGGATTTCGATTCCAGGGACTATTCCTCGGCATAGATTTTAAAAACGTACGACCACTCTTCAAAGCAAGATCAAGATCACATATTGTTCGTGTTTAGGAGAGATGTTTACGATAACAAAAAGTATTACCCCCGAGAATTTTTTAACAAAGTGAGATAAGGCCTCAATATTTACGAACGATTTTAAAATATTTTTCTATATAGTTCGGAATAAATCCCGAACGTGTTTCTCAACAGTCATTCACATATGTACCTATACTTATAAGCCGACTCTCCTCCGTGAAGCAGTCGGCTTTTTACTATCAAATGATCAATTGATTACTTTTTATCCATTGGCTTACAGCTACCCTGTCAATGTTGGTTGGCTTTTTTCCACCGTTCATCATCCCCTCTTTTTCGCTTGCGACTGGCTTCTTTGATCATATCTCCGATCATTCCACCCGCTCGCTTTCGTTTTGTTGATTTGTACCCGCCAGATATATTCGCTTTCTCTTTTGGACTCTTTCATTTATTTGCAAACGAATGGTAACATTCGTCACGATTAAACCGTCATATTGTCAGACTAACCTCATCAACGTACTAGAAAGGAAATTCTATCATGAAATTTTCTACCCTATTAAAAACCATGCTCGTTCTGCTGCTCACCTTCTTCTCTACTTCGCCAATCAAGGCTGAAGAGCAGGAAGACCCATTAAATCCACCGCAATTACCAGTGGTGTATCAAAACCTGCAAATCCCGTCTCATTTGACAGAGCCATTCTTTCTTTTCACGAAGCAACCTCTTTATAAGCACGATTCACCTCCAAAGCCTTACACCATGTCATTGGTTTCACCGTCTGGAAAAGTAATAAAAAGCAATTACCTCGCTTATAAAAGTGAAGTGTACCCCCTCCGAAATGGGTACGGTTATTTTTATAATGGCAGCTTTTTTAAGCATAGGGAATATTTGGTCTACGATAAGCAGGGCAAAGTTTCACCGATGGGTACCTGTTGCGATGTTGCTTTCAAGCAGATACATGGGGAATGGTTTACGGGCACGGACTTTCCGGGAAACCTGCCGTCGTTGTCTCAGGCAAGCTGGGGAACGAAGAATTTTATGTGCTGATGAATAAAAAGGGACTCATTGTTTCCAAAAAGTATGCGTTTATCCTCCCTACATCCGATGGTCACTTTCTCGCTGTGACGAAAACCAACAAGCAATATACCTTTACCAAAATAAATGCAACGGATAAAGTCGTCTCACCCCAACAATATGTGCTAAATAAGCCAGAACAAATGAAAGAGCTCAAGCAGACGGGACAGTTGTTCCATACCGATACCCAGATCATTGCGAACACAGCTAACAATCAAAGCTTCAACTTTCCACATCAATTGCTGATCACTCCTACGAATGAGACAGTCGCCATCGAGTACACCATCTCGGGAACCAAAAAGATTGGCGTGTATACGCATGACGGCAAGCTGATCTATGAGGAGATTATCAAATAAGTAGGTACAGTGAGCCTGGCTTCTCTAAAATACTCAATCTAACGAATAAAAGCACGACAATGCCCTGTTAAACAAGGGGTATCGTCGTGCTTTTCCTATCAAAGTTCCCTTGGTCTCCCAAGTGATAATGCAATTATTCCAATCCCGCAGGCTTTTCCCTTCCATCCAACGGATACCAGCGAAGCACATCACGCGGAGGGCTTGCCAACCCTTCCTCCAGCAAGACACACTTCCAAATTTCTTCACCCGGACCATCGGTTGTATCGCCGTCATTAATAACAGGACCATTCTCGTATACATAGTTCGATATATTACGCAAGAAACTCGCGACCTCATTCGGATCGTAGGCATCCCCATTAAATACAGCCTCATGATCGATCACATCCAACTGCTGCATGCCGACGGTATCCATCAAGAGCCATCCTTCTGGAAGATTGAACAACCGGACATTGGACCACAGCTCCAGCGGAAGGAGCTGTATTTGCTCATAACGTTGATTCAGCTCCTGCATCATCTCGGCAGACGCAAGGCACTCCCCATTCGGATTAAAAAAGCAAAGAGCTTCTGGCATTTTCAACAGCGACTCAGCAATGGCAGTGACAGTCATCAACTCCGGGAGCGCTTCATAATCCTCAGGCAGTACAGGAGCCTGATCGTTTGACTCTCCCAACACGAAAGAAGAGCGAATACGGATAAACGCTCCGTGCTCGGATGCGGCTTGCCGCCCTTCGGGATATCCCCACGACTGCTGAGCTGCCCGCTCCAGGCTATTCGAGAATGTAAACGGTCCGAAAAAGCCCATCGACCAAGCGCCGAACAGCATCGTATCGTCTGCCGGGTCTCCCATACTATCCGGCCAAGGCTTATCCACGACATCGACCTGAATATATCCGTTTACTTCTGGACGATACGGAATAAGAAAGCTAGGGCCGCTGAACACCCATTGGTCGAACGTTTCCATGATGTTGGCAATTTCGAATTGATCCTTGAGCATATCTGCTATTTTGTGAATCGGAACCGCCGTTGACAACAGGACGGCAACCCCTTGAGAATACATACCTTTTGGCATTTCGTCATCTTCTTTCCATTGTATTTTTATGAGGCATGGTGTACTTTACGTAACTGTAAATCCGATCTCTTGAAGCTCCTTCATCACCATTTCCAGATCAACTTCTGGATTCAGCTCCATAATCATCTCTTTGGTTATTGCAGTATTTGTAAACGCGTAACCAACTACATCATGTGGAAGCTTCACCTCGTAGTAGTCCTCTGCCCACTCTACATAGTCATCTGGACTGTCATATATCATCCCAAGCAAAAAATCTGATCCATCATCTAGCCCTTGCGGATTATGTATGTCTCCCGTTTTCCACACGTGATCAGTAGATTCTCGCCATAAGCAAAATGTAACGTCCTCCCTGGTCAACGCTTCGTCATCCAGTCGATGAAGCAAAGCGGGAGGGACTTGCTCAAAGATGCCAGGCCAAACCTCGTATTCTTCCCTGGCATGAGGACTCATTTCCGATTCATGATCGAATCCTTTTACAATAACGCCCTCGGGGGTAAACAGGATGTAAAGATCGTCGCCCGCTCCGTTGTTAATGCTCGCGAATCTTGTGTTTTCATCCCATTGTGGATCGAACTGATATCTGCGCAGCCATTCCTCTTGACACAATACGATATCCAGAGCGCTCAGGATATGCAGACGCTGTTTTAATGCTTCAGGTTGTAGGAAAGTCTTTGGCCAACTTTTCATTTGCATCCACCTTTACGATTTAAATATCTGGTTCATCGCAGCAAATTGCTGCCCCAAACAAATCAAATGATTCTCCCCCTAATCCCAATCCAAAAAACCTTCCACGGACAACTTTTCCTCCCCGCATTCAGGACAAGTCGGCGAATACCCGTGATCCAGCTCCTTGTCAATCGGTATAGATGGCATTTTCTCTGAACATCGTGGACAATCATAGCTTTGTATATACGAATCAGTGTCCGACTGCAAGTGCAAATAGTGGGCATTTAGCAGGTATTTGCATTTTTCGCAAACATATAGACCATGGAAACAGTTATACTTTGTACGATCGTCCTTCATAAATTCTCGGATTCGCTCCTTGCCAGCTTGATCTTCGAACCATTCTTCGATTTCGCTCAAATAACCATATCTGAACCCAACGCCCACGTATACAATTAGCTTGTATGAGCAACATTCACAATGCAACTTATAAGCTACTCCCATGATTTCCCCTCCCCAAATGAGGAACTTCTCTTCACGATGTGAGTAGTAAATCTAGCAGACTAAAGCCAATATTGACCAACACAACCACTACTACGCCGCGAATACTAACGCCACCAAGCTTTCTTGTATCTTCTAAATCAAGCATGGCATTTTTACTGTGAGCTTTTTTTATTTTACGAACAGCCGAAACATAGTATAAAAAATTGCAAATCAGTCCAAAAAGCACGCGTTGAAATAATGCAAAGAGTAGGTACACTTCATTAAAAGTAGCATCATCGAGTGCCATGGCACCCAAGGCAAAACCCACAAAGAGGTTCACCAAATAAATAACGGTCGCCCATCCATACATCTTCCGATAGGCAAACCATGCTACGCCAAAAAGTGCTGCTCCCCAATTCCATGAGAGTCCTTTTGTCCTCCAAGCCTCCAAATAGTATTTATGATGGTGGACATATGCGGACAAGAAATTCAAGGTAAGATGTGTCTCCAAGCTTTCTCCCCCAAAACTATTTATCTGTAACTAGTATCTATTTTTCTATTAGTTCCTTACCCTTTTTCGAGCTTTGCTGGGCGCGTACGTTCTCGTTCTTACTTTTTCAAGTAGTCGAATCCCCAATCCCTAACCCTCTCTAATTATACCAAAAGTAACCAAGCCATTCGATATCGAACCATTCGTATTAGAGGTCAGCCAGTTTTACTAGTTGACCTCTTTTCATTAAGGAGTCGCATCATTTAGATCTCGCATCACTGGCAATGCTGTGGAACTACAGAGGAAGAGATGTATGAATCCAGTCATCAGTCTGCTATCGTTCAATTTTTGGAATACCAACGATAATCTGTATTGCGAATGTCATTCTCGATCATTTCGATACTGCTCTTCATCATGTCGATCATCTTCATCTGTTGCTCTCGCAAAGGTTCGGGAATCGCTCCCAGTCTCGCCTCCATTTTGGAGATCTTCTCTTTTTTCTTCTCAATCCGTTCTAAGCGTCTCTCTTGAGAATTCATTTTTCCATCTCCCTATCAGAATCTTCTTCTATACTCTGTTCCCATTAAACAGTATCAAGATTTGATTCTTTCCTGTTCGTTTCATTACCCGATAACCTGTACTCGATGCCGTCGCCATTCCTTCGTCGTTCGGCTTGCAATATCCCCCCGCCCGGCACGTTCCATCGTCGCGAAGAAGCAGTTTTCCGATAAGACCGATAGCCACCCAGTTGGGCAGTTCTTTCCGTGTTTTACACTTCCGGTTCGGATCCCAATACGGATTGATTTTGGGTCTCTGCTCTGTTCGTTCGGGTATGATGATAGTACCTTCCTGATCGGTTACTGCCGGAATCACAACCTCGTGGTATTGGATCCGACTCCATTCATCGAGTACGAACTTGCTGCACCCCGGATCTTCCACATCCGCCAAAATTGCCGGATTGGAGCTGGTCACTCCTAGAATATAATCGTCGTTGGAAGTGGCTTTCCGGATGGTCTCACTTTCTCCGTCAAAGCTTACAAAATAACCCACATCAACCGGCAGGCCATCCGCCGTCTCAAACATCTCGGCAAAATCGCAAGCGCCGGCGGCTATATTGAATGCCGAAGCTGTGACGGTAGAGTCGAAACACGCACTGCCGTTATTTAAAATTTTGGCTTTGACGCCTGCAGGGTCACAGGGAGCTGCTCCATTAACGAGGTACCAGGAAAATGGCAAATCTCCCGCCGCAGGATTGGGAGCGCCATTAACTCCCATCACATGCACTCCCCCAAGTGTGCCAGCGCATGTGCCCAAACCTTCTGTATGGGAGAAGTTTCCATCCGCAAGAGTGTTAACACCCTCCGCATGGGATGCAAATCCTGTGGCATTCGTAGAATTACCCTCCGCATGGGACGCAAATGCACTGGCCAGTGTATGAAAACCCTCCGTATGCGACACCTCTCCACTTGCCACTGTACCAGAACCCTCCGCGTGGGACGCAACTCCAGTGGCATCTGTCCCATCACCCTCTGCATGGGAAAAATTCCCGATGGCATCTGCGAAATTCCCCTCCGCATGGGCCGCAAATCCAATGGCATTTGAATGAAAACCCTCCGCATGCGACAAATTTCCACTGGCCACTGTGCCAGAACCCTCTGCATGGGACGCAACTCCAGTGGCATCTGTCCCATCACCCTCTGCATGAGAAAAACTGCCGATGGCATCTGCAAAATTCCCCTCTGCATGGGACGAAAATCCTGTGGCATTTGTAAAATTACCCTCCGCATGGGACGCAAATCCTGTGGCATTTGTAGAAACACCCTCCGCATGCGATGCAATTCCACTGGCATTTGTATGAAAACCCTCCGTATGGGAAAAATTTCCGCTCGCCACTGTACCAGAACCCTCTGCATGGGACGCATTTCCAATAGCATCTGTCCCATCACCTTCCGCATGAGAAAAAAAACCTATGGCATCTGCGAAATTACCCTCTGCATGCGACGCAAATCCGCTAGCATTTGTAGAAACACCCTCGGCATGCGACGCAAATCCACTCGCCTCAGTAGTCACACCCTCCGCATGGGATGCTATTCCACTGGCCTCTGTCACAGAGCCCTCGGCATGGGATGCAAATCCACTCGCCTCTGTACCAGAACCCTCCGCATGGGATCCTAATCCAATGGCCTCTGTATTAGAACCCTCTGCGTGAGAAAAATTTCCGCTCGCCACTGTAAAAAGCCCCTCGGCATGGGATGCAAATCCACTAGCAATTGCCCGAGCACCTTCCGAATGGGATGCATCTCCGCTGGCTTCTGTCTCACGACCCTCCGCATGGGAAAAATCCCCTAACGCCTGTGGGCCTGGCCTCGATAAGATACTTAAAGTTCCTCCTTCGGCATGAGACGCAAACCCACTTGCGATTGTTCCAACCCCTTCTGCATGAGCACTTTGACCACTTGCAAGGTTAGGAGCAGGATTACCCAATTGATCTACACCACCGCCCTCTACGTGGGAAGCGCTTCCACTAGCGGTGTTTCCTTCACCTTCTGCATGTGAAGCGCGTCCACTCGCCGCGGTGGATATCCCTTCCGCATGGGCAGCCAGTTGAGTTGCTGTTGTTAGGAGCCCCTCTGTATGAGAAATCAGTCCGCTTGCGATCGTCCCTTTCCCTTCCGCATGCGACTCATCTCCACTTGCTGTCGTGTTGAATCCTTCCGCATGAGCCGCTAGTCCGCTTGCCGTTCCTCCGATCCCTTCTGCATGAGCTGCGAAATTGCTTGTCGTAGTTTTGAATCCTTCCGCATGCGATCCTTTACCGCTGGCTGTGGTGTTGACTCCCTCGGCGTGGGAGCCTTCACCACTCGCGACTGTGCTTATTCCTTCCGCTTCGGAACACAGCCCGCTTGCGATTTCGTTGCAACCATTTGGCATACGATACCCTCCCCTCTAATAAACAGTTATGGTATCGTATGCCATGAGAAGAATGGTGGACTGGTCGGCTTAACGATGGATAAGGGTGGAATTTTTCCGTAAGACGAACGAAACAACCCCTCCCGCTAACTCGATGCTGATACCATTGAGTCGAAGTGTTTGCATCGTCCGCGATGGCGTCGTGATGAAGTTAAATACACACGCCAAATCTCACTTTCTACGTTGGACATTCTCCTAATCATCGTAGGAAAGTTGATAGCTCCTCTAGTCTTCCAAAATTGGAGATAACCGCATAACTCTAAGCTAGTCCTGGGACATTCCACAAAATGGACGCAACAGATTGTTCGTTTAACTGATATATTTCTCGTCCATCTACGATTATTTTGGCTTCACCCATAAAGTCTCCATTGTCGGGAATGCCGAAATAGAAATAAAGCAAGACTTCTTTTTCGTTCCCAAGTATACATTCGAGTCATCAATGCCAAAGACTTCTGCAATCCGGTGTTCCTGGACAAGATGGTTCTCGGATACAAACTTTTTCAAAATATCCTCTTCTATCGGCCCTGCATGCATTTGCACAAAATGAGGAGCCTTTGAAGTCGTTAGCAGATGATTCAAAGAGCCGGTCAATGCAAACAACCTTAATGACTGACGGTAGGTCAAATTTAATTAAAGAGCTACTCCAGATAATGTCAATTACAGCCAACGAGTGAAACGCTCTTTTTTTCCTTGACCTTCACATTAGCGTGAACGTTTAGACTACATGCAGAAAGATAACTCATTCACTCAAGGAGGAACAAAAATGAACAACTATACAGGGAAAAAAGCAGTCGTAACTGGAGGTACACATGGTATGGGCTTGGCCGTGGCAAAAGCATTGCAGGCAGGCGGCGCCGAGGTTATCGTCTCTGGTCGCAATCCGAAAAATGTGGAAGAAGCAAAGCGTGAGCTGGGTGAACAGGCACATGTTGTGGTGTCTGATGTATCGAGTATGAAGGATGTACAAGCATTCGGAGATTATGTTGAAAAGCATTTTGGCAAGATCGATTTTCTCCATGTGAATGCAGGCACTTCCATTCTGGAACCGTTTTTGGAAGTCACTGAGGAGACCTACGATCGGATTTTTGAGGTAAATACGAAAGGGGCATTTTTCACCGTTCAGCGATTGGTGCCGCTCATTCATGAAGGAGGTTCGATCGTATTTACATCTTCCGTAGCAGATGAAGGCGGATACCCCGGCATGAGCGTATACAGTGCATCCAAAGCGGCATTGCGTTCCTTGGCCTCCGTGTTTGCGGTGGAGCTGCTAGACAAGGGTGTTCGCGTCAATGTCGTAAGTCCCGGTTTCATTGATACGCCTTCCATGGGAGTTGCCGGTTTCACGGATGCAGAACGCGCTACCTTCCAAGAGCTTGGCGATAAGGTTACACCAATGAAACGTCATGGTTCATCAGAAGAAGTGGCGAAAGCGGTGCTTTTCCTCGCCTTTGACGCTACCTTTACGACTGGTGCGCGGCTAACTGTGGATGGTGGCATCGGTCAGAACTTGCATGCTTTGTAAAAAGACGGCCCCGGAGCAGCTGATCGCTTCGGGGCCGTGACTATGAACTAGCTCGTAACCTTTTTACCACGTGTAATTGATATTTGCCTCTCTAGCGTTTTCTTCCACTCCTGAAGTGCCTCAATCTGTTCGTTCACTCTGCTGAGCTTTTGTTCGTAAGTCGCCAGCATTTCCTCGCAATATTCGTAATCGTCGGGAGATGCAACTTCCCCTCTGAACAACGTTCTGATTTCATACGCCGTTAACCCCAGCTTCAAGTACAGTTGAATCATCTTGACGCGCTTGACTGCTGACTCAGTGAAATGGCGGTAATCATTTTCCAGTCGTTCTGCCTTTAGCAAGCCCTTTTCTTCATAATGGCGGATCGACCGGGTACTGACATTGGTTAATTGGGATAATTCGCTTATTTTCACGCAGCAAAGGACCTCCCTGTATGAGAATGCTATCCCAATTATATGCCAGAATGTCAGGGTATCCATATCGTTTTTGATTACGAATCTATGATTGTATTTTCGTTGATTTTTGACCTGCTTTTGACGAAAAGCAATGTCGCCCCCATCAGCATCACAATTAATGCTACTACGGCAAAAGGCAGATACTTATTCAGCTGGTAAAGACTTGTGCTGAGAATCGGTGCGATTACAGCGGAAATTCCTTGGACCGATGCCACAAGTCCCGCAACGCCTCCTTGCTGTTCACGCGCAACGGCAAGGGAAGCCCCTGCCATAAACCCTGGCATCATGAGCCCAGCTCCAACACCAAACAAGAAAAATGCCACGTAATAGACGATCACATTGATGAAGAAAAGAAAGAGAGACAAACTAATTATTAAAAGCACCGACCCAAAAAGAATGAGCGATCTTGGTTGCCATTTTGGATTTTTCATTTGCAGTCCTTGTGTGACAATCATCGCTACGCCAGAAATCATAAGTCCTACTGATAACATTCTGGCGGTTTCCTTTGTTGTCAAAGACAGCTGATCCTGAAAATAAAATCCTCCAACGACTTGTAATGTGATAATGCTGAGCATGGTTGCCAAACCGGCAAACAAATATAAGGGGAGACCTTTTTGAAAAGGATTCACCTTGGGAGGTTTTTCGTGAATAATGGGTTTTTGAGCCGGAATCAAGAAGCACACGATGCCTAATGCGACTAGCGGCAACAGTGCACCAATGTATAACGGCCAAATCAGACCGATCAGCGCAAAGGCTGCAGCAATCGCTGGACCCAGAACGAGACCCATCCCATTGGCTGCACCGATTAAGGCCATTCCTGCCGCTCTACCATTTTCGCTCGTTACATCCGCTATATACGCCTGCGCGGCAGATGGAACTGCCGGGATAAACATACCGATCAATCCGCGTGCCACAATAAGCAATACAATGAGAAGCCCACCGCTTATTCCCTGCGATAATCCTGCATACATGGTCGCTGTGAACAAGACATAACTCACAAACATACCGAGGAAACCAATGACAATGACGGCTTTCCTTCCTCTCAGATCGCTTAACCGCCCCCAGACAGGTGCCATCACAGCCATTGCAATAGAACCGAGTGAAATAATGATGCCAGAGTGAATTTCACTGAGTCCTAATTCACGGATAAGCGGCGGCATTACGGGGGCAATAATCATCAACCCCACCATCGCGACAAATACACTCAAAAATATACTGAAACGGATTCGAAACATCGCACATCCTTCTCCTTCCAAAGCGCACGCTTTTTATAAAAATCGTAAAAGAAATGCGTGAACGCTACTACCTAAGAACGGAGAGTTTATGCCCCGAAACGGATTTTGTTTGTCGCTCCCGCTGGATCAATAAGGTAATTGAATAATAAACCGAGTCCCTTGATGCGAGAGGATTATATGTGAACTCCAGAATTTTTTACATGATACATAATATTTGATCGTTCTATAGAATCAATATCAATGGGAGGTAGTAAAGTACTATCACCTAGAAGGGTTAACGAAGGTGTCTTTGCGTTAGCTGAATTGGTAGCATTTACATTAAGCGTACTTCCCCCGACATAAGGTCCATCAACTATTTCATCCATTAATTGGCTAGCTGTAAGGATAACTTTATCAGAAGTGACATTTCCTGTTGATTCAATATTTACATTTCCAGTTGATATAGAAATAGACTCACTTACATCTAAAATTTCATCCATTAATTCACCATCTGTTATGAGAACCTCGCTAAGTTGAGACCCCTTTTTGTCAAAATTTCCTGTATCATTTATAGAAATATTAACGCTACTTCGTATACCATTAGCTGCATCTACTATCTCATCAACTAATTCGCCACCAATAATTTCAAGTTTATTTCCAGAAACTTTAGCTGATGAGGTCATGGTAAGATCCATAACTGTATGGGTAAAATCATCCTCAATATCCACCGTTTCATCAATAAGTTCACCTTCGATAATTTTTAATTCTTCACAATCTATATTACTAGTATTGTTCAGATTTATTTTTATTGTAGAAGCATTAGAAATTTCACTATCGATTACCTCGTCAACTAGTTCACCTTCTTCAATAAACAACTGTTTTCCATAAAAATTTGAAGAATCATTAAAATCTATTAGAATATTTGAAGTATAATATCCCTCACCATCTAAGGTTTCATCAATTAACTCACCTTCATAAACAGATAATATGGGACTAGTAACATTTGAAGTCCTTAATAAATTCACATTTATAGTTGAAGTGTAAATATTCTCCATATCAAGCAGTTCATCAATAAGTTCACCATCTTTTACTTCTACCTTAGTCAGTGCATTAACGTTTCCAGTATCAACAAATTTCACTTCAATTGCACTAGAGTTAATGTCTTCAGAGTCAATTAATTCATCGATTAATTCACCATCAATAATGGTAATTGATTTTGATGATACGTTGCTAGAATTTTCAATATTGAGATTTATTTTACTATTCGAAATCACTCTACCATCGATAATTTCATTAATGAATTGCCCTTTATATATTCTAACTATTCCCATATCTGTACCTGATTTTGATTTTACGTTAGCGCTATTCGTAATATTCACATTAATCTCTTCAGAGTTAATAGTTGTGGAACCTGAATCAGAAAGTACGTTTATAACACTTTCAATCAAACTTCCACCCCCAATATGTAATGTAGAGTCATTATTAGCTAAAGTAACATTTGCTGAATTATTGATATTTACGTTTACACTACTTTTAGAAGCAATCGTCCCAATTATTAAATCTTTAATGAAAGCTGGCTCTATAGAAGATGTATCTTCAATAATATTATCATTTTCATCGTAGTTTTTTTCTCCTACAATAAGAGTATTTAAAAGTTCTACATTGGCGCTATTATCAATATTTATAGTAACTGAGGCGCCTTCCCCTATATTTCTAATTAAACTAGGGATAAGTGAACTTGAGTCTGTATCAAAATGAAAATTATCAAATGTTGAATTTTTATAGTTTGAAATAGAAATTACTACGTTTGAATTCGGTTCTATATCAATTGGTGATGGTGAATGAAATGGCGTTTTTTCACCACCATCTTTTTGTATATAAATGCCCTCATACCTATTACTCATTGAACTAAGTCTAAGGGAGGGGGAAGGGATAGGTAGTTCTTTGTCATAGGTTATGTTTCCAGATCCAGTTTCTTTAAGAATTAAGTCCCCGACTCTTTCTACATTTATATCACCGGATCCATCATCAATAATGACTTTTTGTTTCACATTTTTAACATTTATATCACCAGCATCATTTGTAATCTCAACATTACCATGGACTCTGCTAACATGAACATCGCCGGATCTATCTACTATTCTTATGGAACTATTAATATTGCTTAAGTCAATACTACCAGAGCCATCCTCTATATCTACTATTTGATTTGAGCTTGGAGCATCCAAGAGGTTACTATTATTGACTTTTATATTCCCTGATTTGTCTTTTATTGATAAATTACTTGTATTTTCAATATAAATGTCTTCTTCATTATCAGTAATAGATATTTCTCCAGAAAGATCATATAATTCCAGGATGCTTTTTTTATCAATAATTTCGATATGTAAGCTAGGCGGCAAAGTAATTAATAAATCTATTTTTTCTTTTTTTTCAACTTTTCGATTTATTGATAAATATGCGATCTCCTTATCCTGAGTTAAGTTAAAGTCTATATTATCAGGATTATTTATAGTTGTTAAATTAGCATCTATAGAGCTAGTATTAGGAGTGCCTCGAATCGTAAGTTTGTTGATTGAAGAATGAATAACCAATTTTGTTATATTGTTTTGAGCTATAGGCAATCGTTTGGCATAGGTAAGATCTGGAGTTATAAAGATAGATGTGAAAAATAAGATAATAAGAAGAAAAAATGAGAATTTTTTCATAAAACCCCTCCTGGTAACATTTGGTTTTTATGTAATTATATAGTTAAATGCATAAGATGAAAGATCATAAAATTGTTAATTTTCCAAATTTATGCATTATATCTATTCCCCGTCTTATTGTCATGATCATTTCTCCTTTCAAATTATGCTATTTCCTAGTGAGCGACATCAGCACGAAGTTCTGAAAAAAAGATAGCCTTCACCTAACTTACTTTTGCAAGGTGTAGGGCTATCTTTTATATGTTTAGCCCAGCATTCACTCTTGCCATATCGACTACTTTTCCATCCATCATCACCGCTGGCAATGCTTCAATCCCATATGCCTTCGTTTTCTCTTCAAATTCGCCTTCGACGCTCTGTTCCAGCTTGTTATGTATGACGACCTCGCATTTGGAACAGCATAATGCTTTATGGTCAACCCATCCATATTTTCCTCCTCAATCGTTATGATAAAGGCTGTAGTTACGTACAGAGTCAATCAGAAAAAAGGATTGTCTGTTTGACAACCCTTGTCGGAAGCCGAAACCTCTATTTCGTTCTTGGTTCCAAGAACTCCTCTCACGGTTGAATAAAGGGCTGCCAGTTTTCTGACACCCATTGTGCAAAGGTTACGGTAAAAGCAATTTGTTCCAAAGATGTATTTTCTATCAGTCCCAAGCTGTATTGTGTAATCGCTTTCTTCAATTTGAATAAAAAAAAGAGACAATCCAGTGCAGTTTCGCTTCTGGACAGTCTCATAGATTTTGTGTTGTTGTGTACTACCATTTTTTCTTAGGAGGACAAGGTGGCGGAAATGTCGGTTTTGGTGGTGGTGTTGTTGGAATCGGAACTTGTTGATCTTGCAAAACCTTCAGACCAATGCGCAGGACGATTTTTTCACGGACGGTCGAGAATGTTTTGGTTGTGTCTTTGCACCGCTTATTTTCCAAACCGATGTCTAATTCGGTGAATTCCGCGAATAACAGCTCACAAAACGGTCTCTCGTTGTAAACTTTTCGGTTGCCGAACAAACCTACGTTAATCTTTGCCGCATGACCTGATTTATTCAAGTATTCTCCGTGTGACTCGAAATCTGGTGCCAGTTGCAAAGTCGGTCCTGTAGCCGGAAAGGTCAGATCCGTACAGAAATCGAATGGTATCAGCGCTGTTGTATGTCGTACATCACCGCATACAGCAGTTCCCGTTACTTGATCGACTGTGGTGTACTCGATATGTTTGCGAATAAAACCACTGACAAACAACTTTGCAGACAACGGGCTGAATGTGGGAACCAGCTCACATTGCTCCAGAATGACACTCTTTAATACCCGAACGATCTCAAGTGCAGGCCTCTCCAAATGGACATTAGCCTCCACACATACGACAGCAGCCGTTTCTGCCAACGTTACAGGTACTTTAATCGTTTTAGGAAAAGTGGTTTCGGTTGAAGCCATTCCGAACATACGTGCGTTTTCTACCGTGCAGCTATTTTTCGTAACTTGAGTTTGGCCACATTTACAGCCATCGCCATGTATACCCATTTTTACTCTCTCCTTTATCAGCCACCTAACTCTCTTTACATTATATGGACTAGATTCAATAACGACTTGGCTGATGCCAAGCGTTATCTGCCCTTTTTTCTAGAAAAGATTGTTTACCTTTTTCGTTATGTATGGAGGCGGAACGGGAACCAGCTGCTTCCGATACCACCATACACGACCGCTAATGGTTGCTAAGCCGCTGAACTCCTTCCATCCTGATTGCGAATGAGTAAGCGGATCTGCCGTGATGTTGATTTGCCAGTCCCCCGTCTCTACCCATCTATTCATCGGACAAGCTGGTGCTGTGAGGAGAATTGCATTTGTTCCTACATTTGCTATCGGTAAGGATGGTCGTAATACTGTCGAGTTAAATGGAATACGAATCGTTTCATGCTCTAATTTTTCCGAATGGACAATGACTCCCAAACCCATGATTTCCAACTCACCTGACAGCCAAACAATTTTTTTGCTATCATCGTGGCGAACGTGCTGAACATCGATCTTACTTTGGTATTCCACCTCTTTCCAATCAAGCTTCCAAGGCACACGTAAGGAATGGACCCACTCTACTTCCCAAATTTCTTCTAGGAAAGCAACTTGCATGAACGATTGACCCGTACGTTCCACGTAGACTACTTTTGCTTGAATCAGTTCTTCTTGAGCACTGTTGTTTTCTTGCGTAAGATCCTTGGCATCCATGGAGGTGGGAGTAACGGACTGCGGAGAGAGTTGTTCGGTAGCTGTCTGATTCACCGGAGCCTGAGGTGCCTGGTTTCGTTTCCGCTTTGGTTTCTTGGAGCGATACACTTTCTGCTTATCCACGGCAGCTTCCTGAAGCTGCTTCTGTTCCTTCGGTGCGACAAAGAGGAGCGGAAGTGATGCTCTCGACTTTTGCAAAGCGCCGCGCTGGTTAAGAATTGGTCTTCTATTCTTAGGATTTTTTTTGTCGTTCGGCATGTCCTCACTCCATTCCATTTAAATATTCCTCCCTTTATCCATACGTGATCGCCCGTCTGGTTGTATAGACACTTGCCCTTTCGCTTAACAATTCGTCTTCCCATGACAAAAAAGAACAACCCTCTCCCGAAAAAACCGCGAAAGCCGTTGTCCTTTACTTTTTTAACACTCCAACACTTATAATCTTGACCTCAGGATGAATCGTTACCTTTGCTTTGGAAAATACCCTGCCCCAGTCATCCTCCACTTTCTTCCATTCGTCATAGGCATAGGCATAGGCACGAGCATATTTGCCCAACCCAATCGGAGTTACCAGCATGATCGAGAGAAGAATCGAAACAACCTTTTATCAGGTTAATAGCCTGCAAAAGTGGGGAGGACAGATGGGTTTGGTGGCTGCTTATCTTTTTCCGGTCTGTTTCTGGCTTTATGCAATGACGATCGGAAGGCTTCAAATGAGGATGGACCGATGAAGAGAAGGTAAAACAAGTAAAAGGCGGCAAATACGACCTCAATCCTCTCCACAAATGGGAATTCAATCGTTTCAAACAAGTCAAGTGTTGGCCAAATATACGTACTCACCTGATACGGGTTAAATTCAACAAACAACAAAAAGACATCCGCCTTTGTAACGGATGTCTTGCTCACTACGATTCTTCATGGCTGAGCCTTTTCTTTTATCAGGTAACAGCATTTCACTTGTCCTTCCGTCATACACGACGTACGCTCTACATGCGCGTCTACTAGCGACTCAAACAAGGAAAGCTCGCATTGACATGCTTGGCGATAGCGAATGGCTACTTGTAGGAGAGGACAATTTGCTTCTTCAAGCGTATACAAACCATCTCTGATTTTTTCCAAGTGAGGCATGTATCCTTCTTCATTTTGTATGCTCGCCAACGTTTTCACTCGCTGGTCAAAACCTTGTCCTCTCATTACCTCCCGATAGTTTTGTAACATCCGTACCATCCGCTTCTCAAATAATTGATCAACGAAAGCTTCGCCGTATAAATCCTGAATGCCCGCCACCAGCTCTGTAGCCAAATCGCTGTAGTGACGCGGAAATAACTGTTCAGCAGTAATCGTTAGATGATATGCATAGGCTGGTCTGCCTGTTCGTTGACGAACGATTCGAGATTCGATATACCGTTCCCTATGCAAAACATCTAAATGCTTACGCACCGCGACTTTGGTTATGCCGAGATGCTTTGACAGTTCCTGGACATCGACCGAACGGCGCTTCTTAAGCAACACCAAAATTTCCCGACGTTTTTCCTGTTCTTGAAAATAGACCGCGTGTCTGTTCATTGATGGACCTGCCTTAGCGGATTGCTTCGTTATACAAACGATTGACTTCCTCCCAGTTGACCACATTCCACCACGACGAGACAAAATCAGGGCGTTTATTTTGGTACTGCAAGTAATACGCATGCTCCCACACATCTACGACCAATATGGGCGTTTTCTTCTCCATAAAAGGAGTATCCTGATTGGACGTGCTCGTCACTTCCAACTTGTCTCCATTGACGACGAGCCATCCCCATCCTGATCCGAAACGACTGACAGCTGCTTTTGTCAATTCATCCTTCATTTCCTCAAAACTTCCGAAATACTTATCGATTCCTTTCGCAATATCCCCTGTTGGTTTCCCGCCGCCAGTCGGACTCATGATCGACCAATACAAGCTGTGTCCATAATGCCCGCCCCCATGATTTCGAACTGCCATGCGAATGTCTTCCGGGATATCCTCTAAGTTACTGATTAGTTCTTCGACCGAAGCATTCCTGAACTGCGAGTCGTTTTCTAGGGCCTTGTTTAAGTTGGCCACATAGGTTGCATGATGCTTTCCGTGATGAATTTCCATCGTTCTCGCATCCAGGTAAGGTTCCAGCTCATCATAGTGATATGGCAGTTCCGGTAACGTAAAGGCTTCCATTTCCTATCTCCTCCAATCTTGATTGACGGTTACAAGCCTAGTTTACAAGATGAAAAATATTTTGTACATATCCAATTTTGTTTCCCTAATGCAAGATTTAATTACGTATGAAGCTTGCATTGCAAACAACACCGCTATGTTGTAAAATATCCACAACTTATTTTTCCCAAAGGAAACAATTTTGCTTCAAGTCAAATCTTTGGTGCAGGAAGGAATATGATTCCATGAACGTCGCATTGGCAAAGGAACCGCCATATCCTGTTTTTCAGCCCCTGGTGCATTTGACTACAGGACAATTTTTCGGGTACGAAGCACTTCTTCGCTCCTCTACACATTACTCACCAGAATTTCTTTTTCGAAAGGCTCGTGCAGAAGGACACTTGTATGAATTGGATACGTTGTCGATGAAAAAAGCTATTGAATCATACTTTACAAGTGTGCCTTTTCACGACCATGTCCCGCTCTTGTTCATCAATGTGTTTCCTTCTACGTTGTTGAACCCTGCTTTCCTATCGTTTATTACCGAGGGCTTGTTTGGATCGTGGAACAGTCAAATTGTCTTGGAAATCAACGAGGCCAATGAAGAAGACAAGATGTGGGAGATAAGATTGTTGGGGCAAAAAATACGTGAGTTGCGTCAGCATGGATTCCTGATCGCATTAGATGATGTCGGCTCGGGCGCCGCGTCATTAAAAAAGATCGTGGAGTATGAACCAGATATCGTTAAGCTCGACAGGTACTTCGGTAAGCAATTGTCCTCCCTGCCGAATAAGCAAAAGCTCGTCTCACTTTTCGTCCAATACTGCCAGGATCAAACGCAGCTTGTACTGGAAGGAATCGAGGAGCCGGAGGACTTATCTGTCGCTTTGGCACTTGGGGTACCTGTTGGTCAAGGATTTTTGCTGGGGCACCCAGAACCACTTCAAGCAATACAAAAAAGACGATGAAAACTTTCTCATCGTCTCTCGTGTCTGACTATTTTCCTACCGGCTCCATGGAAGCGTTCAGTGCATGAGCCACATATTCTTCTGCACTCTGCTGAATTTGCTCATCTGAAACTCCCAATACCCCTTGGAACAAGAATGGTTTCAAGAATTTCAATCCCGTTAAATTCGCCATCGCATGCAGCGGTTTGATCAGTTCGCTGATGGAATAGTAGTTGTATCCTTCACGCTGATAAGCTTCCTCAGGTCCGCCCGTAGAAATCGCGAGGAGAAGCTCTTTTCCATGCAGCTTGTTTCCTCCAGATCCGTAAGCCCAACCATACGTCAACACAGCATCCTGCCACTGTTTCAAAAGGGCTGGTGTGCTGTACCAGTAAAGCGGAAATTGAAAGACGATACGATCGTGCTCTTGCATCAGCTTTTGCTCTTGTTCAACATCTATCTGGAAATCGGGATAGGCAGCGTATAAATCGTGAACCGTAACGCTTTCTTCTTTTTGCATCCTTTCCTTCCATGCTTTATTGATACGAGATTGAGACATAGTAGGGTGTACTGCGATGACGAGAGTTTTCATGAAATTCCTCCAAATGTTATTTGTTTGTACATACAAATTAACAGAAGGACAGAGCACTGTCAACTATCCCGCTCCTTACAAATGCTGGAATTAAGACTCCGACTCGTTCTTTTCCAGCATTTCGACTGTCTCGTGAATCATCTGTGTGACTGATTTTGCCTGAGCTTCTCCAAGCAATGCCACATAGTTTTTGTACATATCTGTAATGGCTTCTTCTATGTTCGCCTGAGCTTCTCGCCCTTTTTTCGTAGGTAAAACGAAGATGTTTTTCCCCTCTACTTCTCGCTCCAGAAATCCTTTTCCAACCAGCTTATCGACAAAACGCGTAATCGTTGATGGTGTCATATGAAGAATTTGCGCTAATTGGGTCGGGGTCACCTTCTCCTTTTCGTTTACAGCCAACATGAGATACGCATGAGTAGGAGAAAATCCATAACGCTGGAAGGATTCTTCCGCCATTTTCGTAATCACACGGGATAATCGATTGGAAGTGAAAAACAAACAGTTGTGCAAATTGTCGCTATTCAAGCCAAGAATCCCCCTATTGCTGTTCTTCGTTCCTTGCGACTGTCTCGTCGCTCTCCCCTAACTATACGCCATATCTCGGTCAAATGTAAGCGAAAGAAAAATCCCTCACAAGGAGGGATTACAGGCGAAACATTTGCTGTTCCGCGTATTGTACCAAACGCTTCGTCATCTCTCCACCAACTGAGCCATTTTGGCGTGCCGACGTATCTGCACCCAACTCGACTCCAAATTCAGCAGCGATCTCGTATTTTAATTGGTCAAGTGCTGCACGAGCTTGTCCATACACCAAGGAATTCGAACGTGCCATTGCTATTCACCTCTGGTTGTGATCGATTCAGTGTTGGTAGTATGTGCAGATTATGGGAGTGTATTCAAACATGCTCCGACCGTAGTCTTTGTTCTTTAGAAACCAGGCCACTCACCATGTAAACTGGCGCGCCTTCCTCCGAGTACACTTTTCTCGCAATGTTCGTTTGCTCCCATTTTTCTAATAACGCTGCTGCTTCATCCATGGTGATCCTGGCATTGTAAGCCAGCTCGTAAACTGCTAAAGCACCGCCCTTCTTCGTCGCTACTTGCAGTGCGATTCGCTCCATTCTCTCTAGCTCCGGTTTTTGTGAGAGGGCAAAATGACCGTAGATCCCACCTATGATGGTACAAGCGAGAATGAAGATAAGGCTGTTCCAATGTACTAGGGCATATCCGCCTACATAGCTGAAGACAAATGCTAAACAGCAAAACAGCAGAAATCTCGACCTTTTATCGATCCATGCAGGGATCGAATCATAATCATCGTCGTATTCGTACACTTCCGACTCATCCGTATAATTCGGAAAGAGATAGATGATTCCACCATCTTCTTGATACGTAATCGAGCAGTAGTTGCTTTTGTGCCATTTATCGATCGTGGGCTCCATCGATTGATAGCTTTCATCCGTATAATAAGGAATCTCTTTCGGATTGAGTTCCCCTTCATTATCCATGACATACGTCAGAACATCGTGTTCCGAATGCCGTTGATCCTCTTTTCGATGGGAGGACAATAGGTAACGTCCGATCAAAACGAGAAAGATAAGTGCAGCCATTGCAGCAGAGAGATACTCTCTCATGTTTACTACGATCTGTTCTTCGGAGATCACAACCAATGTGCCGATGACTGTAATGAATACAGCACGAACGATTCTTTTTTTGCGTATGCGCTGCGTTCGTTCCATCTGTTGTGTTTCCTCATCATCAGCCTCCTCGTTGTCTCCACTTTCATAAGGCATATGTCCGTATACGTGATCATCCAACTGATACACGGTCATCTTGCCAGGCATGGAGGACGTGCTCAGAACCTTTCGTTGTTCCATTTCTCTCAGAATTTGTTCACACCGCGATAGCGGTAACTGCGATTCCAGAGCAAATGATGCAGCAGAGACGACTCCATGATTACGATTGGCGACAGTCATTGCAAGTGCTTGCTGTGTTCGTTGCATTTGCTTTTTGGCCAGCCTCTTGCCTTCCAAGTAGAAGACCGCGTAACCAATAGAAATGAGACTCATGAAGATTGCTAAAAAGATTGTGTTGTCTAAGATTTGATAGATGCCATCAATGACAAAATAACCAGTAAGCAAAGCAAGTATGAGAAAAACGCCAATAACAAAAAGAATCACCAAGCTACCTAAAAATTTATTCATTCGTCGCTCATTCCTCACCTTCAGTAAAGCCCGCGAAATAATAGAGAATGTCACCCTTCTCGGTTACACTTAGGTCAGCGAAACCATCTTTTTGAAGCTTATTTAAAATATCTTGCGCTCTTTGTATGGTAAGAGCAGATTGGGACGCGATATCCGCTGCCGTCACATAACCCTGCTGATCACGCGCAAGGGAAAGAATAAACAGGATATTCTCGGACTCGAGGCTTTCAAGAAACTTGAGCTTCTTGAGCGCTTTTGATTTTGCCCTTTTGTATTTGATTTCAAGTGGCAGGCCAAGGATGAAACCAAGTGTCATGGCATTCACCACATAATGTAAGGCTGTCATTTCATAAGGAATGTACGCTTCATATCTGTCCCCATAAAAAAAGAGCAGAAAAGCCTCCACATAAGGTTGTAGGATCGGCTGCAACCAAAGTGATAACAACCAAATGCAAATCATCATCCCAAAAACAATCATGAAATCCCTTCTTCTCACTCTATTTTTCAGAAATATCGTTCGACTAAATTTTACCTGAATAAATAGAAAAAGACACCAATAAATCGCTAGCGTCTTTGGACTCATTTTTCCGTGACTCTTGAATTATTTTTGCTCATCTATTTTCGTGTTGAGGACATTCGCTCGCTCTATTAAAAGAGGGCGGGACGGTCAGAATGGAACTGCAAGAGGCGTTATGGAGCAAATGCTATGGAAGTGTCGTCGATCGATTTGGTATCGAATGGCAGTTTAATTACGAGGAATAGCAATCGGATAAGCATTGATGATATCTGGTACATACGCTTCCGTCAATCGCATGCCTTCAAGAATCATTTCCTTTTCTTCCTCTGACACGTTGAACAACTGGTCGCCGCATTTTTCGCAAGCTATCACCCACCGCTCCTCCAGCTTCTGCAGGCGATTCATATCCCATTGCACGTCTTGCTCACACGTTGGGCAGGCAATTATTTTCATCGTCTTTCCTCCTGTACGCACGGCTTACTTTTCTTGCAATTTACTAGAATGGACAAAAAAAAGACACTAACATCATGTTAGTGTCTTCTCATATGATCGATGCGATGGGTAGATTTCTAAGGTGACGAGAATCCCCCCATATATGTAAAGCTTATCTCCCGAACCTGCACCTGTTGCCTGCCAACCGGACTTTCCAGCACAACAGAATCGTCTGGAGACGCTAGCAGCAGTTGCCTGCCTATGGGCGATAAGAATGAAATTCTGTTGTTATCCGGGTCAATGTCTGTGGGATAAACTACAGTAAATGACTCCTCAAATTGATCTTCTTCAAATAGCACTTTTACACTGCTACCTAATAAACTAATTGCTTTAAGCGATTGAAAGAGTGCAGTATCTTCTTTTGCCAAAAGGCTTTCTAGTGTTTGCTTGTAACGCTCGACAATCTCATCGATGGCTTGCTTTTCTTTTCCGTAGTTCCGTACATATTGATCGTAAAAGAGTGAATACTGCTCGTCAAAAAAGACAAGCTGGTTGATCAGATGATTTCTGGTGCCATTCAAAATACTAGGGTTCATAGTAGATTTCACCCCCCAGTTGCTTTTCATAGACATGTTTGATGAACGTAATGTTCTTCATCGGAAAAACCCTCCTTAAAAAAATAGCCCCCGAAGGGACTCTCATCATTGTATCAATAATTTCAAAATGATTCCATCGACTGTTTAGAAATGCTTTACAGAGGATGATCAAAACGTTCACGCACCGGCATGAAGATTGCTTCCTTCAATGTCCACGTGCCAATCTCAAAGATCAAGCCCGTTTCCTCCGCGATGGGGATGAACACACCTGGTGACAGGATTCCTTTTATCGGGTCGCTTTTCTCAAATCCCTCTCCAGTTCCATTCGCATCAACACTTGGTCATCGAGCTCATTGGTAAAAAACGAAATCCGTTTTTCCCGTTTTTCTTCACTTCGTACATGGCAGCATCAGCATTTTTGAGCAAGTGCTCCTCACAGCATCCGTGATCGGGATACACGGCTACACCAATACTCGCCGAGACGTAATAATCTTTTCCTTGCACGAAATAGGGGATCTCCATTTCCTTAACCACCCGATCAGCCAATGTCGAAAACTCATGAACACTTTCAACATTTTGGCAGATCATTGTGAACTCATCACCACCCATACGGGCAATCGTGACATCGAATCCTTCCGCGCTTTTTTTGATCCGATCACCCACTTCTTGCAAAAAACGATCCCCGTACGTATGGCCCAGAGAGTCATTGATCATTTTAAAACAATCGATGTCCAGTACAAGCACCGCAAATCGCGTACCCCGTTCGCTATTGCTAACAATTGCCTCTTGCAAGGCTTGATGAAGCTTCCTTCTGTTCGGCAAGCCGGTTAAATCATCGTGAAACGCCTGGTATTCAATCATTGACTTGGTGCGCTGCTCCAACATACGTGTCTGGTCTTCATATGCCTCCAGGACCAATTGCTGCTCAAAGCTGAGCAGCTTTGTAATGGCTTGTGCCAGTTTTTTTGAGTCAGGATAAACTTCTTTCCGATCATCGATAATTCGCATAAGTGTGCCTAACAGGTTTTGAAAAGAACCTATGTACCACTTGGGAGGAAGCCCGATTTTTTGATGAACCATCGCAATCCTCATGCGTTTTTCAATGAAGGCAGGATCGATCCGTCCGTCAAACAATTCGATTAAATGATTCTGTATGATTTGACGTAAACGTTCCACGGTTGTATGCTCCATCACAATTTGTTTCAAAGAGTCCACATGGAGAATCGAATCATAAAAAGAAGAAGTAATCTGCTCAATTTCAGTCTCAATGACAGGGCGAAACGCTGCGATTAGCTGCAAATCCTCTTCCGTCAAGTTAATCATGTTCATTTGTGCGATAACTTCGGTGTTTCCTTCTATTAAAATCCGTGCAGAATCGTCTGCCGGCGAAATCGACGGTTGGCGGCATGTAACGCTGTTTTCCTTGGACGGATTTGATGACTTCTGCATTTACATAGATTCTCCCTTTCCATAGAACCAACGTACGTATAGGCTCAAGCTTATTCATAAATATTCATTCGACATAATTCTACATTGTCCTCCATGTTTATCCATGACAATGATGAATACTGCCCCCTCAGGTAAAAGGAAAGAGTCTGCACGATTTATGTGCAGACTCTAAATGTTCCCGCTATTTTTTCAGATCAATCGCCTTTTCCTTTACCAGAGCAGCTACCAATTGCTGTTGCACCTCCGTTTTTCATTCTTTAAACGTCACTTTATGTCACTTCTGGCTCGATAGAGGAAGAGAGCGGCGGGGTGACCGATATCCCGTTACTTGCCAAGGAAATCCAGGTAAAGAGGCTAAATGAACTCTCCGGTAGCACAGGAATCATGAGACGTGCTAAAACGATGAACCATAACAAATGATGCATGCGCAAAAAACGGCAAAAAAGAAGCACAGTGGAAATGAATGCTCCCACTGTGCCGTTTCTTCCAGTCTTTTATTGTCTCACCATATCTGGTTGTCGCTCACCTTTTCCGTATGGATTATCCCCAATCAATACGATCTTATCATTTTCGGTGACCAGCACATGGTAGTGCGAGCCTGGTCCTTCGATCGCATAGTCGTACGAAGAAGAAATTAGTTTAACAGGTGCAGCCACTTTTTGCTTTTTAAGCGTTTCCCATTCATGTTCGAAGATTTGCCCATCCTTGGTAATCCGCAAACGTCCGCTCATCATGGCAATGCCTTCTTCCGTTTTGGATTCCAGCTTCACTTTGATAGCTCCTGCGTCATTTCCTTCGCTCTCAGGGTAAGCCTGAATTTCCTGAACCTTGCCTGCTCCGTTGATCGCCCAAACTGGTGCGATATCCTTTGTATAACGGACAAAATACTCAGGTGCAAGCTCCCGAATTCCTTCCAAACCAGCTATTGGTGCAAATGAAGTGAACGGCTCATCATTCTTCCGTTCTGCGTACAATACCTGACCATTTTTCGTCACAGCAAAAAACGTATAAAGATTGGCATAAAGCTTGGTCACATCCGCTGCCAATTTTGAATCTATCTTAAGAGTTTCCACTTTTTGTGGGCGCAAGTTCGTGATGACATAGACCCCTCCGCGTTCGGCGGAATCATAGCTGAATTCTACAGTCAGGAATTTGTCATCTTCCGTACGCAACAAGAGATGCTCCTCCCCACCAACGAAATCCTTGATCCGAGAAGGCAACGCCAATGTTTCGCAGCTGCTAAATCCACTGCTCCACAACTGGATTTGTCCGTTCTCATTCAAGGTAACCGGAGAATCCAGGATGCTATCCAATGTTTTTACTTTCGTAGGTCCTTTCACTTCATATGGCATTCGATCCGCGCCAAAACTCCATACAGAACCATCCTTACGAACGAAGTACGGTCGATCCAGCTCAGTTACTACCTGTTTTACATCACGTAATTCGCCCAATTCTGTCCATTTGTCAAACGTAACAGGGATTCGTCCCAGCTGTCCTGTCATATTGCTGCCAAATGAATAGACGTTTCCTTTTTTATCGAGAGCAATCACATGGTCGGTGCCCGCTTGTACGTCTGTAATATCGGCAAGACCTGCTATTTTGACAGGCTCCTCTAGCTCATTTTCCAGATTCACTCCGAGCATTCCATGTGTATTATGTCCCCAGCCCCAAACAGTTCCGTCCGCTTTTACGACCAAGTACAATCCTTCTCCGCCAACTGCCATCCGCGTGGCACCATCTGCATGAGCGGCACGTACTACTTTTTCGTTTTCTTTTGTATTGTAGCTATACACTTCGCCCTTTTCTGTTTGGATCAAGGCGCGATCCGTGTAATCGACGGCTACCTGTTTTACTTTCCCTGGGATATCCATTACCTGCAGATTTTCTGTGTTCAGCTCTCCGGTTTTGCCATCGAGATAAAGAAGCTTCCCTTGGTCATCTACTAGAAATAAGGAAAAGGCTGAGCTATACATGTCACGGATATGCGATAGCTTCGTCACCTTCTCTGCTGCTTTCGCTCCTTCTTCCCATTTCAGTACCGTACCATCTTCTTTTAGTAAAAAGAGTACACCTTCATGAAGGTCGAGCTGCTGAATGTTCTTGATTTTATCCAGACCGGCCAGTTTTTCTGGTGCTTTCTTCTCATCGATCTGCCAGACTTCACCGGTGCCCGTGAGGACATAATCCGTCATGACTTGTTTGGCATCTTTGATCCCTGCTAGCTTGTGCGGTTCATACTTTTTGTCTGATTGATAGCCCCATTTCCACACTTGCCCATCCCCTGTAAAGGCATACGAAATGCCTGGCCTCCACCCATAGCCTGCTTCATCAAAAATTACGCCTGTTGCAATGGCAGTAATCCCTTCCAGTACCGGCCTATTCTCCAATGGTTTCCAGGACTTCATCGTTGTGTCCGAAACATCCGCTTTCGCATCATCTTGACTGCAAGCCTGTAGCTTCACCTCGGTATTGCCCGTCGTACCAGTCGATACTTCTACTTTTTGGGAAACTGCCTTCGCGGGGGATGCAGCAACGATCCCACTTGTCGTCAATAGGGAGAGTACCGCGGTATAGCTCAATAATGCTACCCATTTCTCTCTTCGTACCATCATGAATCTCCTCGCCATCGTCTAATGTAACCAATTGTAAGACGCTGGAAAATCGAATTGCGTCACTGTTTTTTCGATTACTTTAGTACGCTTCTCACTGTTTCAGTCCAGATATCCCTCTGGTCTAGCTCATTCCCTCGCTCCAATAAGGAGGTAAAGCCCTGCAAAAAATCCTCTTGCATCAGCCGCAGCTTGTCACGGTACTTCTCTTTTTGACTGACAGATAGCAGAAATTGATTGAAGACACGTAAAAAGGCATAATCCTCTTCCTCGCTCGGCAATAGCTTCAACCCAGTTTCGATAAGGAGTTCCGCGAAATTGTCAGCTGTAAAATCCGTAACGGTGAAAAAATGGGAGAATGTGATTGTTAAGTCAAATGGCAACCGGATACAAAAAAGAGCTTTACCATGAATTCGGCAAAGCTCGTCTGTGCTTTCAGTCTTGTTGTTGACTCGGGTCATCAGTAAGGCTTAGACGGACGGGACTTCTGTTCGGCTTCCTTGACTGCCGCTCCGGGATTCGTTGCGCCCATCGGCCCGCCCATCTCTTTGCTGTTTCCGCCATTGCCTTGAGCGATTCCAGCTTTCAAACGCTGGCCGTACTCTTCGTCACATTGCGAGAAGTAGCCAAGCATTTTCTCTTGAATGCGACGATCACAGGAGAGGAGTGCATCCGTCAGATTGACTATGAGGTCTTCTCTTTCCCAGTCTTCCAAGAGGCGATAACGTTCTCCCGCCTGTTTGAAATCGTTGGTGCGATCAATCTTTTGACGTACGACCTTCCCTACCACTTCTGGCTGATGATCAGGAGCTGCTTGCTTGGCTTCCTGCAATCCGCCAATCGTCGATGGCTCATAGTTAATATGCCTCTGCGTCCGATCTACACGGTACAGCATTTGACCGCCTTCCTGGTTGGTAGCGACATGGTTTTTGGGAGCGTTGACCGGAAGCTGCAAATAGTTGGAGCCAACCCGATAACGTTGCGTGTCAGAGTAGGAGAAGGTCCTTCCTTGCAGTAGCTTGTCATCAGAAAAATCAAGTCCATCCACTAAAACACCTGTCCCAAAAGCTGCTTGCTCGACCTCTGCAAAATAGTTATCCGGGTTTTTATTCAATACCATTTTACCTACAGGAAGAAACGGGAATTGATCTTCGGGCCATATTTTCGTTGGATCAAGCGGATCAAAATCGAGCTCTGGGTGATCGTCATCACTCATGATCTGGACGCACATTTCCCACTCCGGATATTCTCCTCGCTCAATCGCTTCATACAAGTCTTGTGTGGCATGATTAAAGTTTTTCCCTTGGATCTCTTCCGCCTGTTTTTGTGTCAAATTTTTAATCCCTTGCGTTAATGGCTGCCAATGGTATTTGACCAGGACCGCTTTTCCTTCGTGGTTTACCCACTTGTACGTGTTTACGCCAGAGCCTTGCATTTGCCGATAGTTCGCTGGTATTCCCCACGGGGAGAACAAAAACGTGATCATATGCATGGCCTCAGGCGTGTTCGAGATAAAGTCAAAGATCCGTTCCACGTCTTGAATGTTTGTGACAGGATCAGGCTTGAACGCATGTACAAGATCAGGAAACTTCATGGCATCCCGAATAAAAAAAACTTTGAGGTTATTACCAACCAGATCCCAGTTCCCGTCCTCTGTATAAAACTTCACCGCAAACCCACGGGGATCGCGCAATGTCTCGGGTGAATGTGTGCCATGAATAACCGTAGAAAACCGTACAAACACAGGCGTTTTTTGCCCCCGCTCCGAAAACAGCTTCGCCCTCGTATACGTAGAAATCGGCTCATCTCCTACGGTTCCATACGCTTCAAAATAGCCATGTGCTCCTGCACCTCGGCTATGCACGACACGCTCAGGTGTTTTCTCCCGATCAAAATGTGTGATTTTTTCCAGAAAGTCGTAATTCTCCAGAACGGTTGGCCCGCGATTTCCAACGGTCCGCAGGTTCTGGTTGTCTGTAATCGGATGGCCTTGGCGATTCGTCAGGATATTTTCTTCTGACTGGTTAATGGACTTGCTGTTGTCATCCATATGAATCCTCCCTGTCCAGTTTTTCTCATGTGTGGTTCATAACCATGGTTACCGAATGAGGGATTCTTTATGCGAATAGACTAAATAGCTTCGTAAGCAAAATCATCGTTAAGCACGGGAACCGTGCAGCTCTGATTCCATTCCGCTGCAAGTGCGACATCTTCCGGGTACCCCATGCTGATCAGTTCTTGGCCGGAAGCACATTTCTGCAAGTAAGCGGGAAGATGATCTTTGGCCGATCGGAAGGCTGCCACCGCCATTTCGGCCTCTGGTGACAATCGATATCCCTCCAATCCGTAAAGCAGCGCACCTGCCGCAATCATATCCTCAATAGCCGGCCGCAATGCTCCATTTCCCCACCGTTCTCCGCAAGCAATGACCGTTACGGTTCCTTTCTGCTGCTGTATGTATCTGGCGACGGATGGTGCATTTCGCAAGCACGCAGCGATTACCTTCGCACCAGTTTTCTTTGCCAACACGGTACAGGTCGATCCGTTTGGCGAGGGTAACACCATTCTACTTCCCATCGGAACCGTTTTCAGACAGACGGGTGAAAGTGAGATTGGTTCTCCGCGTTTTCCAGCGAGCAGCGCTGTTTTTTGTTTAGCGAATGCTACGGCTGACTCATCCTTTACCTGATAAGGATAGACGATGCCTCCACGTCCCGTTACGATATCGACACACGTGCTGAAGGAGAGCACATCGATAATGACGATTATATCCGATGCTGCACCGACCTGTTCCACTCCTTCGTATCCCCAATCAAATCGTGCCGTATAGTCTAGTTGTTTGCATACAGGCGTTTCTCCCAAATCCTCCACCATCCTCTATCAAAAATAGTTACTCGTCCCCTTACGTTCGCCGTTACAAATCAAGGCAAGAAACAATATCGTATTATTGTCCCACTAGTTTACACAAGAATGGAGTGAACATGGATGTCTGAAATCGAATACGACGACGATCAAGGTGTTACGGAAAAAAGAAGTCACAGACGCCCAAAAAGAAATACTGTGAGAACGACTGGTATTTTGCAAAACAACCTCGCTGTTGCTCTCACTGCTCACCTCGACCTGGTAAATCTGAACACAGAAGAAGTTGAAGTACGTGTGCAAGTATTGAACTGGGGTAACGCAGTTACGCAAACGAATCCAGTTAGCACCTTGCTTGACATCACGCAATTTATCCCTGCGAATACTCGCACTGCTTTCAATGCGCTGGTCCCCGCTTCTTTCCACTATGAAGTTCGCCTTACCGTAGCAGAAAACAACGGAAATGTCCTTCTCACCACTTATGGCCGTACTTCCATCGGCGGCGGTCAAGTGGTCGGTCTTTCAGTTCTTGACAGTCAATTCCAAACTGTCGAAATCGAAACTTGTATTTAACTATTTTGTAGGAAGAAAATGAGGAATTATGGTGGGACGCCATAGTTCCTTTTTTAAACCATTCGCATGCAGGAAAAGGCGCTGGGGACTATCCCAACGCCTTTTTACTTTTATGACCACGACAAAAAAACTGCCCTCGAAAGGACAGTTTCTTTTAAAAGGAGACTTACAGTTTTACTACGTTCTCAGCTTGTGGGCCACGGTTGCCTTGAACGATGTTGAACTGAACTTTTTGACCTTCGTCCAAAGTTTTGAAACCGTCACCTTGGATTGCGCTGAAGTGTACGAATACATCGTCTCCGCCTTCTACTTGAATGAAACCGAAACCTTTTTCTGCGTTAAACCATTTTACTGTTCCGTTCGTTTGCATTTAAAAAAACCTCCAAAAATTCAATTTGAATATGCTAGTCATATTTACCGAAGCAAATAAAGCTCACATATCATGAAGAAATACCAGATCATGTGCTATGATACGCCTTCATGATATGTGAATTTTACCTACTCAGCAAATATACAAATGTCAGGGGACGGAACTGCAAAATTAAAAACTAAACCTTTTGAAAACCTAAAACAATGAAAGCCCTTCCTCTCTTCCATCCTTGCGGCTCCGATGACCGCGCCAGTGTGAATCGGGGATTCAAAAATGTTATCCATCAGCATACAAACACCTCGATGAATGATTAGGTATCAATTTTTCAAGTAGCAACCTCATTCTACCATGGTTGTCCAATAAAAGCAACCGTTCACCCTTATACTGGAGATGGCGGTACTCTGTTACAATAGCATTGGGAGGGATTTCATTGCAAAATCATACTTTGACAACCATTAAATTATCCGAATTGCTTCAAAAGAAAGTGCCCGTACTTTTATTGGACGTACGCGACGCCGAAAAATTTATTTCTGGCAGCCTCGTTCATGAAAACGCATCGACACGTAACGCCCCCTATCTTCTAATGAAGGAACAGGACAAGCCATTCGATGAAGAAACCGAGAAACTTGCGCAAAATGTGCAAATTGTTACTGTATGTACAACAGGTAACAAAGCGCAAAAAGCTGCCGCTCTTCTTCGTGAGCATGGTTTTCAAGCAAATGCATTGGAAGGCGGTATAACCGCATGGAAGGAACAATCAAACGAATCGAAATGAGCCTTATTTAACAACGCTTTCAGCTATTTGCCATATATTACTCCTTTATTTCGATTGGGATTGTCTGATATCGTTGTTCATGCCAAACGAAATAAGCCGAGACTTCCTCTTGAAAAGGAAGTGCGGGGGACTTTTTTGTGGATGAGATATGCCACATTGGGGTGAATCGCCGAACTGGCGTAGGGTTGTTTCCTCAATCCGAATCCGACAACTAACCTCGTAGGCAAAAAAAAGGAGAGATTTGTTTAATGAAACGTTTTGGTTCTGTTACAATCGCGATGACTCTTGGTCTGGGCTTGGCTTTGACAGGGTTTGCTACTTCTGCTTCGGCTGCTTCTAATTGCCCTGTTCCTGGCGGACAATTCCAATATTATATGCCACAATTCCAAAAAGCTCCAAATTCCCAGCAATTTTGGAACTTCTTTCAACAAAAACAAGGCTTTGCCCCTGGACAACAAATGCCAGTACAACAGCCAATGACACCGATGCAACCTGCAAAGCCGGTGCAACAAACACCGGTCCAACCAGCACCAGTTCAAGCTGCACCAGCGCAACCTAGCAAAAACGTCGCTCAGCCTGCCGCTCCAGCAACTCAAGTGGAACAAGGAAAAACGGGTGATTTTGAAAGACAAGTCGCGGATTTGGTGAACCAAGAACGTGCAAAAGCAGGTCTCAAGCCTGTTCAAATGGATGCAGCACTGTCCAAAGTAGCGTTGGCAAAAGCACAAGATATGTCTGCTAACAACTATTTTGACCACAACAGTCCAACGTACGGTTCCCCATTTGACATGATGAAACAGTATGGCATTCAGTACTCGACTGCAGGTGAGAATATCGCCATGGGTCAACAAAGTCCACAAGAAGTTATGCAACAATGGATGAACAGTGAAGGCCACCGCCAAAACATTATGAACCCTGCGTTCACAAAAATTGGTGTAGGCTTCACAAATGGCTACTGGGTACAAGAATTTATCGGATAGAACGCATAGCATGAAACGAAAAGCCGGTGTCTCTTAATCGAGACCCGGCTTTTTCGTGTAGGCATTATTCCTGCTGTGCTTCGGATGCCTGCTTTTTAGGGGTACAACAGCAGCTCTCCTGCTCATTTACCAAAGCGACGTCCTTTTGATTCATTTTTTGCTTGGTTGGGTAAGCAGATACTTGCTGCAGCTCGGCATTGACATCAGACGATTGGTTCATCCGTATGGCCCCCTTGCCGTTTTTTTGTGGTGCACCCCTAGTATGCTCGCGGTTGTAAACGACTCATTCCTAAGGAACACTGGAAGCACATGCAAATGAGCCTATCTGCTAATGATATGTTCAAGGTCTTTTAAGGCAGCCGCTGCTGCTGCGACAGGATCTGATTTTCCTCCAACGACCAATAAATCCCCCATGACATCTGTTTCTACCCGTATGGCTTTTGTCGTACCTGATACAGATGCAAATGGATGGGTAAGGTCTACTGCACACAGCTCCACTGCTACAGAAACCGTGCCATTCACTTCCTTTTGGATGCTTCCGATCAGCTTGGGAATCTTCGTCTGCTTTTTCCACGTCTCGATTTGTAACGAGGTTATTTCGCGAATACTTGCGCGTGTGACATCGGTCAGATTTACTTGCGCGCCAAAAGCGGCGTTTGCCAAGATCGTGAGCTTCGAAGCTGTATCCCAACCATCGATATCGTAAGAAGGGTCCGGTTCGGCAATCCCCATTTTCTGCGCGAGCTCGACTGTTTCACCACAGGTGAGCCCCTCTTCCATCATTTTTGTGAGCACGAAGTTAGTCGTTCCCGTAAAAATGCCTTCGACTCGCTTCACTTCACAGCCTGCCAAGTTATATTGCAATAGATCGATCGTCGGTAGAGCAGCTGCTGTTGCCCCACTCACTTTCAACGCGACGCCATGTTTTTTGGCTAGAGCGGCTAAGCCAGCATAATCGACAACAAGCGCGCCTTTTGAAATCGCGATTGCATGGATAGCATTTTCCAATGCATATCGAATAAAAATAAGTCCTGGCCCTCCCTCTTTTTCAGATGGACCAGCCTCGATGAGCACATCCGCTTGAACCGACTTGATAAATTCCAGCGCATTCCATGATGGATTCCTTGCTTGTTTTGTATGAGCATAGTCTTCCCATCTTCCTGAATCAATACCGTTCTCATCGTAGAGACCGGAAGTAGAACGAACGACTCCGACTAGTCTGACATCCGCTTGATAAAGCTCGCGGTACCGCTCCCGTCGCTGCTCCAGCAGTCTGGCTACCTGCTGTCCTACTGTTCCAAAGCCTGTCAACATAATATTCCAACGCTTCATGAGTTAATCTCCTTGCTGTTTATGCTCTGTTTATTTCCCACGCTTTTTTCTACGTTTAGCATGTATCCGGTGTAAATCCTCGTAATTCAATTTCTTTCCCGTTTTTGCCGAATAAATCTCTTCCGTATGATCAATAAACAAAATTCCTTCCAAATGGTCCATCTCGTGCTGAATACACCGAGCAAGGAAATCTTCCGCTTCGATTGTCTTTGTTTCTCCTTGCCGGTTCAACGTCTGAACTTTGACATAATTCGCCCGACGAACGATTCCAAAAACACCCGGTATCGAAAGACAAGCTTCTTGCCCTACCTGCTCACCTGATTTTTCCATCAACACCGGATTGATCAGTTCAATCAAGCCGCTGCCGCAATCCATCACAACTAAACGCTTCGGGATGCCAATCTGGATCGCAGACAAGCCTGCTCGACCTTTCGCAGCGTAAATCGTTTGGGCCATATCATCCAAAATCTTTTCAACCTGTGGAGTAATGGATGGTACTCTTTTTGAAGTTTCACGCAAGATAGGGTCTCCCAGGCGAACGATCGTGCGTTCAGCCATTTCCTTCTCCCTCCCGCATTACTCAGTTTTCGATTTCAAAGTAGCAAATCAGGTCGCCGCTGTCAAAAGGAACCTTGCAAAATCTGAAATATCCCACTGGGCAAGGGTGACAAATGCATGTAGATACGCTATCTTTATTGGTAAAGATAGAATGTTTGTATATGAAAAGGGAGGCTACCATGCATTCATTAGCATCAACGCTGAACGAAACTATCCAACGCGAAAACCCACACGTATATGAAATGCTGTCCAATATCGCCAAGCTGATTTATTTCCCAAAAGAGGGGATTCTCAGCCAGTCGGCAGAAGCGAAAGCAAAAGCGAAAAAGTACAACGCAACCATCGGGATTGCACTGGAAAACGGTCAACCGATGCATCTTAAGGTCATCCAGGATAATCTGTCTGCTTACCAGCCAAAAGATATTTACGAATATGCTCCCCCAGCAGGAAAGCCTGAGCTGCGTGCAGCATGGCGTAAAAAAATGATCGAGGAACAGCCTTCACTGGCTAACCATACCTTTAGCAACCCCATCGTTACAAACGCATTGACGCATGGCCTGAGCATCGTATCTGACTTGTTCGCTGACAGCGGCGACAGTGTCATCATCCCAGACAAAAACTGGGAAAACTACGAGCTTACCTTTTCGATCCGCCGTGGTGCGGAAATGGTCTACTACCCATTGTATAACGACGAGATGAAATTTAATGCTTCTGCTTTGCGTGATGCCATTCTCGCACAAAAAGACAAAGGCAAAGCCATCGTCGTACTCAACTTCCCGAATAACCCAACTGGCTATACACCAGGTCCAGAGGAAGGAAAACAAATCGTCGCTGCACTCAAAGAAGGCGCTGAAGCTGGAATCAACATTGTCGCGGTGACGGATGACGCGTACTTCGGCTTGTTCTTCGAGGACTCAATGCACGAATCTCTCTTCGCTAGCCTGTGCGACGTTCACCCGCGCATTCTGCCTGTAAAAGTAGATGGCGCTACCAAAGAAGATTACGTATGGGGCTTCCGTGTTGGATTCATTACGTATGCATCTCCATCCAGCGACTTGCTCAGCGCTTTGGAGCAAAAGACAATGGGAATCATCCGCGCGACTCTTTCCAGCGGATCGCATCCTTCCCAAACGTTCGTACTGCACGCAATCACTGCTCCGGAGTATAAAGCACAGAAGCAGGAGAAATTCGATATCATGAAAGGCCGTGCCAACCGTGTCAAGGAAGTGCTCGACACCGGAAAATACAATGACGTGTGGACTTACTATCCATTCAACTCCGGCTACTTCATGTGCCTCAAGCTAAAGACTGTCGAAGCGGAAACATTGCGCCAGCACTTGCTGGAACAGTATGGCGTCGGTACGATCGCTCTCGGTCAAACCGATCTGCGCATTGCCTTCTCTTGCATTGAAGAAGAAAACATTGCTGACTTGTTCGAATTGGTCTACAGCGGTGTAAAAGATTTGGAAAATGCATTAACCAAATAAATGTAACTACCACTATTGCAAAAGCGTCTTGGCCTCGTGTCAGGGCGCTTTTCGTTTTCTTTCAAAAAAAGCCCCGGATACTCACAAAGTGTAAATGCGAGGGTTTCCGAGACCTTTCTATCATGCTATTTCTATTAGCTTTCCATTGACGAACGCATACGCCGCGGCTGCTGTGTACCGATAAAAATGGAGGCGAGCACAAGAATCATTCCCGCTCCATGCATCCAAGTAAATGCTTCGTTCAAGAAAAAGACAGCCACGAGAGCAGCACTTATCGGCATCATTCCGGTGAACAAGCCAGCTTTCGAAGCCTCCACCTTCTCCACTCCTTTGTACCAGAGAAAGAAGGATAAGATGCTTGCCGTAAACGCATAGTACACAAGAAGCCACCATACATTTGCAGGTACGGCGCTCCAATCAAACCGCAAGCTTTCCCAAATCGCAAACGGGAGAAACAAGACAAAGCTGATGACATTTATCGCGGCCGTCATTTGGAAAGGCGTAATTTTCCCAGAAAGTCTTTTGGCGAAAATCGTGAAGAGCGCTTCGCTGACGACCGCAAAAAATACGAGCAGATTGCCCAGCATGCTTATCCAGTTTTGCTCCCCGCCGCTTCCTGTGAATGTAATGAAGCCAATGCCGCCCACTGAAAGGCCGATCGCCACTAAGCTGTTAGCGTGTAATTTTTCCTTGAGAATCCAGAATGAAAACAAAGCGATGCAGGCAGGTACCGTACTCGTAATGATACCGGCTGCAGTAGCGGTCGTCCACTGAACGCCGTACAGCATGCAAATACTAAACAGAAACACGCCGAAAAACGACTGCCAGAATAACACCTTGCCTTCCTCACGGCTCCAAGACGTTTTCCATTCCCCACGCATAGCCAGCAGTGGCAATAGGATGACGATCGCGAGCAAAAAGCGCAGCTCCGAAAACAAAAACACCGGAACATGGGAAACAATTTCTTTACCGATGGAGATGTTGCTTCCGACTAAAGCCATAGCCAAGGCTAACTGAATGTAAGCTAACAGCATGATGACTCGCTTCTCCCTTCAACCTCCTGCATTTCTCTACATCTCGCCAAACTGCTTGCGATTAACCTGCGTTTTGCCATTCTTTTTGAGTTGACGGGATCTTCTTTGTCTTTTTCTCTGCTGCCCCCACCAGCCAAGTACCAAACGGCAGTTTTCCCAGCCCATATGATATAGCAAAAGAAAGAATGGCACACAAGACGAATGCTACCATACTTCCCCACACGCCCGTGTGAAAAAGCTGAAGCTCACGCAAAATCTTCATCAAGTACGTCAAGATCAGCGCATGAATCAAATAAGCTCCGTACGAATATTTCCCGAGGAGTCCTAGCCAATGCGTCCATTTGGACTGCTTTTTGCTCATCCATAAGCAGAGAGCGTACACAGCCAGTAAGCAAGCCATCGTATAGAGGAACATGGACGGTTTCAAGGATGTCGCTACGTTTAAATCGATCTTGCCTTGCCCTGAATTACGCAAAAGTTCATAGCCAATAACTACGTACAGGACACCGACCGAAACAATGATCCATTGCCAGTATTTTTTCAGAATTGCACGAAATGCAGGCAGCGTGAAGGCAACCAAGCCACCGAACAAAAAGTAATAGAAATAATAGAATGCATTTCGATCGCGGTATTTGATGAAATACGTATCGAGCCAATTCAGATCGAAACGGAAACCGTGCGCCGGGATGTACCGCGCTGAGAACCACATGAGGCCCCCATAAACCAATCCGGAGACACCAAGAGCGACAACGAGACGGAAGCGGCTGGTCACAAATCTGCGGAAAAGTTCAAATACTCTTTGCCAAAACGGATACAAAAGATAGAACTGAAAAATCATCACGACGAACCACAGATGATACGAGGACGTCCCTGTCAGGAAATTTTTGCTTACATTCCAGACGAACGCAGCTCCCTCACCCAAAGGCTTCTCCATCAAGTAAAGATAGACCACCGACCATATTCCATACGGAACCAAAATCTCCGTTATCCGTTTACGCGTGAAGGAAATATAGTTCACTTTTTCGGAGTAGTTGTAAAACAAAACAAGACCCGTGATGAAAATGAATGCTGGTACAGCGAATTTTAGCAAATGAAACAACATTCCGTAGACGATCAACACGTGCTCTGTCAGTCCCGGCTCACGGATATACACACCAATGACATGCTGATAAACCACAGCCAAAAATGCAAAGGCCCGGATCAGTTCCAACTCACCAATTCGTTCTTTTCGAGCCATAACCAAATACCAGTTCCTTCCTGTTTTTACGAAAAAAAGTGCTACCTCCCATCTTACCGACCAAAAGTCAGTCTGGCAAGTCTCAAATCAAAAAGACTGATACCCTTTTGTACTGGTATCAGTCACTACTATCCACCTTGATTCGAAGATAGATCCGCTAGACTTCGAATCGGCCAAACAAGACTTTGTACCCCACGTGAATACAGTGCTAGATGCGGAGAATCCGTGAGTGGGATTGACAGGTTTTCGGTCATCGCGTTTTCACGAATATGAAAGGCTGCCTCCTGTAGCTGCCACGGCTCGTGCACCACATCCGCATACATCATTTGCTTCGTTCTGTTACACCTGCAAAAGAGTGTGTATCGCTCCGTCAGCCAATGCATCAGCGTTCCCTCTTTGGCGAAAAATCTGTCAGTGAGAGGCTGGTAGCTGCCTTCGAACGAGGGAGACTGAGGTAGACCAGATAGACGTCGAGAGGTAAAATCGATCCGATCCCCTTGGTGATGAAAAGCCATTTGGGCCCGATAATAAGGCAGTCGGTACCAAAATTTCGCAATCTTGATCACTAGCGGATTCGACGTATCCAGTGAAAGAAAATACACGCCCGTCTTCCCTTTCGCCTTCACATACGTTCGGACATTGATTTCAGGGAAAGTCGTCGTGAATGGTACGGATGGCATCCGATTCAAACGCACGCCACTCAGCAAAAACGGGATAATACTGATCCATGCCTTGCCATCGTAAGTATCGAGCTCAAGTCCTGCTGGAATGAGCGCTTTGATAGACGCTGGAGAAATCGCCCAATGTAAAAAAAGAAGATGCTCCCACGTCTGCGTCATGGTCCATCCGTGATACTGTGCGGCTGACTTAATTTGGATAATCCTCTGTTCGATACGAATCCCTCCCATTCGTACGTCGATCAAGCGATTTAACTGGAAGAGGATGAATGATAGGCAAGGGGTACTTTCGTCACTTTGCTCGTCATCTCATCGAGAGAGACGAGATCCGCAGCGGTAACTTCATGAAGAGACGTTTTCCCCAGAGCGAGGATGGCAATTTCCATCTCATCCACAAACGAAAGAAAAAAGTTAGCCAAGTATTTCGTGGCTGAATCGGGGTCAAATTTGTTTTTCAAGCTCCCTGGATAGGTGGTCAGCTCTGTCGGTGGTTCCCACGGTATTGCTTTTGTCACCTGATCATGAGTCATCGCCCACAAAACAGCCGTCCCCATAAATATGCCATCTGCTCCCAAAGCAATAGCTTTCAAGCACTCACCCGGAGTATTATATCCGCCCCCTGACAGTAAGGTAATTCGTTCTTTTACACCTTTTTTCTTCAAATAGCGCACCGCCCGGGTCAGCGCATAAATTGTCGGCAAACCGAAATCATCCTCCAGGATTGGAGGTCCACCTTTTGTCCCCGCTTGTCCGCCATCGATACTAATAAAATCTACACCGGCTTGGATTACAATCTCTAGGTCTTTTTCAAGAATGGCACTGGCGCAGATTTTGACGCCAATCGGAACGCCGTCTGTTATTGTGCGCAACTTGTCTACGAGCTTCTTAAGATCCTCCGGCTTCGATACTTCCGGATGCCGCGAAGGAATGATAATCATCTCTTCATCCTGGACCCCCATGATTTCAGCAGCTCTTCCCTGGATATATTCAGCGGGGATAAAGCTTGCGGCAGCTGCAGTCGCCCCCTGCCCAAAATGGATTTCGATGGCGTCCGCCTGTCGCAAAATTTCCGGCTCCTTTGCCCACTTTCCCGAGTTGTATTGGAGAATAAGATGTTTGGCGAATTTCCTTTCTTCCGGAAGTAACGGACCTTCACCCGTATTCGTCAAAGTCCCCACTGCGGCCGTTCCCTTTGCAATCGCGATTTTCACATCGGCACTTACACCGATACCGTATCCCATTGCCCCTACCATGAGCGGAATGTCCAAGGTTAACGGCTTTTTTGCCATGGGTCCAATCGTGATTTGCATATTCACTTCGGTATCCTCACTGGAAGGCATCTTGGCCAGCTGTGCAGGAGAAAATATCAAGCTATCAAAGTTCAAGAACTTGCGCGGACTTCCGAAAGGACGCTCGATGGCTTGTCCAGTCGCTGCTCGCAAGCTGTTCTCCAGGACGTAGCGTGGACTGACTTTGGTCATTGCGGAGACCATCTCAAAAATATTTTCCGGATAGCGGTCTGACATGAGGCGCTTCATGAACTTGGCGAGCAGCCACTGGGTAAGAGGTCGAAAAAGACAGATCAAAAGCAGTCCCACCACGATGAGTGCAGCTATCGATCCTACAAAGGAGCCGATCAAAAACGAAATCCAGTTGCCAGCCATCCTCTTTCTCCTTCCTACTGTCAGAGCGCTGCTGCTTGTTACTAGGTATGTGAGATAGGAAAATTTTGCCCCAATCATGCCACTTTTATCCTACGCCTACTCCTTCCCCTGGTCTTTAAAGACAGAAAAAACGCCCAGATTAACTGGACGTTTTCGAGCGAAGCCTTTTCCACAAATAAAAATAACAGGATGTCAGCACAAGCACGACAGCAATTGTCATGGTAGTGTCAAATCGCATGAGATCCTCCTTTTCGTTTCATTGGTACAAATTTGCCGTATGTCAAACAGCGCCAAAGCCATTCTGCAGGACCAAACTGATAGTTGGCGAGCCACCAGTGACTAACGAAGATTTGCACAGTGAAAATCACCAAGCTGAACACCAATCCGAGAGCCAGCCCAGGTGTTCCGTACAAATGTCCAACACGCACGACCAATACAGCGATGATGGTTTGGCTCAAGTAGTTGCTCAACGCCATTCTGCCGACCGGTTCCAAATGCTTCAGCATGCGCTTGCCGCTCTCTGTCCGATAAAGAAGTAGCAGTGACGTGATATAAAAAGCGCACAGGCTAAGACCGCTCCAGGTAACAAATGTCTGAACGGCGATCGAGGTCGAGGCTGGAAATTTTACGATGCCAAATTGAACAAACGGAATCATCGGTACAAGCACAGCACTTAAGCCCAGCGCAATCAACCATACACGGCGAATGGCCGGAATAAATTCTTCCGTCCTCTCAAATACTCCACGCTTGGCTGCCAGAAATCCGAATAAAAAGAGCGGCAGAACAGATAGGATAACGATGAACTCAAGGGAGAAAACGACTGGAATTTCGTAAGCAACGCGGAATTGCAACCACTCGATAATCGACCCATTGGTATAAGCATCGATAGCTTTTTGAATGAGCGGTGATTGATCTGGAATAGGAACGAGTTCCTCAGGAACGGTCAGCATCAGAGCAGACAATGCCTGCATACCAATCAAGAGCGTCCACGCCCATCTTTTGATCGTCTTTTCTTGCCTGTGGTAAAACAGCAACAGAAGAAAACCAGCTAGGGCGTACGTATGAAGAATGTCTCCATACCAGAGGAAAACAAGATGTGCCATCCCCACCATCAGCAGCACTAACAATCTGCGAGTAAACAGGCTCTGATAAGGCAATTGTTTGCTCTCGGCGCGATGCATAAACAGAAAAAAGCCTACCCCAAACAAAAACGAGAAGATGGTGTAAAACTTCGTCTGTACAAACATGTTAAACAAAAGCCGTATCCAACCATCGATTTCCGTATGGGTATTGACCATCCCTGCATCTGGCAAGAACATGATGGGATACAAAAATGATGGCATATTCACTAGCACGATCCCCAAGAGAGCAAAGCCTCTAATCCCATCTAGCTGCCGAATTCGCTCACCTTCCGCAACAGGTGCTACTTTCACGTAATGAACCTCCTCAACTACGCTTTAGGCATTAACACTTTTAATACGAATGAACCCCGAATAAAGTAACAAAATGCTTCTTCCACAACAAGAGAGCTTCGCAAAAACGAAGCCCTCTCTTATGTGCTGCCTTATTTTGATGGGGAAGTCGTTGTTCCTGTTCCTGTGCGGTTTGTCCTTTTCCGAAAATCGAGCAGAACACCGACAAAACCAGCAAATAACGCTGGCATGATCCAACCAGCCCCTTCCTTATAAAAAGGAAGAACACCCAAGATGTCGTTCCAGCTCTGATTAAAAAATGTAAGATTCATCAAATCCACGACACCAAAAACCGTCACAACTGCAACAGTTGTCATATACACAGCGGAATGCGCAGGTATCCAGTGCTCTAGCAACGCCAACAAAATGAGCACGATAGCAATTGGGTAAATAGCGCCCAGGATCGGGACTGATACACTCAAAATCTCCGATAGTCCCAAGTTTGCGACTCCCATACTCAGGACACAGAGAATCACTGCCCATCCTCTATAGGACAAACCTTTGAATCGTCCATGAAAGTATTGGCTGCAAGAAGTTACGAGTCCAATCGATACACAGAGGCAAGCGACGGTAAAGATGACACCAAGAATCAGTGTACCGCTTGTCCCAAATAGCTGCCTCATGATAGCTGTCAGGAGCAGCCCGCCATTCTCCGGTCTTCCTAAAGAGGCACCGGATGAACCGAGCAATCCCAAAATGACATAGATGAATGTCAGCAACATACCTGCTCCGAGACCTGCTTTGATCATATTCGCAGACAGTTGCTTTTTGTCCTCGATTCCCTTGCTCCGCAGCGTATTGGCGATCACGATACCAAATACGAGTGCAGCCAAAGCATCCATGGTTAAATACCCGTCCAGAAAACCTTGCACAACTGGATTGGCGGCATATTTTCCTGCTGGTACCCCTGTTGGACCCAGTGGTGTAAATAAGCTCTTGATGTAGATTAATGCAATCATGGTCAGCAGTGCAGGAGTCAGTATTTTCCCAAAGCGATCAATCAATTTGGAAGGACTCAGACTAAACCAAAAGACAATGCCAAAAAATACGATCGTATAGAGGAACAGACTCCAGGTGGAATCAGCGGCTTGTGCCGACAAAAACGGCGCCATTCCCATCTCGTACGCGAGACTGCCTGCACGAGGGATAGCAAGTGCGGGTCCAATCGACACATAAATCAAAATAGGAAAAATAAGAGCAAAGCTTGGATGAACACGACTCGCCAATTGGTAAAAGCTCCCTGCTTTTGCGATGGCAATCACCCCAAGGATGGGGAGACCGACAGCCGATAAGACAAAGCCTGCAATCGACAGCCAAACATAGGAACCAGCCTCTTGACCCAGATAGGGTGGAAAAATAAGGTTCCCTGCACCAAAAAACATCGAAAACAGCATAAAACTGACCAGTAACATTTCTTTCTTAGACAAGGTTATCATCGACGTATATATTACCTCCCACCTTATTGAGAGGCATTCTATCAACTTTTGCGTCCATTAGCTAGTAGCAACGCCATAGTTGTAATTGCAAGATCATTATCATTTTTCTCACTTTACTTAGAAGTAGAAAAACGGAAGAAACCACCTGCCATATCTTACCGTTTGCACATCGACAAGTGGTTTTCCTCTTATCGTTTTCGCATGGAGACAATTCGTTTGTAAAAGGACTGATCCTCCAGCTTTTGAAAGAGAGAAAGAGCAGGGCGGAAGTTGGCTTCAATAATCCACGGTTTGCCATCCACATCAATCCCTAAGTCCAAACCGATCTCCCGGAGTGTCGGATAGGCTTTTCCCAATCGATTAGCTACCGCCGCAGCTACCATGCGGATATCACTCAAGAGATGCGGGCCTGCTTCTATATTCGACAGCTTGATTGCCGTCTGGACGGGCAAAACTTTTCCACGACTTCGAGCCACATTTGTCACGACATAGCCCGGTCCTGCAAGCTTTGCACACCAACCCGTTATGACCCAAGGCTCCTTGTTGCTCCTTCGCTGGATCATGACACGTACATCAAAAGGCTTGCCGTTGATTCTACCGAGTGGGATACGTGGCTGGAGCAGGTATGTTTTTGGGCGAAACAACGATTCCACGTATCGGATCGTGGCCTCTTTCCCATCCACGAGACGCCGGCGACTCCCACTATGAACCAAATACTGCTCTTCTCCTCGCGCCGTTACTTGAATAATTCCTACCCCACCGCCGCCTCCCGAAGGCTTCAGCATCACATGTGTAAACGCTTCTGCATACACCCATAGCTCTTCAGGAGAGTACACGCGGGTTTTGGGCAAATACTCCAGCAAGAGTTCGTCTTTGATCATGTGCTTATGCTTGCCCCATTTTCCTACGTTTGGCGGTTTTATGGCAGTGTCTCTCCATTCTTTATCAGATGATGCTCCTCTACTTTCGTGATACGATTCTGTTCGTCCACAAACACGACCTTGGGAACGAGCTGTTCGATCTCGGATTCATCGTACATGCCCATACTCAAAATGATGACTAGATCTCCTGGCGAAAATAGGTGGGCAGGTGGACCATTCAGACAGATGACTCCGCTACCCGTTGCTCCGGGTAACGCGTATGTTTTCCAGCGCGTGGCATTACGCAAACTGGTTATTTGCACGATTTCATATGGCTTGATATCTGCCGCATCCATGAGAGCAACGTCAATTGTGATACTCCCCACGTAATCCAGTTCGGCCTGCGTAACTGTCGCCCTGTGAATTTTGCCTTTGCACATGTGTCGTTGCAAAGCGGTTCACTCCTTTCCAAACCGATGACATTAGTCTATGTGCGATGTATTGTCCATGAAACCTCCTGCGATAGGAAATCTGATTAGGGGATATGATACGCAGCCTGCAAATCGACTCCATAGGTGCGGCATAATTGGCTCAGTTCTTTCGTCAGATTCGGATCGAATGGAATACCGTTTTCCATGTGTTCTCGCTTTTTTCGGCCCTCGATCTCGCCAGGTATGAAAATTTCGGATACTCCTTCTTTCGTAGGTACACTTTTCACCTCACGAATGTATGCATCCATATTGGTGCAAAAATCCCGCAGTGGCATAAATCGTTCAATATCCACCGTCAAGAATAGATGTCCAACGTTTTGTGGATCGTTCCAATTGTCATACAAGCTTTTTACATGTGGTCCCGTTGCTGCACCCGTTAGCAGCCCACACAAGATATCGATGAACATCGCCAATCCATAACCCTTTGCTCCCCCGATCGGCAAAAGTGAGCCTAGCAAAGCTTGTGTGGGATCAGTCGTTTCCTTCCCATTGGGATCGATGGCCCAATCGGCAGGAATCGTTTCCCCTTTTTTAACGGCTAAGGCGATTTTTCCTCTGGCAGCGACACTCGTCGCCATATCTAACAAAAAGGATGGTTCTTCCCCTGCTGGTATTCCCACCGCAATTGGATTCGTTCCGAAAAAAGGGCGAATCCCTCCTGTAGGTGCTATTGCTTCGGGAGCATTGGAAAGGACAAGAAGAATCCTTCCTTCTGCGATCGCTCGTTCTGCATAGTACGAACAAGAGCCAAAGTGGTTGGAATGACGAACACCAACTACCCCGATTCCCATCTGCTGTGACAACTTGATCGCTTCCTCCAGTGCCGCAACCCCGACTACCGCACCCAGCTGGTTTTTGCCGTCTACCAGTGCTGTTGCTCCCTCCTGTTTCCATACCACTGGCTCATCGTTCAATTCGATCAAGCCTGCTTCGATTCGTTGGATATAAATCGGCAGCCTCGCCAACCCATGGGACTCTATGCCGCGCAAATCAGCATGGACGAGAGATTCTGCAACTAGCCTTGCATGCTCGCGTCTTGCACCTGCCTGTACAAACACTTCTGTTACGACTTGCTCCAAACGCTTCCAATGAAAGAGTGCAGGGTGCATCTTCTGTTTTTCCCCTCCTTCATCGCTGTTCTGTACTTCGCCTGCTTCCTAATCTGAATATAGATATGTCACGCGCTGATTGACCGCTACAGGCATTGACCCAGTTCAGTCGACGATACCAACAGAAAAAGGAGCTCCCGATATTGGGGCTCCTTTTTTGCGTGATTCCTATTCATAACTGGCCAGTATCGTGATGATCTGGTCCTGCATCTTGGTAAACAGCTCTTCATCCTCGACATAACCATTAAACATAATCGAAACGATGAGCTTCTCCCCGCCTTTGGTCGTGAGATAGCCCGACAGTGTGGTCACACCCGTCATCGAACCTGTTTTCGCATGAAGATTATTAGCGGCAGGCGTTTCCTTCAAGCGGTTTTTCAGTGTGCCATCGATTCCCGCTATGGGTAAAGATTCATCGTAAGTGGCAAATGTCGATTCCTTTGTCATTCCCTCCAGTACGGATGCGATCTGCCGAGCAGAAATAAGATTGTAGCGCGTCAATCCTGATCCATCGATCATGTCGAAGGTGGTATTCCCGCCGAGCGAAGATACTGTTTCCGTGACCACCTCTGCCCCAGCGGCTGCGCTTCCTTTCCCTTTCTTTGCGGCTCCGAGTGTCTTGAGAAGCATTTCGGCGTAGTAATTGTCACTGCGCTTGTTGAGGTACTGAACGATTTCCTTGAGCGGCAGTGACTCAAATTGTGTCCATTTCACTGCTGTTGAAGGAACTGGCTGGATCAACACTTCGCTTTTCGGAGCAAACGCAATTCCTTCTTGCTCCAACGTTTCCTTCAGCACGGTCCCCACGTACTTGGCTGGCTCTTCCACGGGTACGCGCTCGTAATCCCCTTCGTGATCAAGAGGGAGGTTTCCTGACAGTCTGATTGTATTTGTGCCACGGTCACGCAGGATAGCAAACGTATTTTCTTCCCCTTTTTGTACGGTCTTGGCTTCATTGATCACTTGCACATAAGCTGTTTTGGGAAGCACGTTGATTTCCACTGGTCCGCCAGCGTCGTTAGCGGGCTTGAATTCGATCATGACCGTTCCACGATTTAATGCTAGAGCCCCTATGGTCGGGTTGTAATAGTAGCTCTCGTCATCCCATGCCCAGCCAAGGCCAAGCCGTTGTTGGTCAAAGTAGCTATCATCCATCACGAGATTCCCGTTGATACGCGTGATTCCTTGTTGCTTGAGCCACCCTGCTATTTTTTCAATCGACACACCTTCCTGCACTTGTAGCGCATTCTCTGTGTGCAAAGTAGGGTCACCGTATCCTTTCACATACAGATTGCCTTGTTGTACGCCCGTAGAGGTGATCGATGAGTCTCCATACACTTCCGTTTTGAATACGTAATCTGAACCAAGCTGGTTCAATGCTGTGGCAGTCGTCAGCAGCTTCAGATTCGATGCTGGGGTAAGCAGTGTGTCCGCATCCCGTTCGTATAAAACAGGGTCACCTGATGAATCCAACGATTTGACCATGATCCCAGCCGTTACACTTGCTGCTTCTGGCGTATCGAGGATGGGATCGATCAAAGAAGAGAGTGGGTACGTCTTTTTCTCTGGAGGGCTGAAACCTTCCGGAGCTGCGATATCCGGATAAGTTGTTAACAAAATTCCGATTCGATCCTGTAGCTCCCTCGCATACTTCGATTTATAGATGCCGTTGATCAAAATCGAAAAGGCCAGCTTATGACCATTTTTTGCCGTTACATAACCCGACATGGTATTGACACCGCTTAACGACCCTGTCTTCGCAAACAAATTCTTTTCCGCACTTGTTCCTTTCATGCGGTTTTTCAAGGTGCCGTCCACTCCTGCGATTGGGAGTGATTTTTCCAGTTCCGTTCGATATTCTTGCTCCTGCAAAAAGATGAGGGTTTCGATCATCTGTTCTGGAGTGATCATATTAAATCTCGATAACCCCGAACCATCTACCTGGCGAAAGCCTGACGCAATGCCAGCGCGCTTCATCACGTCCGCTACAGCCTCACTACCTGCCTCAAAGCTGCCCTCGCTTTTCTCGGTAACGCCAAGCGTCTTTACAAGCATCTCGGCATAGAAGTTGTCACTATCCTTATTGAGCTCCACCGTGATCTCAGCCAACGGTTTGGACAAGTGGGTATAGAGCGGTACTCCGCTTTGCAGCACTGTTTTTTTCACTTCTGTCTTTGGATGTAAGGCAATCCCTTGTTTTAGCAATTGATCCTTCCATAGATCGCCCACATAAAAAGCCGGGTCTTCCATCGTGATATCTTCATCATAAGGAGCTGCTTGCATCCCGATCGTACCGGATACGATGATTTCATTTTTTCCGCGCGGGCGCTCGACGAGCACGTTGCTCTCCTTGCCCGCTGTCGTTTTCAACTGGTTTGTGACTGTTATGTATGTGGTAGCCGGATTCATGGTCAGGAAGGGGGCATCGTTCACCGTTTTTCCAGGGGTTGCGGTTATCGTCGTAAAGTTTTTATTAACGGCTAATCCACTGACCTGAGCGCTGTACCCATACGGTTCGTCATCCCACATCCAGCTCGTGCCCAATCTGGTCTCATCGAAATAGCTGTCATCGAGAAGCAGGTTTCCATTGACTCGTTTGATCCCCAAATCTTTGATGGCTTTTGCCATTTGCTGCAAATCCTCTGGCTTAAGGCTAGGGTCCCCATAGCCTTTTAAAATCAAATCTCCTTGCAAAATGCCACCGTTATTTACCTTTCCTGAAACAAACACCTCGGTCTTCCACTGATAATCCGGCCCCAGCTTATCCAGACCCGCAATTGTCGTGAACAGCTTCATGTTGGAAGCCGGGATAAAATTACGTTCGGCATTATGCTTATATACGTACTTTTTGTCGGTTAGATCGTAGACCGCGATTCCAGCGTACATCCCCTTGCTATTCTCATCGTTTTTCAAATCGGCGAGGAATTTTTCTATGCTGAGTGAAAGAGGACTAGAAGAAGTGACCTCTTCCTTGGCTAGCGCAGGCGAAGCTGCTACCTGCAACAAGAGAGCCAACACAAAAAACCACGTACCGACACGTCGAAAAGCAAACAAATGATTCATGATTACCTCCTTGTCATAGTCTGGGCGATTTCAACCAACAAATCACAGTACGCCATCATGATAGCACGTATTCTATTTATTCGGAATATTACCATTATACTAAAACCCTACAGGCATGAACGATCCCCATTCCGTTCATACTACCTTCAAGACTTCTTTTGTTTGGAGGAAATGGTTTCATGTTCTATCGATTGCTGCTCAGTTTGTCACTTCTCTGCGCCTTTTCATTCCCCGTCCATGCCCAAGCCGACATCGGGCGTGTACAAGTAGATCCCTCCCCCTATTCTTCCCTTGCGGAGCTCGTCAAAAAGTGTGACTTGATCGTCATCGCGTGGGTTGACAGTGCCCATCGGGCGTATCCAACGGGACGCGCCATTCCCCAAGGCAAGATCGTGAACTATACACAAAGACTACAGGTAAAAAAGGCCATAAAAGGCACAGCATCCAGACTATTAACAGTGATTAGCACTGGCGTAGAGCCGCTTCCCGACGCCTCCAGTCCGCTCAACCTACAATATCCTGGGCCGCTGGCGGAAGGGAATTATTTGTTGTTTTTACGTAAAGTCAGCGGATCACAGCTATACAGTACAGCAGGCCTCTGGCAAGGCGTTTATCCAATCTATCAAGGAAAAACGATTGCGCTTTCCAACCTTGGCTTTACCGAGCTGAACCAGCTGTCCCAAGAAGAAGCCATCCGAAAAATAACAGTGATATCCCGCTAACGCCACAGCAAAAAACCGCTCTCATAAACGAGCGGTTTTTTGACATTACCATCATGTGCTGTCAGTTGCGCATCACGTAGATGAAAATCACCATAGACACAGCACAAGCGAGTACGCTGAGAATAAACCCCCAGATCACCCATTTGCTATTCGTCTTGTTTATGTGTTTGTCGTCCATGGAAACTTCTCCTCATTCAAGCATTCACCTTCTATTATAAGGTTGTTTGACAAGAAAGGGAAACCGTTTATGTGGCGAAAACTGTTAAATGCCCGCTCTCGTAAGACGGCGAATCCCAAGTACACAGCCACTCGTCACGAACAATACACACATGACCACAAACGTCCCCAACTCTCCTAGCGACAAACTCTCTTGACTGAGCACGCCCATGCCAATCGTTAAAAGCGACAGAGGAAAAAACATCCCCAGCCCAGACACATACAGTCCCAACCCTACAAAAACAGTGCAAATACTAATGCCGACTGGTACAGCAAAGCTCTGTATCCGCGTGGAAAGCCACAGTTGGAAGGCGATGATGGTGTGCGAAGCCAGCCAGCCTCGCATGATCCATCCGAACACTTCAGGAGGAAACGAAAACTGTGCGTGCAGTCCAGCGATGAAACCCGCGCAAATATACAGCACGAAGAAGAAAAGCTGCACAACAAAAAGGAGAACGCCAACCACCACCAGCTTCGCGATAAAAATCGTTGGAGTCGATACAGGCGCTGTCAGTATCACGTTCCAGTTACGGTTTGCATGCTCCAGTCTGCACACGAACGAACAGCAGATCGCGATGAGAATGGGTAAGAAAAATTCTCCGTAGAACAAGCTCACCTGCGTCCACAGGCTGTACCAGCCATTTTGCAGGATCGCTTGGTTCATCCAGTAGTTGGCGAAACCGATCAGCGTACTGAAAACAGGAAGGATTAGCAAAACGAGCCAAATACGAGAACGACGCAGTTTTACCCATTCTGCTCCCAAACATTTGATTAGCATACAAGGTCCTCCCTATAGGTCTTGCCGGGATACGTGAATGCTCCCAGCAAGGTAGAATGCGATGCCCATGAGTACGACGATGATCGGCAAATGAACGCCGACTTCGCGTGTAGTAAACAGCATGGTTTCGTTCACGTACTGATACGTAACGGGAGAAAAGTCTACATAGTATGACCAGATGAAAAGGCGTCCGACTTGTGGCGGGAACAAGCTCGCTGTCATGCCAATGAATCCCCCGATCATCCCGAGGCATAGGCTAAATGCCTGATTTTTGATGGCGAGAGAGTTCCATTGTTGCAGAGCAATCACCACGAGATTCGTCAGCGTAGTCCCTGCTACAAAGCGTAGTAATATGCCAATCGGGACTGGCTCCGCTAAACCATAACCAATGCCAAATGCAACGATTGCCAAAGCCTGTAAAATGACGGCACCCCCCATCAAAACAGCCGCAGAAACGAATTTTGCCGCATAAACCGCTTTTCGGCTGACAGAAGCAGCTATCAGCAGCTTCCATGTACGCCCTTTGTGTTCCATATCACAAATCCGTGAAACAATGACAGCCGAACCGATCGGCAAAAACAATCCGTTCATGGCTGTAATCGTGACCAGAATGGCGCTCCACTTTGCGGCATCCGGATTTTTTGTCATGGAGATGCTGACAGCCATAAACCCCCATGCTAGTTCGATGCTCAAAAGAATGACGAGCATAAGAAACAAACGCTTATGTCGAATTTTATAAAACTCTAGCCAGAGTGTCCTCATTACAAGCTCCCCTCCTTGCCTGTTAGGGAGAGGAAAATACTCTCCAAGCTTTTTTTGTGCTCTTCAATGCGATAAACATCAAGGCCCGCCATAATCAGCGCCCGGTTTGTCTGCGCTACCTCTCTATCCCCCATGCCTTCCATGACCAGGTAGCCATCTTGGAGACTTGGAGAAAACTCCATCTCTTGAAGAACTGTTCTCGCTTTTTCATTGTCCTGCGTTTTCATCCAAACATGAGGCTGACTATTCCGTTGCAGTTGCTCCATACTCCCTTGGAACAGCAGTTTCCCCCCGTGAATAATACCGATAGACGTAGCCACTTGCTCAATTTCCGAGAGTAGATGACTGGAGAGCAAAACGGTCATTCCATACTGATGTGGCAACGATTGAATCAATTCCCGAATTTCACCGATTCCCGCTGGGTCCAGACCGTTTGTCGGTTCATCGAGGATGACGAGCTTTGGAAAATGCAGCAAAGCCATAGCAATTCCCAGGCGCTGCTTCATCCCGAGAGAATACTGATCTACCTTTTTGTTCTGTTGCTTTTCCAAACGGACGATTTGCAAGGCCTTCTCTACATGTTTGTCCGGGACATCTCGCAGCCACTGCATGACACGCATATTTTCCAGGCCGGTAAGATGACCATAATAGGAAGGAGCCTCGATCAAGGAACCCGTCTGACTCAAAATCTCAAGTCGGTTCCTACTAAAATCCTTCCCGAATACGGACACACTCCCTTCAGTCGGCTTGACTAATCCTAGCAGCATTTTAAGAGTCGTCGATTTTCCTGCACCATTTGGACCGAGGAAGCCATAAACCTCGCCTTCTCCTACCGCAAGATTCACCCGCTGGACGGAATAGGCTCCTCCGTAGCGTTTTGAAAGGTTTTCCGTTCGAATCACCGTATTCATCTTTTCTCGCTCCTATCTGTTGGTCTCTCCTACGAAATCATAGAGTTCCAACCCGTCGATAAGCTGACAAGAATCTTACAACAACCTTAAATCGACTCCGAGTGGGTAGAACACACAAATCGAGCGAGTATAATAAATACGGGTGATTCAATATGGAAGAGTGGAAACAGAAAAAAGTGCTCATCGTGGAAGATGAGCTTGAAATCAGAAATATGATCGATGGATTTTTGCGTAAGGAAGGATTCTCTCGTATTTTTCATGCGGGTAGTTGTAAAGAGGCGTTAGTGATATGCACTTCGGACAAGCCAGATGTGGCGATCCTGGATGTCATGCTGCCTGATGGAGATGGATTTGGACTTTTGACTTCGATCCGTCGTTTCTCGCACATCCCTGTCATTTTTCTGTCAGCGAGAGGCGAAGATGAGGATCGATTGCTCGGACTTGGCCTAGGCGCTGACGACTATATCGTGAAGCCATTTTTGCCGCGCGAACTCGTTCTTCGTCTCCTGGTCATTTTACGACGCGTTTACGCTCCTCCCCAAATCGATCGTCTGCCCGTTTTCCAGCTTGGTGACAGTACAATCGATTTGGAGGCGGCAATCGTGAAAAGAAATCACCACGAGTACGCTTTGACCGCCAAGGAACACGCACTCTTGCGAAAACTCTATGAAAATCGGGGACGAATCGTCACGAGTGATGCCCTGTGCCAATCTGTATGGGGTGACGATTACTACGGGTATGAAAACACGCTGATGGTTCATATGCGGCGCATTCGCGAAAAGATCGAGCCATGTCCGTCCGCTCCTGAATATTTGCTGACGGTAAGAGGACTCGGATACAAATTACTTGTAAAGGAAGAGCTGTAGATGGATGGAGCCGCACGAATTTTACGTCGTTATACAGGTGCTTCTATCCTGATCGCCGTCTTTTTGCTCATCGTCAATTACATCATTCTCGGCACATTTGTTTTCAAAGGCATGAACGAAGGATCTCCTCCCATTCACGTCACACAAGCTGTGGCAGAAGGTCTCCACAAGAACAGTTCCCACTATACGTTGGAACTAAATGCACAAGAATGGTTGCAAAAAAGCCAGGCTTGGGCCATGCTGATTGCGAACGATGGGAAGGTGATCTGGGACTACGCCATACCGGACCAATTGCCCCGCACCTATTCTCTGGCAGAAGTCGCGCAGTTCTCGCGAAATTACTTACAGGACTATCCTGTTTTTGTTTGGGAGCATGAGTTGGGGCTAGTCGTCGTGGGCTACCCGAAGGACAGTCTCGCCAAGTACCAGTTTCATTTCCCGATCAGTTGGATAAGCGATTTGCCGTATCGATTACTGGCTTTGCTTTTCGGAAATATCGTACTCGCCGCTCTTCTCTCGCTATTCATCGGCACTCGACTCATTCGGGCAATCCGCCCACTGATTAGCGGGATTCACGCCCTGTCAGAAGATCAGCATACACATCTCGAGGCAAAGGGAATGTTCAGCGGGATTGCTAGAAGCATTAATCATGCATCGTCGCTTCTGCAAGAGAAGAACGCTTTACTAAAAGCCAGAGACGAAGCACGCTCGAACTGGATCGCAGGAATTTCCCATGATATACGCACGCCTTTATCGATGGTGCTCGGGTATGCCAGTGAATTGGAAGAGAGCGATGCGGTGCCTTACGAGCAGCAGCAAAAAGCAAGCATTATTCGAAAGCAAGGGGAAAAGCTACGGTCTTTGGTCAGCGACTTGAATCTCGTTTCCATGCTGGAATACGAAATGCAGCCCATTCACACCAAACCGATTCGGCTATCGACACTTGCGCGGCAAATTGTCACTGACTTTTTGAACAATGATTTGGCAGAGACGTTTACCATCGAGCTGGATGTCACGACTGAGCAATGCTTCGTGATGGGCGATGAAAAACTTCTTGTCCGCGCCATCACGAATCTAGTCCAAAACAGCATCGCGCATAACCCATTAGGCTGTCACATCCACGTGCAAACGACCGTGTCACCCAACCAGCGCAATGCCCTCTTGATTATCACTGACAACGGAAAAGGCATTGAGCAAAGCATGCTGCCTGACTTGATGGAATTGCCTTATTCGTCAAAAAGAAAATCTCCCTTACACAATGGTCATGGTCTCGGGTTGCCCATGGTTGCACGGATTGCTTCCGCTCATCATGGACACCTGCTGTTAACAAGCGATTCAGGAAAAGGGATGACAGCAGAACTTTGTTTTCCCCTCTCCTCCTAAAAGGAAGACATCATAGAGAAAGCACCTCCTCTGTCTCGCCAATGGAGAGTAAACTCTCAAGAGCGTGCAAAGGGGGTGCTTTTTACTGATTACTTCACGAGATCACGCATAATCTCTTCTGCTTTGACGTCAGTTGTTATCAGCTTCTCTTTTTTCATCCAATTAATCAGTGTTTGCCAAGATTCGGCCGTCTGGTATCCAAAAGGCTTTTCTCCCGCATCCATCAACGGAATGAGGATATCCAAGCTCTTGGTCTCAATGTCTTTTTCCAGCGGGAAATCCGTAGCCTGTTTGGTAAACAACAAATCGAGTGCCTTTTCCTTATTATTTTTCACATAGTCCTGTCCCTTGCCAATCGCACGCAGGAAACCTTCCACAGCTTTCTGCTTTTTGCCCAAAGTCTCGTCACTTGTCGCCAATACGAGCTCATAGTAGTCTGGAACACCAAACTCAAAAGGCTTGAACACATTGACTGGAACGCCGTGCTTCTCCAATATTGGTTGCTCATGGTTGATATAGCCACCTACTACTGCATCGACTTTTTTTGCTGTCAACGCTGGGACGATGTCAAAGCCGATATCCGTGAAGGTCAGTCCGGAATCATCGCCACCACCATGCTTCACAACTTGACGTACGATAGATTCATCAAGTGGAAGTGATGGATAACCGATATTTTTTCCAGCCAACTTTTGCGGAGTATCGATTCCACTGTCTTGGCGCGTCATGATCACGTTTAACGGATGACGAACAAGTGCACCTACGGATACGACAGGAACTCCTTCTGCACGAGCTTGGATGAGCTGTGGTTGATAGCTGATTGCCAAATCTACTTTACCCGCAGCCGCCATCTTCAACGGATCATTGCTGTCTGAAGGCATTTGCATGGTCACCTTGAGGTTCTCGTCTTTGAAATAGCCTTGCTCCTCTGCGACATACAAGAAGGAATGTACAGCATTCGGATACCAATCGAGCGCAATCGTAAGCTCTGTCGGCTCCGCTCCTTTATCAGCAGGGGCTTGCGTCTGACCAGTATCGGTGCTCGCCTGATTGCCGCAAGCAGCAAGACCTGTTGCCAATGTAAGTGCCATGAATGTTTTCGTCCATTTGTTGAAAGGTTTCATTGTTGTTCTCCTTTAGTTTTCATATGCGGGGAAAAATGACGTTCGACTCGTCCAACCAGCCAAAACAGCAGCATGCCGAGAATCGAGAGCAACAGGACCGAGGCAAACAACGCAGGAGCCTGAAAATTGCCAGATGCCCGTCTGCCAAAGTACCCGAGACCCTCGCTCGCTCCCAACCATTCCCCAATCGTCGCCCCAGCCACGCTGTAAGTAGCTGCCACTTTGAGACCACTGAAGAAATGGGGTAAGCTCGACGGGAGTTGCAGCTTGGTGAAAATTTGTCCGTCCGTTGCCCCCATTGTTTTTAACAGCTGGAGCATTTCCTTGTCCGTTGAGCGAAGTCCATCATACGTGTTGACGACGATCGGAAAGAAAGTAAACAGAATCGTAACAGCAATTTTTCCAGATAAATCATACCCGAACCACAAAATAAATACGGGTGATAATGCTATAAGGGGGATCGTTTGGGAGATGACGATATACGGATAGACCAAGCGCTCCACAATCCGACTGCGAATCATCGCAAATGCAAGGGAGATTCCAAACAAAATCGAGATCGATAGCCCCAGTAACACTTCCTTTAACGTCGCCCAAAGATGTATGCCTACTAAAGAGGTACGTAAATCCCACAACGATACGACCACAGCGCTAGGCGGCGGTAAAATGAATGGCGGCACTCCGAGGAAGCGACAACCAGCTTCCCACGCCAGGAGAAAAATGGCGATGGAGATGCCAAACCAAATGCCTCTCCCCATCATGCTTCTCTCCTCAACGGCTTCATTGCTGCTTGGCGCTCCTGTCGAAGCAGTTCCCAAATTTGTTCACGCAATGCCAAAAATCCAGCTTGGTTGCGGCTGCTCGCCGTTCGCGGTCTGCTCACCGGAACGGTTAATTCGATCGGCTTGGTGATCGGACTACCTGAAAGCACGATAATACGATCTGCAAGTAAAATGGCTTCGTCGATGTCATGTGTAATCATCAGCATCGTACTGCCTGTTTCCTGCCACTTTTCCATCAGCCACTCTTGCATGTCCATTCTCGTAATTCCATCCAATGCACTAAACGGCTCATCCAATAGCATCATCTCTGCACCAGAAAACAACGCGCGCAAAAAGGAAACTCGCTGACGCATTCCACCAGAAAGCTGGGCTGGATAGCTGTCAGCCCAATCCTGAAGCCCGTACCTAGGCAATTGCTGTCTGACACGCTCATGCGCTTCTTTTTTCGTCATACCTTTGATTTCTAGCGGCAAAGCTGCATTTTCGACAATCGTACGCCATGGCATGAGCAGATCGCGTTGGGGCATATAGCCGACCTGCCCCAAACGATTTGCTACTGGTACACTTCCGAGCCTGATTTCGCCTTGTCCCGGCTCAAGAAGACCTGCGATGAGTTGAAACAAGGTGCTTTTCCCAATCCCGCTCGGACCGATCAAGCTAACGAACTCCCCTTTTTCCACACGCAGATCAAAATGATCTAGAATCTGCTTGTCGCCATACGAAAAGCTGACGTCGGCGAAAGCTAGTTGTTCTCCCACGGCCACATTTCCTCTCTGTAGGACATGTCCCAGAACATGTACTCCATTTTGGAGGTATTGACAAAATACTCTTCCAGTTTGGCCAGCTCTTGCTCGCTCTTTCCTTCCGCCAATTGGTTCATGATATCAATCAGCCAGATCGCCAGCTGCCCAAACTCATCGGAGCTGTACATTCGTACCCATTCACCGTACAGTTCGTGATCCAGCGCCCCTTCTACTTGAGCCAAACGCTTGCCGATCTCCCAATAGCTCCATGTGCATGGGAGTAGAGCACTCACCAATTCTGCCAACGACCCTTGATGAGCGACACGCAGCATGTAGCTGGTGTACCCGAGCATCACAAACGAAGGCTCTGTCGCTTCCAGCTCCGCGCGAGAGATACCAAAGCGCTCGGCATACTGACGATGCAGCTCCATCTCGGTGTTCAGCGTCGATTCTTGCAAAGCAGCGAAGCGAGAGCTTGTTTCCAGATCGTACGCCTTCACGCTCGCAATCGCGAACATTTTCGCGTAATCAATCAGATAGATGTAGTCTTGTTTCATGTAATATTTGAATGCACCAACGGGCAGGCTGCCATCGCCGAGTCCGGTGACGAAAGGATGTTGATGAACACGCTCCCAGATTGGGGCTACACTTTTTCTTAAACGCTCTGTAAAGGTTGTCATGCGATACTCACTCCTTCGCTTCCTTTGGGGTATTGCACCAGGTGGCAATAAATCGGGCCATGATCTGGGCAAAATGTACAAGCTGGTCAGGATCAATCGATTCATCTACGGCATGTGCATGCGTTAACTCACCTGGTCCAAATAGTACAGCCGGAATGCCTCCATGCGCAAACCAGCCTGCATCGGTCACCGTAGGCGACATATTAACGATAGGCGCTTGATGCATGTGACTTTCATATGCGGATTGCAGCGTTGCCAACCCCGGATGTTTCGTATCCAACTCCAGTGAAGGGAAGATTTCACCGCGCTCCTCAATCATCGAGCGTCCACCCCACCGGAATGTTGGAGGATTGTCTCTCAGCCAAAGATCAGCTGCAGCTGCACGCCCGACGTGATCCTCGATCTCTCGAATAATCTCTTCGTGGGATTCGTTCGGATAAAAATGAACGGTAATCCATAGAGCGCAACGGTCTGCGATGAACGCAGCGTGACGACCTCCCTCGATGACTGCGGGATTGATCGTATTACTGCCTGCCGGGAAGCCTGGGTAGGACTTCATGACAGCCCAGTCCCGCTCCAGCTCCTGTAGTGCGGTGATCACCTTCGTCATTTTTTCAATGGCAGAAGCTCCCCGAACGCGTCCGCCTGCATGAATCGTCTGTGCGCGCATTCCATCATGCAGCGTCGTCGGACTCTCAATCGTGATCCAGCCTGTAATGACCCCACCCTGCCCTTGCATTTGGAGATTGCTCGTATCCACTACAACGGCGTAGTCAGCCTGATAGCCACGCTCAATAGCGACCAATGTCCCCGCTTCACCTGCTTCTTCTCCGATGACGGATTGAAAGAGCAGATCACCTTGGAGCTCGATTCCGTGTTCGCGCAGTATTTGGATCGCAAACAAGCTCGCTGCGAGTCCACCTTTCATATCAGCAACACCACGGCCGTACAAGCGCCCATCCTTGCCATGTGTCAGAGCAAAAGGTGGATAGATCCACCCCGTGTCATCTCCGACTTCAGCCACATCGATATGCCCGTTGACAATCAAGCTGTTTGCCTGTGAAGAGGCACTCCCTGATAACCGACCGACGATATTGTCGTCTCCTGGATATACCGTCCAGCGATCGACCTCGAATCCCATCGCTTGCAGTCTGTTGGCAATTACTCCTTGTGCGGCATCGCTGTTTCGCGCGGGAGGACTCACAGTCGGATGAGAAACGAGCTCTGCCAATAAAGTGAATAGCTCTTCTTTGCGGCTGGCAATCGATTCTACCGCTTCTGTCAGTCGATCCACGCTACTCAATCATCCCTTCAGTCGGGCTGCTTGCTGACGCGTAACGTTTTTTCGCGATACGGCCTGCCAGGAAGCCTTTGCGACCTGCTTCTACTCCGAGCTTCATCGCTTCTGCCATCAGGACAGGATTGTCAGCGAGTGCGACTGCTGTATTCAACAAGACACCGTCAGCACCCAGCTCCATCGCTTTCGCGCAGTCCGCTGGCGAGCCAATTCCTGCATCCACGATTATCGGTACTTTGGCATCCTCGATAATAAAGCGGAGGTTGTTTTCGTTGACAATCCCTTGTCCGGAACCAATTGGTGACGCACCTGGCATAACCGCATGCACGCCAACCTCTTGCAAATGTCTAGCAAGGATCGGGTCGTCATTGGTGTAGGTCAGTACGATAAAGCCTTCTTCTACCAAGATTTTCGAAGCCTCGAGCGTGCCAATCGGGTCAGGGAGAAGTGTTTTCGGGTCTCCAATGACTTCGACCTTGATCATGTCACACAGGCCAGATGCTTTAGCTAAACGGGCAATGCGCACTGCTTCTTCTGCTGTATAGGCACCTGCTGTATTTGGTAACAGGGTGAATTTTTTCAAATCGAGTTGTTCCAAAAAGTTCGGTTCTTGCGGATTTTCCAAATTCAAGCGACGAATCGCAAATGTCAAAATTTCTGCTTCCGACACCTCTACTGCTTTCCCTTGTGTATCCAAGTCAGCGAATTTACCTGTCCCGAGAAGCAAACGGGAGCGAAACTCGTAAGGTCCAATTTTCAATGTATCCATCATCATGATCATCCTCCTCCGACAAAATGAACGATTTCTATGCGATCTCCGTCTGCAATCGGTGTTTGTTCGTACGCTGAGCGGTCAATAATTTCACCATTTCGCTCTACGACGACAATCTTCTCTTGCAGGGAATAAGAAGCGAGCAAGGCCCGCACTGTCGTGATCTCTTCCGCCAACTCTACTTTTTTCCCATTCAGCTGAACAATCATTGATTACCTCCTTCTTCTGGAAAAAAAACGGCTTCTCCCACCTGCCTGAGTCGATTCAGACAAACAGAAGAAGCCGTATACCCATCCCATCTCACGGGACGAATGGCATAAAAAAACCATCCGCCTCGGATGGTTGAGTGTGGTCTTATCATGCATGCACGCAAACAAGCATAGTTCCGCTCGGATGCGACACGTGATACTGATTCCAAATACCTCTTCCTCCGCTGGCATGACCCAGGTCAGGTTCAACGGTCAGTAACACACTCGTTACAATCTCAGCCAACGTTGCTTGGCTCCCGTTTGGTAGTAAAGCTATGCAATTGTCGTACATTCGAGTACTACAGTACCACTCTATTTCGTGTTTGTAAAGGCTTCCTTGTGCATCTTTTCCAGCTCAACGAGACAACGCTCTGCCCAAGCTGCCATTTTCGCAAGCTTTTCCATTTCTCTCTCCATCGCCTGGCGCACAGATTCCTTGTAGTCTGGAATCGCGCCATTATAGCGAATGACACCTTGGACAGGCGTCATGAATTTTTCCATGTAAGAGAGTGCTGGACGCTGGTGAAACAGCGGCACCTCTACTTCGTAGGAAGAATGCAAATCGCCTTGAGTGGGGTATTTGGTAACTGCCAACACTTTTACCAGCAGCTTCGAATCGTGGATTTCCAATACTTCTGTAATATATTCACCCGTTCGCTGCGTAACGCGAACGATATCTCCCGGATTCCAGTTCATCGCGGATTCCTCCTTTTATTAAATCGAGTTCATCTACATTAGTAAGGCTTCCAGCAGTTTGCGAGCATGCAGCAATACTTCTTCCGCATCCACTACTGACTGACCGCCACCCTGTGCCATGGCAGGATTTCCCCCACCTTTTCCGTTTATGACCGGCAAAGTTTCTTTCAACACTTGATTGATGGCTACGTTGACTTCTTGCCCACGAGCAAACACGACTTGCATTTTGTCCTCGGTAGTAGCAGCCAATAGGCAAATCGCATCTGGCGCCAGAGCAGTAGCCAGCTGTGCGAACTGTTGAAGCTGTTGAATGGTTTTGTCTGTGAAGGTACGCATAATGAGGCGAGAATGACCGAGTTGGCTAGCAGCAGATAGTTGTTGATTGACTTCCACTTCTACGAGCTGCTTATCCACTTCTGCCAATTTTGCCTTCAAGGCGTCGCGTTCAACAAGGAGGCGTTCCGTCTGTGCGATCAGTTCCCCTTCATTGGTAGCGAGCAGTTTCGCCGTATCTCGAACGACAGCTTGCTTTTGGTTATAGTCCCGCAAAGCTCGCCAGCCACAGATGAATTCCAGACGAATGTTTCCGCGATGTCGCTCCCAGCCCAAGATCTTGATCATCCCGACTTCGCCCGTACGCGCTGGATGAGTTCCTCCGCATGGGTTGTAATCAAAATCAGGTATCATCACGACGCGAATATTTTCAGTAACGGTCGGCTGTTTTTTCAAGGGCAGCGTTGCCAACTCCTCGTCATCAACGAACCGCGCAATGATGGGGTGGTTTTCCAGAACAATCTGATTCGCTCGCTTTTCTACCTTCTCCCATACATCTGCTGTCAACTCATCCAGTCGTACATCAATGGTGACACGCTCTTTGCCCAAGTGAAAGGCAACGGTTTCCGCTTGCACGACTTCCAGGAAGGACGCAGATAAAATGTGTTGGCCAGCATGCTGCTGCATGTGGTCGAAGCGGCGATCCCAATCGATGTGACCCGTTACTTCCGCTATGCTTTCGGACAAGGGAGCTTCCAGTCGGTGACGAATTTCGCCATCTACCTCTTCCACGTCTACCACACGAATTTCTTCCAATACGCCCAGATCGGAAGGCTGTCCGCCTCCAGTAGGGTAAAAGGCCGTTTGGTTCAGTACCACGTAAGGTGTTCCATCTTGCTCGGCACCAGTCCTCGTCACCTGGGCCGAAAACGTTCTCGTATAAGCATCCTGATAATAGAGTCTGTCTTCCATTGTTACTCCTCGCTGCATGGAACCATGGTTCCAGCCTGATTCTCCCACTTGGGGGCAACACGAAAAATGTATGTATAAAGCTTAGCCAAACAAGTGATCCATTTGTTTTTCGCGCTCTTGGCGCTCCTCAGGGCTTACCAGGTCATACTTTTTCAATAAGTGAAACAGCTCGTTTAGACGCTCTTGGCTGAGTTCGCCATTCAACTGATTTTTGAATTGACTCACACGCAACTCCGACAGATGTGGAGCTTGTTCTGTCAGTTTTTTGAGTACATCCTCATGGCTGTGATCCAATTTGCATTCTCCCATGATTTCTCCCCTTTTCCTTACTGTCTTCTTCATCTTCATCATACCATGATTTTTCATTCGAAAAAAAGGCGTACAACCCGCGATGGAGTGTACGCCAGATGACTATGCACGCTTACGGACGCGAAAGTTCTCCTCGATCAACAGCCAATTTTGCGGAAATGGCAAACCGAGTTTCCAGTAGCTGACGCCTCTCAAACCAAGCTGTTTAACCAGATTGAACTTGGCTTGGATAGACCGCGCATCCTCAAACCACACCTGATGTTGCTTGCCTTGATCATCGGTGTACGTAAAAAACGGAGCCTGCGCGCGATAGTCATACCGGATCACTGCATTATGCTGTGCAGCCAAAGCAATTGCCGCTTGTGGACTCAGAGCTTTCGCTGTCGTTCCTCGCTCGTACGGTAAGGTCCAGTCGTATCCGTACAGATTTTGGCCCATCAAAATTTTCTCGGCTGGTATTTCGGTAATGGCGTACTGCAAGACACGCCGCACCGGTCCGATCGGAGAAACCGCCATGGGAGGTCCACCACTATAGCCCCATTCATACGTCATGATCACGACAAAATCGGCAAGGGCTCCTATCGCCTTGTAATCATGGGCGGAATACCATTTGCCTGCTTGCTCGGCACTCGTCTTCGGTGCGAGCGCAACAGACATCATCAACCCTGCTGCATGTATACGGTCCCTTGCTTTTCGCAAAAAGTTCGCATACGCTTCTGCCCCTGTTGTGGGCAATGCTTCCAGATCAAAATGGATATCCCCCATACCCAGCTCACGGGCGGTCGCGAGAATATTATCCAACAACTTGTTCTGGAACTCTTGGTCATTCAGGATGAGTGCGCCCAATTCCGTACTGAACTGACCTTTTTCCAAATTCGTCACGACCATCAAAAGTAGAACTTGGTTTTCTTTTGCGATCGCCGGAAAATGGTTCAGGGTTGGTCGTTCGAGGGTTCCATCCCGTTTGATGCGAAAGCTGAACGGTGCCAAATACGTAAGATGAGGGGCAGCCGTTCGAACATCCGCTTCCATCGCTGGTGGGACAGTGCGGCGCGGTTCCACATACGCATTGAAATCAGCCGCTCGTCTAGGGCGAGGCGGGATATATAGCTTTTGCCCGACTTGTAGCGGTTTATAGGGAGAAATCCCATTGACGCGAGCAAGCTCTGCTGCGCTGATCTGATTTCGTTGACCGATGGTATACAACGTATCCCCTTGTTTGACCCAATAGTAGCTTCCTACAATCGGGATCACCATCGCCTGACCAGTTGCCAGCTTATTGGGATCTGGCAATTCATTCGCCTTGTTAATCGCTTCCGGCGTCGTGCCGTACGTCTCGGCGATGCTTGCTAAGGTTTGTCCTTCTTCCACCACGTGGATTTGCATACGCCTCCTCCTTCGCATTTCATCTCTCTTTGTCATATTCATGGCGAAGGAAATAGGTGTATGTCTAGGCCAGAGGTTTCAGTACATCGTATAAAAATCCAACGGACTGGATCGCATAATGGCGTTCTAACAATTCATTTCTGTGAAAAATGAGCAGGGCGGGTACGCTGGTCACTTGCCACTGTTCTGCTAATGCAGGCGCCGTATTAATGTTGATCTGATACAGAGGAACAGTTGGCAATGTCTCTTGCATGATGCCGAGCATACGTGCTGCGAGCTTGCAGGTCCCACACATCGGTGTATAGACAAAAAGAGCGACCGACTCCTTTTCTTGCAGGTATTGGATCAGTTGTGTTGCGGATAGTTCTTGCACGTCGTTCACTCCTTTCTCTCACATCGGATATGATGATTAATGCTAGACTCCCTGTCTGAGGCTGTCAACAGCACTACTGTATGCCAAGAACAATTAGAGTTGACTCTCGAAAAAGGAACCTTATAATAAGCTCGAGCTAATTGATAATGATAATCAGCACCCCTTTTCCACAGAAAAAAGTCGACAGAATTCCTTTATGAAAAGGAACTGTCGACTTTTTCATCAAACCTTTATCGCGCAATCGTTGTATGAGCTAGCTCCTCCGTCACGGTACAGACCGCACTCGTATCCCAGCTACCCTTGCCTTGTGCTTTCGCTGCCTCATACATTTGTGCAACCGTTCCTCCAACGAGAACAGGCACTTGCTGTTCACGTGCCGTTTGCGCATAGAGCTGCAAATCTTTGTGCATATGATCCAAAGAAAAGACCGTATTTTCATACGTACCGTATAAGATGTTAGGTCCAAAAACGGAGAGAACACGATTGTGGGCCGAGCCTTTGTCCATGACGGCTGCCAGCTTGTGTGGATCGACACCTGCTTTTGCCCCGACACTGAATGCCTCGCCCAACGCTGCTGTGATGACTGCAACGACAGAGTTGTGACAAAGCTTCGCCACCTGTGCGGAGCCGGATTCACCCAGATAGAAAATTTCCTTTCCAATTACCCTTAGATAGTCCATGATATCTGGAAGCTTGGCCTCATCACCGCCGACCATAATGGTCAACGTTCCTGCCGCAGAACCCGCAGGTCCTCCACTCACCGGACAATCGTAGTAGTAGATCCCTTTTTCTACGCCGTGCTGATTCAGACGTTTTGCTGTAGCAGGATCGATCGTACTTGTATCAAATACGAAACTGCCCGCCCCTAATGATAAGAAAAGTCCGTCCGCACCCAGCATGACTTCCTCAACAATCGCAGGACCTGGAAGCGAAGTGACAACGACACGTGCTACACTACCCACTGCCTGTGGAGACTCGACGACTATCGCTCCTTTTTCCTTCGCCCAGGCTTTTGCTGCCGGACTTGGATCATAGGCATACACGTGGTAGCCTTTTTGCAATAGATTGCAGACCATCCCTTTACCCATTGCACCAATGCCGATAACACCAATCGCTTCCATCTTCGCTCCTCCTGCTTTCCCTATACTTATGGCCGAATATAAACCGTTTTTGTCTCCACGTAGAAATCGAGCGCTGACTCCCCTTGCTCTCTCGGACCCAATCCAGATATCTTTTTGCCACCAAACGGAAACTGTGATTCAAAATGAGTCGACGGCATATTGACATGTGTGACGCCAGACTGAATACCTTTGACAAATTGGAAGGCTTTTTGCAAATCGTTTGTAAAAATCGTGGAGGACAAGCCGAATTCCACCTGGTTAGCCACTTGCATAGCATGTTCGAAAGAATCCACATCGACCACGGCGATCACAGGGCCAAAAATTTCTTCGTTGGCAATCGTCATCTCCTGCGTAATCCCGGTAAACACCGTCGGTGCGACGAAGTAGCCCTGGGCGAGATCACCTTCTACCAGGCGCTTACCCCCGCATTCCAATACGCCACCTTCTTCGATCCCCTTTTGTACATAGTGAAGATACAAATTGAGCTGATGCTCGTCCACTACCGGACCGTTATGATTGTCTGGATCGAATCCATTCCCAATTTTCAAGCTCTTCGCTCGCTCGATCAGTTTTGCTTTTACTTGTTCGGCTACTTCGGGAACAACCAATACGCGACTGGTTCCCGTACAACGTTGGCCATTATCGAAGAATCCACTCAGTACGATGGAATCGATAGCGAGGTCAATATCGGCATCCGCGAGAATGATCGCTGGATTTTTCCCACCCATCTCCGCCTGAATCTTGCCTCCTCTGGCTCCAACTGCTCTCCCCAAGGCGAGTCCCACTTCAGAAGAACCTGTAAATGAAATGCCCTTGACCAGTGGATGATTCGCCAATTCGTCACCGATTACCGCACCTGGTCCTGTTACCAAGTTCACTACGCCATTCGGAACGCCACTCTCAATCAAGAGCTCTACCAGCTTTACGCTAATCAAGGAGGTGTTGCTCGCTGGCTTGAACACAACCGTATTGCCTGCGAGGATAGCCGGAACGATCTTCCACAAGCCAATCCCCAGCGGGAAATTCCATGGCGCAATAATCGCGAAAACCCCGATTGGCTCTCGCACCGTGTAACCAATTACCCGTTCATCAAAGGAAGGCACCGTTTGACCTGTCAAGCGAGTGGCTTCCCCAGTCAACTGCTTCATCGAGGTGATTGTCTTGGCAACCTCGCCTCTCGCTTCCCGCAATGTTTTTCCGACTTCACGGGTGATCGTTTCTGCGAGGTCTTCTTTGTTTTTTTCCAATAAGTGAATGAGGGAGAACAAGAATTCTCCACGTGTGGGAGCCGATTTTTGCGACCATGCACCAAAAGCATTGACAGCAGCTTCAATGGCAGAACGCGCATCCAGCCCGTCCGATTTTTGAAAATAACCGAGAACCTCATTCGTATTGGCAGGGTTCGTACTTGGGAAAACTTCTCCAGTATGGCTCGTCACCCAAGCTCCAGCGATGTAGTTATTGTAGGTTGCTGTCAAATCGTCTCCCACCTTCCGCATCTTATAGGAGTATTGTATATAGTAAAAATTATGAATACAATGTATATACAGACACTTATTTCCAACTAGTAATGTGTATTTCTCTACATGGAGGACACGTGGATGAATTCATTTTCGCTCCTGCTTGAAAAGCTGCACGAATGGTTTGACGAACAGCCTTTTTCGATCTGGTACCAATTTTCGCGTGATCGACATTTTCGGCTTATTTTCTCTTCTTTTCATGAAAACGCTACCACGGATATTCCCCCTATGACAGTACCTCGCTGTGACAACGATGCTAACCACATGCGCTATACATATGCCCAACAGATGTACCGTTTTTTCTACGAAAAGGAAGGACAAGCTGTTATTTGCCTTGCACATAAAGCAAACCAACCGATCATCCTTACCACTGACCAATGGGAACTGCTGTGGTTCGGGATTCGCCTGTTGTTGGCTGAAGAAAAAATGACTGCCAAAGCGGAGGAAAGCAAGAAGCTCTTTGAAGGGATTCGCTCGATATCTGCTACCCTCGACGTTCACCAAATCATCCGTGGCATCATTGGTAACGCTCTGGCTGTTATCCCGGCTGCAGACGCAGGTCTCTTGCACTTGTATGATCCCACTATCGACCGATTGATTCCGAAAGCGACCGTCGGTTTTCATGATACGGTGTTCAAGGATCTCAAAATGCGAGTTGGCGAATCCATCGCGGGCAAAGTGTTTGAAGACGGAATCCCACGCATGTACAAAACCACCCAAGAAACTTCCCACGCGATGAAGGACATCTCCGCTGACAACTTTCATTCCCTGAACCACGCAAAAACATTGCGAGACTTGAATGGGTTGCTGTGCGTACCAATATCACGTGAAGAAAAGCGTATCGGCGTGCTAATCCTGCATCAGTTTCATCAAGAAAATGTGTTTACCGAGTATGACCTCGACCTCCTCCAAGGCTTCGCAGACCAAACTTCTATCGCCCTGCAAAATGCCGAGCTTTATGCTGAAGTCAAACAAGCATATGAACATATGGCTGCCATTAGCGCCCAACTGCAAGCCAAGCACGATGATTTGATACAACGCAACCATCTCCATGAATCCATCAAGCAGTTGTCCCTGCAAAATAAAGGGGCGGAAACTATCGTAAAAACCCTCAGCAAAATGACAGGTCATTCCATCTTTTTTGCCGATTGGCTTGAGCAGAAAATGTATCCTGAAAAGAGTGTTTTATTTTTTAGCTGGGATGAACTGTATACATTGCTGAACAAAAGAAGACAGCCTGTTTCCGTCAACCTGTTCTCTCCCGCTGCTGGTGACGATCAATTGTTCTGTTTGTATCCACTAATCAATGGAAGCATCTTTCTCGGATGTCTCATGCTTCCCTTAGACGAACGCGGGCTATCTGATCTCGCACGTATGACGGTCGAGCAAGGGAGTGCTGTGCTCATACTCGATTTGGTGAAAAAACAATCGATCAGCTCCGTGCTGTACAAGCGAGCACACGATCTTTTTCAAGAGCTAATCGCAAGCAAAGGCAATGAATTGTTTGACCGCGCCCGTTCGATGGGGTTACAGCCGCAAGCAAAATACTACGTAGTATATGCCCATCTGACGCAATGCCACGATCTGGCTTTGCTAGAAGCAAACATTCACCGGCTCATTACCCGTTGGAAATGGGAGTTCAGTAAAACACAGATGTTTGTCTACGGATTCCATAACCATGTCACGCTTCTCATCCGGTCTCTCGGCTCCCGAGATGGCAAGGACATCCGAGAGAGGCTGCAGCAGGCGTCTTATGAGTGGGAACTTGGCAAGGAAGCATTTTTATCCATTGGCGTGGGAAGTATGGCAAGCGGGATTGAGCAAATCAACAAAAGCTATGAAGAAGCTAAGAAGGCCGCACACTATTTGACCAACCGCAGCCGTTATGGTGTGGTGCACTATAAAGACCTGGGTGTCAATCGCCTCATGCTGAACCAGAGTCAGGCCGATATTGATGCATTCATTCAAGATGTCTTTGCCCCTTTCTGGCAAGACCCGGAAAAATATCAAGAATGGGAACAGACGATCATGACCTATATGAAATGCAGTCAATCCCCTCAACTCACCGCCAAAGAGCTGCACATTCACGTCAATACGTTGTATCAGCGATTGCGCAAAGTCGAGGAGCTTCTTCATATCGATTTGCGAAATCCGGAAGACTTGTTGAAATTACAGCTGGCTTGTCATTTGCGCCAGGAAGAATAATTCGAAAAAGGCAGGAGTAGCTTTGGACGTGAAAAAGTCCTAGACTACTGCTGCCTTTTTTGTATGCAAAGTCTTTTGTTTGATATTTTGTTTACCATAATTAAGTTATGTAAATTTCTTCTTCATGTAAATCATGAAAAAAACAGATGTGTATTTTCAACTTGTAATATTTGGATAAACATCCATAATGAACATGGGGGCATCAGGCACCAAACACCCCAGAGATTCGCGCCCTACTACAGGTAAAGGAGTGATGATGTTTTGGATTCGCAAAAACAAATCAAAAAGCATATGAGAGGTTCCAGACGATAATTTCATCTCTTCTCTCATATGCTATGGGAGGAAATGAACGAAATGTTTGCTCAAAAGATGGTTCAAGGAACGGAACTCACAGCGGATTGCTTCCATAGCGCGACCAATCTGTTTGAAGCGTTGAAGCATCATGTATCTATCAAAGGGGTTATTGCAGGTGTTATTCCCGGTAGAGTATTCCTGTCAAATGATGCAAGATCAGTCTTATTGACAAGCCCCCAAGGTTTTTTTCTAGGTGGCAGTGTTGATAATCCTCTCTTCTTTGAAGAAGTGAACGCATTGCTCAAAGAGGAGCTATTACCGCAGCTTGCTGCTGATGAACAGCTTGACTACGTCCTGTTTTATCCTACGAATGAGAAGTGGAATGATATTCTCGATATCGTGATGAAAAATATATTACCTATGAGAAGCGGGCGAATGATCTTTACTCACCATTTACAAGATCTGTCCCCTCCTGCTGACGATCATATTGTCCCGATAGACAGCACCTTTTTGAAGCGTAAAGAATTAGTAGGTCTTGAGGATGTTATCGATGAAATAGCAGAGAACTGGCCATCCATAGAAGCCTATGAAAACAAAGGCTTCGGTTGTGCGGCGATTCAAGATACCGATGAGGGGCCTACCATTATTAGTTGGTGCATGACGGATTGGGTAGTAGAGGACGAATGTGAATTGGGAATAGAAACCGATGAAGACTATCGGGGTAACGGATGGGCTCAGAAGACAGCATTGGGTACTCTCTCACTCGCCAAGCAGCGCGGAATCAAAAGAGTGGGATGGCAGTGCTGGTCAAATAATATAGGTTCGCAGCGAACAGCCTTATCTGTCGGTTTCGAGCTGCTCGCGGATTTCCCGGTTCTGTTCGGATGGAACCTTCCTTTAAACAATTTCCTTGTCAACGGCAACCACTATATGCGTGGCGATCTGGAATATGGCGTGCAAAAAGACTACGCCCGCGCAGCATGGAGTTATGCCCAAGCACTTGATAAAGGCTGGGATTGGAATGGCGATCCGGCCTTGTATTGGAATGCTGCTTGCTTGTTCTATCTGAGTGGTGAAGAGGACCGTGCAAAGCATTACTACAAAAAGGCTATCGAACATGGCTGGGTATGCATTCACCACCCGCATTATCATGATTATGTGTACAGAGAACAGGACAGCGAGCAGATCGCTCGTATTCTTGCTGAATCAGTAATATAATGGAAACGGCCGCCGTTTTATCGGCGGCTTTTTGCTGAGCTCAACCATTTTTCCTCTACTTCTCTGCCTTTGAATAAAAAAGAAATGGCTTGTCGTTCAAGTAGTTTTTGATCATAGGTATTGCATAGGGCTGTTCTTCTTTTAGCCCCTCGGTTTCCCTGGGGTCAGGAGCATGATGACTATAATTTTCAATCATGACCATGACCGCGAAGCTCTCTAGTGTGGGGAGCCAGTCCCCTTCTAGTTTCCGCGAACTCTCGTAGCCTTTTATGACTAGCTCTCTTTGTGCAGGATATAAACCCAAAATGGTATGGGCGATATCATACAGATAGTAACCAAACCCACATCTTCCAAAATCAATCGGACGAGGATCTCCGTTATGAAAAACGATGTTTCCTTGGTGCAGATCGCCGTGAATGATTCCATAGTTGCTGCTATTCTTGTCCAATTTGGCAAGACAGATGAGTATTTTATCCGCCGCCAATTCATATAGCCCGAACTCTTCGTCTGTCAGAAACCGTTGGTAATGCTCCGTCAAACGAGCCATGGATTCCTTGAAGCTATCTTCTCCCCAGATCGGACGCACAAATTCAGGGGTCAATTGGAAATCCTGGGATACTGTATGAAGCTTTGCTAACAGGACGCCCTCTTTGTAAACTTGGTCTTCCGTAAGTTCTTCATCTGCATGCTCCCCTTCGACCCAACGCATGACGGATACGAAGACACAGTCACCATTCGCAAGATCGATGCTCACTGTCTTGGCACCATTGCGGCACTCTATTCCCGTTGGAATCGCTACCTCTATTTTTTCATGCAAAGAGCTGAGCCAGGCAAGCTCGGAATCAATTTCATTTCTGTTCTTGTTTCCGTGAATGCGGAGTAAATAGGTACCATCCTTCTTTGTTTCAATCACAAACGTGCCAGTGTCGGACAGTTGGTTGAAACGAATCTGCTCCCCATCCAAGTCGTATTCGTGCATCGCCTTTCGTGCGATTTGCTGCAACTGGTCCACTACCTTATCGATGTCATCTTCAGAATCCAACTGAAATAACTTCGTCATGCGAATCCCCCATCCAATATATGGTTCATATGCTTACATTCGTTTGATTTCCGCCTTACTCCTCTTTTCTTTTTTTTCGCTTGACTCCAACCTAAGGTCAGACTGCACACTCAATTTCAGGAGGTGAATCGCCATGTTGTATACCGTGAACGAGGTAGCCAAACTGTCTGGTACCACAATCAAGACACTGTACCATTATCAAAAGATTGGTTTGCTGATGCCCGAAGTCATTACAGAAAATGGTTACAGATATTATGGTGAGAATGAACTCAAGCGGTTACAACAAATCTTGTTTTATCGTGAGCTTGATTTTTCGTTGGACAGCATTAAGGCTGCCCTTGATCACGAACCAGACAGACTTCGTTGTTTAAGTGAGCAGCAAGCAATGTTACAGGCACGCCAGCTTCGATTGGAGCACATCTTACTTACTTTGGAACAAACGATTCGACACGAAAGGAAGAGAGGAAATATGTCCACGGAGAAAATGTTTGATGGATTAAACGAAGAAGAATGGAAGCAGGCATTCACTCAACAAAATGAGCATTTGCAGGAAGCGTACGATTTTCAATTGGATACAGAGAATCTGGACGTGGCTTCCATGAATGAAAAAGCTGCCGAAGCGTCTGCTTTCATGACAACAATGGCAGAGGCGTTGAAAAACAACAAAAGTATCGACGATGAGACAGTTGTTTCTGCGATCAAAAACCACCTTGCTTTTTTACAAAAAGACCATCCGATTGATGCGAGCGCTTTTGCCGAGCAGTCAAGGTTTTTCCTATCAGATGAGTTCCACCGCGCTATGTTGGAAGAACAGCAAACGGGATTAAGCTACTACATTTGCATTGCTGCCGAAAATTACGCTTCCAAGTAAAGTGTAGTTAAACGAGCGTTTAACAATTAAACCGGGTGAGCCGCAACTCCCCGGTTCCTTGTTTCCATTCCTGCTCGATACCTTAGATTACCGCCCCGATTATATGCTCCTTGATTAGTGTCCATCGATCACGAGGATTCGGCATGAATTCCGATGCAATGGCTACGACGAGGTTTTTTTCTGGGATGCAACAGATAACATGACCGCCATCGCCCAGAGCAGCGTATGTAAAAACACCGTCCTCTTCACGCAACCACCATAGGTACCCGTATTGATTGGGATTCATCGCGGTTGATTCATCTATCCAAACCTCTGGAATGATCTGATGATTGTCCCAACAGCCACGATTCAGATAGAGCAAACCAATTCGTGCCATGTCACGGGGAGTTAACGTGAGACCCCACCCTCCTGTGGAGTTATTGTTTGGATCCTTCACCCATCCTCTCACCTCTTTCCCGAATAAATCTTCAAACGCAAACGCCTTCATTTCATAATCAGGGATTTCTTCCATGCCGATGGGAGTAAACAAGCGTTCGTTGGCGAATTCTCGGGCACTTTTGCCTGTGCTGCGTGTGAGGATGGATGAAAGCAGATGCGCCCCAGCGGTTGAATACTTAAACGCTCCAATCTCTCCCTTTTGCCCGAGCATATCAAGAGTATATGTTACCCAATCGGACTGCTTACACATTTGGTCCAGTGGTTCGTGCCAGTCCTCAAAAGGATAGGGTGCTGTCATCGTGAGGAGATGGCGTATGGTGATTTCTTGTTTTTGTGTATCAGTATGGTCGGGTGCATAGTCTGGGAAAAATTCCAGCACCTTTTGGTCGACATTTTTGATAAACCGTTCCTCTATGGCAATACCAATGAGAGCAGATAAAATACTTTTCGTTACAGACGCTACATGGTGCCTATCATTCAGTCCATAGCCATGATAGTAGCTTTCGTGGGCGATATAACCATTTCTCACAATAATGATCCCGCTTATGTTGCTGTACGCGGATTTTATGGTAGGGTCTAGCTCTGCTAGTTTTTCAGCGTCTATGTTCAAGAGTGCCGGGTCTACTGCTTGCCATTCCGTCGTGGGCCAATTGCTTCTTTGCATGATAATTCCCTCCTCTACACGAGAATGTCATTTTTTTCTGACTGGAAAGTACACCTCCGTAACAAGCTCCTCAGGAACGCTGGCATGATTAGGTGCAGTTACATAGACTTCGTAAGGTGATCTCACCAATTCATAACCTTCATTTTCTACCCACTCCCTCTGCCTCGCATATACCGCTGTCAATTCTGAGTAAGGACCCTTACATATAGACTTTGCACAAAGTCCCCCAGGTAGATCTCTTGTTCCCTGTACAGCCTCTGCGATGGGGAGGGCAAACTCGGTATCGTTTCCGGCAGGATTGAATTCAGGGCTATGATAAATCGTCATCGGCGTACCGAGCAAGGTGAGCTTTTCAGTCGCAATCCTTTCATACAGCATACTAAAATACTTACCATATCCTGTTGCATAATCATCACTCGTCATCATCTGACGTATAGAAAGAATATGGATTGGCTGTGTTTCCACAAGCTGTACTTCTATGTTGTCAAGGTATGACATCATGGGGATACCCTGCTCCATTTTGGATAGATCATGGTTCAGTTGTTTTATGGTATATTCCAAAGCGGTTCGTTTTTCATACATCTCCCTTTGCTTGCGAAGAAGCGCAGAAACAAGCTTCTCCTCCGCCTGATCTTCTTCCCATTCCAAAATGGCTTTTATTTCGTCCAGCGAAAAATGATACGATTTCAAACGGTTGATGAAGAGCATCTTTTTCAGTTGCTTGATAGAATAATACCGATAGCCATTTTCAGGATTAATCTCGTCTGGGTTCATCAGTCCTATTTCGGCATAATAACGAAGCGTTTTGGTAGACACTCCGCATATCTTTGAGAATTCTCCGATTGATAGCACAGGCTCACCTCCACTATTCCGTATCGATATTCTACTTATACCCCTTCCCCTAAGGGCAAAGTCAACTGCAAGTATAAAAGCTAATAAAGAAGTACCAAAGCCTATACATCGTGCGCATCGTTTTCAGGCCTTTTCGTTTTTTTACGTTTCGAATTAAGGGAAGCAGCACACGTTACGCGTTCATAGGTGTCAACTAAGAAAGGCTCACTGTTTTCTTCCTTTACATCACATTCAAAAAAGTTGCATAATGTTGTATGGTGAAGTATGTGCATTCATTACCTATACTTCCCAAAGGAGAGTGTACTTGTGCGTGAAACCTGTGTTCCGACTGGCGTGGAGCTGAAAGATACTGGCTTTGGTTATACGTTGTCTTTAATAGGCGGGAAATATAAAATGATCATTTTGTATTGGCTAGCTGAAAAAAAGGTGATGCGGCATAATGAGCTGAAGCGAAGTATCGGTACCATTTCCTTTAAAACGCTGAGCTTGATGTTAAAAGAGCTGGAGGCAGATGACTTGATCATCCGCAAGGAATTCCCCCAAGTCCCTCCCAAAGTGGAATATTCCCTTTCAGAGCGTGGTCTATCTCTCATACCGTTGTTAAATATGATGTGCGACTGGGGAGAGACAAACAGCTTACCCTCTCAGAAGGCTGTAAAGCAGCAGGCATAATGATTGTTATTAACAGGAAAAGAAGTATCTCCCAAATGAGGAAATACTTCTTTTTTCATGGGGCTTCTTACAGGCTATCAACGAATTTCACATAATCTTGCGCGTTCTTTTCCAACACGCTATCAATCGGCTCATATTCTTGACCAGGTACATTTTCCCCTGACTCAGTCTCTGCACCATAATACGCAAAGAATGAACGATAATCCGCGCGGCAGTAGCGGAAGGTTGTTTCAAAAGGGGTCAATATTTGCTCAAGTGTATACCGATATCTTCCCTCTTCCTGATAATCTTCTTTCCTAATTCCGGCAGACACGGCTAATGCAGCTTTTCGATTCTTTAGTTTATCGCCTCCTTTTGAACCGTACGCCCACCCATATGCGAAAACATCGTCAAGCCATTTTTTCAGGAGAGGTGGACAATTAAACCAGTAAACCGGGAACTGTAAAACAAGATTCCCATGCGATTCAATCAATTGCTGTTCTTTTTCCACATCAATGTTTCCATCTGGATAAACCTTATGCAATTCGTGTACGGTATACTTTTCTGGATATTTTTTGAGTTCTTCTACCCATCGCTTATTGATGATGGATGTTTCGATGCTTGGATGTGTAACGATTACAAGAGTTTTCAATGTAGGGTCCTCCTTGAAGTTTGTTGTTTTATGAGTATAAAATGCTTGCTACAATTTTGTAAGTATGCACATTTTGTTCAGTTACTTACATAAAGGTGAGTGTAAAGAACAGAAAAAAGCCTCCCCTCGACCTAATGTTGTTAGGTTCGTATTGTTGGGAGGCCCTTTTGCAAATGTTTTTATGAGCGTTTTCTCCATATACAGCGTGCCTTCAAGCGGATTGAAACGAAAGGGCTCAATTGGGATAAAGGCTTCACGTACAAAGGCTAAACAGATATATTCTCCTCCTCTTTAGCTATAACCTCCCTTGCTGCTTCTATGAAAGATAATATGATTGGTGAAAGCCACTTGTCTTTATGCCATAACATCTGTGTATACACGTGCAAGTCCGGAATTTGCCATGGAAGAGCAACAAGTTCACCCCGTTCAACTTCCGCTTTCGTTGTCATTTCAGGAAGAAAGGCAATACCGATTCCCGCAATTGCACATTGTTTAATGGCTTCGGCATTTTGAAATTCTAAATACGTAATACTATCAATGCCCTTTTTCTCAAATTGCCGGTCAAACATGGTTCGATAGGGACAACCCTTTTCATTCGTCAGGAACACTTGTCCGTGAAAATCTTCCAGTTGCAGTACAGTTAGTTTCGTGAGTGGATGGTCTGGAGCGGCGAAAATCGAACTCATCAGCGAACTTTAGATAACCTAGATAGGATACTCGAACAACAAAACCTAAAGGTTGTAACATAAAAAGTGACCAAATGAATGGTCACTTTTTACTATTGGATGGTTTTATTTATTTTCTCGTAGGCTAACGATGGATGAAAAGCCAATAGCTGATTATTGGTGTACCTGTTGTTTTATTAGTTGACAATGAAAAAAAATGGAGTGCAAATACATGAAGAACTGAATTTATTAGCGCCTTGTGATTAATATGCTTGATGTAGTGTCGTTAAATCCGTGAGGAACCAAATCGGGAATCGTGATGCCCTCTGGATAAGCATTACCACTAAAACTCAAACTTCTTCCAGTAAAGTTTGCATGTTCGAATATCGTTATATCATATGGTCCGACGATACGAATGGATGAAATCTTGTCATTAAGTGGGATAGTGCTCGCGCTTGATGTTACCTTGATCCAATCACCGCTCATTCCGTAGTGATCGTACAAGTAAACGCCATTAAGGTCTTCTTGCTGTTCAGAAACATAAAGAGAAGAAGCTTCATCGTTCCCAATCTTTTCGTCACTCATGTCACGATCACTGAACAAATAAGTAGTGCTACTTCCAGTCCAATTTAAGTGTTCGAAAACAGTCACGTTGTATCGATGATCTAAAATCTTGATCGAGGAAGCTTTGTCATTGAAGAATTTATCATCAAGTTTATTAATTCTACTGCCCGCGTATAGACCTAAGCAGTAACCTTGATAGTCTGCATCTTCGCACAAATATGCTACTGGTGAACCTGGGCTTGTCCCATTCGCGGATACTGGACCTGTCCCTAATGCAATGAATGCCAACACGAACGTTGTTAAAGCGCTTATTAACTTGACTACACCTTTCATTTTAAATCCCTCCTATTAGCTAATGTTTCATACAACTATATGCTATTACAATTTCCAAAATTTGACAATACGGTGTTTGTAAATATTTTGTTTGTTTGTAAAATTTCCTTTTTATTGTAAAAGTCCCCTTTTTTAATAAAAGGGGACCTTCTCGTCAATATTTTGAAAACCAAATCAATTGGTTATAAGAAACTTTTCCTTACGAATAACGATGGAGCATGAAAAAAGTTATTTAGGGATCTTAATTGCAAGCCGATGGGAGTTAGCAAGATTGTTTAAATCGGTTAGGATTTCCTCCATTTGCTGTTTACCAGTCGAAATTTGTTCATTAGCTTTTGCGAGCTCGGATAAATTTTGTTTCTCGATCGATGATGCAAGTAACAATAAACCATCACGTTGTATTTCTGCTGCTTTTATATACTGTTCGTGAATGATTTGAACCTCTTTAGTTGCAGGTTTTATTTTTTTGATCTCTGATAGAAACTGTGCATAGACAGGAATGACATTGTTCGTTAGCTTCTTAAAAATAACGGCATCATCTTTTATCTTTGCACCTAATATTGAGCTATACTCATCAACTGCTCGATTTTCAAGAAAGGCCACTTTTGACATTTCACTATTTATGTATCTTGCTAAGTCATCTTTGACCGGATCACTATTCATTTCCTGAAACGCAAAAAATGAAGAAAGAAAAGCTATGGCATAGATTAGTTTTTTTGATTTCAGCATTGGTACCACCTTTTAATTTGACTATCCTAAGAGAACAATTCCTGTAAGAAAAATGAGATACGGAAGTCCCCCATGACTGTAATAGGCATATCCCCCTAATTAGCCCATTTAGAGGGGGATATCTCTTTACACCGATTGAGATAACATTAGTTCTCGGCCGACAAAGTACATGTATGACTATCTGCGATCAAAAGCAAGACTCGCAGCAAGACCTGTCAAGACACTTGCCATTAGCCAACGCTGCACCCGTAGCCACGTTGGGCGTGTACCAAACCACTCAGCAACTCTGCTCGCTAAAAGAACAATAAGCAGGTTAATGGTAAAGCTGACAGCAATTTGTGTTAGACCCAAAATAGCACCTTGCAGGAGTATCGATCCCCGCGCAGGATCTACAAATTGAGGTAAGAGTGAAACATACAAAATAGCAATTTTGGGGTTCAGTAGATTTGTTATCAATCCCATCAAAAATAACTTTTTCGGCGGTTCAATAGAGAGAGTATCAGGCTTTAGAATGGAAGCAGCACCTGGTTTGATCGCGTTCCAAGCTAGCCAGAGCAGGTAGATAGCCCCGGCCCACTTGACTGATTCATAAACGAACGGAACCGTTATGAAAAGAGCCGAGAGCCCGAACATGGTTGCGATCATGTAAATCACGAATCCAAGAATAACACCAAGAAGCGAGATGACTCCAGCTGTGCGACCTTGCGAAATCGTACGCGAAATAAGGTAAATCATGTTAGGGCCAGGAGAACAAACCATACCAAGCGAAACAAATACAAAGGCAATAAAAGTACCAAAGCTCACCAATTTACATTACTCCTTTCCGTGGTTTATCAAAGTTAGAAATCATTATATATCCCAAATCCATTTTTAATAGCATTATTTTCACTGAGTATGCAAATTTATCTGAAGTTGATGCCCCCGTTCCGCACCTTCTATTGCTACTTGAGCAGCTTGTTCTTCAGCTCCTCCGCCGTGTCCGGCTTCCAATAACTTATTTTTAATTTCTTCTCCTGAACCAATTGTCCAACCTGTTCAAAAAGAACTGCTCTCTTCTGGGCTGGCCAATGGGTAAAGGACTGCAAATCACTGGACACATTCCAAATAGAGGTTGCATTTTCCTCTTGGGACCATTTTTTCATAAGAATCGATTCAACGTCCTCATAACCTATCCGATACAAAATACCAACATATGTCGCGCCAATTCCATCATCCAGAATTGCTCTTTTCAGAAAATACGATTGCACCTTTTGGCAGCAAATTTCATTATTTAGCGGAAGCAGATCACCCAGCACGTCATCAAATTCTCCAGTTACTTTTCCTACATAATAGCTCGTTTTAATAAGACCGCTTAGCTTTTTCTCCTCCGGATCAGTTGCCAAAAGTTCTATCCAGCGCACATCCAAATCCTCAAACAGCAGCGGTGTAAGTGAAAAATATGTATCATCCCTAAGCATATGACCCCAGCCAAACATAAACGTATGCCGATTTTGCTTAGTATCAAACTTCACCGTACCTAGCACGTTCAAAATAAAACGCTGCGCTACCGGATCTTTGTAATAAGGTGAAAACTCCTCGAAAACATCGCCAGCAGGCTTGGTTAGAAGCGCAGAAGCGAAAACAGGAGACAGCCAGGCTCCCCCATATTGTTCATATAGCTTGCAAGCCAGCGCTTGCAGCCTACTATCTCCATCCATTAAAACAGAGCCAACCAAAATCATAGGAAAGGCTTGCTCTAAAGTCACCCCTTCCAAAGTATCACTTATATGAAAGATAGAAGTATCTCTGTAGGTTAACTTTAGCACCTCGCTGTCGCGCTTAAATGATGAAATCTTCTGGATATGCTCTGCTGCAAACTCATACACTTCGCACATCTTCTCACTTGCTTTGCCCGGCATCATGCCAAGAAATGCAAGCAGTGCATCATGCTCTTCCCAGCTGATCTTGCTGCCAGGCTTCTTCTCCAGAAACGTCTGCAAAAAAGCTAGTAATCGATCAGCAAGCTGATCCGACACGGTATTCGAGAATGTTTGGTTTACTATTTTTTCGCATTTTTGAGGCGTCTTTAAAAGCTTTTTCCAATAAGCTGCAGCCGGTTCATAATCAATCTTAGCCAGTGCCCTCTGGGCAGCAAGCTTACTCTTCCCGCGTTCTGTACTTGCCAGATGCAATAGCTCAGGTGCCTCGTTAGCTCCGAGCTCCGAGATAGCCTTCTCTCTGCTACTCCCTTTGGGCGGCAATGCATCGAAAACACGCTGATTATATTCTGTCATTACTGGTTTCCCCCTCATCCTGACTATTTCTATCTATAGTAGCACGCCAAATTTTGCGGATATATAGTTATGACTTCCTTTATAACAAACCCTACAGGCCCCGCCTTCCATTACGGAGAAAACTCATTGTTTTCAGTCTCACTAACAATGAATCCAGTACTACCGACCACCTACAGAAAAAAATGGAGCATCGAATCATAGATGACTATCGCGCTAAGCTCGCTTAATTATCTTTCTTCACTCGTTGGGGCAGGACTCACGCGTGCAAACAGCCTTTTCATGCAAAACCGCCACGAGAACGCCACTAAACGCCAATGTCTATGCGTTTAATTTGACGGACGAAAAGGCCTTACCTGGGAGCTCTTCTCTCTCAGGTGAGGCCTTTTCTCTTAAAAAAGAATAGGAAGATGTCCTCCTTATTTTTTTCTGAGGAGTCTGCCTCATCGTTCCTACTACTTCCGTTCATTCTAATTTGAGGTACTTAAAGGGTGTTTCCTTTTCGATCAACTCACGAGTCATGGTGGAATCCAGCTGAAGCCCTCTCATTGTGGCAAATTCAAAGAATCCATTTTGAAAAAAGATCGATCAAAATCGATTCTACCGTTTCGAATACAAATAGGAATTTTCACGAAAAATGTACCTGTCCTTTTCTGTTACCATCTATGAACCGGCTATTTTTTGTCCCCTTGGTTGCCTGCTGTTGGCGTCTGGTTCGACAGTGATGCCGATTTGATCAAAAGTCTGCCCTTCGGCGAGCTGGTAGGTCAGTATTCCGGATCCGTTTTCGTCCGGCTTGAATATGCCACCATTTTCTCTCGTGCTGTTTTTCAGCAGCCAAACCTGGTAAACCTGTGAACCTTCGACGCCGGGCAATTCGTGAACCTGCACCACCAAATTTTTCTTTGATCCCTGCTGGACAATATAGGCGATGCCGTTTGTTCCCGGGTGGCTTTGATTGGCTGCTTTTAAGGGAATCGCCGTTAAAATTTCAATGGGTATATTTTCGGCATGGCGATTTTTTACCTGTACATTCGCTATTCCAAGACCAATAAATGCGAGCAACAAGACGAACACGATACCGGTTGAAACTGGAGTGAACTGGCTTTTGAGCATCATAGCGAGCTTGCTCATCTTAGTCATGAATGTTTCCGTACCGCTTTTCCTTTTGTGCTCAAAAACAAACCCCAGCACCTCGCCTTTTAGCGATTCAGGCACCTCGATTTCGGTATAATCGAACGGCAAAGCATGCCAGGCCTGGGATAATTCCTGATATTCTTTCTTACACTCCGTACAATTCTTTAAATGTTCAGCAAAGGCCATGTGTTCGCTCTCCTTGAGCTCATTTGCTATATATGGAATTAAATGATCACAAACCCTTCTCATTTTAAATCCTCCAGTTCCAGATGCTTCCTCAATCCTTTAAGAGCCTGGTGAAGCCTGCTTTTAATCGTTCCGAGCGGCTCTTGTTCCAGCTTGGCGATCTCTGAAAGAGAATATCCTTTCCAATAAAGCAAATCGATTAATTTTCTTTGCGCCTTTGGCAATTTGTTTTTCGCCATCGCAATATCATTCGTATTTACTCGTTGCTCGACTGTATTAGCAGGGTCGGCGATCTCTTCAAGTTCCTCTTGATGGTGTTGCGTATGCCTCTTCTCTTTGCGGAGGTAGTCAATACAAATATTGCGGGTAATCGTGAGGAGCCAATTTACAAAGCTGCCTTGAGCAGGATCGTAATAGCTGTTTGTTGTCCATAGTCTTAAAAAGACCAATTGAATAATCTCTTTTGTCTTATCCTCATTCCCATTGCAAAACTTCATAACAAAGCCGTAAACAAGCTTTATATATCGATCATAGAGTTCCTCTAATGCGTGACCATTTTTTTCGTTTACCAATCGCATTAATTCCGCATCGTAATTTTCTTTCATGTGGCACTCCCTGCTCTTGGATAAAAATATATTGCCATAACACTATTTTAAAAGTAAAGATGGGAACGACCGAGACTGATCGTTCCCTGGACAGGCTTATTCAAATGCTGTTTCGCTGTTTACGACAAACCATACATCTTTTACTCCTTGTCCGTTTACATCCCCTGCTTGTTGGTCTTTTGCAAAATAATAGAGAGGAAAGCCTTTGTACGTAACCTGCTTCTTCCCGTTGTCTTCTCTCGTGATCGTATCGAAATCCTTTTTGTCAAAACCTTCCGGGACAGCGAAATCCTCCTGTGTAAAGGCCGGCCAGTTCGCCAGGCAATCTCCGCTACAATTGCTTTTTCCTGCTTCGTCCTTTTTAAAGTAGTACAGGGCCCTTCCCTGTGGATCCGCCAAGTACTTTCCAGCTTTCTCATTCTCCAAAAGCTGGAGGCTGTCAGCCGGGGCTTGTTCCGATTTAGTTTCTTCCGTTTGGGCTTGATCGGGTTGAACCGTCTCTGTTTTTACCTCCGTGCTTTTTCCGCAGGCAGCCAAAGCAAAAATAATCGAAAGTATCGCAAGGGTAAAAACTGCTTTTTTCATGTATGTTCCCCCCAGTTTTTTAGATGTAAGACTCGTCCTTACTTCCAGCCCCATTTTTGAAAGATTTGGTGAGATTCTTCCGTTCTTAAATAATCAATAAATTGCTGTGCCTCTTTTTTCTGATCAGTGATTTTCGTCAGGGCGATCGGCGTTCCACGATAGAGCTTTTCTTCTTCGGGCAGTTCGACCAAGTCAGTCACATCCTGGAGCCGATAATGCCACGATTCATAGGTAATCCAGGCGTCCAGGCTGGAATTCGATTTCCAACGTTCAATGGCTTCGGCACTCGACTTTACAGAAAGGTTAATATTTTGAGAAATGCCTTCGATCAGCCCTTTTCTGCCTGCCAAGTCTTCCCACAGGCCAAGCTGGCCAGCCCCATTCACATCGATTATTTTTACTCCCTTTTTCGTTAAATCCTCCAGGCTTTCAATCTTCTTAGGATTTCCTTTCCTCACCAATATTCCTGCAGCACGCGGGTAAAGCTCCGTACGTGATTTAGTGTCGATCATTTCGGGGTGGTTAAAGATGAAGTCTTGCAGCATATACTCGGAGCCACCGAAAATAATATCTGCATCTTGCTTTGCTTGGCCGATCCAATTGCCCTCTGGTCCGGCTGTTACTTCCACCTTCATTCCCGTTTTAGCTGAAAAATGTTCAGCAGCTTCCTTGATCGGTCCAAGTGGTCCACCTGGTCCGTACACCCGGATGACTTGATCACTTTGGCTGGAATTTGGTGTCGCCTGGGACGCAGGCTTACCGTCCATTTGTGCATAGGCTGACATTCCGGTAGCCGTAAAGACAAAGAGCAGTAGAACTGCTAGGAACACGGTCTTCTTCATGATTCTTCCTCCATTTCACACATGTTTTTTAACGGTACTATCAAAGGAAACGAAGGGAGGAACTAAACGGTTTGATTGTAATTGTGAAATAGTTAGAAAGTTTCATAAATCAATGGAAAACTAATCTGGTGAAGACTAAATAAAGATCTCCGCACAACCTACGCCAGCCTGGCCAGGTGTGTGGCGATCTTTTTCATGTTCAGACACGCAGCGGATTCTTTGTCTCTCGCATCTCATCCAACTTATTTTCATTTGATCGTATAACTTAGCTATAAAACTGCCCGTTAGTTTAACGTGGCCCCAGTTTTTTAGTGATAATAAAGTATTAGACCGGCACTCCTTATCTATCAAGGAATCCCCGTCATTTTAATCGCTAAGATATTTATAAATAGTTTTAGACTCGATGTCGTATTGTATTGTTGCATAAGTTACATTCGAATAATAAAGTTGGAGACTGCCCAATTGAACTTACGAAACCCGTTAGGACGCAATCGCTCGCTCTTCTAGGTATTTTTCCAACATTGTACGATCCTGCAGTGCCCTATATTTTTCTGATTTTTCCCATATACATTTTTTATATCGTTTCTTGACAAACTCCATATTACCAAAATTGCGCGTTTTTTCTAACGATATGAATAAACTCTGTTACTGCCGGCGATAGCCACTTGTTTCTGGGATACAACATAAATGTAAAAAGCGTTTCTTCATACGTTTCGCCTATTAACTTATGATCACGTAACTCTTTCTCCACAGTTATCCGTGGCAATATAGAGACTCCTAGGCCACTAATAATTGATTGTTTTACTGACTCGATACTCCAGAACTCAATGCTGCTTTGAATTCCTATGTTGGATTTTTCTACAAACTGTTCCAGAAGAGTACGATAACTGCAACCTTTATTTGTAACAAGCAAACTGCTCTTTTTCAAATCCAATTGATTGTTGATATTGAAATCGTTGGGATATAAAAACATCATTTGCTCTTCTACTATCGTTTCACAATAAATGTTCGAATTATTCACTTGTTTACCTAACATAAAGACAAGATCTGTACTTCCATTTGAAAGTTCTTCCCGAAATGTTAAAGGATCGACGTGGTGCCATTCTATACTTACATGAGGGTATTTTCGTTTAAATTCTTCAAAAATTGGTGGAAAACGATAGAGTAATAGGTATTCTGCAATCGTAATGGTGATATTACCTGAAATTTCACCTTCCATCGAAGTTACCTCTTTAATTCCGTCATAAATTTCCAACATCTTTTTGGCATGAGGCATCAGTTTTTTTCCAACTTCCGTTAAAATTACCTGTTTTCCTATTCGATCAAATAAAGGGCGGCCTAGTTCCGTTTCCAAAGCCTTTATATGAGAAGTAATGGTTGATTGAGCATATCCAAGATGAATTGCCGCTTTGGTGAACCCGCCTAATTCAACGATCGCAATAAAGGTAACCAAATGCCGAATTTCCACAAAGATTCGCTCCCCCTCACATCCATCTAAAAAGATGATGATTTTTATTCAAAATATCAATTTTATTAATTGATTTCAAGCTCATATACTCTGTGTAAGACTTATTCTAAAGGTTGTGATTACATTGAGAACAACTACCGGAATCCTTTATGCGTTTATTTGGGCTACTGCGGCAATTGCTACAAAAATAGGTTTAGTCTCTTCAAGTCCACTACTTTTCGCTTCAACAAGATTGTTTTTCGCAGGGATTATTCTATTTGCTATCGTGTATATCGCTAACAAAAAGTATCCTTTTCCAAAAGGGAAAGAATGGGGAAATCTAATTATTCTAGGACTACTTAATTCGACTATTTATGTGGGATGCTGTTTCTTATCCCTTGACCATGTAGATTCAAGCATTTTTAATTTATTACTCACTTTCAATCCGTTTATTGTTGCTTTTCTTTCCTCCATATTTTTAAACAGAACCATCAAAAGAAATGAGTTAGTGGGAATGTGTCTCTCTGCGTTAGGCCTAGGAATTGCCCTATATCCCTATATAAACGATATTAATGGAACGTTATTCGGTTTCATTACATTGGGAATTGGTGTTTTTTCAATGGGGATCGGAAGCATTTACTTTAGTAAAATACAAATGAGATTGCCCGGAATTGTAGTAAACACCTGGCAGATTATTTTAGGTAGTGCAATGGCTATGCCGCTTTCGTTTTTATTAGAACCTGACTACTACTTTCATCTCGATTTCTACTTTGGATTTGGGCTTTTCTGGCAGGTGATTGTTGTTTCAATTATTGCGATGTTGCTTTGGTTCTCCTTATTGAAAGAAGACCCTGTCAGAGCAAATAATTTTTTATTTCTAACACCTATTTTCGGATATATGTTATCTGCCATTTTTCTTGGTGAAACAATAACCAGCTTTCATTATATCGGCGCACTCTTTGTTATTATTGGTACAGTTTACAGTCAGACGAATATGTTTGGCTTAATACAGAAAGAGACTAAAATACCTGTCACCGCACAGATTCGTACGGAAGCAGCCGATCAACGTGCAACCGGAGAATCCTAGAAAAAGAGATTTTTCACAAACTAGTGTGTGTGAGTAATCGGGAAAGGTCGAACAAATGTCGTTATTGAACTATCCTGCCCTTTAGTTCAGCAGAAGACTTTACCCTAAAAGTACCGCCTATACAACTCCCGTCGACGTTCCCCGCGTAACTGAGAGTAGATCTGTGTTGTTGATGCCTTCTCGTGACCCAGCATTCCTTGAATAAAATCTAACGGGGCACCATTATCAAGTAAGTGACAAGCATACGTATGACGAAAGCGATGAGGATAAACGTTAACTGTAACCTCTCCACGGGCTGCAAGCATCTTAACAGCATAACGTATTGTAGGTATGGCCATTCGCCGCACAGGAAGTGATTCCGTCACAAAAAGGGCTTTGCAAGAATCCTCTCGACGATCGAGGTATCTTCTCTTTAACCAGACCTTACATTCGGTTGTAAAATACACTTCTCGTTGCTTAGAGCCTTTACCATGCACAATCGCGGAGTAGCTCTCCCAGTATATATTTCGATATCTAACCTGTGCACTTCCCCTACGCGACAACCAGTACAATATAAAAACTCCAAGAATGCGCGCTCGCGTGGGGAATCACAGGTTATCTTAAGATTAATCACATCTTCTTCAATTAAAAACTTCGAGTTTCAAAGTGTACGGACTAAAACCCAGAATACATTTATCGGCCTCATACAACGTCCAGATATCAGTCATTTTCATAAAACAACCCCCCTCCCGAGGCTAATTTCTTTTAGCTTCACTATGTTGGGGAGGGATTAATCCGTATTTTGAATTTGTAGAACTAGTGATACCCGTTACTTCAACGATCAATTTGGAAAGGTCGACTCAGAAAGTAAGTCTGGTTCAAGCTTCCAAATATTCATTCCCTTTTTCGTCTCAACAAACGACCATTTCGAGTCCATATAATAATTATTGAACTCAAGATTTGACGGGCATGCGGAGAAGATTGGGTAACCAATTTGTGATAGTAGATATCTCATGAGGTTCTTATGACGATACTGTTCCTCTACGGCAAACTGATAAAGAGAGATTGTGCCGTTTTTCTTTAGGTAGATTCTTGCTGCTGCGATAATGATGTCTTCTATATTCATAACAACAACAGATCTTCTTTTTACGGCCGCTCGAAGTCCTAATGGGCAAAGAAACTCCTCATTGTACACTGCCTTATTCTCGCGAGTGATATGTTTTGAAAAAAATGACTCAAGTTGTTTAATATCCTCAACCACGGCAAATCTTACGTTCAATTTTTAACCACTTCCCCGAACAGCTTACTTTCCAATCGTCTCCAAAAGCATGGATGAGTGTTTGCGTAGCAGTACGCACCATTTCCGATGTAAGATAACATGTATTTTTCCCTCTTTCTAAAAATAATAGTTTTCATACTATAGACTTCGGCGAACCTCTTTTTCTGACAGCTCCTATTTGATCTGTTGTTGAAATCTAAAAAAAGAGGTGATTATCAAATGAAATATAATTTTAGATATGAACACACTGGATCTATACCGCTAACGTCTTCCATCCTACTAATCTGCCCGTTAGCGCAGATCGGCTGCCGATCTATACCGGCTGCCGCGTTTTAGTTATTTATTAAGCTATCGAAACGCGTTAGTTGAGTCCCTTTAATTTGAGTCCCACCGAGTTAAGGCAGCTTGCTGCCGGCCGCGATGCGGTTAGTCAGTGCGGATGTGTCCCGGCACCTTGTTTCCGGGACCGAGGGTCGCCCAGACCCGGAGCGTGAATGCGGTGTTTATATGATGCACCCGACTTCTCTGAGATACTTTCACACTGCTTTTCTGTTTCTATTTTACTCTTGTAATGTATATTTCAGTTAAGTCTTCTTTTAAACGTCACTTATTTATTACGGAGTTGTTCCGCCAAACCGATTAGAAGTCCTTCAGTTCCACGAATGTAGCAGAGCCGATACGAGTCCTCGTACTGAACCACTTCGCCAACGAGCTGAGCACCATACTTAGTGAGTCTGGATACCATTTCGTCAATGTCTTCAACGGTGAACATGACGCGTAGATAACCGAGGGCATTTACAGGAGCAGTTCGGTGATCTGATATAGTAGGTGGGGTGAGAAATCGCGAAAGTTCAAGTCGGCTGTGGCCATCTGGGGTAACCATCATAGCAATCTCTACACACTGTGAACCCAGCCCGGTTACGCGACCAGCCCATTCACCTTCGACAGTAGCTCGCCCTTCGAGCTTCAAGCCAATCTCCTCGAAGAAAGAGATTGCGTCATCAAGGGATTCTACAACGATGCCAACATTGTCCATTCTTAGTAATTTGTTTTTTGCCATAGTTTTATCTCCTTATGTGTACAAATTTATTACCTGATTCCATCAAGGATTACTAATTACTTCCAAATAATTAACATCTTGTCACAGTATAGTAAAATGTGAAATTTGGTTTTCGGATATGTCATGTTACCTTTTATTCTACGAAATTCAATTCGGAGTTACGATATTATCTCCTACTTATTATTTTTGATCATGAAACTAAACTGCCCGTTAGCGTAATGACACATCGTCAATCAAGAAAAGTTCACGTGCTTGATCGTATTCATAATCCTCTGTTGCATGAATTAAACGTAGCAATCCTACACCTCCACATCCCGTAATGCACATAGCAAGCTGAAAATTGTACAGCTTCCTTACACGAAAAAACCAGCTTACAACAAAAGGATCATTGTGAGCTGGCACTTTTCATTTAATCATGCGATTGTTTAAGAAGTGCGCAACGATCGACGTAAGATTTTCCCCGTACTGTTTTTGGGAAGCTCTGCTACGAATTCTACCTGACGAGGAACTTTGTATTTCGCCAGCTTGTCACGACAAAATGCCATGATATCCTCTTGGGAAACCGCAACTTCCTTCAATGCCACAAATGCCTTGACTGCTTCGCCATGCACCTCGTCAGGAATCCCGATCACAGCCGCCTCGATTATCGCAGGATGCTGGTAAAGAACTTCTTCTACCTCACGCGGGTACACATTATAGCCGTCAACGAGAATCATGTCTTTTTTGCGGTCAACGATGTACACATATCCTTCTTCATCCATACGAGCCATGTCTCCTGTATACAGCCAACCATCTCGGAGCGCCGCGGCCGTATCATCTGGCAACCCGAGGTACCCTATCATAACGTTGGGACCATGTACCACCAGCTCTCCCACTTCTCCACGTGCGACTTCGTTTCCCTCGGGATCGACGACCTTGTTTTTCACAAGCGGGATATCGACCCCAACCGATCCTGGCTTTCTGGTCCCGTGCAATGGATTAAAGGTTGTAGCTGGAGCTGCCTCTGACAAACCGTAGCCCTCCAGTACCTTGGCATCATATTTCGCTTCGAACCTGTGCAGGAGCTCAACAGGCATGGATGCACCTCCCGAGCAGTATATCCGGATGGAGGAGAAGTCTTCTTTTGTCGCAGTCGGCAGCTGTAGCAGATAGTTGTACATGGTCGGAACACCTGCGAAACATGTGGCTTTTTGCTCCCGAATCGTTTGGAGGGCGTCTACCGGATGAAATTTCGGCACGATAATAATGGCCGCTCCCGTGCGAATCGGGCCATTCATGCACACCGTCATGCAGAAGACATGGAACATCGGAAGTACCGCGACCATACGATCTTCGGGCACCAGCTCGAACAATATTCCCATCGCTTCCGCATTCGAAGCCATATTGCGGTGGGAGAGCATCGCTCCTTTTGGCTGGCCAGTCGTACCTGATGTGTACAGGATTACAGCGAGGTCATCTTCGTTTCGTTCCGGCTCCACGTACCCTGCCGCTGACTCTTGCCCTTCCTGTACAAGCTGATCGATCGTTATTTCATTTTCAATGGATTCCGTGTAGATGAGAAGCTGCAAATTTTCTATTTGGTCCTTCATCGGGGTTAGTACCGGCTGCAACGCGGATAAGGCAATGGCTGCCTTTGCTTTACTGTTCGATAGAATGAAGCTAATTTCGCGCGCCGTATAGATGGGATTCATGGGAACAACGACTGCTCCTACGCGGAGTATCGCATAGTAAGCGCTAACAAAATGCGGCCGATTATCCATGAGCAGGGCGACAGCATCCCCTTTTCCAATTCCGTGTTGGGCAAGTCCTGCTGCGAGATGTTCGACCTGCTGATTGAATTCCGCATACGTAGTCGTTTCTCCCATAAAGACGTAGGCTGGGCGATCCGGAAACTGTTTCGCGCTCTGCATGAGGCTTTCATTCAAATGATACATCACACATCTACCCCCTTTTCAGAAAATTTTAACATTTAGAACCAAGCCTATAAAGTATTACTTTTAGGAAACATGGGAGATTGGCGGTGCTGATTGACTGACTTGTTCATTGCGCTTCACAAAGAGCAGGAAAAGCACGCCGCAAATGATAAAGAGCAACCCGTTGACGATCATGGCGTTGCCAAAACCAGTGCCAATATCTCCGGCTGATTGAACGATAGAGCCCGTTACCAGCGGCGAGATGATCCCTGCCAATGTAACCAGGCTGGACAACACGCCTACCAAAAGCCCCGTGCGTTCCGGCAACAAGCTGCTGACAATAACAGAGGCAGCTGTTCCTACAGAAAAAGCAAATCCTTTTCCTAGGCACAGGAAGATCAGGACAAATACTGTAGATTGAACAAGGGTAACACCGTAAAAGCACAGTCCCCCTAAAATAATCGAAACACCGCCAACCATAACATATGATTTGCGATAGCTGCGATGTTTTTTATAGAAGCGATCACCTATCGATGAAATCAGTATGGTCATCAGTCCGGCTAAAAGTCCCGTGCCAGCAATCGCATAGGCCATTTCCTGATTCGTAAAATGGAAAACCTTGACGAGATAGACAGGCTCCCAAACGGATGCGAAAGTCGTCCCCCATATTTGGGCGAAATAGATTAAAAAGCAGAAAAGAAACGTGGATGAGAGCAAGACACCGGATATATCTGACCATTTCGCTTTTGGCAAGGTAGGAGCCTCGACTTTTGCAGGAGTGACGCTGACAAGTGGTTTTTCTTTTCCAATCCATAGCCAGACCAAGAGCCATATCAAACTGAGTGCGCCCATAAACGCCCAGGAAAATCGCCATCCATAACTATCAATTAGCGCGACAATCATCGGTGCGGAAGCAACTGCACCGACGAATGCACCGAAGTTCACCGTTGAATAAACCAGTCCACGCTTTTCTTCGGGAAACCATTTGTTCAAATGGCTGACAACCGTAGCCCAAAATGGCCCTTCGCCTATACCAAGCAACACCCGCGCAACGACAAGCATCGGCAAACCCGCGATCGCATAAGCGCCAAATTGAATGACTGTCCAGGACAGCGCCATGATCGCCAGCATTTTTTTCGTCCCGATGCGGTCCGACAATGCCGCGCCTACAATCCCGGCAATGGAGAAAAGCCAGAAGAAACTGCTTCCAACAAGTCCCCATTCCTTCTCGTTCAACGAAAATTCAGCCATAATCGGCACGGCAGAATATCCCGCAATCGTTTTATCCGCATAATTGATCATGTAGAGCACAAACAACATAACCATTGTGATTCTGGCCATCATGTGAATCACTCCATTTGTCTAGGAAATAGACTGCCATTGTTCCCCCGCTATTTTGAAAGCCTCACGCGCCCAATTCCATCCATGATCTCAATCACTGTGCCATATGGTTCACTCAAATTCTTGAGCCCCTCCAGTATCGAGGTATCCCCGCTTAATTTTGGCCACCCCATACGATGTACAGGCAAATCAAAGCCTAATTCAATCGGATGCAGCTCCAATTCGAGCAGCTCACCATCTTGCATTTTCCACAAGGGAATAACCGACTCCCACACCTCTTTGTGCACACAGAGTCCGCGTGTGTAGTTGGCACTCATCGCTTCCAACGCATCTGCCACATTATGGGTGTGGTCTAAACCATAGTGCTCATAGAAATCAGCGGGCTGACTCGTAACAGCTTCTGTCTGAAAAATAAAATCTCCCAAGCTGTAAAAGATCGGCCGATTGTTGTAGATTTCAATGCCTCGCAATAAATGTGGTCCGTGTCCCACCACTGCGTGAGCACCTGCATCGATGCAAGCTTTTGCAAAAACAGGCAAGAAATCAGCTGCAACCTCCTTCGCTTCCCCCTTCATCTCATGTGCGTGAATACTCACGATGACGTAATCAGCCCGCCTGTTTGCCTCCTCAATCGTCTTGACGATTCTGTTCAGATCGCGAGGATGCGGTTGGGTAGTCGTCCCCTCTTCGTCGCTTACCATGAAACGTGCATTTCCGAAGAGAAAGGTCTCCTTGCCCGGATCGTTCATGAAGCCTTCCTCGATTAGAAGCTTGTTGAAGGCGTTAATGTCCGTCGACTCCGCAATGGCTTGCAAATCAGCGAGCTTTTCTTCCGTAATGTGGTGTGTCATGACATAGCGCATCGGATTGATCCCTGGTCTGCCAATGCTATCCGAACGCTGATCTCCGGCCGCCCACCATGGATGAAAAGTCGACGTCGCAGCGATCAAGGCCACTCTGGCCCCTTCGCATTCGAGATAACGCGGAGCGCCTGCTTCTGCGAGATTTTTGCCTGCGCCAGCATGGACGAAGCCATACTCATTGAGATATCGTTCGGTTGCTTCTAGTCCCCCATACAAATAATCGAGCGTATGGTTATTTGCCCAGCCAATCATGTTAAAGCCATAATCTTTCATGACTTGCAAAACGGAAGGTGGTGACATCGCCCACGTGCCTCCGCTTTGCGCGCTGGGATAGCCCTCATTATCGTGTACGGTCGTCTCCAGATTCGCAAGGCGTACGTCCGCACGGTGCAGCAAGCTGGATATCTCTTCAAAAGCTTGGTCCCTGTATGGCAGATTCCGTGTAATGAAGCTGTCGCCAGTCGCTGTGAACCAAATCGGCTTGGTCATTGGCATGATTCCCCTTTCCCTTTTCTCATTTTTTCTGCTTTCAAAAGATCGAGAAGTCTTCCTCATCCTCTCCGACAAACGAGTATAGCTTTGAGCTGATTTCATCATAATGCTGCAATCGTTTCTGGACATTTTCCGCGTCGTGGAGCATAACGCCTTTGATCAAGACATTTAGCATGGAGAATAATGTGGGCATCCCGCTAGTGGCAACGGGTTGGGGTGTGGTGATTTTAAGAAGATGATCCGCGACTTGGCTGATGGGGGAAAACTCGCCTTCCGTAATCGCCAAAATCTTCGCTCCCAGCTCTTTTGCTGAATGGACCATTGCAACCGTCTCGCTCGGATGACGAGGAAATGATATCGCAATGACCAGCCATTCTTGATCTCGTTCGGTGAGAAAATAATCGGCGTTATCAACTGCTCCCGTATATAGATGTGTGTTTCCTTTGATAGCATTCAACGCCGAAAACAGCCATTTTGCAGGAATATGGCACCAACGAAATCCTACCACTACGATTCGGTTTGCCTGCACGATGCTTTTGACCACCTCTTGGAGCAACATGTAGTCAATTTGCTGTAAGCCTTGTTGGAGATACGCAATATCACTCTCCATCACTTGATGTGCATAATTGCTCAGATCGAGCGTAACCTCGGTGTCTCGATATTTCTCGATCGGCCCCTTCCTTTGGTCTCCTATCAAAAGAGACTTTTTGATTTCTTCCTGAAGCTCTGTGTAACCGGAGTAACCCAATGCGTAACAAAAGCGAATGACGGTCGCTTCACTGGTATTCGTAAACTCCGCAATTTTTTTGGCGGTATGGATCGCAAGTAAGCTTGGCTTTTCTATCGCGATCTTACAGATGATTTTTTGACTTGCTGTCAGCTTTCCATACTGCTTCCGAATCCGTTCTTTTACGAGTTGTGCCATACCTGAAGCTCCTTTATCATTCGGATTTGTTTTAATTTTGAGAATAGTATATCTCTTGAAAGGAATCACTTCAACACTTCTTAGAAAATGTAGTTAACGCTTCATTTTGGTGTATGGCAGTCTGTAAAAAGGGGCCTCCACAGTTGGAAGGCCCCTTCTCTTTATTGTTCTGTATTGAGACATTCATTTGGAATCCAGCCGCATTCCCCGCTGCTTCATTGAACAATCGTTCCGATAATTGAAAAGTGCTGTTGATCATGACGATCTACATGTATTCCTAAACGTGGGGAATGTCTTAAAGAAGCTGCCATTATTTCGGCTTCTTAAGACATATGCTGAGGATCAATCACTGATTAATCAATCATGAGATACCAATAAATGGCTATCTCATCACTATCTTTATCTAGACCTCTGTAGACGTAGGAATCGAAACCTCCGATGACAAAGCCGCAACTTTCGTAGAATTTACATGCGCGGACATTATTACTTTGTGTCTCTAGCATGATTCCCGTCATACCGCCATCCTTCGTCCAACGTTTAGCCTGTTCGATTAGTTTTTTACCGAGACCGTATCCTCTATATTGCTTATCAACTTTGATATCTTCCACATAGGCAAATTTGTTCCAATTTCTTTTCAAAACAATTTGACCGACAACTTGATTATTTACGAGCGCTAAATAAATGATTTGATGCGGATTACCGATATAGTTCGAATAATCCTCAACAGTATCTTCTTCAAGCTGTTCATCATCGTAGCTTTTATTCCTAACAGGTCTCTCCTTCACCGTATATCCGATTCGCTGTCCCATTAGTTGCAAGACAAGGGTAGAGTCTACGATAAAGCTCCCATCAATGTTTGAACCACACTCATCGTCCTCAGCCCTCAGTTCTCTAATGAAAATATCCATATTCGCCCTCCTCTATTTTTACAAGGTGAGAATAGAGATATTAAGGGGGACCACGGACTTAACGGAATACATATTGCTCCGTCATTTTCAGAACCTCCTCGATTATTTAGCATGTAAGATTCTCTTGATAATTGTACAATCATTGCTTAGCAGGTGCTACAGCTTTTCATCGTTAAACCCGTATAGGGTTATACCCTATCCTCCGAAAATGCCTGCTTTACCCGCTCAATCTGGGCGAGGTGGTTACGGACATGCTGGACGCGCAATTCCAGCAGCTCTTTGAACGTGTACCTCGCTCCATCGGGATATTGCCCGACCCGTACAAGTTGCTCGGGAGTCAGATTTTTCAGAAGTGGCAGCATGCTGACCCGTAGCATTTGGAACAGGAGCATATGCTGCTCGCGGTCCAACCGTTCGTATTCCAGGTTATCCGACCAGGCTTCCTGATCAAAAGATAGTAGAAGCGGTGCTTCCTCCGCCAAGACTTTTCTCAGCCGATGTGTCGCTAAGATCTCGGAATCTGTTACATGAATAAGAATCTGGTGGATGCTCCATTTGTCCGGTGCAGGTTGGAAACGCAGCTCCTCCTCAGACAATCCTTCAACGGCTTCTCGCAGCAGCTCATAGTCTTGGCTGTACTCCTCGATCAACTTTTCCATCCGATCCTCTCCTTCATCATAGTTCGTCTGGTTGGTAGCCATTGATACTATTATTCTTTGATAGAAAACAAGTACCTTCTGATTTTTGATCAATAATAAGTCACCATAAAGTGATTTCTTTGTTTTGAATATCATAAGTGCTTGTTACTCTCAGAATCCTTAATCGCCTATCATTGGCACTAGGACGGTGAGTATGCGTTTTACGATATGGAAGCCGACCAAGACGATTTAGCAGAATTCATTAGATCCACAAAAGCGTGGAATTCTACCTTTACTGTTACGAGAGCCAATGATCTTGTTGGATTCTTTAGCTTTCATGAAACGGCTCCGGATTCAAGGTGTACAGAAAAATGCCTCCGGTGACCTGTTGCAAGCAAGCTCACCAGAGGCATCTTTCGTATTTTTAAAAACCGTTATAAGTAGTGACTTCTTCAACGGCGAAACGGATTTTACGCGGCATCTCGGGGTCCAGATCCGTACCAATCGTAATCATCATGACAGGAATCAAGTGCTCGGGAATGTTGAATTCTTGTCGAACGAGATGTGGGTCAAATCCAATCATCGGGCAAGATCCATACCCTTTCTCTTTTGCTGCAAGCATGAGTGCCATAGCAGCTAAAGAGCTGCCACGTCCTGAATTTCTGGAGGTATTGAAGCCATTGCACCCCACTCTCGGTAGAAAAGGTGTTCGACGTGCATCCCGATCTCATTCTTTGTGGCGACTGAGATGAAGTAAGGCAATGAGACGGCCGCTTTTGGGCAAGGACAAGTATATTATGGCCAATAAAGGTCTGAACACGAACTTGCAAGTCAAACTCGGCTTCGATCTTCCGACAAAGTCCTCTCAAAATCTAATTTCTATTCGTGTCTAAATACGATAATTCCCACACACTTACTGATTCAAAATACAAATGCTGCAATTCGACTTCTTGGTCATCTAGTGACAAGTTCTTAAACCAATCCGTATGAACGTTGTCCTCTGTAAAATCGGTTGATCTCCAAAATGATAATCCCCACTCCGGAAAAGTATAAGTGTACCCAAGCTCTGGGTGTTCCCTATCATAAGGTGAGATATCATCTAGTTTTTTGATAAGGTCTTCGGCTTTCATATAAAAACGTCAATATGAGTGCAAGTACAGGTAAAGACATTCTTGAGAGTCCAAGGAATTTCGATAAAGTTTGCTTTTCCAGATAGATTATATTCGACATGAAAAGCACCTACAAAGTAGTTATCGACAAAATTACTATTATGATATCTGGATTCATATTCTTGTATGGCCTTTTCAACTTGTTCTTTATTCATACCGAGTCTAATTAGACCTATCCCCTGCCCTGGTTCGATGATTAATGTCTCCACCTGTATCCCTCCTTATGATGATAAGTAGAAATCACCTCTCTAAGTTCAAAGATAATAGACTTTACCCAGAGTTTTGAGAGAGGTGATTTTTTCATTTTTTCAACTATCGCGATAACCGACAAGCCACGCTGTTCAAAGTAAATATTGGGACGCCCCCTTCTTTATTTGAGATGTGTTCCATGTCACCTTTGTGTCTGCAAACTCAAAATCGCTTTCCTATTTCTCTCCAGCGAAAACAAAGATGTTTTAAACAACTATCGGCACACAGTTGATTAGCATCCAAGCCAAATCTGAATTCAACCAATTAAAGCTCTATTTCACCTGCTTGATCTTGCTCTAGATGAACAAGTGGAACAGGAGAGTAAATAAACGTATCCCCGTCGTCTTCAAGCTTGTACATGATACAAAACAAAGCTGAACCTCGATGATCGCCACTCGGTATAGAGAAAATCATGGCTGGACAGCGCAGCTCAGCAGAATGAACGCTTGCACACAGATCTTTATAAGTCACAGCAGCAAGGTTGTCGACATCAACGAGATGCTGTTTACAATCCCCGATAACTTGCTTGTAATACTCTATATTCTGATTATACTTATTCGCAAAGCTCTGCTTATACTCCTCAAGGCTAAGAAAGCAACACTCCCAATCCAAGGGTGGGATACTTAACACATAGCGATAGAACTTCACTTTTCTGATTCCTCCTCTTTTGAAATCGAGCTATAATACACGATCATTTAAGCACATAGATATTTTTGGAAAGATCCATTCCTCTTGAGTATTTATAGAAAATTTTAGCAACAGTGTAGATCATTATTACAAGTCCTTGGCTGCCACCTTACGCTATTACTTTCTGATTAGTTACAGTCAGAAACACGGTTTTGTTTTATTAATGTGCTTCTTCGCCAACTGACCAAAACAGACAGTGTATTCTACTTAATACACTGGATACTTACACATTCAAGTATAAATTTCTTTTTTCATCCTCTTGAATAGATGATTCTAATTCCTTGAACCAATCTTCTTGCATGTCAGATTCCTTAAGTATGTTTGGTCTCCAAAAAGAAAGTCCTAATCCTTGATAATTATAAGTCCAACCAAGCTCACGGAGATTGCGGTCATAGTTCGATATCTTATCTATTTTTTCTACCAGTTCCTCGGCATTTGTATTAAATACATCCAAATTATCAAATACGCAGTTTAGTACTTCTTTTAGAGCAGATGATATTTGAATGAAGTTGACCTTGCCATCTGAGTCATATTCAAATTGAAAACAGGATTGAATAGCGCCCTTCGTATGATAACAGAGTGGATTTTTCTCATATGTTATTTCGTATTTTTCCGTGTAATATTGCAGACACTTATCTACTTCCGTTTTAGTCATACCAAGTAGTATTTTGCCAATACAGTGCTTATTGCCAAGACTTAATACGCTATCAGAGATCGTCAGAGGTCAAGTGTTTCCATAAAATTTAATTAGAGCGGATACATTATCATTGATCTTATTGACAAAATAAAGGCGAGGAGAAATTCTCATCACACCCCCCCACTGAAGGAGTTGACAGAGATTGCCTAACAACAACGAAGAAATGGATGTCCGTATGGAAAATATTGAAAATTCAACTGGTAATATTTGTATTTACAATGGTCAAACATTTAGTACTAATGCAACAGTATGTCAAGCAGATGGAAATTTGTATCGATGTGTGTCTGATGGTACATGGTCCTACGTTGGTACGTCTTGTCCGAAATGAACTACAGAATATAAAAATTGATTAATCACTGTCTGATGAAAATAATGTTTTAGACTGGTCCATTTAAAGAAAAAGCGGTGGTTTAAGACCTTGAAAATAAAGTCTTAGACTGCCGCTGCTGTTTCAGCCTGTTATTCAACTAAGGTACCCGTTTCTTTAACATGTGATACGTTTCACCACGCTGTCTGTAACGGTAAGTTTTAAGGCCATCCTTTCCGGAATGGCCTTTCATTTTGATGTAAACCTTAATATATCGAAATATCCGTTCCATAAAGGTGAAGACGAAGGCGTTTTGCAATGGACAGCGAAGAATGATTATCCCATTATGTACTATATAAAGGAATCCTTTGAGACCGTCTTATCGCTTGGGCCCATGAGGACGTTACCTGCATCGCATATCCTTTTCCTCTATAATCTTTCAATGTCTCGACTCCGGCCTCTGCGGCCTTATCGCTACTTCTTGCGCTAAAACAGCTTCTTCAGAAGCCATCTTATCATCTGAAATGGCCACAATTTTAACATTCGGGCCAACTCTTACAACTTGTTCATAATCGAGATTCATAGATACCTCGGGTTCTTGTTGCGGGTCATGCAGAAACCGACTGCGGATTGGCACCACTGGATACAGTTACAGTATTATAATAATACAAGTTCAGTTATGTCTAATTTCCCTCGGTTAATCTTAGATCAACTAAATGCTTACAGTTTGGGCACCTATTTGTAACGACATATTTTTTCTTTCCCGAATTAATCGTTCCGAGTAACCCAACAAATGCACTGGGGAGAGAAAGTAAGCCGATTAGCAAGGATATTTGATTAAATATTATTACGACATTCTGTATTAATTGATTATCACTAAGCATCGCAAATCCTAATACTAGTACTAAGAGAAATATCCCCAATACTGTAAGTCCCCAAACTGCAATGAGAGCAATTACTTTTTTGTATGGGTGTGATGGCCATGCACCGCTTGCTACAGCAGAAAGTCTTCCCGTTACACGACATTCGTTACGTTCCGGATCCTGGATGGAGATTACCTATCTGGATGCGAAACACTGAGTTATCGCATCTGCTAAGAAGTATCTGCTCTATTTTCTGATAGACACCATCCGCAGCTCTGACTCTCCCCGAATTCTACTTCTGGGAATGAATTACACTACGATCTACATTAAACTCCCATATCTATTTTGCCGAATACATTAGCGATCCTGTCAGAGATGTAATTGGAACAATAGGCAGCAGATCATCGCAACGGGTCATACTACCAGCCGCGAGCATTTTGGGTAGTACCAGCGTCGCTGACACCACCCGCAAAATAACAGAAGTTATAAGGGAAACTTATTGATAACCTCGTTATACTCAAACTGCGCATCAGTGATCCCTGCTTTGAATATACCTTAAGTGATTTACGACTTTAATGACCGGGGATCGGATTGTTCCTTTCCCACAGCCCTTTAAAGAGATGAATATGAAACGATCGGCGGCTTGATTTCCCCTTCATGAAAGGCACAAAACATTTGAGTTTTTCATGAAGGACAACAAGCGAGATCACGGTAGAAATCTGAATCAACTATCTTAACGTAGCACCAGTTGTGTCCTATTAGATAACTGACACACGGGAGCATTTACAGTGGCCAACATTTAGAATTCAATATGAGGCAAGATATTTCCAAAAATTATGGAGGTGAAGGGGTGTATGGCTAACTATAATCAGCGTCAATGCGAACGAATAATATCTGACAGATTAATGGAAATGGGATACTTGATATCTAGATCTTCAAATGATGTACCCAAATACAGTATTCAGACAATTAAAGATAATAAGAAGTTGAACTTTTTAGTACGGCATCTAGAATATGATAACGCCTATAAAAATTTACCACTACCTTATCAAATATATAAGATTGAAGCGTTCAATAATGAGGAAGAAAAACAGAAAGGGAAGCAACTCCTTCATTCAATAATTGATCGACCCGGCAGTGCCTCGGGTACTCCTCCTCCGTTCGAGGTGCGCGTATCTTCCTCGGGAGGGCCATGCCGATGAGGGATGCTGCGGGGGATCAGCAGAAGCACGGGCAGCAGGAGCACATCGAGACGCTGCCGCTGTTCTCCACCACGGACACGGGCGGACGGATGACTGTGCTCCTGCCGGGACGTCGCATCGGACGCGCGGCCCCACTGCTACCGTGGCTGCTCGCAGCCGCTGCACTGTGGGCGCTGACAGGCTCCGTGCCGTTCGGTGCCCTTCTCGGCCTAGCGCCGACACCGACGATCAGCATGTTCCTCGGTCATCCGGTCACGGTGGGCGTAGCCGTGGTACTCTTTTTCGTCGCGATCGGTGCGACCGGCGGAGTGTACTCGCGAGCGGTCGAGCAGTTCGGACAAACCAGGGTCGCCGGCCTGTTCGCGTCGCTCGCGGTCTCAGGAGGACTCGTTGCAGACGCGGGAGTCCTCCTGCTCTGGACGCTGACAAGCGATCCGTCGCGACCCTTCGACATCGAGGCCATCGCCACGTCGCCGACGATCCCGCCAGAGCTCGGCGCCGTCGTCGGAGCCGGCTTCGCCCTTTGGGCCGCCATCGCGCTCCTGCGGTTGCCCGGGTCGATCGCCCACGCCCGGCGGCGTCAAGCGGACATCGAGCGCCTCCGCGTGGAGGGCTCGTCATTCACCGGGACGCTGACCGTCGTGAGCTTCGCGAACAGCTGGCTCTTCGATCTCCCGATGTTCACTGTTGAGGTAGGCTACATTGTCGACGGTGCTCCGCGTGTCGTCTCTGCGCACATGCGCACCAGCGCCGACCGCGTCCCCATCGTCGGCTCGCGCATGCTCGTGCTGACCGATGATCGCGGAACCACATACGTGGAGCTGAACTCGTCCAATGGAGCGACATTCGAACCGGACGTAAGGAAGTACGCCGCACCGGACGGTTGATGCTACGACCCTGACCGCTTCGGCCGGTGCACTGATTGGGAGCGGAGAGCGCATCTGGCGTAGCAGTGTTTCCGGCACGCCCCGACGGCTCTATGATCAGTCTCCGTAAACGTGACCGGCACGCTCGATCAGTCCGTCGAACGGGAGAGGGGGAGCAATTGGTGTCAGCACGAATCGGCGTGCTGGGATTCGGTCGGATGGGGAAGCCCATCGATCGGCGGCGATCGACCACATACTTCTGGCTCATCACATCCGCAATTATTGACGGCGACACCAGACTGCTTGGCACGACAGGCGCGGGCATCGTGGCGGTCACGCTCGGCGTAGAGATCGCTTCCTGCTCACTATGGCGGCAAGCATACACATAGCGCACATGCTCCACGACCTTCACTTCCGCTGGGATGACCTTGAGTTCCCACCTCCCTTATGCTGAGAAAGTTAAGTAGCTATACTCGGAGTAGGTCGCAGATCAATGTTACTGACAAAATCGCCTCTACAGCAAAGCGGCTGAATGTAAGATATATGGTTTTCGATATTCTCCACTTCAACGGACAGAACCTACGTAGGCTACCTCTGCTTCAGCGTAAGGAGATGCTGAATGAAGTGCTGCCAGACTCAACGGCGATTCACAAGATTCAGTTTCTTGAGAAGGAAGGCATTGCGTTTTTTGAGGCTATAAAGCAGCAAAACTTGGAAGGGATCGTTTGCAAGCGGAAGGACAGCGTATATGTCGGGAAGAGATCTTCAGACTGGATTAAGGTGATCAACTACCAGTATGTCGATGTTTTTATCAGCGGGTACAGAAAAGGAAAGTTTGGTTGGTTAGCTTCCGTGATGGGAACAAACGGATGCCTGCGGTCGGTAGAGATCATCGACGAAAAGAGCGGAGTGTCACCAGTCCATAAGAAAGCCTTTCGTGGTGTGTGCGACCAGCTGGTAATCGGAGAGGACAAAAATTTCGTGTATCTTGAGACTCGCATGCGGGCGAAGGTAAATTCCGGAACTGGACTAATAACGGTCTGCTTCGAACGCCGGTGTTCGTTGACTTTGTTCTTCATAAAGCTTGTTAGCCCGCTAATTGCGGGCTTTAGTTATATCTTTAATCTAAGAGCCTCAGAGAAGGCACTTCTCACGGGGATTACGTATTTGCACTACGGTAACTGCTAAAGTGCCTACTGTCGGTATTCAAAGGGTGACTAAACAGATTCTTCTTCCCTAGTGCGGACACTAAAATTATCAACCAGAGCATTGCCCCGCTCTATAGTAATGTTTCGTTTGTTAAATTATGTAGTTTCCAATTGCTTTCCTAATGGGTTCTTGCCAATTATTTAATTGTTTCTTGTCCATAAAACGAATGTAATTTATTTCGCGCGGATTAATTTTTTGGATGGTTGTATAGGGGAACGCTTTGATTGGGCGGGAACCAATTTGAATATCATAACTATCATAATCTGGAAATTGATTCTCAATTGTTTTACTAATTATGTAATCGTCATTAGGCACAATGATTGCTTTTCGATCAGCATAAAATGGAATTCTCCATATTCGCTTTGAAAGTAAAATAATTCGTGGATCCCGATCTACATAAGGTGGGAATGGATGAACTTCAATGCGATATTTTCCCAGACCTGGTTTTGCTCTGTGTATGTCCTCAAGTATAGATTCATCTACAATCTCTATTGAATTTGGGTATGTTTAGAATTAGTACATCCTCCCTATTCATTTCCAACCTTCTGGTTAGTCCGTGCAGCCGTTCTCCATGGTCCTCATAATACACATCTAGTAAGTTTTCCTATGAAATAAAAACTGTGTCTGCACGAGGAACAAATCTAAGTAAATCATTTCTAATTTTATTTAGATCTTCTTCTTCAACGATTTGAAAGATTACTAATAAATTTGATGGTCTACTCGTTACAATCAAACTAGCAATACGATTAATTGGATCAAACGGTATCTTATCATCTTCCATCATGCGAGCGATATGGAAAGGTTCTAGACCTTATATTTTTTCCTACCATTCAATCACATGATTCACATGAAAGAAATGCAACTCATGATCTTCTGGGAATGCTCTTTCGGTTTGTATTTCGTATTTCTGTACTAAATTTTGCATGTTTTCTAAATGACTGACTTCATTGAGGTAAGTCATTTGTTCAAAAGGGTTATTGAAGACAGGTATTGTTGTTAAAATGTGATACATTAAGTTCCCTCTTTTCAATAAAAGGTGCCGTAATGACAGAATCAGTGTCACAGCCTGTTTTAATTCCCAACACAATGGATTAAGAACTACACATACAAGGATCCATTGATATCGTTTTTTAGAATAATATGATCTAAATCTTATTGTTGAGCAATTGTTCTATGAAGTTTGGTACGAATAACGCTGTAATAAAAGCTATTACTATCACTAATAATGCTTCTTTATATCTTCCTTCTTTATATCTTCCTTCCCTTAATTTAGCAATACTGCCTAAACCAATCAGTCCGAAAAATGCATACCGGTCCAAATTGAGCTGATTTCACCACATGGTAACTCTATTTCAACAGAGAAGTTCTAAAAACGTTGCAACACCTTCTCCAGAAGGTTTTCAAGCAACTCACCTTCTGCCTCGGATAATCCACCGTACATCATTTCCCGGATACGATTGGATACCTCTTGAAAAATCGGTTGCAGTTCCATTCCTCTTTGTGTGAGCTTAATATAAGTGATTCTGTTGTCGTTGACGTCCTTCTCTCGAATTACATAACCACACGCAACCAGTTTGTTGACGAGGACAGTTACCGTTGGTTTCGTTCGATGAATGTACTCTGCCAATTCCTTCATGGTCACATTGTCATGTTTATACAAACAAAGCAGAATGTCACCGTGCGAAGGTACAATTCCTTCTACACCATGCTTCTCAAGCTCAGAAATTATGAACTTATTGACTGCATCTCTAATATGGCTAATGAGTGAAGCTGCATTTCCTTTTATCATGAGATTAGTATAGTTCGATATCTAAGTATTTTCAAGCGAGTAGGACAAAAACCCCCCGATCCCATTTAGGACGAGGGGTTTTGCTCCTTACAACTCTGCTTTCCGCCTTTTTCGTAATGCATGTCGTTCCTTTGCTTTTTCATACTGATTGCGTTCTTCCTCTGTGGCGGGAATGACATTCGGGACAAGCGTCGGCTTTCCTTGTTCATCGAGGGCAATCATCGTCAGATACGCGCGTGCTGTCATTCGCTTTTCCCCTGTCAACAAGTTCTCCGCTTCCACTCTCACAAATACTTCCATCGATGTCTTATGAGTCCAGGTGACATAAGCCTCCAGGTTGATCGCTTCTCCAGTCTTGATTGGCGCGAGAAAATCAAAGGAATCGCTGGACGCAGTGACAACAGGTTTACGGCAATGGCGCATGGCTGCGATGCAGGCGATCTTGTCTACATATGCCATGACTTTCCCACCGAAAATGGTATGGTGGTGATTCGTATCCGGTGGAAAGACAAGATCAGTCAAAAAGGTTCTCGATTGTTGGATCGGTCGTGCTTCTGTTATCATTTGTGGTGTGACTCCTCTCATCGTGTGCACCTTCCCTACTGGGCTGTCAAACGACTCCGAATCGCCTTCGTTGCCGCAACCATGTTTCGTAATGACTGAACGGTTTCTTCTCTCCCTCTTGTCTTCAGCCCGCAATCCGGGTTAATCCAAAATTGATCTGGTGGAAGTACTTGTACACCTCGTGCTACCATATCTTCCATTTCTGAGACAGCTGGAATTCGGGGACTATGGATATCGTATACGCCGAGCCCGATACCTTTGTCATACGTACCTGTTTCGAATACAGACACGAGCTCTCCATGGCTGCGTGAAGTTTCAATCGAAATCACATCGGCATCGAGTTCGCTGATGACATCCATGAAATCTTGGAATTCGCAATAGCACATATGTGTATGAATCTGTGTGCTCGGCGCAACGGTAGAGGTCGCTAGACGAAACGCTCTGACAGCCCATTCGAGATAAGCTCCCTGCTCTTCGTTTTTGAGCGGCAATCCTTCGCGCAGCGCTGGTTCATCGACTTGAATCATGAGAATTCCCGCTTCTTCCAAGGCTTCTACTTCTTTTCGCAATGCCAACGCGATTTGCTCGCACACTTCTTGTCTGGAGACATCGACTCGAGCAAACGACCAATTCAGAATGGTTGCTGGGCCAGTTAACATGCCCTTCATTGGTTTGGCGGTCAATGATTTTGCATACACACTTTCTTTGACCGTCATCGGTGCTACAAACTCCACATCTCCGTAAATAATAGGTGGCTTGACGCAGCGCGAGCCATATGACTGAACCCAGCCGTTTTTCGTGAACAAAAAGCCATCGAGCTTTTCGCCAAAATACTCAACCATATCGGTTCGTTCGAACTCACCATGGACGAGGACATCTAGACCGAGCTCTTCTTGTATCTCAATCCATTCCTTGATTTGCGCCTGAATGAAAGCATCGTATTGTTCCACTGTCCAATTCCCTTTTTTAAACTGTTGTCGGGCTTGGCGAACCTCCGCCGTCTGCGGGAAGCTTCCGATTGTAGTAGTTGGCAACAGTGGCAACTTCCACGTATTTTGTTGAATCTCTCGACGTTCGAGATAAGGAACACTTCTTTCAAGTTTTGCTGCAGCTATTTGACGTAAAGCATTCTGCACTCCTCGACGATTCCTCGCTGGAGATAATGCCAGCTTCAGCAAGTCCGCTTCATTTTGGGCGATCTCTTTCGAAATGACATACTTACCATATCGGAATCCTTGGACTAAGAGCTGTACTTCCCCCAGTTTTTCGTCGGCAAACGCCAATGCAGGCATGACTTCCTCTGGCAAGTCGCTCTCTGCTTCAACCGTTACAGGTACATGCAACAAACTACTGGACGGCTGCAGCCACAGCTTTTCGAGTGGTACGATCTCGGAAATTTCTTTGATCAGCTCCCACTTCTCCTCAATGGACGCACGCCATATGTTTCGACCGTCGATGATTCCCGCTCCGAGAATCTTGTCTGCTGGAAACCCGTGTTTTTTCAGATTGGTCAGATTGCGCTTCGCTCCGTGTACAAAATCAAGACCAATTCCTTTTACTGGTAAGGAAATCAGCTCCTCGTACCAATCCACCGCTTCAAAATAGGTTTGCAGCATGCACTGTAGATGTGGTAGTGCTTGACCGATTTGCGCATAGATACGTTTGATGATGGCGCGATCAAGCTCCGATACATCCAGTGCAAATGCAGGCTCATCGATTTGCACCCATTCCACGCCGTGCAGATCCAACTCGCGGAGAACGTCTATGTAAAGCGGAACGAGTTGATCCACGACGATCTCAAATTCGTTTTTCTCATATCCTTTGGACAATTTGACAAACGTATACGGGCCTACAATGACAGGCTTTCCGATGATGCCAAACTTTTCCTTGGCCTCCAAATATGCTTGGAGAGGCTTATTCTCGGTTATGGCTGGTTGTCGTTCACCGAACTCCGGGACGATATAATGGTAGTTCGTGTTAAACCATTTCGTCATTTCGCTGGCGACAGCTTCCTTCGAACCGCGAGCCATGGCGAAGTATGTGGCTAAAGAAACCGGGCCTCCCTTGTATTCATAACGCTTGGGGACCATTCCAAACATCACAGCCATATCCAGCATGTGATCGTAGTACGTAAAGTCACCCACAGGGATCAGCTCGACCCCTTTTTCCTGCTGACGCAACAGGTTTTGGTGACGGATTTGCTCCATTTGCTGTACCAGGCTTTTCTCATCGATAGTGCCTGCCCAAAATGCTTCCAATGCCTTTTTCCACTCCCGGTTCTTCCCGATCCGTGGATATCCCAAATTGCTGCTTTTCATGAGCTTCCTCTCCATTCTTTATTCGATCTTGACTTGAATCCGCCCAATAAAAAAGGCATCTCCAACGATCAAAAAGAACGTTAGAAATGCCAAATAAGCACTGAGATCACAGCATCCTAACACCTCCCTATCTCCCGTAGGTTAAGCAGTGTCGTCGAAACAGGCAGGTCTCCTGACTTTGGGATCATCATCTGCACATGCCTTCCCAATCCGTTTGGATCAGTGGCTGATAAATGTGCCGACTCCCCTCATACAGTGGCGGGACCGTGTCGGATTCTAACCGACTTCCCTTTTCATCCTTGGTCGATCTTGATAACCAAAGAACCTGTTCCCACTCTTATGAAGTTATCGTGGTTCTGTGAAGTGCCCCAGTAAACTAGCAGGGCAGCATACTGTTCATACAGTAACACAGAATCCATTTTTTGTCATACTAAAATTTAAAATCATCATCGGTCAACGGCTCTACGTTTAGCGTGCGGACATAACCATTTCCTTTTTTCGAGAAGAAGTCATGCTGCTTCGTCTGCGTTCGAATACCGTTCAGTACGATCGGGTTCACTTCTTCCTCCGGGAATAGCGGATCCAGCCCCAGATTCATCAAAGCCTTGTTCGCATTATAGCGCACGTACACATGAACATCTTCAGCCAATCCGATTTCCGTATACAACGAAGTCGTATAGGCCTCTTCATTTTCTTGCAGCTCGTGCAAAAGGGCATACAGTTCCTCTTTTGCTGCGGCCTGCTCGACCACACTCAGACCTTGATAGACTTCTTGCGCGAGAACGCCGACATAGAGTCCGTGGATGCTCTCGTCGCGAACAATCAGATCGATAATTTCCCCGCTGCTTGTCATCTTGCCTTGCCCCGCCAAATAGAGCGGATAGAAGAAGCCGCTATAAAACAGATAGCTTTCCAGGAAGACGGACGCTACCATCGCCATGTATAAGTCTTTCGGTTTCTCAATTTCTTGATAGCGTTTCGAGATGAGGGCCGCTTTCTTTTGCAGATGTGGATTGTTTTCTACCCACGAAAAAATACCGTCAATCTCTTCTATCGATGCCAGCGTTGTAAAAATACTGCTGTACGATTTGGCATGGATTTGCTCCATCATGCCCATGAAGGCGAGAACCGCTTTTCTTTGTAGTCCATCGACATGCTCCATGATCTTCGGCATCCCTACTCCACCCTGAACCGTATCTAGCAAGGTGAGACCGCCCAATACTTTTTTATATGTGTCGCGTTCAGTCGCACTGAGCTCCATCCAGGACATCTTGTCATCTGACAGCGGAATCTCATCATCCGTCCAGAACTGCATGATGTTTTGATTCCAAAACGTCATTGTAAAATCGTCGTCCGGCCTGTTCCAATTGACTGCTTTCATATGGCGTTCCTCTTCTCTATTTGCTTGATGCTTTTCCATTTATAAATCGAGTTCACTAAATAGCGCAGCTAATGCACTCTTCTACAGTCAAATGCTTCGTACGGGTATAGTAGAGTGACTTCAGACCTTTTTTCGCTGCGTAAATGTAATAGCGAGCCAGTTCTCTGGTTGAAATATTGCTGTTCACGTGCAGCACTGTCGAAATTCCTTGGTCGATGTGCTCTTGAATTTCGGCAATCAGATCAATCACTTTGAATTGATCGATTACATACGCCGATTTGTAGTAAAAATAGTTTTCCTGCGACAAGTACGGCATTGGGTAATACGTCGTCGAGTTGGCATACGTTCTCGTTTCGATATGCTCAACGATTGGCATCACACTAGAAGTCGCATTCTGAATGTAGGAAATGCTCTGTGTCGGTGCAATTGCCAAACGGTACGCATGGTAAACGCCATGCTTTTGCACCTTTTGTTGTAGTTCCGCCCAATCCTCTGGCGTCGGAATGTGCATTCCTTCAAAGAGAAGCTTTGCTTTTTCCGTCCGCGGGCTGTAATCGTTCGTCAAGTACTTGTTAAAATAAGTGCCTTTTGCATATTCCGATTGTTCAAAGCCCAAGAAGGTATTGCCTGTTTCCTTGGCGATTTCCATGCTTTTTTCCAAGGAGTAGAAGTTCATCATCATGAAAAACGTACGAGCGAAATCCTTGGCTTCTTCACTTTCGTAAGCGATTCTGTTCTTTGCCAGATAACCGTTCAGGTTCATCGCACCAAGCCCTACGGAGTGCAACTCACGGTTTGCCTTTTGAACGCCTGGAGCGTTTTCTACACGCGTCATGTCACTCACGGATGTAATGGCTTCGATTCCTTCGTGGACGGATTCACGGATCATTTTGCGTTCCATCACGTTGACGATATTGAGCGATGCCAGATTGCAGCTAATATCGCGACGAATAATATCCATCTCGCCGTAATTGGTAATCGTCGAAGTCTCCTGCAACTGGAAGATTTCCGTGCACAGGTTGGACATTTTCACTGAACCGAGATCTTTCAGTGCATGGTTGTCGTTCGCATTCGTTTTGTTCATGATGTACGGATAGCCCGATTCCATTTGAATCATCGCGATTTTGGTCAACATCTCGCGTGCGCTCATGACGGTCTTTTTCTTGATGCGATCGTTTGCCAAGAGCTCCTCGTACATATCATCGAGGTCCATATCATCCAGATGCACGCCGTATTCTTTGTACACGGAGTACGGAGCAAACACATTCAATGGCTTGTTTTCCTCAGCCAGCTTGTAGAACACGTTTGGTACGATCAGGCCGATGGACAACGTTTTGATGCGTGCTTTTTCATCGGCATTGATCTTTTTGCAATCGAGAAACTCATTGATATCCCAGCCGAAGATGTTGTAGTACGCTGCGCCTGAGCCTTTGCGTTGCCCCATTTGATCCGCGTAGGAAAATGCATCCTCCAACAGCTTGAGAACGGGCATAACACCTTTTGCTGCGCCCTCGACTCCTTTGATCGGCTCTCCTCGTCCGCGAAGCTTGGACAGGTTCACAGCTACACCGCCGCCAATTTTGGATAGCTGCATACAAGTTCCCAAAATAAAGTTGATGGAGTTCAGTGAATCATCCATTTCGAGCAAGAAGCAGGAGACCATTTCTCCACGGCGGCTTTTGCCTGCGTTCAGGAAGGTTGGTGTCGCCGGCTGCAAGCGTTGATCCATCATGGAGACCGTTAAATGCTTGGCGAGCTCAAAGTCACCTTGTCCAAGGGACAGTGCCACTACGGCCACCCGGTCTGGATACTGCTCCAAGTACATCGATTTATCGTTCGTTTTCAAGGCGTAATCTTTATAAAATTTGGAGATAGCCATGTACGAAGCAAATTGAAAATCAGCGTCATAGGCCAAACGGAAAACTTCATCGACCTGCTCAACAGTGTATGTTTCATAGACGTTTTCATAGAAGTCATTCTCGATCAAATAGTCCATGCGTTCTTTGACACTGCCAAAAGTCATCGTGTTGGACTGCACTTCTTCCATGAAGACCGCAACCGCTTCCCGATCCTTTTCCAGTTGATAAAATCCGTCGTTGCCACGCTGCATCAGTTCGTTGTTCAATTCAATATGCCGCAATTGCTGCCACCCCACTCGTAAATTGTTCCACGTCACGGCCGGTACCGGACAGTTCAAATTTAGAAATCACCGGAACGCCATATAGGCTCGCGATCGTATCCGCGCTTTTGGCAAAGCTGGTTCCCCAGTTGCGGTTACCGCTGGCAGATACTCCGCGCAGATTGACATGATTTCGCTTCAGGAACGTCGCCACCTTCTCCGGCACTTGTCCGAATCCCGTCGTGTATGTTATCAAAATGAACGGCTCGTCCAGCACCATTTCTTGATTAATTTCCACATGTGGCAAATTAATTTTGTTGACGAATCTTCGGACGTTTCCTGTTTTTGAATCATAAGCGATTAACATGTCCCTCATCCTATCCTGCTATTTTTACTCTGTATGTATGTTATTTAGCCAAAGTAAAAGCGCATCCGACGTTTACATGCCGAATGCGCGTGATGACTTCCATCTAGCAATTCGCCAAGGCGAATTGAGCGCTCGAACACTTCCCTATCTCCCGTAGGTTAAACAGTGCAAGCGGTTAGGCAGGTCTCCTGGCTCTGGATCATCGCTCCATTTCCACCTTCCCGATCGGTCATGATCAGTGGCATTCTTTCGCAAATGGAACTCTCTCATTACAGTGGCGGGACCGCGTCGGATTCTCACCGACTTCCCTATTAAGTCTACCAAATCTGGCTGGTAAACACCTTACCGCATCAATATGTAGTTGGTAAAACTTACTTTACCTCAATATATCGTAGGAGTCAAGCTCAGTATGCGCTCTTTTCGAAAACTAACTATTCTCCTTTTTCGGCTATTGCCAATCTCTGGTTCTCGTTCATATAATAGATTTTGTGCGTGTTGGTTAGCCATGGAAAGATTGGAGAGTAGCCCTCATGAAAAGCACCGACTATCAACCTGTCGTCATTCCTCGTTCTTACAGTAAAATCATGACTTATCAAGAGCGTGACTATCACATTTTCGTAAGTATACCTGCCGATCCCCCTCCGGAATCAGGCTTTCCCGTCATATATTTGCTAGATGGTAACTCTGTTTTTGCAACTATGACCGAAGCGATACGGATACAATCACGTGGCCCTGAACGAACCGGCGTGTATCCTGCTATCGTCGTCGGGATTGGGTATCCAACGGACGGTCCGTACCATCCTACTCGTTTCTTTGATTACACGTATGAAGTTCCCGCCTCAGAGCTTCCTGGCAACCCAAAAGGAGCCGACTGGCCTCAGATGGGGGGAGCGGAGCAGTTCCTCACCTTTTTGGAGGAGGAACTCAAGCCTAGTATCGAAAACGACTTCCCTATCGATCGGACGCAGCAAGCGATTTTTGGACATTCGCTAGGTGGCTTGTTTGTCTTGCATGTACTTTTGTCGAGACCACACGCTTTTCAGCGGTATATAGCTGGCAGTCCCTCGATCCACTGGAATGAGAGCGTGCTGCTTGCGAAGGAGAGTCAATTGCCTGGCCTGCTGACAGATGAGCTCGACGTCCATGCGCTTCTGACCATCGGAGAGTTGGAAAACGATGGGCGATTCTTGGTCAAAGAAAATTCTCTGGCGATGATCGAGCGATTGTCCACCATGGGCAAAGGTCAGATCAAGGCTTCCTTTAAAGAATTTGCTGACGAAAATCATTCGTCTGTCTTACCAGTCTTAATTAACCAGGGACTCAAATTCGCTACGAAAAAAACTGCCCGCTAAAAACGGGCAGTTTTTGTTTATCATGACTCGTTTACTGTAGAGATAACACTTTGGTGATTTGGGGCAGCTCTTCGATGGCAGATACAATCGTCGGTGTAATCTCTTCATCGGTCACAGAGATAAGCAGGGCATTCTTCCCTTTTTGCTCGCGCGATACATTTAACTTGGAAACATTGATTTGATGTTCGGCCAGTTTTCGTGAGACATCATAAATCACACCTGGATAATCGATATGGCGAACCAACAATCCATGGGCCCCTGGAGGTATGCGACACGCGCAGTAATTGATTTCACTGATGTACACTTCTCTCCAATCTTGCGCGAAGGTGTACTTGTTCGCTCCTACACGCAAAACCGCCAAATGATTCGCATATTCGCCGGAGCTGTTTTGGACAGGAACCTTCGTCCCGAGTCCTTCCACTAACAGCGTTGCGATTCCCTCTTTATTTTCATGAGCAAGAATACTTAATTGTGCACCCGCTAACTCTGGCTCGAGTCTTCGAATCAGTTCAGCTAGCTCACGCAGTCCAGCATATTGGGTCATGTGATGCCTTCACTCTCCCAGTCAGGTTTATCCTTGTTTTTACGGCAGAATCCATGCTTCCGGCTCTTTCTTGATGGAGGATTCGTTATCAGCACGATACCAAGCCGTCAACGTTTGCCCATCTTTCGAATAGTAGATTCGGTAGATGGTATTGCCTTTTCCGCTGTTAGTAAAAGGACTTTCCTCCAGCGGAACCGCTGTCACTCCACCTGTGGTAACAACCCCACCGTTCTCCTTGATGACGTTTTGAATCGTCGCCATATGCTCCTTACCCAAGGAGGCCATCCCGAAATAAGAGATGATCGCCAAGAGAACCGCTCCCGCCAAAAACGAAACGATAATCACTTTTGATTTTTTCGTAGCATCCACCGAGTGCTTCCCCCGTCTATCTTAGTTCTCTTTATCGACTAAGCGTACCTTGTCAATCGTACCGCCACCCAAGCATACTTCCCCATCATAGAAGACGACAGCCTGACCAGGTGTCACTGCTTTTTGCGGCTGATCAAATACAACTTCTACGGTGCCATCCTCCAGCAGGTGAACGGTTACTCCCTGATCTGGCTGGCGATAACGGAATTTCGCTGTACAAGTAAACGTTTCAGAAGGTTTCTTAGCACTCACCCAGCTAACGTTGGTCGCCAAGAGACTCTTCGAGTACAGACGGATATGATCAGAGCCTTCACCTACGATCAGGACATTCCGCTCCAGATCTTTGTCTACAACAAACCAAGGCTGTCCGCTCGTGCCATGACCTCCGCCTATTCCTAAGCCTTGTCGTTGACCCAATGTATAGTACATCAGTCCGTCGTGCGTACCGATGACTGCTCCATCTACGGTCTCGATATTTCCTGGTTTGGCAGGCAAATAATTTTGCAGGAAGTCGCGGAAGTTGCGCTCCCCAATAAAGCAGATCCCTGTACTGTCCTTCTTTTTCGCTGTATAGAGTCCTGCTTTCTCTGCGATCTCCCTTACTTGAGGTTTCGGGAGATGGCCAATCGGGAACAACGTTTTGGATAGCTGTTCTTGGCCCAATACATTCAAGAAGTAAGTCTGGTCCTTGTTGTTGTCAGCGCCACGAATCAGCTTATACTCGCCATCGATGTACTTGACCTGCGCGTAATGGCCGGTAGCAATATAATCCGCCCCTAGATCCATGACCTTGGCGAGAAGCTCACCGAACTTGATTTCACGGTTGCACATGACATCCGGATTCGGTGTACGTCCCCCTTTATATTCATCCAAAAAATACTGGAATACCTTGTCCATGTATTCTTTTTCAAAGTTTACCGTGTAATATGGAATGCCGATCTGTTCACAGACGCGCCGGACATCCTGGAAGTCTTCTTCCGCCGTGCAGTGGCCGAATTCATCGGTATCATCCCAGTTTTTCATGAAGATGCCGATGACGTCATATCCCTGTTGCTTAAGCAGGTAAGCCGTCACGGAGGAGTCGACCCCGCCGGACATGCCGACAACGACGCGTGTATCTTCTGGTCGCTTCATAAGTCTTTCTCCTCTTTTTCAATTTGTACCATTACAGATTACCATGTTTCGCAAAACAAATCATGTTTTGTTGCACTTTTGCCCGATAGAATGAAAAAAACGCCTGACGCGTAGTTGGCGCCAGACGTTCGGTAGCAAGGTTAAGCCTGCGAAGATTCATCCTTGATTTCCGCGCGATATCCCTCGATGCTTTCTTCACGACGCTGATTCTTTGCTTCGAGGGTTGCTTTTTCCTCAGCAGAAATCTCCCCAGCATGAGCCGTCAGGTAATCCTCGGACTCACGAATGTTCTCTTCCGTATTGGAAATCATCTGTTGAAGCTTTTCTGCGTTGTCAGAACGGTCATCCGGCTTCGCCATAATCGATACGCCTCCTACAAAGGGTTATATTCAACACCTTTACCATTGTGCGCCAATCATGGTTTCTTTATGTACCCGTGTTATAATAGAAGAAACGGATTAAACGAAAAAGAGGGTTTCAACTATGGCTTCCTTAGATTTGTTGGAAAGAAAGCTGCTTCGGATCATATCTGATATAGATCCCGTCCGCCTGAAACGACAATGGGTGAAGGGGCAAAAGGTACCTGAATCCAAAGTGGAACAGCGCATGCGAATCGATCTTCTCTTGCGCAGACTCGACAAGCTACCTGAGGCCAAGCGTCAAGAAGTGCTTGCGCTACTCAAATGGTTTAACTGGTAGAGATTAACGGATAGACATTCCCAGACGCCACTGGCCGTCTATCCGATTCATTTGCTTCCTATCCACAATCGCATCTTTATTCAACGGTCCATAGATGTGCGGATACAACAATCCATCCTTCGCAGCCTCGTATTTGACTTCCGAAGTCGTCTTCGTTTCATCGATAACGAGTACATACAACTCCTCGTCAAACTGTGCGTAGACGCGGTTTGCTACCTTTTCAAGCAGCTCGTCCCCTTTCGTCGCGTGAATGAAGCCTTCCTGCTCGTAATCGCGCGGTAAGTAGTGATCCTTGTCCATCCACTTTTCCCAGTATGTTTTTGGTACCATGCAGTAAATGATAGAGTCTCGCATGTTTCTCCTCCGAATTCGATTATTTTTTTGGCATTGCTTTGTTCAGGTGACGCATAGCTTTATCATAGAACATCTGATCCATTCGCCCCTGATCATATCGCCATTGAATGAAGTTACGCAGAGAGTGCAAATCCACCCAGGCATCCTTCGCTTGCGGATTGTGTTCAGGTACCTCTCCCGTTATTTCACCCTCGTAGACAAGCTTCGCCATCTCGATTGGGTGCATACCGATCTGATAAGCGATTTGGTGTAAAGCTATTTTCATGGAACCTCCCCTTGCTCTTCATGGGATACATCTTATCTTCCGTCTATTGTGCCAGTCTTTTCGAATGATGCCAAGCCCCTAGCACTACTCCCAAAGGATGTACCTTCCTCTCTTGCGTTTTGCTACAATGAACAGAGTATTTGAAGGAAGGGGCGGTATCCCATCATGTCAAAACAACGAGATCAACCACGAAAGAAATGGTTCCAGCGAAAACGCATCTGGATTCCCCTTCTTTTCATCGCTTTCCTGTTTTTGGGTAACAGCTCTTATCTTGCAAAAGAGCCAGAAGGCGAGCCTTTTTTACTTGCTCATCGCGGGATGGCACAAACCTTTCATATGGAGAACATCACCAATGAAACGTGTACGGCGGAACGGATTTATCCACCGGAGCATCCGTACCTGGAAAATACGATTCCGTCCATGCAGGCGGCTTTTGATGCAGGCGCGGACGTTGTCGAGCTCGATGTACAATGGACGAAAGACAATCGATTCGCCGTGTTTCATGACTGGACGCTCGACTGTCGGACAAATGGTACCGGAGTCACGAGAGATTATACCTTGGCCGAATTACAACAGCTCGACATTGGCTACCATTATACAGCGGACGAAGGGAAAACCTTCCCCTTCCGTGGAAAAGGGATTGGCATGATGCCCTCTCTCGATGATGTGCTACAAACATTCCCTGATCGCTCGCTGCTTATCCATATCAAAAGCAATGACCCACTCGAGGGGAAAGCGCTGGCGGATGTTTTGGCAAAATTACCTGCAAAACGACTGGCACAGCTCTCTGTTTATGGCGGTGACAAGCCAATCGAGACATTGAAAGAGCAAGTGCCCAAGCTGCGTGTGATGTCTATGGCGACTATGAAAAGCTGCCTGATCCCGTACATCGCAACAGGTTGGTCCGGATATGTACCGGAAGCCTGTGCGCAAACCCAATTGCATATTCCTGATCAGATTGCCCCATGGCTCTGGGGTTGGCCGAATCGGTTCATGGCAAGAATGGAAGCAGAAGACACCCGCGTGATCCTGGTTGCAGGCAGTGGCGATGTGTCGCAAGGCTTTGATGTTGTGACTGATTTAAAACGAGTCCCAGCAAGCTTTACAGGGGGAATATGGACGAACCGGATTGATCTGATCGGTCCAGCCTTTCACGAAAACGTAGAAAAATAATGAAACGATTTTCTAACATATTCGTATATACTTATACGGAATAGACTTCCAACCTAACTAGGAGTGATTGATATGCTCAAAAAGCTTTTAAAAAATTTACTCGGTAATCACTCATCTTCGCATAAGCACCGGAAATACAGCAGCAGCGATTACAAGCATCGGAGAAAATACAGCTCTAGCAATCGGTACGGGCATTCCCATTACGGCAGCTCTCATTATAAAAGAAAGCGCTCCAGCCGTAGCTTCTTCAGCAGTTAAACAACTGTTTAACAGATGATCAGACAACAAAACTCCGCTGACGCTTGCGGAGTTTTTTCATTTATCGAGATATGATTTCTACGAAACGATCCAGTGGCAATGCATGTACGGTTCTGTTTTTCTGGCCGACCCGCACTCCTTTTACATCCGTAATCGCATTTTACGTACTCGGGATACCTCTCCCGATAAGCACGCCATATTCTCTCGCTCGTTTTCTCGTCATGCTACTCTCCTGTCATTTTGAATCTTCCCATAATAACGGTGTTGTAGTAATTGCCATCAGAAAGAACTTTGTCGTTTTTGAGTACCCCTTCGATTTCAAAGCCAAACCGTTTGTACAGCTCAATTGCCTTCTCATTCGTTTCCATTACATTCAACGTCATTTTGGTGATGTGGTTGGCGTCTGCCCAAGCAACCGATTCTTGCAAGAGATTCTTCCCAATGCCATAACCCCAGAACTCTTGCAAGACGCATACACCAAACTCTACTTTGTGCGCAAATCTGTTTAAGTAAACACCTGCACATCTGGAAAACCCGACAATCCGATCCTGTACAACAGCAACTAAAAACAAGTTTCTTGGACTTTCTGCATCCGTATGGATGATGTGTTCGAATCCTTGCACATCGATGAAAGCCTCTCCTCTTTCTCTGTCCAAATTTTCAGTCTCTCCATCGATTTGCAGTCGCAGTTCCGACAACTGTTGTGCATCTGTTTCCATTGCAGAGCGAATCGTGTAGGATAACCCGTTCACAGAAAGTAGTTGTTGGCTGATTATCATCATTTTTCTCCTATTGGTAAAATTTTGGTCTTTTATTCTATCATAGGTAGAAGTTTTTGTGAATCTTCTCTCTTCATATGGAGAGAGGGCACAAATTTGTTTACATAATATTTATTATGTTCATTTATACGGCAGACTATGGATATGCTACAATATGGGAAAGGAGCGTGCTCGCATGAATTTTTCCAAATCATTTTATTATACGGTCGACCATTCCAAGGTAGAGGAATATAAGAAGATGCTCGATCTAATGAAAATCCCCTACATCGTGGAAGCTCCGATCGTCTTGCTGAATCAAGGAGCGAATGAATACTCCTTCGTTTTTCCTAACATGTCAGGTCGTCTTTATGGAATGGTGAGCAAGTTATTTCAAACGGATGGGAAGCCATATCCGAAGAATGGAAAATAGGCAAAAAAAAGGACCCAACAATTGGGTCAAAATAGGAAGTGGAGAGAATGCACGCTATGTAATATATCCTAACACAACAAAACCAAACGTCAATCAAACTTTCGAATCTTCTGCATTTTCACGTTAGGTTTTATGACATATAAACTTCCTGCTTTGTGCAAAAAAGTAAAGAAGCCTTACGACGAGTCGACTTTCGCGTAAGGTTTCTATACACACTCCTATGCATGTACATTGATAATTTTCTCCATCTCGATCCATTGACTACCCGTTTGGTTTGCTAATTGAACACGTCTCGCCTTTGGGTCTACCCATTTGACCACACCCCACATGCTACACGTATTCCCCCGCTCCCCCTCAAAGGACACACACCAGCTCACATTCAAGGGATAATTCTCTCTTGCTGAATCTCGCAGCATGTACATAAATGCCTCTCTTTCTTCGTTCGTTACTTCAAAATTGCCGTTCACCACTCTTTTCCACCCGCCTAATTACGAACATTTGATATCCAGATACTCATCATGTGTGAGAAATTGTAATTACATTATAGTGATTGCGAACATAAGTTCGCAACTCTTTTTTTCAATTTCTTCATTTGAACCGTATGAAAAGTCTCCCCATTTGTTCTGCCAAGTCTTGAGGCGGAATCGGACGTTCGCATTGTCAAATGGACCAAAGGAATTGTTTTGGGTGGAGAGCGCCAAATTAACAGCATCTTTAGTAAAAATCTGAAAGAAAAAAGCCGTTTTCCCATTGGTTTTGGAAAACGGCTCTTGCTTTTATCTTGATAGTTCCTGTGGTTGATGCTGCGGTCTTTTCTCGACCAGCTCCAAAAACTTTCCGAAGGTAGAAGCGAGTATTTGCTGAAAAAGCATACCGAGAACAACGGGAAGTGCAACAGGCGCAGGGAAGTACGTGATCGCCATAACTGCCCCTGCACTAATGTTTCGCATCCCACTGTTGAAGGTTAACGTGACAATAATATCACGCTCCCATCCGAATAGCCGCGCTATCCCCCACCCCATCAAATAACCCAAAATGGCTACAACCAGTACGAGGACCGCCATTCCCACCAGTTTAGCGTCCATCATATGAAAATAAGACGAGACCATCGAGCTGTTGATCGCGACGACAACCCCCATTCCCATCTTAGAAAATGGCGCTAATTTTGGTGCCAGCGTTTTTTTGACGTTCCCTTTTGATAAATGATTGAGCAGCATACCGACAAGAGACGGCAACACAATCATATAAAACAAACCCTTCATCAGTTCAGCTAAATCCATCTCGACTGTTGCCCCTAAAAACAAGGACATCCCCAACGGAACAATCAATGGGGAGAGCATCGTATCCAACAAAATAATGGATAGTGTCAGTGCGATGTTCCCGAAATAAATCGATGACCACAAAAAGCTCGTGATCCCTGTGGGAATTAAGGCCGCCAACAAAAAGCCCGTGATGACATGGATATCATCTGGATAAAATAACCGTGCCATTGACCAAGCAACAAGCGGCATAAGTGCATGAAGAATCAACAAGTTGACGATTAAAGGAAGCGGTCTAGTCAGTACCTTTGCAAATTCTTTAAATCCTGAACCCAGACTGCCGGCAAATGTCATGAAGGCAAACACCCAAGGAGTCAAAAAAGCAAACGGTTGTAAATGTGTCCCGGCTATAACGCCAATGGCAACACTACTCGGCGTTAGTATGGGCATGATTTTCTCAAGCGATCGATTCAGTTTGGCTAACCCGTTCATTTGGTACACCTCAAGTCTCGTCCTTTGATGCTATTGATGTGAGGTATGTTATCATGAACAGATTATTGTTACAAGACCAAAGTTCATTATTAGATTGCATATGCATCATTTATCCGCAATTTCACCTTGCATACTTTCGAGCATGGGAGTAAAGCCTAAGACGGAAAGGAGGTATTTTATGAACGGAATGGATTGGGTAGAATTTATCCGAAAAACCGAAGATAAGATGTATCACCTCCATCGAGCGATAGATGGAATCTGTAATGATCCCGACTATAAAGAATCCGTTACGACCTTGACGGAAGTGGTAAGAGATTATCAAGTTCTTGTGGAAAAAGCAAAGGGTGAATTACGCGGCATCGACCTCCATCGGGATCGAGAGCGTGCGCATTATTACGATCATGATCACCACTAGCCTATATAGACTCCCAGTCAGGGAGTTCTTCTCTGTCATGAAATCACAAAATAATCACTTCATTTTGATCGTTCTACCAAAATAGACAGCAAAAACCTCACTCTACCCATGTAGTATGTGAGGTTTGGGAAACTGGCTATCCCTTCATTTTCTTTTCCAGTTCTTTTAAGGATTTCTTCTTCTGGCATGCCGCTTTTACATCAGTTGGCCACTGTTCGTCACTTAGCCTTTGCAAATCTTTTATCAATCGCTTGTCAGCTGTCACATGAATATCGGCATCTGGGAAGGCCTCTTTTAATTTCTTTCCGACTTCTTTTTGAATCGATTCCAGCTTGAACCGATTAAAATTCGTCACTTGAATAGCCACATCGAGCTCTTTATCGATTTGCATAACCACTATTTTGTCTATGCCCTTCACGCTAGCTGTAATCGATCTCGCTCGCTCTTCCCATTGATAATGTCTGACGGGAACAGGCATGCACAACGGCTCCGATTCCGTTTTTTGCTTGGTCTCTGTACCAGACTGTTTCGTACACCCCGTTACGGTCAAAGCAAAAGTTAGTGTCAACACCACGAAAGTTGCCCGCACACAAAACACCTCCTGACCAAAATCACCTGCTACTAGCTTGACCTGGTTCGGAGGAAGTATGTAAAAAAAAAAGCGGTGACTCCTCTGCATAATTTGAGTCACCGCGGACCCCAAGAACGTTTCGAGTCCTATATACAAGGATATAAAAAATCGCATCGAAACGCGATAGGAGATAACTGGATATAAAATAGAACAAAAAAAATCCCAACCAACAAAAAGTGGTTGGGGCGTACGGGGTAGTACGCATATGTCATACGTGAATGATATTATCTTATAGGACTTCGTTTCTGTTGACAACGAACAACAATAGGTATATTTACCTATAGATGGAATAAAAAAATTGCGCCGACTTTGACTGCATCATTTAGTCGAACGCGTAGAATAGAATCCCCAAGGTTGGATTATACTAGCTAGCTTGGATTACTTTTCTATTATCTTGAAAACTCATCGTTCACGCTATGCGAAAATAATGGTAATAGGTGAAAATATTACCTATAAAGCTTGATCGATCATAGAAGCCCTCCGCTGAAATGTGTTATATGCTACAAAAAAGCCAGCCAGAAGTTGCTAATCGTGTTATGATATCCCTGTAAAATCTTGAGGAGTTGAGATCATGAATAGAGAGCAATGGACAGCGGTTGATCACTATTTTACGGATAAATTACTGGAAGCCGATTCCGTTCTAGACACAGTTCTTCAAGAGAACGCAGCTGCTGGGCTTCCAGCTATTGATGTAGCACCCAATCAAGGTAAATTCCTTCATCTGTTAGCACGAATCCAAGGCGCTCGTTCGATTTTGGAAATTGGCACTCTCGGTGGATACAGTACCATCTGGCTAGCCCGCGCACTTCCAGCAGACGGTCGTCTCATTACTCTCGAATATGATCCGAAGCATGCAGAAGTTGCACAATCGAACATTGCCCGCGCAGGACTGGATCAGATCGTGGAAGTGAAAGTCGGGCTTGCCCTTGATTCTCTCATCCAACTTCACAAAGAAAATCAGGGTCCTTTTGATTTTATTTTTATAGATGCAGATAAAAAAGGAAACCCCGACTATTTCCAATGGGCGTTGAAACTCTCTCGCAAAGGTACTGTGATTATCACGGATAATGTTGTACGAAGTGGTCAAGTCGTGGACGTAACAAACACGGATCCCAATATTGTCGGTGTACGTCAATTCACCGATATGGTAGCGCAAGAGCAACGTGTCAGTGGAACCGTTGTACAGACAGTTGGCAGCAAGGGCTATGATGGCTTTGCGATCATGCTTGTCACCGGGGAGAACTAGTCTCTTTCACTTTCAAAGGTTGTAACGAGTAGGAGTGTGTACATCTTGTTTAGGCTTGGTTTACCTAGCTTTATGCTCATTGCTAATGTCATTTTGGTTCTCGCGGTACTATCGTTGATTATCAAAGTGTTGGTGAAGAGAGAATAGCTTGTGTTTTTTGGAGGTGCTCTTCCTTGGAGCCATTGCGTGATCAGTCCCTCGATTTACGAGAAGTAACAGAGACAGATCTCCCTATATTTTTCACTCAGCAATTGGACAAATCTGCTCATGAGATGGCGGCCTTTACTGTCAAGGACCCTGAAGATAGAGACGGATTCACCGCTCATTGGACAAGAATTTTGAACAATGATTCGATTGTGAAAAGAACCGTTGTCATGAATGGGCAGATTGTCGGTAATGTTTTGTGCTTTGAGCTGTTTGGCTTGCCTACGATTGGATACTGGATTGACAAAAGCTTTTGGGGCAAAGGAATCGCGACAAATGCACTTACTCTCTTTTTAGAGGAAATCGGAACACGTCCTGTATATGCGCGTGTCGCCCATGACAACATCGCATCCATTCGTGTGTTAGAAAAAAACGGTTTTCAGTCTTTCGGTGTCGATCGGGCATTTTCGGAAGCACGAGGTGAAGAAGTAGAAGAACTCATTCTGATCAAACACACATGAGGGCAGAAGCGCTTACCGTGAGCGCTTCTCCTTTTTTTATGCAACGATCAACACGCCATTCTTTCGAAAGCATTCGTCAAAATCTTCCTACATGTGTTATAATAAAAGGACAGTATTCTCTTCTTACCGAATTTTTGAATAACCAACACAATTGAATGTGGTAGTTCTTAAGATGATCTCCTGTCAACGAGGATCATCTTTTTTGTTTTTTCTAGCAAACATCACATGACGAAAGGTTGTAGATGATATGGAAGCATTGCCTTGCCAAGGCTGTAAAGGATTATGCTGTGGTCCTGTTCCCATAACAGAGAAGGAATATAAAATGATAAACAAGAAATTGAAAGCGCTTCCAATTAAGCTCCGAGAGGATCTGAAAAATCAACCGAGACTGTTTGGGACTTGTATCTTCTACGACATGCAAAAAGATCAGTGTGGCATTCATAGCGTTCGACCGGAAGTCTGTCGCGCTTTTGGATATCACAAAGACCTTGTCTGTTTTCGCAAACCAGAATTGGCGACGAAGGAAACGCTGACCTTCAAGGAGAAACGGATTGGGTATTTGAGTATTGATTTTACCTGGAAGCATTTTTAAAGAAATGGAGCAAATCATGGATCTCAACTGAATATTCATGTTATAGACTGCCTCATTGAACTATACTCATCTTCACCCTCTACACTTGATACGCGATAAAAAATGCCGAAGAAGGTCCGCCAACGGTAGTGTATGAGAAGGAGGCTATTTATGTTGAGGAAGAGTACAAATACAGGTAGAGGGTCAGCAGTAATGACTGGGGTGTTATTAATAGCCGGGTTGGTAACAGGTATATTAAGTGTTGTTCCTGTTATAGATGGAGCAGACTACCTTGTCAAGGCTTCTACAAATGAAAACCAGGTACTACTAGGGGCGTTTTTCCAGTTGTTCATGATTGTTGCCTATGTTGGTATTCCTATTTTGTTGTATCCGATTTTAAGTAAGCATCATAAAGGTTTCGCTCTTGGATCTGTTGCTTTTGGCATCATTGCGGGTGTGTTCATTATTCTTGGTGTAATCACTCTTCTGTTGCTATTGACACTAAGCCATGAATTTGCAAAAGTTGGAACTTTACATGTATCGTATTTTCAGACCCTGGGTGGATTGTTACGGGAAGGACGTGATTTGGTCAACCATGTGGCAACGACACTGGCATTTGTTTTGGCTATGTTCTTGTTTACCTACATATTTTACCAAACAAAATTAGTTCCACGTTGGTTGTCAGTCTGGGGTCTTATTGGGTCTACATTGTCCATATTGGCGAGTTTATTGTTTATGATTCGCTTCATCGGGCTGGATACAGCCTACATGATGTTGAACATTCCAATAGCCTTTCAGCAATTGGTTTTGGCTATATGGCTAATCATGAAAGGATTCAACCCAACGGACCAGGATTCTGTATCCCAATGAAAATGAAAAGCTCTAGAACAATTCGAACCGGCTAGATTAATCCACGTACTTTGATCCAAGTCCCCATATTCGAAAAAGGCAACCGCAGTATAGAACAAGTTAACATGTTCTACACCTCGGCTGCCTTATCTGTTTTTGGTCAACTGATTAAGCTTGAAATGCTTTTTTCAATGCTTCCAGACCATCTGTATAGATTCCTTGGAACAGCTTGATAACCTCATCCTCGCTAACGCCTACCGGTGTAAATGTACCAGACCATTCCACCAGCGTTCCTTTACCACCATTCTCACGAACGCGGATCGTGGATTCATAATTGGTAACAGGAAATGGTGCTTGCATAATGGAGTAGGTGTAATGGCACTCTTTCTCATTGAAGCCTACTAGGCGCTCAATAATCACATCCCCCTCCGGGTTTTCCAACCGACGCACCCGTCCACCTTCGCTCAGTTCGCTGCTCGGGATATAAGGAAGCCAGTCTGGTAGTGAGTTAAATCCACCGATCAATTTCCATACTTGATCAGGAGAAGCAGAGATTTCAATGGTTGCCATTGTGTTTGCCATGTTGATTACTCCTTTTATAATTTTATAGTTAGATTGGTAGTGGAGCGTCTTGCGCCACCAGTTTCTGTTCACGCATTTCCTGCCAGAATGCTGCAGGAATCACTTCGTTCATAGCAGCTACGTCTTCCGTGATTCGATCTGGGCGACTCGCACCAGGGATAACGGCAGCAACTGCCGGATTCGCAAGCACAAATTGCAGCGCAGCAGCCTTGACACTAATATTGTGACGATTGGCAATCGCTTTGATACTATCAACTTTTGCAATGATTTCAGGCGATGCTTTTTGATACTCGAAGTGGGTACCTCCAGCCAAAACTCCTGAGCTGTACGGCCCTCCAACAATAATCTTGGCATTTATTTTTGCCGCGTTTGGCATCACGCGTTGCAAGGCTCGTTCATGATCCAGCAGGGAGTAGCGACCAGCCATCAAGAAGGCATCCGGCTGTGCTTCATCCAATGCCATCGCGATCTCGATTGGCTCTACACGGTTTACGCCGAGGCCCCACGACTTAATGACACCTTCGTCACGCAAACGAGTCAGGGCACGAAAGGCCCCTTTTCGAGCACTTTCAAATTGGGAAAGCCAATCGTCGCCATAGAAGTCCTGTGCGATATCATGAACGTAGACGATGTCTAGGCGATCGGTCTGCAACCGTTTCAGGCTGTCCTCGATCGAGCGAAGTGTACCATCTTCACTGTAGTCCACGTGGAGCTTATTTTTGCGACCATATTCGAACAGTCCGCCTTTTTCGCCCAAGTCACGCAAGGCTGGATCTTCCAGTTCATCCAGGATGATACGCCCAACTTTTGTGCTCAACACATACTCGTCACGCGGGCGTTTCGCTAGGGCTTCACCTAGGCGAAGCTCAGCCAAGCCGGCACCATAGAATGGAGCGGTGTCAAAGTAGCGGATGCCATTCTCCCAAGCAGCATCGACAGTAGCCAGTGCTTCTTCTTCCGGGATGTTGCGGAACATATTGCCCAGTGGAGCCGTACCAAAACCAAGTTGTTTCCCCTGCAAAATGTTCTTCATATATAAACTCCTCCTAAAAGATGTGATTTACTACTTTCGTATCGACGACATCCCGTAAACGATATAATCGTCTTTTTCAAAGGTGATGATCATCTTGAGACTCATTATGATGTGTAGTCACATTTAAAAAAAGTACGCACTTTCTAGTGCTGTAGGAACCTGGGAGTAACCATTTGCAAGGAAATATGGTTCTTGATGATAATTTTAGACTGTTCCAATAAAAGAAAAAGCGGTGGTTTAAGACCTTGATAATAAAGTCTTAAACTGCCGCTGATGTTGTTTCACTAACGAACCCGTTACGCTGCTGCACCAATGTGCATCACAGATTGTCGCTCCCCTTTACTCCACACTTACCAAAACACGCTCCAACGCATCCAACGCCTGTTCCGCGTCCGCACCATCCGCTGTTAAGACGACCGATTGTCCTTTTGAAACAGCAAGGGACATGACGCCGATAATACTCTTGGCATTGACCTTCTTCTCTTCCTTGTTCAATCCGATTTCACTGGAAAAAGAAGCTGCCACTTTCACAAACAAAGTAGCCGGACGCGCGTGTAATCCCTGTGCCAACCCGACGATGACCAGTCTCTCTCTCACCTGATTCACTCCTATCCTTTTCTGATAATATCGCTACAGGCCTTCTATAGCAGTCAGCAGTTCTTCTACTTGATCCAAACGAGTCAATCCCGTTTCCTTGTCGACGATCGATGTATAAATGTGCGGAATGACCTGCTTTGCACCTGCGGCGAGGCATACCTCCACAATCGGACGAATCGAAGCTGCATCTATCCCGCCAGTCGGCTCAAAAACGGGAATCCCGTAACGGACGGCTGCTTCTGCCATGGCCTTGATTTCATTTAGCCTTTCTAGCCCGTCGACTGGATAAAATTTGACCGAGTGTACGCCAATCTCCGCTAACATCGCGGCGGCTGCATCGCAAGAGAGCAATTCTGACACTTTATTGCTCATTGGTCCCGTGGTGACTTGAACCTTTCCTGATTGTCCACCGGGAGCAATCAATGCATTCACGATGGTATGTGTGTTGCCGACTGCCTGAAGCCCCCCGAGCGTATAGCCTGCTGCTGGAAATACCTGATTGACGTGATCCGGTTGTGTCTGCACCGCGACCTCAGCGACTTTTTTCCATTGAGTAGGATCACCTGCGCCCAGCCCTACAGACACTGGTACACCTGCTTGCTGGTATTGTTCAACTGCGGTAATTGCTGCTTCTACGGACGCAAATCCTTTGACCAAGATCCCGATCAGAGCGCGGCCATCCGCTATGGAACATATTTGTTTTGCGTTTTCTACATCCCTTGCCAAAACGTTTAAACGAATTTTCGGTGTGCCCACTTTTGTTATTCTCCTTCTCCTTGTTTTTGCAGCAGTTCCTTCATTCGCGCTGCGATGATCTGCTCTTGCCCTTCGTGAAACGGTCGTGGATCAAAGGCAATCATACCCGTATTCACATAATGGTTGCGGGTAAAAATAGCTGGATTTCCTTGCTCCAGCTGGCGTGTAAGCTCGCGCGCCGTCATTCCCGTCACTCGTTCGTCAAGCTGAGCTTGCACACGATAGATCGCCCTGCCTGCCTCATCCTGTGCGATCACTGCTTTCACACCGGGCAAGCTGTTCAGTTCCCCTGCCAGCCACTCTACTCGCCTACGCTGCTCGGGAACATTTTCCTTTTCGGGGTCGTACTGTCCAAGCGCTGCAAGTAAACCCGCAATGGCTTCCTTTCCTACCTTCATGGCACGACCGACGCCTTTATATTGCGCGCGACATGCGGCTACTAGTTCGGCACGACCTGTGATAAACCCAGACGTTGGTCCGCCGATTGCTTTTCCGCCACTGTAGATGACCAGATCGGCCCCCATCGCTACATAACGCCGCAGATCCTCCTCCGCAGCTGCGTCCACAATTACAGGAATACCAAACTCCCTACCGAGTTGAAGCATCGTGTCTAGCGACTGCATCCCTTTTTGAATCGCATGGTGAGATTTGACATAGAGCAGCGCTGCGGTCTGATCATCAATGGCTTCTCGCAAATGGTCTGCTTCTACGTGATTGGCATGACCAACCTCAACGACTTTCCCACCGCCCAGTGCAATCATCTGTTGAACGGAAGCGCCGAAATGCACCGCGTGTCCTTTTTGGATGATGATCTGGTTATTCAACCCTTCGGAAAGAGGAAGCCGCTCGATCAAACTCAGATGGCAACCAGCTATGACTGCCGCTACACTAATGGCAATGCCTGCAGCTGCTCCTGAGGTAGGACAACCGTCTTCTGCTCCGGTCGCCTCTGCGATATGACGACCTGCTACAATCATCAGCTCGCTGATTTCTACGTAATCCATGGCGGCTTCTCCCATGGCCTGTGCGATAGAAGAATGGACGGCACTTGCACCCAGTGCCGTCATCTTACCGCTTGCATTAATGACTTGCTTCAACCCTAGCTGCTGATAGATTCCCATGGTTTGCCCATCCTTCCTTTGAAAACTCTTTTCTCTATCCTCATTGTGTCGGGATTGGGAAAATGGCTCCGAGGATCATAGCTCCGATAATCGCACCACCCGCAATCGGTTTGTTGTAATAGTAGAAAATCGCTGCTCCTGCTGTTGCGCCGAGGCCAACTGGAATCGAGGCCATAATCGCAGAAATGACAATCAATGGACCTAAGTAACGACCTGCTGCGTTTCCGGCTCCCATCATGACATCCGCACCAAAGGTGGAGTTCGATGCGTTGATCGTGTACTTCCGAATCATAATAATCACGGTACCAATGATGAAGCCCAAGAGTGCACCTGTCGCCAGCGCCAAAGGAAAGGAAGTCAATGGAGCTGTAAAGCCTGCTCCCAGCATCAACGCTGGAACGCCAATCCCGATACCTGTTTGCAACGAGCCGCCAATATCGAGAATCCCAACCAGCGGTCCCTCCAAAATGCGGGCGAACAAAAAGCTCGCGCCAAACGCAGCAGCCGCACCGTATCCGCCACCCTTGATCCCCGCCTCCAGCATCGCAACGATGGCGATATCGTTAAAGGCACCGACATGATACACATAGTAAAGATGAGTACCCGCAAAAATTCCTGAAGACAAGCACGCAACAAAAAGGGGAAATGCCCATTCTGAATACCAAAATCCTTTTGCCTGCAATTCACCCATTACTTTTTCACCACCGATCCGAATGTTTCGTGAAGCTCTATCAACCACTGTGGAATTTCCACGTACATACTTTTCAAGAGCGCGACATCAAAGCCGCGGAAGAAGCCACTGAATACAAACAAAAGAATGACTGCAATAAACATGGATTTCGTTATTTTGTTCCAACCACTGTCATCCAGGCCTTTACCGATCAAAATACCCAAGACGATTCCAGGTACCGCATTTCCCATGACCAAGTGCGACAAACCGCCCAAGACCGTTCCCCAAATCCCTGTCCGTTTGCCTGCATCCATCGCCGCCATCCAGAACACAATTGGCATGATCGGGTTGATCAACCAGTTCGCAGCTGGAACCAGTACCTTCGTCGCTACGAGCTGCATCGATTCGGGAATCACCGTTGCTGTGGAATTCAACAAGGTGACCACAACGACACCAACTGCTGCTCCGGCAATCGCCATTTGCTTCGGATTGTGCAACGTTTCTGCAACATTCTTGTTGCGCCAGAGCAACACGGCCGCCGCCCAGTTCGGGATGACGCGATGATCCACATCTTGCGTCAACGCACCTGCACCAACAACAGACGCCCACGAGTTAAACAAAAAGCCAAGCCCAAATGAAAAGTGGGAAATGGGATCGCCCGCACATGCGTTCAGCTCTCCAAAAGTCCGGAATGCTCCCATCCCTTGGACATTGGGTGCATGGAACATCCTCGCCGCCCCTGCACCAACACCGAAGCCGACCAATGCCCCGATGACGATCGACTTCAACACAATCATCAAAGTAACCATGAACCTACCCCCTGTCTGCTTCTATCGCTGACGAACCAACTGCCCCATACCCGCAGTCTGCTCGGTCTGCTGCTGAAACGTTATGTTTTCTACCTGGACGAGGCCCAGCCTCACTTGAATATCTACGGTGATGTCATACCGCGTCCGTTTGCGTGGGAAGAACAATCCAAAAAAACGCTCATGCTTCACTGATTCTGTCGCAGACACAATAGAAACGCCTACCGGTTCGATTCGCACGACCAAATCACTCGTCTGTCTCGCCACTACATGCTTAATTTGGGAAAAAATCTTGTTGAAGGCTGCTTCTTTCGTATCGCCACTGCCGGATAATCGCAAGGTCTGCGTCGTCTCCGTGTACATGGATTACTTCCCTCCCAGCTTGATGTATTCTTCCGCCATGCGTCTGCCCAGCTCTTCTGTATCCATGAAGCCAAAGCCAATCACTTTTTTGCCGCTACGCAAGGCAGTAATACCAGCATCTACTGAGCGCAAGCCGTACTCGACCGGAAAACCATACTTAGTCTTGGCAGTCAGTGCCCCAGCCCCACCACTTCCGCAAAAAGACAACCCGAGGTCTGCACTCTCACTGACCATAACATCTCCTACCTTCATATCCGCACCAACACCTGGAATGACGATCGCGGTCCCGCCAGCAGCTTCGATTCCTTTTGCGATGTTTTGTCCTTTTCCAAGACGATCACCAATCACGATTTTTACCTTAGACATATACATGCCCTCCTTTTTTTCATAGCGATGTTTTACGATGGCCCCATCTGCATGGCACGGATCGCTTCAAAATGAACCGCTAACAGAAACGCTTCTGTATCATCTGCCTGCCAGGCACTCTTTTCTTCCGAGAGGACTTTGTGCGAGAGCGTAACCATATCGGGATGAATTTCGGCGAATAACTCCGCTTCAATCACAGGAAGCCTTTCACCGTTTGTCATCCGTCGTATAAATGCCAGCACATGAGCTCCGATGGCTAGCCAGCGATCTCGCGGTATATGAATCTCCATGAGGCGGAACTCCTCCTCAATTTTTCGGAGAATCTGTTTGGATTCAGAAATTTCAGTTAAATAATCCGATTTTGTCTCAGTTAGTTCCTTGAGGATGTCATCAATCATTTGCATGTCAGTACCTTTCCCGAAGTAATCGCTTGATAAGCCACTACTCTTTCCTTTGTCTCCACCGTTTCTTGTTCACTGTCCATCAAAATTGTCGGCTTTTTTTTCATCTGCAAAATGGATACGTCCGCGCATGCCCCTACTTTCAACGTCCCGATCTCGTTTTCTAGACCGAGAATTCGTGCGGGCGCAAGCGTACTCGCCGCAATCACATCGTGGAGCGAGTAGCCCATAGCGAGAAACTTCGTAAATGTGTGTGTCAAGCTGTGCACAGGACCGTCGATGTTGCGCTGGTGAACATCCGTGCTAATGACATGTGGCATAATACCTTGGGCCTGTGCATGACGCAATGTTTGAAAACTAAAGCTCGCTTCGCCGTGACCGATATCGAGTAAGACTCCCCGTTCCAACGCGTCTTGCGCCTCTGGAATCAACTCGCCTCTTTCGTCGAACATTCCTCCTTTTTTCCCGTGAAACGCATGTGTCACCACGTCTCCTCTGTCTAGTAGAGGCAATATTTCCGTGAGTTTTGGCGGAGCGTTTCCGATGTGCACCATCATGGGTACGCCCGCTTCCCTCGCCGCTTCCTTGGCTATGAGCAAGGGATGGATCCCGTTTTGCTTGACGACAGAACCGCTCATGCGGGCTTTTATCCCTCGTAATATCGGTTGTTTTCTTATGAGGGCTGCCGCTTCTCTCGGGGTTAACCGCGACATGTCTGCGAGCTCCCCGCCGCCTGTGCACAAGCCATCCCCTGAAATGTTCAGAAATGCCAGAACACGAGTAACAGAAGGATTCACTGCTTCTTCAAGAAAAGCATCAAACGACCATAGCCCGACACTGCCAGCATCTACTACGGTTGTCACTCCTTGCTCGACCCCGACCCGATCCGCGGCTACGCCTAAACTCGTCTTTGTCGGAAAAACGTGAGCGTGCAGATCGATCAGACCGGGTGTCACCACATATCCCTCTGCATCGATCGTCTCCTTACTTTCCAGATTCATCCCTTGATCATCGGTTGTCTTCCCTTTCTCATACAACCCAACGATCCGCCCTTCCCGAATGGCAAGATCATAGTGCCCGTTCAGGTTCTGGGAAGGATCAATGACCCGTCCGTTGCATATGAGTAGATCCACTTTCACTCTCTACCGTCCCCTTTCCTGAAAAATAGCGCATAATGGCCGTCACTTCACTAGGCGGAACTTGGAGGTTTGCCTCAGCCATCAATTGGTTCAGCTTTTCACGCCATGCCTTCCATTCTTTCGATTCTGCCTCCGCCGACGATTCCCATTCCTCCTGATAGGGTGAGCCAAAAGCCAGTCGATTCACCATCAGCAGCAGGTGCAACGTAAGTCCGCTTGCCGTTTGTTCCGTTACGTACTCCTGAAAAGCAGTTACGATTTTTTGACTGATCTCATACCCTTTGCAGATAACATCTTGGGACAATCTCTCCACCACGGGCAAATCTGAAGGATTGAGATCAGCAGTCATCGGGGGAAACCAAGCTTCCTTGCGGGCATTCACAGTCTGCAGTCGATTTCCTCCCTCCACTTGCAAAGCTTCCAGACAGTTCTGAATCTGGTTGATATCTTGGCGTGTTGGAAGAGGACTGACCATCACAACAGGCACATCAGCTCTGATCGGCAATACACTGATGATGACATCTACGCGACGACTCGCCAAATACTTCTCTACCTCTGTGCTGGAACACAGACCTACGACCCGAAGTGAACGCAATTCGCTTTCCAGATACGTTTTCAAAAAACGCGAAGTTCCTCTGCCTGTTCCACAAACGACGAGCGCATCTGCCTTTTTCTGCTCCAACCATCGATCATAACCTGCTTGGAAATGCAGAACAAAGTAAGCAATGTCTGCATCGAGCCAATAGACCCCGTGATGCCAAAATACTTCTTCGCAAGAGCGTTTAACTGCATCAAACATCCGTGCGTATGAACGGCGAATCTCCTCCGTCAGTGGATTCGCAAAAAGAACGCCCTGACGATAACGGTTCAAACTGTCATCCAGATGAGCAAAAAGCAGTCTGAGCAACTCCTGATCCTCATACAACGGTGCCAGCATCCGGCTACTAACCGCTTCCGTCAGCTCCTTGGTTGCCTGGAAAACATCCAAAACAATCCTACCTGCACGCGCCTCTCTTGGCACCTGTTCGGTCCCTAGCAGCGGAAGGCACGCATACGCAATCTCGTGTTCAGGAATATCGACGTTCAATCGTTGACATAATACTCGAACTTCGTGTGAAAACAGCTCGTACCCGCTCCAATGCCTCGCTTCTCCCATCTCAGCATCATCCGCAGTGACCAATTGGCCCCGCTGTACACGATGGATGACAATGCATAAGCGAATCAGTAAACTAATCAATGCTCGGTCTGCCAGCGTTTCGGCAGCAGCATTCATCCAGGCTTTGATGCTATGAATGATCGCCCCTAACTCTGTCCGGCTGATCAGCCATTTCTCCAATAACGGACCGGTTCTCGCTTCTTGTCCATTTTCTAAAAACATCCCTTGTACCATCCGATACATGTCGATTCCATCCAACAGATCGTGAATCAAGTTTTCGAGAGCATACCGCTTGTGCCGCTCACTCCCGTCCACCCGTACACCGTACCTTTGCTTCGTGACGAGCTCGAGACGCCAGCCATCGAGCAGCTTTTCCGCGTCCTTGACATCGGCCACGACGGTATTGCGACTGACTCCCATATGGTCGGCCAAATCGTTCATCCGCTGATACCCTTCTGACAGCAGAAGGATGAACAAAAAATGCTTGACCCGATCCTTTTGCGGCAGAATGAGTGTCTTGCTGTCATCACTTTGCAAATTTTCCTTCAAAGCATTTCGATGCTCTTGTTCTTCCGTGATCCACAGCCCTTTATTAGGTTGAGAATGGAGGATGACATTTCGTTCCTTTAGCCATTGCCTGACGTTATCCAGATCGTACTTGACGGTCCGTTCGCTTACCTGGAAATCGCGCGCGACGTCCTTAATTTTCAGCGGATAGTAGCTGTCGAGTATCACTTTCAGTAATGCATGGGAACGTGTGGTTAAAAAGACCATTCCTTTCTCCTTTCCATAAAAAGCTGTGTCCTTGCTTGAGATTCATTATAGAAAACGCTTTCTCAGTGGTAAAGAACGATTCCTTTCCCCATCAATCGTGCAATTTTTGCAATTATCAGTTCGATTCGACAGCATTGCTCCGACCATTTTTTGGTGAAAACTTCCATCCAAATAGTACCATTACGTAAAAAAGGTCCGCAACGGAAGGTTACGGACCTCTACCTCTACTTGTAAGAGGTGCTTACAGAATTCCTCCCAAGCTCGCACCTTTGACAAACAGTCGTTCGATATTTTTCTCGACAGTTGGATCTGGTACCAATGGCGGTGCCTGATGGGGCTTGGTACGTGCGTCAATGATCAAATTATCGCAACCCCAATGCTTATTCTCGTAGTAGCTGTTCACGCCGTAAATGTCGTGGGATGGATTACTGCGTGTGAAGGTTGCCCACAGGAAGTTTTGAAGTGACTCGCTCATGAAGGTACTGTCATCACAAAGGATGATCATCGGGCAAGATGGGATCGGCCCTCTCGCTTGAATCGCGTCACACAGATTCTGTAATTGCTGCTGGGCGTTTGCGTAATCGGTAAATGCAGGACCTTGGATCGACACCACACCTGGCATAATCATGCGGGCATTCTCAAACTCTCGCAAATCCTTCAGCTCATCCGGCACCTTTTTGCACAGCTCTCGTTTTTGATCGCCGTAAGCAGCGAGGACAACCTTACTTCCGCTGTTTAAGCCCGTTCCCGAATAATCCAGCGTATCAATAGTCGTGTTCGTATAAAAATGAACATCGCGATGCAGGTCGATTCTCTCCAAAATATAGGTCATAAAATCAACTTCATCATGCGTCGTCAATGGTCGATTTTCTTCTGCGGTAATGAATAAATACTTGGCCAAGCTCAATTGGCCAGTCCCTAAAATGCGGTTGGCAATGGTGAGCATTTCCGTCGGCTGTTTGACTTGCTGATAAGGCGTATATCGCTCGCTTCCGATGGCAAACAGCAACGGATGCACTCCGGCAGCATCTACAGCATGGACTTCTTTTACACCTGGGATTTCTTGCTTGATCGCATCGCCCGTTAAATCGTGAATCAGTTGACCGAATGACGTATCTTCTTGTGGCGGACGGCCCACAACTGTGAATGGCCAGATGGCATTCGGCTTAGCGTACACTTTTTTTACCTTCATCACAGGGAATGGATGGATCAGGCTGTAATAGCCGAGATGGTCGCCGAATGGTCCTTCTGGTTTCGTATCTCCAGGATAAATATCTCCTGTGATTACAAAATCCGCATCATTGCTTATGCAGTAACCATCGATATAGCTGTAGTGAAAACGACGCCCTGAAAGCAAGCCTGCAAAAGTAATTTCACTCAAGCCTTCTGGCAACGGCATTACAGCCGATAAGGTATGTGCAGGAGGTCCGCCAACGAAACAGCTTACTTTCAGCGGCATCCCCATTTTGGTCGCTTTGGCTTGATGGACACCGATTCCACGATGGATTTGATAGTGCAAGCCAATTTCTTTGTTTACTTCATACTCATTACCAGTCAACTGCACACGGTACATACCCAAATTGGAATTCATGATTCCAGGCTTGTCCGGATCTTCCGAATAGATTTGGGGCAGCGTGACAAAAGCTCCGCCATCCATCGGCCAGCTTTGGATAAGTGGAAGGTCTGTTATACTGATTTCCTGTGCAGTTACCGGCATGCTAGTGGATTTTTTTGCAGGCAAAGCCTTCAGAGCAGCAAAGCCGTTCTCGATATTTTTAAATGGCTGCTTTAGCGCTTTCATCGGATCATTGCGCATCGCGATTATATTTTCAGCGGATTGCCATGTGCTTCTGAAAATAAACTTACTGCGCTCGATTGTGCCAAAAAGATTGGATACCGCACGAAATTTTGAGCCTTTTACATTTTCAAACAGCAATGCTGGTCCCCCAGCTTCGTACACCTTCAAGTGAATCGCTGCCATTTCCAGATACGGATCTACTTCTTCGCGAATACGGACCAAATGTCCGTGCCTTTCCAAGTCCAGGATGCACTCTTCTAAATTCTGATACATATCTATAGGGCTCCAATCACTAGATTCTAGATTTACCTGTAGATCAATACCTTCTAATCATACAGGAAAGATCCTACAAATTCACGTTACCCTTCCGCACAATTTCTTGAAGCTCGCTCAGTTCTCTGATTTCGTACGTTGGCTGAATGCTCGTCTGATTTTCCTTGCCCAAAGGATTGAACCAGCACGTATCGATCCCGTAATGGGCTCCCCCTTGTATATCAGAGGTCAAAGAATCTCCCACCATCAATACGTTTGCCTTCTCCGTCCATTGCAGTTTGGAAAACGCGTATTCAAAAATTTCCCGATCCGGCTTCTTGTAGCCGACCTCTTCGGAAATAATCAAGTGTTCAAAAGAGTTACAAAGCGGTGAAGCGGCAATTCTTGCCGTTTGCACAGAGGCGAATCCATTCGTAATGATCCCCAAGCGGCAATCCTCCAAACTGTTGCACAACTCAACCGCTCCCGGTATCAAATGCACTTCTTTGCCCAAGGATTCGAGATAGGCGCTACCGAACGCCTCAGCATCGACGTCTAGCTGAACGGCATTGAAAAGTCTTCGAAATCTCTCTACGCCCAGCTCTGCTAGAGTGATCCGCCCCTTTTCTAAATCCTCCCACAATCCTTTACTGATCTCTTTGTAAGTCTCTCCATAATCCGACGATCCCGTAGCGAGGCCAAACTGGGAAAACGTCTTTTGCAGTGCATTTTCTTCTGTCGTTTTGAAGTCGAGAAGTGTATCATCTACATCGAATAATATGACTTGATAGCGCATGGCAACCTCCATAAATCTTTACTGATCAAGTATTCGCACAAACTAACACCTTTCTATCATATCAAAAACAGAAGGCCAACCTGCATACAAAAAGCCTCGAACTGTATCATTCGAGGCCGTGAAAGATTTTTTAGAGGAGCGGCTTCTGGATCAACGTCGCGAATTTGAACCGATGGACGTGACCATCGTTAAACGTGGTAGTTCCTCTCACAAAATGAACATGCTTTCCATTTCCAACCGGAATTGCGGGTCCAGTTACAATTCGCACGCGATGGAGATGATTGAAGAAGTCTGTATTGGACTGAATGACATGAACGTGGCTTTTTCCTCTTGGGATTGCTTGACCAGTGACGCCAGCAAAACGGTGATTGTGTCGATCTGCTCCTTCTTCTGCAAGCTGGGTGCTACCTAAAAACTCATGAACATGTCTCTGAATTCTTGTTGTACTTTTACTTTTTAACTTCCATTTTAATCTTTTTTTATTAGCCATTGTTATCATCCTTCCATCCCTGGCTTGCTATCACTGTATTCAGTGTGACAAGGATGCAGACTGGTCAACAGCTTGTTTTCTACGAAAATCCATACTACCCTAGCTTAATTCGCGCTTTTTCCTACATAGCTCCCTGCAATGATGATTGAGTTCGTGTATCCCCCACTTACATTATCGAAGCCAGAGAGCAAGGTTGGGACCCCCACAAATTCAACCGTATCATCTTCATAGATATCTAATGCACCTAGGTAAACTACTTGGTAGCTATCCTCCTCGTCATTGACGACATGCAAGACAGAAAAAGTCCCGATTTCCGGTATTTCTTCCTCTTCGATGCTCAACACCGTTCCTTTATCTTGAATCATCGAGGCATGATACTTGGAAATATTTTTATTGATATGTTTCGGTTGCACATTTTGATCGACTAATTGCTGGGCTTCCTTCACTTTATCCCCAGTTGCCGGAAACAGATGAGCATGCTTTGCCAAAAACGCTTTGGATTCCGGTGGAACTCAACCTTTCCTATTATTTCCTTCCCATCATTATCTCATGGTATTTACGTTGCAGGAAGTACACGCTTTCTTTCCGAATTATCTTTCTACATGGTAGAAGGAAGGTGAAGCAATGAACGCACTCTTAGTGATTGATGTGCAAAACGGAATTGTGAGTTGTGGGGATTACAAAGAGGCACTTTTTTTGATCGAGGAGGTAATCAAAGATTTTAAAGAGAGCAATCGTCCTGTCATTTTTATCAGACATATCGATGATGCAGAAGAAAGTCCACTGAATAGGAGCTCTATCGGTTCTGAAATACACCCTTCATTAAAAGACTATTCCGATTACTTGATCGAGAAGCAAACCCCTAGTTCCTTCTTCCAAACTGAACTCACACAGACTTTAGAAAAGTTAGGGGTCGATCATCTTTTTATCATTGGTTTTGAGACGGAATTTTGTTGTATGTTTACGGCGATCGCTGCCTATGATCGCGGATATAAAGTGACGTTCATTAAGGACGCGACTGGTACAACCAATACTGCCGAATCATACGGCATGCAAGGATTAGACATGAAACAGTTTGTAGGAACCGTTCTCTGTTGGTCAAATGTCATTGAAGTCGTAAACTACGCCGAGTACGCTGAAAAATACAAATGATGTGAGCAGGTTGTACCTTTTATCCGAGGACTCGCCGTCGATTTCCCAATAGGGATGAGATGGCGAGTTTTTCATATGTGTCATTTTATTTATGGATACGCGCTACCCCCCACTCACACATCAGATTCAAGATCGTCCGCAAGCTCTCACCTTCCTCACTAAGTGAATACTCGACTTTTAAAGGAACCTGATGATAGACAGCTCGGTTGACTAATCCATCTTCTTCGAGCTCACGCAACTGCTGGGTCAGCATCTTTTTCGATGCGTTTGGCATATAGCGATGTAGCTCGCCGAATCTTTTGGTCCCCTCTTTTAACAAACAGAGAATCACGACCTTCCACTTCCCACCGATTACTTCCAATGTCGCTTCAACGGGTACGTTATATTGTTTCGTTTGAATATTGCATTCCTCCATGTTTTTTCCCGATTGGTTTGGTACCTTTTTGCATATCTGGTTCCCGGATTTAGTCTAAAAACAGCCGGTTACACCATATGGTGAAAACCAGCTGTTTTTGTGCTCTACATTAGATATTTTCGTTCTTCAGCGATTCAACGATATTCTGTTCTTTATGTTTTCTAGTCGCATAGAGGATTGATGTACCCACAATGAAAAACACACCTATCCCTGCAATTATAATATCCGCCCAAGGCACCGTAAAAGCAAATGCAAAATTCCGGCTAAGGCTCATGTAGATGAAAAACATCACGCATAAACTAATAGGCAATCCGTAAATAAGCGACTTCATTCCATAAAAGAATCCTTCGAAGCGTAGCATTTTCTTCATACCCTTTGGCGTCATGCCAACGGAAGCCAACATCGCAAACTCACGATTTCTCAAGGCCATCCCTGTCGAAATTGTGTTGATAATATTTGCCATACAAATGAGTCCGATGAGAACCACAAACCCATAAAGGAATACGGATATGACTGTGGCGCGATTCATTGCATCCTGACGTTCCTCAATCAAATTCGTAGTATAGACATGGACATCTGGATATTTGTCAATAATCGGGTTTATTTCATTTTCCAATGCCGCAGACTGCTCTGTTGTAAATTGAACCTCTCTGAAAATTTGTTCAGACAGCATATCGTTACCTAGTTCTCGTAGCTTGTCAAAGTCTCGTTCAGAAACGACAAATGTCACGCTAGAAACATCTTCCTCGTAGCGTAGCATAAAAGGTGGACGTTTATCCGTGATAGAAGCAATTCGGACTTTAGCTCCTTCAATCAAAGTGAGAGGTATTTCTGATCCCTCTTGTGCTGTTAGTTGAGTGATATCTGTAAAATTATGTTTTTCTTTCAAGGTGATCTGATTGACAAGTATTGCGGAAATCTCGTCACCTTCCAATATCTTTGCATCAATCCCCGCGGATTGCAGGTACGCTGCAAAAGAAGCCTCATCAAGAGAAACAATCTTTGCAGACATGTTGTATTTCCCATCTGGATTAAGAGTATGGCGACTAGAGATGTCTGTGGTAACCTCGTTTTCGTTGAGGTATAGATCATTATAAAGAAGTTGTGTCTTCACTTCTGTTATTGCGTTTTGGACAGACATCAATTCATTTGTTAATGACTTTACCCTTTCCAAATCGGCTCCCCTTGCGTATACGGACAGATCATATGGTAGCGGTGCTTGTGCCATATTATAGGACTTATCCATATACAATGAAAAGGAAGAAGCTGCAAGGTACAAGATTACACTGATCGCAAGAGAAAAGACAGTTGAGCGATAGTGGTGCTTATTCCTTTTCAGATTTTTTAATCCTAGTTCCGCTTCATATCCAAACAACTTACGGGTCATTTTGGATGTACGTACATCTTTTCCTTTTATTTCGATATCCTTTGTCTGGCGGATCGCTGTGATCGGTGTAATTCTCGATGCCCTCACTGCAGGTAACCATGCAGAAATGAGCAGTGTCAAAATGGAAAACAAAATGACAGCAATTATACTGTACGGCTCTATCACCAATCGCATCGGTTCACTAACGACAAACATTTTTTGAATGAATGGACTAAGCAAATGGAGAGTAACCCCAATACCAATAGACCCGAAAAACAACCCAGCTGGAATAGCTATGACCCCGATCACAGCAGCTTCAAAAAATACAGAAGCCCTTTTTTGCTGTTTGGTCGCCCCTACGCTAGATAACATCCCCAAAGTGCGACTACGCTCTGAAAGCGAGATCGAAAACGCGTTGTAAATGAGTGAGAAAGATCCAATCAGAATGATGCTTCCAACGGTAAAGACTGCCAGATACATGGTGTTAAGAAAGCGGGAATCATTCGAAATCCCGGAATAAAGCAAAAGATCCCGATTGTACTTGATTTTATCTTCATTCACTTGATTTTTTACTCCGCTCACTTTACTAGCGATCGTGTCACTCGTTTCATAAATATTATTCCCTAAACCTTTAAAATCCTTATATTCAACACGTACCGTGTAGGAAACACCCTCCTCCAAAGCACCCTCAGAAAGACCACTAAATGCACGGTATGCAGCCAGTGCATCCTGCTCTCTAGCTGGTGCTTGAACGATCCCGGTAATGGTGTATGTTTTCGTCTTTGTAGGCGTAAAGACTTCCTTTGATTCATAGGCTTCATCGTTGCCCAACATCTCTCTCTTACCATCTATATCCAAGCTACGTTTACCAAAATCTAATGTGACGACATCTCCAACCTTCCAGCTAACACCGGCGGTTTGAAGAAACTGGGATGAAAGTGCAAGTTCATTTTCATTCTTAGGCAAACGCCCTTCAATTGGGCTCACCCCTATTACATCATGATCACTGTGTCCAGTAATGTACAAATAAGGCTTAACCCTGTTTGCAGAGTTAGAAAGTCGTGCAAATCCGAGTTCCTGGTCAATGTCGTATCTTTCAATTGCTTCTGTATTTGTAATAAGCGCAACATCTTCTCCTGCAACATCCAGAAAAGCTGCCTGCCATTTACCAGAGTAAGCAATCGTGTTTCTCTGCATCATATCCATGAAAGAACTACTAATCGAAAATACTGCTGTAAGCATTGCGACAGAAATGATAACCCCAATGATTGTAACAAGGGTACGACTCTTATTCTGCTTCATATAACGTAATGTGAGCTGATTCACGATATTCATCGCCGGATCACCTCATCTCTAGAAATCCTACCATCCTGAATGCCAATAATACGGTCCGCTTGCAAGGCAATGTTTTCGTCATGTGTAATCACAATCAGGGTTTGATGCCGTTCTTTGTGTAGTTGTTTCAAGAGCTTCACAATCTCAGCACTGTTTTTGCTGTCTAGATTCCCCGTAGGCTCGTCAGCCAATACAATGGCGGGATTGCTAATCAAGGCACGGCCAATGGACGCACGCTGCTGCTGACCTCCAGAAAGCTGGTTTGGCAGATGCTTTAATCGCTGTTGAAGACCTAGAGTCTCTACGATACCGGAAAAGATTTCTTGATTTACTTCTCTACCGTCCAATAGTAATGGTAACGTAATATTTTCCTCTACAGTAAGGACAGGGATTAGATTGTAGAATTGATAGACAAGTCCAATCTGTCTGCGTCTGAAGATGGCCAGTGCCGTTTCATCCATCGCGTATATATCAGTCTGGTCAACAATCACCTTACCGGATGTGGGCGTATCAACGCCCCCCAGAATATGCAGAAGGGTAGACTTACCTGAACCAGATGGTCCAATGATCGCCACAAACTCCCCTTTTTGTACGGAAAACGAGATATCGTTCAGTGCAGTAACAGCTGTTTCGCCATCACCATACGTCTTTGACAGGTTCTCTACTCGTAAAATCTCCATCATGATCCTCCTAGATTCGTTATTACGTATAGAATAGCTGCCAAAGATGTCTCGTCGGTGACATTCAATCTTACAATTTTGTCATCTAAATCATTTGCTTGTAGAATTTGATTTTGAATGTAGTTCCTACACCAATCTGGCTTTCCATAAACACATCGGCGTTTTGACTTTGCAAGATTGTTTTAGACATGGCTAGCCCTATTCCAATACTATCCGCTCCAGCATTCTTCCCTTTATAAAATCGTTCAAAAATGTGTGGAGCATCTTCAGGGCTAATCCCCTTGCCACTATCGGCAATGACAATTTGTGTATACAATGCTGTTTCCTCACACGAAATAATAATACGTCCCCCGACCGGAGTATGCTCAATCCCGTTTTTTACTACATTCAAAATGGCTTCTACCGTCCAGTTTTCATCTCCATACACGAAAAGGTCTTCTTTACAGGAAAAAGAAAGCTCCTGATTTTTTAATTCCATGGGGACTAGGAGTGGTTCTAATGCCTTGTTTATTATTTTTTTGACAGATACGAATTCCTTCTTAAAAATAACGCTCTGCACTTCGATTTTGGACAGCTTGAGCAATGAAGTCACGAGCCATTCAATACGCTTCAACTGATTGATAATCTTGCCCAAGAACTCATCCCTTTTGTCAGGAGGTAGACTAGGGTTGTTTAACAAATCAGCCATGACAAACATGGAGGCAAGTGGCGTTTTTAGTTGATGGGAGATGTTCGAAAGAGTATCTGCCAAGTATTGTTTGTCCTTTTTCAGAAGAGCAGACTGCTCGGACAACGTTAATGTAACTTTATAAATATCATTTTTCAGAATGCTCAATTCACCCTCAACGTTATCCCTAATATCCATCGTGGGTTGGCCTGAATATACAGAAGCCAAATAATAAGCGAGCTTACTGATATCCTGATAACGTTTGCGGGTAAACAGGAAAAAACATAAAAGGAGCAGAAATACCATGGCAATCGCCACAATCCCCGCTTTCCAATCGATTATCCAAAGAATAGTGATCCCAATGATGGAAATAACCACGCTATACATACATAACTTCTGTATTTCTTTGTTTTTAAGCATGATTTCCACTCATTCGATAGCCAAGTCCGCGTACGGTTTCTATCACTTTGGGATTCTGGCTATCATCTTCCAACTTTTCGCGAAGCCGCTTAATGTAGACAGAAAGGGTATTGTCATTGATAAAGTTACCATCTAGATCCCAAATGCCCTCTAACAACTGATTTCTGGACAGAACTTGCCCTCTACTATTTATGAATGCCAACAGCAAACGGTATTCTAAAGCAGTCAGCATCACTTCCTCGGTTCCTTTGTACACTTTAGCCAGTTTTGTATTTACGACAACATTTCCAATCTTCACTTTGTCAGTCGGGTTGGGTTCTTTTTGGTAGTACCTAAGGGATGACTTCATTCGGCTAATCAGCTCCCGGATACGAAACGGCTTTGTGATATAGTCGTCTGCTCCCATATCTAATCCCCGAACCACATTGATTTCATCATCACATGCCGTCAAGAAGATGACAGGTGCATCCTGATTTTCTTTTACATATTCGCAAATCTCATAGCCATTACCATCCGGCAAAGTTAGATCCAGTAAATAAATATCAAAACGTTGTTGCTTGATTGTTTCAATTGCAGTTTGTTTCCCTTCACAAAGAACTACTTCATAACCCTCACTGGAAAGCGAATAGTGCAAACCATCTGCAATGGTCTTGTCATCTTCAACTACTAAAACCTTCAAGGTTAATCCCCCCACTCTCATCATAATTTTAGTTTAAAATAATCAGTCATTGCTATATGACAAAAGATGTCATAATGGGCGCTTTATACTGAATCCATCAACAAAACGATTGGAGGATTTCGGTATGATAGGTCTGCGTATTTTCGCAAAATGGGTATTGATCGTAGGGTTGTGCTTGATGTTTCTTTCATCTGGTATTTATAAGCTGATTGGACATCCAGAGACAACACTCGCTTTCCAAGCTTTCGGGTTTCCCCATTGGTTCCAAGTTGTGATCGGTTTAGGCGAAGTGCTCGGCGGATTGGGCTTACTAATGAAAAAGTATACGCGTTACGCCGCTTATACGCTCGCAGTGATTATGCTTGGTGCTACAATCACTCTTCTTTTACACGGTGATACGACTACTGTAGCGATTCCGTTTGTCTTACTCCTTGTTTTCTTGCTGATCGGTCGCCAGAGTGGTAGCAAAAAACAGCCGAATCATGCTACGTCGGTTTAATCCGACTGCTCGCTAAAAAGGCCGACAGTTCCCACCCGTAACCAGGTGAGGATCTGACGGCCTCCCTCTTTTTCTTCAAGCTCGTTCGTTTACAAGTGCTTTTTTATAAAGTGTAGGAGGGTCTGACCTTGTGCGGTAAGAATCGCTCCCTTACCTTGGCATTTGGGGCATGCTTCCTCTTGCTTGTTTTCATTCACAAGAATCCCCTTGCCTTCGCATTCCCAGCAGGATTGCTCTAAGTCATCCATTGAAATCGTCATGAGACAAAACCCTTTCCCTGCTAAAAATAACCGTACCTTGTCCTGATTTTAACACGATTTCGTCATGTTCTGCCAGCAAGTTCACTATCGCGACGGCAGGCTCTTCCCATGTAGTGCAACAATTATTTCCTACATACCCTTCTGCTTGAAATCATAGTAGGTAAAGATAGTAAAAAAGGAGGGATGACTTGTGGATCAAGAAAAAGTAACCATCAAGATTAACGACAATGGATCAATTCGTGTTACAGGAGCAGTTGAATTGCTGGATGGAGCAGGTGACCTGTATGAAATCGGTTCATCTTTTTCACTCTGTCGATGCGGTCAATCCGAGAAGAAACCGTTCTGTGATGGCACGCATAAAAAAGTAGGCTTTGAAAGTGCACCACGAGCAAAAGCATGATTCGAAAGAGCGCAGATGCGCTCTTTTTTCATTTATCAATCGCTTTTTATGTCAAATTGTTTCTTCATTGAAATATTGGTATAATTTTGAAGAATATTATTGGAAAGGTTTTGATTACATGCTGTACGTAGTAAGTTTCGTGGTCGCTTTGTTTCTCGTCAGCTTTTTTAATACACTTCGACAAGTCATCCATAACCCGAATCAATATCTTATGTCCGCAGCCATCACGGCAATTTTAGGAGCGGTCTTATTTTTCTTGATTGTCCTGAATAGCTAACATTCCGCAAGGGAAAGTGAGCCTATCTCATGAAAAATACCCCCATCTGGTTTACAGTTGTTTCCATGATGGTTATCGTTTTGGCAATCGCTACCCTGATAACGAGTTCGCGACTTTTACGAATAGCAACCATGCTGGGCTTAGCCATTATCATGACAGCGTTAGGTAGCTTTGAGTGGAAGAAACAACATAAAATCGCGTATCTGTTCTTTATTGTAGCTGCATGCCAAGTTCTCATTTTGATTGACGGCGTATATTTTTTATACCTAAGATAAAGACATTCCGATCCCATACGCAATGACGAAGAACTATCTTTCATTCGGTTATGGCTGACAAAGTTAGGAGTGCACAACCATGTATGCACAAACAGTACGTTACGCTCAATTTGGTGAACCCCATGAAGTATTGAAGATTGAACAGCGGTTGATTGAGCCTCTGAAGCAAGGTGAAATTTTGGTGAAAATGAGCGCACGTCCTATTAATCCTTCTGACGTCATCCCGATTCGTGGTGCGTACAAGCATCGTATCAACCTGCCCGCCATTCCTGGGTATGAGGGGGTTGGTACCGTTATTGATACAGGTCCTTTTGTTCCCCGCTCTCTTATCGGCAAACGTGTTCTGCCTTTGCGCGGTGAGGGTACGTGGCAAGAATACGTAAAAACGACAGCTGAGCTAGCCATTGCGGTTCCCGATTCAATCCAGGATGATATCGCCAGTCGGTTGTACATCAACCCTATCACTGCGTGGGTCATCTGCAATGAGACTCTTCAACTGTCTTCTCATCAGGTTTTGCTAGTCAATGCAGCCAACTCAGCCATTGGCCGCTTGTTTATTCAGCTATCCGCTCTTTTCGGTTTTAGGGTGATCGCCATCGTCCGAAACACAAGATATACCGAGGAGTTGATGCAACTCGGGGCGTGGCATGTCATCGACAGTTCATGTGTGTCGACTTATGATGCCATCATGAGTGTAACGAACGGACAAGGTGCTCATGCGTCTATTGATTCCATTGGCGGCCCAGATGGTTTAGAGCTGGCGAAGTCTACACGTACTGGCGGCATTTTCTTGTCGTTAGGCCTATTATCGGGAGTTCAAGTGGATTGGTCGATCATCTCGAAAGAGCTTGGCGTTCTCCCTCAACTGTTTTTATTGCGCCACTGGAATCAACGCGTATCCGTGTCTACCTGGCACGAAACGTTTGAGAAAGTCATCGAGCTCCTTCAGAATGGGAAGCTCCTTTTAGAAGAGCCAGGAGAGAAATTTGCTTTGCATGATGCTAGAGAAGCAGTGAAATTTGCGGAGAGCCGTCATCGTACGGGGAAAATCCTCTTGGTGTAATCGCTTGGAAGCAATCGTTCATCCTATACGCTACTTTTCTACAAGCAAAATAAATGATAAGCTCTCGCTGTAGCGAAAATTTAGATGTAAAAGGAGTACATCATGAGTACCCCTCTTTTTGAAAACTATACGGTTTACGAAAATGCTCCTAGCGTCGAAGAGAAGCAGTAGAGATCGGATTGAAGAATACAGTGTATGCGGTCACCCTTTTTCATGAAGGAATCGCGATTGAAATGGGAAGAATCATCGGTGACGGTGGCTGTTTTTATCAAATTGTGGACATTGCCGTGGTTCCGGAACACCAGAAAAAGGGACTCGGAAAGGTCATCATGCAGCATCTCATGGACTATTTAGATAAAAACGCTCCCAAGACTGCCTATGTAAGCCTGATCGCTGATGTTCCTGCGGATCAACTAACGAACAGTTCGGGTTTGCCTATACGGCTCCTCGTTCTGTAGGGATGTACAAGTGGTTTAAATAACACCGAAGCCAAAAATGAGCGTTTTCTCGCCCTTTTTGGCTTCGGCGAAACATAGGGGGTCCTATGGCTAAACATGAAAAGAGGTTTCTTAAAAATTACGAATCAAAAGCCTCTGAATATCTAAACGATAAAGAAAAAGCATCTAATCTCCTTAAAAAAGCAATGAAAAAAGCAGATAAAAAAGCGATCGGAGATGTTTGGGAGAATTTACAGCTACTCTTTAGTATTTTCGGTGATTGGACGAGTGGAAAATACCGAACAATCCCTGTTAAATCCATCTTGATGATTATTGGTGGGATTTTGTACTTTGTTTCACCTGTAGATGCCATCACAGATTTTATTCCTGTTGTTGGTTTACTAGATGACGCGACCATCATTGGATTGGTGTTTCGACAAGTGAGCAGCGACCTTACTCTATACAAAGAATGGAAACAAAAAGGATTTTTACAGGAATAGGTAAAACCCATACGAGGTGCTTTGATGGCGTTACACAAGTATTTACATCATACATTTCCAGCGTTAATGCTTAGACCACCTTTGTTTTATAGCTGGGATATTGGAATCCGTTTTGAGCTAGGTGTGAACTATGATTACCATAACGTTTATGAAAATTGCCCCTATTTACAGGGGGTTTATACGCGAGCGATTACTTTATATAAGACTTTACATGCACCTAACGATGACATCTATATCGTAGTGGATGTAAACGATTTTGGAGACGGTGGAGCTTTCAAGCGTAAATTGAACGTCTTTTCCAAGTATGTGAAGAACAAATCATTTTTGTATAAGCTGCAACAACACACGATCCCTTATGTTTTTCCAGAAGACGATGAGAATGAAGCCTATCGAACGCATCGATTCGCGTTGAAGTGTAAGACATCGGACTTTGCATATGTTCCAATGATAAAAGCAATCTGCCGTCAAGATATGGGATTAATGCCACGTATTTTTCATCGGGTATATTTTATCAATACGAGTAAACATACCATCTTTCACATTTATGACGATCGAGGCTGTGATTTAGTAGCCACTTCTCCTGAAACAATCAGAGGGATATATGAGAGCTATTCGCATTGGATATTAGACTATGACAGAGCCAAGATCGATCAGGTATTTTCGTAAATGGAATCAGCTATGGCAACACATTTCCGGCAGAGCGATAGATGTCATACCACTCTTCTCGCGTCAACCGAATATGGGCTGCTTTCACACAATCTTTCATACGGTCGATATTCGTCGTGCCAATGACTGGTTGCATGTTCGCCGGGTGCCGTAGTAGCCAAGCGATGGCGATTGTCGTGTTGGACACTTCATATCTAGCTGCCATTTCATCGATTTTTTTGTTCAACTCAGGAAATTTCTCGTTCCCAAGGAAAGATCCTTCGAAAAATCCATACTGGAACGGCGACCAAGGCTGAATCGTAATATCATGCAGCCTACAGAAGTCGAGTACACTGCCATCGCGGCTCACAGCCGAATTGTTCTCCATATTGACGTTGAAGCCTTGCGAGATCATCGTCGCGTTCATAATGCTGAGCTGCAACTGGTTAGCGACGATTGGTTGCTTCAAATATTTGTTTAACAGCTGGATCTGCATCGGATTTTGATTGGAGACGCCAAAGTGGCGTACTTTACCCGTGCTTTCCAAAAGATCGAACGCTTCCGCTACTTCTTCCGGCTCGACAAGCGTGTCTGGGCGATGCAGCAGCAATACATCCAAATATTCAGTTTTTAGTCGTTTTAGAATGCCATCCACTGCATTCAAAATATGCTCTTTGGAAAAGTCGAACATGCCGGGACGAATGCCACATTTCGATTGCAAAAGGATACGCTCGCGAACGCTAGGGCTCATCTGAATCGCTTCTGCAAATACTTCCTCACATCTGCCTTTTCCATAAATATCTGCATGATCGAAGAAGTTCGCCCCTTCTTCAAGCGCTGTTTGTACGAAGTGCTCCGCTTGCAGCTTGTCTAGTGACCCAATCCTCATGCACCCAATTGCGATGACTGGTACTTCTAATTTGCTCGTGCCGAGTGGTATGGTTCTCATGTCAATCCTCCGATTCCATTTTTTCATTGTGTCAGTTCGAAACAATCGTTTCAAAAAGAAGGCGATCCATGTTGAAATGGATGGACAGCCAAAGAAAGCCGGGCTTGTTAAAACGGATTATCATGAGAACTCATTGGTTTATTCAACTCACAAGACGGAGAATCCTGCGGGAATGGTACAAATAAAAAGTCCTTCCCCAATTACTCTGGAAGGACTCTTTGTTGGTGTAACTTCCCTGTACACCCGTGATTCTTCTATTTTCGGTAGTAATATTTCGCCCATTCGTTGATGATTTGTTTTCTCGTCAGATTGATAATCGAACCCGTTAGTTCAATAGCAAATGAATGACAACTCGTTATTTCTCCCAAAGCTCGACAAGTCGACCATCAGGATCTTCAATCCAAATAAACTTTCCAAATTCACTACTCTCTTTTTGCTTTGCAAGAGGTACACCAATATGTTCAAGATGCTTAATAGTCTCGTCTAGATTATGTACTTGGAAATTTAACATCACTTGTTGTTCTGTTGGAAAATAACTGTCATTCTCGGTAAAGAAAGAAAAAATAGTCTCATTTCCTAATTCGGGTTTTATCACAGTCCCATTCCAATTTTCTATATCAATCTTCAACACCTCACTGTACCATTTTTTTATAACTTCAAGATTCTTAGTTCTCCAAAATATTCCCCCGAAACCTTTTATCATCGTATCTAGCTCCCATCTGTCACCAAATTTTTAACTATCCGATTACATGAGTTATTCGAGATGTAAATTTATGTTCCTTTTTAGCTTGGCCCACTCTTATCCTTTACAATTTGGAACTTCTTATAACTCTTCTACTCATCACTAACCTCCTTTTTGGGAAGTGAATGACCGTGCCGCACAAACAAGAAAAGCCTTTGTAATCAAAGGCTTTTCGACCATTTCGTATGGAGCGGGTGATGGGAATCGAACCCACGCCGCAGGCTTGGGAAGCCGGAGTTCTACCATTGAACTACACCCGCATGATTTTACTGCATTCTATTCCAACTGCTTCCAATTATATAGCTGTCTGAATTATTTGTCTAGTATCTCCGATCAAAGGGAGCCGTGCCACTCATGCCAAAAAAGACCGACGGGAATCATCCACGTTCGGTCTTCTCTGCGTGCTTTTCCATCAGGCATGTGCAAACGTTTGCTGCGAAATAATTCGCCCACTCTCCATTTTCACTACCTGATCAGCAAGATGGAAGTAGCGATCGTCATGTGTGATCGCAATTACACATTTGCCCTGTCTTTTCATTTCAGGTAGCAAGGATTCGTAAAAGAATTGACGATACTCTGGATCTTGGTCTGCTGCCCACTCGTCAAAGAGGAAAATGGGCCGGTTTCTTACCAGACTGAGCATTAAGGCAAGACGCTTACGTTGACCCGTAGACAGCTTCGTCGTGCTAAACGTTCCCGTTTCATCCACTTCTACTTTGTCAGCGATGCGAAGCACCTCTAAATATTTGCTCACTTCCTCTTGCTTCGCCTGGTAATCGACTCCATACATCTTCTCAAACAGGTAGAAATCACTGAAAATCGCGGAGAAGAATTCGCAGCGTTGATCAGCATTTACTTTTTGGCCGTTCATGAAAAACTCGCCCTCATCCTGCTCGTACAATCCGGTAATCAGCTTGGCAAACGTTGACTTCCCGCTACCGTTACCACCAACAATGAAGACGATTTCCCCTTTTTGGCAAGAGAAGTCCAGCGGCCCTACGGAAAACTCTTCGCCCTCCTTGTTTTTGTATCGGAAACGCACCTGTTCAGTTGAAAATGACTCAAAGTCTTGCGAACTCCGCTCAGCTAAGCTTTCCTCTTCTCTTCTCGTTCCCACTGATAACGAATCCAGCAAAGCATTCAGTCGCTGCCAACTGATCTTGATCCGAATCAGCTCCGGTACTGCATTCAAAATACCGTGAACAGGCCCAGTCATATACAGAAAGACAAACACATAACTAATCAGCATCTCTTTTTGAAGCGAAGGGAAAAGAACCGGGAATAAAAAGGCAACCGTGCCGATTACCACAACGAAAAGCAATTCCCCAATCAAATACACGTTCACAAATTTAAATTGGCCCGCTGATTTCTTATGTCGATAGTCAGAGCAGCTTCTTTCCATGTCTTCTTCAAATTCTTTTCGTTGTGCCTGCGTCAGATACAGCTCCTTGAAGCCTCCGATCATATCGGTGATATAGGAGAAAAACACATTTTGGATGTCTCTGGTTTCCTCCCATACTTTGTTTGCAAAGCGACCTGCCAGCGTATACAAGCCTACAGCCACAAAAATGACAGCCAGACAAAACAAAAATCCGTATAGATCCAGCGAGCCCAGATAAATGAAGCAAAACACGAGTGTAACCCCACTCGTCAGTGCCACAACGACACTATTGGCAAACGTACTGATCGTTTCCGTATCGTTATTTAACCCCGCATATATTTCACCGTTATCAAGTGTCTCGTACTTTTGATAAGGGGTCCGAAAAATTTTGCGGATCAGTTCCATTCTTTTTTCGTATACGATTTCATTTGTAATCACAATCAGCCGGCTACGCATCATTTTCTCCCCGACGATATATAACAAGATACCCAGGAGAAAATACAGGAAAATCGCTGCATGAAATTTGTTCGTAGAAGTGAGCGCCAGATTGATCATAAAAATAATCAGCGCATTCCCAAATCCGCTAATAAGCCCCTGTATGACAATAGAAGTCATGTATGTTTCTTGCGATTTCGGGAACAAGCGGATGAGTGTGATGTAGACATTAAACAGAGCGAGTCCTGCCACCAATGCGTACATGGCGTAAAAAATGGTGATCGGAAGCCAAACCTCGATGAACGCCCATGGTAAGCCCATAAAAAAAACATCTGGCAAATAGTATAAGGCGGCTGTCAAAACAATTCCCATGACAATAAATGCAACGAAGGATGTCAGACAGATTCGCCCCGCATTCGCGGAGAGTTTTCGTTCGCCTCGATAAACTTGCACGAAAATCTGCACGATCCCCCCACCAAGTACCAACAAAAGGATACCAAGGATCACGAGAGAAATGCTTGCCATACGATCCGCTTGAAGATTGGTGTCAGACACGACTACGGGAGCTTCTTTCCCTAGTGCGAGATTGACGGCCCCTTCTGCGATAACAAATGCGTTTAACGAGTTGATATTGGTCAAAACGACGGCTCCCAGCTTTTCCTCTGGACGAAATACCATGTACGAAGAAAATGCAGGGTTATTGCCGCCGTGCGAAATTTGCCCTCCACCATCCTGATAAATCATCCAGCCTGACGCATACGAGAAACCGTCTGTCGCAGGAGCTACCGAACGATCAGGAAGATGGGAAGCTCGTACCAGCTCGGGACGAAACGCAGATGCCTCCAACCCCATCTGAATCTGCAACCATCGTTCCATATCGTTTAAATTGGAAACGACATAACCCGCTGGCGTATTTCCACGATATTCCGGCGCATCATACACGCGTGGGGAAAAGAACTCGATTTTGTGTCCTCTTGCCATCTCCTCCACGGGTGCCTGTGCCTTCAAAAAGGTATCGGTTAGCCCCAATTTGGCAATGACTTGTTGCTGTACATACTGCTCATAGGACTCTCCGGTGATTTTCTCGACCACATAGCCCAAGATATCGTAGTTAATGGTGGCGTATTCATACTCGGTGCCTGGCTTGCGAACCAGTTCAGCATGATTGATCGCTCGCACAGTTTCTTCGATCGCATTCTCACTGGAAGAAATAGGGATGGAACCAATGCTTTCAAACGGAATCCCGCTAGTATGATACAGCAAATGCTTAATCTGGATCGTTTCCTGTTGTCCTTTATAGGTAACGCGAAACCACGGGATATAGTTCTGTACCGGGTCGTCCAGCGAAAGTCGCTTTTGCTCGACAAGCTGGTGAACTGCTAGCGCTGTAAAGGCTTTGGAGTTCGATCCGATTTCAAACAATGTGTCAGCAGTAACCGGCTCTTGCTTTTGGGTGTCAGAGAAACCAAACGATTGCTTGTAAAGGGTTTTCCCCTCTTTGACGACCACAACGGCTGCACCCGGGATTTTTTCGGACTCCATGGTTTTATTGACCAGCTGTTCGATTGCTGTTGCGATTTCCGTATCCTGTCGAACGCTCGTTTCAGCGTACACGGGTATACTGCCGGAAAGTACGAGAACCAGACACATTAGCCAGAACGCTAGTTTTCGTCTCGACTCATCTATGATCTTTTGCAGAATGATCCACTCCTTTTTAGGCACTGCGTCTGTGGGAAAGACCGCAACCAGTACGTGATGTAATTGGGATTGGATAGAAACCGTGGCGAATCAAACTCGCCACGGTTCCTTATTACGCATCGCACATATACACGGGTTTCGAGTAGAGGCGCAAGGTTTCTCTCCATTTTTTAACCAATCGCTCCCACTGTTCTAGCTCGATTTGCTCCTGTTTCAATAGGCTAATCGGAATACACAAGTTTAATAGACGCCCGTCTATTTCAAAACGGGTAACACCCGCAGGCAAAACGTGCCCTTCCGATACGATACGCTCCAATTCCGCCAGACTGATCGGCGGGAACCGTATCAAGGCGGCTCCTGTTTCTGGCCATTCGAGCATCCCTGTGGGCAGACGATGCACCGGGTGGCTATAGTTATAACTGTCCACTAATTGACGCCATAGCGTCATTCGCCACTCATCATCCTGCCGATTCTCCTTTGGGTACAGATAGAAGCGTTCCTTGTTCCCTATCTTCATTTCTGCCACAGGCGTTTCTCGTAAACGCTCTGTTTCCCATCGAAACACAGAATCTTGCTCCACTGACTGCAACCATGCAGCGACTGGCACAATATGATCCCACATATCTAAGTGAAAATCCTCATGCTCCACTACCTGTACGGGGATATGTTTGCACCCAAGCGCTTGAAGAGCAAAGGTCCGATGTGCCCCATCAATGATCAAATACTGGCCGTTTTGCATGAGAATCGCCAGCGGAGGATGGCGCAAAATCCCTTCCTCCTCAATGATCTGTCTGGTCTTGTGTAGTCGCTTGTTTTCATGTGACTCGTGCAAACAAATACGAGATGACTCTACCAGTTTTAGATTTGCCAGCACATCGTACAAAATGGTAACCTCCAGTTAGTCTTGCAAGTGAGTACCGATCCCCTGCGAGAGTGCTTGTTTGTAATAGTAGGCAGCAATGGCGATATCAAAAATCGCCATCCCCATCGGATTAAACATGATGGGCTCATCTTGTGGAAACTCTTTCATCTGGTCAAGGCAAACGATATCTGTGATGGACTTGGTATCTTCTTTTTGCAAGCCTCTCTCCAGATGCATGATTTCGATGTCTGTGTTCTCACGGCAAACTTCGATCCAGTCATCTACGATAATGGAGCGGGTATAGTCGAGAATTTTTGGTGTAAAATCGCGTAACGACACATTTAACAACAAGGAATGACGTTTTGGTTGCTTGTCAATAAAACCATGCGGTGATACCGTGCACGTAATGAACACATCTGCCTCGCAGTATGCTTCTTCCCACGTTTGCGCGATAACCGTTTTCTCTTTTATCTCAGCCGGAATATGCTCCTGCTGGATACCCGCAATGTCATAGAGAACCACCTTGTCGATCTTCTCTCCTAACATGGCCGTAACCATTTGTAGATGAAGTCTGCCAATCGGACCAAATCCGATAATTCCGACCGTTACATTTTGCAGGGGACGTACTTGTTCGTAATGCTTGAGGAGAAGACCGGAAACAGAAGCAGTTCGAATGCCGCTAACAAGGGCCGTATTTATCGTTGCCACAGGCTTACCCGTTCTGGCTTCGTTCAGGATGGTAATCGAATGCGCGCGTTGGATACCCTCTTGGAGGTTTTTCGGGAAACTGGCAATCCACTTGATTCCCGCCATGTAAGTATCTCCGCCTACAAATGCTGGCATGGCAATAATGCGGTTTGACATGTCATGATAGCGCAAGTAAGGTTTAATCGGCTGTGCATAATCTTCCTTTTGTAAGGAATGCACAGCATGTTCAATGACATCAATGGTTTCCTTCCAATTCTTGCCGACCTTTTCAATATCACTCGTGTTTAGATATAACATCGTACATCCCACCCTGCTTATCGTAGTAAATTTGATTGGACACTATTTAATTGCCAACGAAAGAATGCTTTTGCTGATGCAACCACTGAACCCATTCCTGGTTGTAAACGGTATTGACATATGGCATACCACCGTCTGGACATAAAAAGACAACATTTGGCTTGACTACGTGCTTTTGATCTTTGAAATAGTTTTTAATCGCCCAGTAGGAAGTCCCAGAAGATCCTCCAGCAAAAATGCCATGCTCAGTGTACAGCTGATAGCAAGCATCAACTGTGTCCTCCTCCGAAACATGAACGACCTCATCAATAATCGCGCCCTTGAGTATGTCAGGCCGCATGCTCGATCCAATTCCAGGGATGTATCGTTTTTGTGGCTCTTGCCCAAAAATCACCGAGCCTACCGTATCGACAGCAATGATTTTTATGTCAGGAAAACGTTCCTTCAATCGCTGCGAGATTCCCGTAATCGTGCCGCCAGAGCTAACGCCGATAAACGCATAGTCCAATGTCTCGAAGCTGTCTGCGATCTCAGTTCCCAGTCCGAAGTAATGGGCACGAGCGCTATCCGGATTTCCGTACTGGTTGGTCCAAAACGAGTTATTCGTCTCATTCAGCAGGCGATTGACCGTTTGGATGCGCGTTAGGAGAAATCCTCCTGTCTCGTCACGGTCCGTTACTTTTACGACCTCATGGGAAATTACCCTGAGCAAGTTCTCATAGACGGGATTGATATTTGGATCAATCACTGGGATAAATTTAATTCCCAGTCTCTTGCACAAAGTCGCCAAAGCGATAGCAAAATTTCCCGAAGAAGACTCGATTACAGTAGTTTCCTGCGTGATCTCTCCTCTTTTGATCGCCTCTTGTAATATGTAAAAGGCCGGCCTCACTTTTACACTTCCCATGAGGTTGTTGTATTCCAGCTTACAAAACAGATTGATGTGCTCATGCTCAAGTTTGTTTAAAGGCGTATTGCCAATCATCTGACTTATGGCCATCATTTTCGTTAGCATATTGAGCCCTCACTCCCGATTTTTCCCGTCTTCGTCCGATCGACCGTATACATCTTGGCCCTTCGATTAGGCAGATTTTGCATCCATTTTTTTCTGAATGTAACCTGCCAACGTTTTCATATCTTGAAAGTTTTCCAAATGGAGCATGTCATCATCGAATTCAATGCCAAACTCTTTTTCAACCTTTACGACCGACTTGATAAAGGTCAATGAATCAATGTACTCCGTAAGTTCTCCGCTTTCGTTCACGTACTCAGAAAACAACCGGAGGAGCGTCTCGTATACTTCGTTTTCTCTTTCCATAGGAGTCCCTCCAAGTGGTAGATGCTTACACAACAACGCCAACCCGTTCCAGTACTTCTCTTGTTTTGACGACCGCCTCAAATTCCTGCGTTTTTATGCTGCTGATTTTTTGCAGAACGCGATGAACCATGTCACTGCGATTACTGTCAAACGCCTTAAGAATCATATTGGTCGTAATTTTCCATTGATGTCCGATACTGCGATACTGCTCGGCAAGATCTGCAAAGTTTTCGTACTTCTCACTGATCGCCTGCAGGACATTGGCATACATCGCTCGTGTCTGTGCCATGCTGATCAAGCTGTGGTTAAGGATATCGAGATGATCGTCAGTAATCTCCACTCCGCTAGCGAGAAAAGCCTCTACGTCTTCGAGAAAAGGATCAAGGGATTTCAGCCCAACCTCGACGTTAACATCATCAGGTACATCCAACTCCCGCTTGATTTGACTTATGTCGCAACGACCCTCTAGTACGCTGAGATTGCTCCTGACCGCTTCCAGCAACTGATCGGGCGTCGGATGCAGGGACTCTGAAAGTACCAATTCAAATGATCGATTGTGGAGTGGATACCATTCTCCTGTGCCTGCATCCCGATAGGAAGAGTTACTTGCCTGTAAAAATTGCTCGATGGGCAACAGACCTTTGTAGCGGTAGTAATCATCTACAATCAGAAGCTGATTATCTTCTCTTCCTGTGACAATGATGCTATGCATTTCAGGCAGGTCCTGATAATAAGGGTTGTACGGGAGTTCTGCCATATTGCAGAGGACGATTGTCGGTATCTCCCGTTCCAAACGTTCTTGAATATTTGCCAAAAACAGGTCGTCTTCCGGTTCAGCCCGTCCTTCTACGCGGATATTATGAATCCACTCCAGCTCTGCGACTGTTCTCATGTATTGACCGTTTACATCTCCATAAGGAGAATCCTGCGTTTTAAGATAGATGGCACCGCACTGCTTCCAAGCTGTTTCCAAGGCGGAAAAGTTCAGGTATTTCAGAACCGTGTAGATAGAAGCGCCGATGCAATCCAGGTTCGGATGCTTGCTAGGTTGAATCTCGGTGAGAGACATGAGCACTCTCCTTCCTGTCTATCGTAATGGTAACCACATGCGACTATCGGATATCCGAATCACGTTCTCGCAAGGCAAATACTTGTTGCAAAAATTGACGGGTGAGAGACCTCAGCTTATCGACAGCAGCTTCCATATCGGATCGCTTCAACATTTTTTCTTTGTATAAGCTAAGGGCATAGCGATTCACCACGTTAATGGATGTCTGCAAAATGTCCTCCGCCAGTTCGCGTACAGACTGATCCGCCTGTGGAATGTAACAGTCCAATAATGTTTCCACCCACAGTTCTTTCCCGCCTAATTGAACGTAGAGCTCGTTTAAATTGGCTTCATGAAAATAGGTGTCTGGCTGCTCCGTAAGTGACAGCAACAGCGTTAGTTCACGACCAACTTGCTGTTTACTTTCGACCACTTTTAGTAAACGCAGCAACTCCTGTTCCGCGCTGGCACGCAAGATTGCTTCTTCATCTGAAACGCGATCAAGCACCATGATAAGCCGAGAATGCGGCTCTACATTTGCATAAATCTCCTCAAGCGTTTGATACGTTGTGGAAAATTTATCGTACTGGATTCGTTGAGCTTGCCCGCGAGTCAAATGATTGTGATTGATGATCGTATAAACCTGCTTGTCATGGTCATAGCCAGTGATGACGGTGAGATGATCGGTATGTTCCTTCTGGTATTGCGGCGTGTAAAAAGTGTAGTACTCGTCAAACGCAACCATTACTGGCTTTCCTTGATCCAATTGGTGAATGATCGACTCATGCAATTCATCCAGACGAGCGACCGGCACGAGTTTGACCCGATAGCCAAATTTGTAAAGCATCTCCTCATCCGACAAATAACCCATAACCTCAGCATGCTCCCGATACGAATAGGGGTACCCCTCTGCATCGAGTTGATAGCCGCGCTTCAATCCGAGAAAAAGCTTAAAATACGGAATCAGATGGGCATCCTGCTCCTCCATTAATAAAGCGAGGCCGCGATCATAACAATTCCATTGACGCCAAGATAATTGACTGACATCGGCATACGAGCTGCGCTTGATTTGCGTGCCATGCAATGATTTTGTGTTTCGTTGTTGACCAGTTTGGACTGAAGTAGCAGCTGCCTCTGCTTTCGCAACCTGTTCAACTTCATGCCCAGCCGCATCAAGATAGGCAGCAAAATCGGAAATCGTCAAATGGGTAAGCAGGTCTTGTACTTCTACTTCTCGGTTCATCCGCTTGGAGATTTCGCTGATCATTCGAATCGCGATGATCGAGTCCCCGCCCAGCTCGTAAAAATTGTCATGGACATCTACTTCTTCAAGCCCCAGAACATATCCCCAAATGTGAGCCAGCTCTTGCTCTAAAACGGTGTAGGTATCATTTTTTCTCCCACGTACTACTACGTTTGGCAGCTTCGCTTCTCCAGATATTTGCGGTGCAACATTGTCTTTTTCTCTCCCGGCATCCTTGCCAAGGGCAAGAGAATGAAGAGAAGAGATGTCCAGCCAACAACGTTTACGCTCAAACGGATAAACAGGGAGGTGCACGCGGCGCGGCTTTTTAAACGTATACATGGCACTCCAGCGTACATCTGCCCCGCTCACATACAATTCGCCGAGCTCTTTCAGATCAGATAACTCTTTGCTTTGTGCCAATAAAAGCTTTTGCAAAAAAGCATGGGCCGCCTTATTCATCGCTTGCTGTTCTGCCTCAGTCAGTATCCCAGGTTCTCTATCAGCTACTTCCTGAGAGATAACCTTGTGCCAGCCAAAGAAAATATCTGGTTCAGAAAGTGTTGTCCAGTCGCTCGCGCACAACTTGGAGATTTTTACGGCAAAATCGTCCATGTCCCTGCAAATCAGCAGCAAGCGGTAGCCGTAGTGACTGCGGCCCGTATTTGCCGTAAAGCTGAGACTTTCCAATGTCGGCAGTTCCTCCACGGGCTTGCTTATCCACTTCTGAAAACGGAGTAACAGATTGAGCAAGCTCTCCTTGCTTTTAGCGGATAAAGCAATAGCCTGAATCCCTTCGTCTTGCTTGGGGGGCTGTATGAATCCTGGTGCTTCCTCTACTACGAGGTGCACATTGGTTCCACTCATCCCAAAGGAACTGATTCCAGCCCGTCGCACGCTTTGCTCTGGTTCCCACTCTGTCAATGTGTCGTGGATGTAAATGGGAGATTGTTCAAAAGGAATCATCCGATTCGCGCGCTGAAAGTGCAAATGCGGAGGTATCTGCTTTTGTTTAAGAGACAGAATCACCTTGAAAAGACCAGCCATCCCCGCTACGTGGTCGGTGTGACCGATGTTCGTCTTTACCGAGCCGATCCCGCAAAATTGGCGCCGGTTTGTGTATGGGCGAAACGCTCTCTCCAGCCCATCCATCTCCATAGGATCACCCAGCTTGGTACCTATGCTGTGCACCTCGATATAGGAAAGGGTTTCGGGATCAATCTGCGCGTCTTTCCATGCCTGCTGAATCACTTCGGCTTGTGCCAATGAATTTGGCGCCGTAAGCCCGAAAGAATGGCCGTCTTGATTGGCGGCGCTTCCCTTGATCACGGCATAAATCGAATCCCCGTCTGCAAGAGCCTTTGTCAACGGTTTCAGCAAAACGGCGCCAACGCCTTCACCGACACCTGTACCGTCTGAATCATTGTCAAAAGGTCGAGTACGACCAGATTGCGATAAAATTCCCAAATCATTGCTTCCATCTTGTAAAGACAGCAAGATGAGCTTGACACCGCCAGCCAGCGCCATTTCACATTCTCCTCGACGAATTGCTTGGCATGCCAGATGAACAGCCATCAGCGAAGAGGAGCAGGACGTATCCACAAGCATGCTCGGACCTTTGAGATCCAACAGGTAGGATACGCGAGAAGCGATCACCGATTTCATATTGCCAATGATCGAGGTGGACAGCGCATCTGGTTCCAGCTCTCGAATCATTCGTCTATACTCTTCACCAAAATCACTGCTAAATCCCAGATATACACCCGTACGGCTACCCGCGAGCATCGTTCCACCATATCCAGCGTCCTCAATCGCCTCCCAGCATGTCAGCAGAAATAAGCGCTGGTTTGGGTCCATCTGGCTGGCTTCCTTAGGAGAAAGACCGAAGAGCTGCGGATCGAACTTATCAATTTCGTTCAGATAGGCAGCTTCTCGAAATTGAATTTGTTCCATCGTCAACCCTTTGGCGAGTAACAATGGAATCAAATCATTCTGGCGCTCTTTGGGAAGCTCTCGCACACAATCTTGACCAGCTTGCAACAGATGCCAAAAGTCTGCTGGGTTTTCTGCGCTTCCGAATCGGCAAGCAGCACCAATCACCGCAATATCATGTTGATTGGGTTTGCTGTCTGTTGAATGAGCATCCGTCGGCTGTTTATTCAGTTTGACTCGGTTAAGTCCTAATGGCTTGCTCACTGCATTCTTCCTCCTTGGGTCCTCTGCTCACCTTGTTCGGCTTAGCTTGCTTGCCATTCGTTGCCGATCTCAGGAAATCGCTGTTGCAAGTCCGGTTTGCTGGTCAGCTGTTCAAAGCGCATGGCTTGTTCCGCGTCAGGCGCTTTTTTTGTTTGCAAGATCATACGAAGCAGCGAAAAAGCTTCGCTTACATCTCCATAGCCCCCCTCTTTTTCTCCTTGTTCCAGTTGTTGCCTCAGTTGTTGAAGAGCTTGATAAGGAGCGATCACCCCTTGCTGGTACGCCTCTTCATCGAGACCGCGGTTTTTCGTGCAAACAGCAATCGCAATGCAAGAATCGACCAATTGGGCAATTGCTGCTTGATTATGCGTTTTAGCATCCTGAATCTCTTGCTGATAACGATTGATCTCCCCCTGCTTGTCAAAGGCAAAGGCACGAAGGGGATATCCTTTGGCCAAATTTGTCAGCACATTTTTTGGACCGAGCTCAATTACGGTATTCGCTCCCTGTGTTACCAAGTAATCCATCGTGGATTGCCAGCGAACAGGGCTAGTTGTCTGGGCTGTGAGCAAATCGACAAGTTGATCTGCATGGATATATGGTTGTGCTGTCACATTGGAAATCACAGGCCATTTGGGATCGCTATACGTGTATCGCTTCAATTCTTCATTTAATTGTTCGGCTGCTTGCACCATGAGTGGCGAATGGAAAGGCGCACTCACCTTGAGGCTGACTACGGAAGTCGAGCCATGCTGCTTGCACGCTTCTTCTACTTGCCGCACCGCATGTGCATGTCCGGAGATGACGATCTGATCAGCGGAGTTATGGTTCGCGACCACGACGATCGCATCGTCACGAGAATGTTCCCGACAAATCTCCTCGACAAGTTGAGCATTCAACCCGAAGATTGCTGACATGGCTCCGACACCCTGCGGCGTAGCCGCCTGCATGAACTGACCTCGGCGATAGACAAGGCGGACGGCATCTGCAAACTGGATAGCAGCGGCACAAGTCAGGGCCGTAAACTCGCCCAGACTGTGACCAGCCACCCACTTTGGTTCGATGTTCATTTCCTGTGAATAAACGCGGAAGGCTGCGACACTTGCCGTCAGGATTGCTGGCTGTGCGTGCTCTGTTTTGGTCAGTTCTTGTACATCCCCTGCAAAACAAAGTGTTTGCAGGTTAAATCCAAGCGCATCACTGGCTTCTTCAAAGGTACGAGCAGCAATGGGATGGGCCTCACATAATGCTTGGCCCATTCCAACATATTGCGAACCTTGTCCCGGGAATAAGAGTGCGATTTTGTCCATTTTTGATCACCCTTCTCTACGTCATGTATTCATTCACTAGCATCCTGAGCAATTGCTGGTAATCCTGAGTCATCTCCGTGACTTTTTCTGCCCGGAGGCAATCAGGGTCGAATGCACACACGATATCTATCACGTCTTTTCCTTCCTTGATCCAGAAGGTTAGCTCATGTTCATGGTGTGTGAACGATGCATCTGTAAACTCATTGACACTGCCGAAGAATGGAATAATGGTTCCATCGTCGCGATCCGTCCGTAATTTTTTTAGCCACACCGAGGCTTCCCCCGTCATTTTCTCAATGAGCTGTCGTTTCTGCTGCACCTGCTTGAATAGATCGAAGAAGGTGTTGACCTCTAACATGTTCACCCGGAATGGATAGGCATTCATCTGCAGCCCCTTGGCGACAGCCACTTCCATATAAAGATCCTGCTGTTCTGTCAATTCCGCCATGAGGTATAGATACATCGAATGCAGAACGTCTATTACCTCAACATCTTCCATTTGACTTACCTGCTGCACATTTTCAAACAGTTCATCAGTAAGTGAGAATTGAACCCAGTTCGTGTCCGCATTCGCTTCTCCATTTGTCCAATACTGAGGTGGCAACTCTATAAGCGAGACACGATCCAGCTCCTTCAACCAATAAGTGGTTGGATCGGTTTCCTCTTGTTCATCTGCTATATCTAAAGCGGCATTCTTCAAAAATTTGGTAAGACTGAACAGTGTAGGATGAGCAAACAAATCGGCAATTCGAACCCGTCCAGGGTAAAGCTGTTCAAGCTTGGCATGTACTTGCACCAGTAAAAGCGAAGTACCGCCTATTTGGAAGAAGTTATCCTGCATACCGACCGTTTCACGCTTAAGCACTTCCCGCCAGATGCCCGCCACCTGTTCTTCCAGTCTGGTAGCCGGGGCTTGATATTCGGTGTGCTTGTCTTGGAGTGAATCAGGCTCTGGCAATGATTTGCGATCTAGTTTTCCGTTTGGTGTCAGCGGCCACATACTCATATGCGTATAGAAATGCGGAATCATGTAATCGGGTAAGCTTCTGCTCAGCATGGCTCGCAATTCATCACTGTCCAACGTTCGCTCTGCCATATAGTACGCAGACAGGTAAGGATTGCTGGCAGTATCTCGCACACTGACCACCGCTTCCGTAATATCCGGGTGCTGACAAAGAGCACTTTCAATCTCACCCAATTCGATCCGATAACCGCGTACTTTGCACTGAAAGTCGGATCGTCCCACATATTCAACACGTCCGTCCGGCAGCCATCTCGCGAGATCACCTGTTTTGTACATACGTTGACCAGGTTTAAACGGATTAGGGATATAGCGCTCATCCGTCAGAGTTGGCTGACCGAAGTAACCTCTCGTTACCCCATCCCCTGCAATGTAAAGATCGCCAGTGATCTTCATCGGCTGCACTTGTAGATGCTCATCAAGGATGTAGACTTGTGTATTGGGCAACGGCGCGCCAATCGTTACTTCTTCTGCCTCGGTCAAGTCCTGAACCGTAGACCAGATCGTTGTTTCAGTTGGACCGTACAGATTGTAAAGTCTTGCCTTGGTCTGTGTGCGAAGCCGTTGGAACAAAGATGATGAAAGGGCTTCTCCTCCAAGCAGGATCGCTTTCAGGCAGTCAAGTGCGTGCAAGTTGCTCTTCTCTTCCAGCATGAGCTGTAGACGGGATGGAGTCAGTTGAAGGAAAGTGATTTCTTTCTGCAAAATCAACTCCTTGAGCACCTGCGGGTCGGCTTGCTGCTGCTCGGTTGCAATGACCACTGTCATCCCTTTCGTCAGCGGTACAATCGTTTCAAGCAGAAAAATATCAAACGAAATCGTCGTCACAGCCAACATTTTGTCTGCGCTGGCAAAATCGATATGTTTCCCGATCCCTGAGCAGAAGCTCATCAAATTGCCGTGCTCAACCATAACGCCTTTAGGCTTGCCTGTAGAACCCGATGTGTAAATGACATAGGCGAGATCGCCAGGTGTAGCCTGTGGCGGAAGATTGGAGTGATCTTGCATCTCCACCCGAGAATCATTTACATCCACTCGGACAACACTTCCCCACTGCTTCTCTGCCAGAGAATCGTGGGTTAAGACGAGGCGAGTCATGCTGTTTTCCAAAACATAGGAAATGCGTTCTTCTGGATAGTGCGGATCAATCGGAACAAATGCAGCACCTGCTTTCAAGATCGCCAAGAGTCCGACCATCATTTCTACAGAGCGATTCGTCAAAAGACCCACGCAAGTATCAGCAGTGACGTCATGTTGCTTGATCAAACGGGCTACTTGGTTTGCTCGCTTATTTAATTCCGCATAAGTGACTTTCTCATCTCCGCATGTTACAGCTAACGCGTTCGGCTGTTTTGCCGCTACTTCTTCAAAGAGCTGGACGACTGTTTTTTCACGAGAGTATTCCAAGCTCGTGTCATTCCATTGCTCAATCAGCAGCAAGCGTTCTTCTGCTGCCAGCATGGACATCTTGCCGATCAACTGTTTAGGATCTTCCACCATCTGCTCCAGAATCTTCTGGAAATGTGTAGACATCGACGCAATCGTCTCTTTGCTGAACAGCTTGTTGCTGTATTCGATATCGACAATCAGGCGCTGTTCTCGCTCAATGATGTCAAAGGTCAGATCAAACTGGGCAGAGCGCTGTTCAAATGGATAAGGAGAGAGCGTCAGGCCATTTGCACTCATGCTTCCCTTCGCATCGCCGGTATTTTGCAGAATGAACATCACATCAAACAGTGGGTTGCGCGCCGTATCTTTTGGCAGCGTCAGACGATCCACCAGCATTTCGAACGGATAGTCGGCATGAGAGAGCGCCGCCAGTGCCCGTTCTTTTACTTCCTGAAGGAAATCCGCCACAGTTCGATCACTTCGCGGGAAGTTTCTCATCGCCAGTGTGTTCAAAAAGACACCCACGATATTTTCCAGGTCTGCATGATGACGGCCAGCCACTGGCGATCCAATGATAATGTCTTCTTCGCCAGCGTATTTCGACAGCATAATGGTGAGCGCTCCCAGTAGCGTCATATACAAGGTTGAACCATTGTTTTTTGCCAGTGCCAGTATCTTCTGTGTCCTCTCTTGAGGAATCTCAAAGGTCAGGACATCTCCTTCAAAGCTCTGGACGGACGGTCGAGGGTGGTCCGTAGGCAGATTAAGCACAGGAAGTTCTCCATCCAGCTCTTTTAGCCAGAATTTCTCCTGAGCGGCCAATACCCCATTACCCAGCTGCTCTGATTGCCACACACTGTAGTCTTTATATTGAATCCGCAGCTCGGGCAACTCGAGTCCCTGATACAATTGGAAGAACTCGCGGATCAAAATGTTGATGGACACACCATCGGAAATAATGTGATGCATGTCAAACAGCAACAAGTGTTTGTTGACATCCATGCGAATGAGCATACCGCGTACAAGCGGTGCTTTTGATAAGTTGAATGGTTGAATAAATTGTTCGACCGTTCTCTTGGCCTCGTTCTCGTCGACTTCACTATACGCCAACGTAAAATCTACGCTCGGCTGAACCGTTTGCATCAAAACTCCATCTACGATGGAAAATGAGGTGCGCAACGACTCATGTCGCTGCACCAGCGAGACAAATGCACGTTCGAAAGCCTCTCTATCCAGCTCACCTTCAAGCATCATGATTGTTGGGATGTTGTAGGCAACTGCCCCTTCCTGCATTTGTTCCAGCACATAAATTCTCTGCTGAGACGAGGTGGCGGGGTACGCTTCCCGATGCTCTGCTACAGGGATCGCTGACACAGCTGTTTCTTCATTCGGAGCCATCAATACAGCTAATTGACGGATCGTCGGTGTTTGAAATAGGTCGGTGATCGTAATCTCTTTTTGCATCTGCTTGGAGACACGGGAAACGATACCGATTGCCAAAAGAGAATCGCCACCCAGCCTGAAAAAGTCGTCGTCGATGCTCAATTCGGTGTAACCTAACACATCGGACCAAATCTGTCCTAAGGCTTGCTCCAACAAAGTGTAGCGATCGCCTTCCTCCCTGCCAGACAAAGCAACTCGGTTTTGCATGATCACTGTGGATGGTGCTTCGCGTTCTTTATGAGACTTTCCGTTTGCGAAGATCGTATCTCCGAGCTTTACTTTCAGAGACGGTGCCCATTCCTTCAGCACTTGCAAATCAAATTGTCCAATGATCAGGTGTTCAGTTTGGCAAGACAGCGATGCATCAAAGGCTTGAATTGCTCCATCCATCGGCATGTATCCGATAAAACCAGGACCTGTTATGCCTTCAAACGCATACCAGTTCAAAGCTATCGTTGGTTTTCCCGTTCGATTCCGAGCTGCACTATAGGCATCCAGGAAGCAGTTGGACGAGACATAGTCACTTCCAGTCGCTCCACCCCAAATCGAAGCAAGCGATGAAAAGATTACAAAGAAATCCAAGTGCTCCGGTTCAGCTATCTGATCCAGAATGACTGTGCCCGCCATCTTCGCTTTCAAGCCATTTTGAAAATGGGAAAACTTCTTCGTCTGAATCGTCTCGAAGGTGATATGCGCCGCGGATTGGATAATGCCGTTGATCGGTCCGTAACGAGCACGGACTTGCGCGGAAATATCCTCCATCTGCTGACGGTCAGACACATCGGCTGCGTAGCAGACTACCTGCGCTCCCATTTCCTCTAGCTCAAGCAGTGCTTTCAGCTTTCGTGCCTCAGCACCATTGCAGTCTGGATGCTGTAAACGCTCTTGCCACTCGTGGTTAGATGGAAGTGGAGAACGATTAATCAGCACGAGCGTCACATTTTTTTGAGCAGCCAGATGCTTACTAAATGCCAGGCCCAGTTTTCCTGTACCTCCGGCGATCAAGTAAACGCCATTTTCACGTATCTCTACAAGCCGTTTCGGAATTTTATCGATATCGCTGCGATTCATTTCTGGTACGATGCGATTTCCTCTATAGGCAACCAAAGTGTCATCTCGATTGCAGCGAATTTCCGCTAGAAGCTGACCAGCTAACTGCGATGTTGAACGCCCCTCTGTTGCGAGATCTAGGCTAAAACACTGCAGTTTTGGATTTTCTTGCGAGATAACCTTGGCTAGACCGAACAAAGGAGCTTTTTCTGGATAAACAGGTCCGTTCTCATCTACTGCCTGTGCGTAGTTTGAGACGATCCGTAAATCAAGCACCTGCTTCAGATCCAGCTCAAGCAACGCTTGTGTCAAATGAAACAGACTGTACACTCCCAGATGTTGCGCTGACTCAAGGGCTTCTAGCTGTCCGAGGTCATTTGGCTTTTGGGCGCCTGAGGTCAAGCTCCATAAGTGGATAATCCCAGTCAGCTTTTCCTTTTTGTCCCCGAGTCTCTCGAACACACGCCGCAGATCTGCCGGCTGGTTGGGATCTAGGATAAACTCGTGGGAAGAGACGGAGGCAAAAGCCTCACCACTGCGAAGTCTGAACACTTCATGTCCGTCCGATGTCATCGCGTCAGCAAGCGTTTCTCCTACACCGCCTTCATCTTGAAACACCAGCCAGATTCCTGGACGCTGGGTCTGATGATTGGTTGTCAGCTCTTTCGTTTGCCAATTGATCTGGTAGAGCCACTCTCGATACTCTTGTGGCGTATACGCTGAGTGTCCGATCAATAAGGCTGAATCAGAAAGATCAAGCAGCGCTGTTGACGACGGATAAATGGCAACCGATTGATAGTTCGTATCCCGAAGCGCCTTTTCCCAACGTGAGGCATCCATCAGTCTGGCTTGCTGTCGCAAATCGGTATCTTCGTGCTGCCACCAGTCTGCGGCAAGCCCCCCGATCACAATTGCCGTTGAACGATTTTTCACGAGCTCGATCGCGAACAGCACGCCCTGCTCTGCAAGCAACTGATGCAAAATCGATAAGGATGCCCGAACATCCTTCGCCTTGTGAATAGCGTTATTCGCGATAATCACATCGTACGCATGTAAATCGAAGCCTTGCTCGGCTGGGGCCTGCTCCATGTTGAACAGGCGGAATTGTACAAACGGGTACACTTCTTGGAACTCTTTTTCTACCTCTACGAGAGACGATTGCGCACCATCCGTAAACAGATAGGTGACATCTTGTTTCTCAATCTTCGGCAGCAATAAGCGAGTAAGACTGCTTGAACCGCCTCCGAGCTCCAGAATTCGAACAGGACGGTCAAACGAATGGATGTATTGAACAATTGTTTCCACAGCCATAAGTCCAGAAGGGTTTCCAAGAGTAATGCGATCCGCATACGACTTGAAAAAGTCAGAGGTACCGTTCGACACAAGTACGGTCTGCCCTGTCATGATAGTTGAGTAATGGGCAAAGCACGCTTTTAATTGGGTGAACGTATCTCGCTCATTCGGATAGCGATCCAGACAATCCTGATAAAACGTTTCCGCATCAAGACCCTCTGCTTGAGCAGCAAGTCGATAGGTTCCTGCAACTTGTTCAACAAGGGCCGCTTGAACGACGAGTCCGAGCATGAGTTGGAAAAGATGCTCATTTCTTTCATCAAGCCCTACAGCTTCACGCAATTCTTCCAACGAATACGTTTGAACCTGCTTATGGAAAACGCCCAGTTGATTGAAGCATTCAAGCGATGACAAGCCGGAATAAAAAGTCTCATCCTCTTCCAAGCCCGTTTGCTTTTGGACATTCACCTGATTCAGTAACGTTTCCCCAAAAGTAAAGAAGGTGGAAGCAATTTTATGAACATCAGCTGTTTCGTTCTCATGTGCCGCCTCAGATGCTACAGTAGCGGACCCCGCAACCGTGTCGTTTGCAGGTTGATCCGATTGCACCCAGTGACGGTTTTTGGCAAAGGAATAAGTTGGCAAAGGTACCTTTTTCCATTTGACTGGACGGTAGTATTCAAGCCAATTGATAGGCACCCCTCGCACGTACTGTTTTGCCATTTCTACTGGGTTAGAGCTGTCTATTTGCATGCTGATCGGCAATGAACCTTCCCCACGGGAATTCAATACCCCGTAGAACACCTGGTTCCCATCAATAAGCGGAGCACCGTCCTCCATCCGTTCTCCCGCGCACAAGCGATGGATCTTCTGCAAAAAGTCCTCTTTGCTGTTGATAATGAAGGCAAGCCGATATCGATAGTGTCCGCGCCCCGTATTGGCAGTTGCACACATATCAAGAAGGGATTGGTCAGAAGACGCTGATAAAAATGCTTGGTATTTCTCGAGCAAATCCCATAGTGACTCACTTGTTTTGGCAGATAACGTAATGAGGTAATCGCCAGATTCTGAAACGGGTGTCGCCTCACGCTTAGGCTCTTCCAATATGACGTGGGCGTTTGTCCCGCTCAAGCCGAATGCACTTACCCCAGCTCTCCTCACAGGTTGGTCCGCCTCTACATCCCAAGCCTTTAGTACATCATTTATATAAACAGGTGAATCGATAAAAGGAATTAAGGTATTCGGCCGTTTCACATGCAGCGTCGGCGGAATCTGACGATGCTTCATCATCAGAGCCGTCTTAATGATTCCAGCCAGACCTGATGCCGCTATCGTGTGCCCGATATTGCTTTTGACCGAGCCTATTGCGCAAAATTGCTTACGTTTTGAAACTTTCTGAAAGGCATGCATGATCCCTTCAATCTCTACAGGGTCGCCTAGTCTTGTCCCTGTTCCATGTGCCTCAATATAGGAGATGCTCTCCGGATTGATTCGCGCCCGCTCCCATGTTGTTCGCAACAAAGCAGACTGGGAAATCGCATTGGGCGCTGTAATACTGGTAGAACGGCCATCACAATTGACCGCTGTGCTTTTGATCACGGCATGGATATAGTCGTTGTCCTTGACTGCTTGATCGTAGGATTTCAAAAGAACAGCGCCAAGACCTTCTCCCCATACTGTTCCATCAGCAAAGTCATCAAAAGCTTTGGTTTTGCGATCTACAGAAACGATGCCAAAGTCAGTATCTTGTTGAATCGGAAACAGGGAAAGGTTAACTCCGCCTACGAGAGCCATTCGACAATCGTTATTTCCAATGGCTTGACATGCTTGGTGCAGAGCGACCAAGGAGGAAGAGCAAGATGTATTAATCAGTTGGCTCGGACCTGACAGATTCAGCAAATAGGAAATTCGCGAAGCGATAATTGCTGCAACGTTGCCAGCCAGCGAGGACGAATCAACGTTCTTCAGCACACGCTGGTATTGTGATTCATTGTCACAATATCCCAGAAATACGCCTGTAGGAGAACCGCTGATCATCTTCTCGCTATACCCGGCATGTTCAAATGTTTCCCATGCCAACTCGAGAAACATCCGCTGATAAGGATCCATGGTTCGAGCCTCTGCAGGTGATATCTCGAAAAACGCATGATCAAATAAGTCTACGTGATCGAGATACCCCATCCGCTCATACTTAAAATCTGTGTCGTTTAAAAATTCTCTCGCTACCCGCTCGACATCCGGACGCCTTGCAGCAGGGATATCACTGATTGAATCGTGCCCCTGTTGCAAATTGTTCCAGTATTCTTCGAGGCTGCTGGCTCCGGGAAAACGACAAGCCATACCGATGATCGCGATATCTTGGCGTGTATTTACGGTGGCAGAGGACAGTTCCTTCAGCAAAGGAAGTGCTTCCTTCTCTTGCAATCGATGAGCTGCCACTTGCTCCAAGATGTATTTTTTTAGCAAACTCATCCTAATTCCCCTTCCTTTTGTCGATCAGTTCGGCACCCTTGTCTACGGAGAGAACTCCCTCCTTGACCTCCCTCAGCAATTCCAGAAGGGATTCATCATCATCGCTTTGATCTTCCATCGATGCAAACTGATCCTGTTTTCTTTGTTCGAGAAAATCTACAAACATGGCAATCGTATAGTAGGAAAACAAATGCGCGACGCTAATCTCGCTATCCACTTGTTTTACAATTTGCGCATGCATTTTAAGCAACAGCAGGGAATTCCCTCCCAGCTGGAAAAAGCTGTCGTGTACCCCCACTTTTTCGATCCCCAAGATTTCTTTCCAGATGGTAACCAGCTGTTCTTCATTCTCGTTTCGTGGAGCTACATATTCTGCATCGGACGCCTGTTGCTCATCCACTTCAGGCAGTAGCTTACGATTGATCTTGCCCCCTGCTGTCAAAGGCATTTTTTCAATGCTGACAAAAAAGGAAGGGATCATGTGATCGGGAAGCCGTTCGCTGAGATAACCACGCAAGTCACTTGCAGTCAATTCCTGAGCATTCGATACGTAGTAAGCGCACAAGCGAGCCTTCTCTTCTTGAAATAGCACGGCACATTCTTTTACTAGCGGGTGGGACAATAGAACCTCATCAATCTCGCCCAGCTCAATTCGGTGCCCACGTACTTTTACTTGATGATCGATGCGACCACAGAACTTGATATTGCCACTCGGCAGATAACGCCCAAGGTCACCTGTCCGGTAAAGCTTTTGATAACCAATTTCCGGATAAGGGTTGTCAACAAAGCTGACTGCTGTTTTCTCAGGATCGTGCAAGTAACCATGCCCCAAGCACAATCCCGTTATGTAAATCTCCCCTTGTTGTCCAGCCGGAACAAGTTTGCGATTTGAATCCAGCAGCAAAATTTTCGTATTGGCTATCGGCTTTCCGATCGGTATCGGTCCTTGATGGGTATGGTCGATCTCAAAGTAGATGACACCAATAGAGGTCTCCGTCGGGCCGTACAGATTCGTGATACGAACGTGGGGAAACCGCTGAAGAAACAGATGCACGGTGTGAGCCGTAATTTCCTCTCCTCCCAAGATCAGGTGGCGAATCGAAGAAAGTGAATCCTGTATGTCCATCCGTGTTTCCATTTGATCCACCAGCAGGTTGAAGACCGACGGCACAAAGTCCGTAATCGTAATCTGATAGGTTGAAATGGCGTGCAACACTTGATCGAGCGTCATCTCAAATTCAGGAATCGGCAATACCGTACGGCCACCATGCAGGAGCGGCCAGAAAAGTTGCCAGACCGAACTGTCATAGTGATGAGGAGTCGTCTGGAAAATGGCATCCTGTTCCGTACAACCGTAGTGTTCATCCATCCAGCGAAACCGATTGAAAATACCGATATGAGGAACGACTGCTCCTTTTGGTTTGCCGGTAGAACCAGATGTATAGATCACATAGATCGGATCGTCCACATCTACCTGAATTTTCAAGTCCTCTTCTTCCCGGATATCATCCGCATCGACGATTACAGCACGTGTCAATTGCACAAATGACGGTTCCTGTCGTATTTCTGGTCCGATCAGCGTCACCGGACAATCCAATTCATCCAGTAGCTGCTTTTTCCTTTCGTTCGGACTTTGCACGTCTAGTGGGACAAAGGCCGCACCTGTTTTCATCACAGCTAGCAGGGAAATGACCAAATTCAAGCTACGATTCATCAAGACGGGAACATTGCTTCCTCTTCCAATGCCGCTGTCCTTCAACATACGCGCTAGATAATTGGCTTTGCCATTTAGTTGAGCGTAGGTAAGGTTTTTGTTGCCAAACACAGCCGCTGTTAGATGAGGCGTACGCGCTGCCTGTTCCTCGATCAGTTGATGGATCGGCTTTGGAGCAGAATGAGAAATGTCCGTTTGATTGCGGGTATACAACAGATCAGTCCGCTCCGCCTCTGTCAACATATCGATTGTGTGAACCAATCGCTTAGGATCGACGACCACTTCACGAAGAATTTGTAGATAATGGCCGATCATCCGTTCGATGACAGACTCTTGGAACTGCTCGCCCGCATACCGTACGCGTCCGGTAATTCCATCTTCTGTTTGCTTGAATGCAAATACCACTTGCAGGGACAGGCCTTCTAAAGCAGCAATATCTTGCATGTTTTCTAGTACGAAGGCAGTATCTAGCAGTGTCGTCAGATCGGTGTCGGATAGATCAAGCCATTGCATCATTTGCGAAAACGGATAGTTCTGATGCTCCATTGCCTCTTTGACCAGCTGCTTACCCTCTTTCGCCACTTCTGCAAAAGTAGCTTCTTGATGCATCCGTACACGCAGCGGCAGCACCCGATTCCAAGCATTAGGGGGAAGCGGATTCTGAAAGACGGGCGTGAGAATGATCATGTCGTCTGTCTGCTTATACCGATTCAGCATGATTTGAAACGTCGACAGAAGGAACAGGTAGAGCTTCATCGGATGATGATCGCAATGGGCCGTAACGGTAGCGTTTAAATCCTCTGGAAAGACAAAAGATATTTCTTTTGTCCCCTCCACCCCATCGCCTTCCTTCTCCGTCCCTTCGGTTGGAAGGAGGGAGAGCGTCCACTCCCCCTGTAACTTCTTATGCCAGTACTGCTCCTCTCGGCTAAATTTCCGACTGGTTAGCAGAATGTTTTGCGAAATAGTAGTCTCCATATGCCCTCCCCCTCTTACTCACCGCTTGCTCTAAAATTCAAAATCCCAATCGACACCCTGTGCTTGAATAAGGGCTACCTCACGGGTCAATTCAAAGTCCTGCAGGAGGCGCTGGGGATCTTCCATCACCTGCTGCAACAAGCTTTTGAAGTCACTCACAAACTGCTCCATCGTTTCTCTTCGGAACAGGTCACTACGGTAATCCAGCTTACATGTAAGTCTGTCAAAAACAGGATAAGCCGACAGATGAAGGTCAAGTTTAGCCGTGTTGTTTTGCAGTGGATAGTTTTTAACGATCATGTCTTCAAGCTCCAGTTCCCCTTCCGGATTGTCCATGTTTTGCAGGACGAAGATCGTATCAAAAAGGGGCTGACGACCTGTATTTGGCTCAAGACCAAGAGTCTGGACAAACAGATCAATTGGGTAATCCGCTTGTTCAAAAGAAGCTAGCGTATGCTCGCGGACCTCCGCAAGAAACTCCCTATAGGCTTTCTCGCCTTTTGGATAATTGCGTAGGGGAATGGTGTTGATAAACATCCCAATTACTTCATCAAACTCTGCAAATTTACGCCCAGCTACTGGAGTTCCGACAACAACATCCTCTTGACCGCTGTATTTTGCAAGCAAGATGTTGTATACCGACAACAGCACCATGTAAAGTGTCGCATGTTCCTGCGCTGCCAGCTCCTGTAACCGCTGCCTCTCCTCTGTCGATATCTCGAACTCAATCGTCGCACCAGGAAACGTAAGAGATTCTGGCCTTTCGTAATCAGTCGGAATCGATAGAAGTGGAGCCGGGCTGGTAAACAAGTCTGCCCAATAGTCAGCTTGAAGCTCTCCTGACTCAAGTGCAGATTCCTGCCATACAGCAAACTCTTTTTGCTGAACTTCCAATGTAGAAAGTGTCACGCCTGCATAGAGACGAACAAAGTCCTCTACAAGAATATCCATGGACACACCGTCTGAAACGATATGGTGCATGTCGAACAACAAGAGATGCTTTTCCGGTTCAATCCGGATTAGCCCTGCACGCAGTAAGGGCGCTTGACGCAAGTCGAATGGCCGTACAAACGTTGCCAAGCTGGCCTCCAACTGCTCTGCACTTGCTTCGCCCACTTCCAAACGGAAGACTAGCGAATCATGTACAATTTGAACCACTTGCCCATCTATATAATCAAACGAGGTACGAAGAGATTCATGGCGGTCAATCAATGCCTGAAAAGCAAGTTCTACCTTCTCACGGCTCAAATCACCCTCGATGAAACGGGCAGCCGTAATATGAAGACTTGTGTCAGCCGGATTCAACTGTTGAAGAATAAAGAACTTGCGCTGGGCTGGCGTAACAGGATAGTACGATCTGGCTTCGACTGGGAAACGTCTTTTCATAATCGTCTTGTCTGCTCCATCAATCACCTTACCAAGCTCATGAATAGTTGGGTGATTAAACATGGTTCGCAGTGGAAGCTGTACGCCAAACTGCTGTGCAACCTGGGTAGCTACTGCGTTGATTTTTAACGAGTGTCCCCCTAGAGCGAAGAAATTGTCCCGAGCGCTGATTGTGTTTGGATCGAGCTGCAACACATGCGCCCAGATGTGGGTGAGAGCTTTTTCCGTCTCGGTTGTCGCTGACACAAAAATCGATGTGTCTACCCGATCTTGTATGCCAGGCTTCGGTAAAGCCCCTCTGTCCACTTTTCCGTTAGGGGTAAGTGGCAATACGTTTTGTTTTACATAGTGCATCGGCACCATGTATTCCGGAAGCACAGTAAACAGATAATCACGCACATCTCTGGCGGAAAACTCCTCCAAGGGAACGACATAGGCACATAAGTACTTTGCACCGGTTTCCTCTGAAAGCGCCAAGACCACTGCATCCTTGACCGCAGGATGTCTGCGCATAACCTGTTCAATCTCACTCAATTCGATTCGGTAACCCCGAATCTTGACTTGATTGTCCATTCTCCCGAAGTACTCAATATATCCGTCCTCCGTGATCCGGCCTACATCACCCGTTCGGTAAAGGACTTGGTAGTCAGGGTCTTCTACCCAGCTGGCATACGGATTTGCTACAAAAACTTTTTGCGTCCGTTCCTCATCTTTGTAGTAGCCGTATCCAACCCCCGGACCAGCCACACCTACTTCTCCTTTTACGCCTCGTGGGCAGATACACTGATTTTGATCGAGTATGTAAATATGAGTGTTCTGGATCGGTATGCCGATGGGAACCACAATCTGCTGATCGCTAGGCATTTCCCGAATAATGTGGTGGGTAATATCATCGGATGCTTCCGTTGGCCCGTACATATTCACCAATGGAATTTCCGAATAGCAGGCAAACCAGCGTCGTACCAGAGGGGCAGGCAACTCCTCTCCTGTCACTGCCATCCACCGCAGATCAGGAAAGCTGCGTTCGGAGTCGGGCCATTCTTGAACGAGATCAAGCAGCACGGAGAGCAGAGATGGCACCACTTCCGCTACGGTAACGCGGTTGGAACGCAGCACGTTATGAAGGGCCTGCGTATCCATTACGGTCTCTGTATCGACCGCTTGCACAGAGCCACCCACCAGCAAAACAGCCAGATATTGCCAAACAGAAATATCAAAGCAAAGAGAAGCCGTTTGTGCGACAAGATCATCCTCGCAGAGGGATAGGTCGTTGATTTTAGCGAAAATGTGGTTAATCATTCCACGATGGTGCACCATTACGCCTTTTGGTTGTCCTGTCGTGCCCGATGTGAAAATGATGTAAGCCAAGTCTGTTCCCGCACTCTCCCGATCGATGTCCTCTCCCGATAGTGACTCTACGGATTGATCGGATTGACCAAAGACATAGAGATACTTCAGCTCAGGTGAGGATGCTTGAATCGACTCCAATCCATCTAGCAAGTCAGGCTGAGTTATTAGCCCTGCAATCTCGCTCTTCTGCACGATGTACAAAATCCGATGCTGCGGATAGTCTGGATCAATCGGTACGTAGGCTCCCCCCGCCTTGAACACTGCAAGAATCGCAACAAGCGTATCCACGTTACGCTTCATATAAATACCGATTTTTGTGCCAGGTCGTAATCCTTGCTGGATAAAATGGCGCGCGAGTCGATTGGATCGCTCGTTTAATTCCTGATAGGTTAAGGTTGTTTTTCCGTCTGTCACTGCTTTGCGATGAGGAGTCTTTTTTACCTGCTCCTCAAAGAGGCGATCAAAGCTCTGATCGCGCGGAAAATCAACCCGGTTGTCGTTGAATGAAAGAACTAGCTCCCGAACCTCTTCCTCAGATAAGAACGCTATCTCCGCGATCTTCTGATCAGGTTGCGTTACGATAACCTGATAGATACGGACCAAATGCTCCATCATCCGTTCCATCATGGGGCGTTGGTATCTTTGCCCCACGTAACGCACGAGTAATTCGAGCGAGTTTTCCTTTTTAGAAAAGAGGAGCTGCAACTCGCTCGAAACTTGTTCTAGGCTGTCCTGATCATGAAGGACGTCCAATAAGCAAGTCGCCTCAAAAAACGGTGTGCTGTTCCCCTGCTGCGGTACCTGCAGTTCCTCGATCAACCGCAAGATTGGGTAGTTCTGATGTTCCACAGCGGCCTTTAAGGTCTGCCGAATTTCTTGCAGCAGCTCCTTGATGCTCCATTCCGGGAGTACCTGATGACGCAAGGGCAGTAACTTGTTCAAAAACTCACCCGGCTCAGTTTGACGAAAGATAGCCGTTCCAACGCATATGTCCTGATGTCCCGTGTATTTGGACAACAAGATGCCAAATCCACTCAGCAAAGCCATGAACAAACGTTGATCCGAGCCATTGCTCAAATGAATCAGCGCCTTGCTCAGTTCGTCCGGAAACACGATGGTCAGCTCACGAAGCTCAGACTGACGCTGAAACGAGGCCCGAGAGTCTGTTGGAAGGTCAAGTGAATGAAATTCTCGAGAGAGGTTCTCCATCCAATAGTCTTTTTCGCGATCAAACTGCCCACTGGCCAGCAAGATGTTTTGTGCAGTTATCGTTGTCAAGCCAATCCCTCTTTTCTGTCCGTCATGTATTTCTTAAAAAGCAAAGTCATCGTCGTCCACTTGTCCCTGTGCTACCTGTACTACTCCATGACCGATCTGAAGTTGTCCGATGGTTAGGTTCGGGTGGACTACCATTTGCTCCAGAAGAATGACAAAGTCTTGAGCCATCTTCTCGATTGTTCTTCTTTGATACAGGTTCGTGTTATATTGCCAGTGCATGCACATGTGATCCTCAGCCTTAACCACTTCCAAAGCCAGATCGAGCATGGCAGCTTTGCGTCTGAACTCGTACGGAGCAAACTCGATTTGATCGAGACGGACCTTTTGCTGCTCCGCTGCATGATGCAGGGTCAGCATGGCGTCAAACAACGGGTTCCTTGCTGGATCGCGAGGGAATTGAATCTGGCTTACGAGTTGATCGAATGGATAGTCTCCATGCTCAAAACCGCTTAGCACGTTTTGACGTACCTGCCCGATATACTCTTGGACGGTCAATTCTTTCTTCGGCCAGTTTCGCAGAGCCAAGGTGTTAACAAACATTCCTACAACAGGGGCAAACTCCGCACGTTGTCTACCATCCATGTCGCAGCCGATGACGATGTCTTCCTGATTGCTGTATTTGGATAACAAAACAGAATAGACAGCCAACAGAAGCATGTACAGCGTCGTAGAACTTTCACGGGTAAACGAGTCGAGTTTTTCCAGCCATTCTCTAGACAGCTCAGTCAGCACTTCGTCTCCATCAAATGTCATGGTTTGTGGGCGAGGATAATCGGTCGGGATTGCTAACGGTTGCGGCTGCCCGGAAAATGCATCCAACCAGTAGGCTTCATGCTCGGCCCAACCGACCTCGGCAGCTTGTTCTGCTTGCCACCAAGCGAATTCCTTGGCCTGAACCGACAATTCCGGCAACTCCTGTCCTTGGTAGAGGTTACAAAACTCCTCAAGCAAGATGGACTTGGATATGCCATCTGAAATGATATGGTGCATGTCGAAAATCAACAGATGCTCCTCTGATGAGAGCTCAATTAGGCCGATACGAAGCAAGGGAGCTTGCTTTAAATCGAATGGCCGGAAAAAGCTTTCGATTTCCTTCTCCACAGTTTCCTCGTCTGCTTTCCATGTTTCGATTTGTACAGACAGATCACTGTGTACTTTTTGCTTCACCTGACCTTCAATCAGATGAAACGAGGTGCGTAGCGCCTCATGTCGTGCGACGAGTTGATCTGCAACGTCTTGAAGACGCCCGGAATCAAGGGAACCCGTGATCCGCATAACTCCCGGTGTATGATAGCTGGTAGCATCTTCTTCCAATTGCCACAACAGGTAAAGTCGCTCTTGTGCACCCGTGACAGGGTAATATTCCTGATCAGAGAGCAAGGTGATCGGTTTTTGCTCCATCTCTTGGAGGCTGCCTGTGATCCGATTCGCCAAACCACGAATCGTTGGGGCATCAAACAGGTCGCGCATAGAAAGCTTCACTTGAAAGTCACTTTCCATTCTGGATAAAAGCTGAATGGCCTTCAGTGAATGCCCTCCCTGTCCAACAAAATGATCAAGCACACCGGGTGATGGAATTTGTAAAACATCACCCCACAACTCAGCCAGCTTTTGTTCGATCGGATTTGCCGGGGGCACGTAATCGCTACTGACGCCAGGCTTTACAGCAGGCAAAGCTTTGCGATCGATCTTTCCATGCGGGGTAAGCGGCATCTCGGACAGTTCCATAAAGTAACTCGGGATCATATAACCTGGGAGCCACTCCAGCAGGTGCGCGCGAAGCCCATCTGGCTGAACGCCGTCCTTTTGCACGACATAGTAGCAAGCTAGTTCGGTCATACCCATTTGATCCGTCATAGCCAATACAGCTACCTGATTCACAGCAGGATGCTGAAGGACGGCGCGTTCAACTTCTTTCAGTTCCACACGATAGCCGCGCACTTGAACCTGATCGTCCATCCGCCCTAGATATTCAAATACTCCCGTTTCGCTGAGCAATCCGACATCTCCAGTACGGTAAAGGCGCTCGCCAGTAATGGGATGATACGTAAAAGCTTTCTCGGTCAACTCAGGCTTGCCCAAATATCCATCGGTGATGCCAATTCCTCCGATGCAAATCTCGCCCTTGACATCTGGGGGACAAATTTCCCCCGTCTGTCCAAGGATGAACATATGAGTATTGGCAATGGGAACACCAACAGGGATTCTAAGTGATTCTTCAGCTGGCTGTTCTGTGCAAAGATAGACGGAAGCGTATATCGCTGATTCTGTCATCCCGTAAATATTGGCGATTCGTGCGATACGGAACAGTCGATTCCATTCGCGAACCAGATTAGCCGTCAGTGCTTCTCCTCCATTAAATACCCACTTCAAATGGGGCAATGGGTCTGGTTCATTACGAGAATGCACATGAGCCAGAAACACATTCATCATCGCTGGAACGAACTGGGTGACTGTTATACGTTGCTCTCGCAGCCAGTCATACAACGCTCCCGGATCTTTCCCGTCTTCCTCTTTCAAAATAGACAGCTTTGATCCTACCATCAGCGGCCAAAACAATTCCCACACCGAGTCCGTAAAAGAAATCGAGGTTTTTTGGGCAACAACGTCTGTCTCGCTTAGCGGAAAAGTCTCCTCTAACCAAAACAACGTATTCAAGACCTGTTTGTGCGTAATCATGACGCCCTTTGGTGCACCGGTCGAACCAGATGTGTAGATGACATATGCAACATCATCCTCTGAACCTGCCGGTGCTATCGCTTCATCCTTTTGTCGGCGAATGTCGGACGCTGTATAGACCTTGTATCCTTCGTGATGGAAGGAAGTCTCGTCCAAACAAATGATCGTTTCGATGCTGTCAGGTAGATCCGGTATGATCTCATCCAGATATATGGCTTCTGTTACAAGCACCTTGCAGCGACTATCCTGCAAAAGATACCGAATTCTAGCTCGGGGATAATGCGGATCAACCGGGACGTATCCCCCACCTGCTTGGAGGATTGCAAGAACCGCCGCTACCATACGGGAGCTCCTATCTGCGAGAATTCCTACGAGTTGCGAAGGAACTACACCCGCATCTTTTAGGATACGGGCTAGCTGGTTTGCATCCGCGTGTAGTTCTGCGTATGTTCTTTCTCGATCCGCCTCTACCACAGCGACTCTATCAGGCGTTTTTTCCGCTTGCCGGGCGAACAGTTCGGCGATTGTTACTTTGTTGCGATACGGTTTGTCTGTCTGATTGACTCGGGTTAACAAGTTCGCTTCATTATCAGTGAGCAGGTTAAACTCGTTCAGATCCAGATCGAGTTGCATACGTCCATTCATTGCGACTCTTCCCCTTTTTAGGTGGTGGTGAAAAATTCCCGCAAACGGTTAATTCCCTCGTTATACTTAGCGGCAGAGTATGAGAGGCGCAGTGTATTCGGAATGCCAAAGTCAGAACCCGGTACGGTTGCCACATGTGTAGCCTCGAAAATTTGCGTAGCCAACTCAAGCGAGGTGCTGATGCCTTTTCTCTTCATAAATGCTTCGCAATCAAGCGTGAAGTAGAAGCTGCCTCTCGCTGGCAGAGCACGGACATCCGCTACATTTTGGAAAGCATCGATCGTGTAGTCCCGACGACCTTTGTACAGTTGGACCAAATGATCAACCTCATGCTGGTAATCAAGCGCAGCCATTGCTCCGAACTGTACAACCGGGTCAGCTGTGAGCAGTGTATGGTGCTGAATGACCGTCAGTGGCTGCACCAGCTCATCCGGTACGATCGCATATCCGACACGTCTGCTATACATCCGATACGCTTTGGAGAATGCATCCGTTGTGATGAACGTAGACTTGGTATTTTTCAGCTGCATCACGGATTCGCACTCGTCATCGAAGTAGGTATTCGCATAAATTTCGTCATTGATAATAGCCGCACGACCGTCTACGATGCTGTCGATCGTATACAATTCCTCTTTTGTAAGAATATTTCCCAATGGGTTGCCTGGCGTGTTGATAACGACCACTTTTGTCTTGTCTGTAAAATTCTCTTTAAACGACTCCACATCAAGTCTCAATGTATCCATATCAATTTTGTAGTAACGAACTTTCGCACCGACTAGCAGCGCGCAGAAATGGTAAAGCGAGTAGTACGGAAGTGGCAACAACACTTCATCGCCCTCTTTAAGCAGGAGGTAGAACAGGTTACGGAAGAGTGTGCTGGTACCGACACTGATTACGAAATTCTCCGGTTTGATTGACACGTCGTATTTTGTTTTATAGTGGGTCGCGAGCTTATCTTTCAGCTCCGGAAGCCCACCTGGATACACGAGCGAATATTTTTCAAAGCTACCCAATGCCTGTTGCATGGAATTGATAATTTCGGGATGCAGCGGCATTTCTGACTTCCCAAGAGTCATGCGGATCGCTTCTCCACCGTTTCTCTCAAGCTCATTTGCCATCTGGTCCAGTACAAACATCAAAAAGCGTTCGTCGTGAAAATTAATTGAGGATCTGATTTCCATATTTCCCTACCCCTTTTACTTTATTTTGGATTTTTCTGCTAACATTTTTAGGATTTTCACATAGCGATCCGAAAGCGATTCAACATATCCCGTCTGAAGCATAGATGGATCATAGGTAAAAACGACATGGATACCTTCCGAAGTTTCTGCTACCTGAAGAACTAACGGACTTCCTGCCATTTCTGGCTCAACTGACCGTTTGACTTCACGATTCCAAACAGCTGACTGAGCTTTGAACGGGATCGTCTGGTTAACAAAAAGTGTCGGCCATTCCATGTGTGTCGTCGCTTGCCAGTGCTCTGACGGATACAACGCGAGCATTTGCATGCGGTCACGTACTTGCTTCGTTTGATCCAATAATTGTGAAAACGAACTGATGGTCTGCATATCGATAGTGAGCGGTACGATATTGTCAAAGTTGCCTAGCGTTTGTTCCAGCACACCTTGCGTCCGATTCGTCGTCACTACTCCAAGCGTCAAACTAGGCAATTGGGTGACCTGTCGAAGCAACAACAGGTAGGAGGCAAGCAAGATGTCTCCCAGCTCCTGATTGGAATGAGCAGCTACATGCAGCAAATCGGCGTGACCTGTCGGGTCGATATACTGCTCGACTTGTCGCTTCGCTACCCCTCCCGTACCAAATGGTTGAGCAGAGTCTGGATTTGCTGCTGTCAACCACTCGTGACGCTGGGCCTCGAGATGTCCGTAATAAAGCATTTTTTTCTGCCAAACGGCGAATGCTTCGTAGCGAGGTTGTTCATCCTCAGCTGGTTCATGCCCCTCTGCAATCGTTTGATACAGAGCCTCCCATTCTTCCAGGAGAAGTCCGAGACCTCGCCAATCACTAAAGGAGCTGTGAAGACTTCCAATCAACCGATAGCGATCAGCAGCCAGCTTTATCCATTCAAATCGAACCAAACTTCCTGCTTTGTCCTCAAACGGCCTCTTCTGCTCGGCAATCAATCGTTCTCGCAACCATACCGTTGCCTCTGCCTCGCTTTTCTCCTGTAAATCACAAAGCGCAAGCGGAATCGGTTCGGAATAGCCTTGGGTCGACAGCAGAGGAAATCGTCGCACAAGAGCTTGCCATGCTTGCTGCATATACGACAGTTCGATTCTGCTCCGAAGCTCGATGTCAAAACATCTGACAGCCACAATCCCATCTTCTTGTTCCTGCTTCAGCAAACGTTCCTGAACAAAGGAATAGATGGGCGTTGTTTCCGAATGAAACTCGCCTAGAATCGGCTTAGGTCTTTCTGCGGCTGATTTCCCGTCAGTCAAAAGTAGGTACGGGGCATCTGTCAGTTGCAGATCACGTCCTGTCCCGTCTGCAAAAGAAACGGGGATGCCGCACGCTATCAGTGTGTCGATCCGTTCGGTCAGATTCGCTACCCGATCCTCGATTTGGTAAACGCCAGAACCACTTTTCATGAGCTCTCGTTGTTCTTCTGAGTGCTCCATTCGAGGCTCGACTAACTGGATGCTACTCTCTCTCGCTTTGCCCAGTGTGATAATACTGGCTTGCGATTGCCGATCCAGATATTTCTCGTGAACTCGATAGCCCAGGAATGTAAAGAACGACAGTGCCTTTTCTGCATCTGGTGTAAGCAGCCGGACAGCAGATCGCTGATCGCTGCTTTGCCATTCGTCATGCGTCATGTTCTCGCTCTCTACAAGTTCAACCAGGCCAACCGTTTCCAGAAAGAGAAAGGCAACGAGTCTATGATTGAAAAGTACCGCTGGCTTAGGAGCGCTGACCAAATCGTATTTGAAGCCAGAATCAACTAACCTTTTCAAAAATTGATCAATATTGGAAATTGAAAAGCATAGATGGTACGGACCCGTCCCCTTTTCTTCCAACAAACGAACGCAAGGTGACGTTTCATCGACAGGAGCGATTAGCTCGATTGGCACACATCCTGGTTTCATGCACATGGAGAGATACACATTTTGTTTTGGATCATGCAGGGAATCACTTGCATCAAATCCGAGAGTGCCATACATGATTTGAGCCGGACCCAGTTCTGGAACTGCAACTCCAACATGATGAAGGCGGTTCATCACGCCCTCTTTTTCTGTTTGGTGATGGACGATGTCAACATCATCCACTCGCTGTTTTGGATGCTTCAGAAGTGTTGCGAGAACACGCATATAGTTGTCAGCGAAGCCTTCCATTGTCTCCGCTTTAAACAACTGGGTATCGTATTCAAGCACGCACCTGAATTGATCAGTGAGTGGCGTAATATCCAGCTTAAAGTCAAGTTTCGATGTCTTCGATTCATGTGGAACCTCTTCAAATTGCACGTCGCCCACTGTAAATTGCACTTCTTGCTCCCGCTGGTTATGGAAGATCAGCATCGTATCAAACAATGGATTTTGCATTTGCTGGATGCCTGCGGCGCTACGAGCAACAATCTCTTCAAACGGATACTCCTGATGTTCGTAGGCTAGTAGCAGACTGCGCTGAACCTCTTGTACAAAATCGGTATACACAAGATCGGCACGAGGACGATTTCGTATCGGAAGGAAGTTGATAAAGACGCCGACGATTCGCTCCAAATCGGGATGGTTTCGTCCAGCTACCAGTGAACCGACAACGAAATCTTCCTGAGACGTGTATTTCATCAACAATACGTAATAAGCTGACATCAAAACTGCATGGACAGTCACTTCGTTCTGCTTGGCAAATGCATGCAAATCAACGTACGTAGAATCAGTAAGGAAGAACGTATGGTGATCCCCCTGGAATGTCTTAACAGAAGGACGCGGGTAATCCAGCGGAAAAGACATGAGCGGGACTCGGTCGCTGAAAGTATCCATCCAGTATTTTTCCTGCTGATTCCACTGCTTGCTACCCCGCTTCTGCCACTGCCAGTCGGCGTAGTCCTTGTATTGAATGGGCAGTGTAGGCAGCTCTTCACCCACATACAATTTAGCGAAGTCTTCCATTAACACATTCAGTGAAATGCCATCCAAAATAATATGATGAGAGTTGAACAGCAGATAATGCTGAGTGGCTGTGACCTCGACTAGGCAAACCTGAAGGAGGGGTGCTTTCGTCAAATCAAAAGATTGCCGAAAGTCTTCCATCAGTTCGTCCAATGTCCTACCGTCGCTATGACTGGTTTTGATCTCAAATGGCACTTGGTCGCTGATGTACTGATACACTTCTCCATCCTGTACCGCAAACGAAGTACGGAATGCTTCATGCCTTTGGATGATTTCCTTAAATACACTTTTCACTCGACTTACATCCAGATGACCGTTTACCGCGATTACACCCGACATGTTGTAGCTGGTGCTTTCTCCTTCTATTCCATGCATCACGAAAATTCGTTTCTGTGAAGAAGAAGCCCTGTATCTCTCGGCTTTACTTACGCGATCAATCGGCGCGTAGGATATCGGCTGTCTACCCCTGATGCGGTCAGCTAATTGTCGAATGGTCGGGTTCTGGAATACATCCTTGATCGTGATGTCTGTTTTTCTCTCTTTTTGCAATCTGGTCACGAGTTGAGCGACCTTCAGCGAGTGGCCTCCTAGCGAGAAAAAATGATCATGCACGCTTATTTTTTCGACTACCAAAAGCTCTCGCCAAATTTGTGCCAATTGCTGCTCAAGTTCATCTGCCGGGGCCTCTTCCTTTCCCGTGCGATACTGCGTGTAATCCAGACGTTGTAAGGCAGTCTTGTCTACTTTTCCACTCTGCGTCCGAGGTAAGGCATCTAGATGGACGAAAAAGGCAGGTAGCATGTAGTCAGGCAAATAAGTCAGCACTGCTTCGCGAAGAACATGTTCCTCAATCGGATGCATCGCGGCCAAGCATGCAACCAGATAAGGATCGCGTTTTGACTCCTGAATGGCCACTACCGCTGCTTCCCTGACACCAGGCTGACGGCGCAGGACAGCTTCAATTTCCTCCAATTCAACGCGGTTGCCGCGAATCTTGATCTGAAAATCCTTGCGGCCAAAATATTGCAGATGCCCTTCATCCGTCCAGCAAGCCAAGTCTCCTGTACGATAAAGCCTGCCATACGGGGTCAGTATATAGGACGCTCTGGTTTTTTCCTCGTCAGCGATGTATCCTTCCGTTACACCCATCCCGCCTACGTACATTTCCCCTATTACCCCTTTGGGCAATAGATGAAAATCTTGGTCCAGAAGAAAGACACGAACGTTGTAACTTGGATGTCCAATCGGAAGCGGGTTTTCAAAAGGCCCTTGTCTCGGTACACAATACCCAGATGCCGAGATACTATTTTCCGTTGGGCCATACAAGTTGTACATCTGCGCTTGAGGCAGCAAGGCTGCATGTCGTTCCACTAAGGAAGAAGACAGCATCTCTCCTGTACACAATACTTTTTGTATCGAATCCATCGAGCCATCAGCCACGTGGTCAAGCAAAGCGTGATACATCGTAGGGACGACGAGTATCACGTTTGCCTGTTGGCCCTCGATGGCAGCCGCGAGCTTTTGCGGGGACTTGTTTTCATGTCGCTGCAACAAGCAAAGGGTACCGCCGCTGATCAGTGTGCAGAAAATCTCGACAACCGATGCGTCAAAAGTCAATGTGGCGATCTGCAACGTTCTCGTCTGCTCTCCGAACCCGACAAATTCAATGTGCCACCAAAGAGCGTTGATTAATTGATCATGCTTTACACGCACACCTTTTGGCGTACCTGTCGAACCAGAAGTAAAGATGGCATACGCAGTACTTGAAGGTGCCGCTCTTCGCTGTGGTGTTTGCGTTAACTCCTGTGCCCAACATGCTGGTTCATCCAGACGAAACACCTTTGTTTGCAAATCAGCGACGAGTTCCAGATAGCTGCCCTCTGTCACAATTAGAATAGGCTGAATCTGGCTTACGATCTGTTCGATTCGCGCTTTCGGCAAGTCTGGATCAAGTGGGACATAGTAACACCCAGCTTTGAGGATAGCCAGCAGTGCAGCAATCATTTCAGGGGAACGATCACACATGATAACTATCGGTCGGCCTGCATCTGTCACCTCCTTTTGCAGAGCCCAAGACAGGCGATTCGCTTGCTCTTGTAACTCCTTGTAGGTCACTGTCTGCTTTCCTTGGACAAGCGCAACTGCATCCGGTGTTTTTTCTGCCGCTTGATCAATCAACTCGTGCACACAGTAGTTACTCGGAACTGGCACGACTTTCATCTGTTCCTCAATCATCTCGTGCCGCTCACGATCACTGAGCAGAGTAAGGTCACGAATCTCTTGATCCGGATCAGCCGCAATCTGCTCGAGAAGGCTCTGATAATGAAGCGCCAGACGTTCGATTTCCTTCGCTTGAAACTTCCATGCCTGGTAGTTGATATGGACTGTCCATTCATCACCTGGTGTTACTTCCAGCACCATTGGATAATCGGTTGTTTCATGCGAAGTGATATTCTCCAGCTCGAAGTCAAGTTCCAATCCGGCCAGCGTCTTGTCGATGGGATAGTTTTGGAAAACGAACAAACTGTGCGCCAAAGGTGTTTGTGCGTCCATCTCTGAGCAGTTTTTCAACTCAACTGCTGGCACGTACAAATGTGGGGCCATCTGGTGCTGTTCTTCCATCATGACACCCAGCAGATCTTTGACTGTAGTCGTTTCTGTCCGTTTGACCCGGAGCGGATACGTCTTGATGAAGAGGCCGACGATTTCCTCTACTCCTGTGAGATGGGCAGGACGTCCGGCGTACGCCACTTCAAAAAGAGCATCACGCGTATCGCTGTATTTTTGCAGCAAAATACCCCATGCGGCTTGCAGCACTGTGCTGATTGTCACGCGGTAACGCTTGGATGTTTCCTCCAATGTCTCCGTAAGCGTTTGGCTGAGCCGAAGATGATAAGAAGAATACCGCCGCTCTTCGTTACGATCCCGCATATATGGAAGCGGTGTAGGCGAGCTAATTCCTTGTAAGGAATCTTTCCAATACGATAACGATTGTTCTTTCGATGCTTCTTTCAGAAAACGCAGATACTCCTTGTATTTCGCTTTCTGTTTAATCGCAGGGGACAGGCCCGAGCATAATTGTCCATATGCTGTAAATATCTCTCTTAGGAGAATACCGGAACTCCATCCGTCCATGAGAATGTGATGAAATGACCATATGACTTCATAACGATACAACTCCATCCGTACTACTTGAATGCGAATGGTATTGCCCAACTCAAGCGTGAAGGGTGTTTGTTTGTCCTGTAACAACAAGACAGACAGTTTTCTTTCCCTCGCTGCAGATGGTAACTCGGTCCAATCGAAATAAGGAATCTCCAATGTCTTTTGCTTGAGAATCAGCTGGACAGGGGCTTGAAGCCCCTCCCAGCGAAAAACCGTACGAAGCATTTCATTGGCCTCAAACGCCATCGTAACTGCCTGCGTAAACAACTCCAGCTGAAACTTGCCACGAAGGGTTAGCCGATGCTGTTCGAAATACAGATTGGAATCCTTTTGGAGTCGGTAGTAAAACAGCATGCCCTCCTGCGTTGGACTTAACGGCAAAATGTCAGCTATATTGTTTTTGTCGATCTTGTTCATCACAATTTTCTCTCCTGACTCCCTTACCGAACAGCTTCACTCGGCAGGTTCTCCACGATCTCCCCATCTGCATCCACGTACGGCAATCCATTGTGTTTGAACACATGGTCGAGACAATACATCTCTCCCTGCTTGTAGTCCAAAATCATCAGGTCTTCTGACCGGGTTGGGATTAATTCCTTCAACCGCTCTGGAAGATAGTCTGGTCCAACCGCTTGATGCCATTTCAAAACAATTTTTTCAGGGAGCTCAGCTGTCGGATAAAAACCACAAATCTCTAATTTTCCAAAATCGTGTGAAGTAAGAAGTACCCCTTTTTTCTCTAGTCCTCCCAAATTACGTTTGGACTCGGCCACATTCCGGAACGCCTCGTCAAGTGGAATGGCATACTGCTCGACTCCTCTGACTGGCATAAACACTGTCAAATAATACGAAATGATTCGATTATCGAGAAACTTGCGCTGCAAGTCGATCAAGGTCTCGACAGAATCGTTTACTCCGCGAATGATGGCAGGCTGTCCACGAATCTGTACACCGACGGACAGCAGCGCTTGCGTTGCTTGGATCGAAACGTCGCTTATTTCCCCGGGATGGTTGAACTGAGAAATCACACTTACCTGCTTGCCAGGCGTCTGTCTTACTTGATCAAAGAACGCTAGCAGCTCTCCGTCGAGAAAACGAGCGGGATCATAGGCCAGAGCCTTGGTGGCAAAGCGAACGAGTCGAATACTCTTCACACTCAATAGAGCGCTAATCAGCTTGATTAAGTCAGAGCTTTTACGGAAGGAAGCCGGATCTCCGCCAGTAAAGAGAACATTATCGATATACGGATGAGCTTCCAAATACTGCACTGCCCTTTCTGCTTTTTCCATGATATTGGTGTATCCAATATCCTCGTGGCGAATTTCGTTCACTTTATAGCAGAACTGGCAGTTAGCAATACAAAAGTCGTCGATGTGAAGCAACAATGTCTTTTTGTACTTGTGTTGCAGGAAAGCTGTTTCATCCTGACGGTATGACTTGTTACCATACGGATCAAAGCGGCCTTTATAGGGTTTCTCTCCCGGTGGCGGAAGTACGATATTGATCATCTGTGTACGATAAGGCTCTGATTGACTCGCAATCAACTCGGCATAATAGCGAGTCACCTTAAATGGCATATAAGACTGCTCCAGTAACGCACTGCGTACTTCCTTCTCTGCTTCTGTAAAGCCGACAATTGTTGCGAATTCCTCAAATCCTTTTTTTCCCATTAACACCTTAACACTCAATGTAATCCCTCCCGTCATTCTTAAACACTCGTCGTTTTGCTTTCTCAGAACACTCGGTCAAGCATATGATTCGCTTGTTAACCAAACAGCAAATCCAGTTCTTTTTGTGTCAACTCCACATCTTCAAAATCCGATGGAGTAAATTCAGGGATCTCCTGAAGGCAGCAATGGTCAATGAGCTGCTCTAATTCATGGAAAAACAACGCAAGCAATTTCTCGATGGTCTCCTCGCGATACTTTCGCAAGCTGTACGTAACAGAAACCTGAAGTTCTCCTTGACGAATGAGAGCAGCCACGTCAAGCAGTGCTGTCAAATGATTACCCACTCCGGCATCAACCGCCAAGTTTCCTCCCATTAGAACCAGATCATCACTCAATTGATTATCAACGGTTCCCAGATAATTGAATCGAACATGGGACTTTTCCTCTGCCGCGAGCAGATGAGGCTTAAACCAGCCAAATCCAAGACCGCCCATCGGAATCTGACGTAATTTCTCCTTTACTGCTTTTAGGTGATCAGTCCGATTGGATGGATTCGTTTCGAACAGAACAGGATACATGCTGGTAAACCAGCCTACTGTCCTGGTTACATTCATCGCATGAATGGAAGACTCACGCCCATGCGACTCCATTACCAGTAAGAGACGCTCCCTCTCAAACACATCACACAATGTCCGGGTAAGTGCTGCAACCAATAGGTCTTGGGGACCCGTGTTGAACATTCGGTTGGCCGTTGTCAACAGTCGCGACGTTATCTCGGCTGAAAGTGTGCGTGTAGATGTAGCGCTGTATTCTACCAAGTCTTCGCCAAAATCGTAATCTGTTGGAAGTTTGTCTTCCGGGATGGAAAACATGTCCCAATATGCTTTTTCTTTGATTGCCTGATCCGACTGGTAAAAGGCGGAGACTTCCTTGATCCACGCTTGCATCGAATGTGTTTTATCCGGCAAGACAATCGGCTCATTCCGTTTCAGACTGGCCAAGGCGCTCATCAAATCTTCCAGGAGAATCCTCCAGGAGACACCGTCTACAACAAGATGATGGGCCGTCAAAAACAATCGCTGAGGTCGATCGGGACCTAATTCAAAGAGACAACCGGTAAACAGCAAAGATTCTTCCAGCTTGAAGCTAACAGCGCAATCTCTCATCGCCTCTAGCATCCTACTCTCCTGTTCTTCTTGCGGTAAGGAAGAAAGGTCGACGCAAGACACTGACACTCGGCTGGTAAGATGGCGCTCATTGTAAAAGAGCTTCTCCTCTTTTACAGAGTAATTGAGTCGCAAACAATCGTGATGGTTAACCAGTGCAGAAAGACTTACTTCAAACTCCTCCAGCGTTACTTTTTCTTTGCTTTCAAGGAGCAACGACTGGTTCCAATGATCAACATTGCGGAACTGTTGTGACAAAAACCAAGAAACGATAGGAGATGACGGTAACTCGCCAGTACACGGCTCTTGTGAGATCTGTTCCACTCCCCAGCTCCAGTCACTTCTCGATTTTAGTTCTGCAATTGTGTCATAAATCAAGATGTCTCTTACCGGAATCTTGATTCCCCGCTGATGCAATCGATAGGAAACCTGAATCGCCTTGATCGAATCTCCCCCTAGTTGAGAAAACGGGTCATGTAGACCAAATGGCGAACGACCAAGCACGTCCTCGTACACTTCAACCAATAGCTTGTCAAACTCGTCACGAGGACTGGTTTCATCCTCCGCACCTTTTCTCTCAATGACAGGTTCGGGAAGCTGTTTTCGATCTACCTTGCCATTTGAGGTCAGCGGAAACTGTTCAAGCTGCACGATTTGCGAAGGGATCATGTATGCGGGCAATCGACTTGCCAGTTCTTCACGGAGCTCTTTTTCCCGGAAAGATGTTTCCGTGATCAAATAAGCACAAAGGTACTTACGCCCCCACGCATCCATTCGATCGATCACCACTGCCTCACGCACAGAAGAATGGCCAAGTAGCTGCTGTTCAATTTCCCCCAATTCAATGCGGTAACCATGAATCTTCACCTGATAGTCAGCCCGTCCCAGATACTCCATGACTCCATTTGGCCGATAGCGAACCAGATCGCCAGTCTTGTACATCACTTTACCTGGCTGAAACGGATCGGGTAGGAAACGCTCTTGAGTCAATTCCTCGCGGTTAAGATACCCCTGTGCCACACTATCTCCCGAGATAAATAGCTCTCCTGTCGATCCGATCGGGATTGGTTTCCCATATGAATCCAAAATGTAGAGCTGTACGTTGCTGATCGGATGTCCAATCGGCACAGAACCCTCGACATCGCTCTCTGGATCGTATTGATAGATCATGCAACCGACTACTGTCTCAGTAGGGCCATACTCATTGAGAATTTCGATTTGTCCGTTCCATTTCGCATGAATCGCCTCAGCCAGACTCACCTTCAAGTCCTCGCCGCCTACTATCACTCTTTTTACCGTAGTAGAACGCAAATCGATTTCTTGCAGCAAAAACAGATGCGCAGGTGTCAGCTTTACAACATGGGAACGTCCGTCGCTAAAGATGCGAGATAACACAAACTCTGAATCGGAGTGCGGATAGATCACCATCCGATTTCCCTTTACCAACGGGCAAAAAATGGACGTAACCGTCAAATCAAATGCCAGTGAGGAATAAAAAGCAAACGCTTCTTCAGGACAGGAGAGATATCGGTCTTTCGCCCACGAAATATAGTTGACTAACCCTCGATGAGTGACCATGACCCCCTTCGGATTTCCGGTAGAGCCTGAAGTATAAATGACATAGGCCAAATCCTCTGGCTGATTAACCGATTCCAGGCTTGCCCCATCATTGAGATACAGGGACGAATCACCGAGTTCCAGGATTTCTTTGGACCACGAAATATTCTCTGTCCGCGAGGTGTGACGAAGCAACAGGTCCGCTCCAGAATCAGACAGCAGGTATTCGATGCGCTGAGAAGGGAGTTGAGGGTCAATCGGAAGGTAAGCCCCGCCTGCTTTTAGCACGGCCAACAGTCCGATGATCATCTCTGGAGAATGCTCTGCCAGCAGCGCAGCAATTACACCAGGGCCAACTCCTCGCGTTCGCAACGACTGAGCGAGTCGATTCACTTGATCCTGTACTTCCTGAAATGTCAGCATGCGCCCCTCTGACTCCAATGCAACTCCCTGTGGCGAGCGTTTTACTTGCTCTTCAAACAACTGAACAACCGTCTTCTCTCTGGAATAGGAAGCCGCAGTATCGTTCCAGGTTTTGAGTTGTAGTGCCAACTCTTCGTCAGCAAGGAAGTTCAGATTGGACAGCGGGACTTCTGGATTCGAGATCATCTGATTGAGCAGCCTTACGAGATGATCCACTATTCGATCAACATCATTTTCCGTGTACTCAGCGATCTTATAATCCAATTCCAGAGTCAATTGTTCATCTGTAGCCCATTCCCTGATAATTACTTGGAGCGAATACAACTGGTGACCATTGTAAAACTCCTCATTCGTCACGGAGTGCCCGCCAAGGGTGAAGGGCAGCTGCGTGCTGTAATAATTTACACAAATCTGAAACAGGCTGTCATAGCCATGTTTCTTCAATTCCAACTCTTGAGCCAGCAAATCGTAGGGATATTTCTGATGAAAAAAACAGGAAGTGAGTTCCCTGTTAACATATTTGACATAATCGAAAGCATCCATTTCCATCGGAACTGCCAAACGAAATGGCATGGTGCTTGTGAACATCCCGAATATTTTGCGCTCCACTTTTCCTGAACGGTTTAACAACGGTGTACCAATCACGATTTCTTCTTGCCTCGTACAACGCTGAAGGTAAAGACTGACGAGAGCCACAAACATGGAATTTAGGGAGCATTTCATCTGGTTTGCAAACTCGCGTATTCTTGTAGAATCTTCACGGTTGAATGCATAGACTTTGCGCTTGCCTTCGGTTGTATCTGTTGCCTTTTGTAAGGTCGTAATCACGGGTAAGCTCTGAAACTTGTCCCGCCAGTATCGCTTGTCCTTTTCAAATCTCTCAGACTGAGAATAGGCATGCTCCCTGTCGACAAAAGCTTGATAAGCGTGTTCTTCTCCTACATGAACGGTACCGCCTGCCAACAACGTGTCATAATAGTGAGCAATTTGTTCTGTCATGATTGAGATGGACCAACCATCAGCAATCAAATGGTGAAACTTTACAAAATACCCCGCTTCTTCGTCACTCAGTTGAATCAGACAAAAGTAGAACAGAGGCTCCCGTCCGATCGAAAACGGCTTTGCAAACAAATCCTGCAGGAATTGTCTGCACCGATCAGGGGCATTCGGTTCCTGTCTGAAATCAAACACCTGCAATGGCTGCGGTTCGTACTCTCCAACAAACTGAAGGACTGTCTCTTCTTCCTGATAGTTGAGTCGCAAAGCATCGTTCTTTTGAATGAACAGGTGAATGGCCGCTTCCAGTACATCCAGTTTCACTTTTCCTTGAACCCGCACCATCCCCCCTAGCGTATGGACAGGAAGCTGTGGATGTAATTTTTCCGTATACCAGATACGCTTTTGTGGATGACTTAAAGGATATCCGTCCTTCCATTGCTTCTTATCCTGATGCAATGCATTTCCCCCCTTTCGGAATTGTGCAGATGTAATCACAATTCGGATATGGCAAAAAATCTAATTGATTACAAATACTTCCATCCCAACTATATCGATGACTCTTCTAAAGTGTCAAATGAATTTTCCATTAAATGTTATTTCTGAAAATTAGGTGAATTCAACCTCTTTTTTCCTTTTTCTAGCGCTTCATAGAATGGAAAAAATTTTGTGCACACTATTGATTTTGGCTGTCTTTTCACGTAGGATAAAATGTAATATATTGGTAAAATCAAGCCCCTGGAAGGATGAATGTGATTAGATGTCTGTGACACTTCGAGAAGTAACCTTGGAAAACTGGGAAGAGTGTATTGAACTGGAACCTACACCCGAACAGAGTGAGTTTGTTGCCCCGAACCTTTACTCCATCGCTGAAGCAAAATTTCAAACTACATTTGTCCCTTTGGCCATCTACCATGATGACACGATGGTTGGCTTTGTCATGTATGGACTTGACCCCGACGATAGCAACTACTGGATTTACAGACTCTTAGTTGATGCTAAGTATCAACGTCAAGGCTACGGACGTGCTGCGATTTCGCAAGTCATTGATATACTGAAGGCAAAAGACGATTGTCAAAAAATTGTCATTGGTTATGCCCCAGCCAATGTCGCTGCCGAAAACCTTTACGCTTCACTCGGATTTCAAAAAAATGGCATGGTCCTGTTTGGCGAGACTATTGCAGAATTGAACTTTTAAACTAGCTATTTTCGCTCCCCAAAAATGAAACAGCGGCGACCTAAGACCTGAAAATCCAGTCTTAGAATCGCCGCTGTTTGAATTGTTTTTTATTTTTCCGTAAATTAAAAAACACACCTTCCATGTGTCTGTAAACATCATGGTTAGTGTGTATTCGTTTTAGATATGGTGCCGGTGAAGGGACTTGAACCCCCACGGTTTCCCTCACGATTTTGAGTCGCGCGCGTCTGCCATTCCGCCACACCGGCATGTAAAACTATGAATAAAATAGCACATCATCAATAGAAAATCAATGGTGGGGAGAGACGGATTCGAACCGCCGAACCCGGAGGGAGCAGATTTACAGTCTGCCGTGTTTAGCCACTTCACTATCTCCCCACAGTATGTGCTGTCTATCTTCTGCGTCTACTCACTTCAACCAGAAGCGACATTTATTAATTTACCATGAACTTTGTTTGACGTCAATATATTTATTTGGCTTGACTCTCTTTTTTCTCCAAGATTTCCTGTGCCCACTCGTGAAAGACGCGCAGTGCTTCGTCCACTTCTTGAAATGTTGCTTCTCCCTCACAGGAGTATTCCGGGAAGTCTAGTATGCGGTTTTTACGAATCTTCACTTGCTCTTCTTCGCATTTTATCTCCAAGAAGTAGGGAACGGATTCATCTATCCCATAACTATTTTCTAAAAACTCGTAGGTACGTACCCACTCCAGAATTCGAACTTCCGAAGCTTTTAACCGAAGCACCTGCTCCAAGGACATAATGGTTTCATTCCCGTAGTAATACATGTTATTCAGCCCTTCTGCATGAAAATGGACGGAGCCGTGACTCCGCCCTGTTATTGATGTGATAGATTAGATCGAGGAAAGCAGCTCTCTCAGTTCTTTGACAATCACTTGCTGATAGCCAGTGCCTTCTCCATACTGCTCGAGCATTTCGGCACGTGCCACTTTGATCTTGTCTTCATAATCTGGTGCATTTCGGTCCGGGTTTTGCTGTTTAAACGCCGTCATGACAGCTTGGACATGCTTCGGTCGTGGTCCCCATTTTGCCAGAACATGTCCACCCGTGTCCGCGAAAATAACAACAGGGATCGCCCGACCGCCCATCGTGAGAAACTCATCCATGAGATCGAGGTGTTCTTCCATCACCATAATTTCCACTGGCATGTCTGTTTCTTTCAAGGCATGCAATACGACTGGCAAGTTGCGAACGACGTCGCCACACCATTCCGCAGCCAAAATCAAGCATCTGAGGTCATCACGATGCTGGAGAGAGGCAAAAAACGCACGCTCTTGTTCATCCTCCCATGAAAATGCATCCGACCAGTTTTGGTATGTATCCTGACTTTTTGTCATGCTTTCCACAAACGATTGTGGCTTGAGCCCCGTACGGAATTTATGTGCTACGTTTGCCCCCATCTTTTCTCCTCCTCGTATGTAATGAATCTAGTCTTGCTTTTCAGACTCTCCCTCATTTGCTTCTTTCTCTTGCTTTGCCAACTCCATCATTTTTTGTAACAAAATATGTTGCGGCATGTGCATGAGACGCTCTAAAGGTACCTGAAGTGCTTCGGCCAGCTTAACAGCCGTATCAGGTGATATTTGTAATGGTCGCATGTATTTCCACTCCTTCCGCTTGCTTTCATCAGTCCCTTCAGTATAATACACGGCTGTTAAACCTGCCAGCTTGGTATCTTGAGGCTCATCAGTTATCCCTTCCAACCGCAGTGACCTGCGAAGGATACTGGAAAAGCCTATCCAGCAGTTCTTGTTCCAGCTTGTGCCAAAGTCGGAATCGCTCTGGAACGAGCCGAGTCCAAGTCATCGCGATCTGTTCCCAATGCTCCATGCGACGATTGTGCTTGACGAGCCAGCTATCTAAAAAATTCGTTGAAGCCAAATGTCCGTAGCAGAGCTGTGCCAGCACCGCTTGCCACTCTGTCTTTGGCAGCGAATGATGAGCCTGAGCATATGCCTCGGAGCGAGGGTACTGGCAGACAGGTAACGTATTCATAGCTCGCCGACTCCAACAAGGAAATTTGCTGCTCGAGTAATTCACGTACGTATACTGGAAAAGCTCCCTGCTCTTCCTGATACTGACTCCATAATCCTTGGCAATCTGCAATCGCTTTGGAAGGTGAGAGCATCGGAACGTCCTCAACTGGGGGAAGAGGCTCAAACTGTCGATGAAAATGGGCTAATAGCTCCCCCATAGCCTTTGCTTCACGAAGTGGCAATTCCCCTGGGTGATAGCTGCGCCGGAAAGCCTTTCCCTCGCAGTTCTTGGCTGAGTGTTAGACCAAGTAAGCATCTCCTCGTAGCGAGTTTGTAAGCGCCATTTTGCATAAATACGTTTTACATAATAACGTTGACTGCTTGTCCAAACGGAAAAAGCTTTCTTCCCACAAGCCATATGCAATGCGTTCGATACGCTCAACGTCTAATTGATAATGGTTTTTTAAAGCTTCTCTCACCCGATCCGTAGGCAATTCCTCCTCCGATTTCTTTTGTTTAGGTCTCACTTCTACATGCAAATCGGCTTTTCCTCGCTTTTCACGCCAAAAAAGATAGTCCCTTTTGAATGAAAGTGAAGGGACTATCTCCCGTGAACCGTAAACTGCACTTCGAAAAGGACGAACTATGGCTTTTGTTTAGTCAAGATGCATGGTACACCAAAGCCGATCGCGCCGGGCTGGGACATCTGTTCCAGATATGCCAACCCTCGTGCACATTGCTGCTTGCATACTTGACATGTATGGGACGTTACGATTTTCAGCTGTACTTGATTGGGGTGCTGTCGCGAATTCTTCTTCTTTATCTTTTTGCCCTTGGCCATCCGCTTTCCTCCCTTTGCCCTGGATCACTCCAGTCTATGAAGGAGAACACCCCCGCTCTTTAGGCAAGCATACAAAATCATGATAGTCACCTGCAAAATGGGCCTTGTCATTCGTGTTAACAAATAGAAAAAGCCGCCGGAGAATTCTCTCCAAGCGACTTATGAGCAGTCCCTATGGCTTTGGACTTAACAACTGGCGCAGTTCCAGCTCCAGTGTAGAGGCATCAACCATGCCGATTATCTTCTTTCGTACAATCCCATCTGCGTCAATCAAGTACGTAGTGGGGAACGCCATCACCTTGTAACGGTTCGACACGGTTCCAGCAACGTCCATCGGTATCGGAAATGTCAGCTTGTAATTGGTGACAAAGGCCATGGCTGCTTCAGGACTGTCATTACTCGTGACGTTCACGCCATACAGATCAACCTGCCCGCCGTATTTTTCATAGACTTTTTGTAAATCAGGCGCCTCCAGCTTGCATGGTCCACACCAGGAAGCCCAAAAGTTCAAGACTAATGGTTTCGTCCTTTTTCCTTCTACCTTGTACGTCTGCTGATCCAATCCTGTCAGTGTAAAATGAGGAGCCGCAAAGCCAACTTCCGGTTTTTGAACCTCTGCTACGATTGCGGCCGTTTCTTGAGGCTTTTCCCAAACAGCAAGTCCGACCCCCAATAATACGAGCACCGCGAGCAACAGCTTTTTCATTTTGTCACCTCTGCCCTACTGAGTTAGAATCCCGTAAAGCCTCCGTACATTTGAATGAGCACGCGTGTAATATCCGTCAGTTTATCTGTATACAGAAGAATACCAAACAAAATCATAATGGCTCCTCCGATTTTCATAAACAGGTCGGAATACTTCACTATCGCGTTCACCTTACTGATGAAGAACGTCATGACAAAAAATGGAATGGCGAAACCGAGTGTATACGCCAATGTGTAAGCCAGAGCGCTTGATGGATTGGAAACGCCCATGACGATAATGCCAGAAAGAATCGGTCCCACACAAGGTGTCCATCCAGCTGCATACGTCATTCCCACCAGTATGGACCCAGTATACCCCAATGGTCTCGATTTTAAATCGATTTTAAAAGAACGCATCATCCAATCCATTTTAAACACGCCAAGCATAACCAAACCAATGACAGCAAGCAAAATACCGCCCAGTTGACGAATTAAGTCCTGTTGATCGGTAAACAAGCTTCCGATCCAAGATGTAGACAGCCCGAGTGCAACGAAAATGATCGAAAACCCGACAATGAAGAAAAAGGTATGCAAGAAGGCTTGCTTGCGAAAAACCGCTCTCCCTTTCTTCACTTCATCTACCGTAACCCCAGTTATGTAAGACAAAAAGGACGGATAAAGCGGCAGGCAGCAAGGGGAAATAAACGAAAGGAAACCTGCTGCAAAAGCCAAAAACACAGTAATATCGCCAGTCATATGTAACCTCCGGTGGGTATTTTATCCACTATCTTCTCATTGTATCGAATCTTTTCCCCCTTCAACAGTAGCAATGACACTTTGTCTTAAATCCGTGACAATTTACTTTACATAATATTCATTATGTCTTAAAACTCGGCACAAAAATTAACAATTGGATGGATAAATCTGGTCCACTTTAGAAAACAGATCAGATTTGTGACAAATGTGACATGTACCTGTCAGGATCGAAAGCGTGCAAGTATTTCTTCCTCCTGAGCGCAAAGCAGCTCATTCAGATCACCTTCACGTGCGATTTTGATATAGGTTTCAAACTGCGCAGGATAATCACCAGACTGTGGTTTTTGGAAGTACAGATGAAGACACCTCCCTTTTGGAATGAGACGAATACTTCCATTGTACACAAAAAAAGAGGCGGATGTACTCCGCCCCTTCCCTGCTATTCTTTTCTTACTGGATAGTGACTTTGCCGCCATCTTGAAGCAGTGTTTGCCCTTTTACCACGATCTTATCGCCGGCAGACAAGCCTGTCAAAATTTCGATCTGATCACTGGAGGATTTGCCTGTAGTGACCTCGACTTGCTTTGCAATGTCACCTTCCAGCTTGAATACATACTGCTTACCATCGCGATCAAATACTGCACCGCGCGTCACAACGATCGATGTTGCTCCACTTTCCCCAACCGATGGGAAGGTTACATTCACAACCATATCGGACTTCAGCTCATTGGATGGGTTTGGAATCGTAATCTCAACTGGATATGCCTTGAGATTTGTATCCATTACTGGACTCATCGCCGTTACTTTGGCATCAATCGTTTTTCCAGTCGATTGTACGTTTACTTTTACGGTAGTTCCTACTTTTACTTTTGTGATATCTGCTTCTGACAAATTCGCTTTTACCAGAAGTGGGTTCGTGTTCACAACAACCACAACCGGCTGCTGACCTGCCATTTGACCAACTGCGCCGTTTACGCTGGAAATATATCCGTTAATCGGAGACGTCACAGTCGCATTCGCTAATTGCTCACGAGCATTTTGTAGGCTTACTTGTGCTTGCTGTACAGAGGCTTCGGAAACTTGCACACTTGTTTTTTGTCCTGCAGATTGCACACCCTGCTGCGCGTTATCATAAGAGGTCTGTGCCGTTGTCAATTGGGAATTTGCCTGTTCCATCTGCTGAGCGGAAATCGCTCCTTGTGAAAAGAGCTGTTGCATCCGCTGCTGGTTTACTTTTGCATCCTGAAGGGCAGTTTCTGCCTGCTTCAGGCTATTTTTTGCTTGGACCAAACCTTGATCAGAGCTGCTGCCTGCTTGGTTTAAGCTCGCTTTTGATACGTTGTAGGCTGCTTCTGCTTGTTTAACACCGTTCACCAGATCTTTCTCATCGAGCTTGAACAATACTTGACCTTTTGTCACGTATTGGCCCAGTTTCACTGGCAGGGAAGAAATTTTCCCACCCATTTTCGGGGAAACTTGCACTTCCTCACTCGGCGCCAGCTTTGCCGTGAGACCAGAATCTGATACCACTGTGCCCGTTGCAACAGTTTCCACCTGTACAGGGGTTGCCGCTGCCACTGTTTCCGTAGGCGGCGTTTCCGCTTGCGGGCTGGAGCACCCTGCCACTAGCGAGATGGCTAGCAATGCCAAAATGACGGGTTTTTTACTTAGTTTCATGTATGTCCCTCCTCTTCCCACAAACGTCTTACGATTCCAAAGCGGGATTAATTTTCTTTTGTTTCTTTTCTAGTTTCTTTTCGAGTTTCAACTGGCGCTTCAAGCGTCTCTTTTTCCCTAAATCATCAAACCAAGAAGCAACGACAGGAACCAGAACCAGCGTAATCAGTGTAGAGAATCCGAGACCGAAAATAACCGTTACGGCCATTGGTGCATTCGTCTCAGAACCGGCACCGCCAGAGAATGCGAGCGGTCCAATCGCCAGAATGGTGGTGAGTGTCGTCATCAAAATCGGACGAAGACGAATCGGTCCGGCATGCAGGATCGCATCATACAGCTCCATACCTTTTGCGCGCAATTGGTTTACGTAGTCGATCAATACAATCGCGTTGTTCACGACCAGACCGATCAACAGAATGTACCCAATCAAAACCCCAACGCTGATCGTTGTGCCTGTCGCCAATAGTCCAAGCAGAACGCCTGTAACGGTCGGTGGCACGGAGAACATGATGATAAACGGGGTGTAGAACGATTCAAACTGCGCTGCCATTACCATGTAAAGCAATACAACTGACAGTACAATCGCGAGAGCAAGGCTACTGAATGATTCCATCATTTCTTCACTTTGCCCGCCAAAATCGACTTTGTAACCATCTGGGAGATTCAGCTTCGAGATTTTCTCTTGCACTTCCCGTGTGACAGAGCTCAGGTCACGTCCTGCCAAATCACTCGTTACTTGAACTTCACGGCTTGAGTTGGCACGGTTAATCGATACAGGCACATCTATCTTACTGATAGTCGCAACCGAGGTAAGTGCGATCTGTGCTCCTCCTGGAGCGGAAATTCGCATATTGTTCAAGAAGTTGATATCTTCCTGATACTCTTTCGGCAGCTTGAGGTTGACGTCAATCTCATCATCACCCGTTCGATAGTACGTTACCGTTTGACCTTGGAAGGAAGTGCGAACACTGGAGAGAATTTGTCCGGTCGTCAATCCGTACAAGCTCGCTTTCTCCGCATTGATCTTCACTTCCAGCTCTTGTCTTGATTCTTCCAAGCTGGTTGTTACGTTACTCGTACCTGGTACCTTCTCAATTTCACCTTTAATGATATCACTAATATCTTTCAATACGTCTAAATCATCCCCACTAACCTTCAGTTGGATTGGGGAACCAGTAGACATACCAGCTGGTGCGCTTACCTTAATTTCAGGTCCAGCAATATGCTTCAGCTTTTCCTGGAGATCCATCACAACTTCATTGGAGGAACGTGTGCGCTGATCAAGATCTACCAGCATCAGGCTGATCGTTCCCTGATTGGATGACAACGTGCTCGCTATCGGTGATGCATTACTACCAACCGAAGTCGCTACAATTTTCTTCTCCGGAACCGTGTTGACAATTTCTTCTACTTGTCTGGTTACCTTTTCTGTTTCAGCCAGAACGGTACCATTTGGCATTTTGATGGAGATGTTTACTTGCCCTTGGTCCATGGCCGGGATAAACTCTGCCCCGATCAATGGAGTCAATGCGAGAGAGCCCACCATCATAACGACCGAAGAAATCATGACTGTTTTACGATGGCCCAAAGACCATTTTAACAATCCTTGGTAACCTTTTTCTACTTTGCTAAATCCAATGTTGAACCAAGTAACTGGATTGATTCCACGATAGTTCTCATGATGCGTATGCGACGGAATTTTGTTCAAAATTCTCGAACTCAGCATCGGCACGAGCAAAATCGAGAATACAAGCGCCGCAATATGCGAGTAAACAACCGTCAATGCAAGTGGTCCAAACAACTCAGAAGCAATACCTTCTGTGAGAGCAATCGGCAAGAATACGCAGATTTGCGCCAAAGCCGAAGCCATAACTGCCGTACCTACTTCCTTGGAACCATCCAAGGCGGCTTCCATCATGCCTTTTCCCTGTTCTCGGTGACGGAAAACATTCTCGAGCATAACAACCGCAAAGTCAATCAATGATCCCAATCCCAATGTCAAACCGGAGAGGGAAATCAGGTTGATCGTCTGTCCAGTCATGTACATCAGCAAGAACGTAGCAACGATCGATACTGGAAGAACGATGACCGCAATTACCATGGATCGCAAGCTGCCCAAGAAGAAGAACAGCAAGATCATACCGATACCGCCACCCAACAGGGCATGTTCAGCAGTGGTGTAAACGGAATCCTTAATGTAGATGGATGTATCCAGGGTCGTAATGATTTCTACGCCTTCTGGCAGCTCGCTTTTGATTTTCTCCAGCTCAGCTTTTACATCATCTGCTACCTCAATGGTGTTTCCGCCAGAAGCTTTTGTCACTTTAATACCCAAGCTAGGTGTTCCATTTACGTAACTCATTTGCGTTATATCTTGATGCGTGTCTTTTACTTCGGCAATATCGCTGAGCCTAATGGAGTTTCCTCCGACAGAGATTGGTGTCAGCGCGATTTGTTCGACATCGGCAAACTCACCTTGTACACGGATGTTGAGCTTGGCGTCACCCTCGCGTACCGCTCCACCGGAACCTGACAAGTTGCTGGTCTGTAGAGCTTGTTGAACTTGGTCAAGTGACAGTCCATACGCCGCTAGTTTGGCTGGGTCGACTGTAACATCGATGATCCGGCTTTGTCCGCCGCTGATGGAAGCAGATGCAACCCCATCAATACGCTCCAGGCGTGATTGGATCATATTCTCTGCCATCTTTTTCAATTTGTTGATATCTTGCTCACCCGTCACCGCAAATTCAATGATCGGTGTACTGTTCGGGTCAATACGCAATACGCGTGGCGCTCTGGCTGAGTCAGGCAAAGAGCCACGAACCTGATCTACCTTCTCCCGCATGTCGAGAGTCGCCTGATCAAGGTCTGTCCCCCAGTTAAACATGAGAATAACCTGCGAAGCGCCTTCCATCGATACCGATTGTATACTATCTAAATCGGATACCGTTGCAAGTGCGTCCTCAATCGGTTTCGTTACCAGTTTTTCTACCTCACTCGGAGATCCGCCGTCAACGGATGTAACCACGACAGCAACCGGGAAGTTAAGATCCGGCATGAGATCAATCGACAAGCGAGGCAGTGAAACGAAACCAAAAATCATCATGGCCAGAGTCAACATAATCATGGTGACCGGGCGTTTAATCGATAGTTCAGAAAGATTCAATCCACTCACCTCTTCTTTATATATCTGCTAATTTTTTGTGAGTAATAGTTCGCATAACGAAATGAACAAGGGAACCTCGTAGTAGCATTTCGTTTAACGAAATATCAAGGGATGAAACCATTTTTAAACGGTTTGTGAATTTCCCCATTTCACATCTCGCTGTTGGTATACACGCTCTGTCAGTGACACCCACACAACTCGTCGATCTGATTGGTCTCGGAACCTGCGTACCAGGTTTTCCTGCTCCAACCGGTTAATGAGACCGGAAGTTGTGCTGTATGAAAGACCGACAGTCTTACTTATGTCCCCCATTGTTTTTGGCCCGTTTCCAAGCTGCTCCAGAATCAAGACCTGTTGCCAGGTTACATCGCTTGTATCCAGCTCTTGCTCAGAAATCGTGGTAAACAAAACACTGGCTTCTTGCAGGAGTTTTGCCAACTGAATCAGTTCTTTCATGAGAACCTCCCTTGCCATCCTTACTTAACCACTTCACACCTATAACTAATCGTTTATTTCCCAAAAATAATTCTACTGAAATGTATATGTAGTGAAGTCTACCCAGGGGTAGATTTCTGACAGGGATTTATCTATCTGGAGATAGACGACAACGCATGCTAGAATGAAGTTAAGTGATTATTCGGCAGAGAAAGAAGGACTTCTCATTGTTGAAGATAATGATGAAAGCCATACAAAAACGTTTACTGATCATGTGGTTTTCCATCTTAATTGTATTAGCTTTGCTTCCTGATTCCTTTAAACGGGAAACTCCGTTGCAATTTTCCCTTACCATTGTACTATTTATTTGTTACCTTGTGGTATTTTGGACTTCCAAGAAAAAATGGAAACCTTTCCGATTCGAGTTTGTGACAGTCGTGCTTGGAATTGTCTCGTTACTAAAGTCGCTCATCTTGGGTGGAGAGGGCTTCGGCTTGATGCTCCCACTCGCTGTTTTTATCGGTTTTCACATTCATGGACGCCGTGCGTTGGCTTATGCTACTTTTTTTGGTACGTGCAGTACGCTTTTTTTATATTTTGAAGAAAACCTGAAATTCACGCACATCATCTCTTATATTCTTACGTATGTGGGATGCTATATCGGCGCACGTGGCTATCGGATTCAAACAGAAGCATACGAAACCAACCAACAGCACCTGGAGCAGCTGCAAAAAGCACATACAGAGTTGCAAGAGGCGCACTTACAACTTCAAGAAGCAGCACTTCATTCCCTTCAAGTAGCGGTTTTAGAGGAACGAACGCGAATTGCCCGTGATATTCACGATGCATTGGGCCATAGTTTGACTTCACTCATTGTCCAGCTACATGCCTTGAAGTATATGTTGCAGGATGGACCTGACAACGCACAAGAAGCCGTGCGTAACATGCTCGGTGTTGCCAAGCAAAGTCTGGAGGATATCCGCACGTCTGTCCATACATTGGCCCTAGATAAAACCTCCTTGGGACTTACGCCTCTGCGAGCTCTCTTGTCGCAGGCTCAAAAGCATACAGGAATAAAAATGGAGCTGATATGCTCCGATCTGGATATTCCGCTCTCTCAAGAAATGACGATAACGTTTTATCGTATTTTGCAAGAAGCGATCACCAATTCCCTACGTCATTCTGACGCAAAAGAAATTCTCGTCATCATTGAACAAAAGAAGGACATCCTTTTGTTGTCCATTCGAGACGATGGAAGCATCACGAGCGACCAAAAAATCAAACCTGGCTTTGGCCTAACTGGCATATCTGAACGAATTCAGTTATTGAACGGAACTCTCGCCTATCGCATTCGAGAGCCCCACGGATTCCAACTCGATTTCAGCTTTCCGATTGGCCAGACTGAACCTGAAAGGAGCATGCGAACATGACCGGTAAACAAAAAGAAGGAGCCATTCGCGTGGTCCTAGTAGATGACCAAACCATGATTCGCCAAGGTTTGGGTTATGTCATTCAAATGCAATCCGATATGGAAGTAATTGGAGAAGCTTCCGATGGCGTGGAAGCAGTTGAACTAATTGGCGCCCTCGCACCTGATGTCGTTTTGATGGATGTTCAGATGCCCAACAAGTCTGGTATTGAGGCCACAAGAGAAATCATGCTGCAGCATCCTCGCACGAAGGTATTGATTCTTACCACCTTTGACAATCACAATTATGTGGTGGAAGGGATACGTGCTGGAGCCGTCGGCTATATGCTAAAGGATGCCGACTCTCAGGAAATGCTTGATCTCATTCGCAGAGCCCACCAGGGAGAAGCCCTCTTCCACACCGTGACAGCTGCAAAAGCACTTGCCGAAGCACTCCAAGGTCAACGTGAGACACCTGATTCGACTACCTCTTCTCAATCAGTCTTGCTAGATGAACTGACGGATCGAGAGTTGGATGTCCTTCAACAGATCGCAGATGGCTATCGAAATGATCAGATTGCGCAAAACTTGTTTATATCAGAAGGCACTGTAAAAACACATGTGCATCGAATTTTGCAAAAGATGGGTGTCGAGGATCGTACCCAGGCAGTGGCAAAAGCACTGCGGCACAAAATCGTGAAATAAATCAGACATCTTCAGGCAGGAGGACTAAGTGGGATCAAGTTTCCATCCTCCTGCTTTATGCTGATGGAAAACCCTTGTACCAGCTGTGCGCTGGACATCGCTTCAAATACGGCAGCAGCCGCTTTCTTCGTATCGATCACTCGACAAATCACTGCCAACGTCCTCTCGCTGTCTTCCCCACCGTCGCTGTGGCCATTCCCTGTCTTTCCCAAGCATTCGTCCAACAGCTGTTCGATCAAATAGCGCATCTCAATCTCTGACTCACACAATTGGGGAAAGCGAACGATCATCGGGTGGAAATCGTTCTCTTTCATGACCTGATATCCTTGTTCTTTCATCTCTTCTGCCCATCTCTGCAAAACTTCGTCTGGCCTTCCCTCGATCTGCTCCGCTACTACAGCAAAATAGTCGCCAATTTCCCCTACCTTTCCGTAATGAACGGTGTAAAGATGCTCCGTTTCCTCATACCAAACCTCCCAGTAGCTCCACCTCGTTTCGTTTTTTTTCAGCATCCGAATCACCGTTGTTCAACTCCGTTCAAATTGTAACCGTTTTGTAAATTATTCCACTGATCGACAGGCCTTGACAACAGCTTACAAAAAGATTGATTCGAAAGACTTGCAACTTTTTCACGAATAGGACCATCCGCTCATTCGAACGTAAAAAAAGACGGATATTCGATCCGCCTACAGTCACAATCCTTTTTTATTTTTTTAGGAAATTGAAAGAGGTAAACGAATCTCAAAACGGGCTCCTTTCAGTTTCGGAGAGTTTTCCGCATAGAGTTCGCCACCGTGATCCGCGATGATGCGTTGTGTCGTAGACAAGCCTAACCCCGTTCCCTCTTGTTTAGTCGTATAAAAAGGAACGAATAAATTTTGCAGGCAAGAATCTGATAGACCAGGTCCGTTGTCTTCCACAACAATGATTACTTGATTGAGAGATGAGTACACTTTCACTTGAACGAGGTTGCCTTGGGTCAACAAAGCTTCAAGCGCATTTTTCAGGATATTCAAAATGGCTTGCTTGATTCGCGAACGATGACCAAACACATGCCACTCGCCTTGTGCAATGTCCAGCTCTAGCTTGATCCCTCTTCGATTCGCTTCTGGCTCCAGTAAACGAATGACTCCATGTAACTCGTCCATCACTAAGAAACGTTCCGATACGATTTTATCATCCCTGTACCGGGCCAAAACAAGGACATCGTTCAATAGCCCATCAATGCGTTCAATTTCCGTTAAGATGACAGAAAAATAAGATTCACTACGATTTGCTTCCCCTTGCTCCCGCAACAACTGAATGAAGCCCTTGATGGCTGTCAGTGGATTCCGAATCTCATGCGCCATCCCAGCAGCCAACTGCCCAACTGCTGCCAGCGCTTCTCGCTTGCTCAATTCTTCTTCGTACTTTTTGCTTTCCGTAACATTCCGAAGAACGGCGATCGCTCCCCACATCTCTCCACCGTAATAAATGGGGCTCGTACTCACTGTCGTCCATTTGCCTCTGTATTCCGCAACATAATGGCCGGACTGCCCACGTTCAATTACCCACTGCACAAAGCGCTCACTAATATGAGGACGAAGGGCATGATCAATGTTTTTACCAATGAGTTGATTCCGATCTACGCCAAATAAATGACAGACAGCGTAATTCGCTTCAATGACTCTTAACTGGCGGTCGATCATCAAGACGGCAATATCACTGGATTGCAGAACCAATTGAACAAGCTCCTGCTCAGCGAGCATTGTCACATCTTCTCCTTTGGCCGAACTTGTTGGAGAAGCTGGTGTTTTTTCAACCGGAAATTGATGCGAATTTTTGTTGAAGACATCGTCCATTTGATGCAAAATGTAGTCCATCGATTGATAGAGACGAATCTGTCCTTGCAAAAGCTCTACTCGCTCCATTTCCGTTGTGGCAAGAGAAAATGTGTTGTTATTCATTTCTTCAATAATAACGTCTCGACACTTGCGCAAAAATTGCTGCAAATACGTAAGATTCATTCCGACTAACGAAAATTTATACGCAATTTCGCTCAATTCTCGCTCGAATGCATACGTGTCGATTACGTTTACTACTTCAATCCATTTTGTGATTTGCTGAACAAACAAAGCCTCTGTATTTTCGCGGTCTTCTAGAAGCAAAGCAGAGTAATGATGATCTGAAAGAAAGGAAAACGTCTTGGCCACCGCCGCAGGGACCAAATGAGTAAGATACTTACTTATTCGATTTTTCAAAACACTCTGGCTCCTTTTCTCCGTGCTTCATTGAGGCTATTTTTCCAAGTATGTATAGGCTCTATTATGGACGTAAATGAGACAAGATGTAAAGCGGCATGATGATATCCTGGTGCAGAGAATGACACCATCCAATCAGGTTCTCTTCTTATCCTTACAGACAAACAATCTCGGCTAGCATCCTATCATCGCGCGTTATCTATTGCCTTTTTCGGACATCTTCACCTCCTGATCATGTTTGACTGAAAACGCTTTCCCAACATTTTCTATCATATCACGATCGAGTATAAAATGGTAAAGTATGTTTATTATTCAATCATCCAAAAAGCATTTGCCCCCGCAGAGACAAATGCTTTCGCTTTATGAATGGGATTTGACAGCGTAATTGCGCAAATCCGATTTTACCGGGCTATCGGGGTTGGTTCCTGTATGCGCGCGCTTGAAAGCATCGCTTTCTGTCCAATTTTTAAACGATTCCTCATCTGTCCATTTCGTAAAAACGATGTATTCGTCACCTTCCGTTGGTGCCAGGAAAAGGAACTCCAAAAAACCCGGAACCTCCTTCATCCGTTCTCCCCCATTACCAAATGCGCGTTCCAAATGGGATTGATAGTCTGCTGGTACAGTCAGTCTGTTCATGGATACATACATGATGGTCACACATCCTTTTCATTGGGTTCATCTACCAACTTCCATTATACTACTACTTTGGTGAAAAACCTAAAAACCGCAAACGCTATTCGCGCCTGCGGTTGATTTGTTGCTCGAGCATGATATCCATTAAGAGTGTATCCTGCAACGGATCTTTCGGGTCTACCGTCAACAGGGCAGCGACAGCGGCCATCGCACATCGAACGGATTGGTAGGAATAAAAGGCATCCCGCTCCGATTCGCTGAACAAAGATATATCCGATCGCTCTTGGGTCGGGTATGGGAAGTCAGTCTCGACACCAGCACGATCCAGAACAATGAGTGCCTGTTTAATCGCAATCAATGCCCCACTGACACTAATGCCGTATTCTTGGCGTAAATCCTCCCACACCTGAAAAGCTGATTTTTCTACCCTTTCCTGATTGGGGCGCGTAATGATTCCTGTTTTACGCCCTTCTTTCAATAACCAATCCACAAAAATATCATTGCGTGGAGGAAAAGCGTATACTTGCAGCTTCATTTCCAATTCTGTCGGGTTATCCTTGGCAAAACGCGCGTGAGCCAATGACATTTCGTAACGCCGTGATGGATGCCCAGGAACAGTGACAAATACCGTATCTTGTCGCACAGCTGCGATCTGCAGCTTGGTTCGTGCGGGTATCCTGCCTTGAGGTGCCTTTTCCCTGCGAATATTACCAGGAATCAATTCTACTCCGAATTGATGGTACTCCAGTGGTGAATCTATCCAAGGGATGGGCTCTCTCGACTGTACTTCGTATAGCCCGTTAAACGTCACCCATTCGCCCGGGCGGCGTTGGCTGCGAACCAAAACAGCATGAACTTCCTTTTCTGGTGGCAATTCCGTATCTTGATCCTCCGGTGGGGGATGCATTCGCTTGTGTTCGATAAGAATGCAGTCGGTCATGAACAATCGCTCGAGCAATTCCCGTTTGCTCACCCATTCATATCCGATACGGTAAATCCGATTTTTCATCGGCTTCACCTCCTTTTGATCGCCAATATTGCATCATCCTGGTTTGTTTCTATTACCCTACCATATGTAATCGTCGCTTTGTCCGTGCTAACGAGATCGTACAATCCGCTGTAACGCTTGCGCTGCTTCTTCTGGTGATTCGGCATGACTGATCGCACTGATAATCGCGACTCCATCGGCACCGGCAGCAAGTACTTCAGAAACATTTTCCAGGGTAATGCCACCAATTCCGACGATAGGCAAGTCATTACCGACTGCCTGACGGATCTCCTCTAGCCCCACTGGTCCGATAGGCTCGCCAGCATCTGCCTTAGAACGGGTAGCGAACATCGCTCCTACGCCAATACAATCAACACCGCCACTTTGGGCAGCGAGCGCCTCTTCGACCGTACCTGCCGAAACACCGATGTACATCTCGGAGCCAACTTTGGCTCGTACTTCCGACAACGCCATGTCATCTTGCCCGACATGGACGCCATCTGCCTGCAAGCGAATCGCCAGATCCACATCGTCATTCACAAAAAATACGGCATCATGTTCACGACATAGCTGTTGCAGCTGTCTGCCCAGCTCATATTGTTCCTCAGCAGTCAGCTTGCTTCCTTTATCACGTAGCTGAAGCGTGCCCACTCCTCCGCGCAATGCTGCTTTCACGATTTGCACGGTCTTTTCGCTGGAATAGCTGCAATCCTGCGTTCCAATGACAAAGTATACACCCATCTTTTCCCGAAGTCTTTGTATATCTCGCATGCTTTATTTCCCCTCCCAACGATCCAATGCCTCTCGATAAGCGCTGGCTGCTGACTTGGCATCAGTTGCATCGGTGATCCCCGATAAGACAGCAATGCCCGCACACCCTGCTTCCAAAACTTGCATAGTCCGATCCGGTGTGACTCCGCCGAGTCCGATGATCGGCACATGCCATCTGGCGGTCATTTGCGCAAGTTCAATAGTTCCTCTTGGCGCAAGACCCGGCTTCGAACCACTCGCAAAAATATGCCCGTAGAGCAAATAATCGACTTTTGCCGCAATGGCTTGCTGTGCTTCCTCCACGGAATGGACGGAACGCCCAATTTTTTGACCAGTTTTCAGTACCATTCTCGCTTCCACAGGAGACAGACTATGGTATGCCAGGTGAGTACCGGCACAGCCCGACGCAGCAGCCACGTCCACCCGATCATTCACGATCAAGGACGAAAGGGGGATGACATTCGCCACTGCCTTTACCCAGTCCATGCATTCCTTTGCGGTACGCTGTTTTTCACGTATGTGTAAAAAGTTCATACCACCCGCATAAGCAGCTTCTGCCATTCGCAATACCTCATCAAGCGAATGCCGACCACTCGTAATCACATGCAGCTCACGAATGCTTGACATCAGGTTGGACACCGCCTCCAGTGAGTGCTGTCACACATTCCTGCAGCCATTGTGTCGTTCGGTCTTCTTTGTCCGTCGGCGATTGAGCCAAAAGTTCAATCACGAGCCGTCGCAAGAAAAATGCTTGTTGCACGGTAAGTGGAAAGGTAATGTTTTTCGGCTTGGTTTCCTGTTTCTCCAACGTCTCCACGCCAGCCAACAAAATATCACCGATGGACTCCACAAGTTCGCGAACCTGCTCATTTTGCTTCAATTCGTCATAGCAGCCATCATATAGTCTGCACAAAAGTAAAAACGCCTGTGACGACAAGGTCACCGGCTGTACATTCTGCATCGGTTCCGTCATACGTTTCCCTCCACTCGCTAGAAAAAAACAAAATCTATTATATCACATCATGACCTGTATCAATAAAACAACATCTATCGATGCCTTCTCATGGAGGAGCGACCGCGTTTTTAGCAGAAAGTTGTTATCCGCTCCAGAATTCATAAGCTTTTGAATTCCTCCACGATGAAGAAAACCGCTGATTGCTCAGCGGTCTTTTGCAGTTCCTTCATTTCGATCATTATGGTTCGATTGTCGCAAATTTGTGTTGCGATCTTTTTCATCCAGCGTTTTGCCACGGTTTTTTCCGAGGTCCTTACTGTTGTTGTTCTTTCCCAATTGATTCACCTCCTAAGTCGTTCATAGGATAGCGTAACCAATTCGGGTAACTTTATTAGCTGGTTGCCAGTCGTCTATTGCGTTTATAGATCGCGTAGCCAAAGGCGAACGGTACACGCCACCCGAGCAAAAACGCCAACGTAATGAAATAAGTCACACCTGCAAAAATAAGCGTAATCGGTACACCTGTCCACCAGGAGCGGATCAGTAAGCCCATTGGTGCAGCTACTGTCCAAGTAATCAGTGACGATAATAATTGTCGGCCCGCAGATTCATACGTTCGCTGTCCGTAGCTCTTGAAAAGCAGAATCGCGATGATCCATCCCACCAGGAAAGGGGCTAATGTTTCGATAATCCCCATGACCGTGACAGGGTAGTTATGAATGATTTTTCCGTAATAAACAAAAAGCACAAAGGCGATCAGATCCCCGAGCAACAATAAATAGCCCGGTGTCGACAAACGCAGTCTCATGTATACCCTCTTTTCCGGGTCTTGTCAGAGTAAACCCTCTTGGTTCACCCCTATTGTACAACTGCTCTGAACGCCCTTCAATCAATCCAAGCCTTTATTCACCAAACAGCAACAATTGCAGCTTTTGCTTGGCTTCTGGCCATTCACGGTCGAGTATGCTGAAGTATACCGAGTCGCGAATGTATCCATCTGACATCACCATATGATTGCGCAGGACACCTTCTCGAATGCCACCGATTCGGGCAATGGCACGTTGCGAATTCAAATTGCGCGAATCTGTCTTGAGCTGTACACGTATACAACCCAGTTGTTCGAAGCAGTGGCGCAGAAGAAGCCATTTACATTCTGTATTGACGCCTGTTTTCCAGACGGATGGGGTCAGCCATGTAAAACCGATTTCCAATCCGCGATCCTTTTTCGCTATCCCTAAAAATCTCGTGCTCCCAATGATCTGCTCATCTGCTAGGCGAATGATGACGAATGGCAATTCTGTTTGGGCTTGTTCATTTTTCAAAGCCTGCAGGATAAAAGCCTGAGCATCTTCTCTCGTTCGAATGGTAACGGACATATGCGGCCAAATCTCTTCGTATGCGCCTGCTTCCCAGATTCCGTCCACATGGGCCATTCTGAGCGGCTCCAATCGGACCAGCTTGCCTTCCAAGATTACAGGTTCAATGATTAACATGTCTGTCTCTCCTCTACTGTTCTGCTTCATCCATCAAGCAGAACAGTTTCCCGAAATTTTTCCAATGATACGGGCTCGCGAGGACACTGTCAAGACAAATAATAGGGTGTTACGCTTCTTCACTGATAATGACTTGCTTCCCTCTGCGCTTTAAGAAGATAGGGATCAGCAACCACAGAAGCGCACAAACCAGAAAAGCAGCGGAAAGCGGCTTTGTGAAGAAGATCGAGAAGTCGCCATTCGAGGTGGTCAACGCTCTTCTCATGTTGTTTTCAATCATCGGTCCCAAAACAAGGCCGAGGACGAGCGGTGCCAGTGGAAAATCGTTTTTCGTCAGGTAATAGCCAGCTACCCCACAAATCACAAGCAAAATCAAGTCAAACGTACTGATTTGCACAGCGTACACACCGAAAACAGATATCGCGATAATGAGCGGAATCAGGAAATGGGACGGTGTTTCGATGATTTTGGCAAACACTTTCACCAACGGCATATTCAAAATCAGCAGCATGACATTTCCGATAAACATACTCGCAATCAAGCCCCAGGCAATCTGCGGGTGATCAGTGAACAATAGTGGTCCCGGTTGTACGTTATACATCAATAATGCACCCATCAAAATCGCAGTGGTACCGGACCCTGGAATCCCCAACGTCAGTAGTGGAATCATCGCACCGCCAGAAGCAGCATTGTTTGCAGACTCTGGTGCTGCTACACCTGCAATCGCTCCTTTTCCAAAGCGGCTAGGATCTTTGCTCAGCTTTTTCTCAAAAATATACGAGAAGAAGGATGCGAGAGTCGCACCAGCGCCTGGCAAAACACCAATGAAAAAACCGAGCAAGGAGCCGCGTGTAATCGGTCCGGCACTTTCTTTTAAGTCTTGCTTAGAAGGAAGTACCCGCCCCACTTTAATAATTTCCTTTGTGGATTCATCGTCCTCGATGATCGTCTTGAACACTTCTCCAAGGGCAAACAAACCAACTGCTATCGTGAGGAACTCCAAACCTTGGTACAAATCGGGAATATCGTAGGTAAACCGCGCCACACCCGAAACGGTATCCATCCCAATTGTCGCAAGCAAGAGTCCCATGACTGTCATAATGAGGGCTTTGGTCATCGACTTCCCCCCTAGTCCGCTAACCGCACACAAGCCGAGAAGCATGAGGGAGAAATATTCAGCAGGGCCGAATTTCAAAGCGAGATCGGATAATGGCTCAGCCAAAAACACAAGAGCAATCAACGCCACGAGCCCCGCGACAAAAGAACCGATCGCTGCAATCGACAAGGCCGCGCCAGCACGTCCCTGTTTGGCCATCTGATAGCCGTCCAATGTCGTAACGACAGAGGAGGATTCACCCGGCGTATTTAACAAAATGGATGTTGTGGAACCACCGTACATCGCGCCATAGTAAACGCCTGCCAACAAAATCAGTGCGCTAGCCGCCGCACTTTCAGGAGGTAAGCCAGAGGTCAAGGAAGCCGTAACAGGCATCAATAACGCGACTCCGCTCATTGGACCAATGCCGGGAAGGACCCCTACCGCAGTACCGATCAGGACGCCAATAAAGGCAAAGACAAGATTATGCCACTGTAAGGCAACGAGAAAACCATCCGCCAAAAATTGCAATGCACTCATGCTAATCTATCCCCTCCCTAGACGCCTAGCCAGGCAGGTAGTCCTGGAAGCGTACCTTTTAGCAAATGCACATAGATGACATACACTCCTACTGAAAACAGTAAGGAAACGATTCCCGATTTAAGTACGCTTTTACTTCCCATCATGGTGAAGGCGTACAGAAGGAAAGCGAAGCTCGAGATAACATAACCGAGTTTCTCCAACAACAAAACATATAAGACCGTCGCTGCCAAAATGAATAAAAATCGCTTGTATCGGTGTGGACTCTGTGACGCGGATGAGGAAGCAGCCACGCCTTTCTTGTAGGTCTCCCACAACAGTCGCAAGCTCAACAAGATCAGGATGACGCCAAGCCCAAATGGAAACATATTCGGCCCGACTTGACTTCCGTAAGCACTAGACGAAATATTTTGACTTTCAGCGATAAAGAGTGCACCTACTAGCGCAAAAAACAGGCTGCCGATACGATCAAACATCAGGTTCATGTATACCTCCTTAGGTGTGGAAAAAGGAGGGGATGCCCCTCCTCTCCCTACTTCGACATACCAAGTGATGTCAACAGTTCTTTGACCTGCTTATCTTGTTCGTCCAGGAATGCGGAGAAAGCAGCAGCGTCCTTGTACTCGCTTTCCCAACCGTTTGCAGCCAATTCCTTTGTCCATGTCTCATGCGCGGAAAGTTCTTTCAGCTTTACATCCCAGTAAGCTTTTGCGTCTGCTGGCATATCAGCCGGACCGAAGACACCGCGCCAAATCGTGAATGTCGCATCAATGCCTTGCTCTTTTAACGTCGGGATATCTTTCAAGGCGCCCCCGAGACGTTCATCAGAAGTAACGCCCAGTACGCGGATTTTACCTGCTTTCAGATATTCACCCACGCTGGAAGCATCCGTTGCAATGATATCCGCATTGCCTCCCAACAAAGCAGCCATTGCTTCTCCGCCGCCATCATAAGAGACGTATTTTACGCTTTTCGGATCAATTCCATATTTGGCTGCTGGCATTACACCGATCAGATGATCCATCGATCCTGGAGCAGAGCCCCCTGCCAGTGTAATTTTGCTTGGATCAGCCTTGATCGCATCCAGCACGCTCTTGATGTCCTTATGCGGTGAATCCGCTTTTACAACGAGGGTGCCGAAATCTTTCGTCATTTGCGCCAATGGTGTGACATCTTTGTACCCAAATGGGCTGTTCCCCTCTTTTTTGTTATTGTTAATCAAGATAGGAGGAGAGCTCACGAATAATTTATAAGGATTGCCTTTGTCTTTGCTTACATACTCAGCCAAGAACACGGTTCCCCCACCACCCGGTTTGTTTTCTACCGTGATGGTTTCCGTAACCAGCTTGCTTTCTGCCAACACCTTTGCTACCGAGCGAGCTGTCTTATCCCAGCCCCCACCTGCACCGGATGGAGCTACATACACGATCGGCTTTTCTGGGTATTTGGATGCCTCTGCGGCAGGCTGCGCCGCTGGAGCTAGTTGTGTTCCTTTACTTGCTGTTCCCGTATTTCCAGTACCTCCACCACAAGCAGCCAATGCTAGTGTAAGAAAAGTGGACACTGTGATTAGCACTTTTTTTCTTTTCATCAAGTAAATATCCCCCTTAACCCGCTTATTTGTAAGCGCTGTCACGCTTGAACATAATGTACCACTGTGGAAGCGAGGGGAATAGTTTTCGTGCATAAGGTCTATTTTGATAATTAATCACTTTTTGTTCATATTGTTCATGGAACATTATGGAAGATAGCGATATTTTCTTTCTGGTCTGCCCACTGTGCCATAAATCAAGTCAGCACGTGCCTTTTTTTCCAGGACCAAGTATTCTAAATATCGTCTTGCCGTTGTTCGACTGGTTCCAATCTCGCGGCCAATTTCCTCCGCCGAGACCCCTTTATCTCCCGTCTGTCTGATCGCTTCGATCACTTTTTCCAAAGTTAAGTGGTCAATTCCTTTAGGTACGAGCACATCTCGATTTTTCGGGGCGACCAGCCTTCTGGCCAGCATTTGGTCAATGACCTCCTGGTCCACCTCGACAGCTTCTCTCGTCCGAATAACATGCTCCCGATAGCTTTCCAACCGTTCACGAAAACGCTCGAAAACCAGCGGCTTAACGATGTAATCGAATACTCCCCCGCGTAGCGCTTCCTGTACCATTTCCATTTCCTTGGCTGCGGTGATCATGATCACGTCTACTTCGCGGTAGTGTTGCCGAATAAACCAGACCAGCTCCGTTCCCAGCATGTCAGGCAGGTATACGTCCAACAAAACGAGCTGTGGGCGCGTACAAGACAGCAATTCTTTTGCATCCGCCCCATTCGTTGCTGTAGCAATTACTTCAAAACCTTCAATCTTGCTGACAAATCGCTTGTTGATATCGATAATCCGCATATCGTCCTCTACGATGAGAACTTCCAGCTTCCTCAAGACGCCACCTCCATTCTTTTGCGTAGGGATACTGTGAAAAGTGCACCTCCTAGCTCGCTTTTGCCAACGAGAATATAGCCGTCCAATTCGTTAATGATTCCATGGGCCTTAGCCAGACCAATTCCACGATCTTCGCCTTTTTTCGTTGAGAAGCCGTGCTCGAATATTTTTTCTCGCAACTCTTCCACAACTCCCGGACCCGAGTCCTCGATTTCGAACATGATCTCATCGCCCGTGTCAGACAAATAACACTCCACTCGTTTGTGCTCGACGTTTGGCTCATTGACAGCTTCCATCGCATTTTGGATCAGTGTCCCCAATAAAACCACGATCTGCTGTCGGTTGATCGTCGGTGGGAGCTCCTTCAAGTGACTGTCGTGATGGATGACGAATTGAATTTTCAACTCCTTGGCTCGGTTGTGCATGCCTAACAGCAAAGCCCCTATTAACGGATCGGGAATTTGTTTCGCCAAAAACAAAATCATCTCTTGCTGTGCGGACGTTTCACTCGTAATCAGCTCGACTGCTTCTTGAATCGAGCCAAGCTGCAACAAACCAGAAATGGTATACAACAAATTGTGAAATTCATGTGTTTGGGCGCGAAGTACATCTGCATAGCGCCTCGCTTGGGACAACTCAGAAGCTAGCTGGTCAATTTCCGATTTGGGACGAAAGCTGCTGACTACTCCTACGATCTTCCCTCCGAACTTGATCGGAAGTCGATTCACAATGATTTCTTTTCCGCTCATGATGGACTCGCGATCTAATTGATGCTCGCCTGATTCCAGAACTTCTGGCATACGACTGTCTGGTAGCACTTCCACTATTTCTTTGCGATGAAACTCTTCTTCCGGTAAGTTCAAAATACGAATAGCAGCCTTGTTCATCATCGTGATGCGTTTATTACGGTCAATCGCCACGATTCCTTCGCGGACTGACTCCAGTACAGCATTTCTCTCTACGTACAAGGATGCGATCTCTTCCGGCTCCAATCCCAAAATTAAGCGCTTTAAATAGCGACTGAGTGCAATGGCACCAGCAACACCACACAACAAGGCGAGAAGAGTCAGGATCAGTATGCGATCTTGGTAGAGATCAATAGCCTCCTCGATATCTTCCAGCAGGAACCCAACGGAAACGATTCCGATGATGTCCCCTTTGTCATTTTTGATCGGTACCTTCCCTCGCAATGATGGTCCCAAGCTGCCGACCGCCTTCGATATGTAAGATTGGCCTTGCGAGAGTCCGGGCTCGTTATCTCCTCCCACCATTTCCTTTCCAATCCGATCCGGAATTGGATGCGCATACCGAATTCCCTCATGGTTTCCCACGACCACAAACTCTGCTCCGGTTTGCATCCGGACGTTTTCAGCGATGGGTTGAATGAGCGCAGGAGGGTAATCGCTTGAAAAAGCACTACGCAGCTCAGGATCGCTGGCAACAATTTTCGCCACACTCAATGCTTTTTTGCCCACCTGCTCTTCAATCGAAGACGCAACAATGGAAGAAAACACCGCCCCAACTGACGAAACAATCAGAATAATGACAATAGTAATCAATAAGATCATTCTGGTTTGCAAAGACATTTGGATTTTTCTTGTCGTCACAGCTGGCTCCCCCCTTGCTTCATCTTACCATCCCAAATAGGTAAAAAGGTAGAATCATTCCCATTGTCAATGGCGAAGCTGGTCGTTGCAGGCTGTCTTTTTACGACGAAAAATCAGGTATCAGGCCTTCTTTCCCCCAATATAATGTTACAACTTGTATTCAAGACAAACTAGGGCGCTTGTCCGAATACGAGACATCTTGAAAAGCAAAGGAGGGAAAGAAATGAAGACGCAAACGGTATCAGATGGAATTGTTACCCTGACAAAAGAAGGCGAAGAGTCAATCAAGAACAGTCCGCTTTATAATGAAGGTCTTCGACCGACGAGGACAGCAGAGCACAGCTGGACTTCCTACAACTTCGCCAGCTTGTGGATCGGTATGTCGATCTGTTTGCCGACGTATGCAATGGCGGCAGGGTTAATTTCCTTGGGTATGAACTGGTGGCAGGCCATTTTGACGATCATTCTCGGTAACTGTATTGTCCTTATTCCCATTCTTCTCAACTCTCATGCCGGGACGAAATTTGGCATTCCGTATCCAGTTTTTGCGCGCCTCTGGTTCGGCTCCAAAGGAGCGCACATCCCCGCTGTCGCACGCGGTTTGATTGGTGCTGGCTGGTTTGGCATCAACTGTTGGTTCGGAGGTGCTGCCATCGATACACTCCTCATGTCGATGACAGGCTGGGCGAATGTTCCCGGACATCTCTGGATATCCTTCTTTGGCTTTTGGCTGTTAAACGTATGGGTCGCCTATCGCGGTCCCGAAGCGATCAAAAAAATGGAAGCTTGGGCTGCTCCCGTCCTCATCATCATGAGTTTGGCTCTCCTCGTCTGGGCGCTTACGAAAGCAGGCGGATGGGGACCGATGCTCTCGGCGCCTTCGAAATTCACTACCAATGCAGAATTCTTGAAGGTGTTCTTCCCAGCCTTGACGGGAGCAATTGCTTTTTGGGCAACGATGGCCCTTAACATTCCGGATTTCTGTCGGTATGCCAAAAGTCAAAAAGCCCAAATCATCGGACAATCCTCTTCGTTACCGACCACGATGGGTTTCTTCTCGTTCATCGGAGTTGCTGTCGCTTCTGCTACCGTTGTTATTTACGGAGAAGCGTTGTGGGACCCTGCTGCCGTGTTGGCTAAATTCTCGCCTTTCGCCATTTTCCTCGGAACGATTGGAATTATTCTTGCCACATTAACGACCAACGTAGCGGCCAATATCGTTGCTCCCGCCCGGGCAGTGGAGAATCTGGCCCCTCGCCGTCTCTCGTATGAAGCCGGTGCCATCATCGCCGGGGTCGTGTCGCTCTTGATGCAGCCTTGGTACATTTTAGAGAACTTCGGCAATTACATCTTTTTATGGCTCGGAACGTACGGAGCCTTGTTAGGCCCGATCGACGGAATAGCCATTGCCGACTATTGGCTTGTGCGCAAGCGGCGCATTCATGTAACAGAGTTGTACAAAACAAACGGGATCTACAACTACAAAACGGGCTTTAATGGCAGAGCCATCTGGGCGATGCTCATCGGGATTGCGATTCCTTTTATAAGTAAATACATTCCAGGCTTAACCATTATTTGGGACAATGCTTGGACTATCGGACTACTGATTTCACTCGTGATTTACACGTGGATGATGAAAAATGATTCTTCGATCTTGAGTGCCAGCGATTACGAAAAAATCACAGCAACCAACAAACAAACGATTGCTTCCTAATAGCAAGTAACCCAAAAAGACTGGCTGCCCCATTGGGTTTGCCAGTCTTTCTTTTGCTCACTTACTCTACCATTTGAATTGACTGATGGACTCTTGCAGCTCTTGAGAGAGCTCATTCAGATTCGCGCTGGAACGGGCGATTTCTTGCATGCTGGCAAGCTGTTCTCCTGCCCCCGCCGATACGCCTTGGGTATGTACGGCTGCTTCCTGTGAGAGACGATTCATTTCATCCATAGCAGTTGCGACTTGCTGTATGCTTGCCGACATTTGCTCGGTAGCTGCGGACACGTCCTGAATTTGACCCGCAACCTCCTGAGAAGACGCTACGATACGTTGGAAGGTGACACCCGCTTCTTGAACGACTTCTGCACCCTTTTTCGCCTCTTGGGTTCCATCCTTCATGACATGCACGACCTGCGTGGTTTCTTGCTGGATTTCTCCAATCAGTCTCGCAATCTCGCGCGCAGATTCCTCTGACTGTTCTGCGAGTTTTCGAACCTCATCTGCCACGACAGCAAATCCCCTGCCATGTTCTCCTGCACGCGCCGCCTCAATCGCCGCGTTGAGCGCCAGCAGATTCGTTTGAGAAGCAATCCCAGTAATCACATCAACTATTTGGCCAATAGCTTCTGACCGCTCCCCAAGCAATTGCACGAGATCCGCTGCGTGATTCACCGAGTTGAAGATCGTATTCATCTGATCAACGGCTTGCTGAATATGAATGCTTCCTTGCTCCGCATCCTCTGCTGCCTGTGCCGATGATTCAGAAACGGCTCCAGAAGTATCGGCAATCCGCTGGATGGCAATCGACATTTCTTCCATGACACGTACACTTTCTTGCGTACGTTGCGTCTGTACTTCAGAGGCAGAGGCAATTTGCTGCACACTGCTGATCGATTGTTCTGTTGCATAGGCGGACTGTTCCGCACTCGCTGACAATTCCTCAGAAGAAGCAGCGACTTGCTCACCCGCTACTTTTACTTGTTCAATCAATGAACGGAAATTCGTTACCAATTCATTGAACGCAGTTCCAAGTGTACCTACCTCGTCTCGAGTCACATAGGTAACAGGGGCAACTGCCATGTTTCCGTTCGCTAATTGCTGCATACGGCTCGAAACAATACGCAGTGGGTCCGTGATCATCCGAGAGATAATGAACCCCAGTACACTGCCTAGTACAATCGACAGTATGCCAACCACAATCAGGAATGTAATTGCTTCCTGTGTTTCGTCTTGGTTTTCCTTCTGCATGGCGACTGCCTGCTCTGACTTGTAATTCGCCCATTCAAGTTGTTCCTGATTAATCCAATTCAGCGTCTTATCCGTTGCACGATAAAATGAATAGGCTTGATCCGCTTTCCCCTCGCGGATCATTTTAATGACCTCGCCCTGGTCTTTGCGATACTGCTCGATGAGCTCCTTTAGCATGGTCACTCTTTCTTGTTCTTGCGCATCCAGCTTAGAGTTCTGAAGGTATTGGAACGTTTGATTTGCTGTTTCCATTCGTAAATCCAATTCAGTCTTGTATTCGGAAAAGACTGCAGGAGATGGATCGAGAATCATTTTATAGACCAATCCGTCAATCGCGCGGATTTCTTGTCTCCAGTCGTTAATCCACTTAACGGGAAGAAGCTGCTCTTCATACATGGCCTGAATGCGTTCACCTTGGACTTGCACATGAAAATATCCGGTGAATCCGACAGCACATAAAAAGACGGCCATCATCACAATCAAGCTAAACAGTTTGGCTCGGGTGCTGAGATTACGTAATAGACTCATCGTTGCGGCAATCCTTCCTGTGTCAAATAGGTAAGCTAGAAAAAGCGCGAATATTGTCTAATCTTACCAAAGTTTGTCGAATAAGTCGATAGTCGTAGTCGCTTACTCACACATCGAGCACAGATAGAATCGCAATCTCTTCAATTTGAACGTCAGGCTCATAGCAGATATAATACGTTAGCTCTGGGCTGATCCGATACCGAATTCCCCGGTATCCACAGGCAATCAAATACGCACGCACCTTATCCCCTGTCCATTCCAGCCACTCTTCATAGCCCATTCCATTCTGTCTCTGTTCGAGTTCCTCTTCTGAATAATCAGCACGTAATGCATCGATGCGCAGTTCATTTTCCCCATAGCGCTCGTCCAAACAAACGAGACCCTGCAAATGTAGCTGCTGGCTCAACACAACTGCCTTCTCCCCATTGGTCTCTGCATGACAAATCGCATACTGTGCGGCGATTTCCGGATTGCTCACCAAGTAAACACCAGCGCCAAACACTGCCTTTGCACTCGCACCGTTTGTAAAATGACGCCGTTCTGCCCTCTCATACTTTTGTGTTTTCACGACGCGAAGTCCCTCACCGTATTCGACCCCTCGATATACAATCTGCCTCATCCCTGAACGCTCCTTTTGACTCTGATGGAATCCTTCCAATGATGTGAAAAGGAGGAAGGCGCGTATCCGGCACCTCCCTCACTCTTGTATTAAGGTAATAGCTTTACCATATCTTCGTAGGTCTCCGGTCTGCGATCCCGGTAAAATTGCCACGTATCCCGCACCTCATGAATTTTGTTACGGTCCATTTCAGCGAGAATGACCTCGTCCTGATCCCGACTCCCGATGGCTACAAATTGCCCACGCGGGTCGACCAAGTACGATTGTCCGTAAAACTCTCCCATGTTCCACGGTGCTTCTGTCCCTACCCGATTGATCGCTGCCACATAATAACCGTTGGCTACGGCATGAGCAGGCTGCTCGAGCTTCCATAAGTATTCAGACAAGCCGGCGACCGTCGCTGACGGATTGAATACGATCTCCGCCCCATTCAAGCCCAGCAGTCGTGCGCCTTCTGGAAAATGGCGGTCATAGCATATATAGACCCCGACCTTGGCAAAAGCAGTTTCAAAAACGGGATAACCAAGATTGCCAGGCTTAAAGTAATATTTCTCCCAGAATCCGCACCCGCTGCTGCCCACTCCGACATGCGGAATATGCTGCTTACGATATTTGCCCAAATACGTGCCATCCGCATCAATCACAGCGGCCGTATTGTAATACGTACCGATCCCTACGCGCTCGTATACAGGTAAAATGAGTACGGTTCCTAATTCGCGGGCAAGGGAAGAGAAAAGTTGCACGGTTGGTCCGTTTGGGACTTCTTCCGCTGATTCATACCATTTCGGTTGCTGCTCGGCACAAAAATACGGGCCATAGAAGATTTCCTGAAGACAGATGATTTGTGCCCCCTTGGCTGCCGCCTCCCGCACCATCTTCTCATGCTTCTCAATGGCTTTTTCTTTGTGCAAATGAACCGGTTCGTCTCCGTGGACATCGTTTTTCGCCTGAATCAAGCCGATGCGAATGATATCTGCCATAATCGCCCTCCTCGTCTTTTTACGCTGTCCCTTCTTACGGTCTTGCAAAGGTCGATCGTTTTACAAAGCGTCCAGCACCGGCTTGACCGACGAATTGCTGATCGCGGATGACAAATGAGCCGCGCGAAAGCACCGAGATGATATCGCCGTTCACTACCATCCCTTCAAATGGATTGTAGTCGACATTCATATGGTGAGTTTCAACGGAGATCGTTCGCTTCACCGTTGGATCAAACAATACGATATCCGCGTCCGAGCCTACCGCAATCGTTCCTTTTTGCGGGAACATCCCGAACAGTTTGGCTGCTTTTGTAGAGGTCATATCAACGAACTGATTGAGGCTGATCTTGTCCTTTACTACCCCTTCTGAGAAGAGGAGGCGCATCCGGTCCTCAATGATCGGTCCACCATTCGGGATTTTCGTGAAATCTCCTAGCCCCAGCTCTTTTTGACCGGAAAAATTAAAGGAACAGTGATCGGAGCCAACCGTTTGCAAAATGCCATTTTTCAATGCGCTCCACAGAACGTCCTGATTCCACTTTTCCCGAAGTGGTGGCGACCAGACGTACTTCGCTCCTTCAAAGCCCGGCTTCTGTAGATCCGTAATATCGAGCACCAAATATTGCGGGCATGTCTCCCCGTACACATTCCATCCTTTTTCGCGAGCCTCTGCGATCCGGCGCACAGCCTCAGCACACGATACATGCACGACATACAGCTGGGCTTCTGCCAGTGCAGTCAGTGCAATCGCACGTCCCGTTGCTTCTCCTTCTGCTTCAGGTGGGCGGGTGTAAGCGTGGTACACCGGGTCTGTCTGCCCTTTTGCAATGGCCTGCTTGATCAAATAGTCTAGAACGTCTCCATTCTCTGCATGGACCTGTACCAAGGCACCTAGTTCCTTAGCCCGGACTAACGTTTTAAATAGCGTCTCATCATCGGCCATCAGCACATTTTTGTAGGCCATGAATACTTTGAGCGAAGTAATTCCTTCATTTCGTACGACTGCTCCTAATTCCTCGAGCACTTGATCGTTCGCATCTGAAACCATCAGGTGGAAGCCGTAGTCGATGACCGCTTTTCCCCTTGCTTTTTCGTGCCAGGTCGAAATGGATGAATGCAATGGCTCCCCTTTATTCGTCAGGCAAAAATCGATGATGCTCGTCGTCCCTCCAAATGCTGCTGCCTTCGTTCCTGTATAAAAGTTATCGGAAGTAACCGTTCCGCCAAAAGGCATATCGAGATGGGTATGTGGGTCAATCCCACCCGGGAAAACATAGTATCCGGTAGCATCGATGACTTCGGCATCTTTCCCATTCAGATTAGAGCCGATTGCGACTACCTTATCCCCCTCGATCAAGATGTCCGCTTGATACGTGTCTGACGCTGTCACGATTGTGCCATTTCGAATCCATTTTTTCATCCGATGATCATCTCCCCTTCAACCCGTCACTGAGTAGACATGCCTTCCCTTGTACACGCTATGCATCCCACGCCGAAAACATGACTGCTTTACAGCTCGCAGCTACCACCCGCAGCCAAAGCAGCCTGCCGCTGATTCCAGCTGAGAGGGGCTTTGTCGCTCGGGATCTCGACCATCTCAATCGTTCCTTCCACCGGACAAACGATGGAGCACAAATTACAGCCTACACAATCTTCTTCTCGTACAACCAAGCGCTCTTTGCCTGTCGCTTCATCAGGAACAATGTCAATGCATTGATGTGAGGTGTCCTCACAAGCGATATGACACTTGTTGCAGTTAATACAGGTCTCTTCATGGATGCGCGCCACGACCTTGTAATTCAGATTCAGATGGCCCCAATCTGAGTACGTATGCACAGCTTTTCCGACAATATCCATTACGGACGCAATACCACGCTGATCCAGGTAATTGTTAAGTCCATCAATCATGTCTTCCACGATTCGGAATCCATGATGCATGGCAGCTGTACATACTTGAACACCCGTTGCTCCCATCAGCAAAAATTCAACGGTATCGCGCCAATCAGAGATTCCCCCAATGCCAGAGATCGGGATACCAACCTTGGGATCTCGTGCACATTCTGCGACCATGTTCAGGGCGATTGGTTTGACTGCTGGTCCACAATAGCCGCCGTGCGCCCCTTTTCCATCTACATGTGGGATCGGCAGCCATTTATCGAGATCAACCCCCATCAAGCTGTTAATGGTGTTGATCATGCTAATGGCATCGGCTCCACCCTGGCTCGCGGCCCGTGCAGTAAAGCGAATGTCCGTAATGTTTGGGGTGAGCTTGACGATGACAGGAGTATGTGCGACTTCTTTTACCCATTCGACCTGCTGCCGGATTAAATCCGGATGCTGACCGACCGCAGAGCCCATCCCGCGTTCTGCCATGCCGTGCGGACAGCCAAAATTCAGTTCCAGACCGTCTACACCGATTGCCTCCACCTTTTTGACAATCTCGTGCCATGCTTCCTGTTTATGTTCAACCATTAGCGACGCAATCAACGTGTGCTTCGGAAAACGGCGCTTCGTTTCATCCATTTCCTTCAAATTGACCTCAAGCGGTTTGTCCGTAATCAGTTCAATGTTGTTGAAACCAAAGACGCGCTGTCCCCCGAAGTTCAGACCGGCAAAGCGAGAGGTGACATTGATGATCGGCTCTCCGAGTGTCTTCCAGACCGCGCCACCCCAGCCTGCTTCAAAGGCACGCTGTACTTGGTAGCCTGAATTGGTCGGCGGCGCAGAGGCCAACCAAAATGGATTCGGGGATTGGATTCCCGCCAGATTAATGCTGAGATCTGCCATGATAGGTCTCCTCCTTTATACTGACTGTTTTTGATCACGGAGCGATTGGTGAATGGCATAAGCCGCTCGTTTCCCGTGATTGGCTGCATCGACTACCATCGCATCAGTCTTGCCTCCACCAAAAATGACATCGCCCGCCGCGTAAACTTTGCCGTGGGAGGTTCGATAGGTGCCTTCCTCGACCTCGACAATCCCATTACGATGTTGGAGCCCAAGTGATTCAACCAAAGAGATATGTCTGTTTTGTCCGATCGCTTTGACGACATAATCTACTTCGATGACAAAATGACTGCCCGGAATTTCTACTGGCCGCCTTCTACCTTTCTCATCCGGCTCACCTAGCTCCATACGCACCAGTTCCAAGCCCTTCACGCGGCCGTTTTCCTCCAATACACGAGTTGGGGCAACGAGCCAGCGGAATTCTACGCCATCCTGCTTGGCGAATTCGTACTCAAACTGATAACAGGACATCTCTTGAACCGTCCGCCGATACAGAATCTGGACATTGTCTGCACCCAGCCGTTTCGAACAGGTGGCAGCGTCAATCGCCGTATTCCCCGCACCGATGATCACGACTTTTTTGCCGAGCATTTCGTCTGATAGTGGCTTGGTCTTGGTCTCCTCCACGAGTGCAAGCGCATCGAGGACACCTTCTAGTTCTTCTCCCTGGATATGCAGCTGAGGGACATTGCCCATACCGGCTGCCAACAGGATGGAATCATACTGGTCCAATAGCTCTTCTGGCGCTACATCCACGCCGATTCGCGTATTGGTACGTATCTCTACCCCCAGTGCCTCTACTTGCTCTACTTCCCATAGCGAAATTTCCTGTGGTAGACGGAACGACACGATGCCGTACGTGTTCAATCCTCCTGCCTTTTCTTTCGCTTCAAATACCGTAACCGCGTAGCCGAGACGCGCAAGCTCACGTGCTGCTGATAATCCTGCCGGGCCCGCTCCGACGACGGCTACCCGTTTTCCATTTGCTTCGCCTTTTGAAAAAAGCGTTGCTTGATTTTGGATTGCCCAGTCTGTCGCGTGACGCTGGAGAAGGCCGATCATGATGGGCTTGGAAGCTGAATTGAGTACACAAGCACCCTCACACAGCTCCTCGGTTGGACATACGCGCGCACAGCTCGCCCCGACGGGATTCGATTCCATAATAGTCCGGGCTGATCCGAACAAATTCCCGGTCGCAATTTTTTTGATGAAGGAAGGGATATCAATCGACGTGGGACAAGCCTTAATACAAGGTGCGTCGTAGCAATACAAGCAGCGATTCGCCTCATGGATGGCTTCCATCGGTTTTAGGGCAGGCACGACTTCCGCGAAGTTTTTCACGAGTTCATTCGGTATGCTCATCTGTCCACAACCTCCTCACCAGATCTAAACATGCTTGCTATTAATCAATGTGCGAAATCGCTTTTTTATGATTGTTACATTTCGTATTTGCCTAGCAACGAAACGAAATCAATCTGCTTGGATTGACATGAATGATTTCATGATCGAATAGGATAAAAACAAACAAGGAAGAAAGGGCCGTCCCGTATGAAGGATTACGACCTGGAGATCAAGGTAGTGAAACAAAAAATCGCGGATGCACATGCGCTTCTCACCCAATTGGAAACCGAGCGAAAAAACTACCTGACACAACTCGAAAGACGCAAAGAGTTTCTCTCTTCACGCGAAATACTCGACATCATGGAGACAAAAGTTGGCCGTGTCGGCAGTATGGCTACCGTCAAACGCTGGGCAGATCAAGGCTATTTAGGGAATTGTATTGACGAACGGGAGACCTTCCCCCTTTTGGTCAATAAACAAGGAAACAAACGATTTCTTTTCCCTCGAGAATCCGTGCTCACTTATCTATATAAAAAAGGGTATCTTCGCCCGAGCTACGAGGTTTTGGACCGTGTCCAGCTCACAAGAGAGAACATATGCTGTTGGGGAATTATCACCTCCGTCGAGCGAAGCGATCAGCACTTCACCTACCAAGTCCAATTGGAAAAAACGGGAGAAGTATTGTTGTCGATATCAGAAGAAGAACTGCTTATCCCGTAAGGAGGCGCTATGGAACTGGCCGTAATCACGCTGGAAAATACAGTTGCCAATCAAGAAAGATCGCGACAAATCCGCGACTTGCATAAAAAAAGGGGCCAGACCCTCGCCATCCGATTTAGCGAGGAGCTGACCCATATTATTTTAGAAGCACCATGCTTGTATATCCCCGACCAGGAATGGTTGGGCGAAGCTGTTGTCATCGAAGGAATCGTAAAAAAATCAGCGGAGTACTACGAGCTGCACCCGCGAACCAAAGGGAAGACTGTCAATCTTCACCTTGATTCAGAATTGGTTGCTGAGCTGGAGCTCATTCGCTCTCTTGTCAGCAGCAAAACACAGCAGGAAGTCCTTCGTGAGTTGTTCGTTCGAGGCATGCGCTCGTACTTGGCCGAGAAGGAAGCAGCCAGTTCGCCCATCAGCGCCAAAAAAGAACGATAATCCCTGCTCTCTACCAGGTAAACGTGATTTTGTCGCCCGTGATTTTATAGCGAACCGTGTAAGTCTGATTCTTCTCTTTCATGCTGACTTCAAACACAATTGCTTTTTTCGTTAGATCAGGCTTGACTGTATTGACATCCAACATTTCAAACGGCTCGTTTGCCTTTTTCTCTATCCCTGCAATTTCTATCTTTTCATGGGTAGTAACGTGATAAACTCCCACACCCATCATTGTCTGATACAAAATCCAGTTGTTGTCCAGCCATGTTACTTCATCGATAAAATAACCTGGAAACAGCTGGGCTTGCGGTGTGTAGTCTGGCTGATAGAAGCGAACATTCGCGGTATTGTACAAATTGTCTGAATCAATCACCGCGATTTTTTTCTTGTCTGGTGATGGGATTCCAGCTTTTTTCGCCAATTCGATTTTTTCTTTTTCGGTTTCGATTCTCAGTTTTTCGATCAAGAACAGGGAATCTTCTTTGGAAAAGACAATGTTTTTCACGTTTTTCAAATCAGCGAGCTTGTCTTTGCTCGCAAAATTACTGTAGATGGTTAGCGTTGCATCATCTGGCATACCATCGTAGGCGATGCCTCTGGATGGATACTCCCACGCATATGTACCGATTCCTCTGAGGTGGTACGAAAAATCTGGCTTACCCCATGCTCCAAAGATAGAAAAATCAGCATATTCTGCGGGTGCCCCTAATTTTTCACCATAGTTTTGCAAATTTTTAGCCATATCAACAAGTGCTTTAGTATCGGCGATCTGATCACGACGATAAATGGAAATGGCTTTTACTTTCTCCTGAGCAAACGTGAAAAACAAGTGATAGCCCTGTTCCGCATAGCCAATCAACTCAAGCTTTTCATCGGAAAAATGTGGTTTACCCAAGACTCGGACGATCTCGTCTTTTCTTTTGGAGGTCGTAATACCTTTTACAACTTCGCCTTTATAGGAAGGTTCAACGAGAACGGCAAACGCTTGCTTGTTTTCGTCCCACTTCATGCTGATTCCTTGTGGGTAATACACATAATCATCAAACTCTTTTCCGGATTTCCCCAGTAGCTTCGTAAGCGAATCTTGTTTCCACTGATGGGAAGTGAAGGTACTCACGAGCAGCCCTTTTGACAAATCTGCTGGTGCCTGCACGGAAGTTCCTGTACCGCTTTGCGGCGTCGTTGGCATTGTCGTTGATGCGCTTGCTGCGAATGCTGTCGAAGCGAACAAACAGCAGGACAACAGTAGCATTATCGCTTTCTTTTCCACTTCATTCCCTCCCAAACTATCAGCATAACTGTACAACCATCGCCATAAAACAACGGTTATCCCTAAATTATACCAGAAATAGACAAAATCCGCTAAACGGATTTTTTCATCCATGATCCATGTAACAGAATAAAGCGTCCACTCCCCCGATGTTGTGAAGGGAAGGACGCTTTTCGATGCACGGTATTTTACTTCGATTCGCCGTTGAGATAATTAAAGAACGGTTGATCTACCCAAAATTTGTATGTCTCTACCTTTACTTTGTCATTCAGCTTTTGGAAGCCTTCCACGACCTTTGGTGATTCTTCATTCAGGGAGAAAGACTGTACGACATAACGGCCATCTTTTAACACGTTGTTCGTAATGACAGCATACTCTGCCAGCTCCGTACGAGAATGATAAAGCGGCTGCCACCAAGAAGCCTTGAGCAATCCGGTCATGTCCTCTTGATCCCGTTTGGCATATTTCAAAACAAGTGGCTGGAACTTCTCTTTTTCTTCTACACTGTCGAATTCCAAGCTGAGATCGTACTCCTTGGCATACGCAATGTAGTTGCCGTTTTCAATCTGAACCACTTGATAATCGGCTGTTTGAACAGGCTCTCCCCATTCCTTCAAGTAAATGAAGGCAGATGTTTTCGGCTCAAATTGAACCTTGGCATTGACGCCTTCACTTTTTAACAGGCCGATTAATTGAATGGCGTGAGCGATATCACTATGCCCATAGGTAATCGTGCGCTGTGGATCAAAATGAGGATCGAATGCGGCATCCTTCAGATTGTAGCCAGTAATTAGGTTTTGCTTCAAGCCTTTGTCTACGAGCGCTTGCAATTCACCGGCTTTGATGATTTGCGATTCGTTCCATGCCTGTGCGAGCTTGCCAAAAATCTCTGCATCGGCGATTGTGCCCAGATAGTTTTTGGCAGAGCCATGGAACTCTGCTACTTTTGCTAGCAATTGACTCGCAAGCTCTGCGGATACTGCTCCTTCTACAGTAGCTGACTTCAATGCATTGGCGGACACAAGGCCCGTGTCAATGGCCACAGCCAGCTCTTGTGCAGCCTGCAAGGTAAGCGCGCCACCTTTTTTATACGAAATCCCTGCTTTTTTCAAGGCAGCCGCTACTTTTTCTTCGCTATATGTATACCCGAGCTCTTTTAACTCAGCAGCTTTTGCGGCAGCGCTGACTGCTTCCCATACAACCAGCTTGGAGGTATCTTTTGATGCAGGCAAGAAAGTTTTGGCTGACAAGTCTTTTTCCGATATACTTGTTGTAGTAGATACGATCTTGAGCAACGCTTTCTCAAATTGCTCGCGAGTTACCGTCTTGTCAAAAGTCACACCGTATTGCTGCTGCAAAAAGCTGTTCCACTCTACGTGTGCTTCTACCGTTGTTTTCGTTGTAGCACCGACTGCCGTTGGAAAAACGAGTGCCGCTGAGAGTACGGCAGCTGAAGTGGAGAGTTGTAGCCATTTCGCTGATCTGTTCATGAAGAATCCTCCTGACGTATGAAGACGAATCATATTGATATTATTCCTATGTGTTTACTAGGGATATAATCAACTACATTAACACTCCTGCATTCATCCTGTCAATAACTAGAATAACCCGAAGTCCTCCCACAAATGGAGGGCTTCAGGTTATTTTTTTCACGTTCTTATTTTTCCAGTTCCGACCATTTGTTTACTTTCACTGGAGGTGTGTACTCTCGCATCCGATCTAGCAAAATAGCGGGATCACTCTCGCACAGGATCAATTCGCCCTGCATAGCGGGAATAAATCCGGCTTCAGTCGCATGCTCCACCATTTGCATCAGCGGCGTATAGTAGCCGTCCACGTTCAACAGTCCGATTGGCTTTTGGTGAATGCCAATTTGACCCCAGCTCACCACTTCAAAAATTTCTTCAAAGGTACCCAATCCGCCCGGCAAAGCAATGAAGCCATCAGACAAATCGATCATTTTCGCTTTGCGCTCGTGCATCGTCAAGACCTCATGCAATTCTGTCAGCCCTTTATGTACGATTTCTCCACGGAACAGTCCTGTAGGCATGACGCCGATCGCTTTGCCATCGCCTTCCAGTACTGCATTTGCCACGCGCCCCATCAGTCCCATGCTTGAACCACCATAGACCAATTCAAGACCACGAGCGACCAGTTCTTTTCCCAACTCCAGTGCGTACCGCTCAAAAAGTGGATTTACACCTGGATTGGAACCTGCATAAACACAAATACGTTTCATGTCATCCTCCCAAAAACTTGTTGAAGTAGAATGGCTTTTCCTGAATTTCTTTGCGTGTAATATAATTATACTAAAATCAGGAAGGGACAGATATATGTGAATATAACTGAGTTTCAAAAATGGGTTGGAGATTTTTATCAAGAACGCGGATGGACAGGGTACGGTCCGTTTATTCGGGTAGGTTTTCTAATGGAAGAAGCCGGCGAACTGGCAAGAGCTGTTCGCACCATTGAAATTGGTCGAGATCGTCCGGATGAAGGGGAAAAGCCCGCAGCGGAAGCTCGGCAGGAGCTGGTGGAAGAGCTGGGCGATGTACTTGGGAATTTAATCTTGCTGGCAAATCAATACGAGGTTCCTTTTGAAGAAATTTTGGAAGCACATCGAGCAAAGCTGCAAAAGCGCTATCAGCTCCATCGTTGAATACATACAGCGACAGACTAGGATTTTCGCATCTCCTAGTCTGCCGCTGCTTTCATCTATTCGTCTTTTCGTCCAAGCTACTCCTACTCCAATGTATCAAAGGCTTCCTTCATAACCTGCGCAATAAAATCGATATCATCGCTCGTCGTGGTAAACGGTGGCGAGAGTGTCAGCACATTGTTGAAGCTCGGAATGGTGTCGCCATTGCGCCCAATGATTAGCCCACGCTTCTTGCACTCGGCAATCACCTGTGTCAATTTCGCTGGCGCCGCGGGTTCCTTTGTTTTGCGATCCTCTACCATTTCGATCCCCATCAAGAAACCGAAGCTGCGAATGTCTCCCACGTATGGAAAGTCTGCGAGAAACGCCAGCTTGGCACGCAATTCTGCACCAAGTTCCTCCGCTCTTTCCACCAGTTTTTCCTCTTCTAAAATTTCGAGATTTTTCAGGGCAAGTGCGCATGCCGCCGGATTGCCGCCGAACGTATTAACATGACGGAAATGCAGATTATTCCCCTGCTCATTGAATTTATCTGCGATTTCGGCCCGAACAGCCGTTGCAGAAAGTGGCAGGTAGGCGCTCGTAATACCTTTGGCCATGGTCACAATGTCTGGCTTGATTCCAAAGTTTTGGTGGCCGAACTTTTGACCAGAGCGACCAAATCCGCAGATGACCTCATCTACGATCATCAACACGCCGTACTTATCGCAGATTTCCCGCACTTTTGGCATGTATTCCGGCGAAGGAACAAGGACGCCTCCCCCCGTAATGGTCGGCTCCATGATGACCGCTGCGACTGTCTTTTCACCTTCCCAATTGATCACTTGATCGTAATATTGGGCGCACTCCAGATTGCATTTGCCGTACGATTTTCCAGCCGGACAGCGATAGCAGTAAGGCGGAGGTACATGAAGGAATCCTGGCGCCAATGGTTCGTATTTTTCCTTGCGTATGGATTGACCAGTTGCAGCGAGGGCCCCCATCGTATTTCCGTGGTAAGCCCGATGTCGCGAAATGAATTTGTAACGGCCCGGCTCCCCGTTCTGGTGATGATATTGACGGGCAATCTTGAATGCGACCTCGTTCGCTTCCGAGCCGCTGTTGGAAAAGAAAACGCGATACTCCTCGCCAAGCCATTCGCTGATCTTCTCGGATAGACGAATGGCAGGGACGTGGCTTTGTGTGAGTGGAAAATAAGCCAATTGCTTCAACTGCTCGTAAGCGGCGTCTGCGAGCTCCTGTCGGCCATAGCCAACGTTGACGCACCACAAGCCAGACATTCCATCCAGATATCGGTTCCCGTCGATATCGGTGATCCACGATCCGCTCGCTTCTGTTACGATCATCGGATTGGGGTTGTAGGGGGACATATGGTGCCACATATGCGAACGGTCGGCATCCAGCAAGCTCTCTTTATCAAAATCTTTCGTCACTTGTCCTTGCTCCATCGCGCAATCCTCCTTATTTTTTCGTTAGTGGTTACTTTACAAAAACTTTTTGCGAACCAATGCTTGTATCGCCATCTTCGAACCATCTGGATGTGACCGTTTTTTTCTTCGTGAAAAAGAGGACACCGTCTTTTCCATTTGCATGCAAATCACCGTAAAAGGACTGCTTCCAGCCTGAGAAAGCAAAGAAGCCCATCGGAGCAGGCACCCCTACATTGACACCAACCATACCCGCTTCCACCTGCTGAACGAATTCTCTTCCCCATTTTCCGTTGTTCGTATAGATGGTCGCCCCATTGCCAAAACGCGAGCGGCTGATCGTCTCCAAGCCCTCTTCAAAGTCTTTTACACGCATGACACTCAGGACAGGCGCGAAAATCTCGTCGCGGACAATGACCATCTCGGCATCTGCCTTGTCAAAAATCGTTGGCCCGAGGAAGTAACCATCCGGCAGCTTTTTCGCGTCCTCGCGACCATCGCGAACTAGCGCAGCGCCAGACGCGACACCTTTTTCGATATAGTCATGTACTTTGGACAAGTGCGAATCACGGATGACTGGGCCGAGATCGATGCCCTCCTCCAATCCATTTCCCATTGCGAGAGCACTGGCTTCCTCGATCAGATGCGCGATCAACTCATCGGCAATCTCCTCAACAGCTACTACAGCGCTGGCTGCCATACACCGCTCTCCTGCACAGCCGAATGCTGAGCTCGTAATTGTTTTTGCCGCGCGCTTCAAATCCGTGTCAGGCATGACCAAATGGTGATTTTTCGCCCCAGCCAGTGCTTGCACACGCTTCCCGTTCGCCGCTGCTGTCTTGTACACGTATTCCGCAACTGGTTGCGAGCCGACGAAGGAGATCGCTTTAACATCCGGATGCTCCAACAGACCATTGACGACATCATGCGCACCGTTTACGACATTGAATACACCGTCTGGCAGCCCTGCTTCCTTGAGCAGTTCAGCAATCCGAATCGAAGACAGCGGCGTACGCTCCGAGGGCTTCAGCACAAACGTATTTCCTGCGGTAATCGCAATCGGGTACATCCACATTGGGACCATCACCGGGAAGTTAAATGGGGTAATCCCGCCCACTACCCCCAACGGAAATCGGATCACCTGACTGTCGATGCTGTTTGCGATATTGGGCAATGTTTCCCCCATCATCAGTGTTGGCATCCCACAAGCGAACTCTACCATTTCCAGCCCACGCAATAGCTCTGCCTGTGCCTCAGGCAGATTTTTCCCATTCTCCATGGTGATCATCCGGGCGAGTTCATCCTCGTGCTTGACGAGAAGACTATGAAAACGAAACATAATGCGCGCACGATCAACGACAGGGGTAGCACTCCAGCTCACAAACGCTTCCTTTGCAGCAGCAACAGCCTTGTCCACATCTTCTTTCGTCGACAGTGGCACGCGCGACAACAATTCTCCTGTTGCTGGATTGGGTACATCCTCAAAACGCGTCGTCAGTGAATCTACCCACTGCCCTCCGATGTAGTTTTTCAACGGATTTCCAACGATAGCTGTGTTCATCCCTTCAACTCCTCACGTTCAATTAATTGACAATTCCATTTTATCCAAAAATAATGCCTGTCAGCACTAGACAAAGCGTAACGCATTAGGTAGGGTTAATCATACAGAGTGTAAACGGAAGAGGTGATCCTGATGAGCAACGATTTGCGCCTGACCATTGCAGAAATCATCAAGCGTCCATTGTTTCAGCATGCCCAAGTGGTGGCGGGGCATCGCGGTCTGTCCCGTCCTGTTCGCTGGGTTCACGTCTTGGAGACTGCTGATACGGGACAGTTTTTAAATGGCGGCGAGCTGATCCTATCAACTGGGCTAGGATTTGGCGAAGAAAAGGAAAAGCGGCTTGCGTATTTAACAGAACTCATTCGCCGAAAAGCAGTCGGGTTGTGCATAGAACTGGGACGTTACATCCCCTCCATCCCTGAAGATATGCTAGAGTTGGCGAACCACCACCAGTTTCCGTTGCTCGTCTTTCATCAGCCTGTCCGCTTTGTGGACATTACGCAAGATTTGCACGAGCATTTGATCCATGCGCAGATGCAAGCACTTCGCAATCTCGAAGCATACTCTCGCAGTTTGCAGCAGCTCAGCCTGCAGGCAGCGGGCATACCCAAGCTATTGCAGCATTTTCAGGTGGCGGTTCAGACGCAGGTCTTCTATTACGCACCAGATGGCTCCACACAATTTGCCCCAGTGGTACCGCATGATGTTGCAGTGGAGATGAGCGATTTGATGCGGTCTCATTTTTCCGAACTGGATAGTAGTGAAGCTGGCGTCCGCTTCCTTTCTCTATCTACGACCAGGCAGCTTGCCTATCAACCAGTGATGGCAATGGGTCATGTGCTCTCCTATGTCGGCATTGTTTTGTATGAACGCAGTCCGGATGAGTATTTGCTCCTGACCTTAGACAATACGGTCAGCGCAATGGCCCAAATTTTAATGAGGAAAATGTTTGTGGAGGAACAGGCGCTTGCTACTGAAAACCGGCTGTTTGATGATTTGATTGCCAACCGCTCCATACCGGAGGAACAAATCCGTTCCTTGCTTGGTATCACGGGCAACGGTAAAGCCTCGGCATATCACATGATTATTTTATCGTTTGAGAAGCCGAAGAACCTGGCCGAGGATTCCCTTCCGCCGCACGATCTGACGGCTATCTTCCGTTCACTATTGACTCGTCATCACTTTCGTCCTTTCATACGTTGCAAGGGCCATCGCTTTTACTTTTTATTGATCGAGCTGCGGCCGCTTGCAGATTCCCGTCGTACCCTGGAAAAAGCCTTTCGCGATGTCAAAAGAATCATGACACAAATGCTAGGGGCGGAGGTTCAAATCTGGATGGGCGTCAGTCGAGCCGGGAAACGGTTGTCTGACGCTGGACGACACCTCGCAGAGGCGGAACAGGCACTGGCTTTTTGTCAGGAATCATCCAGTCCATTTTTCGCTGATCTCGGATTGTTCCGACTCCTGTTCCACGTACCTAGTGAGCCTGTGTTAAAGACTTTCATAAGCGATTACCTCGGCCCGCTGTTAGCCCATGACCAAGCACACGGCTCCTCGCTTGCTCATACGCTGCGTGTCTATTTGGATGTTAACCTATCCAAGCAGGAGGCTGCGGAAAAACTGTTCATTCATCGTCAAACGCTCTATCATCGCTTGGAAAAAATCGAAGAAATTCTCGGTGAGGATTACACGGCAACAAAAAACAGAATTTGCCTGGAAATCGCTATGCGAGCGCGGGACTGGTTAAGTAAAGAAGAACAGCACTAAAAAAGACACAACCTTTCATCTGTTTAGAAGACGAAGGTTGTGTCTTTGATTTATTTTCCTGGCTTATTCATATACAAGCGATACTTCGCTTCTTTGCCTTCCGTTAACGCAACACGGATTTTGTACAAACCGGTTTGTTCGATATTCACCCTTAGTCGTTCAAGACTGTCAGAGGTTGTGGCAGAAGCAAGCTCTTTTGAACGACTGTTATACACGTACAAATCGACATCTGCATCCTCATTCCAGTCTACGGACAATTCCAAATCCCCAGGCTCATTGATGCGAATTAAATAATCCATGTATTTCTGCTTTTTCGCCAGCTTTCCTGTTCGGAAAGGTTCTTGTTCACCCGGTGGCTTTTCCTCTTCCTCATCATCGGCCTTTTGCCATTTTCCCGTTGTCGCTAGCGCATACGGCTGAGGTCCTTTCGGAATGTTATAGCCTTCGACCGTCACTGTGTAGGTTCCCTCTTCCGGCTCAGTAATCCATACCTGTTCAACGTTGTTCAGGTTGTCCACTTCGTCGTTGTACGGGGCCTCAAAAAAGTCGTTGCCGTTCAGCTTTTCTCCACTTGGTGTTGTCACCTTCAGATTCAAATCGTTGACGAGTGCACGCTTTGCGACAATGGCAGCAGGATAATCCGTCCACGCAAGCGTAATTGCCAAAGGCTTGGAATCATCCGAGACCTTGACCTTATATGTGACTTTTTCACGCGTGCGAATGCCATCCTTCTCGTCCTTGAAGTTCGTTTCAATCGCCTGCTCCAGATTGGCTCGGCCGAAGCCTTGCTCTCGCATGTCTTCATCCAAGTTGTCTGCACTAGTTAACAGCATGGCTTTTACTAATGCACCGCTCGGATTTTTTTCCCCTTCTTCTTGCAAAAATTCCCGGATTTGTGCCACACCGCCCGCTAAAATTGGCGTAGCCATGCTCGTACCGTTCATATATGCGTAATGTTCATTAAAACGCTTGTAGAAATTTTTGCTCGGTGCCAGTGAAGAGCGCGTAGACAAGATCGCTGAACCAGGCGCGACAATATCGGGCTTCAAACGTCCGTCGTCCGTTAAGCCGCGACTGCTCGATACCCACACGTCGTCTGCTTTATCGGAGTTCTTCCCCAAGTTGGGCCGAACATTTTCCGTAGCGCCAACGGCGATGACGTTTTTAGCCGTGGCTGGGCTCCCGATCGTTTTAAAGCCATTCTCACCATCGTTTCCAGCCGCAATAAGCACCGTCATATCTGGATGCTCCCATAAAAAGCGATCAAACAGAAGCGATGACAGGCTGTACGCTCCCTTATCATCCGTCCCCCATGAATTGGAGTGAATCCGTGCTCCCTCTTCGTATGCTTCCTGCAAAATGGTCTCGACATCCGTGTTGAGCTTCCCTTTCGCGTTCTCTATGGAATGAAAAACGAGCTTCGCACCCGGTGCCGTTCCTTTATACTGTCCATCTGATGCTTCTCCTGTGCCCACAATGGAGCCAGCTACATGCGTACCATGACCGTGGACATCACTCGCATCATTCGGTCGGCCAATTGAAATGAGCTTTTCAATCTGGCCCTTAAAATCTGGATGCATTGCTTGCAGCTTCCCTGTATCCAGTCCGGTATCGGCTACCCCGACAATTTGTCCCTTGCCTGTGTACCCTGTCGAGGTCAGCTTGTCCGAACGAATGATGGTAGCTGCCACATCATTGTGTAGCTTGTTTTCTGGCACAGGGACGACAGCAATGACATCATCTGATTCGATCACTTGTTCAATCGTTTGCTGATCCATCTTAGCGATAGAGATATGCGGAGCATCTTCTGGCGATTGTATGTCTCGTATATCTTGATCCTCTGTCATTTCCGTCATCGCTCGATACATGTCCACTCGTTGATTGAAACCGATGACGGCAACCTCGACCCGCTCTCTATTGCCTCCCGAAAAGCGAAGCTCGGACGATACCTTGGACTTCGGTGTAAACGCCATAACATCTTCGACAAAGGACAGCTCCTCGACTTCCCTTCTTACCTGTTCATCCTCAATTTTCGCGATGAATGCATAATCCGGTATGTAATCACCAAGCGTGACGCCGATATGTTCTAGTTCTTCTTTCCACTCCTCACGAACAGGACCGGATAACTGAATAACGACGAGCTCAGACTCTCTCTTTTTCGACGTAAGCTTGTCCAGTGCAAGACCCTTATCCGCTTCGATCTGGATATTTCCCCGACGCTCTCCCTCTTGCTTGGCATCCGCCGGAATGCCTTCCAACGAAAGTGTCAGAACAAGTGTCGTGCATAAAGCTGCCTGCCATTTTTTTCGCAAACCAAACACCCTTCCCCCATGGCATAATGTAACCATTTCTATCCATTATAAGAGAAAGGGTGAATTGTCAAAAGAGTAAGAAGGCATAGACATGGGACAAAAGCTAATTTTTTGTCCCATCCTCTTCTACCGTCCACTGTAATAGCGGTTGAAAATCGGCCCATGCCAACTGCATCAGCATTTCCTGATTCCATTCCTGCTTCGGAATATCCATCAGTCGCACGGCCTGATTTTGGATCGCCTCTTGCAACAGGTTATGGCTAAAACGACCGTTGCCATTCAATCGATGATCACTGACTGCTTTATCCAAAGACTGCGCGATCATTTCCAGCACGTTCTTCTCCATGGCATACCCTACGTCACATGCAGCCTGTTCAAGAATGTGCACGAGTTCCTTCACCGTATAGTCGGGGAATGCAATATATTTTTTAAACCGTGACAAGAGTCCGGGATTGCTCATCAATAATGAATTCATTTCGAGTGGGTAGCCTGCGAGGACCACGACCAGATTCTCTTCGTGTTTGGTCATCTCTTCTACGAGCGTGTCAACCGCTTCCTGCCCAAAATCCCGTTCTCCTCCACCGAGCAGCGAATACGCTTCATCGATAAACAAGACGCCACCCAAAGCTTCTCGAATTTTTCTGCGAGTAAGCGCTGCGGTCTGACCAACATACCCCGCGACCAAGTCGGCTCTACTGGCCATAACAAGATGACCGCGTTTCAAATAGCCGATTTCTTGCAAAATCTGCGCATACAGCTGGGCAACCGTCGTCTTCCCCGTGCCTGGATTTCCAGTAAAGACGGCATGTAGCTCAATCGGACTTTTCGGCAGGCCTCTTGCTGCGCGTTCTTGCTGAACGGACACATACGCCGCGATTTTTTTCAGCTCCGTCTTCACCTGAGCAAGACCAATCAACGCTTGCAGTCGAGCTTCCGCATTCCTTTCTTTTTGCGGCGGATCGAAGCCACGGACATCCTCGGGTTTTAGAATCGTAAAGTCATCCCATTTCAATTCCTTACCGTCTGTCTCGCGTCCTTTGGCAAAAATCGCATCGAGCACGATATTTGTGACTGCCCGTGCATTGCCAAACGTCTCGTCTACTTGCGCTTTTTCAATACGCTGGCGCAGCGTCATTTTTGCCGCCTCTGTCAGAGTAAAATCGTTCCGTACGGCTACTTCTTCTGCGATATGCACCAGTTCGTCCGCCTGATAGTCCGGCAGTAAAAAGTGGCCCGTCTCTGGAAAACGGCTATTCAGCCCAGGGTTGGCGTACAAAAAATGACGCATTTCTTCTGGATAGCCCGCCAGCATCACCACGAAGCGTCCTGCATACTCACCGCTCGTCATAGCGGATACAAGTGTGTCAATCGCCACTTGCCCGTAATCACTACCGGAGCTATCTGGGCGCTTCAAGCTGTATGCTTCATCGATAAATAGGACTCCACCGTCTGCCTGCTTGATCGCTTCCATGACGCGCTGCTCTGTCTGTCCCACATAAGCGCCGACCAACTGAGAACGATCCACCTCGATGAGCTGTCCTTTTGCCAACAACCCGAGCTCCTGATACAGCTTGGCGATCAAGCGCGCCAGTGTCGTCTTCCCCGTTCCTGGGTTCCCCATCAGTACGAGATGAAGAGGGAGCTGGTCTTTCATATGCCAGCCCTTTTCTTCGCGCAGCTGGCGATATTGTAGAAATTGCGCCAGCTGCCGAACTCGATGTTTGATCTCGTCCAAGCCAATCAACCGCTCCAATTGCTCTAAGGCGGTCAGTTCCTGCTGTGGTAATTGATCACTATCTTCTACGACTTCCCTTCTTTGTGGCAGGAGCTTTTCTTTCTGCTCTTGCTGGTTAGTTAAAGCGCGGATCGTCTCTTGCAATTGGACGAGCATTTCACTGGAGTAAAAGACCCCGGATAAAGACGCTCCATACGCTTGAACACGTTCTTGCAATTGTACTAATAAATGTTGTCGTTCCGTGTATAACAGCACGAGGCCAGCAGCCGTAGCTTCCGCCTCCGAATCGTTCCACTTTTGCGCTGCCTGTAGTGTCTCCTCCGCAAGAGAGCGCCACTTCGTGATTTCAGCCAACTCATTGGTTGCTTGCTCTTCCAGCACCTCAACTGTTCTCCTGCGCATGACGACGTTATCCGTTTCACGCACGGACTTGAATTCAGTGAGAAAGGCATGGGATCGCAACTGTAAAAAGTACAGCTCGAGCTTAACTTCTCCAGCGTAGCGATAATCAGGGGCTAGTTGAAGCGCACGATCTACCCATTCAGCTGCAAGCGTATGGCCTCCTGTTTTGTGCATCCGCAAAGCAGACATCCGCGTCAACACCATCGCTTCCATCAAATCAAGCTCTTCGCCTGGATGTTCTTGACGATGCTGTTCGAGCATTTGCAGGAATGTTAGGCATTCGCCTTCGGATAGTGACTGGATGCTGGATGGATTTTCGCTAAAACCTGCAACCAGTACCCTCGGGTCCCGTTCTTCTTGATGCTGCATCTTTTGATTGCTCCTCCCGCTCCATTGTTTCATCCCTGTTGTAGCATATTTAGCCGAACATGAAAAGTCTGTCCGAACATTAGAGCTCTACTTGAATGTTCGTTACGGTTCTTTTCACCTTTTGACGTGCGAATAAGGTCGCCAAAGCAATGAGGATACCGGCCATACCAAATTCAAGCCAGACCCCTCCCCATTCCAACAGCATCGCACCTACAACCGGACCTGCAGCCATCCCCGTATAGCGAATGAAATTGTACACACCAATGGATGTTGCACGCTCTGCTTCAAATACTTCGGATAGCAAAATCGTATGTGCAGGCATACCTACACCTAAGGTTAAGGCAAACAGCGTACTTGTTATCACAAGTAGGAGAAAAGAAACATCAGCCGCAGTCATAAAAAGAAACATCGCCAAAGCATTTGAGCCGGTCGTCACCAGTAATGTTTTACGTGCCCCCCATCGATTTTGCAATACAGCAGACAGCTTGCTACTGATAATAAAGACGACTGACACGAGCAAGAAAACCAATCCGATGATTTCAACGGAGACTGCGTATTGGTTCGTCAATTGAACAGGGAGAAACAGCAAAAAGCAATAATAGGCGTACATTTGGCTAAAACCGATCAAAATGACAGATGCACCGACCGGGTGGAGCAAAATATTACGGAAAGACCGTAGTGTAAAACCGCCTGATGAAGTAGCTTGATTCTTTTTTGTTTCGGGTAACAGTGTTGCATTTATGCCGACGAGAAAGACTGCGCAGATCGCCAAAAACAAAAAGACCGCAGAATGACCGCCGATGCCGCCAATCCAGCCACCTAAAAGTGGACCAAGTGCCGGACTGAGCGCAAGCAGCATCTGATAAGTACCCATCGCAGATGCACGTTGAATTCCTCTAAATAAGTCTCCAATGATCGTAGCGGCTACGATCGGAATGGCAGCAAACCCCGCCCCTTGTAAAGCCCGGAAAAAAAGTAGCCCATAAATAGAATCGACCAGATAGCATCCGATTGACGCGGTCGTATACAGGATCAGGGCAGGTATCATGACACGTTTTCGGCCGAACCGATCGATAAATGGTCCGTAGATGATTTGCATAATCGCGAGCATGACGGTAAAGATGGAAACGGTCCAGTTAATCATCGTTGCACTCGTCTGAAACTCTTTTTGCATGGCTGGTAAAATAGGCATGAACAAATTTTGCGCGAACATACCTAACATAAGCGTTACCCCAAGTAGGTACAGTACTTTTTTTGGACTCATGGTTGCTCTCCTCTTATCTAGTTATTTTTGTGTCCTTGGAAACAATTTTTACAAAAAAAAATTAATGAACACCAAATTGTATGTTTCCCCTAATCTTCTGTTGCTTCTCTTATGACCTCTTCCAAAAATGCCAATTCAGCAGGATTATACCTATCCAAGAATCGGTACATGTCCATCTCCAGTCGTTGATGGTAGTGTTCGTGAATCTCGTTTACCATTTCTCCTACTGATGTCAGACGAAAAAAAACTTCCTTCTGATTGTCTTCGAGCTGATAGCGCTCGAGTAATCCTTTTTTCAAAAGTTTGACTGTTATTTTGGATATCGCACTCTTTGTTACCCCAATATGCTGTGCAATTGTCGTAACATTGACTCGATCTTTCCCCCCTACCTCTTGAAGGACGTGGAGCTCTGTTACGGATAACCTTCCAACTTTATCGTAATCAGGTACGCTGATTTTGATCTGGCGCAATAGCATTTCTTCACGTAGCTTGCTGCGCTCCTCCTGTTTATGTAGAAAGGTGATCCATCGATTCCAAAGCTTCTTTTTAGGGTCCAATGCAGCATCAGCTCCTCATCTATTTCGACTTTTGTTTCCACGGAAACAAAATAACCCTATCATGAGATTTCCTTTTACGCAAGAAAAAACCGCAGCCCTGCATTCGCAAGCTGCGTTCCGAGACCATTCTCTATCCATTTAGATTGCCCAATTCCTTGTCCGCACTAAAATGAGCACGAGCAGCCTCAAACACTTCACTTTCCGATCCGGCCGAGATTTTGAAACTCGATACCACTTTCTTGCCGCATCGCACTTGTACATTATACTGTGAATCCCCATCATACGTTGACTCGAAATGATAATCCTCACCATTGACCTGAATGGTTCGTTCCATGGTTACACCTCCCACCTTAGTGTGACCAAGCAACAAGGCAATCATCCAATATTTTGTTGTGAAGAAATCGTTTTTTCCGTTTCAGCTGACTCCATGGCCGCTTCGATAATCAAAAGGGCAGGCCCTTTATGTCCGAAGCTTGTTTTAAAGGATAAGATGCGTAGCCATACTTTGCAACCAGCTCCTGCGCAGGATCTGGATTAGGGTCATACACAAGGAAAAGCTCGACATTTGGATGCTGGTGATACTCCGACGCATGCCGTTCGTTTGCAATGGAACCGCAGCCAATAATGCCTACTTTTTGCTCATGATTGCTCCTCCTTTGTGTTGAACCCTTGACAGACCACCTGTCGTAAAAGTTATTCGCTCTAGGGAGTTGTTAGAGGGCACAACGCTGGTTCAACAGCGCTGTGCCCCGTTTCCCTTTTTACAAATCAGCAATGCGATGCGCTTTTTTTCGAGCTAATCTCTTTTCACGAAGTCCCTCAAAGATCGAATAAAGCACGGGAACCAATACAAGCGTTACGAGTGTATGGAAAATCAATCCCGCAATGACCCCGGTAGCAAGCGGCGCTTCTAGTTCCGCACCTTCCGCAACAGCGAGTCCCATCGGCAGCATACCGAGTATCGCGGTCAGCTTGGTCATGATTACCGGACGAACACGATCTCGCGTGCCCTGTACAATCGCTTCTTCCAACCCCATCCCCCGTGAACGAAGCAGATTGATTCTGTCAATTAACAGAATCGCATTGGAAACAACAATTCCTACCAGCATGACGAGCCCAATCATCGCCATCTCACCAAAGGTTCGCTGCGTGACCACGAATCCGAGAATGACTCCCACCAAGGCCATAGGCAACGACAGCATAATAATAAACGGCTGAGATAATCTCCCAAACTGCGCCACCATAATCACATAGATGAGGGAGACGACCGCTACCAAGACGATGATTCCTTGCGTAAAGGTGTTATTCTGTTCCTTCAAATCGCCAGCTATCTCGATCTTGTATCCAGCGGGCAATTCCACTGTACCCAGCTTTTCATTTATTTGTCTGCCCGCCGTACCAATATCCGTACCCAACAGTTCGGCTGATACCGTGATGATTTGTTCTCCTTTTTCATGTTTGATCGTAATCGGAGATTTGCTGAAATGGAAATCGACCAGCTCGTGTAATGGAACCTGTGAACCTGTTCCTGTTCGTATCATAATCTGCTGGAGTTGGTCAGGATGTGTCACCCATGTCTCTGGATATCTGGCAACAATCGAGGTTTCGATGCCATTTTGACTGATTGTGGAAAGGGGCTGCTCCCCAAGCAGCACGCTGATTTGGCTGTCCAATGATTCTGAGTCAACCTGTAATTGAGACATTGCCTCCTGATTCGGTGTCAGCGTTACTTTTTCTTTCCCTCTTTCAAAGTCATTACGAATATTGACTACACCGGGGATGCTCCCCAGCATTTCTTCTACCTTTGTGGAAATCGACCGGGAAACCTCCAAATCTTCGCCCGCTACCTGCAACTCAATAGGTGCCGATTTACCTGAGAATCCAAATGTCATACTCGTTTGTTCCACACCGTCAATCGCATTCAAGCGACCGTTTACTTCTTGCATAAATTCTTCTTTCTCTTGCGTTCGTTGCGATTTGGTAACTAACGTAATATTTAACTCGACTGTCTCTTTCTTTGCTGTAAAAAAGACTTGATTCACATCGGACAACTCTCTCAAAGCTTTTTCCGCTTCAACTGCCGCTGTTCGCGCCTGTTCCAAGCTAGTGCCATCGGGCATCGTTAGCGTGGCAAAAATTTGATTCTCATTGGCATTCAAGCCATTTCCTATTTTAATCAATGGGAAGAGACTCAAGGCCCCTACAAACACCGCAAGAGCCACCAGCAATGTGAGAATTCGATGACGAAGGGTTAACAACAGTAATCGCTGAAAGAGAGAAGCAACCCGATTTTTCCCTTTTTCACTACGGGTCTGCAACTGTTTATCATGTTGAAGAAAACGCTCGGAAAAAATCGGAACAAACAGAAAAGCTGCAATCGTAGACGCAAGAATGGTAGACGTAACGGTAAACGCAATGGTATGAAGAATAGGCTTCAACCACTGCTCAAAATCCGCGACCACAAGCGGTAAAAACACAATAATCAAGGTTAATTGGGAAGCAAAAACAGGTGCTATGACTTCTTTTGAGCCCTGAACGATGGCCTGTTTCAGCTGCATTCCCTTTTCTCTCAAATGATAAATACTCTCCAGAACAACGATCGCGGCATCAACAATCAATCCGATTGACAAACTCAGTGATATCAATACCACCATGTCAATGTTGTATCCGGCAGCTTTTAGAGCGATGAATGTCATCAGGATGGAGAGAGGCAGCGTCGTTGCAATGACCATCGTCACACGCCAATTTCGCAGGAATACCCAGAGTACGAGGATTGCCAATATTCCCCCGATGACAACATCTCGACTCAAATTGGTGATCGCTTTTTTAATGAAGGAGACGGATTCAAACATGACTCTCAGCTCGTAGTTTCCGCCCGCCTCATCATTAATTTGCCTCACAACTTCCTCGACTTTTTTCTGTGTAGTGATCAGGTCACTCCCCGCAGCGCGCTTCACACTGATTTGCACAAAGAGGTTTCCTTCTGTCATGGAAATAGCGTCCTTCACGCTTCCACGCAAGTCACTCACCGTTGCCAATTGTTCGAGTGCAACCTTGCCCTTGGGTGTCTTGATCAAAATGGCTTTGAATTCTTCTACATTTTTCACACTGTTGTCAATCATCACAACGGTGTCGAACCCGGGATTTTCCAATATCCCCACAGCTTTTTTCCAATTGGCACCCTGTAGCTGACCAACCACATCCGCTGCTGTCGTTCGATAGGCAGTAAGCCGTTCAGGACGAAATGTTATCGCAACCTTATTTTCAAAACCGTCCTCAGATACGACCACTTCCTTCACACCCGGGACGGATTCTATTCGATCCTTAATGGTCGTCTTCAGCAAGGTGAGCATGGTCTGTGTATCGGCACCCACCATTGCGTAGTCGATTAAGTCCTCATCACCCAAATTCGTTTGAGTGACTGTTACGGTATCTACTACTTTGGGAAACTCGTTGCGCAGCCGATTCACAATATTTTGTGTCTCTTGCTTGACCTTTTCACCTTCCCCATCTTCTGCAAGGATCGAGATGCCAGAAAACCCCGTCCCTGTTTTCGATGAGAAACTTTTAATCCCAGCCACAGATTTCAATTCCTGCTCTATTTTTTTCGTGACCTTTTCCACCATCTCTTCAGGCGGCAGCGCTCCTCCTGAAATATTCACTTCAATCCAAGGCAAATTCGTTTTCGGTACAAGCTCCACGTTGAAGGAAAAGAGAGCACCGATTCCGGTAAGCACGATGAGGAATGTGCACAAATAGAGGATCACTTTTCGTTTCAGCAAAAAGAGAATGACCTTGTCCATCGGTTACTCCCCTTTCACCGTAACGACTTCTCCTTCGGCGTAGTACGTTATGCCGGAGATTAGGATTTGATTACCTGACTGAAGGCCCGATAGAATCTCGACGTTATTTCCAACAATTTGTCCCACTTGCACGTCGCGTCTCTTGATTACACCATTCTCGACAACCATGACGAAGCGCTGTGTTTCCTTAATGCCCACGCTTTGGACGGGAACGAGCATTCCGTTCACTTTACGTGCCATCTCTACAGTCGCGACCATCCCCTCGATCAACACGTTGTCTTTATTGGAAACAGCTATCTCTACAAGATACTTTCCCGTTTCCTGGTTAAGTACAGGTGAGATAAATGTAATGGTCCCTTTACTTTTGCCCTTTCCCTCCACTGCCACAGGCACCGTGTCCCCTTGCTTGTAGTTTTCCATCACATCCAATGGGACATCGACCTTGAGCTTCACATCCGAGCTATCAACCAGGTGAATGATACTTTCACCTGGCTGGGCAAGACTACCTGCCTTTTGGGTCACATCGATGACCGTTCCGCTAAATGGCGCGACGAGTTGCGTTTCTTGAAGGGTTTTCTTTGCGAGCTCTACTTCTCTGGCCGCTTGTTTCAAATCGGCATCTGCACTGGCAATCTCGTTGACTTCCGCACCCTCTAGCAACTTATCCAACGTAATTCGCGCCTCTTGTAGCGAAATCTCGTTTTGCTCTTTTTCCGACTGTGCACTGTCCAGCTCACTCTGCGAAATAGCGCCGCCCTTAAACAGCTCTTGGGCTGTCTCCCATTTCCGTTGCGCATCCTTCATGCGCTTTTCCTGGCTGTCCACTGCCAAGCGTTGTTTGCTGATGAGATCGGCGCTTGCTCCTTGCAACGTTTTTGAACGCAACGCAGATGCGCTTTGAACCTGGCTTTGTGCCGCTTCCAGCCCTTTTTGATAATAGTTCGTATTTAATGAACTTAATACCTGGCCCTGTGTCACCTTTGCCCCTTTTGTTACGTTCATTCGTTCAATCGTACCAGAAGCCCCAAAGGCTAAATGGCTCTCCTGTTTGTATTCAACGAAAGCAGTAAGTGGTATCGGCAAGGAATCTGTCTGTTTTACGGTGTGCACCTGCACGATCTTTTGTTTGGTTTGCTCCGTTTCCTGTTTCGTTTCCACTCCACACCCCGTGATGAACATCAGTACAACGGTCAAAACGACATAGTGCATACTCTTCACGTAGAGTCCTCCAAGTAGTTTTGTCATTGTCTTTTTGAATGAAGCTGACATCATATTCTCTCTCTCGTTATTGTGACCTTGCTCAAGCAGACTTGTCTGTCGCAACCACCTGTTCTTCTTTTTTCTTAAAGTATTGACTCACTTGTTTGTTCAGATGAGCAATCAAAGCGATCACGAAAATGACGGCACCTGAGGCCAACAAGAGATACGGCCAATAAACGGCTTCCAGTAAAATACCGTACAACCAGATCCCAAACGGTACGGCCACTCCGGTAAAAGTCCCGACCACACCAAACATGCTGGCACGCAAATGCTCAGGCGTGTTCAATTGAACAAAGGTAAAGATCGGGATGTTCCCCATGGAGTTGAAGATGGCGGAGACCAATAAAATCCCGACAAACACGCCTGTAATGATCCACGAGGCGTTACTCGTTTCCGGAACAAAAATCGGAAATACCCACGTCATCAAGAGAATCCCTTGCACTTGAATCAAAAGGAAGATTTTATTCTCAACGTATTTGCTCACCTTTTTCATAGAGACAATAGCCGCTCCGATAATGATCCCGATAAACCAGGAGGACTGAATAAAGGAGAATTGCTCCATCGATACTTTTTCGACTCGATAGGCAATATGCAGCAGCCCTACATACATGAGCGGAGGGAAAATAAAGTTGAGCACAAGGAAAATCAGGAACAAGTACTTGATGACGACCTGTTCACGAATATATTGGAAGACTTCCTTGATTGTTTCTATATAGCTTTGCGTTGTCTCCTGTACAACCTCGGTCTTGCGGAAACGGAGGAACATCTGCATGATCCCTGCTCCGATAAAAGAAAGGCCATCAATCAGCAAAATCATTTCCATCCCGACTAACCCATAGGCAACCGCCCCTACCAAAGGACCCGCTACATTGAGAATGGCACTGATCGCTTGATAAATAGAGTTCATACTTCCTACTCTTTCTTCGTCTACCAGCTCAGGAATGGATGCTTGCAAAGCGAGATACGTAAAGGCCTGAATGGTACTGATCACGAAGGCGTATCCGACAAACAGCCATAGATTCGTGGGAAATTGAAGGAAAAACAGTAAAAACAAGAGAACGAGCGCACCGCTTAGCAGCTCGGTGACAACCATGATTGTTTTCTTGTTGTGTCTATCAATATAGGCGCCTGCAAAAATATTAATCAGCACCCCTGGCAAGTACGAAAAGCCCAAAACAGTTGCAAATGCAGCGGAAGAACCCGTCACATCCGCAATGTACAGGGCAAGAGCAAATTTATAGACACCGCTACCTAATTCTGTAATGAAACGAGTAAAAGAAAAGAGAAAAATATTTAATCCGTATGATTGGTTGCCCATCTTAACCTCCCTGAATAGTAATCCCTCTAGGTGACGATTTATTTCGGCAAGATGATCCCGCTACACCCCACGGACAATAAACCCGGAATAGAGCGGAATCCATCTGCCGATTTCCAATACGATGCCTAGGCGACTCTTAGCGTATGACTAGAGACATCCCTATCAATTTTTTCGCTTCCTCCTCTAAGATCACTCGCAGCTTCCTTTCATCCTCGCGATATGGCAACGCCATAAAAATAGTCATTTTGCCCGTGGATGTATAGGAAGCCTCAAAGAGAATACGCTTCTTGCCTTTTATAAACAGGTAATCGTATTCACTTGGTTGACTCTTGTTCTGCTCACCCAGAAAGTTGCAAATAATAGGTGTCATCTGCATGGATCGGATGAGTGAATGATGGGAAAGAGGATAGTTTTCGGTTACGTCAGGATTTTGCACGAGATTGGTGAAATGGATGTTCCTCTCCTTTGCGAGATCCAACCGAACCTTTACATGCGTTTCCAACTCATCCAGACTCCACGCCGGATCAATATGAAGCGGAATATGATCGATGCACTCGCCAAGCACATCGAAGTAATGGTTCCCCATAAAGGATCTGCCGAAGTTCATGAGGAAGACGGGTGCCTTGTGGACTCCATAACTTCTTTCGCAAAATCTGGCTAGAAGAGCAATCGAAATCCGCGCATTTTCTGTCTCCTGCGGGTTGTCCATATCCACTTCGCAGGTAACAATCGTGTAGCCGTCCAAAGCGGATGAAGATTCGAGCTGTCTTTCTATGGACAGAAGACTATTTTCAAATGCGTGAAGATCGAATTCCTCCATGAGTTGCTGATCTTCGATTCCGACTGGACCTCTAGTAATTTGCCGGACAAAGTCCCAATACGTATTCCGATCATGTTTCGAGAGGTCTGTGCCATTTTCCAACGCTTCGTAATACAGGTTCATATCGTTTTGCAGAACTTCACTGCTGATCAAATCAAAAATGAGATGCGATGCCGGGAATATGAACGAGTACTCTTTCTCGCTCTCTTTCAGCAAGATCACTTTGTATGACAAAGATCCGATCGAATCATGCTGCTTGTAAAAATATTCGCTCAGCAAAAGATGGCGCACCGCTTCTTTTCTGTCATCTGATTCACCCGATACATCAACAACAGGGAGCGCAATTTCACGAGGGCAAGGATATTCTTTCCAATACAGCTCTTCTTCCTCAAAAGCCAACGTGCATCGCAGTAAATGATGCCGTTCCAGGACGTAGAGGAAGGCTTTTTCCAGTGTCTTAGGATCGATCATCCGCTCAAAGCGAATCACTGTTCCAGAAATGTCCTTTTCCTGTACATGATAGCGCTGTGAAGGTGACAGCGGCTGTCTGATAAAAGTCTGCTGATTGACGATTGCCTCCGAATAACGAAGTAGCTTCTGATCGAGGTCGTTGACGATGCGCTCCTGCCATAACAGGGTTTCCTTCTCATCAAGTGTAGCCTCTTGGAAATGATTCCTCTCTTTTTCCCCTGCTTTTTGCGAGAGATTCAGATATTGAATGGCATGCGGCTGAATCGCAGGATCACAAGACCTACGTAATAAGGACAGTATTTCTTGTTGTTTGTCCCGCGCATTTTCCTCCACGTACAGAATAGCTCGGTGCTTGCTGCCGAAGGGCACCTCTACATAGTTGCTTCGTACTTGAAAATGATCGTAGATCAAGGTTTCCAGCTCTTTTTTATCTTGCGCTTTTGTGGTGCGAATCCGGTTTACTGTATCTAAATATCCTGCTAGTGCTCTGACTGTATCGTATTGGAAGATCGTTTGAATCTTCACTTCTATGCCTTCCTTATGAAGTCGCGCTACCAGTTGGATCGCTTTGATAGAGTGCCCGCCTAGATTATAAAAATGGTCATCCACACTGATTTCCTGTAGGTCGAGCACTTCTTTCCAGATTTCTGCCAACCTAATCTCCTGCTCTGTAACAGGTGGATTCAGTTGCTTACTCGCCTCCCGGATCATGACAGGCTCAGGCAATGCTTTTCGATCTATTTTTCCATTCGGTGTTACAGGCATTCTCTCAAGGACGTGGATATACGTTGGTACCATATAGGCCGGAAGGGTGGCCAAAAGCTCCTGACGCAAATCTCTGTTCCACTCAGGCTGCTCCCAGACCAGATAAGCGATCAGGCACGCATCTCCTCCCTGTTCTTTTTTGGCCAACACGACCGCTTCCTTCACTCCTGCCTGGGATAGGATCACGTTTTCAACCTCATCAAGCTCGATACGAAAACCACGTATCTTGACCTGGTTGTCCATTCGCCCCAAATATTCCAGACTTCCATCCGCAAGCCATTTCACCATATCTCCCGTCTTGTAGAGCCTCGAACCGGCAATAAACGGATCTGCCACAAATTTCTCGTTCGTCAATTCCTCGCGATTGATGTAGCCATCAGCGACACTAATACCCGCGATTGCCAACTCACCAGGAATTCCCTGGGGCTGCAAATGACCATGCGCATCTAACACGTATACTTTTGTGTTGGCAATGGGCTTTCCGATTGGCACTTGCTGCGGCAGCTTCTCTTGCCCTTCAAACGTCCAAGTCGTTGCACAAATGGTTGTTTCGGTTGGACCGTATGCGTTGATGTATCGGCAATGCGCGCTCCATTTATGGACAAGCTCCCAGTTTGCTGCGGAACCTGCGGTGATTAACGTTTTCAATTTCGGGAAATTTTCCGGCTCCAAATACGTCACAAAGGTAGGCGGAAGTGTCGCGACTGTTACTTCATGCCGCAGCATATACTCACTAAAAGCCTGCGGATCGAGTACGACATCCTTTGAAACAATAACCAATCTCGCCCCCGTCAATACCCCCATCGTAAACTCCCAGACAGAGGCATCAAAGGAGATGCTGGCAAACTGCAACACCTTGTCCTTTTGGGTGATACCGAGATCGTTAATGAAAAACTGTTGGAGGTTGGCGATTCCGACGTGGTGTAGCCTTACCCCCTTTGGCTTCCCCGTTGACCCGGATGTATAAATGACGTAGGCAAGGTCACTGGAACGATGAAGGGTCTGTACATCAGATGTAACGCCGTTGTATACGCTCCTATCATCAAGATTGATCAACGTTGCTGCAGGGAGAATACGCTCTGCATACGCTACAGTCGGATCATGGACCAAAACAATGCTGGCCCCGCTATCTTCGATCATATAGCTGATCCGTTCACTCGGATGGTCGGTACTGATTGGGAGAAAGGCACCGCCCGCTTTTAAAACGGCCAAGATGGCGAGACTGTAAGCAGTAGAGCGCTCCACCATTACAGCAACAATGCTCCCTGGTTGTACCCCTTTCTCACGCAGCACGTGGGCCAGCGCATCGGATTTGTCATCTAATTCCTGATACGTGTAGGTGCCTTCCTGATCGACCACGGCAATGTGATGCGGTCCCTTTTTGACCTGTTCCTTAAAAAGCTGGTCAATGGTTAGCGTTTGATCAACCACCATCTCCGTGTCATTCCATTGTTGCAGAATGAGAGCCTGCTCCTCGTCCGTGACCATTTGCATTTTTGCAAGCGGCTGGTCGGGATTGCGGACGACACTTTGAATCAACTGATTCAAGTGCGCTTGCACTCTTTGCAGGTAGGCATCGCTGTAAGCAAGTGCATTATAAATAAAGTGAATTTCTAATTCCTTTCCAGGAATAATGCACAAGTTGAAGTCGTAGCTGGTTTGCTCATATCCTTGGACATCCGTGATTCCGAATAAACCGCCTTTTCCATCTTCGTCGAATGCCTCCTCCGTCAATGGATAGTTTTCAAAGACCATGAGATGCTGAATCAGGTTTTGTTTTAATGCGGTTTCGGACTGAATATCGGCCAGAGACAAGTATTGGTAGCTGCTTGTGGCTGTGGAGAATTGTTGCACCTGCCGAAGTAGCTCCGAAAATGTCTGTTTGCCTTCACTGCGAATTCGCATTGGGATCGTATTGACAAACAATCCAACCATTTCTTCCACGCCAACGAGCTCAGAGGGACGACCCGAAACGACTGATCCGAAGACAACATCATTGGCATAATTGTATCGTTGCAACAACAACCCCCAGAGGGAATGAAAGACGATGCTCAGTGTCACATCATTTGATCTCGCTATCTGCTCCAAACGCGCAGTCGTTTCCTGATCAATGCGAAACACAATCGCTTCTCGTTGGTACCCTTTACCGGTTGAAATATATTCAACCGGTAAAGGAGATTGCTGATCAAATCCGTCCAGACTATCTCGCCAGAACGAGAGTCCCTCTTGTTTGTTTTGCTTGCCAAGCCAAGTGACATAGCTACTGAACGAATACGGTGGAGCCAACTCAGCCTTCTTATTTTGAAGATAAGAGCGATAGATATGGAAAAAGTCTTTGGCGACAATCCCCAAGCACCAGCCATCCATAATAATATGGTGGAAGCTCCACACCATCTTGTATTTTGATTCACTCAATTTCATAACGGTAATCCGAAACAACAGATCTTTCTCCAAATCAAATCTCTTGCTCCGATCCCTTACAAGAAATTGCTCCACAAATGCTTCTTGTTCTTCCTGAGTCAGGTCAGAGATGTCCTCAATCTGAATAGCTGCTTCTCTTTGCTTCAGCACGATTTGCAGAGGCTTTTTACTTTCTTTATAGTGAAAGACTGTTCGCAGGATATCGAATCTTTCGACGAGGTCGTGAAAGCTCTGATCAAGGAGATCAAGCCGCAACGACTCCTCCATCGTAATCACCGTTTGTTCGAAGTGAACCTCTGATTCAGGATGAAGGATAAAGTGATACAGCATGCCTTCTTGCATAGGTGTCAAGCGGTATATATTTTTTATCTGAACACCATTCAAACCTCATCACCATCTATCATTGAATTTTTTCACCCAGCAGTTGGGAAAGATGATCTAATTCCTCAATGGACAGCTCATCGTATGTGAAATCTGTTGGGCTTTGCTCGACTGACTCTTTCGATAAGCAGTGCGTAATGATTTCTACGATCTTTTCTCGGTAGGCATCCACGAGGCGCTGAATGGTTCCTTCTTCAAACTCTTCACGATGATACGTAAAAGTAAGTGTCAGCTTGCGATTCACCACCATTCCATTCACATCAAGCGCAAAGGATCGAATGGCGGTTGGGCTGATTTCTCGGCCCGGTGAAAGGGAGGAAGTCGTCATGCTTCCCGATTCTAGGTCTGTATCGAACTGACCCAAGTAGTTAAAACTGATCTCAGGCTTTACTTGGAACGTTAGCGGAACATCGGCTTGTCTTGCAGACAGATACTGTAAAATGCTGTATCCAATACCTTTGTTCGGCACACGTCGCAGGTTGTCTTTCACCATTTTGATCTGGTAGCCAAGCGATTCCGATCGGCTCATATCCAGTACGAATGGATACTGGGCAGTAAACCATCCGACGGTGCGTGAAATATCGATGCCCTTCACGATCTCTTCTCTGCCATGTCCCTCCAGATTGACGAGCACATGATCTATCCCCGCCCACACTTTTACTGTCAAGCCCAACGCCGTAAGCAATAAATCATTCACTTCCGTGTTATAAGCCTGGTGGCTCTGCTTCAGCAGCTTTTCTGTGTAAGCTTCTTCCAGCTCGATGGTGACATCTGTTGTATCTTGCATAAGCGGTGCTTCAATCGTTTCTGCCTTTGCCAGAGGAGAGAATGGCATTTCCTCGACCTGCTTCCAATATTCGATTTCCTGTTGAATCTCGCTTCCCCGCGCATATTTTTGCACTTCTTCTGACCACGTTTGATAGGAATCGGTTTTCATAGGCAAAGCAGGCTCTTCTTTCTGCAGCAAGGAGGCATACACTGTATGGAAATCTTCTAAAAGAATCCGCCATGAGACACCATCGACAACGAGATGATGAATCACGATTAACAAGTGATCTCCTGCCTCTGTTCGGAAAAGGCCGAGATTTACCAACGCAGTATCCGTCAGATCGATCCCTTCCTGTATGAGCTGCGCAGCTTGCTCCATCTCCACTACGTTTTGAGCCGAGAACTCCCTGATCAGAATGGGTACCAAGCACTCGTCAAGTTCCCGATGTTCCTGCACAATGTCTGACTCGTTCAATTGGAATTTCATTCGCAAAGCATCATGATGCTCAATCAGCCTCATAAATGCTTGTTGAACCAGTTCTGAATCAAAGCCAGCTTCACTGAACAACATGACAGATTGATTGTAATGATGCGGGTTCTGATGGTTTTGTTCAAAGAAGTTCATCTGGATCGGTGTCAATGCTACTGCTCCCATTACAGGCCCTTGATCAATTTGTCTGGTCAGCGTCTGAAGATATCTTGCTGCACTGCGAATACGTGGGTTTTGGAACAAGTCTTTCAATCGAAGCTCATACCCATGATTCCTCAATCTCGCTATCATCTGAAGAGCTTTAATAGAGTCTCCCCCAATCTCAAAGAAATTGTGGGTCACACTTACTTGCGCAAGCCCCAGCACATCCTTCCAGATGGAGACCATGATCTGTTCCTGTTCATCGGACGGCTCGACGATGTGTTCCTCCACCAAGAGGGAGCGATCAGGAAGAGGGAGCTTTTTCCGATCCACTTTTCCAACAGCGGTAATCGGCATAGCGTCTAGTCGAACGAAGAAAGACGGGATCATGTAATCGGGCAAATCTTTAGCGAGCAGGTCTCTCCACTCGTCAGCCGCAAGCTCATGCTCTGTCACAATATACGCGCATAAATACTTGGTTCCATTTTCTTCTTCTCTGGCGATAACGATTGCTTCTTTTACCTGTTCTAGCGAAAGCAGCTTGCTTTCAATTTCCCCTGGCTCGATTCGATATCCCCTGATTTTAATCTGGAAATCCCTTCTGCCCAGGAAATGGATATTTCCATCAGGTAAATAGACAGCCAAATCCCCTGTCTTATACATTTTTTCATAGCCTGGTTCCGCGTATGGATTATCGACAAAGCTCTGTCTCGTTAGCTCCTCGTTATGCAGATAACCTAGTCCAAGCGGCATGCCTGAGATGTAGATTTCTCCAGGGACACCTATCGGCACTCGTTTTCCGTACGCATCGAGTAGAAGGATTTTCGTGTTGAATATCGGTTTTCCAATCGGGATGCGATCTTCCTCTCCCGTAATTTGATAGGCAATGCATCCGATACTTGCTTCTGTCGGGCCATACAAATTCGTCGGTGATACATACTGGAATATTTTCAGGAATTTGGAAACTGTGGACGGAACGATTTCCTCGCCGCCGATAATGATCTTTTTAAGCGATTGTAATTTGCCCTGCAGTTCGAGATTTTCAGCTAACTGATTTACGATCACATTAAAGACAGATGGGACGAAATCAGTTAAGGTAATTTGTTCGTCTTCTATGATTCCAGCCATGTAATCAGCCGAGACAGTCATCCCTGTAGTAGGCAAGACCGTTTTTCCGCCATTGGTCAGCGGCCAGAAGAATTGCCAAATAGCACTGTCATATACATGGTTGGTAGTCTGAAGGACAGATTGCGCTGCGTCTTGTCCAAAGTAATCATCCATCCAGTTAAAGCGGTTGACAATCCCTCTATGCGGTACGACGACTCCTTTTGGTTTGCCTGTTGAGCCAGAAGTAAAAATGACATAGATGGGGTCTTCCGGCGATACGGACAGATTAGGATTTTCGGCTTCCGTTGTCAGGTGCCCCAGATCAATCGCAACCAATTTCGCTCCCAAATCCGTTTCCGTAAAAGTATGGTCAGATTCTACGAATACGAACTCGCTACCCAGCTCGGCAATAACAGACTGGAGTCGATCGACAGGCCACTGAATGTCCAGTGGTGAAAACGCTGCTCCCGTCTTCATTACACCCAATAACGAAATGACCAATTCCAGACTTCTTTCCATAAGGACAGGTACATACTTGCCTTTTCCTATACCGCGTTTCAGCAGATCAGAAGCGACTGCATTGGCTTTCTCGTTCAATTGCTGGTAAGTGATTGTTGAGCCTTGATAGGAAACGGCAATTCGATTTGGATAAAGTCTGGCTGACTCCTCGATGGAAACATGGATCGGTTGTACCACAGGATACTCTCGCTTCGTATCATTGCTGAGCTTCTCCAATAACTGCACTTCTTCCGTAGGCATGAGGTCAATCTCGCCAACAAGAATTTCCATGTTAACAGCTACCTGCCGCAGTACGTTGGTAAAATGGTTGATAAAACGCTCCATCGTTTCAGGCTTAAATAGGCTGGTGCTATATTCGCACTCCACAAAAAAGCTTTCATTTCTCGTCTCGACATTCATGACGATGTCTAACTTGGATATTTTCGTTTGGAATGGATAAAGGCTGACCTCTACCCTGTTCCAGTCAAAGGCCGTATCTGCCACATTGTCATAGGAGAACATGGTGTCAAACAACGGATTTCTGCTTGGGTCACGTCGAACTTGAAGCTTTTCTACCAAGTCTTCCAATGGATAATCCTGATGTTCAAACGCCAGTAGTGACTTCTCACTTAGCTCTTGGACAAACTCGCGGAACGTTTTGGTGCCTGCTGGATAATTTCGCAGTGCAAGCGTATTTACAAACATCCCCACTACATTTTGAACATCGGTGTGGGTACGTCCTGCGACTGGAGTTCCTACAACAATGTCCTCTTGCCCGGTATATTTGGACAGCAAAACGTTGTACGCGGCCAATAGAATGGAAAAGACCGTTACGTTTGCTTCCTTCGCCAAGTCGTGCAATCTACGGGATACATCCGCCTCAATCTCGCTTTCGACCGTACCCCCTTCAAAACTTTGAAACTGCGGTCGCTGATAGTCCGTAGGCAGATTCATGACAGGTAGTTCCCCGCTGTATTCATCTATCCAGAACTTCTCCTGCCTATGCGACTGGCCCGTCGTCTTGATCTGTTTCAACCAAGCCGAATAATCCTTGTACTGAATGGTAAGTGGTTCTGGATTTCGTCCGTTATACAGTTGATTCAACTCATCAATCACAATGCTCACCGATGTTCCATCTGCTATGATGTGGTGCATGTCGATCAGGAGCAAATGCTTGTCCTCAACCAGTTTGACCAGCTTGACTCGCAATAATGGTGCCTGGCTCAGATCGAATGGTTGAATGAACGTCCGTATGAGATTTTCTATACGCTCAGGACTGTCCTCTGCGTGAGCCTGATCGATGGCAAAACGGACAGAGTCATGGACAAATTGTTTAGGCTCACCATTTACGTAGTCGAAGGACGTACGGAACGCTTCATGCCTTTGGATGAGAGACTGGAATGCGTTTTCCAATGCCGCAGAATCCAGCTGCCCGGAAAGAACCAGAGCGCCTGCCATGTTATAGGCCACACTCTCTTCATCGAGTGATTGAACCGTAAAAATCCTTTTTTGCGAAGGAGAGAGCTCATAATTCTCTTGCTTTCCAACTGCTTGAATCAAAGGCTTTTCGGCCTGTGTCGATTCAGAAATGACGTGGGCAAAACTTCTGACGGTAGGATTTTGGAAAACAGCTCGCAGCGGAATTTCTACCTGCCACTCCTTGTTCACTTTGGCAAGAAGAATGGCGGCATGCAGCGAATGTCCACCGATTTCAAAGAATCGATCCAGAGCGCCGACTCGCTCGATCCCCAAGACCTCTTGCCATATTCCTGCAAGTTTTCTTTCATTTTCCGTCGCAGGCTCTACATATTCCTCAGAAACCAGCTTAGAAAGATCGGGTTCAGGCAATGCATTACGATCGATTTTGCCGTTTGGCGTCACAGGCAACTCTGCCAATTGGATGATAAAGGTTGGCACCATGAACTCAGGCAGGGAATCGGCTAAAAAGCCCTTGATTTCGGATGTACTTACTTCCTCATCCGTCGTGTAATAAGCGCACAATACAACGGATTCATCTCCCCTTGTCTTCGGGAGCACAATGGCATTGCGAACCTTTTCATGCCGTAACAGTTGATTTTCGACTTCGCCCAGCTCCACACGGAATCCACGAATCTTCAATTGGTAGTCCGAACGACCAACAAACTCCATATTTCCATCTGCCAGCCAGCGCACAATATCGCCGGTCTTATACATGGTCTCGCCAGGACGGAAAGGGTTTTGGATGAAGCGCTCGCGGGTTAATTCCTCTCGGTTCAGATAACCACGCGCAACACCTGCTCCTCCGATATATAGTTCTCCGTACACGCCCACCGGCTGTGACCGCCATTGGGAATCCAACACATAAAATTCTGTGTTTTGCAGCGGTTTTCCGATCGGAACATTTCCGGTTGTCATTTCGGTATCGCCAGCCATTTCGAAGTAGCTGGAATCAATAGCAGCCTCCGTAACACCATAGCTATTGATGATTTTGATCTGCCCGAAACGCTCGACCAAGCGGACAAACGCTTCACTTTGGCATGTATCCGAACCAAGAATCAGCAGTTTCAGATGAGTGAGCGGCAATCCATTTTGATAAATGTACTCCATAAAAGGAAGAACAAGAGCAGGTGTCGATTCAAACAAAGAAATTTCATACCGGGTCAACCACTGATATAGTGCCGGAAGATCAATTCTTACATCACTTGGACAAATCACCAGATGTCCACCATGCAGCAGGGCTCTGCACAAATCCCCTGCAAACACGTCAAAAGAGAAACTCGCCATCTGCAAGAGATTCACATTCATCTGTTCTAGTTCATACTCATAGCGCCATGTATTGGCTACACTCACCAGATTGCGATGCTCGATCATGACCCCTTTGGGTTTGCCAGTAGTGCCGGACGTATAGATGATATAAGCGAGATCGCTCGGTCCAGAGATGGCGTCGAGATTGGACGAATCCTCCCTGTAACTGGCCTCTACGTCCAGATCGATAATGGCGCCGCTGAAGTCTATTCCGCTCTGTCCATTTTGATTGACCAGCATGACCTTTGCCTGACTATCTTCCAGCATGAACGAAATGCGGTCCTTTGGATACTGAGGATCAATCGGAACATAGGCTCCACCCGCCTTCATGACAGCCAGAACAGCGACGACCATGTTAATCGAGCGTTCTGCCAAAATCGCAACGGAGCTATTTGGTTTTACACCCTGATCACGAAGCGTTCGGGCCAGACGGTTTGCTTTTGCATTGAGATCCTGATATCTGATCTGCTCTTCCCCGTAAGAGACAGCGACTTGCTCTGCATGGCGTATTGCTTCTGCCTCAAACCATTCATAAAACGTTGGATAGAGAGGAGCGGGTATTTGCTTTCTCGCTTGATTAAAGTCGGCAACAACCTGCTTGACGTCCTCGCTGGACAAGTACTCCAAATCAGCTAGGCAACTCTCATTAGACTGCAGAATGGAGTGAAGAATCTTGGCAAAGTGATTAGCCATACGCTCAACCGTATCGCGTTTAAACAGATGAGTGCTGTAATCAAATTGGCAAGTGAGCGTTGTCCCATCGTCATGGACATCAAGACTGAGATCAAAGAGGGACACACCTTTTGGATATTCATACGTCGTGACGTTGAAATCATCTGAGGCCACGTCGTCAAAGGATTCATAATGGTAATCAAACATGGTATCAAATAGAGGATTGCGGCTCAAATCTTTGTTTAATTGAAGAGCATCAACCAGTTTTTCAAACGGGTACTCCTGATTTTCAAAGGCACGTATGGCTTGATTTTTCACTTCTTTCAGGAAATCCGTAAAGGTCTTGCTTCCTGTCGGATAGTTTCGGATGGCCAACGTATTTACAAACATGCCCATCATTCGTTCCAAATCAGGGTGTTGTCTTCCCGCCACAGCAGAACCGACAATCAGCTCCTCCTGCCCTGTGTATCGATAAAGCAGTACATTGTAAGCAGCAAGCAATACCATGTACAAGGTCGTATCAGTTTCCCTAGCCAATTGGAGTAACTGCTTCCTGACTTCCTCACCGATCCCCATCGTCAAGCGGTCACCTTCAAAGGATTGAACCGGCGGTCTTTGGTAATCAATGGGTAGCTTCAATACCGGAAGTTCTCCTTGGCTAAATTGCTCAAGCCAGTAATCCTTTTGAGCCAAGAGCTGTTCGGACTGCTCCCTCTCTTGCTCCCATGTCACGAAATCTTTATACGTCACGCCGAACTCAGGCAGTGATTCTCCTCTATACGTATGGAGCAGCTCACGGATAAACAGAGATACCGAATAGCCGTCCGAAATAATGTGATGCATGTCCACAGCCACAATGAAGCGTTTGGCTGACACTTGGAAGATTTTCGCCCGAATAAGCGGTGCTTTGCTGAGATCAAATGGCTGGATAAAGGTGCGAATCGCCTCATTTACATCCTCTTCGGCCAATTGTTCGACCTCAATATCCAATGGCAGATCGTCATGTAAAACTTGAACGACTTCATTATCTCTGATCACAAAGTAGGTTCGGAAAGACTCGTGCCTTTGTACAACCTGCTGCAAAGAGTGAATCAGACGATCAAGTTCCAGTTCCCCATCCAATTGTAAGTAGCCGGATAGGTTATAGGCGGTTCCCCCATCCAGACCTTGGAGGATGTACATTCTTTTCTGTGCGGAAGAAGACTTATAGTATGGCTGCAACTCGCATGAGCGAATGGGTGTAAAAGCTTGATGCTTGGACGAGTCTACATATTTGGCTAATTCACGTATCGTCTGCGATTGAAAAATTTGATGCAAAGGAATTTGCACGTGGCATTCCTTGTAGATTCTGCTGAGCATGACAGTCGCTTGTAAGGAGTTCCCGCCTTGTTCAAAAAAATTATCATCCAAATACATCGGGGAGCTTCCCAAGATTTCTTGCCAAATGACTCTAATGGTCTCTTCGGTCGCCGTTCCAGCTGGCTCTACTTCTCTGCCTATCGTACTTCTTTGCCCTGCAAGTCGATCGGATGAATGGATAATTTGGATTTCTCCATTTCCTAGCGGCACAGCAGTTTTCGTTGTTCGCTGCCAATGAGACGGGTCTGCATGCTCGAATCCCCCATCAGCCATATACACCTGTCCGACCGCACCCACAGGGGCCAATTGCTGATACTGATCCAGGACATAGAGGGAAGCTCGTCCTACTCGATCATCTGGCACATCCTGCAATAATTCTGTCCATTCCGCTGCATATTTGCCCAGGTTGCCACTGGATTCGCGTATCATGCTTTCCAACTCGTTGGGCTGTAAAAGCGATAGTGCATGAATTTTTTCCTGATCGTCTTCTGCAATACGATGCAAAAGATTGGCAAAGTAGGTGCCCCACTGGCGAAGAACCTCCGTGGTTACTATCCCGCTTCGTGCATCCACGTCCACCACAAGCTCTCCGCCCACTTCTGTCACGTTTACAAAAAGATCGTACTTGCTGTAAATGATCCGATTGGGCAACAGCGTAGCCTTCATTTGAGCGAAAGTCAGGTTGTGCAGCGGTCGGTCCATATTGAACAGCACAGAGAGCTCTGGCAAGTTCTGATGCGGCAAATTCTCAGCTAATGCTGCAAAGGAGTAGGCTTGATGCTTTTCCATCTCCGCAACCGCTTGTTTCACTCGGGACAAATAATCCGCAGCCGTATCATTGCCGTCAATCTCCGTGCAAACCGGCAACAGATTGACGCAGTTTCCGATCAAGGACATTTTGCCGATATGGGATTGACCTGCAGTAGGAATCGCAACAACCATTTTTCTATTTCCAAGAATACGATGAAGGAAGAGGTTAAAAGAAGCCAGTAAGGTAATAAACAGACTGTTCTTGTTTTGAATGCTTCTTTTTCTTGCCTTCCTTGTGATGTTACTGTCGATCTTGAAGGTAATACGCTCGCCTGTAAAAGATGGCTTTCCCGTTTCTCGTTGCTCTAAAGGAAAAACGAGCTTGGGGATTGGATCAGCGAATTTTTCGTTCCAGTACGTGAGCGCATCCTGAAACGCTGGATTTTGCATCTGATCTTCTTGCCAGTTTCGGTAAGTAGAAAACGGTGTAGAAGGCTCGAGCGATATTACTCGTCTCTGTGTAAGGGCCGAGTAGATATCATCCAGCTCTTTTATAAAAACAGCCATGGACCACCCATCCGCAATCATGTGATGGAAGGTGTAGGAAGTCAGGAATTTGGCGGTAGCCAGCTTGATGACACTTACCCGATACAGGGGCTCCTCAGAAGACAGTTCAAATGGTGCGCCTGTTTGTTCATCCAACAGCTGATTCCTTTTTTCTTCCTGTTCCTCAGACGAAAGGTGGCTCAAATCCACGAATCGAACACGTATGTCTCTCTTGGGCAGTACCATCTGATACTCTCCGTTGGAATCAATGATGGTTCGCAACGCTTCATGGCGATCCACCATGGCTTGGACAGCCTGCTCAAACACAGGGATATCAAGCTCACCTTCCACCTGAAGGGAGATCGTCTCGTTAAAAGCTGCAGATGCTTCCACGCGATATTTGACTGCAAACCACATTTGTTTCTGTTCAGGGCTAAGAGGAAGCCTCAGTTGTTCCCCCACGCTTTCCACAAGCGTTGCCTCTGGCTTTTGCCCATCCCGTCTCGTAAAGTTTGTCATTTCGACGACTTGATTTTGTTTCCGTCCACCATTCGGAGAAGTTGGGGGTGGCTCCGGCAAAAAACCTCCTCGTCTCAGATCATCAATACTTTCCTTCACCGCATGAATCAGTCTCTCGATATCCTCATCCGTGTGGGCAGTGGAAAGGAAGCAATTTCTGCCCTCCCATATATAAATGCCCTTGCTGATCAGGTGATAGAAGAACAATTCTATATCGGTAAACGATACGAAGCGGAACAAGGAACCGCAATTGATCATCTGGATTGGAATCTGCTCGCTCTTAAAATACGCGTTAAGTGTTTCTACCAAGTTGAGGGTCTTTTGGGTCAACGCTTCCTGAAGCTTCGGCCCCTGTTCTTTCAAATATTCCAGTGTAGCGATCGCTGCATGCATCGTCAGTGGATGCGTACAAAACGTTCCGCCCACAAACGTCTTTTTCTCGGCATTTACCGGGTAAGAATGATCTCCAAAATTCCAGGTGCCCCCATCTACTGCATCCATGAACGCAGCTTTACCAGCTACAACACCGATCGGCATGCCACCACCCGGAACTTTCCCATACGTAACGAGGTCTGCTTCTATTCCATACCACGCCTGTGCGCCACCAAGATGTATGCGGAATCCCGTAATGATTTCGTCAAAAATAAGGGCAGTGCCTGATTGGCTTGTAATCTCTCTGACTTCCTTCAAGAATTCCACTGGCTGCAGATCTGGACGTCGGCTTTGAACAGGCTCAACTAATACTGCGGCCAGTTCATGGGCGTGTTTTTTGATCAGCTCGATTGATTTTGGATGGTTGTAGTTTAAGACCAGGACGTCATCCACCGTATGCTGCGTAATACCCGGTGCCATTGGTATGGCCTTCCCGTCCTGGGACTCAGGATCAGCAACCGTCAGAACCCCGTCAAATGTACCGTGATAGGAGCCGGAGAATAATGCGATTTTCGAACGGCCTGTAACGGCTCTGGCCAAGCGAAGTGCCACCATTACTGCCTCTGTCCCCGAATTGTAAAAGGCGACACGCTCTACTCCTGTTAACTCGCTGATTAAATCTGCTACCCTTCCAGCTACATCCGACATAGGACCAAGTGGAGGCAGATCTGATTGAATCTGCTCCTCCAGCTTTTTCATGATAAATGCGGGATTATGACCGAGCAGGTTTACACCGAAACCCATCGTCAGATCGACATATTCATTTCCATCTAGATCCCACATTTTTGAACCAGCTGATGCTTGTGTAATGATCGGATAGACCATTTCCTTCCAATACGAACGGAATCCAGACACATTGCGATTGTTGGCATGAACAAATCGGTGCTCTTGCGTATACTTCTTGGAGTGCTTTGTCTTTTCCGTATAGCTTTGAATGAATGCGTTTAGATACTCTCTTTGTGTCGGTGTAAAATTGCCTCGTTCACCGATCATCAATGGCTGATACGGTATAAATGGCTTCTGGCGTTCCTCTTCATTCCCCTTGGCGGGTGGTTTACCTTCGAGTTTTTTGCTCTCGGGAGCAACAGGCGCAGATTCAGCTTGTTGCTTTGGTACAAAGCTTTGTTCTTGATTCAATAGCTCCAATTGTTTTTGTAACAGCGTAGCCATTTGGTTTTGGTGTTCAGACAAGAGCGAAATCTGCTTTTCGATAATGGTTTCAACCGCCCCTGTGCTTCTCGAGACTGGCATTTTCATGGTTAGTTCTCTCGGCTCTGACTGTTGAATATTCTGAGCGTCATTCTGTTCCACAACTACGTTTGCTATCGGTTGCTCGATTGCCATCCATTCCATTTGTTTGGCAGAAGCAACAGTGGGGCTACTGGATAGCTCCAGAGCAATGTGCGCTGCTAGCTTATCAACGCTAGTAATAGTTTCAAACAACTCTTGGGCCGGAATAACCACACCAAACTTTTCCTGAATTTCACGATTGATTTGTACGAGCATAATAGAATCCAAGCCTAGCTCCAGAAAATGAAGGGATGGATCAATTTCTTCTACAGCAAAACCTGAAGCATGATGAACCAACTCTTTCAGAACTTTTGCGATTGGCGCAGTTCCTATCTCTGACACAGTAGCACCTCTGTTTCCGCTTATAGTATTCATCTGTTCTGGAATGATGGTGATCACATCATCTGTAATCCAAGAGCGATACTGATCGAAAGGATAAACCGGCAATGGCATTTTTCTTCTCTTTTTGCCATCTCTGTAGAACGCATCCCAGTCAACCGTAGCTCCCTGTACATACAAGTCGCATAATGTCGCTGCATACGAATACTTCATCTCAGTACTCGCCGTGTGGTACTTTTCCTGCACATCCCGAGCGGATTGACTCAACAGATGAACGGTTTCTTCTGGAACGCGCTTTTTACCAGGTGAGAAGACAAAAACATCTCGGTCATTTTCAAGCCGAACCGCCAATCGGTCGAGCTTTTGTTCGAAATCACTGCGACTATGCAAAATGAGCGCAATCCGATAGGGAAGCATTTCTCTTCCGGTATTTGCTGTATAGCACAAATCAGACAGAGAAAGCGGGCCACTAGAAGAAAGAAACTCCCGATATTTTTGAATCAGACGTTGAAGGGCTGACTCGGATTTGGTCGACAAGGTAAACACTTGCACCTCATCTGAAACTGTCATCTCCGTTTCATTAACTGGCACATATTCTTCCAAGATAACGTGGCTATTGGTCCCGCTAAACCCAAACGAACTAACCCCGCATCTCCTCGGATGTCCATCTGTTTCCCATTTTTCCAGTCTGTTTTGCACATAGACTGGCGACTTTTCAAATGCGAAATTCCGATTCGGTTTCTGGAAATGGACGAGGGCCGGCAGTTCTTTGTGCTTTAACTGCAAAGCAGCCTTAATCAAACCAGCAATTCCCGCTGCTTCATATAAATGTCCAATATTCGCTTTGACAGTACCGATTCCACAAAACTGTTTCTTCTCTGTATATTGTCGGAATGCTCTCTGAATTCCATCCAGCTCAACGGGGTCCCCCAGCTTTGTTCCCGTTCCATGTGCCTCTATATAGCTAATCGTTTCAGGGTCGACTTGCGCATCCTCCCAAGCGTCTATGATCAATTCTGCCTGGGCCTGTGAGTTCGGTGCGGTAATCCCGACAGTAACACCGTCTTGATTAACAGCACTTCCCTTAATCACGGCATAGATGTGATCCCCGTCCTCGATGGCTTTTTCCAAAGGTTTTAACAGAACAGTAGCTACTCCTTCACCCCAACCCGTTCCATCAGATAGATCGTCAAACGCCCTTGAACGGTTGTCGGAGGATTCCATTCCAATTCCAGCCTTCAGCGCCAACAGGATGGTTTTGACTCCACCTGATAATGCCATCTCACACTCACCGTTTTGGATAGCCTTGCACGCCATATGAACCGCAACTAAGGAAGAAGAGCAGGCTGTATCCACGGTGACAGCAGGGCCGCGCAAATCAAGCAAGTGTGAAATGCGGCTTGCAATAATGGAAGGAAGGTTGCCTACTGCATAAGAGGGCAAATCCTTGGGACTTACCACTGACAAAAGGCGTTCGTAATCGTATCCCAGCTTGGAGAAGCCGACATACACCCCTACTTTTTTCCCTGAAAGCTTGTGCCCGCCATAGCCTGCATCCTCTAGCGTATTCCAAGCATTTTCAAGGAACAGCCTTTGGTTGGGGTCCATTAGCTTCGCTTCTTTCGGGGTGATCGAGAAGAAAGAATAGTCGAACTTATCGATCTCCTCTAAATAACCACCCTCCACAAGGGCAGGATTGCCCTGTTCACCTCTTACCAGCGATACATATTGTTCTGTGTCCTTTCGTCTCTGTCCATGAAGCTCATGAATGCAATCCTTTCCCCCCCGGATGTTTTGCCAAAATTGATCCAGATCCTGAGCCTGCGGGAACTTACAAGAAATCCCGATAATAGCGATATCCTTTTGTTTCTGTTGGCTCGTATCTGTCTCTTTTATGCGATCAGTCGCTTGATCGTCGTGGAAGAGACTGTGAGAAAGCTTGGAAATCGTCGGATAGGCAAACAAATCTGTTACCGCCAACGTAATCCCCATCTCTTCTTCTATCCGCCCTGCTAACTGGGTCAACTGCATAGAGGACACGCCTACATCAAAATAACTGTCGTTTGGTCCCAATCTGTCTGATTGAAGCACTTCGCGGCAAATAGCAAGCAATTGTTTTTCTAATTCTTCGCGCAATTGAGGGGATTTATCGGTTCTATCCTCTTCTATCTGTTCGGTAATTCGTCGTTGCATTTCCTCGGAAACATCGTGAAATGCTCCAGACTGATACTCCCTAGCTACTCTATATCGTTCGACTTTTCCACTCGTTGTTTTGGGGATGCGCTGAATCGGCAAGACCTCACTTATTCTCCATCCGGTTCGCTCGTTCAAATGCGTTTTCACTTTCTTAGAAAGCGCAATGAACTCGTCTACACTTTTCCGATGAAGGACAAACACAAAAATATCCTCTTCTTTGCTTTTCTCGTTGAATACCCCGCAGGCAACGACCTTCCCAAGCTCGACTCCCTCGACTTCTTCAGCAATCCGCTCAATATCATGCGGATAAACGTTTTGACCATTCACGAAGATGATGTCTTTCGCACGCCCCGTAATGACAAGACGTTCCTTTCGCATAAAACCCAGATCCCCTGTTCTGAGCCATCCGTCAGCCGTCATTACATTTGCGGTGGCAGCAGGGTTGTTGTAGTATCCAGCGGTTACATTCTTCCCTCTAATCTGGATATGGCCAACAGTATCGCTTGGTAGATCTTGATCCTCGTCATCACATATTCTTACCTCGCAAAAATCAATGGGGTAACCCACTTCTACCAGTGTGAGAGCATCTGGATTTGTTTGATCTGTCATCTTGATCGGCTTTCCTACCTGGATAAACCTACGATCCAGAGAAAGCGTTGTAAAATGCAGGTTCTGATCCGGAATCGTTACTCCCACAGAGGCTTCAGCCAATCCGTAGCACGGGAGCATGCTCGTTTTCTTCAATCCATAAGGGCTCATCTGATCTAAAAACTGATGGATCAATTCTGAAGCAATGGGTTCTGCTCCATTTAAAATCGTGCGAAGCGTAGACAAATCCCACTCTTCTGCCACTTCCGGTTTAAACCTGGACAACACATATTTATATCCAAAGTTCGGAGAAGAAGAAATCGTCGCTTTATGCTCGCTTACTTTCTTCAGCCATAGCGTAGGCCGCCTGATAAATAGTGAGGTATGAATAAAATAATGCTGAACTCCTGCATACAACGGGGATAAATGGAACCCGATCATCCCCATGTCATGAGTTAAGGGCATCCAGCTTAGGAATGAGTCAGACTCAATCGTTCCAAGTCTGTTATTAATCGCACGCACATTATGGACAAGGTTTTCATGTGTCAGGGTAACCCCTTTCGGATCTCCTGTAGACCCAGATGAAAATTGAATAAAGGCCACATGATCAGCAGAAGGGTAGTAGATTGTGCCCTTCTCTTCTTTTTTCCCGGTCTCATCAAGCAGGAAGGACTTCGACCTCAATGATTCCAATTCCGTCAGGTAGTTGTGTTTACTAAAGAAATCCTCCAGTCGTTTCCAGACACTGTCCGTCGTAATCAGATAGGGATTGATTAATGTCTGCCAAACCTTTAACAGCTTAAGACGATGCTCTTCGTTATCCCCTACAGAGATAGGAACAGCAATCATTCCACCGAGTAAGCATCCCCAAAAAAGGCAGACAAAAGTTCGGAGATTACTATCCTCAATTTGAAAAACGACCTCATCACCAGGCTTGATTCCGTGTTTTTGGAGGACAAATAAATAACCGAGGGCTTCTTCGTACAATTCTTTATAGGAAACAAACACCTCATTCTGGTCTCCCAAAATGAAGGTAACGCCTTTATGGTCCTCGTTCTTCCACAATTCCAGCGCTTCTACTAATGTCTGAACAAAATGCAAAGCGTTGTTCCTCCCTTGTCCCGTGTTTGATAGTTTCTAGCACTTGCCTGGTGAGCATAACCACTCCAAATGCTCCCTCTTGCTTCCCACGTGTATACAAGAGAAGTGAATTTCCCCAAGCCGTGACTCGTTGTATGAATCGCCTGTCCCCCGCTTTCTTTTCCGGGTAGCAGATAGACTGGTACCCGGAATAAGAAAACAGCTATTCCATTCTGAATATTAGGAACCTTTACCCGGAAACAAAATCCAGCCAATGCAGCGACCAGAAATACGCCACTTACTTTCATTTCCATTTATTGATTTTTCTTGAAGTGTTAAACAGTAAGAAACCATCGCCATAATGAGATGGGTGATTCTTACCTTTTTCCAGGAATGAATGTATCGTTCAAAGTTTTTTTTTAATGGCTGGTTCTTTTGTCTTTTCTGGGAGTGGAATAAGAGCGACAATTAGAGTAACGGTCACATTGCAGCGAGTATGGCAGGGGAAATTGGTCATTGATTTGCAAATATTCACGTGGGCTAATATGATGATAAACAATAAGAATATGAGTGAGTTGGGAATATTTTACTATCCCAAATATTAGAAGACAAGCCTTTAATTATTAATTTTTGCAATTTATTTAAATAAAATTCATTACAATATTACTCTGAACTTATCTTGACGCACATCAAAAAGGCTTTCACCCGCTCTTTGTAATGAGAGGTGGAAGCCTTTCGTTCTTGTTCTATTACTCTACCGAGTAAACCTTTCGACTGGGCAGCTCCAAGCAATGCAGACGACCGCCGAATACGGCACCTCCGTCAATGCCGATGATTTTATTTTCACCGTAAAACACATCATGTTTACCGTGCAAAGAACTGGTTGGCGTGTGACCAAAAACAACGGTCTTCTCACCTTGGTAGCCTTTATGGAACTCATCACGTATCCACATCAGCAGGTACGGGTCAGTCTCTGCAACCGGAGTCTCGGGATGTACACCCCCGTGAACAAAAATATAATCATCGGTTTCATAATAGCAGTCCAAGCCAGCCAAAAATTCCAGATGCTCTTTGACTGAAGAGGTGATTTCCAAGGCCTCCGGTGCGCCAGACTCCGTATCTGCTGCGGCATGACCATAGCTCGCCAACGTCTTTTGTGCGCCGTTTCGGAACCATCGTTCGATAAAGACAGGGTCTTGCTCGAATGATTTAACCATCATATGATCATGATTGCCCATCAACACGATTGCCCCTTCTGCATGGAGCTGTTTTACCTTGTCGACGACTCCTTTCGACTCTGGTCCACGGTCTACATAATCACCTAGCAGGATCAATTGATCGTTTTGTGGATCGTACTGAACTTGCTCCATCAACGATTCCAGTTTCTCCAATTCCCCATGAATATCGCTGATTGCCAACAATCTTTTCATCCTACACCCTTCTTTCGCTCGTCTGCGGCTTCTCTTTCGTTACTGTCATGTCTCCCTATTGTACGCCCCATTTCACCTGATTGCCAGCATGTCTGGCCCTCGAAAGCTTGCAAACGTGAAAAAAGCCCAGGCCCAAAATCCTATCAGGCCAAGGCTATTCCATTTCTCCATGCTTATTTACTCGGCATCTCATTCCAGAACGTAATCTCTTCTACATCCAGGCGAGTAGTCGGATGACCAGGCTCTGCCGCCTTGCCGACTGCAATCAACATGACCGTTTCATATTGTTCTGGGATTTGGAAAGCTTCCTTAAATTTCTCGCTGTTATAGCCTCCCATTGGCACCGTGTCATATCCTCTTGCCTTGGCAACGAGCATCAATTGCATCGAGACGAGACCTCCGTCTACCAAAGCAATTTCCTTGATGATTGCTCGATCCCGATTCTCATAACGCTTGTTAATGTTGTCGATGAGTGTAGCTTTTACTTCCTCTGTCATGTAGCCTGCTTCTACCGCTTTTTTGTAAATGCTCCCAGCTTGCTTGTAGCCCTCATAATCAGCCAGGACTGCAATAATCGCCGCAGCCTCTACCACCTGCTTTTGGTTAAATGCGATGGGGAGCAGCTTCTCTTTCAATGGCTGTTCATCGATAATCAAAAACCGCCATGGCTGGAGATTGGAGCTGGAAGGTGCCAAAGTCGCTTCTTTCAACATTTCCTTGAGTTCATCCCGCGAGATTTTTGCTGTTGGATCGTAATGACGTACGGAACGACGCTCCCGAATGACGTCCATAAAAGCCTTTTGATCGATGACTTTTTCCATGATTCTATCCCCCAGTGGTAAGTATGCCAATTCAGTAAGTTACTAACTTTATTACGCAACAACTCGTGTTCAAACTGTATCATATACTCCAATTCGCTGGCAATCTTTTTATATGCAAAAAACGCTTTGGCAAGCCGCTCACATCCTGTCATGAATGCAAGCGCGTCACCAAAGCGTTTATTTGTTAAACCGGAGAAAAAGCGGATAGAACGGCTGGCTGTCTCACGATGTCTCCATTCGGGAGCTCGACAACGAGATAGCCACTCCCTTCGTCCTCAGCTACTTCCCAACTCAATGAAAAAGCTTTGCGGCTAAATGCTTCCTCTTCGTCCAGACAACCAAGCATCGTCTTCAATGTGTCTGACGTAATCGGCACAGGCACACTTGCTCCTTGCTCTTGTGGAAGAGAAAGCAGTTTCGGCGCGTCTTCGAAATATTGCACAGTATCGAGGAGCAGAGAAACCTGCTGCCAGCTTAGCGGTGAAACAAAGGCTTCAAACGCCATCTATTCATCATTCCTTTTATTCACGATGATCTCCATTGAACAGGTTAGCCTGGGCATTAGGCCTTTTCTGTTGGCTTGCTGTGCCAGCTCCGTCTCCTGAGCCTTTTGCAGTCGCTTCGTCCTTCGGTTCATCTGTCGGCAAAATGGTTTCAAAAGCAACTGCTTTTACCCCACCCTCCACCAGTTGTCGGCCGATGCCACCTTGCTCGTTGACGATCACTTGCTCTGTCTCGACAAGGGTCCATTCGTTCTGCGACGTCCAAGTATAAACTGTTTCTTCGATGAACATCGCAACAAGCTCATGCGGATTATTTTTTCGTTTACGAATCAACTGTACGCCTTTGCCTGCGCGAGCCTGGAGTGGGATCGCAGTAATTGCTGTGCGTTTTACAACCCCTTCAGCCGTCAACAAGCTAAAGGCACGAGAATCGACTTCCTCAATCGGTAGCATCGTGATGACATCGTCGCCAGGAGCAAGTGCGATTGCTTTTACCCCGCTCGACGCTCTACCCGTTGCGCTGACTTCACTGCGATGGAATCGAATGCCCATGCCATCTTTCGTAGCACCGAGTATCGCCCCAGCTTCGTCAGCCACAAATACATTCACAAACTCGTCATCGTCTGCTTTTAGCTTCGCAGCTACCAACGCACTGGAACGATTCGTTTCGTATTCGGACAACGCCGTCTTTTTCATCAAACCATTTTTACTTACATGGTACACATACAGCTGTTGTTTGAAGGTTTCTACGATCGTAAAGCCAACGATCCGCTGATTCTTCTCCAACGGGATGATGTTGACGAGGGCGGAACCGATATCCTTCCACTTATCGTCCGGGAAGGCGTTGACCAGTGTAGCGAAGTATTTACCGTCCTGAGTAAAGAAGAGAGCAGTGTGAGACGTATTGGTCTCCATGAAGTAACGGACACGGTCTCCTTCTTTTACCCCACATGTCTCCAACGTTCCCCCCACTGATTTGAAGGAGCGTGGGCTCGTCCGCTTGATATATCCTTCGTTTGTGAGGGTTACGATGCAATCCTCTGCATTGATTTGCATCGCAATATCGATTTTAATTTCCTCGATCTCACCCTGGATTTCTGTCAGGCGCTCTTCTGCGTATTTTTTCTTGATCTCGTTCAGTTCGCTTGTAATGACTTGAATCAGCTTTTTCTCGCTCGCCAAAATCGATTTCAGCTCCTCGATTTCTTTTGCCAGCGTAGCCAATTCTTTTTCTAGCTTGACGATATCCAAACGCGTCAAGGAAGCGAGCTGAATGCTCAAGATCGCATCTGCTTGGTTTTCCGTGAAGCCGTATTTCTCCATGATGTTTTTCTTGGCATCTGCACGGTCTTCCGAATCCATAATCGTATCGACGATCTGACGCAAAATGGACTTGGCGCGAATCAAGCCTTCCACGATATGCTCGCGGCTTTGCTTTCGATTCAGATCAAATTGACAGCGATTCGTGACGACTTCTTTTTGGTGGTCGATGTACGCCCCCAACAAAGCCTTGAGTCCCATCTGGCGGATGGTCCCCTCATGAATCACGTTCATGTTGTAATTGTAATAGATTTGCAGATCCGTATTTTTGTACAGGTAGTTGAGAATCGCCTGCTCATCCGCTTCCTTGCGAATATCCACTACGATACGAACTTTTTTCTGCTCGGCCTCTTTGCGACCGGTTTCATCGCGCACCGCCAGTGCTCCCTCGATTTTGCGATCCATTACGAGCTCATCGATTTGACCAACGAGCTTCGACTTGACCACTTCGTAAGGAATTTCAGAAACGACGATTTTTTTGATCTTGCCGCCTTTTGGCTCCTCTACATGGGTCTTCCCGCGAATGATGAATTGACCACGGCCTGTCTCAAACGCCTTGCGAATTCCGGACAGCCCTTGGACAATGCCGCCTGTCGGAAAATCTGGACCTTTGACGTGCTGCATCAGCTCATCCAGCGAGATATTCGGGTTCTTCATTTGGGCAACAGCCGCATCGATGACTTCGCCCAAATTGTGAGTAGGGATGTCCGTTGCAAAACCAACCGCGATCCCGGCAGCGCCATTCACGAGTAGATTGGGAAACCGTGAAGGCAATACTGCCGGTTGTTGAGCGGAGTTGTCGTAGTTCGGGATAAATGTAACCGTATCCTTTTCAATATCGCGCAGTAGCTCATTGGCCAATGCCGACAATCTGGATTCGGTATAACGCATAGCGGCTGGCGGGTCTGCGTCCAAGCTACCAAAGTTTCCGTGGCCTTGAATGAGCACCTGACGCATTTTCCACCATTGCGCCATCCTCACCATCGTTTCGTAAATCGCCGAGTCACCGTGCGGGTGATAGGTACCCATCACGTACCCGACTGTTTTCGCTGATTTCCGGTATGGTTTATCGTTCGTATTGCCTTCTTGGTACATGGCATACAAAATACGGCGCTGTACCGGTTTTAGTCCATCGCGAGCATCAGGGATCGCGCGTGAGAGAATAACCAGGTTGGCATAGTCCCCGAAGCGCTTTCCCATAATCTCAGCGAAGCTCTGATTAATAACTTGATTGGACAGCATGCTTATTCATCCTCCCCCACTTCAAAGGTGACGTGGTTCTCGATCCACTCACGCCGAGGTGGGACTTTGTCACCCATCAAAACGGTTACCAGCTTCTCACAGTGAGCGAGGTCTTCCAGTTCAACCTTAATGAGCTTGCGCGTCTCAGGGTCCATGGTTGTTTCCCAGAGCTGATCGGCGTTCATCTCACCCAAACCTTTGTAGCGCTGCACTTCAGCACCGCGTCCAGCCTTTTTCAACGCCTGTTCCAGCTCGTAATCGCTCCAACAGTAAATCCCCTCTGTCTGCTTGCCTTTGCTCTGCTTTTTCACCTGATACAAAGGCGGTTGGGCAATATACAAATGACCAGCTGCAATCATCGGGCGCATGTAGCGGAAGAAGAAGGTCAGTAGCAGCGTTTGAATGTGCGAGCCGTCAACGTCCGCGTCAGACATGATGATCACTTTGTCAAATGCACAGTTTTCGATGGAAAACTCTTCGCCAATATCGGTTTCGAGCACCTCTAGGATCGTGCGGAACTCTTCATTCGCCAATACCTCGGAAAGCTTTGCTTTTTCCGTGTTCAACGGCTTCCCGCGCAGGCTGAACAAGGCTTGGAACTCTGAATTACGCGCCTGTTTTGCAGAGCCACCCGCAGAATCCCCCTCGACGAGGAAGAGCTCATTGCGCTTGGAGTCTCTGTATTGCGGCGGAGTAAACTTTTCCGAAATCGATTTGCGCTTTTTCGCGGTTTTGCCTTTCTTGTCGCCGCGCAGGGCTTCGCGTTGTTTGCGCAGCTCTTCGCGAATCTCAGCAGAACGCAACGCCTTGTCAATCAGCAACTTGCCTATTTCCGGATTTTCCTCGAGGAAGAAGCCTAGCTTTTCGGAAACAATCTGTTCTACGATTGCCCGTGCTTCTTCGTTCCCCAGCTTGTCTTTTGTTTGGGACTCAAACTGGACGTCAGCCATTTGCAATGACAATACACCGAGGAAACCTTCCCGCAAATCGTTTCCAGTCAAGTTCGGGTCCTTTTCTTTCAAGTACCCTTTTTTCCGGGCAAATTCGTTAAAGATCCGGGTCGTACCGTTGCGGAAGCCTGTGACATGAGTTCCGCCATCCGTTGTTACAATTGAGTTGACATAGGACACTAGTGTCTCAGCGTATCCGTCATTGTACTGAAAAGCCAACTCGACGTAGATATTGTCCTTTTCCCCTTCGAAGTAAACGATCGGATGGAGCGTATTTTTCCCCTCATTCAAGTAAGAAACGTATGATTTCAAGCCATCTTCGAAGTAAAACTCTTCCCGTTTCTTTTCAGGTCCACGCTCGTCAATCAAAACCATGCGCAGCTTTTTCAGAAGGAATGCCGTCTCACGAAAACGATCACGAATCGTCTCATAGTCAAAGCGAGCATTACCAAACACCGCGTCATCCGGCAAAAAACGTACCGTTGTTCCCGTGCGTTTCGTGTTCCCTGTAATTTCAAGACCGGTAACCGGTTTACCGACATGCTCGGTTCCATTTGCATCCACAACATATTCAAAGCGTTGCTTATGAATTTTGCCTTCCCGGTGGATTTCGACCTCAAGCCATTTGGACAAGGCCACAACGACACTGGAGCCTACCCCGTGCAAGCCACCACTTTTTTTATATCCGCCACCACCGAATTTACCACCGGCATGGAGCGTCGTAAAAATAACTTCTGGTACAGGTCGGCCGGTTTTGTGCATACCCGTTGGAATTCCGCGTCCATGGTCTTCTACACTGACACTGCCATCCTTGTACAAAGTAACGATGATGCTATCGTTAACGCCGGCAAGCGACTCGTCTTTGGCGTTATCTACAATTTCCCACAGCAGATGATGCAGGCCACGCGAGCCCGTGGAGCCGATGTACATTCCAGGCCGCTTTCGAACGGCAATCAAGCCTTCTAAGACCTGAATATCTTCTTCTGTGTACGTTAGTGTTTGCTGTGTTTCTGTTTCCTTCAATCGCGCTCTCCCCTCTACTCTTCGGACACGTAGAAAAACGATCATGCCTTTTTTACTGATGGCTAGCGTCGTATTCACCTTTTTTGAAAAACGCCGAGATGATTCAATCCCCATGAGAGGAACGTTTTCCTAATAAAAGCGAACACTTAATCGCTATTGTACCGTATGGTTCCCATAGTATTCAACGCCAGTAGCAAAATGGGGCAAAAAAGCCACCTCGCCCCTAGCGAGATGGCCGATTCTTCTCAGTATTCCTCGTTTCTCATTTCGTTCTGTACATGACATGCATATTCCATTAATTAGTGTAGCACTAATGGTGAAGATTGGTCAAAATGAAAAACCAAAACATCTGTTTCCCTTTCTCTATTTCTTCCCCCATCAGCGTAAATCCTGCTACTATCAAGGAAAATATGTCAATTGTTCTTACGTAGCGTTCACAACTGTGCCTCAGGTATTTCCATTCATCCGCGCTTTGGCTTTGGGCATCCTAGTAAGGCATCGATTCCTGAGGCCAAAAAGGGGGGAATACTTTTGATCAGTGCTACCAAGCCGTTTGTCAAATTCCATAAGTATGATGCTGAGCTAGCTTCTGACGTTCATGCGTTAAATTCTGCCGGATACAACAGTGATGACATCTGGGTTTTGAAATGGAATCCTGATAAAAATCACTCCAATCAACGAAACAATTTTTATAAATACAGTACCCACTTTGAAAGTGCCGTCGGTCACATTGACAGTATGGCGCATTTCTTTGACAATGGTGGGAAAGAACTCCGTACCCGTCTCGAAAAGCTAGGTCTTACCAAAGACGAGTGCTCGGCATTGGTTCGGGAACTGCAAGATACAGATTATACATGCCTTCTCGTTGTACGAGACCTTAAGGATAACATTATTAAAATGAATGACTGATCGACCGCAAGAAAAAGCCACTGCTTGGGTTCTAACGCCAGCAGTGGCTTGTTTCATTCATACCGGGATTACTTGTCTTCTTTAATGAGTTCGATGCCTTCCAGCACTTCGTTCAGCTTCGCGTAAACAGTGCTCTCCTCGTCCTCTTCCAATGGTACCATTTCGCCGCCGTCCACTTGGAATACGAAGATATCCACTTCTTCATCTTCTTCGCTTTCTTCATCTTCCACAGCTTCAGCCAAGGCAATATATTCTTTACCGTTCAGGTCGAACATAGCCAATACTTCGAAATCCCCCAACGGTTCACCATTTTCATCGTCCAATGTAATGATATCGCCCAATTCTAGGTCTTTGTTCTCTTCTGTCAATGTGTTCACGTCCTTATGCTGATATTCGTACTCTGTTTCATCATACCGTTTTTTTCCGGGAGAAGCAAACAGGCGAATGACTTTATGCCTTCCCTGTCCATGAAAAACAACCTACCACTCGAGGCAGGTTGTTAGCTGATTACTCACTATACTCTTGAAGAACACCTTTTTCAAGCAAAAATGCTTCTTCTGCCTGAAGTATAGTCACGATCGCTTCGCGTTTAACATACATCCCTGCAGATGCCAGACGGCTCTCAATCGCACGAAGCAGTTCTTCAAAATCAATGATCTGTACATCTTGATCGCTCACAAAAAAACCTCCCTTTTCCCATGCACCTTTTTCATTGTACACGAACAGGTCGTTTCTTCCAACTCCACCATTTTCGGCGGATTGGTTTTAACAAATAAGCGCTCCAGATGACGAGTACAAAGGAAAGAACCACGTACACACATGAGAAAAACAACCACGGCGCAAAACTGATGTCATCGGATTGATCGAATGACTCGCCTAAAATATCGAACAACACGATGATAGGGTTCGTCCCTGCCAGCATCTGCAGCTCATACATGTTCCATACATCCGAATTGACGTACCGTTCTGGATACGTCTGTTGCAAGGACTCACCGATGAAAAAGAACAGCAAGCCAGTACCTACTACAAAAAAGAAGGCAATGCCGTATGTGGTGACCGTCGAGATCGACGTTCGTTTAATCCAGGTGGAGCAGAACAACCCCAACGACCCGAGAAAAAACATATTCACCGCGAGAAACAGGACAAGCTGGGCCATTTGTTCCGGGGAGACGCTTCCGTAGAGCATCACAATACTGTACAAAGGCATCGATGCAACCAAGAGCAGCGTGGAGAACGCCAAAGACGTAATGAGCTTGCTCAAAATTATCGTGCGCGTCGATAACTGCGTCGTCAGCAAAATATGCAAGGTCTGGCGTTCTCTCTCTCCACTGATCGCGCCAGCAGTCAGTGCAGGTGCCACAAAGCAAATCATCGCGTAGTGTATCCCCGCGGATATCAGAAACAAATCCCGATTATCCCCTAACGATTCGGCCTTTAAGGGGTCCATGAGCAAAAAGCCCATCGGTATTCCCCCCATGACAAACAAGTAAACCGCTAATATGAGCATGGTCTTTCTCGAGCGGAATCTTTCCCGCATTTCTTTGACCAAAAGAGGATTGAACAAGAAGTCGCTCACTCCATACCGACTCCTTCCGTTATCGCTAAGAAGACGTCTTCTAAATCTTTCTTGGAATCGCCATAGTAGACGACTGCGACCTGCTCATCCAGCAGTTCTTGAAGCAATTCAGCTTTTTGTTGCTCCGTCCCTTGAAAGTAGAAGCGATAGCCTCCCATGTATTCTGTCAATTGATGTACATACGGAGAGCTCGCTAACAGAAGTCCCGCTTTGTCCAAATTCCGCAGGGCCCTTACTTGCATCCGGCTTTGTCCTGTATCCCGATTGCTGACCTCATGCACAGAACCATACGCAATTAATCTGCCTTTTTCAATGACACCAATATCATCACACAACTCGGCTAGCTCCGGCAAAACATGGGAGCTGATAATAATCGTCTTACCCATTTCGCGTAATTGCTTCATAATTTCGCGCAATTCGATACGAGCTCTTGGATCCAGTCCTGACGCGGGTTCATCCAAAATCAGCACAGCCGGATCATGTACGAGACAACGTGCTAGCCCCAGGCGCTGTTGCATGCCTCGAGACAAAGAGTCGACGAAAGCGTCTGCTTTGTGAGACAAATTTACTAGTTCCAAAAGATCACCGACGAGTGCCCGTCTTTTGGAGGCAGGAATTTTGTACGCTCCGGCATAAAACTCCAAATACTCCACCGCTGTCAAATTGTCGTACACGCCAAAAAAATCGGGCATGTAGCCAACAGACTGGCGTACACTCGCAGGATCTTTGCGTACATTGTAGCCGCAGACAAATGCTTCCCCTTCACTCTGTTCCAGAAGGGTAGACAAGATGAGCATTGTAGTAGATTTTCCGGCGCCATTTGGACCAATGAAACCGAACACCTTTCCTGGCTCGATGGAAAGGTTCAAATCCGTCAACGCTTGCAAATTGCCGTATCTTTTTCCTAAATGAACGGTTTCGATTACCATTTCCGCACCCCCTCTACCTGGAAAATTGGCTCTGGTAGAGCTAATCGCGACGTTCCATTGTGGGAAAAACGAAGCAATAATGTCTGATTTGGCGTCAATACTTGCTGGAGTTCATTATGGAGGACAAGTCTCGTCCCGCGCTCAACAGGTATCCACCTACCGCTCTTTTGGTGGAAGTATTCTATCCGGAAAGGCTTGAATGAGCTGTGATTCAGCGGTACCGTTATTCGCTTCATATTGATCGCCGCTTTATCTGTACGTAATTCAAACGTAATACTGCCCTTCCCAAGCTGCCAAATGTACCCGGTACTGTCGAAGTCTCCTGTCACTTCATACATATCGGCATCAAGCAGGCCATAAGGACAAGTCACTAGACCTTGCTCATTCGGCTGGAATTGAATAGGCTGCTGAATGACATTCCAGTATTGCGCTTGGTGAGGCACCTGCATTGTCATCAGAGGAAGAGGCTCTGTCGTTGTCCCGATGATACTTACCTGATTCCCATCTTCATACTCAACGACTCTTTCCTGCATTTCTTTGATTCGTTCTTCCATCGTTTGCAATTCGTTTGTTGCTTGTGGTTTTCTTGGCATAAACAAGGGCTCAAGCACACTGTCAATCTGCTTTTCTTCTCCCTTTTTCAATGGTCCAAGCGGAATTCGCTGAAAACCAATTTCAATAAAAGTCTGATCGTAGGCAAACTCCGTATTGTTTTTCACGTGACCTTGCAGACGATTCTCATTGATTCGCAAGGAAGTTTCAAAAGCACCCATGTCATGCTTTACCCCGATACCGATTGCCTGTTTCGGTGTCAAATAAGGGAGATTGCGGAAAGAGAGAACCTCATCGCCATCCATTAATCCCTCTGGTCGATAATCATTTCTCCCCAATGTCAAGGGCAGTGCAACGATTGAAGGTTCTAGCTGAACATCGTATTCGTTTTGATCCACGCCCAAAAACGTTGCGGCTGAGCGAACATGAGCCAGGGACTCATCTAATATGTCGATCTTGGTTACGGTGTAGCTCGTACTCGTTTTCACAACAGCAGGCTTTCCAACCGCGAATATAGCGACGGTCAAGAAAATTCCTCCAATTGGGATTACTCCCCACGCCCATTCAGGTTTTCTCATTCTTTTCAGAACGAAGTATGTCAATGGTGCGAGTACAATTACATAGCCGCCCCACAACGCCACCATCCAGATCGGTGGAGGAGTCTGTACTTCAGGAATCTTCTTGCTCAAGTCAAGAAAAGGCCGTGTCATTTGATCCATATAAGGCTTCTCTTCAAAAATCTTCTTGGCACCATGCTGGATCATTGCATTCTGCCACAGTTGTGGATTGAACTGCCACGATGCCAACGGCTCTGCTGTCACATCATAGTTAACAAATAGCAGCAGCCCTTTGCCGTACGATTTTGACACAAATAAGGGCAAGTCACGGTTGTATACACCGATACTGCCATTTGGCGCGACTTTCGCAATGTCATACTCACTTAATGCTTGCTGTAGCTCTATATTACCAGCTTTTCCGGCTTCCACAGGGAGAATATCAGCAAACCGCTGGATCATTCCATCTTGATTGGGACCTGCGGAAACAACCACGATCCCCCCTAGCTGGATCCACTCCTTGATCGCTGCCATCTGTTGATCATTAATCGTGGAGCCACTATTGCCTGCCAGTGCTAACATGTCTATGTTTTCGTAAATCCACGATTGGTCAGGCAACATTTGTTCCGTGAGATTTTGAACGGACAAGGGGCGATTCATTTTGGATTGTGATTGATTAACGGCAAGGAAATGAAACGCATTCCCCTCCTCGCTGATCACCCCAATGGTGCGCCCGTCTGTTGGATAAGGGATACGCAGCTTTTCGCTTTTGACAACTTGACCGTTTTGCGTCACCTGGACGTACCAATCATCGAGCAATATTTGGGAAGGCATATCAAAGTAAACGGTTGTACTCTTTCCTTGCTCGAGCTTTATTGGACGCCGAAGCTTAAATTCATTATTTTTTTTGACTTGTCGCTGCGATAACTCTACAGCCCCTGTGAAATCCTGTTCTTGGCTGGTTACCTTTACGTTTAGTCTCATCCATGATTCATATTTGACGATACCACTTAAAGGTATCTCGAATTGTATGTCTACGTTGCTCTCTGCCATAGCTGGGCGTATCGAAAAGCTAAGCCATGTGATGACAAAGATTAACACCCATTTCCATCTCATGCTTGTTCCTCCGCTCATTTTCGTGACGCCAAAGAGATAACCAGTTGTTGCAGCTGATCATGGCGTGAGATAAGCAGTAAGTGCTTACCTTTGTTTGCCCAGTTGCCTTTGATCAGCTCTTCAGAGAACTGGTTTCGCAATGGTAGCTCGCGTGTCACAAAAGGCTCTTCACTCACGTTTACTTCCATCAGCGTTCCATTTGGGTGTGTATAGGTCAATCGCGTATCGGAGCTCCACGATGCCCACTGTCCCACTGCAAGTGAGGTAACTTTCCCCGTCCGCATTTCCATCAGCTGTACTTCACCGGCTTTATTGAAGGCAAGCAGGCTTCCATCTGGTGACCATTCAGGCTGAGAGCCTTCTACTAGCTTCCATTCTTGGAACGATACTGTGCTGCTCGCCCAAATTTCTTCGACGCCATTTTTAGAGCGGGTAAAGGCAAGCGAATCATCATGTTCAGACCAGCTTGGTGAAGAGTACAATACTCCTTCTTCTTCCTTCAGCAATCGGCTACTTCCCATGCTGTAAGTCGTTGGCATCTCCACAATCCATAGCCTCGATAATTTTTTATCCTGCTCAACGACAGCGATTTGCTTCCCAGAATTAGACCACGCTACCCCAGTGTATTTTCCTTCGGTTGGCGGTAGCTTGATCGTGACTGGCTTTAATTTCTCATCAATTGGAATGGTTTTCAGCTCTGCATTGTTATTGATGTAAGCTAGCTGAGTGGCTTTCTGATCAATATCAACAAGCTCTACGGTTGCTTGTGCTGGCAGCTTAAGTACTTCATGCTCTCGAACGGCAAGAGAGGTATTGTTCCACCACACAAATCCTACTATGGCAAGGGTGAGAGCAGCAGCTGCGATTCCGCTCCAAACCAACCTCCCCCATTTTTGGGGTGCGGCACTTGGAACTTTTGCCTGCTTGGCTTCGAGATCTCTCATTTTCTGGAGCAATTGCTTTTTAAGGTCTGATTTTAATTGATAATTGACAGGAACCGTTCCGCGCATCTGCTTCAAATGGGCTAGGAGTTGGGTTACAGTCTGATCATCCGATTGATGATCCTGGGGGTGCTTCTCCTCTTCTCTCATTCGGAGTCCCCCCTCTCATACATCTTCTGAAGTTTTTGTAATCCGCGATAAGAAATCATTTTGATACTCGATTCTGTTTTGCCGAGCACCTCAGCTACCTGGCTGATTTTGAGGTCAGCAAAGTAGCGGAGCATCAACACGTCTCGTTGATCCTGAGACAATAAGTCCAGACGATCACGAAGCAGACGAATCTCTTCATTCGTCAGCGCCTGCCGTTCCGGCTGCCATGTGTCGTCCGGTTCTGCTCCTAGAAAATCTTCCTGGTCGACCGGTAACTCCCTGTTTTTCCGCATAAAATCTACATATGTATTGTGAGCAATACGAAAAATCCATGATGCGAAAGGACTTGTTCTGCTATATTGCTCGAATTTTTCTAGCGCTTTTAAAAAGACCACGGTTGTCAAATCATCGGCATCCCACGTACTCTGAACCCGGCATCGCAAATACCGGTTGACGCGATCAAAATATTCGTCATACAGTTCCGTAAATGGACGAGATTCATAATAATCTCCGGATGATGGCCCCGACGGTTGCTTCATAGCCATTCCCATTTGCGTTTTCCTCGGTTTCTTCCAGACTGAAGCATGTTCTCAGAATGGGCTTTCCCCACTGCATTCTGAGACTACTCTAACTAAGTATTACGTATTTCTTAGGAAGAAAGTTTCATAATGTGGCAAAGTTTTTTGAATTATTTACCTAATGCAGCATCTAATGCTAACTGAATGTCTTGAACAGCCTCGATTCCGACCGATAATCGTACCAGACCCATCGTGATTCCCGTTTCCTTGCGCTGCTCTTCAGAAAAAGCACGGTGGGACGTCGTAACAGGATGAGATACACTCGTCTCCACACCTGCAAGAGACGGAGCCAACTTGATCCAGTCAAGTGCCCGGTAAAAGTCATAGATCTTCGTCTCGTCTGCCAGAACAAAGGATACCATTGCCCCCTGCTTTTGCCGTGAAAAAAAGAAGGTATCCGTAGGACTTGGGTAATACACTTGTCCAACTGCAGGATGCTCACGAAGAAACGCAGCGATCTGGCTAGCATTATCGCATTGACGCTCCATTCTCACTGCCAATGTTTTCAAACCACGCGATGTCAACCAGGCCTCAAAAGGACTGAGCGATGCACCGTAGTTGGCTACGATCTCTGTGGCACGCTTGATTGTCGCCTGTGATCCAACCAGAACACCTGACGTCACATCGCTATGTCCACCTATGTATTTGGTTCCACTATGTACCACGAGATCCGCTCCGAATGAAATGGGTTGTACCAAATAAGGTGTCGCAAACGTATTATCCACCATGACGGTTAAGCCAAGACTTTTTGCTTCCTTGATCCAGTAAGGCAGATCCACAACTGTCAATAGCGGATTGGTGATGGTCTCCAAGAAAAACAGCCGCGTAGTTGGGCGAACATGGTCAGCAAGCTTTGTTATTTGACCAAGCTGGATGAACTCAAGCTCGATCCCAAACCGCGACAGCTCCTTGTGCAGTAGAGCGTAGGTACCGCCATAAATTTCATGGGAAGCCAGCACGTGATCGCCAGGAGAAAGAACGGCAAGTAAACCCGCCATGATCGCTCCCATACCGGAGGCAGCACTGACACCTGCTTCTGCGCCTTCTAAAACAGCGATTGCATGAGCCAGCTCCGCTTGGTTAGGATTGCCACTTCGGGTGTACAAGTATTCTCCCTCGCCGACGTAGTATTGTTCTACTTCTTCCAAGCCTTCGAAGGCAAAAACGGAGGTTTGATAAATCGGTGTCGTTTTGCTCTTTACTCCCCGCAAAGGGTCATGTCCGATATGTACCGTTTTGGTCTCAAATCGCTCTGCCACATTGATCACCCTTTTAACCCAATCATACCATGCGAGATTGTAAAGGAAACTAGCGGATTGGCAAATGCTCGACTATTTGTGTTATAATTCGAAACCGAACCACCCAACAGTATGAAACAAAGGAAGGTGCATAAGATGAAAAAGTTAATCACTACTCTGTTTACATGTCTGACGGCAATCGCCTTGGTTACGGGTTGTTCTACAGGAAGCAATGAAGCCGCTCCTAATCAGCCGACTACGCCAGCAGAGAAACCAGCATCCAAAGAGCCAGCTAACCCACCGGGTCCAACCGGAGAGAAGAAATACGAGAAGGCTCCGGCTATGCAGCTTGACAAAGCAAAGGACTATCAAGCGAAAATCTCTACTTCTATGGGAGACATTACGATCGATCTGTTTGAAAAAGATGCCCCAATTGCTGTCAATAACTTCGTTTTCCTCGCAAAGGACAAGTACTATGACGGCATCACGTTCCACCGCGTCATCAAAGATTTCATGATTCAAACAGGGGATCCATTAGGAACTGGCATGGGTGGCCCTGGTTACACGTTTGAAGACGAATTGAAAAATGGTCATAAATATGAAGCAGGCGTAGTTGCCATGGCGAATTCCGGTAAAAACACGAATGGTAGCCAATTCTTCATTGGTTCTGGACCTGACGTGACAGGATTAGACAACTCTCCGAAATACACGATTTTCGGAAAAGTTACAGGTGGCATGGATGTCGTTCAAAAAATTGCAGGAACAAAAGTAAAGAAACACCCACAAACGGGTGAACCAAGTGTTCCTGAGCAAACGATTACCATTAAATCCATCGCGATTACGGAAAAATAAGAGCAGCTTCAAACTGCACACGAAAGCCACTTTCTCAACGGGAAAGTGGCTTTTTTATTGAGGAAACATCCGTTTATGAAAACACTTTCACAAACAGAAAGATATTGTAAATAGTTCTATGGAACCAATTCCCTCTTGAACCATTCCGATAAGACCGATAGACTTGCAAAAGACCTGATTCGCTTCCGCAATCAAAACGCAAAAAGCGAAAAGGAGTGGTTCACACCATGTTGACACGAGAAGCGCCAACGCGCTTTTTCTTCTTTTTGAACAGTTTTGGCTTGATGCTGTTATGCTTATTTGTCACACCGACAAGTGCAATGGCACCGCAAGCAGTACAAATCCTCCCTGTTCTCGGTAATGCACAGGCGCCATCGGAACAAGTTTCGAAGAAGGAAAAGAAATCAACCACATCTGCTACAGCAGTAAAACGTGAGTCTGTGCAGGTTAGTCGTGATAGTCGCCCAAAAGTGGTTCGCAATGGAAAAGTGAAGGTTTCGGAGAGGGATATGGAACTGCTCGCCCGGTTAGTGTATGCGGAAGGCCGGGGAGAACCGTATGAAGGACAGGTAGCGATTGCTGCCGTTGTATTGAATCGGGTTGCTTCAGATGAATTTCCAAATACGGTACGGGAGGTTATTTATGCTCCCAATGCGTTTTCGCCTGTCCATGATGGCAATTTGACACATAAATCAAATGAAAGTACGAGAAAAGCGGTCCAGGACGCGGTGAATGGAAAGGATCCGAGCAATGGTTCCCTGTACTTCTTCAATCCGGATACGGCTACATCCAAGTGGATATGGTCACGTCCTGTAACAGTTGAGATCGGTAGCCATCGTTTTGCTCGTTAACGCGGTACTTACAGAAAAAAGATTTAATAATGCTTTATTTTTATTTAATTGATGTTTTACTTTTGCTTGCTATGTTGTAGGTGTAAGCACTTTTTCAACGCATTGAGAAAAAGATCGATTATCTTCTTTGGATGACTTTTTAACGTAAGCATGTTTAGATCGATTATTCAATCTGAGTATGCCTACGCTAATAGCTTTGATTGATTGACTGTTTTGGGTGAGAGCAAACCAGTCATAGAACAATCAGTCGTTCTTTTTCTCAATCGCCCCCAATAATTAGGCATTCCCAACTGGGAATGCCCCTTTTTTTATTAAAACCCGTAAATAGACATACCGCCATCAACCGAAAGCGTTTGACCTGACATGTATGAAGCTGCATCAGAGGACAAGAAAATAGCTGGTCCTACCAAGTCCTCGACATCCCCGATTCGGCCACTCGGCGTTCGCTGCAACACCTCTTGGACGAACGCTTCGTCGCTAAGCAAGCTCTCCGTTAATGGCGTACGGAAATACCACGGCGCGATCGCATTTACATTGACACCAAACTTGCTCCATTCTAATGCCAGCACCCGGGTCATCTGGATGAGCCCTGCTTTACTGGCACCATATGCGACGCCAGTGCGAAGTGCTACTACACCTGCGACCGAAGCAATATTGACGATTCTGCCATAGCGCTGATCGCACATGATTTTTCCAGCAGCTTGACTCATGAAAAACGCTGCTTTCAAATTCAAATCCACTACCCTATCCCACTCTTCTTCCGTTATCTCATGAGCTTTTTTGCGGATATTCATTCCTGCATTGTTGATCAGGATATGCACACCCCCTAACCCTTCGACTACTTGCTTCACAACACGGTCCGCTACATCAGACACAGTCAAGTCAGCCTCGACAGGAAAAGCCACTCCGCCTTTTGCTTCAATCTCCGATACTACTTCTTGCAAATCGGAAGTTGTTCGCGAGACTACCGCAACCTCCGCACCCGCTTCTGCGATTCCCAACGCTAGTGCCTTCCCAATCCCTCTTCCAGCACCTGTTATGATTGCTTTCTTTCCATGCAAATCGAAACGTGTCATTTTCGAAACGACTCCCCTTTCGTTTCCTTAGAGGATTCTGCATCCATCGCCTTTTCCCTTGTCTTTTGCTACAATATACCTGTATGGAAAGGGGGCAGTCCGTTGCGTTTGTACAGTCAAATGACACTCGCCGAGCTGCAGGAGGAAATGGAGCGCCTGCACGTCGAAGCGAAAGAAAAAAAGAAGCTTGGTGATCACTCACAGCTTGCGATCATTACACAAAAGTACTTTATGGCGAAATCGTATTATTTAGGAACTAATGAGTTCCGAATCGGCAGCAAATACAGCGTGCCTGATTACGATCAGCCGTTTACAATTGATTATTTCAACGGCGTCTTTGCTTGGGGACGTTTCCCTGATTCGGACGAACAGACAGGCTTTCCAGTAGGAATGCTGGAACTCTGGTTCGACTAGAAAAAAGAGATCGGCACTCGCACTCTTGTGCATGCTGATCTCTTTTTTCTTGCCCGGGCACATGCCGCAGCAGCATGGATATACTAAGAAAAACGAAAGTGAGCCAACCCGCATATGGACTGGATTTCTATCATCCTCTTGGTACTACTGGCGCTCGGTGTCATTGGCAACAACGCAACCGTCTCCATTGCCGTTGCGATCCTTCTCTTAATGAGGCTCCTGTCATTGGACCGATATTTCCCACTGCTCGAGCAGCATGGATTACAGCTTGGGATCATTATACTGACGATTGGCATCATGACTCCGCTTGCAAGCGGCAAAATCAATCCTTCCTCCATCTTGGAGATTTTCATGAATTGGCATTCGTTACTGGCCGTCGCCGTCGGTATGTTTGTGGCTTACTTGGCGGGAAAAGGAACGGTCTTGATGACCCATAATCCCTTGATCGTCACAGGCTTGCTGCTAGGTACAATCGCTGGTGTCACTTTTTTCCGCGGTGTTGCAGTCGGTCCTTTAATTGCAGCAGGTATTCTCGCCTTTATTTTGCAATTTCTCCCGAGGTGATTAGTTCCAGCGCTCTTTCAACTGAAGGCCATAGGCCAAAATTTGCTGTGGCGTAACCATGCGAAAGCCTTGCTGCGCACGATAATCAATCGTAAGCAGTTCAGACCCGATATAGGCAATGGTTTCGCGATCTATCAGAAACGTCAAAGAATCGACCTGGTAGACTTCATCTTCTGGACCTTGGGTATCCCACCACAACGCATACTCTACATTCATCCCACAGCCACCGACTAGTTCACCGTTTATCCGAATGGGCTTGTCTGTACTGGCTATGCGTTCTACTGCCTCTTTTGTCACTTTTACTATCATGTTTGGTGCCACCCTTCTCATGATTTTCCAGCATGCTGGATGCATCATCTTTTACATGATAGCATACAATGCTTGAAAGGCAGCAGAAAGGACGATCATCTATGAACATCTACGAACAAGATGGGATTTTTGTCGCTGAAACGGAGTTCCAATCGGAGCACGTTGTCATATTTGCGAATACGTGGGAGGAAGCCAAGGAAAAACTACTCGTTCGGCTTCTCGTACTAGAAATGATTGGTTGAGTAAAAAGCGGGTCGCCCAGTGGACCTGCTTTTTTCAATGTGAAAACAACAAGGAGCTACCCATAACCATGACGGATTCGACAGCAACGAAAATTGCCGAGCAGCATCTGGTTGCTCAAATCAGACAAGCAACAACCAAAGCCAATCGCAACAATGTCACCCGCACTCAAGCATACCTCGCCTTTTATCTCCAGCACCAAGAGGTTCACTGGGCGTTATTGGCCCATCTAGTCTCACGAAATGGCGGGTGGAACATGACCGATTTAAAAGGAGAATGGCTACCGCTTATCATGGATACACAAGCAATCGAGCCCTTTTTTTGGTTTTTGGAAAGATGTAACTGGCTGATTTTTCACGATGCCTACCCACAATTACTACTGTATGCGGAGATGAAACGAACGGGGACAGATTTAACAAAGCTTTTGGTACCACTTGGTGTTTCAGTCTTTATGCAATCGTATTGGCAAGAGTTCCTCGCATCCAAAGACAGTGCGCGCATTACACATGCACTCATCATTAATGAACAGCAATATATCGAACAACGTGTCGTACAGAAGCCGTTTACACTGAATCGTATTTTCGCTTCGTTTGCTTTCGTCGCCCAATCTGCTCTCTCGATGAATCAAGTGCTCATTCCTTATAAAGCACATCCTACTGACCGCCGAATTAGCTTGATCGGGTTGAACGTTCATCATTTTCCCGACGTCAGAAACCGCATTCAGGTCGGAAAGACGTTGTATCAGCAGTTGTTTGGGGATCCTTTTCGCTTCGAAAAAATGGTCTCTTATTGCTCTCGTATTCCTCATACAGGCTCACGAGCGGATTATTGGCCGCATTTATTCACACCTCATCATACTGCTTCCACCACAGAAGATGAGTACCAACTACGATTGGATGGACATGAGTTACTAGAAGGAAGCCCGAAAATATACAGCCCACGTCTTCAAGATGCATGGGCAGATTATGGACACGATCCGGCAGATGGGGTAGATTGGTTTCGAGATGAAAAATGGCACAAGGTCGTGAAAGAACCTGCTTCACTGCCTTCCATCGACAGTGATTCTTATGTGCGTTCCTTGCAATGGATCGAATACGGAGTCAAACTCGTCTCAGCAATCACGTAGCTTGGAGAGGAGGTCAGCCTCATGGAAAAGTGGATGCAAGAAATGGCGTTCAATCAAACAAGTTTTTTGCTATCCTGCCAATTGCCGAGCGGTACCTTTCGCCTTGGCCCCAAACGTGATCAAATCAATCCGTACTTCACCAACCTCGGCATTATTTCCCTCATCCGCATGAAGGAAGTAGAAGCTGTTCGTAGTCATCTCGATTGGTATTTGCGGAACCTGAATGCAGACGGCTATATCAATGATTTTCGTCTTGAACAAGGCAGAGAAATCGATACCGGCACAAATGATAGCGAAGATAGCTACCACACCACTTATTTCAGTCTGCTTGCGGAATGGATACGAGCAACGGGGTGTATGGACTGGCTGCATGCCAACCACGCTAAACTCTTATCCCTTCTGCAAGCGGTTGCCCGCCTTCAACAGAAGGACGGTCTGACCTGGGCAAAGCATTCGTATCGGGTTAAATATTTGATGGACAATTGCGAGGTGGTCAAGGGGCTAGCAGATGCTTCGTATTTATTTTCGTTGATCGGAAATGTCGAGGCTGCCGAGGAAGCAGCTACGCGCGCCAAAGCCTGCGAGCTCGGCATCAGTGGAATGTACAGTCGGATTCGCAAGTCCTATGCAATGTATGATCGTACGTACCCCGGCTGGCGAAAATGGTACCCGGACGTCACTTCCCAAGCGTTTCCCATTGTCTACAGCTTAACAGATGTCAATACCGCTTCGCTACTCTACCAGAGGATCACAGACGCGTTCCCGCATTTTGATACGTTTCAGACTGGTGATTTATATCCGTGGATGACGATGGGGGTATGTGCGCAGTTGATGGGGGATAAAACACGGGTGAAGACGATGCTCGTGACCGCCACAGACTTGTACATACAGGGTCCCAGGTACCCGTACTGGCTGATTCAAGATGCCGGGCGCTATATTGAGTTATTACTGCATGATACCACGAATAAAAAATAGAAAAACGCGGGAACCCATCCCCGCGCTTGCTCTACTTTCTTTCAATTTTCGTACCCGAGTCGTGCGTCACCACGAGAAATGGGGTCAATTCCCCTTCCTCCCAGTAAAAAGGCAAGACAGAAATCGGCACTTGCCCCTTCGAGGCAAAATCATAGGTGAGACGCGCTAACAGGTGAGCTCCAGCTTCTCCTGTCATATCCGCCACGATCAACACATCCTGATGCGGTATCGCGACACCAAGCGAGTCCCCTTGCTTCTTCTGATCCATCTCCTCCAGAAATGAATCAAGCAAAATTCGGCTTGCCGCGTAGCCATCTGTCGGACTAATAAAATGGATGTGCTGACCTCCTACCTCTTGTGATTTCACTGAAAAGGGGAGCTTTCGCAAGTTTTCTAGCGCGTATGAATGAAGCTGCTCGCTCGTCCAGCCTGCTTCCTGCAGCATCCGCTTCTCAATCAATGCGTAACCTTCGCCTTGATCTAGGGCGTACAGTACGTACGTATCAGCTGTATGCTCCTTCACCACCCACCGCTCGGGGTACTTGTTGATCATAGAGGCATGACGCAAAACCGGATAGATGTTATGCTCTTGGCCGCTTACTCGTAGTTGTCGATCCAACTCCTTCACTCCCTTCCCTCCGTTTATTACCAAGGTGGATTATCATCGTCCTCCGTAGGTGTGTTCACCGGGGTATATGCAACGTTCTGGCTTCTCTCTTCGATTTCTTTCACGATGTCCGTCAATGCCTTTGGCTTTAAAAACTCAACTGGAGACATGCCACGCTCGAACTGTAGCTGCTCGCCCTCTAATAGCACCAAATAACGCCCATTCACTTTGGCGATATGCAGACTGGTGCCGTAATCGGCCAATAACGTGCGGATCTGCATATGATCCAGCTTGAACTTCAGCTCGACCTCTGGTTGGCGATCTGTAATGATTTGCATCGCTTCCATCACGGTCTCATGCTCCCATTTTTCTGCGAGCTCCCGCTTAGGGCTTGCGGCAATGAGTTCGATTGCTTCCTCTTCCCGTATCCGCTCTTCGGACTCTTCGGGATACGTATATTCGATGTGCTGTCTCGCCAATGAAATGACTTCTTCAGAAACGATCTGTGTCATCGTCTGTGGATACTCGATAAAGCGCAAAAATTCCTCGAAATAGCGCGCGTGGGAGAACTGATGAATTTTCACGTGATACGGGTCATTCATCCCTGATTCGATCATGTACGGATACATGAGCGATTTCATGTTTTTGGCATTGATCGCCATGCGTACATTCGATATAAGGCTTTTCTCATCTGTGATGACCGCTGTTTTTTGTTCGAAATCGCATTTTAAAATAAAGACATAGCGCTCGTCAATCAGCTCTAACCTCGTCCGTACCACAATCATGACTCCGCCTCTCACTTGAGAGGTTCGCAAATACGACTGAATCAGCTCCTGACAGGGCTCCTTGCTCTCCCCTGACGTTTCCGCTGCCAACAATCGATTCAAGAGGGCATAGTTGGGGTTCGAGTCCAATGGATGTCCAGGCTCCAACACAAATTGACCCAGTTTTGTCGGCGTGCCTTCTGTCTTTGGATTCATCTCGACTTTTCTTTTCGCAATCCGGGCGAATTCCCCATCGAGAAAATCTTTCAGCTCGCTTCTCTGATATTCATCATGGCTCAAATAGCGCGTCATCCGCACTTGTTTAATGCCATCCTCTTCTTCAGGCTGTTCCATTAGATAAAAGGATAACCAGTCAATTGTAAAATTCATACCCTTCGCTCCTGTCTGCATGTAACGAACTGATTATAGCAAACCTATTGAAAAAAAGGTCAGCTTTTTCAAATCATGATAAGATGAAGGGAGGGGGGAAAATCAAACAATGTGGACTCGTATGAAGGCATGGTGGAACGAAACGATACGCGATAAACCGTATCAACCCGGCCACCTAGCAGGTCAGTATGAAATAACAAAAGTATTAGGAATGGGAAGCTACGGGATCGCCTATCTCGCCACGCACAACCCTACAGGTAATCAGGTCGTGCTGAAACAAGTGAAACCAAGCCTGCGGCACACGCCAAAAGGAGAAGCCATGCAAGCGTATGAAAAAAAGGTGCTGATGTCCCTCTCGCATCCGCAAATCCCTCGCTGTCTGGATTCCTTCACTTATCGGCAAGACTCGTTTATGGTCATGACTTATATAGCTGGACCGACACTAGAAGACATGTTGTTTGATCAAAACATCGTGGCGAATGAGCAAAAATGCGCCGAATGGATTCGCCAAATCGGGGAACTCGTGGCCTACCTCCATGAGCAAAATGTGATTCACCGTGACGTACGCATCCCCAACGTCATCTGGAAAGAGGACAAGCCATACCTGATTGATTTTGGCCTCGCTCGGTTCGTTGGTGATCGCCCGACTTATACAGCTGATACGATTTCCGCCTACCCGTCCGAAAAACAATTGAAGCGAGAAGTTGCTCCTTCCAGTGATTTGTACGCATTGGGGCATTTCTTTTTATTCTTGCTCTATTCCGGGTACGAATCGGAACCGGACGCACCTGAAAAAAGCTGGGAAGAGGAGCTCTCGTTATCCCCTTCCATTCGAATGATGATTCGGCGTTTGTTACAAATGGACGCCCCTTATGAAAGCGTACATGATTGGCTCAGAGAGCTGGACCGCTATTTGATCCACTTCCAAGAAAAAAGAGCAGGGCATCCGTAGACTTCACGGATTCTCCCTGCTCTTCTTCGTCATTCATTCTGCAATCGGCTCTTGTTTCGCCTGTTCGATCTTTTCCTTCAGTTCCCCTGCTTCCTGGCGCAGCACTTGTCGTTCGTGTTTCGTCAGAACTTCTCCACCAACTGTGCCATTTACCAGCAAATCCTCTTCATATAACCGATCTTTGCGCATGGAAACCTCCTGCAGACAAGTTGTGTACTTCTTGTCCTACTTTGTTCCAAAGCTGCCCTTCTTATGTGCACGATTTTGATTCCGTTTTGCAGGGCTCGCATTTTTAGCAGGAGCTCCTGACTTTTGTCCTGGAGCGGGCTTTCGTACAGGACGCGGATCTTCCAGCGCTCCGTGCGTCATGAATTTTTCAGCAATAGGCAAGCCTGTTTGCTTGGAAAATTTTTGGACGATGAACTGTTCCTGTGTCGTAATGATCGAAAATACCAGTCCGGCACGCCCCATACGCCCAGTTCGGCCACTGCGATGAATGTACGTGTCAGCATCCGACGCAGGATCATAATGAACAATACATTCCACACCTGGAATATCAATGCCACGTGCCGATACATCTGTCGTAATCAACACAGGGAATGCTCCATCCCGGAATTGTTGCAGGGTGCGGGCACGATCTTCTTTCGTAGCATCACGGTGAAGGAGTCTGCACGGCAAATGATGGTAGTTGAGCTTCGATACAATCTCGTCCACTTTTTCGATTTGATTGACAAAAACAATCGAGGAGCGAACATTAACGAGGCGCAACAAACGACGGAGCGTATCCACCTTTTTGCGTGGATCGGTGACCAAATACATGTGTGCTACTCCTGCGGCGCCTTCTGGTGCTGCTGCGCGAATAACAGCAGCATCTTTTGTGAAAATTTCAGCCGTATGTACGACTTCCTCTGCGATTGTCGCGGAGAATAACAAGCGTTGAGTATCACGCAGTGTTTTTTTCATGACCTCTTGAACTGGCTTGCCAAAGCCCGCATCTAGCATCCGGTCTGCTTCGTCGACAACAACTGTCTTCACTTCATGGACCTTTAGTTTGCGCTGATCAATTAGCTCCAGCAGTCTTCCTGGTGTTGCTACGATCAATACAGGCTTCTTTTTCAGTCTCTCGATTTGGCGTTTCACATCGACTCCACCAATAATGGACATTACGGCCGTGTCCTTCCCTGGCAGAAGGCTTTCTGCTTCCCGCGCAATCTGAACAACGAGCTCATGTGTCGGTGCAAGTACAATGGCCTGTACATCTTTTTGCTCCATATTGATTTTCGATAAAATCGGCAATAGATAAGCAAACGTCTTGCCTGTCCCAGTCGGTGATTCAATCAAGGCATCACGACCAGCCATAATCACCGGGATAGCTTCACTCTGAACAGGTGTCGGTGTTTCCATTTTTCGCTCTCGCAATATAGTCAACAGCGGTGCGCTAATTTGTAAATCTGCAAACGTGGTGCTCACAAAAACCCTCCTGGCATAAATTCGTGCATTGGGTAAGCTTACCACACTTTGCAGGTAGAAAACAGAGGTAAGCCAGCCCTCGTGAGGTATGGTCCATCGGAGATAGATAAAAACAGGCGAAATCCGACATGGACTTCGCCTGACCTTCCTTCTACCCGTTATTGGAATCGATACGGGTTTCCTGCTTCTCACCCTGGTCTTGACGGTCCCGGCTGGTGGTTTGGTTACGTGTCCCTTTTGGACTTTCCATGTACTCCTCTACTTCCTTTTGAAACGCCTCATCATAGTCACGCATACCTATCACCTCCTGTCCTTTATTTTGACCCGGGTGATCACATATTATTTTCCTGAAACCTTTTACCCGGTCATGCGTCTTCTCCTATAGGAATGATAACCCTTGTACAATTTTTCAATTGGATGTGAATATGGATATGGAGATGTTATCGCGCACTCGCACACACAAGCGAGTCAAGCGTAAAAGACCAGGGCGTTGGGTTAAGAAATGGCTCCTCGGCACTGCCTTAACCTGTACAAGCTTAGCACTGCTGGGAATTATTTTTTTATTTGGAACGAAAAACGGAGTAGAATTACGTGAGTGGGCGGCAGGCACTTTGTTGACAACACAGCACGATTACTGGGCCCCCTATACGTTTTTACCTGATGAAAAATTGAAAGAACTAAAGCAGCAAATTACACATCCGACCGTTATCAATTCCGAAGGCACAGGCACTGCAGGACCTCCTGTTCCGCCGAAATCGAATCTGGTAACCGTCACACTTCCAGAGAAACCAAAGGAGCTAATCGAGATTGAGGAAATTGACATCTCGAAAGGAAGTTATTACTTTAAAGGAAAAATCATGTACATTAGCGACCCGAGCAGAGTACGACTCGTCGTCACGAATCGCAAGGACCGTGGAGATCTGCTTGATGAGTTTGTGAAGAAAACAGGAGCCATCGGGATTGTCAATGCGAGTGGATTCGCTGATCCAGACGGCTACGGCAAAGGAGCGCATGCCTACGGCGTCGTCATCCACGACGGAAAGATTTTGCAAGGCTACAATCCGAGAAGCGGAGAAACCGCGTTAGGGCTTACCTATGACGGTAAACTGATTACAGGCAGCTACTCGGCTGAACAACTCGTAAAGATGGGCGTGCGTGACGCTGTGAGCTTCCGTCCCCAGTTGATTGTAAACGGGAAAAATATGTTTGAAGGAAAGCCTGCCAAGAGCTGGGGCATTCAACCGCGTACCGCAATTGGACAAAAAGAAGACGGGACGATCGTATTTGCTGTCATTGATGGACGCCAGCCTGGTCATTCCATCGGCGCAAGCATGAACGACATGGCGGAAGTATTGGCCGAGCGCGGTGTGGTGACAGCAATGGCCATGGATGGTGGTTCCAGCTCCATGATGCTGCACAACGGTGAAGCCATTACGAAAACATCTTCTCCGTATCATCGAGGCCGCTATTTGCCAAATGCGTGGGCTGTTTTTTAGAGAACGGCTGAGATGATTTAGAGGAGGGTTAAGATTTATGGACAAATTGTTTCATTACAGTGAAGACCCGTCCATTGCGATTTTTCATCCTCGCGCCCATCCCTCCCACCCCACACTTGCTCCAGCTGTATGGGCGATTGATGAAGCACGAGCGCCGATGTATTATTTACCGCGAGATTGCCCGCGGATTTGCTTTTACAAAAAAGCAGATTCTGAGGCAACAGACGTCGAGCGCTTTCTTGGCTTGACGACTGCCAAAATGGTTATGGCTATCGAAAGTAAATGGTATCCCGTGCTTACACAAACAAAGCTATATGAATATACCTTCTCTCCAGAATCTTTTTATTGCTGGGACGAAGGCGCGGGCTACTATTTGTCAAAGGAAACCGTTACGCCACTAGACGTAAAGCCATTAGGAGACCTCGTACACTGCCTTAGCCAAGCCGATATTGAATTGAGAATCACGCCTTCGCTGTTGCCGCTGCGAGATTCATTGCTACAAAGCAGTCTGCACTTTTCCATGATCCGTATGCGGAATGCGTCGCTCACATAAAAAAACAGGCAGTCTCACCCGATGGTGGCTGCCTGTTTTTGCTTTTACAATTTAATCGGTGTTTTTGCCTGTTCCAAGCTCCATTTCTCAACATCCCACGTCTGTGTAACCCAATCCTCATAAAATTCAGGTTCGTGGCATACGAGAAGGACGGTCCCTTTGAACTCCTTCAAGGAGCGTTTGAGCTCTTCCTTGGCGACGACATCCAAGTGGTTCGTCGGCTCGTCAAATACCAGCCAGTTGCTTTCGCGCTGCAGTAATTTACAGAGGCGAACTTTTGCTTGCTCGCCCCCGGACAGAGCGTTCAAGTTACGATTGATATGCTCATTTTTCAAACCACAACGTGCCAGCGCTCCGCGAACTTCATGGTTATTCATAGAAGGGAAATCATTCCATACATCATCAAGTGCAGTGATTGGCTTCGCCTTTACTTCTTGCTCGAAATAAGCAGGATGGAGGAAATCGCCTTTCTCCAGCTTTCCATCCAACGGAGGAATCACACCAAGCAACGTTTTCAACAGGGTAGACTTACCGACACCGTTCATGCCGACAATCGCTACTTTTTCACCGCGCTCCAGCTTCACGCTAAGCTTCGGCAGCAATGCATGAGAATATCCGATCTCCAGGTTTTCAGCCTCGATGACAAAACGGCTACTTGCCCGGGATTCCTTAAAGATAAACGAAGGTTTCGCAGCCGTTTCCGGCTTGTCGATGCGATCCATTTTATCGAGCTGCTTTTGACGGCTCTTCGCGCGGCCGGTAGTAGACGCACGTGCTTTATTGCGCGCAATAAAGTCTTCCATTTTTGCGATTTCTTCCTGCTGCTTCTCAAATGCGTCAAAGTGCTGACTGCGTTTTGTCTCAGACTGTGCCAGGAAGGATTCGTAGTTCCCTGTGTAACGATTCAGCTTGGTAAATTCCAAATGATAAATCACATTCACGACTTCGTTCATGAAGGTCGTGTCATGGGAAATCAGCATGAAAGCGTAAGGGTAATCCTTCAAGTAGTTTTTCAGCCACACGATATGCTCTTCATCCAAGTAGTTCGTCGGCTCATCCAGCAAAAGAACAGTTGGTTGTTCCAGCAGCAATTTTGCCAAAAGAACCTTGGTACGCTGACCACCAGAGAGGGATGCAACGTCACGTTCCAAACCGATTGCACTCAAGCCCAAAGCGTTGGCGATTTCATCTACTTTTGCATCGATCAAATAAAAGCCGCTTGTTTCCAGCTTGTCTTGAATTTCGCCCATGCGCTCCAGCAATTCTTCCAGTTCCTCTGGAGTTGCCTCGGCCATCTTTTCACCAATTGTCATCAGTTCCGCCTCTTGCTCCAAGAGTGGCAGGAAGGCGTCCTTGAGTACGTCACGAATCGTTTTGCCAGCTTGCAGCTTGGTATGCTGATCCAAATATCCGTATTCGATTTTGGGCATCCATTCAACACGACCGTTATCAGGCAAGTTTTGGCCTGTCAAAATCCCCATCATCGTTGATTTTCCGGTACCATTTGCGCCTACGAGTCCTACACGGTCATTCGGTTGCAAACGGAAAGAAACATCGCGAAACAAAACCCGGTCCCCAAAACCATGGGACAAATTATCTACAATCAAAACACTCATGCTCTATTCTTCCTCCTGATCTGTTTCCTCTATGAGGCTTACAACAAAATTCTTTCAAAAAAAGTAGGAGCGTACCGTGTCACATATGATTCGCCCGTAAATACCAATTCGTCCAGCCGGACACGCATATCCTGAAGGTTGACACTTTCCCCGGCGATGTTCAAGATCGCGGCTCGTGTCATCGCCCTCAGAATATTGACTTCTGTAGCCAGCTTGTCACCGAACAGCTTGCCGCTATGCACAATCTCTGAGCGATGATTGTACGATTTTTTTACAAACTGTGCAATCCGTTCACGCTGCAAGGCGGTTTCTCCAAAATAGTACGCCATTCGGACACGCAATTTATAGGTAATCTCGCCTTTTTTGCCATCGGGAACGAACAATGATTCCAATGCAATCCACAGATCCAACAGCTGATCCTCGTAGTTTTTCTTCTCCAGTGAAAGCGCATAGCGACGAAAAGCAAGGGACGGCAGCTTCTGTTCGACTAATGAAGTAAAAATACTGGCAGTTTCGTCATCAAATGTGTACTTGTCACCATCAAGCGATCGCTTCAAATACGTAATGCCATACATATTGCCATTGACGGTGATGATGTAAGGAATCGAACAAGTCCCCGTTGTGGATGCTAGATTCAGCTTACTTTCGATTTCTTCAATCCACACCCGATCATCCGTTACTTTCATCTCTTCGTGATCCCCGACTAAAAATAAACTGCTGGGATCTACACGTAAATCAAAGGTTCGCTTGTTCTCGTCCATCTCATTGCGCAAGAAACGAGACGCGATCTCATATGGCCTCTTTGCGCCTGATATGAGCGTGTACGAATTAGGCAAATCGATCCGAACGGGCTGTGCTGTTGTTGAATTGAATACGGGGGCGATTAAGACCGGCATAGTTCTCGCTCCTTCCAGACCAGCAGAGCTCGTTTATTGTTTACATAATAAATATTATGTTCTATAAACAGTATCGTGCCATTCTGTAGTTTTGACAACATATCAATTCCTTCTAAATGTGGACATGCTTCCTCACCATACGAGTTTGGAACAACCTCATTATAGAATACCAGCATTTCCTATGATTCGTCATCATGTGTTTACGCCAAACTAGGTAAAGAAGGAGTTGATTTTATGGAAAAGGACCATATTCTTGATGAAAATCCGCATCAAACTTACAATAATGTAGCTCGCCCGCTGGAACAGACTGGCGAACCCCAACCTGGCTCTAAAAAAGTGAAGCAGCAAAATCATTCGCGCTCCATCCAAACACGCGAAGGATAATGAATGGCACCCGGCTCCATTGCAGTCGGGTGCCACTACCCTTCCTTTTTTTTACATCAAAAAAGATTGAATTGTCCCACAAGGATGCACTATGATAAATTTAGTATCCTTGATGGAGGTTAAGTGAAGATGATCACCATTCCACTTCCGGGCAACCATAGCCCTCTTTCCAATTTGATCAGCTATAGTGTTTCACCGCTGTACGAGATGGCTGCTAGTTTGTATACACTCGCCCAAGAGACACCTCCCGAGCGCTTTGTATATTGGACCGAAGAAAAGTTAGAGCAGTTTGAGTCAGCCCGTCTTTTAAAAGAATGGGGTTATTTTGTCCCCCTCTTTCGATATGGGATCCCAGACTCATTTGACCCCCTACATACAAAAGGTGTGATGGCTGTCGATGATCAATATGAGTACTTCGTAACACTTCCCACTGATCATTTTGTGCGTAGCATGAAACCGATCTTAGAGGAGTGGCTATCGCATCACGATACTCCTGTGGTTGCCTTCGATTTAGAAGAGGATGCCGATTATGTGAAAGGCCGTTTCAGCCTGTTCGTTTCATCTTATTGGCAGTTATTTTTTGAGGCGAATTGGGAGGCGATTGCTCCCAAATTCGTACGTGAAGCAGAACGGATTTATTACTCTTTACAAGGAATCGAATCCCTTACTACCTATCTGCAATCCATTTCTCCCGCAATTACCTATGACACAGAATCTCATCAGCTTACCTGTCCGAGTAATGGTCCAAGCTACGATGCACAGCATCTCATTCTTTATCCTAGCTATTATTATGCCCAAGAACCCACGCTTACGAAAAAAGGCTGTAATGCCCATTTGCTGTATTCCATCTCGGAAATACACACTCAACCAAAAACGCCCTCATGAAGGGCGTTTTTCATGTTGCATATGTGCGACAATCAATTTATCTAATTGTTGACTGATTCTCACGATTTCAGGGTCAAGAAAATTGTAACCTGCATTTTTTGCTGCGCGCTCTAGCTTTAGTCGCAAGTCATCAATCATCTTACTCGTAGTTTCCATGCTGCAGCCCCCACCTAACGTTGTCTCCCACTATTTTACATTATATAAGAACAGGTGGAAAGGGTAAGATGTGGAAGAAAAAGCCTTGCACCCATTTCGGGCACAAGGCTTTTCACACTTTTTACTTCATGACGTGGATCGGACGACCCAGAGCCAATTCAGCAGCTTCCATTGTTACTTCACCCAGTGTTGGATGTGCGTGAATGGTCAGCTCGATGTCTTCGAGTGTTGCGCCCATTTCGATCGCCAATCCGATCTCAGCGATGATGTTGGATGCTTCTGGACCAACGATTTGCGCACCCAATACGAGATTCGTTTCTTTTTCTGCAATCAGCTTCACGTAGCCTTCGCCTGCATTTACAGACAGAGCGCGACCGTTTGCTGCGAATGGGAAACGACCTACAACGTAATCGATGCCTTTTTCTTTTGCTTCTTTCTCATTGATTCCTACGCTTGCGATTTCTGGATCGCAGAATACAACCGCTGGAATCGCCTTGTAGTCCACTTCTGCTGGATGGCCAGCAATCGCCTCAGCGGCAACCTTACCTTCGTAGGAAGCTTTGTGAGCCAACGCAGGACCTGCTACGATATCCCCGATCGCGTACACGTTAGGAATGTTCGTGCGGCCTTGCTTGTCAACAACGATCAACCCACGGTCAGTCACGTTCATGCCGATGTCGCGAATGCCGAGTTCATCTGTATTCGGACGGCGTCCAACAGTAACGAGTACGTATTCCGCCTCGATTTTTTGTTGCTCGCCTTTTACTTCTGCAGTCACGATTACGCCGTTTTCTGTCTCTTCCATTCCTTGTGCCAATGCTTTTGTATGGATGGTAACGTCGAGCTTTTTCAGCTTGCGCTCCACCAAACGTGGCATGTCTGGCTCAAATCCTGGCAAGATTTGATCGGAACCTTCCAAAATCGTAACCTTTGTACCAAACTTCGCGAACACCGTACCAAGCTCGATACCGATGTATCCGCCGCCGATTACCACAAGGCTCTTCGGCAGTTCAGTCAAGGACAGCGCTTCAGTAGAAGACATTACGCGTTTGCCAAACGGGAATGCAGGCAACTCGATTGGACGCGAACCAGTAGCAATGATGCAATGCTGGAAGCGATAACGGTTGACATCATAACCATGGAATACACGTACTTCATTTTCACTTACGAACAGCGCTTCACCAGGGATTACCTGGATTTTGTTTCCTTTGAAGAGGGAGCCAACGCCACCAGTCAGTTGCTTCACGATGCCGCTTTTCCACTCTTGTACTTTGGCAAAATCCACTTTTACATTTTCCATCGTGATGCCCATGGATTCTGTATGTTGTGTGTGCTCATATGTGTGTGCAGCGTGGATCATCGCTTTGGAAGGGATGCAACCTACGTTCAGGCACACGCCACCCAGTTCACCTTTTTCCACGACAGCTACTGTTTTTCCCATTTGAGCAGCACGAATCGCTGCAACATATCCACCTGGGCCGGCACCGATTACGAGCACGTCTACTTCTGTGGTAAATTCACCTACTACCATTGTCTCTTATCCCTCCATGACGAGCAGCGTTGGGTTTTCCAAGAGCTGCTTCACGTAGTTGACGAAACGCTGTGCAGGTTCGCCATCAACCAAGCGGTGGTCAAAGCTCAAGGACAGGTGCAACATTTGACCTACCACGATTTCTCCGTTTTTCACAACTGGTTTTTCGCTAATGCGGCCAACACCCAGAATGGCTACTTCTGGATGGTTAATGATTGGCGTGAAGAACATACCGCCAGCAGAACCGATGTTTGTGATGCTGAAAGTAGAACCTTTCAACTCATCTGCAGTTGCTTTGCGGTCGCGTGCTTTCTTCGCCAACTCGCCGATTTCGCCTGCGATTTGGAAGATGGATTTACTGTCAGCCGATTTTACAACTGGAACGAGCAAACCGTCTTCTGTCGAGGCAGCGATACCGATGTTGTAGTACTTTTTGAAGATGATTTCTTGTTTTTCATCGTCGATAGAAGCGTTGAGTTCTGGGAATTTCTTCAGACCAGCTACAACTGCTTTCACGATCATTGGCAGGTAAGTCAGCTTCACACCACGTTCTTCAGCAAGTGGTTTCGCATCTTTACGCATAGCGACAAGCGCTGTAACATCCACTTCGTCGAAGATAGTTACGTGTGGTGCTGTGTATGCGGATTTCACCATTGCTTTCGCAATTGCTTTACGCATACCTTTCAGCGGAACGCGCTCTTCCAGCTCGCCTGCTGTAGGTGCGTAGTGAACAGTTGGAGCCGCTGCTGCTTGTGCTACACCTGTAGCTGCTGCTGCAGGAGCTTCAGTTGCTACTGGAGCTGCCACTGCTTGTGCAGTTGGTGCTACTGCTCCGCCAGATACGAAGCGATCTACGTCTTCGCGTGTGATGCGACCCAATTTGCCTGTACCTGGTACATTAGCCAATTGAACGCCTTTTTCACGAGCGTATTTGCGAACGGAAGGCGTAGCCAACACGTGTTTACGGTCAATTGGTGCCGCTACTGCTGTTGCAGTTGCTTGTGCCATTGGCGTTTCCAGTGCTTGGTTCGCATTTGCGCTCACTTGGGAACCGATGTCGCAGCCTGGCTCCATTTTTTCTGCAGTTTCAGGCGCTGGTGCCGCTTCAGCAGCGTGGGAATCGCCATGGCCATGGTCTGGCAGGTTCGGAATTTCGCCTTCTACGTCAAACTCGATCAGTGGATCGCCGACTACGGAAACCGTACCCTCGGTTACTTTCAGTTCGATAACTTTCCCTTTAACAGGCGACGGTACTTCTACAACCGCCTTGTCATTTTGTACTTCCATGATGACTTGGTCTTCTTCTACGGAATCTCCGGGCTGTACGTGCCATTTGACGATTTCGCCTTCATGGATACCCTCGCCGAGCTCCGGGAGTCTGAATGTAAAACGACTCACAGTATCTCCTCCTTATAACACTTCGCCATAGTAGTAAGCCTATATTTCCCAAAAGAAGGCGGAAAGCTTTCAACTTTTCCGCCATTATGTCTGTTTCTCAATTAAAAATCGAGGACTTGTGTCAGACCATCTACTACGCGTTTTACGTCAGGCAGCCATACATCTTCTGCTTGAGCAAACGGGTAAACCGTATCTGGTGCTGTAATACGCAGTACTGGTGCTTCGAGGTGCAGGATTGCACGCTCGTTGATTTGCGTGATGATTTCTGCCGCAACACCAGACGTTTTTTGTGCTTCTTGAACAACGATCGCACGGTTTGTTTTCTTCACAGAAGCTACGATGGTATCGATATCGAGTGGGCTGATGGTGCGCAGGTCGATTACTTCTACTTTTGCTCCACGCGCTTTCTCGATTTCTTCTGCTGCTTTCAGGCTGGTATGCACCATCGCACCATAGGTGATGATGGTAACATCGCTACCTTCTTTTACTACGTTTGCTTTGCCAAGTGGAATCGTGTACTCGCCTTCTGGAACTTCTTGACGGAAGGAACGGTACAGCTTCATGTGCTCAAGGAATACAACTGGATCGTTGTCACGAATCGCGGAGATCAACAGTCCTTTTGCATCATATGGGTTGGAAGGGATAACCACTTTCAGGCCCGGAGTTTGCAGCATCAAACCTTCCAAAGAGTCCGCATGCAGCTCAGGCGTTTTTACACCGCCACCAAACGGGGAGCGGAATGTAATTGGGCTCGTGAAGCGACCACCGGAACGGTAACGCATACGGGAAGATTGGGATGCTACAGCATCAAACGTTTCAAATACGAAACCGAAGAACTGAATTTCTGCTACTGGACGGAAGCCGTTGATGGAAAGACCGACAGCCAAACCGCCGATTCCGGACTCAGCAAGTGGTGTATCGAATACGCGCTGCTCGCCGAACTCAGCTTGCAGACCTTCTGTTGCACGGAACACCCCGCCGTTGTTACCTACGTCTTCACCGAAGACAAGAACGGTTTCATCGCGCTTCAACTCTACGCGCATTGCATCCGTAATGGCTTGAACCATTGTCATTTGTGCCATGGCTTATTTCGACTCCTTCGCCAGGAATTCTGCCTTTTGCTCTTCGAGTGCAGGCGGCAGTGTCTCAAACATTACATCGATCAGTTCGCTAACTTTCATCTTAGGTGTTTCGTCCGCTTTTTTGATTGCGTCCGCAACAGCTGCTTTCGCTTCTTCGATGACAGCTTCTTCGTCTTTTTCGCTCCAGAGGCCTTTTGCTTCGAGGAACTTGCGGAAGCGGATCAGTGGATCGCGCAGTTCCCACTCGCTTTGCTCTTCACCTGTACGGTAACGAGTTGGGTCGTCACCAGCCATGGTGTGAGGACCATAACGGTACGTCATTGCTTCGATCAGAGTCGCACCTTCGCCATTCACGCCGCGCTCTTTTGCTTGTTGAACCGCGTAGTAAACTGCGAGAATGTCCATACCGTCAACGCGTTCGCTAGCAATACCAGCCGCAACTGCTTTGACTGCGATATTTTCAGAAGCCGTTTGTTTTTCGAACGGCAGAGAGATCGCATAACCGTTGTTTTGGGAGAAGAAGATAACAGGCAGCTTGTATACCCCTGCAAAGTTCATACCCTCGTAGAAGTCACCTTGGGAGGTCGCACCGTCACCAAAGTAGTTGATCGCAACGTTCTTTTCACCGCGCAGCTTGTAACCCATTGCAACACCTGTTGCTTGTGTACATTGAGCCGCAATGATGATTTGTGGCATCAACACGTTTACACCTTCAGGAATTTTACCACCCTCGATGTGTCCGCGGGAGTACAGGAATGCTTTATGCATAGGGTAACCATGCCATACCATTTGTGGAATATCACGGTAGCTAGGCAGGACAAAATCTTCTTTGGAAAGAGCAGCCTCGGAACCGATCATGCTTGCTTCTTGACCAGCTACTGGTGCATAGAAACCAAGACGGCCTTGGCGGTTCAAGCTGATTGCGCGTTGGTCCCATACACGGGTAAATACCATTTTACGCATCAGTTCACGCAATTCATCATCGGAGAGCTTAGGCATCAAGTCAGGACGAACAACCGTACCATCCGGGGCAAGAATTTGCAGCGGGGCGTTGTTCTCTGTTTGTTCAACAGCAGTGGATACGCTCATCACATTCACCTCGTCACTAGAATAAGGGACTTCCTTTTCCCGAGTTGCCCTTTGTCGCCTCTATTTGAGCATCAGCTCGATGAGTGACGAATGCAATTCGCAGCGGAAGTGACCCTGTTAAAAACCAGAAGAAAGTTGCATGGTGCAAGAAAGGGCTTACAGCGCCGTATGCAACACCCTGTTATATTGCAGACAAAATACCTGTTTAATGTGTTACAGTATTGATATTACAGGGTTTATTTCCTCTCTGTTATCATTTACTATATAAGCTGTATCAGTTTTTTTCAAGGCTTAGTTTTTCATTTGAGCAAACAGGGAGTGTGAATCGATGTCTGACTATGTAAAGCGAACCATAATGAAAGAAGAAGTGCCCAGCATCCACGTGGACACTCCCCGCTCGGTCAAAGTATACCTACCACCGGGGTACAATGAGCTTCTTTCTTACCCTGTTGTGTATTGCCAGGATGGGAACGACTTTTTTACGATGGGGCGAATCGCGACCATCTCCAATCAATTGATTCTGGAAGAAGGTATCGAACCCTACATCGTCGTCGGTGTCTCAGTCGATCGCAACAAGCGCACGAGCGAGTATTCTCCATCGGGGTCGAGAAACGCAGCCTATCTGCGTTTTTTCACCGAAGAGCTGATTCCTTACATAGAGGAGCGTTATCCTGTACGCCGTGATCCTGGTTCTCGTATACTGGCAGGAGACTCTTTGGGTGGAACCGTTTCTTTGCATCTCGCATTGGAACACCCCAACCTCTTTCCACAAGTACTCGCGCTGTCCGGAGCGTTTTTCCAGACGACACTCGACCCGCTTTTGAATCAGTCCAGTCTATCCTGGCTGCGAATCTGGATGGTTGTCGGCCTCGATGAAACAGCTGTGGAAACAAGTGCGGGTACCTTCGATTTCGTGCAATGGAATCGCGAGGCAAAACAGATTCTTGAGGACAAGCAAGCAACCTTGTCCTATCGAGAAAAACCAGGGAATCACGTCTGGGGTTTGTGGCAAAAAGAGCTGCCTGACGCTTTGCGCTTCTTCTTCCCACCTCCACGTCTGTAACCATTACGAGCCATTGATTTCTTTAATATCCTCGTACCCGTAATACCGGCCATCCACTAGGAAAATACCTTGGTGGTTGGCTTTTTCAATTTCGCCCGCAACCTGATTGGCGTCGTTTAGGACGATGTTGACAATCTTGCTCTCGTCCCGTTTCATTTGATTGAGAATGCGTTCTCGCTCTTTAGCCGAGATCATATCTATCCCTCTTTTCCCCTATGTTGGATAGCTATAGTATTTCATTGGCAGGTCTGAATTACACACAAGTGAGTCAACCGAATGGAACCAAAAAAAGCCTTGCCGCCCTCCAATTTTCCGGGCACGGCAAGACTTTTATAACACTTTATTTATTGTTCGATGGTTGTATATTTAAAATCTCTACCACCAAACGGGTTGATCAAAAATCCTTTGACTTTGTCATTTTTTATATACGGTCTTGCGCCATAATACACAGGAGCAATCGGCATTTCCTCCATTAAGATGGTCTCTGCCTCACGCATGATCGCATTACGCTTCGTCGTGTCTTTTTCCAAGTAACTCTGGACGATTAGCTCGCGGTATCTGTCGTTTTCCCAAGCAGCGTCGTTCGTCCCCACTGTTTTGTCCTTGAAAATTTCCAGGAAATTGATGGGGTCGTTAAAATCAGCACCCCAATTTCGGTAGGCAAACTGATAGTTTTTGGCGCGCTTGTTTTGTAAAAATACTTTTTCCTCCAAGCCACTAATTTTTACATCTACACCAAGGCTTCTTTTCCATTGATCCTGAAGAGCTTCAGCCAGCTTTTTCTGACGATCGTCACCTGAACCATATGTGTATGTCACGTCAGGCATCGTCGAAAGCCCCATCTCCTTTAACCCTTCAGCCAATAACTGTTTGGCCTTGTCTACATCCTCTTGAAAATAGTCATTTCCACTGAGTTGCATAGAGGGCGGAACCCATGCAAAAGCCGCAGGCACCCCTGTCTGTACGATTCCGTCGACGAGAGGCTGCCGTTGGATCGAATACGAGAAGGCTTGACGAATCTTTTTATTCGTAAAAGGGGGTTTGGTTGTATTAAAGGTAACTGCAACTGTGTTCGGATACGGCGCCATTACGATTTTTCCATCCCCCTGCAAAGCAGGGATAACATCAACGGGCAACACGTAGCTCGGATGCCCTCCCCAATCCAAATCACCAGAATCAAACAACGCTTGAGCGGTGTTGGTATCGGTAATCATGCTCCAAACTATTTTGTCGAGCTTCACGGCATCTTTATCATGATACTTTTCGTTTTTCACAAGAACCAATTTGTTTTTATGCTCCCACAGCTCCATTTTGAATGGGCCGTTGCCCACGTAGTTGTCCGGAGACGCTGCCCAGTCCGGATGTGCCTCCAAGGTCTTTTTATGTAAAGGAAACAATGTCGGGAAAGCCGTCAGCTCATAAAAAAACGGAGCTGGCGAATTGAGCTTGACCTCTAGTGTAAAATCGTCTAGCGCTTTGACCCCTACGCCTTCATGCGATCCTTTCCCTGTGTTGAATTCCTCAGCCCCTTTAATGAAATAAAGCATGTAGGCATATTCGGATGCTGTCTTCGGGTCGAGATTTCTTTTCCAAGCGAACTCAAAATCATGGGCGGTTACCGAATCTCCGTTGCTCCATAGCGCATTCGTTTTCAATGTAAACGTGTACGTCGTCAAATCCTGGGATACCGTATAACTGTCGGCAATTGCGTTGGCTATTTTCCCATCCGGTCCATAGCGAGTCAATCCTTCAAAACAAGCTGTAATGACATCAAAGGAAGTGCCATCGGAAGCAAGACCGGGATCTGCTGTCGGAGGCTCTCCACCGTCTGCGTTCCAATTCAATACCATCTCTTTTCCCGTTGGCTGCGTTGGTTGAGATGCCTGATCATTCGGTTTGTTCGTTACCGCCGTTTCACTTGAACTACATCCCGCTAAAACTTGAAGCAACAAGAAGCAACTCAAAATGAAGCTCATCCTCTTTCTCATCGAGTCCATCCCCCTTGATTCCATTCGATTCCGTACACTAGTAAACGCTCTTGCTTTATCACACTACCATGATAACGCAAGTGTGGACGAAACAAATCAGACGGTATGGCGAAAAACAGATCGCGTTAAGACTCTTATTTTGTACAAATTGTCTAATTATTTAGAATTCATTATCAAGACAAAGAAAAAAGCCAGTCTTCCCTTCGGACTGGCTACAAGCGGTTGATACAATTACACCGTTTCCAATAATTGCTCTACTGCTGCAACAACGGTCTCGATATGTTGATCGGTAATGTGTCGATGCGTCGTAAAGCGAATGACATACTCGTCAAAATCAACTGCGAGCACTCCTTTTTCCTCCAAACGGTCCAAGAAGGCGACAGCTGTTTGTCCAATCGAGTCTGTATTCACCAACACGATATTCGTCTCGACTTGCTCGACCTGAAGCGATAGCTGGCGCAATCCTATTGCCAATTGTTGTGCCCGTTCATGGTCTTCTGCCAATCGTTCGGTCATTTGTGTCAGAGCGATGATGCCCGGTGCTGCCAAATACCCTGCCTGACGCAGCCCGCCTCCTAATTTTTTTCTCCACCATCTCGCTTCTTCCATAAACGCACGATCTCCAGCCAAAATGGAACCAACTGGAGCACTCAGCCCTTTGGACAAGCAAATCTGAACGGTATCGGCAAAAGTGCTTAGCTCACTGACTGCAACACCTTGAGCCACAGCCGCATTGAAGAGACGAGCACCGTCCAAATGAACGGGAATACCGTGTTTTTGTGCTGTATCATAGACACTCTTCATTTGCGCGACAGAGATTACCGCCCCACCAGCACGATTATGTGTATTTTCGAGACAGATCAATTTTGTGCGAGGAAAATGGATATTGTTGCCCCGAATCGCTCTCTCTACATCTTCTGCACGCAAAGCACCACGTTCTCCAACCAGCGTTCGTGTTTGCACACCAGCCAATGCCGACATAGCGCCGCCTTCATAGTAAAAAATGTGCGAATCCGCTTCCGCAATGACCTCGTCTCCGTTGACACAATGCGTCAAAACAGCTACCTGATTGCCTTGCGTGCCACTTGTTACGAACAGGGCAGCTTCCTTTCCGAGTATTTCAGCCGCGATCGCTTCCAAACGATTGACAGTTGGGTCCTCTCTATAAACATCATCACCAACCTCCGCTTCCGCCATTGCTCGAAGCATTTCCTCGGTTGGTTTCGTAACGGTATCGCTGCGCAAATCGATTTTCATAGATGACTCTCCTTCCACCCTGTTGTCATTCTCTAGACATATCGTAACACTTTCAACATTGCATCCTGATTTCCCTCTTGCTAAGATGGAGGGGTAACTTACATACAGTTAGGGGATTTGACCTGTGAAACTAAAAATCACTCGTAACGCTGCCAAACAATTGGCTCCAATCATCGAGCAAGAAGAAGACAAAGAATTGAAACTGCGCGTTTATATTACTCACTCTCATGGTGATCATGCACACTACGGACTCGCTCTGGACAAGCCAACGGAAGAAGATGTTGTAATCTCGACCGACAAAGAGATCGATGTGATCGTGAAAAAGGATGAGCCTTTGCTGGATGGCATCGTCATTGATTACCTCTTCTTGCCGCAAGAAGGCTTTGTTATTACCAACCCTTCTAAAGGTAACACCGGCGACCACTAAGCATGATACAGATAAACCCTCTGCTTTTATACTGGCAGAGGGTTTTCTTTGATACGTAGATTCTTATTCGTCAGTAGCCATGATGTACAGCTCTGTCGGTAAATCTTTCAGCAATAGTGAAGAAACGTCTTCAACCTGCGTCATAACTAGGCGATGGACCGGACGAGTCATCCCGACATACAACAGTTTTGCGTCCCATTCATTATTTTGATAGGCGTCCACATCCAGTAAAATGACTACATCGAACTGCAAGCCTTTCGTTAAAAAAGCAGGCATGACGGTTACGCCACCCGGAAATTGGTTATCCTTGCTGCCTAATAGAGTCAGATCAGCTATCTTGTCTTGTAGGCCTTTATGTGCTTTTTTACTCGCTTGAATGGTTTTCGCTACGATCGCAATCGTTTTGAAGCCTTCCGATTGGTAGGCAGTCACACGCTGAGAAATGTCCTCCCACAGTTGTGCTCGCGAACGAGCCTTGACCATAATTGGTTTTTCACCATGTCGCAAAACCGGTTTTGCCAATACCGTCTCGGGCAATTCAATTTGCCGCAACACTTCATTGGCACAACGCATGATCTCAATTGTCGAACGATAGCTTTGCGACAACGTATAATAGGAAGGAAACAGCTGGGCAAAAATCCCCTTCGTCAACTCTTCCCACGCATGAATCCCCCGGTAGCTATGAATGCCTTGCGCAATATCTCCCACGATCGTGAGCGAGTTTCTCTTGGTTGCCAATGCAATGACGGCTATTTCTAACGCACTCAAGTCTTGTGCTTCATCCACGACCGTATGATCAAAATGCTCTGCCTTATTCATTCCTTCAACAATATGCTGCAAGTATAGCAATGGCGCGATATCTTCCGGCTCCAATCTCTCCTCTGCAAACAGCGCAGCACTTGACTGCGTCACATCACGCACAACTTCGTCTGAAATATCAGCAGGTACGAGCTTGCGCAGCAATTCCCCGTCAGCAATCAGCTCGCGATAAGCTGCGAAGATTTCCAGTCTTGGAAACGAAGTCAGATATGTATCCAGTATTTGCTCCAGCATTTTTTCGAATTTGTACAAGCCTTCTTTGTCCAAATCGACTTTTCGCTCTCGCAAATGGGCAAATAATTGCTTGTTCATTTCTTGTTTCAAATGCTTGCGAAGCGCTTCTACCCTGCGATGATACGGCATATTCGCGAATTGCTCCAGGAAGCATTGGCGAATAAAATCACCCGGAATTGTAAAGACTTGCTTCGTTTTGTTGTATAAAAAGCTGAGCTTCTTAAAAGGAATTCTTGTTTCGACGATATGCCGAATGTATTGCTCCAGCGCCTCCCGACAAGCGAGCGATCCTTTGAAACGAAGCCTGTTTCGCGTCATTTCTTGCTGGCGCTCATCTTGCCCCTCTTCGAAGAACAATTGAAGAGGTTTATCAGGACTCACGATTTTCCATCCTTTTGGCAGCAGTGGCTTCACAAGACGCGCTGCCCAGTCTACAAAAGTAGACTGTTGAACGTCATCCACGCCGAGTTCAGGTAAAACCTCGGATATATAGGTAAGAAACATCCGGTTAGGTGCAAACACCATGAACTTTTTGGACATCATGGAATCCTGATAGTTATAAATCAAATAGGATAGTCGGTGCAGCGCGATGGTCGTTTTTCCGCTCCCCGCTACTCCTTGCACAACAATGGGCCGTTCTTTTTCCGCCCGGATAATATCATTTTGCTCGGATTGAATCGTAGCGACGATATCTTTTAGCCTGCTATCGTTCGCCTGATTCAGATTGGCTGCCAAAAATTCATCGATGAAGCCCTCTTGCAAAAATTCGTCGGGATGCCCCATTTCGCGGTTAATCGTTTCTTTTACCGCTCCATCATAGATGCCGACGATCTTTTCGTCTTCGATCGCAAAATTACGCTTTAATCGAACTTCACCACGCACAATTTCGCGTCCCATCCGGTAAAACGCGTCTTTGCTCTCACCGGAATAATAAAGACTGGCGATAGGCGCGCGCCAATCCACGACGACAGAATCAAACGTATCGCTGCGTACAATTCCTCGTTTTCCTATGTATACCTGATCCAGCTCGTAGATCTCATCTTTCAAAAAATCCACTCTGCCGAAATACGGCTTCTCTCGACCTTGATCTTCGAGGTAGCGCAAATCCTTAGCCTTTTTATAGTTAACGACCTGTTTCACATAGTCATCTGTTGCCTCGCGAATTTCATTGCGAAGCTGCTCCATTTCTTCGTCGATCGCTGAAATTGTTTCATCCAGCTTTTTTTGTTCCAATTCATAATCACGATGCTGTGTACTCACATTCATTCCCCCTCACATGTATCGTGTCATTGAACGTATTAAGACCATTGCCTAGCCAACCATATTCCAACCCCACAAGAAAGTAGTCCGACTCCCAAACTGAGAAGAGCGTACAAAGTGCCACGCAACAGGTGACCTTCTCCCCAAAAAGAAACCACTTCCAAGGAGAAACTAGAGAACGTCGTAAATCCTCCCATGACCCCCGTTGCAAATAAAAGATAGAGTGTCGGAGATAAAATGCCACGTTCTTTCCCCAGCACGAACAAGATGCCGATGATCAAAGATCCACAAACATTGGCGATCCAAGTTCCCCACGGCCATCCCGGCTGATTCGCGAGCAAAGACAATAGGTAGCGCAAAAGTGAGCCAACTGCTCCTCCAACCGCCACAGCTATCCACGCCACCGCTTTCCCTCCCTGAATATCAAAGCGTTATGTATGTCACAGAAAAAGACACCCTAGCGTCAAGCGAGGATGTCTGTCGTATCAGTAATTGTTATCTTACTGTTTTGGCTTATTTTCTTCAAGGTCTTCCACATAACGGATGGAATCCAAATTTGCTCTCAATGAAAGCTTAACGGCGTCAATGTACTTTTGGCGCAATGCTTTTTGTTCGAGCTTTTCCTCTTCGGTCAAACCTTCTTCGCGAGATTTTTTGACCAATTCGTTAATGCGTTTAATTTCTGCGTCAGATACCACTGCTGGTTCCTCCCACTCTGTAGTAGTGCCGATTCATTATACCACATTCGAATGATCCCGCAAGACAGCCGAACACTTACGGAGTATCAGGAAGCATGAGAGTCTGACCTGGGTAAATCCTGTTGCTCTCTAAACCGTTCGCATCCTTAATCTCTATTATATAGTCGCGAACATCCATATACTGATCTGTATTGTATTGAACAGCTAACGACCATAGGCTATCTCCAGATTGTACGGTTACTTCTATTCCTTGTGGCTCCTCCATTGGCGAAGAAGCAAACACTAGTTCGGTCAATAAGTAAAAAAAGAGAGTAAATGTTATAAGAAACAAGAGAGCTTGTCCTCTCGTGATACCAAAACGAACTCGACGTTCTTCTTTTTTCTCGAAACGATTTCGTGCTGTCGATGAATTCATAATAATGGCCTCCTCGCAAACATACGTTCTGATCATTTGTAACCTCATGATAAATGAGAACATATGTTCATGTCAACAAAGAATCGAACTTATGTTTGTCGAACGCAAGCTCCCATGGTATAATATAGGAAAATATGTTCGAGAAATCAGGGGTGTCTTTCTATGTCAAAATTATCGAGTAGACAACAAGCCATCATCGAGTTCATACGAAAGGAAGTTCGTGATAAAGGATATCCGCCATCTGTACGTGAAATTGGTGAGGCTGTTGGACTAGCTTCCAGCTCAACAGTACATGGGCATTTGGCACGCTTAGAGAAAAAAGGCCTCATTCGTCGAGATCCTACCAAACCTCGTGCCATCGAATTGCTATCAGATGAAGATCGTTTTCAAGACAATTTCGAAGACTCTGTCGTCCGTGTTCCAGTAATCGGAAAAGTAACCGCTGGACAACCGATCACTGCCATTGAGGATGTGGAAGAGTACTTCCCGCTTCCAGACAATATCGTGACTTCTGACAAGGTCTATATGCTGCGCGTCTCCGGGAACAGTATGATTGATGCCGGGATTCTCGACGGAGATTACGTAATTGTTCGCCAACAGCACGTAGCGAACAATGGTGACATTGTCGTAGCCATGACAGAAGAAGACGAAGCGACCGTCAAAAGATTTTTCAAAGAAAAGAACCACTTTCGTCTCCAACCGGAAAATGCCACAATGGAACCGATCATTCTGGAGAATGTCACCATTCTCGGTAAAGTCATCGGTGTATATCGACTCATTCACTAGTTTCCACGTAAAAAAGGACAGCCTCGGCTGTCCTTTTCGTTTTCTATATGTTATCTGGCGACAAAAAACCAGATGATCATCGTAACTTGCAATATGACTTTTACGACCGCACTACCCAAAAATCCGATCAGTGAGCCTACGCCCGCTTTCACTGCTCGCTCCATCGACTGCTTCTGCACCATTAACTCTACCAGAACGACGAATACGAACGGCAAGATCAGCATACCAAACGGTGGGAAAACGAAGATCCCGAGGATAATTCCGACCGCAGCAGCAATGGACGACCACTTGGACCCTCCGTACCTTTTCACGAAGTACATGTTCGTCAGCAAGTCAGCACCATAAAGCAGAATGCTTAGAACGACCATTCCCCACCAAAAGGATGCGGGCAATCCCGCTCCCGGATCTGCAATGAAAAAGTGATAGAGCAAAAAGCCCGCCCACAGTAATATCGTATCAGGTAAAACAGGTAAAAAAATTCCTGCGATGCTTAGCAAGAACAATAACACAACCACTACCCACAAAAATATTTCCATCTACTACACTCCCTTCATCTAGGTATACGAGTGATTACCGATTTCGTTGCGTACTTATTCACTTTTGTCTAAACTATTTTAAAAGAAAGTAGACATGGAGGTAGTCTCTTGAGAAATTGGCATGATCTCTCTTATTTGGGCAGAGGAACGATGCGCCAAAAAGCGGCGTGGGAAGCGATTAAACAGACGCACATCATGGAAGTACTATCCGATTACCGTCCAGTGCTTGCCGGAACCATCCCTTTAGACATTGACGTCAAGCAAAGCGATCTAGACATTATTTGCGAGAGTCATGATCTGGAACAGTTTGAGCAGGCTGTGCGTACAGCATTTGGCTGCTTACCCGGATTTGAAGTGACACACCTAGATATAAAAAGTACTCCCACGTGCGTTATCTCGTTTTTCACAGCTGACTTTTGGTTTGAATTGTTTGCTCAACCGGTAGCTGTCGAAAAGCAAAATGCCTATCGTCATATGGACATCGAAGCACGTTTGCTAGACATAGGAGGCTTGGATGCATGCCAACATATTAGAGCTCTGAAGCAAAGCGGCATCAAAACAGAGCCTGCATTTGCTCGATACTTTCATATTCCGGGTGATGATCCATACGAGGCATTGTTGCATTTGGAGTCGTTAACCGAACAGGAATTACGACAAAAAGTTCAGCTCCTGCGAAAGGATTAATCTTCAAGCAAAGAGCCGATCTCTACTTCTTGAATACAGGAAGGATCATCATTTTTCGGACTGCCCACTTTGGCGGATACCAGATATACCATCATCTTGCTGGAATCGTAGGGGGTAAACAGCGACTGGAGCTGCAACCGATCATACTTCTCCCGATCAAGCCATAATTCCTCATCATCTTTCTTTAAGATGACAGGCATTCGCTCATTTTTATTAAATGTCAACAAAATCGTACTGAGTATTGATTTATTCGACATTTTCTATGGTGTAACACCTAAATTATGTCGCTAGTATACGTTTGAGATGCATATCTTGTTGCAAGGAAGTGATTATCATGGAAAATTCATATAATAACCCTACAGCTAATAACTCTGAGGATACTATGAAAGAAGCGATTGTTGTAGGTGAATCATATCACTTCTGGTTGGATGCAGAGGAAGATGTATATGATCAAAAGTACAGAAAATAAGAGTCGGTGTGTAGAGAAAGTCCCCTTTCGTCAAAAAGGGGACTTTTCCTCGGACATTAGATGGATACAGCTCGCTTGCGGAAAAATTTACTCCCCTGTTTCCGCAAATTTCTTTATACGGGCACCGATCTCGTCACGAACTCGTTGAAACTCAGGCCATTCTTTTCCCGCAGGATCGTCAAATCCCCAATGGACACGGTTTACATGAGTAGGAGTGGTTGGACAAACGGAATCGGCATGGCTGCATAGTGTCACGATCAGATCAGCCTTGTTTAAAATATCAGAGTCAATGACATCTGATGTTTGATCGGAAATGTCTATGCCAACTTCTTTCATCGCTCGAACGGCATTTGGATTCACACCATGGGCTTCAATCCCAGCAGAAAAAACATTCCAGGCGTTACCTAAGTATTTTTTTCCCCATGCTTCCGCCATTTGGCTTCGGCAAGAATTTCCTGTACATAAAAAGTAAATCGTTTTTTTGTTTTCCATGATGTACACACCTTTTCAGCGTAAATTAGGAAATGTGCTGCTAAAAATATTTGCGCTTGAACCATAAAGCTACATTAACCAATGCAATCATCACAGGTACTTCCACAAGAGGGCCGATGACGGCTGCAAAGGCGGCACCTGAATGAATCCCAAACACTCCGACTGCCACAGCGATAGCTAATTCAAAGTTATTACTACCTGCTGTGAAAGCAAGCGTCGTAGTAACGGGATAATTTGCGCCAATCTTTTTCCCCATATAGAAAGAGATAAAGAACATGAGGATGAAATAGATGAGAAGTGGAATGGCGATGCGAACAACATCAAGTGGAACGCTTACGATGTTTTCTCCTTGTGTTGAGAACATGACAATGATGGTAAAGAGTAAGGCAATCAGAGTCATGGGGCTAATTTTTGGGATGAACACTTTCTCATACCAATGTCTGCCTTTAACTTTTACAAAAGTAAAGCGCGTCAGCATCCCGGCAAGAAAAGGAATACCTAGATATATAAACACCGATTTTGCCACTTCCGCCATCGTAATACTAATGACTGCACCCTGAATACCAAGCCATTCCGGGATTACGGTGACAAAGACATAAGCATATACTGAAAAGAAAAGCATCTGAAACAAAGAATTGAAAGCCACAAGTCCGGCTGCATATTCTGCATCACCTTTTGCGAGGTCATTCCACACAATCACCATGGCGATACAACGTGCCAATCCAATCATGATCAGCCCTACCATATATTCTGGTTTATCTGGCAAGAAAATGATGGCTAATAAAAACATCAAAACCGGGCCTATAACCCAGTTCTGAATAAGGGATAGCAAAAGAACCTTAATGTCTTTAAATACGCGCCCCATTTCTTCATATCGAACTTTAGCTAAAGGAGGGTACATCATCAGGATTAAACCTATAGCAATCGGTATGGATGTTGTACCAATTTGTAAGCTATTCAATCCATTGGTGAAAGCAGGAAAGAAAATTCCGATCATAATCCCTACTGCCATAGCAAGGAAGATCCAAAGGGTCAAGAAGCGATCTAAAAATGATAGTTGTTTCATTGAGCCTCCCACTTTGTCTTAGCAGCAAGAATTGGTTGCTTCTGTTTTTGAATCTACGCAGCAGGATGTGGACTCGATTTTATGAACGTCACTGTCAGACTTTGTGTAGAAAAATTCCCACTCATTACCGTCTGGATCAGTAACCCAAAATTTATCCTGCACAGCATAACAACATGTCGTATCCATCTCGTCACGAGCGATAAAGCCTTCTTTTTCTAGTCTTTCCTTATGAGTCAGGATTTCATTTGCACTTTCAACCTGGAATCCGAAGTGGTTAACTTGGTTTCCGCTTACAGCGTCCCGAACATTCAATGTAAAGTTTAATCCTGGGGTTTCAAGCAAGAACTTAGCATAATCAGGCTTTACCTTTACAGGGTTAACCCCAAAAACCTTTTGATAGAACTCAATAGATTTCTCCAGATTGGTAACGTTAACGCCAACATGTACATACTTCATTTAAGATTCCTCCTTTAATTTAAAAACCATTAATCAAAAAAAATTGATATAAGGTCTAAAAAAATTAGCAGCAACTACCTTTGCCTGTTTTTCTGAAGATACAACAAAGCTCTTCCGATAATAGGTGGTTCACTTCATCATCATTCAAATCGTAGTAACTCCAGGTACCTTTTGTCTCTTTGATAATTAGGTTGGCATCCAATAATATCTTGAGATGATACGATAATTTAGATTGAGGCATGTCAAAAACCTCTGTCAGGTCGCATACGCATGTTTTGCCTCTTTGACAAAGCTCATACATAATTTCAAGGCGCTTCTGATCGGAGAGAGCTTTGAATTTCTTCTCATATTGCTCCAATTTGTGCTTAATATCGTTCATCGATTACAACCTCATTCATCAATTTTTTTTGATGTATTTATTATATGCACGATTACCAAGAAGATGCAATAATTAAATCAATTTTTTCTGATATAACATCCTTTTCGATAGGTGATCGCTACACTAGTAACCCTCGACGCCCAAAATCAATGGTGCAAATTTTGTCCACATAAACTCATAAAAGCTGTCAGCAGGAAGGATGCATCGCTTTCGGGCGAAAAGCTGTTTGAATGCGGGCTTTTCATTTAATGTCTCGCAGCGCGCATTGATCATTTTGTAGCTGCTCTTCTCATCGGCAGCCCACGATGGCACTAACCCCCATCTCAACTGACCCATACGTCGCTCGCCGCGATCAGCAATAATCGCTGGAATGAACTGACCCGGTGCAATATTGTACCTTGGCTTTGCATCAAATGGAATGACTTCGATTTGGAAGCGTTCCTTCCATTTTTCCAAGTTCGTTACGAGAGTAAAACGGCCACACATGCTTTTCCCCTCACATCCTTCCATACTGGACGTCTGCTTTTTTCTTCTATTTTACTGTTTCACACGATGTGTCATTTCAAACCTTTTATGCGTGTGAAGTAAGCGGAAAACGAAAATGTTCTGTCTCCATTTTGAACGAGGGACGAACAAATAAGACATCATCCGTCGTTGTCATCAAAGCAGATTGGATCTTCTCATTCTCACTATCCGGCATAAAGTGAAAATGAATGATTGCTGTCTCAGGCGATACCAAATGAGAAATGACTGCTACTATATCAACTGGTTTTTTACTTACCAAATCAAATACATGCAGTTGGTCATCTTCTCGTTCCAATAAGACAATCACATCCTCCTCTTCGACATAATAGATTACATCCCGAAAAACGAGCAGCAAGTAAAACATCAACAGATGCTCGCTATCCTTGATACCTAGACTCACTGAAACGGGGATTCGTTTGGCAGCAAATTCCTTCATGACGATAAAATCAGCCTCATTATCAACATCTAGCTTGCGTATGACTGATTTTTGTCCTACTTGCTTTTTCAAATCAGATGCCAATAAGCGAAAACTACTTTCCTGTACTCTCTCAAATCCGAACTTCGGATAAAAATCGAGCACGGTATCATTGGCATACAAATAAATAAAATCGTATTCCTTTTCACATGTTTCAAGAATATGGTTCATCAATTTCGCTGCCAATCCTTGGTTACGATAGGCAGGATGCGTCATGACCGTCCCGATCTGAAGTGCCTTATAGTCTTTGCCATTGGATGTCACGATCATCTTACTGGCAGAAGCGTTAGCAATAACCTGCTCCCTATCCAAATAGGAATAGCAAACATAGTTGTCATTCCAAAAGCCCTTGTTATACCATTCTTTAAAATCGAGCTGAAAGATCTGCTTGGCGAGGTCATTAAAGCTCTCTTTGTATTTTTCGATATGCTTGTAGTCACTGATCAATCGATATTCACCCACGTAAAAACCTCCCTTTCTGTTGTATGTGCTGTTTGTCATCATTCATTCCTTTTCAGCAATCCCTTCTTTCCAATAAAAAAGACCACAAGAAGAATTCTCTTCTCATGGTCAAATTTATCGTTGTGATGAAGATACCTATCCCGAACAGAATAGATATGATGCACAAACGTGAAATTTGTTTTGATGAGATATAATGCCTTCTAATCGCTTTTGAAAAAGGTATAAAAAAGAAACAAAGGGCACGCCCTTCATTTGACCTTTTCCCATATAAAATTCATTCGAATTTTACTTAGCGATTATGAGTTTCATCATATACAATCAAAACCTCTTTTCACGTTCATTATTGTAACTATATAGGAGTTTCCATGGACTGTAAACGATTTATCATAGATAAAAATAGAAGGCAGACCATAAATCTGCCTTTCTTTCTATTTCTTTGTATCCATTTCTTTCATGTGAACGAGCTGTTCCGTTTCCACATTGAAAGTACCCATCTCATTCTTAGGATCTTTGTTATATCCCCATACCGAGACTTTCTTGGTGGTTCCCTCCACTTGTTCCCAAGTGGGATCATCCACAATCACGAAAAGATCAGCATAGCTCCGCCCGTCGCCAATGATCACATTGCCTTGATACGTGAGCTTGTTCGGACCAACAGTCAAATTGGCCGTTTCATTTTTAGCAAAGTATACCCCTGCATCGCTTGTGATCTGCGGTAAGGCATCGATTGGTGTCGTGTTATTCCCCTCATCTACTTTTCTCAACAGTTCCTTCTCCAGCAGCGATTGGGCCGCCGTTTTGTTCATGACCATCGCATTTTGTTCACCAGCAGATACCATTTTCACATTGTAATTATCAGTCGCGATTACATCTTTGGACTGTTTTGTTCATGCTTGATCAATTTGTTGTTCAGTTCCATACAAGATAACTCCATTTGCGTCCTGGGAGCATCCTGTAAATAAGACAGTTGCAACAAGCAAACTCACACCCAGACTGAATTTATTACGTAAATTCATGATGACTTTCCCCTTTCTCTCTTTCCTGATAGCCAAGCAAGTATTACTTTATCGGTCGATAGAGATGATTACCATCGTCTTCCCTTACGTATCCACTTACATTTTTGTAAGTATCGTTATACAAAAACGTCATTTTCTTATATAATTACAAATACTCCCTTCCCGAAAAGGACTGGGGGCACCGTTTTTAAAATGGACCTCGAGGGGGGTGTACGAATGGCGAATGCTCTCAATTTGCCACATACCGCAGCGGCTCATGCAAAGCCTAGAAATAGTGAGGCGATACTTTGCATGAGGTGGTCTCTTGTTTAATCGAATCATCGCCTTCATTTGCGTATCTCATTTCCTATTTCTTGGCTTTGCCCCTTATTTGCCTATTTTTAAATAAGGAGCGAGCAGAAATGAAATGTGTGAAAGCAAATTTAATCCTTCCTGAATCGTTACTCGCAGAAATTCAAAAGTACGTGCAAGGAGAAACCATTTACATTCCGAAGACAAAAGTAACCCATCAAAAATGGGGGACGCGCACTGGCGGGAGAAAACTTCTGGATGAGCGGAATACGGCTATTAAAAGCAGCTTTCGGGCCGGGACGGCTATTTCTCAGTTAGCGGAGGAATACTTTTTGTCTACAGAGACGATTAAAAAAATCGTGTATACCAAATAGACATTTATAAAGCACTGGTGACCTTTCCATACAGGTTGTCAGTGCTTTTTTATGGCGAGTTTTTTTGTGAAAAGTCTTCTCCCTTTCTCCTCTCTTGCAAACACACTAAAGTAAAGAGGAACCCACCTTACAAGACAGAAACAGGAGGAACCGCAAGATGGAACCTTTTATCCATACACATCAGTATCACTTCATTCAATCACGCGTTCAAGCAATCATGAACGCCTATGCGACCAGTACAGATGTCAATGTGATTCGTGCTCGAAAAGAAATCGCCCATGAAGAAATCTTTCAGTTGTTCCCGAACATAACTGCAGAACAAAAAGAGATTTTGCATCCGATTGACTCGATTAAAGAAAAAGCAGAAGGAAAACAGTTTTTGCACCAGCTTTCACCGTTTGTGATTCCATTCCCTTCTCTCACAGAGTCTTCTATTAAGAAGCTCTTTCCAAAAGTAAAGAAGCTTAAAATCTCGAATTTAGCAGAAATCGATTTTTCAGAAATCTCTTATGTGGGCTGGCTAGACACTGCGACGGAAAAGAAGTATATTGTCGCTTACCACGAAGGAAAACTGATTGGCATTCACGGGCAGTTTACCAATGTAAATAAGAAAGGCCTTTGTGCGCTCTGTAATCGCTTTGAAGAAATCGGCATGTTCGTCCTTGAAGCAAAAAGCTCTGGGGATGGAACATATTTGAAAAAAGGAAACTTCATTTGCCAAGACAGTGCGACGTGCAATCAAAATATCATTTCGCTAGATAAGCTGAACGATTTTATTACGCTGATGGTGAAATAAATCTGCAACTAAATTGAAAAAGCCGCCGGGTCTTCAATGCCAGGCGGCCTTTCCTATATGTCCCTTACTTGATCTCGTTCAGACTCTCTTCCAAACGATCCCACGTTTGGGTGATGCCCTCTAGCATGCCCATGTCCATGACAGTTTTGATGGCCTCTGCAGATACATATTCAGAACGGCTGACCAGCTTCGTCTTGCCACCCATATCGATGAATTCCATCATAACCTCTGTCGAAGGCATGGTATCATTTGTGTTGCCTTCTGCATCTGAAAAGTAATCGGTATAGATGATTTTCTCTTGCTCAACAATTTCCTTATAAACGCCTTTGCCCCAAGATTCCATGCCGTAAAAATCACCTTGATTCTTATCGACGCATTTCATGCAATAGTGCCAAACACCACCTGGTCGGAAATCGACATTACAAACCGGGAGTTCCCAGCCTTTCGGTCCCCACCAACGCTTGAGATGCTCAGGCTCCTTAAACATCTTGAACACGAGTTCTCTTGGCGCGTCGAATACACGCTCCAGTACCAGCACCCGCTCGTTCTCTACCCTTGAAACCATTGTATTTCTTGACATAGCAATTCCTCCTCATTCATTTGAATGGATCTCAAGTATTTTCCTTGTTTTGCAGTTCCCGCAAATAGTCTTCCAGATTATCAAATCTTTCTTCCATAACTCGCTGGAATGACTTCACCCAAGAATCCAGCGCTCGGAAGGGCTCGGGCCTGAGTTTATATATTCGACGATTGGCTTCAGCCTTCACATCCACGATCCCGTTGTCACTAAGCACCTTCAAATGCTTCGAGGCTTGGGGCTGGCGAAGGCCCAGTTGGTCTGCGATTTCCCCTACAGTTAGAGGACCATCGCGCAAAAGTTCGACGATTTTCATACGATTCGGTTCAGCCAAAGCACTCAGCGTCGCCATGTCCATGCCCGGATTCATCCCCGACATGTCACTCACCTCGTTACATGATGGATTCTACGTTCATCTCATCTCCTTCAGCGTTATTGTGATCATCTTGTTAGGTAAAATATACACCAAAGGGAATATTCCTGTAAAGGAATATTTAAAATGATTTTGTCATTTCCTTTGTTAGTGATTAATCAATAACTAGTGCTTATCATTTATTTCATGGAAGTACGATTCTGTAAATGCTGGATCGTTGCCGTTATACCCTCCTCGAACTTCGTCGCTGGGATTGGTCCAATAAGCCGTTTATATTTTTCTCCGCTAAGAATCAACGGTGTTTCGGTTAAGTACAGCATCTCGACAACCTCCTTCATCACCGGGACGAACATCCCCAGCAAAGACAAACCCATTTTCCCAAGAGGAATGACAGGCTTCACGGTGCCACTTGCTTTTTGAGCGATTCGAACGATGTCTCGACCGGAAATGATGCCTCCACCTGGAATGTGCCAGTTTTGTCCATAAGCAAACTCACGGCTGGCCAACTCCACAATCATCTTCGCCGCATCCGGCAAATAAACAAACTCGCGAGAAACATGCATATTCCCAATGAAAAGCCCCGGTTTTCCAGCCGCAATTGCCTCAAGTGTGGAACCCAAATACGATGCTTGATTAGCGGTAGGTCCGTAATAATCCGGTAATCTGACAATCATCGTTCGCGCATGATCCCAGCGACTGCTAAACAGCATCTGTTCAAATGCCAACCTGATTTTTCCTTTCTTCGTATGCGGTTGCTTTGGATGCTCCTCCGTCACTGGTTCTATCTGCTTTCGCCCGTATGGATAAATGCCGTCTACCACAACAACCTTCAAGTCTCTCTTGTTGACGGCTTCCATGACGGCTTCGCCAAGTGGGATCAGCTTATTTACCATCTCGTGATAAGGGACGTTTGCACAATGGAATAGTACATCCGCTCCTTCCGATGCTGCTACGATGTCTTGAGACCGGAATGCATCCCCGGTGGCCAGTGACAAATGTGCTGGATTCCCTAGCTCTGACGCCATTTGCTCTAGCTTTTGTCTAGAACGTCCAAAAGCAATCGTTTCAACTCCTCGTTTGATGAGCTCGTTCAGAATAGCCGCTCCCGTTCCGCCTGTTGCCCCGACTACAATCGCTTTTTTCATTCGGATCATCTCCACTTGTTTAATTTGTGATTGATCAATCACTAACTAATTTGAACTATAACTTTTTAGTTAGTGATTAGTCAATAACTAATTGTCACAATTTTTTCTCCGCTACACCTCCATTAATTCTGGCATATCCAAAGCTGCTGAAATATTACACAGCATTCCTCTTGCCAGGAAAATAAGTGTTCTCTCTTCCGGGCTCGCAATGCCCGCTTCACGAAAAGCTGTTAGGACGATCTGACGAACCTCCCGAAATCCTTCGCGCATTGCCTCTCGAATCGAAGGCTCTTGAATCGTCTGGGACTGCATTTGAAGAAGTATTTCATTTTGATGGGAAGCCAAAATCTTTTCATATGCCTTGATTAAATCTGTTTCCAATTGCTCTTTGGATGCGGAATCCACAACGAGACGGAAAGAGTCAATGATCCGCTCCCACGACGCCTCCAAGGCTGCCTGTAACAAAGCTTCCTTCGATGCAAAAAACTTGAAAATATACGGCTGGGAAATCTTTGCACGCTCTGCCACTTGCGCTGTCGTTGCCCGGAAATACCCGATTTCAGCAAAGACTTCAATGGCAGCAGAGATGATTTCCGTTTTACGATTGACCGACGTCATTGCGAGATCGCCTCCCTTTTAGTGATTAATCAATAATACCTGATTATACGTCAGTTTGTGATCGGTTTCAAATGACGTGTATCACTCCCATACAGACTTGCCACAAACTTCGTGATATTTTCAAGAAGGGTTGTTGTAATTGATTAAGAAAGCCTTGATGATTCTAGCAGTAAGCTCTGTTGTCACGGTACCAAGTTTAGCCATAACCGCCCACGGAGCAACACTCCCTTTACAGAAGAAATCGGTCTCCTTCGCAGCTAGCACTACCCAGTATGACTGGAAAGGAAAAGAAACTTCCTCTACATCAACTGAGATTAAGCACGGAACTACTACAATTAAAAACGCTGCATTTGGTGATCAAATTTGGGTAATGCTAGGCTCCCCTATTCCAGCCGGATGGGTGATAGTGAATAGTACGACACTGACATTTCTTAAGTAGATTTTTATTTTCCGAATTTTTGGTATTTTATATGTTATCTAGAGTGTATGTGTGTTATTATTGGATCAGAAGTTATATTTTCCCAATTCAGGAGGTGAATAACAATGTTTAAGAAATTACTTCAAAAAATTGGTGCTAACTCAATCCGCCCATGTCCTCGGGAGTGCATACCAGCAGGAAAACATTGCATGTGTCCCGCTTAATGTCAGATAGTACTTAAAAAGGCCGTCCCAACAGCTATTTGCGTGGCAGAGGGATGGTCTTTTTCCGTATACCTATCATCCTCATTTCGTTCATACTTATAAGGAGGAAGATTTATGAAAAAATTTGCTCTGTTTGGTATTGCTGCTGCATTACTTCTATCGCTTTCATTTCCTGGTGTTAGCAGCGCAAAAGAACAACGTGTACCATGTGAAGCTGACGGGTATTGCGGATGGCCGACTTATAGCGCTTAACACCAACCCATCCAATAAAGACTGAGACGAACGACATCTGCCAATACAAATACTAGTGATTGTTGGCGACAAAGGTGCTAAGGGATGTATAAGAAGTTTATGATTGATATGAAGTAGTAAGGTTAAAGAAAGCAAACGTAAAATCTACATTGTTTATTTTAATCAAACATCATGCACCGACTATTTAACTAGCGGTATGATGTTTTTCTTTTTTCATTCGTGATACTATTTCACCAATCTAACCATTTAAAGGCGGATCAAATTATGAAAAGTCTTTTGAAAATGATGATTGGTTTGGCCTTTGCTTTTTGGTTCTTTATTCTTTGGGCTTGTAAATCGCTTCTTTCAAGTGATATTCCAGTAACCATTTCGACCTGGGACACGATCCTTTTCTCTTTCAGTTATCTCGTTTCTACGGTAGTAGCTCTACTCTATGTCAGGTTCACGCATAATGGAAAAATACATATCTTCCTGTCTATTCCTACACTTTTGTGGGGACTTTCTATTGCTCAAGTATTTACCCATCAGTATCACCCCTTTGATACGCTGATGAGTGTTATTGGCTTTATAGGCTCTGGAGCGATTATGTTCTTTTCGATTTTGATGCAGCGTAAATCTCCGAATATTACCTAGAACACATGCTACATCACTATATCCATGATTGGCTGGGGTGAAAAATGATTTTATCTTTTTTCCGTGATTGGGCTGAATGCAAGTCTGCAGAATTACAAAAATCTAATATCTCTTCGGAAATTATCAATTGTGAATTTGTCGACAGTAAAATCGTTCATGACCCTTCTTTAAGAGTTATTCATGAATCCCAGCTTTGCATTGGTCAGATTATTGTGTGGAAGTCACAACAATTTGAAATGGAAATGCTGCATATCGAATCTGAAGACTTAATTTATTGGAAGTATCTTGAGAAAACAGACTCCAATTTTGACGAAATCACTTCAGATTATTTCCAAGTTCTTCAAACCGGCTTTAAACTTTGACACCGTACACAATTTATAAAAATATTCATGTTCTTAAATCACTTAGTCACGATAGAATGGTAATACATGGAAAATAAATCTACCAAGGAGGTGAATGATCATGCTGAAGAAGCTCCTGAAAAAGTTAGGTTCAAATTATTCAATTGAGCCTTGCGGAGATTCATGCATTATTTATCATGGCAGATGCTTATGCCCTTGGTAGAAGTAGCTAAGTTCCAAGAAGGCTGTCCCAAATGCCATGAATGTGGCTAAGGGATAGCCTTTTTTTGTCGTTTATCCCCCTACTGATTTAACATTATTGAGCTGTTGGACATGACAAGTAACAGGCTGTTGCATGCCCAAATTTCCCACTTACTGTGATATCGCCCTTACATAGCGCCTTAATTTGCATAGCTTGAGTTTGAGGTTATTCCTCATACACTTGAAGGGGTGATATCGATGGGATTCTTTGACGACAATTTTGCTTTAGTTTTGGTTCTTTTCGTTTTATTAACAATTGTTGCTTGTAGTTGTGATGAGTGCTAATTTCTGTCCAATGTTATGGGCGGCTAAGCTGCCCTCCTTCTCCCTCTTTGGCATCATTGAGCTTTGATCCCATCTTTTTGTCCACTCCTCCTACGTTACGCTTTAGTAGACGGAGTGTAGTATTGTGGAGAGGTTAGATTTGGACACTCTGTCATACGACAAAACTTTTTCAGTGGTATTTCTATCACCTGCGATTTCAACAAAAGAGCCGCCCGGTTCTTTCCCCGAGCGGCTTAACGCCTTTCACGTCTTCTTGTTAGGAACCTAAGAACTCGTCACTGTATAGCTCCCTTGTTAATCCGTTTACTATATTTAAGCGTGTACGGATACGTCCCTATCCTTTGCAATATCCCCCAGACTGTAGTACCAACCTCTGCTGGATCGCTTGACTTGTTTTGATAAAACTACATACTTTCAGAATATTATTTAATTTTAACTTATAAGCGAAACCTTATGGGTGTTGATTATGAAAAAGCTCGTTGCTGTTGTTTTTGCTATTGTAATGGTTTGTCCGTAAGTTCTGGCGATACTCCATGGATTAAACGATAGATCATTCGATTAGGAGTCTTTTGTGCCCCTTGCTAGGGGCATTTTTTATTACAACCGATTTACCTCAAAACCACGAATTTTACAGCCTCATCACCGTTTTTCTTATGTTAAATGGCATGCTCTGTACTATGCCTATTCAAGATTCTCCATTTCCATCGTCATCACGATAAAGGGGGTCCCATTGTTTACGAATGAGGCCGTTTCTTTAAATCTCGCTCTTGTATACACTTTAATTGCTCTATGATTAAAGCTAGCAACACTTAAACGTAGATATTTTGGTTCAAATTGCTGTTTGGCAAATTCGATCCCAGCCTGTAAAAACGAAAAGCCAATCCCTTTCCCTGTCATATCTGGTTTCATTCCGAGCCCGATATCCAACACGTCCTCGCCCTTGTAAAGATTTTGCTTTCGAGCTTCTGGGACTTGAGCATTGAGCCCAAAACAGAAGAATCCGGTAAGCTGACCATGATTATCTTGAACTGAATAATAGGTACCGTCTAATAGTTCCTGAAATGTTTCTGGACTATTTTCAAAGTCATAAAAAGAATATTCCTGCGGATATTGCCAAGTTGCGACTTGCTCTGCATCCGTAATTGTCATCAAATGAACGTTCATTTATTCCCCTCCAAAAAACCTTTACACTCAGTTCGTTTTTCATAAAGCTATCCCCTGCTACAAGATAAACCGTGTCATTTTCCATGACTACTACCGTGATAGGGAGTTGCGTTCAAGAGATATGAATAGGCAATCTTCTGTTTTTTGTGTGTAAATATTTACCAATTCATTCAATTTGAGTATAATTACTTTTAGTTCGTGTATTTAGAATTTGATCAGAAATGATCCTAAGGAGTGTACTAGGTATGAAAAAACAGCTTCTCTCTATTTCGATGCTCGCTTTACTCCTCTCTGGCGCACCTGTATATGCTTCCGCTTCTACCAATGCTCAAGTTCAAGGTGAAGCAGACACAGTAACCATGGAGCAACAAAAACAAGAACAACAATTCACTAAATATTACTACCTTACTCCTGGACAGTTAAGTCCAAAAGAAGCGATTTATCTAAAGAAAGGGCAGGAGCTCCGTATCAGTCCAAAAGGTACCTTTGCGAATTACACAGTCTATAATGCTCAAAATAAACAAATTTGGAGCGGTACGACAGGAATCATTATTAAGGCTGATGCGGACGGGTATCGCTACGTACAATTTCAAGCTCCCTATTCCTACCAGGATCAAAATGTTATCGTAGCTACTTTTACGATTCAATAAAACATGAATAGCTTTTAGCCCGTCTTGATTGTGAAGACGGGCTTTATGCATATTTGCATCGCTCATTCTTCCCGTGAAAAGTCGAATAGCCACTTTTTCCTTTTCCTTAAGAGTGAGGTGGAACGAAGCTTGCATTCCATCTTGGTGACCTTCCTAAATACTGATCTACATACATTTTCAAGATATTAGTACATTTGGCCAATCAGAAGGGTAATTCATTTCGTACGCTATCTTAGATCGTCATCAGGAGGGGATGTCACTTGAAAAAGAAAAAATCTAAGTCTAAGCGATTCAAGAAAGTGAATGGTCAATTGGTTGAATTTCTTCCTAGCTTTCAAGAATGTATAAACGAATGTAGACGTGTAAGTCCGCCTCATGAAGATTGTGAAACGTTATGTCTCCCATATCTAGACTCAAGAAGAGTACGATTGGATATAGAGTGTTACGAACGTTGCCGTCGCTGGAGATCTCACGGGATTTGTGATCACATTTGTCAGGTGCCTTATTGACCCAATAAGTTTTATGGAATAGAAAAATGTCTCTTTTCTGTAACGACCTTCATATATTGTTCCTTTATAATGCACTTACAAACAACTTTACCCCATATACGAAGAGAGAGGAAACCAACATGAGTCTCAAAAAAATCATCGTCGGCATCATGCTTACATCCGTCTTAGTGATCGGCATCATCTTTGCTGTTAACAATGGCAAAGTAGAACACTCTGCACAGCCTGTTGCACAGGAAAACAAAAAAACTGAACTTTACACTAACTCTCAGGCAAATTTCAGCTTTAAGCCGCCAATTTCTTGGAACGGGCACTACAAGGTGAACCAATATGCAGGTGTAGAGGCTGACAAAATTCTGCCATCAGCCAAGCATGTAGTGCAATTCGATTATACGACGAAGGATGGCCAAGGTTCTGAGACGCTTCTAATGATCTCCGTTTTCATGAAACCTGATTGGACTCGCCTCTCTAGCGAGGAAGGGACGCCTGTAGGGACATCCATTGCAGAATCAAATGACATGGTGTATGTCTATACAACGCCACAGTCCAATCCGTTTGATTCCCAATCTGAAGACGGCAAGCTTTTTGACCAACTGTATGGTGATTTGAAAATAAATGAATCTTTCGCACTTCTAAAATAAGATTGTTACAATTCCCCGAGCCATTTACAAAACGTGTCTTTTGTAAATGGCTTCTTTGATGGCATTTAGCACTTTCATACATTTACGAGTTTGATAGGATGAAGCTGCCCATTGAAAATCTTCACCTTTTTCCGCTGATGGAACGCCCTTTGCGATGAAAGTCGGTGTAGAGGTTTCAATCAAGAATAGCGGGCTTTCCGCAAATGTTACTTTTTTAAATCCTGTCCAGGAGCACCAGACAAATAAATGAAGCTGGGAAAACATTTCGTTTCTCCCAGCTTCTCCTTCATTATTTGTTCTGACAGGCTTTAAGGAAAGTGACTAGGAGATTACCCGCCACTTTTGAAAGGTTAGGTCCTCAGACCACAATCCGGAACGCGATATATACCGTTATCAAATCCACGTTAGGAAACCATTTTTCCTCAAATGGGAAGTCAAAACCGACTTTTCGAATAGCCCCATCTTTTGCGTCGATCGTATGGTTATTGTTTTTTCAGCAACATGCTCCCAATCTCGTCTAGGAGCATTTCCTTTCCAATTGGGCCAAAGGCTTTGATGTTGAATGTTTCATTGGTTACCTCATAGAGATGTCCTTGTTGAACTGCCTTGTTGCTTTTCCATACTGGACTCTTTTTCAGTTCTGCATATATATCATCCGCTTTTCCGCCGAAATTGACGAGGAACATATGGTCTGGCTGAAAATTCGTCAGTCCTTCCAGCTCGATCATTTCCATTGTTTTATCCGTTGGTGTTCCAACTGCCGGCTTCAGGCCGAGATCAGTGAACAAGATATCTGCATATCCATATTTTCCGTACACGCGGAACAATTTGGGGGTTACGGCCAGGAACATAAAGGTCTGGTCGTCGTACGCTTGCTTGAGTTGCTCGCGCATCCCTTTCGTCTTCTCGTCATAGCCAGCCAGCCATTTGTTCACGTCCTCTTCTTGTCCAAACAGGCGGCCGATTTCTTTAAACTTATCACGCCATTTATCCATGTCTGTCTCCAGAACGACAGTCGGCGCAATTTTGGATAGTTGATCGTACATCTTTTGCTGGCGGTTATTCATAATAATCAGGTCTGGCTTTGTTTCTACCACTGCTTCCAGATTGATAGAGTCATCCCACATCCAGCCAACCGTTTTTACATCTGTCAGCTTATCCGCTACGTGGGACATGATTTTAGTCTTGTATGTATTTGCCGTCGCAACCGGCTTGTGTCCCAAAATTAATAGCTCCTCCGCTGCTCCCGATACGTCTGCAATCCGCTTTGGTTCCGCCGGGATTGTCACTTCCCCCATCAGATGCTTAACTACGCGTGTCTCAGACTTCTTGGGTGCTTCCGAAGCCGTTTGGCTGCTTCCGCAACCTGCCGATACGGCAGTGACTACTGCAACCAAGCAGGCCAGTACGATTCGTGTTCCTTTTTTCATACGCTCATTTCTCCTTGTCACGTGATGTTTGGTGTGAAGTTTTGTGTGATAATGATTATCATTATAAGTGACAGAGAAGATAATCACATATTTTATCCTATATGTCAATGTTTTTTATATTTTTTGTGTATATAAAGAAAAGAGATTGCCCCATGTTACAGATTGGGGAATCCTCTAGATCAACCAAGCTATTGATTACTCCTTCCCCTTCTCACAAGTAATGTTTTGTAAAGTTCAATCGAAATGAAACAGCAAAATAACGAAAAGAATAGTCATTATAATTTGAAATAGGTCTCTTATTTGAGACGATGGAAAACTTTTCTTTTTATAGTGGAGGGAGCGCATTATGCACAAGGTAGTTGAACCAAAAATTCTTTACTTTGGGACGCCAGTTGTACTCATCAGCACATTAAATGAGGACAATTCTGTCAACCTTGCCCCTATGTCTTCTGCATGGTGGCTTAATCAATCATGCATGCTTGGAATGAGTAGCTCATCTCAAACCGTTACCAATTTGTTGCGCGAACGCGAATGTGTTTTGAATCTTCCTTCGTCTGATCTTGCTCATGCGGTGGACTGTCTGGCTCTACTAACTGGACGAAATCCTGTCCCGGAGCGTAAGGCTAATGTGGGATACCGATTTGAACCGGATAAATTCGGAACGGCTGGGCTCACCCCCAAAAATTCGGACCTGATTCGGCCTCCACGCGTTGCGGAGTGCCCGGTTCAATTAGAGGCAGTGGTAGAACAAGTCCATAATTTTGAACTGCCCAGTTCTTTAAAAGCAATTGAAGTAAAGATAATACGTGCTCATGTTGATGAACAAATCCTAATGACTGGCGAGAAGAACTACATCGATCCTGAGAAGTGGAGCCCGCTAATTATGAACTTCTGTGAATTTTTTGGCCTTAGCCCCAAGCTGCACCCGCCAAGATTAGCCCCAGTTTTTGGTCCCGCTCCAAGTTCCATTAGCATATCGAATTAAATATCATTGGCGTGCTGTAGAGCCCTTCAATCTAAAATATTTCATGAAGAAAACCCGTCTCTCCTTAAAATAGGGACGGTTTTTCTATTTCTTGAACTCTCATTGAACATTTCCCATATTTTTACCTTTCTTAAATTTATTCCCTTTAATGTTTTGCTCAAATCTACGAATAGAAAAGATTATGTAAACCATACTTAGAGTAAGCTCCAAGTCAAGGTATTCCTAACTCTCTTTCTTATAGGAAATTCAGGAATTAGAACTAGAGATCGATACGTTAAGACAACCATTTAACGGAGCCTTATTTTAAAAAACTGTACAAATTAAATTTTGCTTGTAATGTATGGTACAAAAGAATTGGGATTGTTTTTTTATCATGTACCTATTGTTTTATAGAGCTACTTTAGATTCGAAAATGTAACGGCCGTCGGATAATGGCTTATCTACCTGTTCGAACAGCATCGGTGAAATAAGCATGAGGTCACCTCGATACAAAAAAGTCCCCAATTGCTTTAAGCAAATTGGGGTACACAAGAAGTAATACGTGAATAAAAAAGTGGTCATCTATATAGTAAGTTATCACCTCAATACTTCCTACAAGTATATATAGGTATGCATACCTTCTCTTGCCACAAAAAAATAGCGCAGACTCATCTGCACAGATTAAGTCGTACGCCATATCCCCAAGAGAATCTACACTAGATATCCTATTACATTACTTTTATCGGTTTGATTGGGCAGCTATTTCATGTATAAATATTGGTAAATAGTTTGTCATACTTCCTTATGTCCAAATAAAATGAGAACGTGCAATAATGTCTAGTTTCTTATTATTTTGGTTCTGTTGTTCTTTTAGCTGTTCTAAAATTTGATTCGTCATCTCTGCGTGAGAAATAAAGCCCTCCCCGGAATGAAGGAGGACTTTTTAGCAAGCGGACTAATCCAAAATGTACTCGGCCAGTACGCTCTGTATGTGATAAATATTCAAGTTCTTGTTAAATTGTTTTTGGATCGGTACTGCACTTCCAGAAACCCAAATTTTCAATTCCGCATCCAAATCAAAATTTCCGGCTGTTTCAATGCTAAAATGATGAATACTTTTATAAGGAATGGAATGGTACTCTGTCTTTCTACCAGTAATGCCTTGCTTATCAACCAGTATTAACCGCTTGTTGGTGAAGATGAACATATCACGAATTAATTTGTACGCCTTTTCTATGCTCTCATTGTTCGCTAAGATTTGAGCATACTCCTTTTGAACATCTGCAATGTTAACTTCCGAAGCATTACCCATTAGACCGTCTAACAAGCCCACATTAAAGTCCCCCTATTCGAATAATTGATTAATCATATTCTCCAAACAGTTTACATTTCCTACTGAAGTGGTTACAACATGAATTAGTTCTCGATATCGATGCAATCAAGCCTCTTGTGACTTGCTCCAATACGCTTCAACTGTATATGACATTGCAAGTATGATTAGGGTAGTAATCGTTATACTATTCAAGGGTTTTCTCAAAAGTTGCTGTTACATCAGGAAGTAGTTCCTTTATTGAATCCACCCTATAAAAGTGAGATTTATTGGCATTTCTACTAACCTAGTAATGGCATCCCAAAACATATAGGGTAGCTGTCACCACTCGTAAATAATTGTACTAAACTGTAAAAAACCTTGGGGTGATGAATATTTGAAAGTGTTTGGTAGACATCCCTTTGATACGTCAATCAAGTGTCTTGATCTCTAACGACTGAGGACCTGATCATCCCGGTTCGCAAGACTTGGTATTTAATGTTATTGATTGGGGCACATCCCTTCTTCGCCCCCGGTTTGTTGGTGACCGCCCCCAATATAGATACATCCCTGGCACACCTGTTTATGCTATGGAGGAGGGAACAGTCGCAGATATCAGAAATAGTAGCCCCCATTGCACAGATCCTAACCATTGCCCCCTGTATACTAATATGGTCCTGGTCCAAGGAAGGGATGAGTACTATACTGAGTACGCTCACGTTAGACCATCTACCACTTTACAGAAAGCGATGTTTATCCCAAGTGGACAACTCCTTGGCACTGTAGACTTTTCAGGCGTAACGACAGGACCTAATCTTCATGTTGGACGGTATACTCGTGGCGATGTTGCTACTTGGTATAATAGGCCCACTTGTGATTGGTCTATAGAAGGGGTCCGTCCTATCCGTCGTTTGGGACGTATTCGTCCTTAGCGTCCTGGACTTCACTTTTAGCCGTCCATTATAGGAACGGCTATTTGTGTTTCTATTTAATAACTATTGTGATACAAATAGTTTATTGTAAAATAATTCAAAGGCTAGTGATTAACTGGCTTCCCTAAATAAATGATATATTGAGGTGGCACGCATGAAAGAAATCCAAGGAAATGAACCTGCCAAAATAGGCAAACTCGATAATGAAACCCTACAAGAAATTGTTAAATTTCAGCAGCATGCTGCAAAGCTTCTGCAAGTAAAGTTGGACGATCAGCCCCATGATATTGTCAAAGTCATCACCGAGTGGGTACGCGAACTGAAATCTAACAAGCAAACACTTGAAAATGACGACTGTATCGCACTTGGTGTACTACTTGGCGAGCAGTATGTTCGTGCTTTCAGCTGGCATTGGGGGACAGTAAATGATAGTAGTGCTGCAGTGCTCAATGCTGACAATTCGATTGCAATCCAGCCAATCTTTTGGGTCGATGAAGTGGTGACAAACAGAGAAGGAACTAACTTCATGCTCAATTTCAATATGGTTGCAGACGGAAATATGCCCATCTGCCCCCCTAACACGGCAATGTGGTTCCACTAAATCTACTTCCTACTGTTGTATCAAACGACATCAAATCATTTCATCTTTTTGTGGGTGATTTGTGGGTGCGTTATGGATGTAGAAATAATGCTGCTTAGAGCCCTTCAATCTTAAATATTTTATGAAGAAAACTCGTCTCCTTAAAAATAGGGACGGGTTTTCTATTTCTTGAACACAATATGAACATTTTCATTGAATGTTCCTTTGATTTGAATTTATTCCTTTTACTGTTTTGCTCAAATCATCGAAATGTAATATATTCCTAAGAGAAATTATCCATTTTTAACAGTTCAAGGAGGTTTTTATGAATTTTGTAAAGAGATGCAGTAAGTTTTTTGTAAGTATGGGTCTAATCACTGCCGTTTTATTTTCTGGGCAAAACATTAGTTTAGCTGAAGATCAACAAACCAATAAGGACCTTATTCCAACTATGACTGACTTTGATAAACCAGGCCCTATTATTATTAGTGAAAGCGCACATTATGGAAGCGGTGGACGGAATGACTATGGCTGGAAAGCATTTGACGATTCTGTTGATTTTAGCCACTTAGATTTTTGGTACGTTTATGCAACAACTCCCCCTGAAGGAGGACATTTTTTAAAAATTGACTTCGGTCCTTCCGAAAAAAAGAAAGTTAATACCATGACTATAACCCCTTTATTTCATAATGACTCTCTACAGTCACTTATAAAAGACTGGAAATTTTATGGTTCAAATGATGGTTTGACATGGTCTCTTGTTACTGAAGGTACATTTGAAAATGATAGAACTCCAATAACAGTAGAAACGAATAATGACAAATATTTTAGGTATTATCGTATTAATGTACTAAATAGTTATTATGATCCGTCTGGTAGTTCTGTAGGAATCATGGAAATAGAGATGACAGGCGATACAATCACAAGTACTGATCCAGATCCTGAGCCAAAGCCTGAGCCAGAACCAACCGGTGACAACGCTCTACTGGTTATTAAAATGATCAGTGGTCTCGAGAAAGAGTTTGAATTAACTGCAACCGAAGTTCAAGACTTCATCGACTGGTATAATGGCCGTGCAGATGGTAGAGGAAAAGAAACATACATGTTCGATAAGGACTTTAACAAAGGGCCATTTACTGCTCGCAAAGATTATGTGGCTTTCAGTAAGATTCAATCGTTTGAAGTGATGGAATATACCAAATAACATGACGAGGCACCTCCTCTAAAACAGGGAGGTGCCTCTTTTTATTCATAGGTTAGCAATCTCTTCGATACATTTGGGTCGTCATTCTTTGGACTTCCGACCTTTGCAGGTATAGCTAGCTCCCTTTACTCAGGCCAATCACACCGCTTCTCCATAATGCTGGGCGGTTGAAATAGAACTTATATTGGAGGACAAAAGCATGACACAGAAAAAAATGCTGATGTTGATTGTGGTGCTGCTGATCGGCGCCGCCTATTTCTTTGGACTTGTACCCATAGAGGAAAAAACAGTCAGCAACGGGAACGTAGACCATACGATTGTTTTTCCGTCTGATCGATATCCTCAGACTGCAAAGCATATCAAAGAAGCGATTGCCTCTGGGAAGTCAGCTATATGCACAATTGACCGCGATGGAGCAGATGAAAATCGCGAAGATTCTCTCAAGGGCATTCCTACAAAAAAGGGATATGATCGAGATGAATGGCCTATGGCCATGTGCGCTGAGGGAGGCACGGGAGCACATATCGAATACATATCGCCTTCAGATAATCGAGGAGCTGGATCGTGGATATCCAACCAATTAGAGGATTTTCCAAACGGAACAAAAGTTGAAATCGTGGTCAAATAAAGTATTTGTTTCGTGTACCCGCAAATTCCGGATACGAATAGACATTTACAGTAAAAAAACCGTCTCCTTAAAATGGTCAAGACCCCATTTCGTAGACAGTAAGAAAAACCCTGGCCGTTAGGCCGCTAACTGACGTCTAAATTCACTAGGCGTCAGTTTTTTTAATTTCAGTTGAAGACGTTCTTCGTTGTAAAAATGGATATATTCCTCAATTCTTCTTTGAGCATCTTGTACATCTCGTATATCATAGGGATATAGAGCTTCGGTTTTCAAATGAGAAAAGAAGCTCTCCATCGAGGAGTTGTCTAGGCAATTGCCTCGTCGTGACATGCTGATTTTGGCGCCAACCGTAGGCAGCATGTCGTGGTATGCATGAGACGTGTACTGGTGACCCTGATCGCTGTGAACGATCACACCAGTCACGTCTTTTTGTGTTTTAAATGCTTTCTTGAAAGTCTGAAGAACAAGCGCATTGTCGTTTCGAGAGCTGATATGATAGGCAACAATTTCGCGCGTACACAAATCTTTAATTGCTGAGAGATAGATGCGTTCATCTCCGATTCGATATTGGGTAACGTCAGTTACCCATTTTTGATTTGGTCTCTGAGCAACGAAATTACGATTTAGCATGTTCTCGGCTACACGTCCATCGGAAACAATGGCTTGAAAAGTGGTGATATGGGCACGTTTCCGGCGAATAACTGCTTTAATCCCCAGATTTTGCATCAACCGTAACACTTTTTTATGGTTTACTTTACAACCATACTGGCGTACTAGTTC